>CAVWLO010000001.1:0-781950 GCA_963755985.1 uncultured Acidimicrobiaceae bacterium
CCTCGAGCATCACCTGAGCACTCTCGGCGGGGCCAAACGTGACGCGTGGCTGTTCTCCGGATCCGATGGGATGCCAGCGCACCCGCGGACGCTCGACCACGCGTGGACCAAGGCGCGCACGAAAGCTGGACGAGAAGACGTTCGATTCCACGATCTCCGGCACAGAGGCCTGACGTGGGCGGCGGCCACTGGCGCAAGCACGGCCGAGCTAATGCGCCGTGCCGGTCATGCGAGCCCCATGGCGGCCATCCGTTACCAACATGCAACCGAGGACCGGGACAGAGTGCTCGCCGATGCCCTGGCGAAGGTGGCGACCCCAGCAGCGGTCGTCCCGATCTCAGACGGACGAAATACGGACGAAGTTGCGAAGAGCGACGAAGCGGGAACGGCTTAGAACGCTTTGACCAGCGGAAATGAGTGGCAGTCCCAACGGGATTCGAACCCGTGTCTCCACCTTGAGAGGGTGATGTCCTAGGCCTCTAGACGATGGGACCAAGCGATGACCTCCCAGGATGGGATGCCATCTCCGCTCGGGGGGGAGGGCTCGAACCTCCAACCTCATGAACCAGAATCATGCGCGCTGCCAGTTGCGCCACCCCCGATTGGGCGAAGCGCCAATTTAGCCGACGTGGCGAGAACCGGCACCCTCGGCCTGACTGGCGCAGCCTGGGTCCGGCTCGGGCCTAGGGGCCACGGCTGCCCTGAGGGCCGCCGGCCCGGCGGCCGAGAGTGTTGATGAGCAAGAAGACGTACTGTCCGGCCACTTGGGCGCTCGGCCATGCTCAGCCGAGTGAGCTGTGCACCGAGCTCAGGTGGTTGAAGCCGATGATCCGCCCGAGTCCGACGCCCACCGCCTCTTTCAGGTAGTACGGCACTGCCGACCACCCCTGGATCGGCGAGACGGTGGTCGGGGTCGGATAGGCCGACAGCCCCACCGCGCTGGCGATGGCCAGGCTCCGGTCCTCGTGGAACCGGTCGGTGACCACCAGGACCTGGCGGTCACCCCGCTCGACCAGGGCGGCCGAGGCCAGAGACAGGTTCTCCCACGAGTCGCTCCCGCCCACCTGGACGATGTCCCCCGCCGGGATCCCGGTCGTCTCCAGGTACTTGGCGGACGCCTGGGCCTCGGTGAAGAGGTCACCCGGCTCTTTCGAGCCGGTCACCACCACCAGGGGAGCCTGATGGTCCCGCCACAGCAGCTCTGCCTCGTCGAGCCGGGCGGCCAGGTCGGGCGAGGGCACGCCGTTGTATTGGGCCGCCCCCATGACCACGATGGCCTGGGCCGGCCGCGGGTCGTACTGCCGCCCGGTCAGCCACACCTGTACCAGGGTCACGCCGAAGTAGACCACGACGACCAGGACGACCAGCAGGACCAGTCGCACGATCTTCCCCAGCAGGCTGATCCCGGTGAGGGTGGCCAGAAGCCCCACGACTCAGGACGGCGCCGGCAACCGCTCGAGCGCAGCCTTCATCCGGGCCAGGACCCGGTCGGGGCCCAACGCCACCAGCGACTCGAACAATGGGGGGCCCACCCGGCTGCCGGTGACGGCCACACGGATCGGGGCCTGGGCCTTGCCCAGCTTCCGACCGAACTGCTCGCCGACCGACTGTGTTGCCTGGTGCAGGGCATCGGCAGTCCAACCTGCCCCTTCCCCCGCCGCCAATCCCTCATAGGCGGCAATGGCCGCCTCCAAGATGGCGGGAGCGACCCGGTCGGCGAACGCCTTGGCCCATGAGTCGGGGTCGATGGCCGGCTCGTCCACGAAGAAGAAGTCGACCATCGCCGGGACCTCGGACAACAGGGCTACCCGCTCCTGGACCACCGGGGCCATCTCGGCGAAGGTCCTGACGTTGAAGTTCTCGGACGGCCACGGCGCCTCCGGGCCGGTCAACCATGGTTGGGCCGCCTCGATGAACTCATCCACCGAGAGGGCCCGGATGTACTCCCCGTTCATGTGCTTCAACTTGTCGACGTCGAAGAAGGCCGGCGAGTGGTTGACGTGGTCAAGCCGGAACTCGTGCAACAGCTGATCCACGCCGAAGAGCTCCTCGCCCCCGGGCGGCCCCCAACCCAGCAGGGCCAGGTAGTTGACGAAGGCATCGGGAAGGTACCCCTCCTCCCGGTAGGACTCGACCGCCACCGAGTCGCGCCGCTTCGACAGCTTCTTGCGCTGGGCGTTGACCAGCAAGGGCAGGTGGGCGAACACCGGGAGCCCCAGGGTCGGGCTGGGGGCGCCGGCCACCAGGCCGTCGGTCTGCCACCCCGACGAGGCCAACGCCCCCCACAGCAGGAGGCCCTTCGGCGTGGTGGGCAGCAGATCCTCACCCCGGATCACGTGGGTGATGGCCATATCGATGTCGTCGACCACGTTGGCCAGGACGAAGAGCGGCTGACCATTGGACTTCACCACCACGAAGTCCTCCATGGCCGCGTGGGGGAACTCCACCTCCCCCCGGATAACGTCGACCACGATCGTCGATCCCTCGTCGGGCGTCCGGTAGCGAAGGGCGCGCCCCTCGCCACGCGCCAGGCCGCGGTCCCGGCAGAACCCGTCGTAGCCGGGTACCGCGTTTCCCTTTGTCCGGGCGTCCACGACTTCGCGTGTGCAGTCACAGGCATAGAGATGGCCGGCGCTCCAAAGCCCCTGGACGGCCGAGTCGTAACGTTGACGCCGTTCCGACTGGCGGTAGGGGCCCTCGTCGGCATCCATGCCCAACCAGTGGAGGGCGGACAGGATGCCGTCGACCCACTCCTCCCGGTTGCGCTCGGTGTCGGTATCCTCGATCCTGAGCACGAGCGTGCCGCCGGACTGGCGGGCCACCACCCAATTGAACAGTGCCGCCCGGGCACTCCCGACGTGGAGGAAGCCGGTTGGCGACGGAGCGAAACGGACCCTCGGGGTGTCCCCGGGCACGCCGGGGGCTACTCGTCCTCGACGATGGTGATGGCCCCCGTCGGGCAACCGTTGGCTGCCTGGCGCACCTTCTCGCGAAGCTCTTCCCCCGGGTGCTCGTTGAGTACGTAGAGGAACCCGTCGTCCCGTACCTCGAACACCTCCGGAGCAATTCCCATGCAAACTGCGTTGCTGGCACACTCGTCGTAGTCGACGACGACCTTCATGTGACCTCCGGTGTCTCGGCGAACGCGACGCAGCTTACCGGCCGCGGTGGCGACGATCCGACCACGAGCCGGTCAGGGCTTTTCGCTGCTCACGACCTCCCAGGGCGAAGAACTGGGACCCGCCACCGTGGGTCAGGGCAGGGCCGGCTTCGCCCCGTCCACCCGGGCCAGGCCCACGGGGGTGCGGGCGCTCAGCCCCCGTTCCCTCCGAGGGCGGAGCGGGCCGCCGCGCCGGCCCGGGCACCGTAGGGACCGCCGAAGAGGGCGGCGTGGACGAGCAGGGGGTGGAGCTGGTGGAGGGCCGCCCGACTCCGGTGGCCGGGGGCGAGGGCAGACTCCTCGGCGTAGGCGTCGAGGACCCGGTCGAGATGGGGTGTGCCGAAAAGAGCGAGCATGGCCAGGTCTGTCTCCCTGTGACCGCCATGGGCGGCGGGGTCGACCAGCCACACCCGGCCCTCGGCCGCCCACACCAGGTTGCCGCTCCACAGGTCGCCGTGGATCCGGGCCGGTGGCTCGTCCGGGCCGCACAGTTCGTCGATCCGGGCGACGACCCCTTCCACCGCCCGACGGTCGTTCTCGTCGATCGACCGGGCGTCGACCGCCAACGCCAGGTACGGCTCGATGCGGCGCGCCGCGTAGAACGGGCCCCACCGGTGTTCGGGTCCCGACATCGGTGGCCGGTTGTCGAGGGGCAGCGGCCCGATGGCGCCGGCCCAGGGAGCGCCGAAGTCGCGGGCTCCCGCCCGGTGGGTGCAGGCCAGCTCGCGGCCGAACCGCTCGGCCGCCGCGGCCGTGGGCCGGCCCGGCTCGATCCACTGCAGCACCAGCGTTGCCTCCGAGGCCGCGACCACTGCGGGGACCGGCGCGCCGCCGCTCCCTTGCGCCTCTCGGAGCCAGCGCAGCCCGGATGCTTCGGAAGTGAGCACAACGTCCCAGCCGGTTCGGGGCAATGCCCCCTTGCCCGGAGGGCTCCGGCGCTGTTTGGCGAACCGAACGGTGCCGTCGGCCAGCACCAACCGGCTCGCCGTACAGGTGTCGCCCCCGCCGACCGGCGTCGAGCTCACCGCGTCCGGCTGCGGGCCGACCGCGGGACCCGACATCTCAGATCATCAGCGGGGGGTGGTCACCTCCGCCGTGCACGACCAGGTTGCTCCCGGTGATGAAGCTGGCTTGGTCGGAGGCCAGGAAGAGGCAGGCGTTGGCCACGTCGTCGGGGTTCCCCATCCGCCCAAGCGGGACGGTGGCGCGGACGGCATCGAAGTAGGCGTCGCCGCCGAACCGCTCGTGGAGCTCCTCGGTCTCGAGGGCCCCGGCGGTGACGCAGTTGACCCGCACCTTGGGGGCGAACTCCATCGACAGGCTCTCGGTCAGGTTCAACAACCCAGCCTTGGCCGCGCCGTAGGCCGCCGTGGTCGGCGAGGGCCGCATGCCGCACAGGGACGAGATGTTCAACACCAGGCCCCCGTCGGGCTGGCTCTGCATCACCCGGTTGGCCTCCTGGGTCACGAACAGCGGGGCCAACAGGTTCAGCGCGATGACCGACGTCGAGAACCGGGGCGACGCCGTGGCTGAGTCGATGGGCGGGGCGCCGCCGGCATTGTTGACCACGATGTCCAGGTGGCCGAAGTGCTCGACGACGGCGTCGATGATGGCCGTCACCTCGTCGAAGTTGCGGAGGTCGCCGCCCACGAAGAACGCCTCCCTCCCACCGGCCGAGGGGAGGGTGTCGGGCTCCTTGCGGGCGCAGATGGCCACGTCGGCCCCCGCCTCCAGGAAGGCCTCGGTGATGGTGGAACCCAGGCCGCGGCTTCCCCCGGTGACGAGGGCGACGTTGCCGGAGAGGTCAGGGCGCTGGCTCATGGCCGACAATCTATCCGCGGGACCGCTTTCGAACGGTTGGCGCTCAGGCCGGCCGGCCCTCGATCCGGGAGACCAACTCGAGGACGAACCCCCGGCAACCGGCCTCGATCAGGGCCAGGCATTCCTCGAAATCGGCCACATCGCCGTAGTACGGGTCGGGCACGTCCACCGCGCCGTGGGCACCCCGGTCATAGGAGCGGAGCAGCACAAGGCGGTCGTCCATGGGCCGCCCGGCGGCCAGGCTGCGAAGGGTCTGCTGGTGCCGGCGGGCCAGGCAGACGATCAGGTCCTCCTGGTCGAACTGGGAGAGGGCGAACTGGCGGGCGATGTGGCCGTGGTCCTTGTAGCCGTGCTCGACCAGCACGGACAGGGCGCGGGGGTCCATGGGCTCGCCCTCGTGCCAGGGCCCGGTCCCTGCACTCGAGATCCGGAGGTGATCGGCCAGCACCGTGCCGTCAGCCAGCCTCGTCTCCCTGGCCAAGTGCCCGAGGACCACGTCGGCCAACGGAGACCGGCAGATGTTGCCGGTGCAGACGAAGCAGACGGACAAGGCTGGGGCCACGGTGCTCTCCTCGGAATCGGGGTTCTCCACTACTACAGGGTCGTTCTCGACAGCAGCGTTCTCAACTGGTGCGTCCTTCTCGACAGCAGCCGACTTGTTCACGGGCGCGTTGTCTCCAGCAACATCTCGAAGAAGGCACGGTCGTGGAGAAGGGGGACGTCGGAGAGGAACATTTTGCCGTAACGCTCGAAGTACATGAGCTGCTTGCCTAGTAGGAACGTGCCTCGGTCGAACTCGGAGTCAGTGCCACCGGACTCGTCGGCCAGGCGCCGAAGACGGCGCTGGGCCCTGAGCCTTCCCAGCACGGCCGGCAGCGACCGGTTGTGGGCCTCGATGCCCTGGGCCTTGGCCGCTTGGACCTGCGGCGCCTGGATCAGGGTGCCCAGCGACACCTCACCGAAGGGTCGGAGCAGCACCGGCTCGATGAGGCCCCGGATGAACAGGGCCAGGTCCTCGTCCGACAGGCCGAGGCCCTCTTGCATGGCCGGGCCGTAGGTCTTGGTCAGGTGGGCCGCCATGTCCTCCCAGGCCGACTCGTCACCCAGGGCGGCGGCCAGCATCCGGGTGAAGACGTACCGGGTCTCGGGGTCGAGGCGACCCACGATGCCCCAGTCGATGATCCCGATCCGGCCGTCGCGCAACAAGAGCATGTTCCCGGCGTGTACGTCGCCGTGGAAGGCGCCCCAGCGGACGGCGGTGAGGAAGAAACCCTTGACCACCTGTTCGACCAACGGGCCGGGGTCGACCCCGAACTCGGCCGCGCCGGCCAAGTCGTCGATGGGCACACCGTCCAGGAACTCCATGGTCAACACGTTGGGGCCGGAGAACTCGGGGTAGGGCGTCGGCACCGCCAATAAGGGGAGGTCGACCTCACCGAGCAGGAGAGCGAACGCAGCCATGGCCCGGGACTCGTTGCGCAGGTCGAGCTCTTCGCCGATCTGTTGCCGGAAGCCGGTGAACATCTGCATGAGCGTCCCTGCGGCCTGGTCCCCGGTCTGCCGGGCCACCAGTTCCAACAGGGGCTGCAGGAGGTCCAGGTCGGTGGCGACGACCTGCTCGACCCCCGGGCGCAGGACCTTGACGGCCACGATCCGGCCGTCTTGGAGTACGGCCTTGTGGACGACGGCGATCGAGGCTCGGCCGATGGGGACCTCGTCGAACCGGGCGAAGGCCTCGCTCAGCTCCATCCCCAGGTCCGACTCCACGATCTGTCGAACGGTCTCGAAGGGCACGGCGGGGCCGGTGTCCAGGCAGGTCCGAAACTCGTCGGCGAAGGCCTCGCCGAACACGCCGGGGGACGAGGCCACCAACTGTCCGAACTTCATGTAGGTGCCGCCCAGGTCCTCGAAGGTGCGCCGCAGCGGCGGCGCCAGGACGGTCAGGGGAAGGGGGCCCGTGCCGGCGTGGCGGAGCTGGCGCAGGGCCAACCCGGAGAAGTGCCTGGCGCCGACGGTGGCGATGCGCAGGCTCCGGCGTACGAGCTCGGCCGTGGTCGGTTGCGGGAGCCGCCGGGCGTGCACCCGGGGGATCCGGGGATCCGACGCCGCGACCGTTGAGGACATGGCGGGCAGCCTACGGGCAGCCGGAGGGCCCCTGATCGGCAACGTCGGAATCCCCGGCCATTCCCCACCGGCGCGGGGACCGAGGGCTAGGGTGACCGCAGCTTTGGCAATCGGTGCCGACCGTCCAGAAAGGTGGCGTGATGCCAGGTCCGTCTGTCTCCCGACGTGGGTTCATGGCCGGTGGCCTGACCCTCGGGGCCACTGCGCTGCTCGAGTCGTTCGGCGGTTCGTCGCTGGTCGCCCGGGCCGCGGCCACCGCACCGGCCGGTTCGGACCTGGGGGCGATCGAGCACGTGGTGATGCTGATGCTCGAGAACCGATCCTTCGACCACTACTTCGGCGTCTACCCGGGTGTGCGGGGGTTCAACGACCACCCCGCTGGGAGCCTGGGGCCCTTCAGCCAGGCCTGGCCCCAGAGCACCAGCCAGCCGGCCCACGCCGACACCTTGGTCCCGTACCACCTCGACGTGGCCACCACCATGGCCCAGTGCGCGGGCAACTCCGACATCCCGGTTCACAACTGGGTTCCCCAGCACCACAGCTGGAATGGGGGGAAGATGGACAAGTTCGTCAGCGTCCACGCCCAACCGGGCAACGATGGGCCGGCCCAGGCGCCCATCGTGATGGGCTACCTCGAGCGCCAGGACACCCCGTTTCGCTATGCCCTGGCCGACGCGTTCACCATCGGAGACGCCTACCACTGCTCGGTGATCGGTCCGACCCAGCCCAATCGGGTCATGTGGATGACAGGAACGCTGGACCCGGCCGGTGCCCACGGCGGCCCCGTCCTCGTCACTCCCTCGATTGCCCAGTCCCAGCAGGTGGTCGGGACGTGCACCTGGGAGACGGTGCCCGAGCTGCTCGAGAACAAGGGTGTGAGCTGGAAGGTCTATCAGCCGCCCAACGGCTCGGTCGGTGCGCTCGAGAAGGACAACCTGAACCTCGGGTTCAACTCGCTCCTGTACTTCAAGCAACTTCTGGACAACCCGAGCTCGTCCCTCTACGAGAAAGCCTTCCTCCCCGTGTGGCCAACCGAGTTCGCCGCCGATGTGGCGGCCGGCTCTCTGCCCGAAGTGAGCTGGATCCTGCCCACCATCGTCGACTCAGAGCATCCCTCCGCGGCACCCCTCAACGGCGAATTCATGATCAGCCAGGTGCTCTCCGCCTTGACGGCCAACCCGACGGTATGGGCCAAGACGGCACTCTTCATCTCCTACGACGAGAACGGCGGCTTCTTCGACCATGTACCGCCACCGACCGCGCCGAAGGGGACCAAGGGGGAGTATGTGACGGCCGACCCGCTCCCCTCTGCGGCCGGGGGCATCGCCGGGCCGATCGGGCTGGGGTTCCGGGTGCCGCTGCTCGTCGTGTCTCCCTTCAGCCGCGGCGGCTACGTGAACTCTGACCGGTTCGACCACACATCCCAACTGCGCTTCCTCGAGGAGCGGTTCGACATCACGGTGAACAACATCTCGGCCTGGCGCCGCAAGACGGTCGGCGACCTCACGTCCACGCTCAATGTCAGCGGCAACCCCAACACCTCGGTCCCTCCCATGCCGGCGACGGCCCAAGGTGGTGCAGCGGTCACCGCGGAATGCCCGGACAACCAGGACGTCACCTCCCTCTTGGCGCCCGCTCCCGGGTTGACCATCCCCGCCACCCTGACCATGCCCACCCAGCAACCAGGCAGGGCCCGGCGCCTAAGGGCTTGAACCGGCGTTCTCGTTCCCGACGAGCGGAGGTACGCTCGTTCCCGCGCCCGGGGTCGGGCGCACGGAGGACGAAGGGGTGGCCATGACCGAGCAGATGGGGCACGGGGTGAAGCAGCGGGACCTCATCAAGATGACGCCCGAAGAGGTCGACGCCTTCATTCACGAGCGCCGGCCCATGACCATGTGTTCGATCAACCACGACGGCTCCATTCATGCCGTGGCCATGTGGTACGGCTTCCTGGAGGGGGCCGTCGCCGTCGAGACCAAGGCCAAGGCGCAGAAGGCCCAGAACCTGCTGCGGGACCCCAGGCTCACCTGCATGTTCGAGGACGGCGACTACTACGAGGAGCTGCGGGGGGTGGAGCTGGTGGGGAGGGGCGAGGTGGTGGACGACCCCGAGCGCATGTTCGACCTCGGGGTCAGCGTGTTCGAGCGCTACTACAGCCCCTACACCGAGGATCTGCGGCCCTTCGTCGAGACCATGCTGCACAAGCGGGTGGTCATCAAGCTGGAGGTCGACCGGGTGGTGTCGTGGGACCACCGCAAGCTGGGCCTGCCCTCCACCCGACCTGAGCCCACCCCGTCTTGAGGCCCACCCGGCCCTGAGCGGACCCGATCCTGAGCCGGCCCGGACGAGCCAGCCCGGAGAAGGAGGAACTGGCCGTGCCCTACCACGCCATGAGCGAAGACGAGGCGCGGGACTTTCTGATCGGCGACCCGCCCCACACCGGCAAGCTGGCCACCGTCCGCGCCGACGGCCGGCCCCATGTGGCCCCGGTGTGGTTCGTCATCGACCCACCCCATGACGGCACCGGGTTGGGCGATGTCGTCTTCAACACCGGCGCGGACACCTTGAAAGGAAGAGCGCTTCGCCGCGATCCCCGTGCCGCCCTCTGTATCGACGACGAGGCGCCGCCGTTCTCGTACGTCATCGTGGAGGGAACAGTGACCATCAGCGAGGACCTCGACGAGCTGCGCCACTGGGCCTCGGTCATCGGAGGCCGGTACATGGGGCCCGATCGGGCCGATGAATACGGCAACCGCAACGGGGTCGCCGGTGAGCTCGTGGTCCGCCTGCACCCGACCCACGTCACCTCGGCCGCCGACCTGGCCGACTAGCCCGGGGTCGTCCGGCGGCCCATGACGGTCCGGTCGGTCCCGGCATGGCGCCGCCGTGCCCGCGGCTGGTAGACGTGAGCCACACCCAAAGGGGGGCACAGCATGATCTTGGACCGATTTCGAGTGACCGATCGCGTGGGCATCGTGACCGGGGGCGGGCGGGGCATCGGCGCAGCCAGCGCGCTGGCGCTGGCCGAGGCCGGGGCCGACATGGTCATCTCGGCCCGCAGCGAGGACCAGCTGCGCCACGTGGCCTCCCAGATCGAGGCGACCGGCCGTCGGGCCGTCGTCGTCGTGGCCGACCTGAGCGACCTCGATGCCGTCGCCGGCCTGGTCGACACGGCCCGCCAGGAATTCGGCCGGCTGGACATCGTGGTGAACAACGTCGGTGGTTCGATGCCCCAGGCCTTCGCCGACACGTCGCCGGCCACCATGAAAGCGGCGTTCCACTTCAATGTGGCCACCGCCCACGCCCTGCTCGGCCCGGCCGTACCCCTCATGCTCGAAGGCGGCGGCGGGTCGGCCGTCAACATCTCCTCGGTCGTCGGTCGGATCGCCGGCCGGGGATTCGCCGCCTACGGCACGGCTAAGGCCGCACTGGCCCACTACACCCGCCTGGCCGCCGCCGACCTCGCGCCGCGCATCCGGGTGAACGCCATCGGCGTGGGCTCGGTGGCCACATCCGCCCTGGAGATCGTCACCCAGACCCCCGAGCTTCGCCAGGCGATGGAGTCGTCGACGCCCCTGCGCCGCATCGGCGACCCGGAGGACATCGCCGCCGCCGTCGTCTTCCTCAGCTCGCCGGCCGGCTCGTTCCTCACCGGCAAGATCCTCGAGGTGGACGGCGGGCTCCAGGTGCCCAACTTGGACATGGGGCTCCCCGACCTGTAGCGCTACACGCTGGCCTCGGCCTGATCGGCCTCGCCCAGGTATCGGTCGAGAACCTCCTGGCGCGCCTCGCTGGCCGGCCCCGACCAGCCGACGCGTCCCCGGGTGAGGATGACGCAGTGGTCGGCCAGCTGAAGGGCCCGGTGCACGAACTGCTCGATGAGGACGATGGTGATCCCGCGCTGGCGGGCCTCGTCCAGGCTCTGGAACACCTGTTCGGCCACGAGCGGGGCCAGCCCCAGCGACATCTCGTCGGCGATAATGAGCCGCGGCGGCACGGCCAGGGCCCGGGCCAGGGCGAGCATCTGTTGCTCGCCACCGGACAGGCTCCCGGCCCGTTGCATGCGCCGGGCGCCGAGGACGGGGAAGTGCTCGATGGCCGCTTCGATGGCGCCGGACCGGTCGCCCCGCTTCTCCTGGCCGACGGCCATGCGCAGGTTGTCGATGACCGACAGGCCCGGGAAGATGCCTCGTCCCTCGGGGATGTAGGTGAGGCCGAGCCGGCGGATGCGATGGGCCGAGCGGCGGGTGACGTCGGCCCCGTCGAAGCGCACGTGGCCGTGGGCGGCGGGGACCAGTCCGGAGACCGACCGGGCCAGGGTGGACTTGCCCGCCCCGTTGGCCCCCAACACGGCCAGCACCGATCCCGGCGCCACCTCCAAAGAGACGTCGAACAGCGCCTGGGATGGGCCGTAGCGAACGTCGAGGCTCTCCACGCTGAGGAGGGGCTCGGTCATCGGTCCGACCGCTTTTCGGCGGTGGCGTCCTCGTCACCCAGGTAGGCCGACCGGACCGCGGCGTTGCTGCGGACCTCCTCGGGCGTGCCCGAGGCGATCAGCTCGCCGAAGTCGAGGACGTAGATCCGGCTCGACAGGGCGAGCACGGTGGCCACGTCGTGCTCGACCATCAACAACGACACCTGGCGCTCGCCTTCGGCCACCACCCGGGTGAAGGCCGCGGCCAGGTTCTCGGACTCGCGCATGTCCAATCCGGCCAGGGGCTCGTCGAGCAGGACCACGTCGGGTTGGGTGGCAAGGGCCCGGCCCACCTCGACCAGCCGGCTGGTGCCGAGGGGCAGCGCCGCCACCGGCGCCCTGGCCACGCTGGTCAGATCGAGCAGTTCGAGCAGGCCATCGACCCGATCGACCTCGGAGCGGGGGGCAGGGAAGAGTGCTTTCGGGTTCACCATGTCCTGCCAGAGGCGCCTCCGGGCGAAGCGGATCCGGTGGGCCAGCACCAGGTGCTCACGGACGGTCAGTCCCAAGAACAGCTCGGGTTGCTGGAAGGTGCGGGCCATGCCCTTGCGCGCCCGGACCTGCGGGCTCGCCCGGGTGACGTCCTCCCCGCCGAGGGTCACCGCGCCGCCCGCCGGGGACAAGAGGCCCGAGAGCACGGCGAACAACGTGGACTTCCCGGCGCCGTTCGGCCCCACCAAGCCCACGATCGTCCCTTGCGGCACCTCGAGGCTCACGTCGGACAGAGCCACCAGGCCACCGAAGCGCACGGTGACCCCGGTGGCCGACAGCACCGACGGCACCGAGTCACCGGGGTCGGGCGTCGGCGCGGCCGTGGCCGTCGCTCCGTCGAGGTCGGCTGCACTCATCGGGAGACCTCCTCGACGACCGGAGCCGGATCACCGGCGGCTCCGGACGCGGTGGCGAGCACGCCGTCGCCGACCACCGCGCCGGTGGCCGCCATGGACCCCCGGTTGGCCAGATGCAGCAGCCAGCGACGGAGGACCTGCCCGTTCTGGGCCAGGGTCCCATCGGGGAACTTGGCCACCCCGATCGCACCCAGGCCGAAGAGGACAGGGGGGATCTGGGCCGTCCAGCTCGGCAGGTACGCCTGGAAGAGGGCGGGCACCAACACGAACGAGAGCCCGGCGATGAGGGCGGCGATGTTGGAGCGAACGCCAATGGTCACGAGCACGGCCAGCCACACCACGCCCAAGAAGGTGGCGAAGTTGGCTGGCTGGGCCGTGGTCTGGGCCGTGACCAAGAGGCCGCCGCCCAGACCGGCCACGAGGGCGCCGAGCCCGGCCACGATGATCTTCATGGGCACGACGCTGATGCCGAGCGTCCGCGAACCCGGCTCGCTCCAGCGGACGGCGTTGAGGGCGAGGCCGGTCGTCGACCGTCGGAGGTTGACGATGAACAGCGACACGATGGCAAAGGCCACCAGGCACACGTAGGCAAAGGCGGTGTCGGTGCTGGCCCAGCTGGGTCGGAGCACGTTGATCCCAAGGCCCTGGTTCTGGAACACGCCCAGGGTGAACACCAGGTTCTCCATCAAGAGGCCGAAGGTGAGGGTGACGAGGGCCACGTAGAGGCCCCCCAACCGGATGGTGAGGAACCCGATAATGAGGCCCATGGGCAGGGCCACGATGCCACCGGCCAAGATGGCGGCCAGGATCGGCCACCCGTGGTTGGTGGCGAGGACCGCGGCTGTGAGCCCGCCCACGCCGGCAAAGGTGATCTGGCAGAGCCAGATCATGCCCCCCTCCCCCGTCACCAGGGTGAAGGACAAGAAGATGACGGCGTAGGCGAAGGACTGGCCCACGAGCCCCACCCAGAACCCGCTGACGATGATGGGTAACAGGGCGGCGATGACCATGAAGACGGCCGGGCCACCGTACCTGGAGATCAGGCCGAGCGAGCCGGAATCGAGGGCGGTGGAGGTCGAGCCGGCCAGCTGGCTCTCGCCCTGGGGGATGATGGCCATGTCCAACGCTCCCCCCACCCGCTCGGTCTCTGAGACCTGGCCCCTGCGCAGCAGGCTGTAGATGAGGAAGACGGCGATGAACATGAAGGGCACGGCGTCGACGATCTCGGTGGTGATGTTGCTCGACGGCGGGAGGTAGCGCTGGATGAGCGAGGTCACCACGCCCATGAGCAGGCCGACGATCACTGCGATGGTCAGGCTCTTGAGCCTGGCCGCGATGACGGCGGCGAATGCGGCCGCGATCAACAAGGTGAAGTTGCCAGGATCGAGGCCGATGATCGGCGCGGCCAGCACGCCGGCCAACCCGGCGAAGAAGGTGCTCACGGCCCACACGCCGATGGACACGCCGTTGGGGCTGGTGCCCGACAGGGCGGTCATGGACGGCGAGTCGACCATGGCCCGCACCTTCAGCCCGACATCGGTGTAGCGGAGGACCACCGCTCCGAGAACCACGGTGGCCACGACGCAGATGTAGACGATGATCTGGTCCATGGTCACCGGCACGCCCAAGAAGTTGAAGACCCGGACGGGCTCGGGGGCAAGGCCCGGGGCCTTCAAGATGGCCCCACTGCCGAAGACCAAGGTGGCGATGGCCGGGATGGTGACCAGCAGCCCGAGCGTGGCCACCACCTTGATCAGGGGGGAGGAGAGGCGGAGGAACCGGAACAGGGCGAAGTACAAGAAGACGCCGATGGCCGGAGCGGCCACCACGACGGCCACCAGCGCGGCGGGAACGATCCCCCAGTGCTCCTGGCTGTGCAGGTAGTAGTAGAAGCGGGCCACGAAGTAGGCCAGCGCCCCGAAGGCGAAGTTCAAGATGCCCGAGGAGACGTAGGTGATGACCAGGCCCGCTGAAGCGATGGCGTAGATGCCACCGAGCACGAGCCCGGCGATCACGTATTGAAGCATGGAACCCGCCCCCCTTCCCCTGTGCCGGCGACGTAAGCTTCCGTGCCGTACCGCTTTCGTCGATGCTTGACCTCACCCGACCGAACCAGTTGACCACAGTACGCGCCTGATGTTTGTGGCCACGGAACGTGATTGCGTTTCGCCCACCGCTTTTACCGACTGGTGACCCAATTGGTTTTTGTTGAGCGGCGACCCTGTGGGCCGAACATTAGTGGCCCTTACTGTCCTCTGCCAGCCACTCTTTTTGGTTGACAACGCAAAACTATTTGCCCCACTTGACCGTCGACCTGCCGGATTGTAAGCTAGTTGTAATATATTGTGGGTGCCGTTCCGGCATAAGGAACGCCGGCGCTGGCCAACACATTGAGAGGTATCGGGGGGAACACGTGCGTTTTACGCTGGTTAAAGCTGCAACCGCGGCCGTCGCAGTAGCCGGGCTGGTGGCGTCGGTGGGGGTACCGGTCACCACTGCATCGGCGGCCGCGACGGGCTCGCCCATCAAGATCGCGCTGATCACGTCGCAGACCGGCGTGGCCGCGGCTGAATTCCAGGACTCGCCCCAGGGCTTCCTGGCTCGCATCAAGTTGCAGAATGCCCAGGGTGGCGTGAACGGTCACCCCTTGGTGCCCATCGTGCTCAACGACCAGGGCAGCACCACCGAGGTGGCCACCGCCACCCAGCAGGCCATCGCCGACGGCGCCATCGGCATCGTGAACGTCAGCCCGTTCTTCTTTGCCGCCTACAAATACCCCCAGCAGGCGGGCATACCCGTCACCGGCGGCAGCTTCGACGGCCCGGAGTGGGGCCAGCAACCCAACACCAACATGTTCCAGTCCGACGGGACCGCCACCAGTGCCGCCGTCCCCATCAACGACGGCTTCGCCAAGTTCCTCAAGTCCAAGGGGGGCACGACCCTGGGCAGCTACGGGTACAGCATCTCGCCGACCTCGGCCCACTCGGCTATCGGGACGGCCAAGGCGGTCAAGCTGGTGGGCATGAAAGTGGGCGTGCTCGACACGTCGATCCCTTTCGGTGGCGTCGACTTCACCACCGAGGCGCTCACCGCCAAGTCGAGCCACGTCGACACCGTCTACGGCAGTATGGACAACAACTCCAACTTCGCCCTCGTCACCGCCTTGAAGCAGGCGGGCGTGAAGATCAAGGTGGCGACCTTCCCGACCGGCTATGAGCCCGACATCATCAACACCCCGGCCTGGCAGGCCGTCCAGGGCGTCTACTTCGCCACTACCTTCCGGCCCACCGTCATCCCCAATGCCGGCACCGTCCAGTTGGCCTCGGCCCTGCAGAAGTACCAGGGACGTGCCCTGAGCGACTTTCCGACGTTCAACATCTACGAGGCCTGGCTGGGCGCCGATCTCATGATCAAGGGCATCCAACTGGCGGGCAAGAACCCCACGTCGGCCAACATCATCACCGCTCTGCGCAAGGTGAAATTCTACAACGGCAACGGCATCCTTCCGGTGCCCATCAACTACACGAACAGCTTCGGCAAGGCGGCGCCCATCGCCTGCGCCTGGTACATGCAGGCCCAAAAGAGCGGCTTCGTGGCCAACAGCACCCAGCCGACGTGCGGGAAGACCATCCCCGGTACGACGTCCCTCAGTCCGTAGTCAGCACCCGGAGCTCCACGGCCTCATCTGAGCGGCAGTCGCCGCGCCAGGAAGTCAAGGGCCCGGGCCCACGAGTCGGCCTCGGCCCGGGGGCGGTGCCAGTCCTCGAAGTGGCCGGCGAAGACATGGCCGGCGCCCTCGTAGACCTCGGTCTCGAGCGGGATCGACCACCGGTCGAACCGCCCCGCCACCTCGGCCACCATCTCCTGGGGCCAGATCGGGTCGTCCGCCCCCACCAGTAAGAGGACGGGGCAGCGGAGCTGCCAGATCAGATCGATGGGATGCGACGGCCGCAGAGCGGACAGCTCCTGGAACACAGGTTGGCTCGGATAGAAGAGGACGGCGGCGGCGGCGTCCCGCCCCAGGCATGCCGCCAGCATGGCCAGGGTGCCCCCCGTGCAGTAGCCCCATACGGCCACCGACTCCACGCCCTCGTGCCGGCGCAGGTGCTCGACCGCGACCAGTACGTCCTCAGTCCCCCGGCGGAAATCGAGCCCGCCGATGTGCCGCTCGATCTCGGGGAGATGGGCCAGGTCCACCAGGGCCTCGGGGTCCTCGGGGCCTCGGCCGTGGTAGTAGTCGGGGATGGCGACCAGGTAGCCCTGCTCGGCCAGCCGGGTGCCGACGCCGCCGATGAACTCATTCACCCCCTGGGCCTCGGTGCCCAGCACGATCCCGGCCCGTGGTGTCCCCTTCCCCGGCCGGCACAGGATCGTGTCGACCTCCTCGCCGTCAACCATGAGGGCGACCGACTCCACCTGGACGGCTGCGACTGGGGACGTGTGGGCGTTCACCATGCGAGTTTGTCTCGGGGGCGAGGACCTTGCACCGCAGGGGTATCTGAGAAAGGATCTTTCGCTGGTCGGCCGGCCACGGGCCATGGCACGAATGGGACTTCGGACCAGAACGGGGAAGACGCGACGATGGCAGCGATCAATGTGGGCGCGACCCACATACTCTCGCTCATGCACATGGAACGGGTGGAGGACCCCGAAACCGGTCCGGCCCTCGAGATGGAGCTCCATGAGGAGGTGGTGAACCCGCACGGGAGCCTGCACGGTGGGCTGATGGGGGCACTGATCGAGTGCGGTGCGGCCGGGTGCGCCGTCCGGGCCGCCGGCTCGGAGAACATCGTGGCTTCGGACATGAACATCCGATTCCTCAGCGCGGTCACCGTCGGGCCGGCCCGGGTGGTCACCGAGGTGCTCCGGCGCGGGCGGCGCAACGTCGTGGTCCGGGCCGACGTGATCGACGTCGGTGACGACCGGAAGCTGGTGGCCTCGTCGACCCTGTCGTACGCGCTGTTGGACAGTCCCGTGGACGGTGCGGCGACGTGATCGACCACGCCGGGCGGACCTACGTGGTGAGCGGAGCGGCCAGCGGCATCGGCCGGGCCCTCACCCTGCAGCTGTCGGGCGACGGGGCGAACGTGATCGCCTTGGACCGAGAGGCCAAGGGGCTCGAGGCCCTCGTCGGCGACCGGCCGACCGGTCACGGGTCCCTCCGCCCCACCGTCGTCGACGTTGCCGACGAGGACGGGCTCTCAGGGGCCATCGAGGCGGCGGTGGCCGAGCTCGGCCCCCTCGCCGGGGTGGCCACCTGCGCCGGGGTCTTCGTCGGCGGGGACTTCGCCCCCATTGCCGACATCGAGCTCGACCAGTTTCTCGCCGTGCTCACCGTGAACCTGGTGGGCACGTTCCTGGTGGTCAAGCACAGCCTCCGCCACCTGGCCCGGCCCGGCGGTTCGGTGGTGACGGTGGCGTCCACCGCCGCCCTCCGGGGTCATGGGCGGGGCGCCGGCTACACCGCCAGCAAGGGCGGCGTCGACGCCCTCACCCGGCTCATCGCCGTGCAGTACGGGCCCGAGGGGATCCGGGCCAACTGCGTGTGCCCCGGTGGGACGAACACCCCCATGACCATGGGCGCCTTCACCACGCCGGAGGGCCTGGCCGCGGTGCGCCGCACCTACCCGCTCCAGCGGGCGGGCGAAGCGGGCGAACCCGCTGCGGTGATCTCGTTCCTGCTGTCCGACGCGGCGACCTTCGTGACCGGGACGACCATCCCGGTAGACGGCGGCGTGGTCATCGCCTGAACCTGGCCCCGGGGCAATGCGTGGCCCAACGGCGCCGCCGGATCAGCCGAAGTTGAGGGGCAGCGTCTCGATCTGGCGGAGGCCGAGCATGTACTGCAGCTCGGTCCCCGGCGCGATGACGTAGTCAGGGATCCGCTGGTGCCACTCGCGCAGGGTGGTGCGGAGCTCCAGCCGGGCCAGGTGGGAGCCGAGGCAGCGGTGGACACCGCCACCGAAGGCCAGGTGCTTGTTGGGCTGGCGGGTCAGGTTCACCGTGTCGGCGTCGGGCAGAGCCCGCTCGTCGGTGTTGGCCGACCCGATGCTGATCCCCACATGATCGCCCTTGTGGATCGGGCACCCGCCGACCTCGGCGTCCTGGGCCGCCACCCGGGCCACACCGGTGACCGGGCTCTCCCAGCGAAGGAGCTCCTCCACCGCAGCGGGGATGATGGTGGGGTCGGCGACGATGGCCCGGCGCTGATCGGGGTTCTGAGCCAGGTAGGCGAAGAAGCACTCGAGGGTGTCGGTCACCGTGTCCAGCCCGGCCAGGATGAACAAGAAGCAGATGCCGATGATCTCGTCCTGTTCGAGCCGGGCCCCATCGACCTCGGCGGCGAGGAACCGGCTCAGCAGGTCCTCTTGGGGCTGGCGCTTGCGCTCGGCCAGGGCGTCGGCGAAATAACCCTCGATCTCGGCCGCGGTCGCCCGTTGTGCGGCCTGCATCTGCTCCAGGTCGGCCACCTGGGGGCGGAGGATGCCGTTCTTCATGCCCAGGAACATGTCGAGGTCCGACAGGGGCAGGCCGAGCAGCCGGAGGAACACCGAGGACGGGAGCGGCTCGGCCAGAGCCGTGGTGAACTCGCAGGATCCCGTATCGATGAAGGCGTCGATGAGCTCGTTGACCAGCCGGGCGATGTCCGGCTCGATCATGTTCATCTGCTTGGGCGCGAAGATCGGGTCGAGGAGCTTCCGGTACTTGGAATGATCGGGCGGGTCGACCTGGAGGGGGATGAGGGGAACGGTCTGGCCCAGGTCGACCGCCTCCATGGCCGAGGAGAAGATGTCGGGGTGCTGGAGGGCGAAGTCGACCTCGGCCCGGCGCATGACCTGGAAGCCCCCGAGCGGCCCGGGCACGATGGGGGCGCTATCCCGGGCCTGGCGGTAGAGGGCCTGGGGATTGCCGGCCCGCGCCATGTCCATGAACAAGGAGCCGTCGAAGGGCTCTTGTGCCGCTCTGTCCTGGGTGTCGGTCATCGCTCAGCTGTTGGTCAGGGCGCCGAGGTCCGAGGCCTTGTTGGCGTGGGGGGCCTTGGGCGTGCGCCGGGTGGAGCGGATGGCCACGTCCCTTCCGGCCTGGCGGGCCCGCAGGGCGGCCACGGTGGCCTCCTTTTTGGGGATGACCGAGAAGGGGTCGTAGCTGAAGTGGCGCATGGCGTTGTGGTGGGTGATGCGGTTGATGTCGTGGTCGGGCAGCTCGCCGATGTACTTCCAGAGCTGCTCGGGGGCGGTCGGCCAGGTGGTGTCGGAGTGGGGGTAGTCGCACTCCCAGGTGACGTTGTCCATGTTCAAGAAGTCCCGGCTGGCCACGCCGAAGGCGTCATCGATGAAACAGGTGATGACGTGCTCGTTGAACACCTCGCTCGGCAGCTGGTGGCCGAAGTCCTGGCCCGTCCAGGCGTGGTGCTTTTGGTAGTTGTAGTCGATGCGCTCCAAGAAGTAGGGGATCCAGCCGATCCCCCCCTCGGACAGGGCCACTTTGATGTCGGGGAACTTGCGCAGCACCGGCGACCAGATGAGGTCGGCCGCGGCCCGGACGATGTTCATGGGGGTGACGGTGATCAACACGTCGATGGGGGCATCGGGCGAGGTGATGACCAGTTCGGAGGAGGAGCCGATGTGCATGCACACGACCACGTTCTCCTCCGAGCAGGCCGTCCAGAACGGGTCCCAGTGGTCCGAGTGGATGGAGGGCCAGCCCAGCTTGGACGGGTTCTCCGAGAAGGTGACGGCGTGGGCCCCCTTCGCCGCCGTGCGCCGGACCTCGGCCGCGAGGACCTCGGGGTCCCAGATGGCCGGGAGCGAGCAGGGGATGAAGCGGCCCGGGTGGGTGCCGCACCACTCGTCGATGTGCCAGTCGTTGTAGGCCCGGACCATGGCGAGGGCCACGTCCTTGTCCTCGGTCCGGGCGAAGAGCTGCCCGCAGAACTGGGGGAAGGAGGGGAAGCACAGCGAGCCGAGCACGCCGTTGGCGTCCATGTCCTTCACCCGCTCGTTGATGTCGTAACAGCCCGGGCGGAGCTCGTCGAACGAGGTCGGCTCCATCCCGAACTCGTCGGGCGGGCGCCCGGCCACCGCGTTCAGGGCGATGTTGCCCAGCTCTTGGCCCTCGTAGCGCCACGCACTGGTCCCGTCGGCCCGGGTGATGAACTGGGGGGCGAGGTCCACGTACTTGGCCGGCAACCGGTCCTCGAAGACATTGGGTGGCTCGACGACATGGTCATCGACGCTCACCAGGATCAGGTCATCAACGTCCATCGGGGACCCCCTTGCGATCGCACGCAGCCAAAGAGCAGCCAAAGAAAACGCCATCCGACCGGCTGTACGTGGCTATATTCACGTAACGTAGCACGTCTGTTCTCGGTGCTACCTGCGCCGGGATGACCGGTGACGTGAGGGGCGGCGGGCCCTCGGAGATCACGCCGTTGAGGAACAGGTCACGCCGTTCAGGAACACCGTGCAGCACCGACCGGATGGGCAGGGGGATCGACGAACATGAGCACGGGGGAGGCCGGCGAAGAGGGCGGAGGCGGCGGCCCGAGGATCCTCGACGGCGTTCGGGTGGTCGATTGCTCCGAGGGCATCGCCGGGCCGGTGGCCGCCCTTATGCTGGCCGAGGCCGGCGCCGATGTGATCAAGGTGGAGCCGCCCGATGGGGACCACTCGAGGGCGTCCGAGGGCTTCCTCACCTGGAACCGGTCCAAGCGCGGCGTGGTCCTCGACCTCGGCGCCGAGAGCGGGCGGGACCAGCTCGAGCGCCTGCTCGCCGGGGCCGATGTCCTCATCCACGGCTTCGGGCCGGCCACCGCCACCGATCTGCGGCTGACCGACGAGGAGCTCGCCGCTCGCCATCCGCAACTGGTCACCTGTGCCATCCTCGGCTGGCCGGCCGGCCACCCCAGTGCCGAGGGCCCCATCGACGATCTCTTGGTCAGCGCCCGGCTCGGGTTGTGCGACGAACAGCGCGGCCATCGGGACGGCCCGGTGTTCCTCCGGTTCCCCTTCGGCAGTTGGTGCGCGGCCTACCTCTCGACCATCGGGGTGCTGGCCCGGCTGATCCAGCGCCAGCGGGGCGGGGCCGGTGGTGGTCCGGCCCACACCAGCATCGCCCAGGGTGCGTTGGTGCCGACCATGATGCACTGGGCCAGGGCCGAGACGCCCGGTCCCATGTTCGCCTGGGGCCTGCCCAAGGACCTGCAGCCCTCGCTGTTCGAGTGCGCCGACGGCGTATGGGTGCACCTCATGCGCTGTGCCGACACCGACTCACCGCTCATGGTCCGAGCGCTGGCCGACCTGGGCGAGGACGGGGTGGCGAGGGCCAACGCCGCCTTCACCGGGCTGACCACTCCGGGCTACCCGAACTTCGGCGCCAACCAGGTGGCCTTCCGCACCCACCCCAGCCAGCAGTGGTTGGACGACTTGTGGGCCCACGACATCCCGGTCCAGGCGGCTGCGCCCTACGGCGCCATCCTGGCCGACGAGCAGGCCCGGCGGAACGGGTACGTCACCGAGGTGGACGACCCCGGCCAGGGTCGCATCGTCCAGGCCGGGACGCCCTACTCGACCGTCCCCCCGTCACGAGTGACCCGGCCCGCGCCTCGGCTCGGCCAGCACACCGAGGAGGTCCTCGGCACCGGTCCGGCATGGCCCGACGACCGGGTCGACCGGGCAGACCCACCCGTCTCCGAGCCGGTCCGCTCCCCCTCCAGGGGCTGAAGGTGCTCGACTTCGGCAACTTCCTGGCCGGCCCGCTCGGTCCCATGCTGCTCGCCGACCTCGGCGCCGACGTCGTCAAGGTCGAAGCGGCAACCGGGGACCAGATGCGACCCGTCCAGCGGGTCTTCGCCTCCTGTCAGCGCGGCAAGCGGGGCGTGGCGTTGGACCTCAAGTCGCCGTCCGCCCGTCCAGCCCTCGAGGCCCTGGTCGGCTGGGCCGACGTGGTCCACCACAACCTGCGCATGCCCGCCGCCCGCCGACTCGGGCTCGACTACGACTCGATGCGGGCCATCAACCCCGAGGTCGTCTACTGCCACGCCAGCTCCTACGGGCCCGAGGGCGAGCGGGCCGACTGGCCCGGGTACGACCAACTGTTCCAGGCCGCCGCCGGCTGGGAGGTGCTCGGTGGCGGCGAGGGGAACGATCCCATGTGGTTCCGGTTCGGGTTCATGGACCACCTCTGCGCCATGGCCTCGGTCGTGGCCACGCTCTTGGCCGTCTGGCACCGCGACCGGACCGGGCGCGGCCAGCGGGTGACCGGCTCGCTCCTCGGAGGCGGCGTGCTGACCAACAGCGAGACCTTCCTCAAAGACGGCGAACTGGCCGTGCCGGCCGCACCCCTCGACCACGAGCAGATGGGGCTCTCACCCGGCTATCGGCTCTACCCCCTGGCCGACGGGTGGCTCGCCCTCTGTGCCCGGAACGACGCCGAGCTCGCGGCCGCCTGCGCGGCGCTCGACGCGGCTGGCCCAGGGGACATCGGGAGTCGCCTGGCCGGGCGGCGCAGCGAGGACGCCCGGCGCGACCTCGGCGACCACGGCGTGCCCTGCGAGCCGGTCGGCCTCGACCAGGGCGAGGCCTTTCTCGACGACGAGCTGCATCGGGCCTTGGGCCTCGTCACCTCGTACCCCCACGCCGAATGGGGCCGACTCGAGCAGGTCGGCGCCCTCTGGAGCCTCGGAGACCTCGAGCTCAGTCTCGACCGGGCGCCACCGGCGCTGGGCGAGCACACCCGGGAGGTCCTGTCCGAGGTGGGCTTGGACGGGGGGCACATCTCCGAGCTCCTCTCCCAGTCCGTAGCCGTCGAGACGACCAAAGGGGATCGATGACCGAAGCCGCCACGCCGTTCCGCATACTGCCCGCGCTCACCGACCGGAATCGGCACTTCTGGCAGGGGGGGCGGAACGGGGAGCTCGTCTTTCTCCGGTGCCGGGATTGTGGGTACTACCTCCACCCACCGATCCCGATCTGCCCGCGGGACCGGTCGAAGGACCTCGCTCCCGAGCCGGTGAGCGGCCGCGCCGTGGTCGCCAGTTATACGGTCAACCACCATCCCTGGCTGCCCGGAGTCGAGCTGCCCTACGTCATCGGCGTCGTCGAGATCGTCGAGCAGGCCGAGCTCCGCCTGACCACAAACATCGTCAACTGCGCGCCCGAATCAGTCCACATCGGGATGGACGTGCAGGTCGTCTTCGAGCACCATGAGGATCCCAACGGCGACGTGTGGTTGCCGCTCTTCGAGCCGATCGGAGGTACGGGTGTCACCCAGTGACGACCTGATCGAGAAACGCTGTGTCATCACGGGCCTCGGCCAGTCGGACATCGGGAGACGGCTGGGGCGGGACCCGCTCGAGCTCACCTTGGACGCCTGCCTGGCCGCTGTCGACGACGCCGGGCTCACCTTGGCCGACGTCGACGGGCTGTCGACGTACCCGGGGGGCATGGCCGTGCCCAGGGGGTTCACCGGGGCCAGTGCCACCGAGGCCATCGACGCCCTCCGGCTCGAGGTGAACTGGTACGACAGCGGGGTCGAGACCTCGGGGCAACTGGGTTCGGTTATGAAGGCCTGCATGGCCGTCGGCGCGGGCATGGCCAACCACGTGCTGTGCTTCCGATCGGTCTGGGAGGGAAGCGCCCAGGGAAGCGGGGGCCGGGCCAGCATCGGCACGGGCGGTGACGGAGGCGGGAAGTACTACGCGTCGGGGTTCCAGGAGTGGACGTTGCCCTTCGGCTCGTCCTCGGCCGCGTCCTGGGTGGCCACGTTCGCCCAGGCCCACATGGACCGGTACGGAACCACCCCCGAACAGCTGGCCCAGATCGCGTTGAACGCCCGGCGGAACGCGGCCCTCAACCCGAACGCCATCTACCGGGACCCCATGTCGCTCGACGACTATTTCAATTCCCGCATGATCACCACGCCGTTGCGGCTGTTCGACTGCGACATCCCCTGCGACGGCGGCACCGCGGTGATCGTGTCCCGGCGGGAGCGAGCCGTCGACCTGCCCCAGGCACCCATCTACGTGGAGGCGATGGGCGCAGCCATGCACGACCGGCCCAGCTGGGATCAGCTCCACGACCTCACCCGCACGGTGGGGGCCGATGCCGCCGCTCAAATGTGGTCCCGGACGTCGTTGACCCCTGCCGACGTGGACATCGCCGAGCTCTATGACGGGTTCAGCTACTTGACCATGCTGTGGCTCGAGGCCCTCCAGCTCTGCCCGGTCGGCGAGAGCGGACCGTTCGTCGAGGGCGGACAGCGCATCGCCCGCGACGGTCCGCTGCCCCTCAACACCAACGGCGGCCAGCTGTCGGCCGGCCGCCTGCACGGGTACGGGTTCCTCCACGAGGCCTGCCTCCAGCTGCGAGGGGAGGCCGGCGAACGCCAGGTCGCCTCGAAGCCCGAGGTGGCCGCGGTGGCTGCCGGCGGGGGCAACACGTGTGGTTGCCTGTTGCTCTCCACCGTCGCTTGACCGGACGCCAGCCACCTTGGGCCGGAACCAGTCCGGGGCAACGCCGGTGAGGCTGCAGGTCACCCACCGACAGGTGGGCAGCTCGCGTTATCTGGAGGCCGGCGGGGCCTGGGATGTGCCCTCGCTCGACCAGTTGGCCGCCGACCATCCCGTGGCCCAGGGCACGGCGCTCGCCGACTCGGTGTCCCGGCTCGGCGCCCGGGCGCTCTCGGCCTCGGTCGCCGCCCTGGCCGGCGGACTGCGGGCCGCCGGCGTGGTCAGGGGCGACGCGGTGGCCTGGCAGCTCCCTAACTGCACCGAGGCGCTGCTGCTCTACCGGGCCTGCTGGCGGCTGGGCGCCGTCGCCGTGCCCGTCCACCACCAGTTGGGGCCACAGGAGACGGCCAGGCTGGTGGAGCTGGTCGATCCCAGGGTCGCGCTGTCCCGACCCGGCCTGCCCCTCCACGATCGCCCCGGCACCCTCACCGGCCGCCGCGGAGACGACGGCTGGGAGGCGATGGTGGCGTCGGCTCCGGTGCACCGGGGCCCCGCCCGTGGTTTTGACCTGGCCGCCGCCCTCTTCACCTCGGGGTCGACGGGCGAGCCCAAGGCCGTGCTCCACACCCACCGGGGCCTCTCGTACAAGGCCACGATCATGGCCACGGCCCACGGTCTGCATCGCTCCGACGTGGTCTTGATGCCCGCGCCCCTTTCCCACATCTCCGGGCTGCTCAGCGGGGTGCTGATCCCGGCGGCGGTGGGCATGCGGACCGTCCTGATGGAGCGCTGGGATGCGGATCGCGCCGTCGGGCTGGTGCGGGACGAGGGGGTCACCTTCATGATCGGCCCGCCGACGTTCTTCTCGGGTATGGCCGGCGCCCCGAGCTTCAGTGGGCGCGCCGTAGACAGCTTGCGGATCATCTCGTGTGGCTCGATGACCATCAGTCCCGAGTTCGTGGAGGAAACAACGCGAACCTTCGGCGCCACGGTCAAGCGGACCTATGGCTCCACCGAGGCCCCCACCATCACCACCTCGACGTGGAGCGACCCTCCCGAGCGGGCACGCGACACCGACGGCCGGGCCGTGGGCCTGGCCGAGCTCCGGGTCGTCGATCCCGACACCGGTCGGATCCTGGCTCCCGGGCACGTCGGGGAGCTCGAGCTCCGGGGCCCCGAGCTCTTCGCCGGCTACGCTGACCCCGACCAGACCGCCGCGTCGATGCACCGGGGTTGGTTCCGCACCGGTGACCTGGCCGGGCTGGACGAACAGGGTTGGCTGACCATCGTCGGGCGGATCAAGGAGCTCATCATCCGCGGCGGGGAGAACATCGCCCCCGCCGAGGTCGAGCGGGTTCTCGAAGCTCACCCGGCCGTCCGCCAGGCCGTGGTCGTCGGCTATGCCGACGAGCGGCTGGGCGAGCGGGTGGCGGCCAGCGTGATCGCCAACGAGCCCTTCGGTCTCGACGCCTGCCGATCGTGGTTCGCCGAACAGGGCGTGGCCCGGTTCAAGACACCCGAGCGGGTGACTCGGGTCGACGCCTTCCCCCTTCTCAGCCTGGGCAAGCCGGACCGCGACGCCATTCGGGCGCAACTCGATCGAGCGCAATCCGATGGAGTCCAATCCGATCGAGTCGCAATCCGATGGAGTCCAATCCGATCGAGTCCAATCCGATCGAGTCCAATCCGATCGAGTCCAATAGGGTGATCCGGGCGGGCCGGCACGACGACGGAGGGGCGACATGGCAACGGTGAAGATCGAGGGCGCAACCATCAGCTACGACATCATCGGCGAGGGTGGGCAACCGTGGGTCCTGACCCCCGGGGGGCGCTTCAGCAAGGACACCCCCGGCCTCCGCCAGCTGGCCGAGGCCCTGGCCGGGGGGGCAAGCAGGTCCTCATCTGGGACCGCCCCAACACCGGCGCATCCGACGTCGCGTTCACCGGGCCGTCGGAGTCCGAGATGCAGGCCGACCGCCTGGCCGGCCTGTTGCACACCGTGGACATGGCACCGGCGGTGATCTTCGGGGGCTCGGGCGGTTCCCGGGTCTCGCTCCTCACCGCGGCCCGGCACCCGGAGGTGGCGGCCGGTCTGGCCATGGTGTGGATCAGCGGCGGCACCTACGGCTTGATGGGACTGGCCATCGTCTATTGCGGCGAGTCCATCCGGGTGGCCTGGCGAGGAGGGATGGAGGCCGTCATGGAGCTGCCCGAATGGCAGGAGGTGCTCGAGCGCAACCCGGCCAACCGGGAGCGGTTCCTCAGCCTCGACCCGCAGGCGTTCATCGAGACCCTCGAGCGGTGGATGCAGGTGTACTGTCCCGGTCCCCACGAGCTGGTGCCGGGGATGCCAGACGACCAGTACGCCAAGGTCTCCGTCCCCACCCTGATCTTCCGCAGCGGGGCGAGCGACCCCCACCACACCCGGGCCACCTCCGAGCGGCTCCACGAGCTGATGGTGGGCTCGCAGTTGGTCGAGCCACCCTGGGGCGACGACGAGTGGAACCTGCGCTCGGATGCAGCCCGGAGCGGGGCGGGGTTCCTCTTCGAGCGCTGGCCGCTGCTCGCCCCGCAGCTGCTCGAGTTTGCCGATACCTCCATCCCGTCCTGATCCGGGCCCCCGGGCTCGGCCCCGAGGTGTCGCCCAAGGGGGCTCGGTGCTCGCCGCCCCTGCGGGCTCAGAGGCGGTAGAGCTTCGCCGCGTTCTCGCCCAGGATCTTGCGGCGCACCGCCGGGCTCACTTCGCGCAACACGTCGTTGGCCGACGTGAGCGGGTCGGGATAGAGACAGGTCGGGTGGGGAAAGTCGGTCTCGAACATGATGTTGTCCTCGCCCACCGAGTCAATCAGCGACGCCACCTTGTTGCGCTCGAACCACAGGGTGGCGTAGATCTGCCGCCTGAAGTACTCGGCCGGGCTCAAGGAGAGCTTGGCCAGCTCGTCGGGGGCGTTCTCTTTCATCTCGTACTCCAGGGCCTCGAGGATGAAGGGGATCCATCCCGTCCCGCTCTCGACCGAGACGATCTTCAGCTCCGGGAACCGTTCGAGCATTCCCGAGCAGATGATGTTGACCACCACCCGGGCGTTGCCGATGAACAGCAACGTCCCGCCGATGGCCAGTTTGGTGTCCTCGGTGTGTGACGCCCAGGGATAGTTGCCGAAGAAGCTCATGGTGGTGAGGCTGGCCCCGATATGGAAGTGGACGGGCAGCTGGAGCGAGCTGCACACCTCCCACAACGGGTCCCACGCCTTGCTGGCCAGGTCGGGGGAACCCTGGTCCTGGGGGTCCGATGTGATGTTCACCCCGCGGAGCCCGAGGTCGTTGACCCGGATGGCTTCGCGGACACAGGCATCGACGTCCCAGGCAGGCAGGACCCCCATGGGGAGCAGGCGATTGCCCGACTCCGCCTGCATCTCGCCCATGGCGTCGTTGAAGATCTCGAGGCAGGTCGTCCGCAGGGCCAGGTCGTCGACCGCCTCGGTCAGGCCCTGCCCCCCGAGCCCGATGACGTTGGGGAAGATGACCTGGGCCCAGATCCCGGTCTCGTCCAGGAGCTCCACCCGGGCCACGGGATCGTAGGCCGCCTGGTGGATCTGCTCGATCTCCCATTGGTAGAGGCCCTCGGAAGCACGGACCTTCACGTTGTCGCGGCCGATCACGCCACCGCCGCCGGCCCGGCCCAGGATCGCCCCGTCCACCACCCACGTCGCCGCCCCGTCCACCTGGGTGACATGGGGCATCCGGTCCAACATCCCGGCCGGGGCCCGCTTCGTCCACAGATCGTGGGGCTCGGTGAGGTGGGTGTCGGCATCGATGACCCGCACTGGATCGAGCTCAACGGTCATCGGACATCCCCCTTGGAGTCGCCGGTCCCCTCGGTGGCCTGCGGCCAGAACCGTCTCGGTCCCAGGATAGGTCACCCAAGAAGCGCGCGTTTTCGCAGGCGGCCCCCGGGCCGATTCCCGGGCCGGGCACCCACCTCAGTCGTTGCGGGGGAACCCGAGATTGACCTCGCCATGGCTCGGGTCGGGCCACCGGCTGGTCACCACCTTCCCCCGGGTGAAGAAGTGCACACCCTCGGCCCCGTGGGCATGGGTGTCGCCGAACAGGGAGCTCTTCCACCCGCCGAAGGAGTAGTAGGCCACCGGGACCGGGATCGGCACGTTCACCCCGATCATGCCCACCTCCACCTCGTTCTGGAAGCGCCGGGCCGCGCCGCCGTCGTTGGTGAAGATGGCGGTGCCGTTGCCGTAGGGGTTGGCGTTGACCAGGGCCAGCGCGTCCTCGTAGCTGGCCACGCGGACCACCGACAGCACCGGGCCGAAGATCTCGTCCTGGTACAGGGACATGTCCGGGGTGACCCGGTCGAAGAGAGTCGGTCCCAACCAGAAGCCGGCCTCGTCGCCGTCGACCGACCGGTCCCGTCCGTCGACGACCAGGGCCGCGCCCTCGGCCGCGCCGGCGTCGAGGTACGACGCCACCTTGTCCCGATGGGCCCCGGTGACGAGTGGCCCCATGTCGGTCCCCCGCCGCCCGTCGCCGACGGTCAGGGCCGAGATGCGCTTGGTGATCCGGGCGATGAGGTCGTCGGCCACCGGCTCGACGGCGACCAGGACCGAGATGGCCATGCAGCGTTCCCCCGCCGATCCGAACCCGGCACTGACCGCCGCATCGGCGGCCACGTCGAGGTCGGCGTCGGGCAGCACCACCATGTGGTTCTTCGCCCCCCCGAGGGCCTGGACCCGCTTCCCGTTGTTGGTGGCCGACTGGTAGACGTGGCGGGCCACGGGGGTCGACCCCACGAACGACACAGCTTTGATGTCGGGATGGCTCAAGAGGCTGTCCACGGCCACCTTGTCCCCGTGGACCACGTTGAACACGCCGGCGGGGAGCCCGGCCTCGGCCCACAGCTCCGCCATCCAGTTGGCCGCGGAGGGGTCCTTCTCGCTCGGCTTGAGGACCACCGTGTTACCGGTGGCGATGGCCAAGGGGAAGAACCAGCAGGGCACCATGGCGGGAAAGTTGAACGGGCTGATGATGGCCACCACGCCGAGGGGCTGACGGATGGAGTAGACGTCCACCCCGGTCGACGCACCCTCGGTGAAGCTGCCCTTCATCAGCTGGGATATCCCACAGGCGAACTCCACCACCTCGATCCCCCGGCCCACCTCGCCGGCCGAGTCACCCAGCACCTTGCCGTGCTCGGCCGTGATGATGGCAGCCAGCTCGTCGGCCCGACGGTGGATCAGCTCGCGGAAGGCGAAGAGCACCTTGGTGCGCGTGGCCAACGAGGTCCGGTGCCAGGTGCCGGCGGCCCGGCTGGCCGCGGCCACCGCGTCGTCGACATCGGCGGCCGAGGCGAAGGCGACCTGCTTCGTGACCCGCCCCGTGCTCGGGTCGAAGACGTCACCGGACCGCTCCGCCGACCCCGTCACCGCCTTCCCGTCGATCCAGTGGGGAACCAGTGGCATGGTCGTCGCTCGAGAGCTCATGGCCCGATTCTCCTCTGGCCCATCTTGCTTATCAAATGCCAGCTCTCGTCGGCCGGCCCGACCGGTCACCGGCCGGGGACAACGGTGGGCCGCACCCGGCGCCGGCTGAAGTACCACCGCCCCCGCTCGTAGACCAGTTCGTCGCAGACCGAGAGCAACGATTCGACGATGGCGCCCCCCTCGGGGCGCCCGGCCAGCAGCAGGACGGTGCCTTGCTGGGTACCTCGCACCCCGTCGATGGCGACCACCGATTCCACGGAAACGGCCGTCCCGCTCCGGTCGGCGCCGGAGAACCACTCCCCCAGCGCGCCATGGCCGCGCAGGGTCTCGCCGCTCGGGAGCTCGAGCTCGCCCCCGACGACGAAGGTCCCGATCCAGGTGGGCACGTCGCCCTCGGCGAACGACCTGGCCTGGCGCACGGAGAGGTCCCTGACCGCCTCGCGGCCGGCCAGCGATCTCAGGATGCGGTCCTCCTCGTAGGACAGGGGCACGGGCTCACCTCTCTCTCGTCTCTCTCGTCCTCGACCTCGGCGTGGTCCTCGTGCTGTTCGTGGCCCTCCGGATGGAGGCGCATCGGCTGGTGGACCACCGAGCTCGCCCTGGTCACGGCGACTCCCCGGGCTCGGAGGGGCCGTACCGCTCGCGCAGGGCGGGCTTCAGGACCTTTCCCGCCGCGTTGACCGGCAGGTGGTCGACATAGACGACCGATGTGGGCTTCTTGTAGGAGGCCAGGTGCTCCTGGCACCAGGTCACCAGCCCGGCGGCTGGTGGCGGTCGAGCCGGGTCGACCGGGACGACGACGGCCCGAGGGGTCTCGCCCCAGACGTCGTCGGGCACCCCGATCACCGAGACCTCGGCCACGCCCGGGTGGCTCCGCAGGACCGCCTCCACCTCGGCGCTGTAGATGTTCTCGCCCCCGGAGATGATCATGTCCAGCTTGCGGTCGACGACATAGAAGTAGCCCTCGTCGTCCATCCGGCAGAGATCGCCCGAGTGGAACCACCCGTCGGCAAAGGCCTCCCGGTTGGCCCCGGGCATGTTCCAGTACCCCTGCATGACCGTCGGTCCCCGGTAGACGATCTCTCCCACCTCGCCGACGGCCACGTCCCGTCCGACCGCGTCGACCAGCCGGGCCTCCACGTTGACGATGGGCCGGCCGACCGATCCCCGCTTCCGGTCGGCGTCGGCGGCGCTCAGCATGCAGGCCACCGGGCTCATTTCGGTCTGCCCGAAGAAGGTGGCGATGGGCACGCCGGGCAGGACGCGGCTCATCTTCTCCAGCACGTGCATCGGGGTGGTGGCCGCGCCCCACGAGGCCCGCCGCAACCGGAGCTGAGCCCCGCTCGCCACGATGTGGTCGCAGACCTCGTCCCACTGCATGCCGATGAACGCGCAACCGGTTACGCCGTGGTGGACGAGATCGTGGACGGCATCGGCAGCGTCGAAGTTTCCACTGGGCACGATCACCGAGCACCCCCCGGCGATGATGTAAGGGAGGATGCCGCTCAGGCCGCCGATGTGGAAGAGGGGCAGGTTGGCGTACCAGACGTCGTCGAAGCCGCCGATCCCTTGGGTGATCATGGCCCCCAGCGTGCTCATGACCAGGTTGAAGTGGGTGAGGACGGCGCCCTTGGGCCTCCCGGTGGTGCCCGACGTGTACATGATCAGCGCCGGATCGTGCTCGGCCACCTGGGTGTCGGGCGCGACCGGGTCGGTGTCCATCAGGGCGGAGAAGCGCTCGGCCCCCGACCCCGCCGGGTCGACTCCTTCCCCCCGGATGACCACGCCCTCGAGCTCGGGAAGGGCGTGGCGGTTGGCCTGGACCAGCCCGGCCAGGTGCTCGTCCACGATGACCAGCCGGGCACCCGAGTCGGCCAGGATGAAGCCCACTTCGCCAGCCACCAGTCGAAAGTTGACCGGCACCACGACGGCCCCGAGGCGCCACCCGGCGAAGATGGCCTCGACCATCTCGATGCTGTTGCCCATCAGCACGGCGAGCCGCTCGCCCGGCCCGAGACCCCGCTGGGCCAAGGACGCGGCCAGCCGGCTCACCCGCCCGTCGAGCTCGGCCATCGTCCGGCGCTCCTCCCGGAACACCAGCGCGACGCGGTCGGGGTACTTGTGGGCGATCCGGGCCAGCTGCTGGCCGTGGGCCATGCTCCTGGCTGCGTCCAGCGAGGGCGTACCGGTACCGGCCGACGGGCGCGGTGGCGGCGCGGTGCTCATCGCCGCACCACGTAGCCCGCCTCCTCCCGGTCCCAGGCCGAATCGCTGACGCCCAGGGCCCGCAGCTCGTGCTTCAGCACCCGCCCGACCACGTTCTTGGGGAGCTCGCCGCACACCTCGACATAGCGGGGAACGGCGAAGTAGGGGAGATGCTCGGTGCAGAAGTCCATGAAGGGCACGGGATCGAGCTGGCGGCCGGGCTTCGCCACGACGTAGACCATCACGTCCTCCTCGCCGAGCTCGCTCGGCACCCCGATCGCGGCCACCTCGGCCACCGGCTCGTAGCGGGCCAGCGCCTGCTCGATCTCGAACGAGGAGATGTTCTCCCCCCGCCGTCGCATGGCGTCCTTCTTGCGGTCGGCGTAGTACAGGCTCCCCTCGGGGCCGAACCGGCCGAGGTCGCCCGTGTGGAACCAGAGGTTCCGGGTCTGCTCGACCGTCTCCCGGTCGTGTCCGCCGTATCCCTCGAACATCACGTGTGGCCGGCGCGGCCGGCACACGATCTCGCCCACCATCCCGGCCGGGACCTCCCGGTCCTCCGGGTCGACCACCATGACCTCGAAGTCGGGGTTGACCCGTCCCGAGGCCCCCGGCGGGTTGTCGTCGTCGACCCCGGCGATGGTCAGGGGGAAGGCCTCGCTCAGCCCGTAGCAAGTGACGACCCGGCATCCCCAACGGGCCCCGACCGCGTGGTAGAGCTCCTTGGCCACCGGGGCGGCAGAGAGGAACCGGATGGGGAGGTCCCGGTCGCGCTCGTCGGCCGGCAGGCTCCACAACATGTTCACCATGGCCCCGGCCCCGAGCAGGCCGACGGCCTGGTGGCGGCGGACCTGGTCCCAGGTGCCCTGGACGCTGAAGACCCGGTCGATGACCCCGGTCCCACCGGCCAGGAGCGGGCCCAGCACGCTACCCACCGCGCTGAGGTGGAACAGCGGGAGCGGGGCGTACACCGCCTCTCCAGGCTGCAAGCTCCAACAGTCGACCATGGTCTGGGCCGCGGACAGGAGGTAGTGCTGGGTGGCCAGTGCCCCCTTGGAGGGCCCCGTGGTGCCCGAGGTGTAGAAGATGGCGCCCGGCTGGTTCCACCGGGCGGCCGACCCGGGCCCGCGGGGGTCGGCGGCGTCCAGGCAGGCGATCGACTCGTAGGCCAGATGGCCGACGCCTCGCGCCCGGGCCCGCCACCCGTCAGCCTCACCGTCGTCGTCCTCGGCGACCAGCACGGTCCGCAGCGAGGGCACGTCGGCCGCGACGGCCAGTACGTGGACCATGAGGCCAGCGTCGGCGGCGATCATCGTCGCCCCGCAGTCTCGGAGCTGGTGGGCGAGAAACCCGCCCCGGTACGCCGTGTTGACGGGCACGGTCACCGCGCCGAGCCGGGACAGCCCGAACCAGGCCAGCACCCACTCCGGCGAGGTCGCCATGAAGATCGCCACCCGGTCACCCGGGCCGACGCCGAGTTCGGCCAGTGCGTTCGCGGCCGAGGCGGAGCGCTCGGCCAGACTGCCGTAGCTGAGGGGGACGCCAGCCAAGTGCAGCGCGGGCTGGTCGGGGCGATCCGCCGCCTGGGCGTCGAGCACGGCGGGGATGGTGAGCCCTTCAGCGGCGAATCGACGCCCTGGTGAGGACGACGACCACTGCCCCATCAGATCGCCGCAGGCTCGGTGCCGTTGGCCAACCCCGTGCCGTCGGCCGACTCCGTGCTGTCGGCGGACTCCGTGCTGTCGGCCGACTTCGTGCTGTTGGCCGACTCCGTGGCGTGGTGGGGCTCGCGATCGGGTGGGTAGAACCGCCGGGCCCAGCGCCGGAGGCCGGCGTAGTTCTTGGCCTCCTCGACGGTGAAGGATGGCTTGTCCAGGTACTTCATGTGCTCCCAGGTGAAGAAGTCCTGCTTGATGATCTCCTGTTGCAGCTCGATCCACCGCGCCGCACGGGCGTCGGGGACCTCGCCCGTGTCGCCCGGCTCGCGCCGGCAGCCCATGGCGAAGTAGTAGTCGGTGTAATCCTCGTCGACCGGTGTGTGGCTGGTGATCTGCACCGAGGCCATCACCTCGGATGGGAAGCGGACGAAGCCGATGCCGAGGCCGAAGGTGTCGTAGACCACCTCACCGTCGACCGGGCCATCGGGGGTCAGCCACGTGCTCGGGCGACCACCGCCGTAATTGACGGTGACCGTGGCGTGGATATGGTTCTCGAAGAACTCGAACGACGTCGTCTCCGCCGGCCGGTCGCCGTGGTGCACCGGGGCGATGTGGTACGGGTCGGCCGCGTTCTCGACGATGACCTGGGGATGCACCTTCACCCGGTTGAGCATCCGGGAGTGCGGGTGCATGGGGTAGTAGCCACCCGAGTCGAGCTCGGGCACCGCCGGCAGCTCCCAGCCGGGCGGGGCGCCGTCGCGGTCGAACCACACGGCCACCATCCCGTACCACTCGGTGGTCGGGTAGGTGCGGATGCGCACGCCCCGCTTGCACCCCTCCTTCGAGTAGGGGATGAGCGAGTTGGTCCCGTCCTGGCGCCACTGCCAGGCGTGCCACGGGCACTTGATCTCATCGCCGACGACGGATCCTCCCACCCCGAGATGCCCACCCAGGTGCTGGCAGTAGGCGTCGAGCACGGCCACCGACCCGGACTCGCCCCGGAAGCAGACCAGCTCGCGGCCGAAGTAGTGGAGACGTTCCACTGAACCCGGCGCCACTTCAGACGACCAGGCCACCACATACCAACCGGTCGGGTACCGATAGGAGGACACCGACAGCGGGGCCTCGGTGTCGACTCGCTGCTCGTCGGTCACAGACATGGGAAACCCCCTCGCTCGGACACCACCGGCGCCACCCGGCGCCCGTCGACCCCCGCACCCCTGCATCTTGACACGAAGCCTCATCGCCCACGCCGGCGAGATGCGCCCCTTGCCGCAGGTCGGCCATGGCCAGGACAGCCGAGGTCGATCAGCCGTGGTCGGCGGGCCGCCAGAACGGGACGGCGACTCCCTCTTCGACTCGCACCGCGTATGCCCGCACCGGCATGCCGATCCGGACATCGTCGGGCTCGCAGTCGGTCACATTGCCCATCATCTTCGGGCCCTCGTCCAGCTCGACCACGGCGACCACGTAGGGAGCCAGCCCGTCGAAGGGGGGCATCAGGCTCTGGCGCACCACGGTGAACGTGTGAACCGTGCCGTGGCCCGAGGCCGCCCGCCACTCCGGCTCTCCGCCGCACTCGGTGCACAACAACCGGGGATAGAACTGCCGATGGTGGCACGACGGGCACTCCTGGTAACGCAGTTCTCCGGCATCGGCGGCTGCGAAGAACTGGGCGGAGAGCCGGTCCGGATCGGGGCGAGGCCGGCCGGCGTACCGGGGGTCCTCCCAGTCGGCGATCACCTCCATCTGCCCACCTCCATCAGCCGGGCCGGCCCATGAGCACGCCGCCGATGCAGGACAGCCACCCACCGACGCCACAGGCCAGCGCGACCTGGCACCCGGGCACCTGGTTGAGCGCCTCGCCTCGGAGCTGGCGAACCGACTCGATGAGGAGGAACATCCCTCGCATGCCCGGGTGCACAGCGCTCAGTCCGCCACCGTCGGTATTGGTGGGGAGGGCGCCGTCCAGGGCGATGCTGCCTTCGGCCACGAACGGCCCGCCCTCCCCCTTGGCACAGAACCCGAGGTCCTCGAGGAGCAACAGGACGGTGATGGTGAAGCTGTCGTAGCACTGGAGGACGTCGACATCGCCGCGCTCGAGCCCCGCCCGCTCGAAGAGGAGGTCGCCCACCGTCGTGGCCGCGGTAGTGGTGAAGTCGTGCATGGCCGAGATGTTCCAGTGGGTCTGGGCCGACGCCGTCGACAGGACCGAGACGGGCCGCCCCGGCAGGTCCCAGGCCCTCTCCGCGGTCGTCATCACCAACGCCCCGCCGCCGTCGGAGATGACGCACGAGTCGAGCTTGTGCAGCGGGTCGGCGATCATCCTGGAGGCCAGGACGTCCTCGATGCCGATCGGGTCACGGTACATCGCCTCGGGGTTGGCGGCCGCATGCCGACGGGCGGCAACGGCGATGGCGGCCAGCTGTTCCGAGGTGGTGCCGAATTCGAACATGTGCCGCTGGGCAGCCAGGGCGTAGGCCGAGACGATGGTGCCCCCGTACGGGGCCTCGTATTGCGCGGGCCCGGCGATGCGCCTCCCGGGGGCGCCGAACCCGCCGGTCCCCAGCCGGCGGCCCATGCGGGTCAGCTGATCGGAGCCGTAGGTGATGAGCACGGTCGAGCACAGTCCGGCCTGGAGGGCGGCGGCAGCGTGCTCGACGTGCAGCTCGAAGCTCGACCCGCCCGACATGGTCCCGTCGGTGAAGGTCGGCGCGAGCCCGAGGTACTCGACCATGACCCCCATGTCGTCGACGGCCATGGCCTCCTTGCCGCCGCCGGCACAGCAGTACCCGTCCACGGCCGACTTGGGGATCCCGGCATCGGCCAGCGCCCGGGTGGCGGCCAACACATGGTGGCCGACCGAATCGAGGTCGGGGGCGACGGGAAGGATGCTGGTGCCCACGCCGACGATGACCGGGGACCGGTCAGCCATCCCCACCCTCCTGTTCCCCGTCGCCCCCCGGCACCGTCACCCTCCCGGTCCGGACGCCGCTCCTACCGGGCGCCACGGAAGTCGGGCGCACGGCGCTCGGCGAAGGCGGACATCCCCTCGGCCATCTCCGGCGACACCGTCGCCATGGCCTGGGCCTGGGCCTCCCGGTCGAGCGAGCCGGTCAGGTCGGTCTCGAAGGTGGCATTGAGCAGCTGCTTGGAGAGGCCGAGCGATCGAGTCGGTCCCGAGGCCAAGCGGGCGGCCAGCGCCGAGGCCTCACGTTGCAGCTCGTCGGCCGTGGGGAGGCACCGGTAGGCGAGGCCCAGGGCAACGGCCTCGGCCCCCTTTGCTCCCTCACCCAACAGGACCATGGCCTTGGCCCGGGGCAGTCCGACCAGCCGGGGCAGCAGGTAGGCGCCACCGGCGTCGACGACCAGGCCCCACTTGGCGAACGACCAGACGAACCGGGCCTCCTCGCAGAGAAGGACGAAGTCACAGGCCAGGGCCAGGTGGGCGCCGGGGCCCACCGCCGTCCCGTTGACCGCGGCCACGGTCGGCTTGTCCAGCTCCCACAGCTCGCGGATGAAGGCCTGGACCCCTTGGCGGAGGGCCTCGCTCGTGGCCCGGGGATCGAAGCCCTCGCCGCCGGCCTGGGACACGGTGGAGGCCCGGAGGTCCATACCGGCACAGAAGGCGTCGCCCACCCCGGTGACCAACAAGGCTCGTACGTCCGGGTCGGCCCGCGCCTCGCGGACGCGGGCCACGATCTCGTCGCGCATCTCGATGCTCAGCGCGTTCTTGGCCTCCGGCCGGTCGAGGACAAGGCGGGCCACGCTGTCGTCACCAACCGTGTAGCGGATCATCGGCCCAACGTAGGCGAACAGGCCTCCATCCGCCCACCGACGTCGCCAGAGATGGACGGTAGATTCTGCTCGGCCCGGTGGGCACCGTGCCGGCATGAGACGAATACGAGGTGGCGCGGATGGCTGACGGAGAGGGACCAACGACCCCGAGGGAGTTCTTCGACGTCGTGCTGCACCAACGGGCATGCCGCGCCTTCGCCGACCGCCCGGTCGACGGGGAGCTGGTGGAGCTGTGCCTCCGGGCCGCCACCCATGCGCCCAGCGCCGAGAACCGCCAGCCCTGGGTGTTCGTGGTGGTCGAAGAGGCCGGGCTCCGGGCCGCGGTGGGCGAACTCACCCGGCGGGCCTGGCGAGAGGGCGGGCGCCAGCACTCCGAGGGCCGGCTCCCCGAAGCGCTCTTCGAGGAGGTGGACCGAGGGGCCGAAGGGGGGATCGAATCGGCACCGGTCATCGTGGTCGTCTGCGGCGACTCCGATGTCGGCCTCGAACCGACCCTTCCCGCCTCGGTCTTCCCGGCCACCCAGAACCTGCTCCTGTCGGCCACCGCCCTCGGCCTCGGATCGGCCATGACCACGCTGGCCACCCTGTTCGCCGATGAGCTCGGTGCTCTGCTCAACCTTCCCCCGTCGGTGCAGCCGATGGCGGTCGTGCCCATCGGCTGGCCGGCCCGGGTTCCTGGGCCGCCCCGCCGTCTGCCCGTGAGCCAACGGGCCCACCGGGACCGGTACGGCCAGGGTTGGTGATACCGGCCCGTAAGCCGGTGGCAACTAGTCGGCGGTCGGCGCCTTCAGCTCGCCGATGCCGAAGGTCTCCATCATCGACTCCTCGAGGTACTCAGGACCGTCGGGGGTCGGGACGAACCAACCGGTCGGGCACATGGTGAGCACTTCCACGAAGGTGAAACCGGCCCCGGCCATCTGCAGCTCGACGGCCCGACGGATCATCCGCTTGGTGCGGGCCACCATCCCGGCGGTGTTCACCGCGCCCCGCGCCGCGTAGGCCGTCCCCTCCATCTGGGCGATGAGCCGGCTCACGTCGATGGGGTACCCGTGGGCGCCGGGGTCGCGGCCCTCGAGGCTCGTCTTGGTCCGCTGGCCGATCACGGTGGTGGCGGTCAGATGCCCACCGGTGTCACCGAACACACCGTTGTTGAACAGCAATGCGGTGACCCGCTCGCCCCGGGCCGCGGCATGGAGGACCTCGTGCAGGCCCTCGCTGACCATGTCCCCGTCACCTTGCAGCGTGAACACCGCCGTGTCCGGGACCATCCGCTTGACCCCGGTGGCCACGGCCGGCGCCCGGCCGTGGAGGCACTGGAGCGAGTCGAGGTCGCTCAGCTTCATCATCTGCGTGTAGCAGCCGTGGCCGGCGATGAGGATGCTGCGGTTGGACAGGCCCAGTTCGCCGATGACATCGAGGACCAGGCGCCAGGCCACGGGATGGCCGCAGCCGGGGCAGAGCTCGTGCTCGCCCGACTGGAGCAGGTCCGGCTTGAACTGGGCGACCGACCGGGCCGGCTGGTCTGGTGCCGAGGCGGTGTCGATGGTGGTCATGGCGTAGTCCTTCCTGATGGCACGGCTCCCGTCCCGACAATGGCCCGCTCCACCCGGGCGCGGGCCTCGGTCGCGTTCAACAGGTCGCCTTGCCGCATGCCCGAGCTGTCCTGGGACACGCCACCGATAGAGCGTATGACCGAACGGTCGGCGGCGTGCATACGGACGTCGTCGACCATCTGCCCGGCGTTCAGCTCGTAGACCAGTACGTGGGCACACCCCCGTGTGGCCTCGGCCAGGGCCTGGCCCGGGAAGGGCCACAGGGTGACCGGCCGGAACGACCCGATGCGCACGCCCTCGGCCCGCAGCTCGTCCACGACCCGGTCGATGAAGACCGCCGTCGTCCCGAACGACACCACCAGCACGTCGGCGTCATCGACTCGGTCGGCCTGGAACCGGGGCTCGACCTCCTCGATGTGGGCGTACTTCTCGGCGATGGTCCGCCAGGCCTGGTTCGGCCCCGGGCCCGGCGTGTTGGGCTTGCCCCTGGCCCACGTCCAGATCTGCCGGGCCTGCCCGGTGCCGCTCATCGATCCGTCGAGTGCCCAGTCCTTGGCCGGCAACGGGCCGAAGTCGAGCCGCTCCACCTCGATGCCCACCGAGGTGTGGGCGATCACATAGTCCCCGTAGAGGATGGTGGGGGTGCGGTATCGGTCGGCCAAGTCGAAGAGCAGCTGGGTATGGGCGACGGCCTCGGGGACGTCCTTCGGCGCGAGGGTGATGGTCCGGTAGTCGCCCCAGCCCCCGCCCCGGGTGGCCTGGAAGTAGTCCTGCTGGCCCCGGGCCATGTTGAACACCACCAGGGGCAGCTCGTTCAGGGCCAACTCGGCGATGCCCTCCTGCATCAGGGCGAGCCCCTGCCCGCACGAGCCGGTGGCCGCCCGCGCCCCGGTGGCGGCCGCCCCCAGGGCCATGTTGACCGCCTCGATCTCGCTGTTGGCGTTGATGCACACCCCGCCGGCCTCGGGGAGCTTGCGGGCCATGTTCTCGAGGAGCTCGGTGAAGGGCAGCATGGGGTACCCGGTGAAGAACCGGCAGCCGGCCACGATGGCCGCGTCGGCGACGGCGTCGCTGCCCTGCATGAGGCGGCGGGTCATCGGACGCCCGTCTCCTCGGCCTCGGGGCGGCTCACGGCACGGCCACGGGCGGTGCATCGGCCCAAGCGGGGGCGGCGAGGGCGGGAACCTGGCCGGCGCCGGCCCGGATGGCCCGCTCGTTGGCCTCGAGGTGCTGGGTGCGGTAGGAGGGAACCAGCTGTTGCATGGCCGCCACCGCGCCGTCCACGGTGACCACGCCGGTCACGGCCACGAAGGCGCCGAGGAGGACGAAGCCGGCGCTCATCGGGCTGCCCAGCTCGGTGGCCACGTCGCCGGCCGCCACCTCGAAGACGGTGGCCCCGGGCACGCCGACGGGCATGGTGAAGAGCGAGGAGTTCACCACCACCACGGCGCCGGGACGCAGGTTGGGCTGGATGGTCGACCAGTAGGAGGGGTCCATGGCGTAGGCCGACCAGGCCGCAGTGGCTACAGGCAGGGCGCGCAGTGGCCCGTCGCCGATGGTCACCTCGGCGTTGGTCATGCCGCCGCGCATGCCCCCGCCGTACCGGGGCACCAGCATCACCTGTCGACCCTCGTCGATGGCCGCGGTGGCCAGTGACTTCGACGCGATCTGTACCCCTTGGCCGCCGACGCCGGTGAACAGCACCTCCCGTTCCATCAGCCGGCCACCGAGCCGTACTCCCGGGCCAGACGCGACCGCTGGATCTGCCCGGTGGCCCCGGTCCGGGGCAGCCGCTCGACCCGCGCCACCTTCCGGGGGTGCTTGTAGGGGGCCAGGCGGTCGCCGATGTGGGCGCGCAGCCCGTCCAGGCTGGGGAGCGCTTCCCCGTCGGCCACGACGACCACCGCGCAGACAACCTCCCCCCACTCGGGGTCGGGGACGCCGATCACCGCCACCTCGACGATGCCGGGATACCCGGCCAGGGCTGCCTCCACCTCGACGGGGGCCACCGTCTCACCGCCCGAGCGGATGACCTCCTTCTTCCGGCCGACGATGTACAGGTACCCGTCGTCGTCCTGTTCGGCCAGGTCCCCGGTGTGATACCAACCACCCTCCAGCGCTTCGGCCGTCTCGACGGGCATGCCGAAGTAGCCCGTCATCAACCGGTCGCTGGTCATCAACAGCTCACCGTCGTCGGCCAGCTTGGCCTGGACCCCGGGGATGGGATGGCCGACGCTGCCGGGGTGGGAGAACAGGTCGGCGTCGCACAGCGCGACGGCGCGCGCCGTCTCGGTCGAGCCGTAGTTGACTGTCGTCCGGCTGGACGGGAACCGCGCCTTGATCCCCTCCAGCAGCTCGGTGGTGACCTGGGACGTGCCGGTCAGGGCCCAGACCAGGGAGCTGACGTCGGCTGGCCGATCGCAGTCGAGTATCCGGCGCCAGACGGCGGGGATGCAGTAGAGGGTGGCAGCCGACCAGCGCTCCACCGCGCCCAGGAGGTCGTCGGCGTCAGCCCGGCGGACGAGGTGGGCGGGCTGATGGGCCGACCAGGCCATGGCGGCAAAGTTCCACCCGGCCATGTGGAAGAGCGGGAACATGACCACCTGGCCCCGACCGCCGCTGGTGGTATGGGCGGCCGCGCCGGCGTGGGTGCGCAGCCAGGTCGCCCGCTGCGAGACCATGACCCCCTTGGGGCGGCCGGTACTCCCACTGGTGAGGAAGATGGTACAGATGGCCTCCTCCGCCGGGAGCGGCACATCGGGAGCGAGGGCCGACGCCGATTCCGCCAACCCGGTCAGGTCGGTCCCGGGCCGGCCGCCGCCCTCCCCCATCGTGGCCAGGGGGACGTCGAGCCCGGCCACCAGGTGCTCGGCTCGCTCGGCGTGGGCCGCGTCGACCACCAGCAGCCGGGGCTGGAGGTACTCGAGGGCTGCGGTGACCTCGTCGTCGCGGTAGGCGGGATTCAGTGGGGCAAAGGCCGCGCCGATCCGGCTGAGCCCGAAGTAGAGGGCGACACCGTCGAGGGAGGTGTCGGACCACCACGCCACCCGGTCCCCGGGCAGGACCCCCAGCCCGAGCAGGGTATGCGAGGCGCGGTTGGCCCTGCGCTCCACCTCGGCGAAGGTCATGGTCTGGTCCCCGAGCGTGACGGCCAGGCGGTTGGGGACCGTCCCGGCCGCGCAGGTCAGGACGTCGTTGGCGATGAGCGGCATGTGCCGACACCCCCCGCCGGTCGGCGGTACGGGCATCCCTCGTGCTCCATGGCTGCCATGACCGTCCCCTCGCTCCCCTGCTCGGTGGTCACGCTACCGAGTCGGGCCCCTCGGTTCCAAACAGGTGTTTTCGTCGGTCAGCGCGGGAGGTCCAGGATGCGGTCGCCGATGATCGTCCGCTGGACCTCGGAGGTGCCCCCGGCCATGGTCGCCGCCCTCGACCAGAGCCACTGCCGCGGCCATGTTCGGCCGCCATGGGGTTGCCGCCGTGCCTCACAGTGGCGAGGCACGGCGGTGACCAACCGCCGGTCCGAAGGTGTGTCACCGGGCTGACTGGTCCACCTGGTTGAGGGTCGCCGCCCGTGCCTTGAGCGCGCTGCGGTCGGGCTTGCCCGCGGCAAGCAGCGGGATCTGGTCCACCGGTACGACCACCTCAGGGGTCTTGAACCGGGCCACGCCCTGTTCGGCGAACCAGCGGCGGCACTCGGCCACGTCGATCTCGGACCGGCCGATGACGAACGCCACCACCCGCTCTCCCAGCCGGTCATCGGGACGGCCGACCACGACGGCCTGGGAGATCCCGGGATGGAGCTCGAGGGCCCGTTCCACCTCGGCCGAGGAGATGTTCTCGCCCCCCCGGATGATCAGCTCCTTGATCCGGCCGGTGATGGTCAGCCAGCCCTGGTCGTCGAGGACCCCGAGGTCGCCGCTCTTGAACCAGCCCCGGTGGGTGGCGGCCGACGTCTCGGCGCGGTCGGCATACCCGGCGAACAGCTCGGGCCCCCGGATCAGGACCTCGCCCACCTCCCCGGCGCCAAGTGGGCGCCCGGTGGCCGGGTCGGCGACGAGGAGCTCCGCCTGCCCCACGGCCCGACCGTCCGTGTCCCGGCACCGTTGCTGGGGATCGAGGTTGGTGCAGGTGGAGACGGTCGGCGCCTCGGTCGACCCGTAGCTGCGCTTGACGATGGCCCCCAGTCCCTCGTGGGCCGCCTCGATGAAGGCAGGGCTCACGCCCATCATCCCGCTCGACACCACCCGCATGCTCGCCACCTTCGCTGGGCTGAAGCCCGGTGCCTCCATGATGGCCGTGAACATGGTCGGGGGCCCGATCATGAAGCTGATGCGCTCCTCGCCCATGAGGCGAAGGCCGCGCTCGACCTCCCATCGTTCCATGAGCACGGTGCGCATGGCCGCGGTACCGGGAACGAGGATGCCGTTGAGCAACCCGGACACGTGAGCCATGGGTGCCGGCATGAGGACGGCGTCGCCGCCGGACAGGCCGTGCACCCCGGTCATGACGAGCGACTTGTGGGCCAGGCCCCGGTGGGTGTGGAGCACGGCCTTCGGCGGCCCGGTCGACCCGGAGGTGAACAGGACCACAGCCAGGTCGGACGGGCGGTTGGGGCTCACGGACACCGGGTGCCCGCCCATCAGCTGGTCGAAGCGGGGTTCGCCGGCGCGGACGAGGACGACCCCGTCCCGACCGGCCAGGGGCAGCGCGGGCGACGCGAGCGCCAGCGCCGGCTCGAGCACCTCCACCATGTGCTCGACCTCGGCCGCCCCCATCTGGTGGTGGAGGGGCGCGGCCACGGCACCGCACCGCCAACAGGCGCGGAAGAGTACGAGTGCCTCGAACCAGTTGGGGAGCTGCCAGGTCACGACGTCGCCGCGGCGGATGCCGAGCTGCCGGAGGCCGCCGGCCAGTCCGGCGACCATGTCCTCGAGCTGGGCTGCGTCGAACCTGTGCTTGCCGTCGACGACCGCCGGCCCGGCGTTGACCGGGCGGGAGGTGATGAGGGTGTCGAGCGTCGGCACATCCCAGGCGCCACGTGGTTGCCGGTACCGGGAGGCGCCCGGGGCCCGATACGTCGCTCGGAGCTTCATGAGGCTGAAGACACTACCGGCGGGTGGACAGAAGCGCTGAGGTGCGTGTCTCGCTCCGCCTAAACGTCAGAACCGCGGTGGTAGCGTCGCTCCGTCCGAACGTGGCGCCCGGTCGGAACCCATCGGTCAGAACCAATCGGTCAGAAGGAGACAGCCAGGTGGCTCAAGTCGACGGAGGGGAGCGACCGTTGGCGGTGGGCATCACCACTCCTGTGCTCACCATGCTGCCCGACGCCCACGCGTCCTGGGAGGCGGACGGCTCGATCAACGACGTCGCCACCCTGGCCAAGGTGGCCGACCGGCTCGGCTACTCCCATCTGACCTGCAGCGAGCACGTCGTCGTTCCCACCGAGATCGCCGCTGTGCGCGGGAGCCGGTACTGGGACCCCCTGGCCACCTTCGGGTACCTGGGCGCGGTGACCACCCGGATCCGCTTCAGCACCAACGTGCTCGTCCTCGGGTACCACCACCCGCTCGAGATCGCCAAGCGGTACGGCACCCTCGACCAGGTGACCGGAGGACGGGTGATCCTGGGGCTGGGCGTCGGCTCGCTCCGAGAGGAGTTTGAGCTGCTCGGGGCCGCCTTCGACGACCGAGGGCCGCGGGCCGACGACGCCCTCTCGGCCCTGCGGGCCGCGCTGTCCGACCCACTCCCCGAGTACTCCGGTCCCTATTATCGGTTCTCCGGCATGGCCGTCGATCCCTGCGCCCGCCAGCCGGTGGTGCCGCTGTGGATCGGCGGGCGGACGGCCCGGTCCCTTCGCCGCGCCGTCGAGCTGGGGGATGGGTGGGTGCCCTTCGGGCTCCGGGTGGCCGAGATGGGTGCCTTGATCGCCGACGCCAAGCAGACCGCGGCCTGGGCTGCTCGCCGGAGCCCACTCGAGGTCATCTTGTCGAACGGCCCACCGGTCGACCCGTCGGGCGATCCCGACAGCGCCCGCCGGATCGTCGACCGGCTCGTCCAGGTTGGCGCCACCAGCCTGCAACTACGGTTCGTGCACCACTCCCTGCCCCACTACCTGGAGCAGCTCGAGGCCATGGCCGAGCTCATGTCCCTGGCCGACCAGCTGGGCTGAGCTCGGCGCCGGCGCCGCCTTCCTCGGGCGGCCGCGCTGCGAACGGCGGTACTTCCCAGCCGCTACCATCCTCTCGCTAGCGGCCCAGCCGCAGCAGACGTCAGAGGAGGACGGGGGACATGACCGATCTGAAGGGACATCGCATCCTGATCGTCGGAGCGTCGTCAGGCATCGGTCGATCGGTCGGGCTCCAAGCGGCGGCGGCCGGAGCCGATGTGGCCTTCGCGGCGCGCCGGACCGACCGGCTGGAGACGGCGGTGGCCGAGGCCGGTGGCCGGTCTCTGGCCATCCGCTGCGACGTCCGCAACGACGAGCAGTGCGCCGAAGCGGTGGCTCGTACGGTCGAGCGCTTCGGCGGCCTGGATGCCGTCGTCTACGGCGCCGGGACCTCGCCGCTCACCCGGAGCCACGACGCCACGGGCGACGTGTGGCGCGAGCTGCTCGAGACCAACGTCATCGGGGCCTCCCAAGTGGCCCGGGCCGCCCTGCCCCACCTTGAGGCCTCGGGTGGGCGCCTCATGTTCCTCGGATCGAGCTCGGTCGGCCGGCCCTATCCGGGCCTCGTGCCCTACACGACGACCAAGGCCGCGCTGCACGAGATGGCCCGGGGGCTGCGGGGCGAGTACCCGTGGCTCCGGGTGACGACCTTCATCGTCGGTCCGACCATGACCGAGTTCGCCGACAGCTGGGACCCGGTCCTGACCGGGGAGATGTTCGACCGCTGGTCGACTGAGGGCTACCCGGCGGCCGAAGCGGTCATGACCGTCGAGGACATGGCCGAACAGGTGCTCCGTGTTCTGGCCAGCGGGGCACGGATCGAGGAGATCCTGGTCATGCCGGACAACCTTTCCCCCGCTCCTGCTCCGGCCCCGGCGGGCCCCGACGGGCCCTGACCCGGGAGCATGGTCGTTCTCTCTACGGATACCATGTGGGCACGTGACCTGACCGAAGTGATCGTCCGACCCGGGGAGGGACAGCATGTCTGATGTCGCAGTGAGCGAGGCGCCGCTCGAGTTCGATCCGTTCTCGGACGAGTACTTCGACAGCCCTTACGACCTGTACCGGCGCATGCGGGATGAGGCACCGGTCTACTTCAACGAGAAGTACGGCTTCTGGGCCCTGTTCCGCCACGAGGACGTCTGCGCCGCCCACAAGGACTGGCAGACCTTCTCGAGCAGCCACGGCGTCGACCTCTCCACCTTGAACACCGACCCCGAGGTCGTCCGGATGTACCGGTCCATCATCATGATGGACCCGCCCGAGCACGACCGGCTCCGCGCCCTGGTCAGCCGGGTGTTCACCCCCCGGGCCGTGGGGGCCCTCGAGCCCATGGTGCGAGAGGTCATCCAGTCCTTCCTCGCTCCGTTCGACGACGCCGACTCCTTCGACGCCGTGGCCGACTTCAGCGCCCCGTTCCCGGTCGAGATCATCTCCCGGATGCTGGGCGTGCCCGAGGGCGAGCGCCAGCAGATCCGCCACTGGCTCGACTTGTCGCTCCACCGCGAGCCCGGGCAGATGGACCCGACCCCCGAGGGGATCCAGGCCGGCATCGATGGTGGCATCTACTGGTACGGGCTGGCCGACGAGAAGCGGCGCAACCCGGGCGACGACATGATCACCCGCCTCACCCAGGTGGAGGTGGACCGGGGCGACGGCGAGATGACCCGGCTGGACAACGAGGAGATCGCCGGGTTCGCCGGCCTCCTCGGAGGGGCCGGGGCCGAGACGGTGACCAAGCTGGTGGGAAACGCCGCCGTCCTCTTCCACCGCAACCAGGACGAGTACAAGAAGGTCGTCGACGACCCGGGCAAGATTCCCGGGGCGGTGGAGGAGATCCTGCGCTACTACCCGCCCTCGCAATACCAGGGCCGGTTCTCGGTGCAAGAGTCCGTCTACAGCGGAGTCAACGTCCCGGCCGGCTACCCCACCATCCTGATCACCGGCTCGGCCACTCGGGACGAGCGCTTCTACGACAAGCCCGACAACTTCGACGTCGACCGGACCCCGAGCCTGGCCCTCGGACTGGGATATGGCATCCACAGCTGCCTGGGGGCGGCCCTGGCCCGCATGGAGAGCCGCATCGCCATCGAGGAACTGGCCAAGCGGTGGCCGCACTTCGAGGTCGACGAGGCCGGCACCACCCGGGTCCACATGTCGAACGTGGCCGGCTACGGCAACGTCCCCGTGCACCGGACGAACTGAGGACCAACCGGTCTGACCCGGGCGCTCAGACCAACCGGTCCGACCTGGGCGCTCAGACCAACCGGTCCGATCCGGGCGCTCAGACCAACCGGTCCGACCCGGGCGCTCAGACCAACCCGTCCGACCGGCCCACCCAGTAGCGGTCGCGCACCGGCCCCTTGTAGAGCTTGCCGTTGTCGAGCCGGGGCAGCTGGGGGTCGAAGTCGAACGAGCGGGGACGCTTGTACCCGGCCAGCCGGCCGTCGCACCACGCCCACAACTCGGCGGCGAGCTTGTCGCCCGCGTCCTCCCACCGCACCGGTTGGACCACCGCCTTCACCTCCTCGCCCATGTCCTCGTTTGGTACGCCGAAGACGGCGGCGTCGAGGACCCGGGGGTGGGCGAGGAGGACGTCCTCGATCTCCCGGGGATAGATGTTGACCCCGCCCGAGACGATCATGAAGGCCCGCCGGTCGGTCAGGTAGAGGTAGCCCTCGTCGTCCACCCGCCCGATGTCACCCAGCGACCGCCATGTCGGGTGGTCGGGATGCTGCACGCCGCTGGTCTTGGCCGCGTCGCCGTGGTACTCGAAGGTGGCCTCGGAGTCCTCGAAGTAGACGGCACCGACCTCGCCGGTCGGGAGCTCGTCTCCGTCGTCGTCGCAGATGTGGATGCTCGCACCCCGGGCCGGGCGCCCCACTGAACCCTTGTGGTCCAACCACTCCTCCGAGGTGATCGAGGTACTGCCGACGTTCTCCGTCCCGGCGTAGTACTCCTCGATGATCGGGCCCCACCAGGCGATCATCTGCTCTTTCACCGGCACCGGACACGGCGCGGCCGCGTGGGTCACCACTCGCTGGCTCGAGAGGTCGTAGGCCGTCCGCTCCTCCTCGGGCAGCTTGAGCATGCGGACGAACATGGTGGGCACCCACTGGCTGTGGGTGACCCGTTCCCGCTCGATGAGGGCGAGCGCCCCGGCCGGGTCGAACCGCTCCATGACCACTACCGTGCCGCCCACGCTGTGGACGCCCAGGGAGACCCGCAGGGGGGCTGCGTGGTAGAGGGGACCGGGGCTGAGGAAGACCATCCCTTCGCCGAACCCGTAGCGGGCCCGGCTGTGCTCGCCGATCTCCCATTCGCCCAGGGGCGAGTCCTCGGGGGGGAGCGGGAACTCGATCCCCTTCGGCTGCCCGGTGGTGCCCGAGCTGTAGAGCATGACCATCCCCCGTACCTCGACGTCGGGACGAGCGGTCGACTGCGTGGCCGTCTCGGTCTCGTAGGACCGGTACCCGGGGGTCACCCCGTCGACCATGAACCGGTGCTCCACAGCCGGGGTCAGGGCGCGCAGCTCGTCGGCCACCGCGGCCAGGGCCGCGCTCGTGACCAGTACCGTCGCCCCGCAGTCGTTCACGATGTAGGCCGCCTCTGTCGCAGTGAGGTGCGAGTTCACCGCGGTGACGTACAGGCCTGAGCGCATGCCCGCCCACACCAGCTCGAAGTACGCGGGGTGGTTCTCCATCATCACCGCGTAGTGGTCGCCGCGGCGGAGCCCGAGCCCCCACAGGAGCCGGGCGAACTGGTTGGACCGCTCGTCGAGCTCCCGGTAGGAGATGGACCGACCCGAGCTGCCCATGACCACCGCGGCCCGGTCCGGCGCGGTGGCGGCGAAGTCTCCCACGAACATGAGTGCAGTCCTCGCTCAGCGAGCCGGGACGGGGCCCTCGACCGCATCGGGGACGGCCAGGCGGACGGGCGGCGCGTTGCGCCAGTCGGCCACGCCGTCCTCGGGGACAGCCACCGGGTATTTGTTCTCGTGGACCTCGGCCCAGTGGGAGTGGTTCAACTGGTGCAGGGTGAAGCATGCCTGGAGCGCGTTGTAGAAGCCCATGTTGTCGACCGTCTGGTTCACCGACTCCTTGATGAGCAGGGCGGTGACCGTCGGTCGTTCGGCGATGCGGCGGGCGAAGGCCAGGGTCCGTTCGTCGAGCTGGTCGGTGGGGAAGACCTTGCTCACCATGCCCAGGCGGTGGGCCTCGGCGACGTCGATGGCGTCGCCGGTGAGCATGAGCTCCTTGGCCTTCCGTGGCCCGAACTCCCACGGGTGCCCGAAGTACTCAACCCCGCACATCCCCAGCCGTGTCCCGACGACGTCGGCGAACAGGACGTTCTCGGCGGCCACGATGAGGTCACAGGCCCACATCAGCATCAGCCCGGCGGCGAACACCGTTCCCTGCACCTGGGCGATGGTGATCTTGCGCAGGTTGCGCCACCGCAGCGTGTTCTGGAAGTAGTAGTGCCATTCCTGGAGCATGCGGGCCTCGGCCCCCTCCCGGGTGGCCCCGTTGATCGTGCTGGTCGGGTGGGTGGTCCGGTCCTCGATGGCCTGGGCCGAGCCCATGTCGTGGCCGGACGAGAAGAGCGGGCCGGTGCCGCCCAGGATGACCACCCGCACCTGGTCGTCCTCCTCGGCCCGGCCGAAGGCATGGTCCAGCTCGACCAGGAGACCACGGTTCTGGGCGTTCCGGGTATCGGGCCGGTCGAGCAGGATCCGGACCACCCGACCCTCTTCGAGCTGCTCGTACTGTATGTACTGGTACTCAGGCCTGCGCTCGTTCTCCGGCATGGTGCTCTCTTCCTGTGTTGTTGTCGAGGCTGTGTTGATTGTCGAGGCTGTGTTGATTGTCGAGGCTGTGTTGATTGTCGAGGCTGTGTTGATTGTCGAGGCTGTGTGCGTTGGCGGGGCTGTGCGTGAACGATCGTGCGCTCTCGGGCCGCCGGCCGTTCAGACCGGGGCGTGGGAACCGGTCCCGGCCTCGGGCTCGGGCCCGTCGCGCTCGGCGGCCAGCGCGGCCCGGCTCAGCTTCATGGCGTCGCTCCGGGGCAGGGCGTCGACGAGCTCGACCGTCTTCGGCGCCTTGTACGAGGCCAGGCGCTCCTTGGCAAAGCGGATCACCTCGTCGGGGGCGGGAGGATTGGCGGGGTCGACCGGCTGGACGATGGCGTGGACCCGACGACCCCACTCCGGGTCGCGCAGCCCGATGACCACGACGTCGGCGATGGCCGGGTGCTCGCTGACGGCCGCCTCGACCTCAGCGGGGAACACGTTGACGGCGCCGGTGACGATCATGTCCACCCGACGATCGGCCATGTACAAGAACCCGTCTGCGTCGAGCCAGCCCATATCGCCCACGGTCACGAACCCGTCATCGGTGCGGGCCATGGGGGTCACGTTGTCACCGACGTAGGACGCGGCCGGACCGGTCGGGGTGCGCATGTAGATGCTGCCCACCTCGCCGGCAGGCAGCTGGTTCCCGTCGGCATCGAGGATCTCGATCTCCGTGTCGTTGAAGCCGCGCCCCAGCGTCCCGGGGTGCTCGAGCCACTCGTCACCCCGGCAGATGGCTAGACCGTGCCCCTCCGAGGCGCCGTAGCTCAAGAAGAAGTGCTCCGGTCCCACCAGCTCGCACCAGCGCCGGCCGAGCCAGACGGGCAAGGGCGACGCCCCTTGCTGCACCCAGTCGAGCGACGAGAGGTCTCGCTGGTCGATCCCTGGCACTTGGGCCAGCCGCTGGAGCATGGGGGTCGCCCCGATGAAGCCGGTCACCCGATGGCGCTCGATCAGGTCGAGGATGCGGGGCGCGTTGAACCGCTCGAGCAGCACGACCTGGACCCCGGCCATGAGGTTCCTGAGGGCCGTGAACCCGTTGGTGTGGTACAGCGGCGCCGGTACCAGGACCCGTTGGGGCTCGGGTAGGGGCCCGTAGGACTCGACCACCGTCGAGACGCCGTTCCCCTCGATGAAGGTCCCCGGGTTGGTCATCACGATCACCTTGGGTGTCCCGGTGGAGCCCGAGCTGCACACGCCCCAGCCGTGCGGCGGGGTCACCTCGGAAAGCGGCTCGGTCGGCGCCGACCGGCTCTGGTCGAACAGGTCGGCGTGTTCGGCGTCGATGATCAGGCGAGGCTTCATGGTGTCCAGCACGCGGCCTCGCTCCCAGTCGGGGAGGTCCCAGCGCATCGGGACGACCACCGCCCCCACCTTCCACCCGGCGAAACAGGCCATCAGGTGCTCGGGCGAATTGCGCAGGCAGATGGCCAGGTACTCCCCGACCTGGAGGCCCCGCTCGGCCAGCACCCGGGCCAGCTGGGTCGAGCGATGGTCGAGCTCCCGCCAGGTGACCAGCCGCTCGCTGCCGTCCTCGGCCACGAAGATCACCGCGATGCCGTCAGGGTCCTTCGTAGCCACGTGGTGGATCTGTGTCCCGTTGGGCACGCCCTCCTCGGCCGGCACCGATGTCATCTGAACCTCCTGTTCCCCATTGTCCTGCTCGCTGGTCCTGCTCGATCGTCCTGCTCGCCTTGCGTGAGAACGCCTGTTTCGATCGGAGCGCCCTACGCTCTCACAACCCACCCGGTTCGTCCATCACCGGGCCGCCCCGGATCCCGGGCTCAGTCGGGCCGTACGTCGGGCACCTCGTCGCTCGCCACCCCGATCATCACCAGGAGGAAGACGCAGGGCTCCTCGTAGCGGTTCCACCACTGGTGCATCCCGCCCAGCTGGACGTTCACGTCCCCGGCCTGAAGCGTGACCGAGCTCCCGTCCTCCATGAACAGGTCGATCTTGCCGGAGAGGAAGAACTCGTAGTCGATGGTATTGGTGCGGTGCCAGCCGCTCGGTTCGGCCGTGGGGCCCATCGACTCGACGAGGAACCTGGTGGCCCCGGGGGCCAGCGAGAAGATCTCGGCCAGGTTGGCCCGGGCCGATCGGTCGCTCGGGTCGAGGCCGAGCTCGTCGTCGGCCCAGAAGTTGAGGAGGTCGAAGGACGCCCCTTGGATCTGGTAGTGCTCGGTGGCCGTGGCCGGTCCGTCGTGGACGACGCCCCACCCGCCGGCCTCGGTCCTGCCGCACACCACCCGCCGTGCCTCCAACCCGGCCATCAGCTCCCCTCCAATTCAGATCGCCTCGAGTCAGCCGTCAGAGAAGTCACCGTTCCCCTTCCGTCGTCGTCCCTCGGGTGCGACCTGCCGCTCGCTCAATCGAACAGGTAGCCGTCAATGGCCCGGTGATAGTTCCATATGGTCATCTCCTGGGCCGTGTTCAGACGGTGGCCTTCGTACCGGCGGGAGTGGATGCCGGCCGTCACCTCGGACATGTTGGAGAAGTCCTGAGTGAGGACTTCTCCCACGTCGCCGTCGTGCCAGTCGTCGAAGGACTGCGGGGCGGCGGTGGGCAGCCCGCCTTCGGGAGGCAGCTCGAGCCCCTGCACGTCGAAGACGCAGCTGTCGGGGTCCATGCCGTTGGGCCTGGCCCGGTAGGTCAGGCAGCAGGCCATGTCGATGAGGAAGACGGTGTTGGGAAAGACGTGCCAGTCGTACATGGCCGCCTTCAGCTGTTCCTGGGTCACCTCGGGGTAGTCGATGCCGACGGCGCGGGCGTGCTGTTTGCGGAGGCGCTGGTAGATGGCGTTCCCGTCGGGTCCGTCGGCCCCGTCGGTGCTTCGGAGCTCGGCCGCCGCAGCCAGGTCGGAACGCAGATACAGGGCGCGCAGTTCGCGCAGGTTGTAGTCGACGTTGCGGTAGATGGCCCCCGGGTCGACGCCGTAGGCGGCCCGGAGCTTGGCCGCGTCGCCGTCGGGACCGTACCGGAAGAGGTCGGCATGGCGGGAATGAAGGCGAAAGAGCTCGTTGAAGGTCGACGGATAGTTCTCTGACTCGGCGATAGTCGGCGGCGACGAATGCTTGTCGGGGCGCAGGAGTTGCGGGTGGGTCCCGGGGACGTGCCAGCTCTCGATGAAGGCATCCAGGGCCGTCTTCCAGTTGGCCTGGAGAACGAACGACTTGTACCAGGCGATGCGCATGTCCTCGAGCTTGAACCCGTCCAGCCGTTCGGGCACCGGGTCGAGGAAGTCCTCCAGGGGTTCGGCCCGGTTGTCCAGGTTGACGAAGACCCAGCCGCCCCAGGTGTCGATCCGGCATTCGGGAAGGCAGAGATCCTCGGCACTCCGGTGCTCGAAGTGCTCGGGGTCAGGTTGGAACTTGAGCGACCCGTCGAGGTTCCAGCGCCAGGCGTGGAAGGGACAGCGGAACTCGCCGATCCGTCCCTGCCCGTTCACCAGCCGCGTGCCGCGGTGGCGGCAGGCGTTGAAGTAGGCCTTCAACCCGTGCTCGGTACGGACGACGATGATCGACTGGTCCCCGATCTCGAAGTCGACGTATTGCCCGATGTGCTCCACTTCGTCCACCCGGCACGCGTTCAGCCACGTCCGGGGAAAAAGCCGGTCGAGCTCGAGCTCCAAGAACTCCGGGTCGATGTAGCGACCCTTGGGCACGAAGGCCGAGCCCAGCCGCCACTGGGTGGGGACATCCAGGTTCGAGACGAGGTGGATCGGGTGCAACGTGGTCATGGCCGTCCCCCTTGTGCGCTGATCGTCGTCGGCGGCCCCGTCGACTTCTCGAGCCACGGACCGATCAGTTCGGCCACCGCCTTCTCCCGCTCCGCCGGGCTCCCGCCGGCCGAGCAACACCAGGTGGACACGGCCGCGTCGCCACCGCCGAGAACCCGCTGTTGCTCCAAGAGGGTCGGGGTGGCCGACGGGTCGGTGGCGGCCAGCAAGATGGGGGCCCGGGGACGGGCGGCCAGGGCCAGGGCCGGCAGGCGCTCGAGATGACCGGCCGGGGCGTCCACGCTGGCCACCGACCCGACGTCGGCGCCCCGGAGAAGGCCCGCGCCCACGGCCACGACGCCCCCCTGGCCCCAGCCGATGAGCGCGGGCCGGTCGAGGTCGAGGTCGTCGAGCAGATCGCAGACCTGCACCAGCGCCTTGGCCAACGAGATCGGATCAGTCCCGGCCAGGCCGGGCAGCACCCGGTACCAGCAGATGCCACCGGCCTCCATGCCGCTCGGGTACGACGCACAGTCGCCGTAGGGAGCGACCACCCGCACCACCCCGGCGCGGTTCAGCGCCGCCGCGGCGGGCTCGTCGATCGACGTTGTGCCCTCTCGGTGGAGGACGACAGCAGGGGTGCCCGCTGACCGGGCGGCTCGGTCCTGATAGGCGAGCTTCACGGCGCTGACCGGGCCCGGGGGGACCGACGGGCGGCGTGGGCCCCGGCCAGGAACCCGAACACCATGCCAGGGCCGATGGTCGAGCCGCCGCCCGGGTAGCCCTCGCCGAAGATGCCGTCGACGCAGTTGCCCGCCCCGTACAGGCCTCCGATCGGCCCGGCCGTGCCCAGGATCTGGCCCTCGGTACCGATCCGAGGCCCGCTGTTGGTGTCGAACGTCGTGCCCACCACCGAGATGGCAAACAAGGGCCCGTCCAGGTCAAGGGGGTGCATGAGCGGATTGGGCAGCCGGTTGTCCGGGGCCGGCGGCCCGTGGAAGGCGAACTCCACCGCCTTCGACCCTCGCCCGAAGTCCCGGTCACGGCCCTCTTCGGCCATGGCGTTGAATCGGCCCATCGTCGACCGCAGGGTCTCGGCGAACCCGGGAGCGAGGGCGACCGGGGCGATGCCGGCCGGCATGGCGCCGTTCGCCCGCCGAGCCAGCCGGTCGGCGAGTGCATCGGCCAAGCCGGACGTGCCGATGCCGGTGACGACATGGTCGGCCACGGCGCCGGCCGGTGGGATCGGGTACCGCCCCGCGAAGCGCTCTGCCGTCCGGCCGTCGTAGACCATGAACATGACCCGGTTGACGTACTCGTCGTCGGCGAACTCGTGGTGGACGCGCCCGTGGGACTCGTACTCTCGCTTCTCGTCGACGGCCCGGACCCCGAACCGGTTCACCGACAGCATGCCGTCGCCGGGCATGGCCCAGACGTCGAGCACTGAGTGGGCGTAGTCGTCGACCGCCTCGAGGACTTGTTGGTTCCACCACCCGTTGTGCATCCCGCCGAACGAGGCGCCGGCCCGGGTCCCGATCCCCACCAGGTCGCCGGTGTTGGAGGGGACACCCGAGCCGCCGGCAATGGGGCCGCGGAGGAACCGCTCCCGGAGCTCGGGGCTGTGGGCGAAGCCACCGGAGCCGAACACCACTCCCCCACGGGCGAGGATGGTCCGGCAGGCGATGCCGTCGTCGACCACGACACCGGTCACCGCCCCACCCTCCAGGACCAGGTCGACAACCCGGTGGCTGTGGCGGACCTCGGTGCCCCGGTTACGAGCGAAGGCCAGCAGCTGTCGGACCAGCTCGCCGCCGTTGGCCGTTCCGCCGTCGGGCGTCACCGCCTGGATGCCCCGGCCCCGGACGGCGGCGTTCTCCGGCGGTTCGTAGTAGTCGGGGTACATCTGGCCGTCCCAGGCCAACCAGGGCGCCTCCATGCGCACCGCACCGAGCTCGGCCAGCCGGCTCATGACCTCGGTGCCCCGGTCGTAATACGCCTCGAGCAACGCGTAGTCAGCCGGCAGAATGCCGAGGGTGGGAGCCTCCGGGTCGAAGGCGCCCGGATAGCTGACCTTGGTCATGTAGGCCAAGGCCCGGTCGCGGGGATCGGCGATCCCGGCCGCTTGCATGACCGTGTTCCCGTAGATGTGGGCGACCCCGCCCGAGCAAGCGGTCGTCCCCCCCGACACCGGCGCCTTCTCGCACACCACCACCGAGGCGCCGGCACTGAGCGCCCCGGCGGCGGCCGACAGGGCGGCCGCCCCGCTCCCCACGACCACGACGTCGCATGCTTCGGGGGGGACGCTCCGGGAGATGCTGGGCGAGATCGGCATACCCGGCCGATGGGGAAGCTCGGCCAGGTCGGCCACCCGCTGGCCGAGCGACGGCCGATGTGCCGGTGCGGGCGTAGTGGTCGTCTCCCCGGAGGTCCCGATGACGTGCTCCTTGGTCTCATCGACAGTTATAGCATCGGGAAAACAGTGATTCCGGGTGGCGTCTGGCCGGCCCGGGTCCGGGCCGACAGGGGGAACATGGGACTGACGATCGACGACCAGCTGGCCATCCAACAACTGGCTGCTCGCTATAACCACGCCATCGACAGCGGGGACAGCACGGGGTTCGCCGGCGCCTTCGTGGAGAGCGGCGTGCTCGATGCCGGCGAGCTCGTGGTCGAGGGGCGCACCGCTCTCGAGCAGTTCGGAAAGTCGTTCCACACGTCGGCGCGGGCCCCCCGTCACGTGGCCACCAACCTGGTGATCGACGGCGACGGTGACCAGGCCACCCTCCAGGCCTACGTCCAGATGTACGCCTTGGTCGGCGACCCTCCGCGCCAGGAGATCACCGCCTCGGGTGTCTACGCCGACACGTTGTCGAAGGTGGACGGGAAGTGGCTCTTCGAGCGGCGTACGTTCACCATTGACGCGTGAGGGACCCTGGTACGCACGGAGAGCGGGCGGTCGTGAACTGAGCGGACCCTGTCAGCGGGCGGTCGTGAACAGGAAAGCGCCGCCCGGGGTCCCGCCGCCGGTGCTGACCACGGCGACCTCTGCCCCCTCTACCTGGCGCTCCCCCCCGTCGCCGCGCAGCTGCACCACGGCCTCGTGGATGAAACCGTACCCGTGAGTTCGCCCAGCCGAGAGCTGGCCGCCGAAGGTGTTGAGCGGAAGCTCGCCGTCGAGGGCGATCCGTCCGGGGTCGGCCAGGAAGTCGCCGGCCTCACCCGTCTCGCAGAACCCCAGCGCCTCGATCCAGCTCAGGCAGTTGAAGGTAAAGCCGTCATAGAGCTCGGCCACGTCCACGTCGCCCGGGCGAAGTGATGACCTGGTCCACAGGTGGGCGGCCGGTCCCTGCGTCTGGGGCTCGTGGTGGAGCGTCCCCTGGTCCCAGCTGATCCGGTCGACGACCTGGGTACCGACGGCGTCGACCAGCACCGGCGGCCGCCGGAGGTCGCCGGCGATATCAACGGCGGACACGATCACGGCGATGGCCCCGTCACAGGGGACATCACAGTCGTAGAGGCCGAAGGGGCTGGTGATCATTCGGGCCCCGTAGTAATCGTCCAGGGTCATCGGGTCGCGGTAGATGGCGTCGGGGTTGAGCCCGGCATTGCGCCGGGCGTTGACCGCGATCGCCCCGAGCGCGGCACGGGTCGTCCCGTAGCGGTGGAAGTGGTTCGAGGCGTTCATCCCGATCCAGTTCGCCGCGCTCATCGCTCCGTAGGGCATGCGCCACGCCATCATGTCCCCCTCGACCCGACCCCCGCCGGTCGGTGGACGCTGGCGCAGGCGATCAGCCCAGGTCGACTCCCATACTGTTCGGAAGCACAGCACGTGACGACAGAGACCGGCGGCCACCGCCAACATGGCCGCCACCACCGACCCGCCCTGGCCCGGGGTCTCCGATGCCCCGTTGATCCAGGTGGGGCGGATCCGCAACGACTCCTCCAAGGCGGTCACCCCGCCCTCGGCATGGCCGCCCGCCGCCGCCCCGCCGGGATAGGTCGACAGGCCGTCGATGTCGGCCATGGTCAACCCGGCGTCCTCCACCGCGTTGCGGGCGGCCTCCACCGTGAGGGCCAACGGGTCGACTCCGAGACGCCGGCCGATCCGCGACTTGCCGATGCCCGTCAGCGCCACCTTGTCCTCGAACTTGTCGGACCGCGCCATCGGCCGCACGTAGGGGGCGGTGGGCTCCTCGGCCGGGAGGGCACCGTCGGCCGGACCATCCGAGGCCAGGGTGAAGACGGGGAGCCACACATCCTCCACGTGCTCGAAGCGGACCTCGACCCTCCTGCCGACCCGCAACTCGGGGAGGGGTACGTCGACCAGGTTGGTGGTCAGCCTGACCCGGGGATCCTCATCGATGGCCACGATGGCGATGATGTAGGGCGGCGGGAGCGATGGCGTCCAGGTGTGCTCGTTGACGGTGAAGCCGGCCACCACGCCGGTCCCGGCGACCGGCTCGGGAGCGAGCTGATCGGAGCCGCACGTCCGGCAGATCGGCCCGGGCGGGTGCTGGAAGGAGCCGCAGACGGCACAGCGCCGGAAACGGAGTTTGCCGTCGGCCCCCGATGTCCAGAAGAACTCGTTCTCCGGTGCGAGCTGCGGGAGCGGTCGGGTCACGCCGCACCCATCTTCTGGAAGTCCCAGCTGACGAATTTCTCGGGGACGATCCGGAGCCAAGCATGGCGGCCGTCGTGCTGGTAGCGGCCGCCGGCGTACTTGTCGCCGGCCAGGCGCTCGGGGGTGACTAGCTCGTCGTTGGCCTCGCCGGTGCGCGGCACTTCCCCCACCACTTCGGCCCGCCCGATGATCTCGATCCCACGCAACTCGCCGAAGTCGTGACCGGCGTCGACCATCACGCTGACCCGGGGGTCGCGTTGGATGTCAGCCCAACGCTGGCTCTTCACGATCGACGAGACCCACAGCGAGTCGCCGTCCCACACGAACCAGACGGCACTCAGGTGCGGGCCGGTGGCGTTGACGGTGGCCATCCGGCACGTGCGCTGCTCGAGGAGGAACTCATCTCGTTCCTCCGGTGACATGGCGATGCGGCGCGAACGCCGTTGCTCCCTGATCATGACCGATCTTCGCATGCCGCGTCTCGGCGCCGCACATTCGGCCGCCGAGCCGGACAAGCGTCCGAGCACGGCCGGTACCGCGGTGGCGGGGCGCCCGGTCCTCGGTGTGGCTTCGAGCCCTGCCTTGGATGACAGCTCTCGAGTTCAGTCTTCGATGGTGATGGCCGTCTTCGGGCAGGAACGAGCCGCAGCCTCGACCTTCGCCCGTAGCTCCTCGGGCGGCTCCTCTTGGAGCACGTACAAGAAGTCGTCGTCGCGCACCTCGAACACCTCGGGGGCGGCCGCCATGCACAACGCATTCGATTCGCACTGGTCGAAATCAACGATGACTCGCATAGACCAGAGTGTACCGAGCCTGGGCGACACGATGGCGGCCGTCCACGGCGGTACCCGCCGCATCGGCCGGAATGGACCGTCGGGTCGATGGGCTACCGTGTCGGTTCCGAGCGAACGGCATGGGGGTAGTGCGACAATGGACCTTGAACGGGAACAGCGCGGCTTTGTGCAGCTCCTGACGCTGAACCGGCCTCAGGCAGCCAATTCGCTCGATCCTGGTCTCTTGGATGCCTTGGGCAAGGCGTTCGACGAGATCTCCCGTGACGACGACACCAGGGTGGTCGTCCTCACCGGGCAAGGTGACCGTGTGTTCTGCGCCGGCATGGATCTCAAGGCGTTCAGCGAGGGCTCGGACCGGTCAGGGAGCACGACTCCCTCGGAGTCGGCCGATAGCCAGAAAGGCGACGGGGGCCACGAAGGCACGGGGGGCCAGGGGGGCCAGGGATTCAACCTGTTTCGCAACCCGTGCCCCAAGCCGGTGATCGCCGCGGTGAACGGCGCCGCCGTCGGCGGCGGGTTCGAGCTGGTGCTGGCCTCCGATCTGGCCGTCGCCGTCGAGACGGCCCGGTTCGGGCTGCCCGAGGTCAAGCGGGGGCTGCTGGCCGGAGGGGGCGGGACGCTGCTCGGCACTCGACTGCCCCTGGCGCTGGCCATGGAGATCGCACTGACCGGCGACTACATCGATGCGCCCCGTGCGGCGGCACTGGGACTGGTGAACCGGGTGGTGCCGTCCGACCAGCTCATCGAAGCCACGCTCGAATTGGCTGCGGCGATCGCCGCCAACGGTCCGCTCGCCATCCAGACGACCAAGAACCTGACCCGACGGGCCGTGCTCGACGATCCCAAGCGGGGCTGGGCCACACCCGAGGAGATCAGGCGGGTCTTCGGCAGCGACGACGCCAAGGAGGGCGCGGTGGCGTTCTTGGAGAAGCGCACCCCGAACTGGACCGGCCGGTAGATCGAGGTAGAGACGGTCACGCCGACCAGGAGGTCCAGTGGGCGACGAACCTCAGCTGGAGCCCGGCTTGTACAGCGGGTTGGGGATCAGCTGGTTACAGAGGGGTTGGGTGACCGTGCGGAACGCCGTCCCGTCGCTGGTGACCATGAGCCCGCACCCGGCGCCGTTCAGATGAGCGTCGGGGAAGGTCACCGAACCGGCCAGGTTGGGGATACCAGGCCACGTCCACCCTTTGTTGAGCTCGGCGATGAGCTTGGGCCCGGTCACGCTGGGGCCGACCTTCTCGATGGCGGCAATGAACATCTCGGCCGAGAGGTAGCCGTTCTCCACCGAGGTCCAAGCCGCCGTCTTCTGGTTGAACGACGGGTCGAACTTGGAGATGGCCGCGCGCATGGCCGTGGCCTGCGGGGAGTTGGAGAAGTAGAGGAAGTTGCCGGCCAATGCGGTGTACGCGCCCTTGGCTGCGGCCGTGGTCGACGCGTTGTACAGCTCGAAGTTGAGGAACGTGCCCTTGAAGCCGAGGGCCTTGAGCTGTGTCCACAGCCCCTGGTCGTCCTGCGTCGTCTCCTCCGTCTGGATGATGTCGGGCGCCTTCCCGCCGTTGGAGCTGAGTAGGGCGTTGGCGAAGGGCGAGTAGTCGGTCACGACGGCCGGAGGAAGGGGCACGTTGTTGGTGAGCGACACCACCTTGGCCCCTTGCTGCTGAAAGTCGTGGGCGAACTGCTGTGCCGCCTGGATTGACGAGCTGGCGTTCAAGGTCAGGATGGCGATCGTTTTCCCCTTGCACCCGTTGGGCACGACCTCGCACTCCAAGACGGCCTGGTTGAAGATCTTGGTCGAGCCGGTGGCCGAGTTCGTTCCGATGTAGCTGAAGCCGTTGTCGGACTTGAACCACTCGGCTGTCACCGAATAGCCGAAGTAGGGGATGTGGGCGGCGGCGGCGACGCTGCCCGATACCCAGCCGAAGGTAACCACCGGCACGATGGCCATCACGCCCTGGCTGACAAGGTTCTTGGCCGCGGTCAGGTCATTGGTGGGGACGGACGAGTCGTTCTCGGTCCCGACGTACTTGATCTTCCGGCCGGCGAGGCCACCGGAGTCGTTGAACGCCTTGAAGGCAGCCTGTGCCCCGACGTTGGCGCCGGCGTTGAGCGCCGCGTCGTACACCCCGCCGACCACAATCGGTGCAGGAGCGGCACCGGCCCCGCCGGCTGCGGCTACCGAAGTGCCGACCCCGGCCGAGGTCGCCGCGATGGCGACGGCCCCGAACATTCGCAGGCGCTTGTGCACTGTCCCCCTCCTTCGCTCACCGACCGCCACCGAGGGCGGAGGTGCGTCGAAGGCAACGTAACGTGCGAGTTCAATGAATGCAACCATTGAGCGGTCGGTCGGTTCGGGGTGCAACGATGGTGCGATGGAAGCTGAACGCGTGGTCTTCGAGGGGTTCGAGGGGTTGCACTTGGTAGCCGACGTGCGCGGCGACCCCGACGATCCGCCGGTGCTCCTCCTCCACGGGGGAGGTCAGACCCGGTACGCCTGGGGGTCGACAGCCGAGACGGTGGCCGCTCAGGGATGGCGGACGGTGGCCCTCGACCTCCGCGGCCACGGTGACAGCGAGTGGGCGCCCAACGGCGACTACTCGTTCACCGCCTTCGGCGCGGACTGCCTGGCCGTCGTCGACCAGTTGGGGCGCCCGCCCGTGCTGGTGGGGGCATCGCTCGGCGGTATGTCCGCCCTCCTGGCCGAAGGGACGAGCGACCGCACCGTCTCGAGCGGCCTCGTCCTGGTGGACATCACCGCAAAGAGCAACCCGGAGGGCATCCAGCGGATCAGGGTGTTCATGCAGTCGGGACTGGATGGCTTCGACAGCCTCGAGGCCGCAGCCGAGGCTATCGCCGCCTACACCCCGCAGCGGACGAAGCGGGTCAACCCCTCGGGGCTGAAGAAGGTACTCCGCCAGCGCGACGGCCGCTGGTACTGGCACTGGGACCCGGCGTTCATCGGCCACGGCCGGACCGAGGTCGTCCCCGACCGTCTCGCCGGCCTCCTCGACGTCGCCATGAGCAATATCCACGTCCCCACCATGCTGGTGCGCGGCCTGCTCAGCGACGTCGTGACCCAAGAGGGTGTCGACGAGCTGCTGACCAAGATACCCGGGGCCACGGTGGTCGGCGTCGACGGCGCGGCCCACATGATCGCTGGGGACCGAAACGACGCCTTCTCCGACGCGGTGGTGGCCTTCCTGGAGGACAGGATCCGGCCCACCATCGAATAGGGAGCCCGGCGAGCACGGTTCCGTCTGGGAAGCGCGGCGAGCACGGTTCCCATCGACTAGGAAGTAGCGCATGCGGCGAGGGACCGCGCCGGAGGCTTCGACACGTCAGGGGAACGATGAACCGAGTCAAGGTTGGCTTCTTCTCGCTGTCACACCGCTCGCCCACCGGCGACGACCGGCCCTACCTGGCTTGGCACCAGCTCGACCACATGCCCGAGCAGTACCAGCTCCCCGGCATGCTGCTCGGGCAACGGTGGGCCTCGACGCCGGCGTGCCGAGCGACTCGGGCGGCCGGGGTCGACAGCTGGTCGGCGGTCGACCATGTCGTCTGCTACCTGATGGGCAACCCGGTCGACGAGACGATCGACGAATTCCTGAGACTGGGCCGACACCTGGCCGAACTCGGCCGGTACTCCCAGGCCCTGCCCTCCCAGTACCGGGGAGGGCTCCGGCTGCTGGAGGCTCACGTGGCCCCTCAGGCGCTCGTCTCCCCCGAGGTCGTGCCGTTCCGGCCGAACCGGGGCATCTACCTGATCGTGGAGGAGCCCACTGACCCGTCGGCCCAGGAGGACTACCTCCAGCGCATGCACGTCGAGGTGCTTCCCGAGCTGGTGTCGGTGCCTGGTGTGGCCGGGGCGTGGACGTTCGGGACCACCCCCGCTGTCCGGCGGCCGATGTTCACCGATGGCCGCTACCGCATGACCATCTGCTACCTCGACGACGACCCGGCCACCGTCGGTGCGCGCCTGGCCCCGATCCTGGAGCGGGTCTGGTCGACCGCACCTGCCCGACCGGTGCTGGCCGCCCCCTTCGAGTCGATGATGATTTGGAACTGGGAACACTTCGGCCCCGCCCAGGGCTGACTGGCCCCACCGGGCCGGTACCCCTGGCCGAGAACCGCCCCCCGACCGCGCTACGGCCCTGCGTCGGCCGGTCCCTCCCCCGGGCGCACGGCAAAGGTCAGTGTGGCCGTGGCCACGTGGATGTCCTGCGCGCCGAGGTCATGCACGTCCACCCGGACCACGGCGCTCCGCTTGCCCTGGCGCAGGATGTGCGCCGTGGCCCGGACCGGGCCGACGCGGGCGGCGGCCAGGAAGCTGATGTGCAACTCGCTCGTCGTGCCCCGCTGACCGACCCGCTCGCCGCGCAGCAGGGCAGTGCCGGCGACGAGGTCGATGAGCGTCGCCATCAGGCCGCCCTGCAGGACGCCAAAACCGTTCACGACTTGCGGCGTGACCGCCATCTCCATAGCCCAGTCGGCCCCGGCTACCTCGACCGTCCTCAGGTCGAGGGACTCGAAGGCATGGCCGCGGGCCAGCCCCGGGCCGGGCGGGCTCCCGGTCTCGGGTCCTGGGCCGCTGCTCACCGGCAGGGGGTCATTTCGGGCTCTTAGGCCCGAAGCGGATGGCGCCGTCGATCCGGATGACCTCGCCGTTGAGGTATGAGTTCTCGACGATGGACTGGACCAGTTGGGCGTACTCGGCCGGCTGCCCCATCCGCTTTGGGAAGGGGACGACCGGTGCCCACATCGCCTCGACCACTTCGGGTGCGGCCCCGTAGGCTGGCGTGATGAAGGTGCCCGGGGCGATGGTCACCACGCGGATACCGACCACGGCGAGGTCCCGGGCCGCAGTCAGGGTCATCCCGACGACGCCACCCTTGGCACTGGCATAGGCCACCTGGCCAATGGTGCCCTCGTAGGCGGCGATGGACGCGGTGTTAATGATGACACCGCGCTCGCCGTCCTCCCGGGGCTCCGACTTGGCGATGGCCGCGGCCGACAGTCGCAGGACGTTGAACGTACCCACCAGGTAGTGGTCGATCACCTTGCGGAAGTCGTCGAGCGCATGGGGGTTGCCATCGGACTTCAGCGTCCGGCCGCCGCCACCGAACCCGCCGTGCACCGCGACCGCCACCCGGACCGGACCGAGTCCGGCGGCGCGATCGAGTGCGTTCGTCACGCTCTCCTCGCTCGTCACGTCGGTCTCCACGAATTCGGCCGCCGAGCCCAGCTCCTTGGCCAATGCCTCCGCCTTCTCCTTGGCCAGGTCGGCGATGACGACCCTCGCCCCCGCGGCCACCAGGCGCCGCACCGTGGCTTCACCGAGCCCACCGGCCCCGCCGGTCACCAGCGCTGCTGAACCACTGATCTCCATTGCTGACTCCTCCAGTCAATTGGTCCGCCCCTCATCCTTGATCGGCGGGACTGTGGTGTGGTTCCACGCGTGGAACCACTGTTTCCAGGTCCGGTCGGCGCCAACACTAGACGACGTCGTGAGCACCACCCTGGTGATGGAGGGAGCAAAGCCCTACGACCCCTATGCTCCCCCTGTGAACTACAGCGCACAGGGGAACCGTCTGAACCGACGCGGTCAGGAGACCCGGCGACAGATTCTTGAAGTTGCCGTGCGGTGCCTCGCCAACGGCGGCCCGGAGGCAGTCAGCGCCAACCTCATCGCCAAGGAAGCCGGAGTCACCTGGGGCACGATCCAGCACCAGTTCGGCGACTCGGACGGCCTGTGGGCCGCGGTCGTCGACCACGTTGCCGGCAAGGTGGCCTCCAACCTTCCCGCCGCGCCCAAGCGAGAGGGGTCGCTGGCTCGCCGGGTCACGGTCATGGTCGACAGCCTCTGGATCGGGTTTGACGATCCAAACGCACGCGCTGTCCAGAACCTGCGCATGTCCCTACCCCGGGATCGGGGCGCCCTGGCCGACGAGTTCCCGGCCACAGCGGAGGCCTGGCAGCGCTTTGACCAGATATGGACCACGATCTTCGACGAGCTGGTGGAGGGCCTGGTGTCGTCGAAGACGAAGCTCCGGCGGGTCCGCAGTCTCCTTCCCGGTGCCCTCTGTGGGATCCACACCCAGGCCCAACTCAGCTCGTTGACCGACGCGGGAGAGGCCAAGAAGGGCCTCACCGAGGCTCTGGTTGCCTACCTCGCCCCCTGAGCCTGCCCGCGCCCGTCGCTTCCGTGACCGCTGGCTGCCCCGTGACCTCCAGTGGCATAGATTTATCTATGGGAATAGAGTCACCGAGGTGGCCATAGCACCGCCGACGGGACCCACTGCATGAGACAACGATGACCCCGCCGGGAGACGGCGCGCCGGAGGCCGTGCACGTGGTGACGGGCGCGGCGCGGGGCATGGGCCTCGCCTTGGCCCGTTACCTGGCCGACGCCGGGGGTCACCTGGTCCTGGCCGACGTCGCCCCCATCGATCCATCCCTGTTTTCCCGAGAGGTGACCACGGTGGCCTGCGACGTCACGTCGGACGACCAGGTCGCCGAGCTAGCCCGTACCGCCGGTGCGATCGGCCCCGTCCGATCCCTGGTGCACGCGGCCGGTGTGTCGCCGACGATGGGTGACGCCCGCCTCATGTTCGCCGTTGACCTCGCCGGCACTGCCCGTGTGGTCTCGGCCTTCGAGTCGCTCATGGCCCCGGGGGGCGCCGCCGTCCTGTTCGCATCCATGGCCGCCCACCTGACCGCCACGGCCGACTCCGGGCCTCTCGGCGAGATCCTCCTCGACCCGTTGGCACCCGGAGCCGAGAAGGCCTTCATCGGCGCTGAGCAGGTGGCAGAGGACCCGGGCATGGCCTATGGGTGGGCGAAGCGAGGCGTTATCGAGCTCGCCCGTCGATCAGCTGCGCCCTGGGGTCATCGGGGTGCCCGCATCAACTCCGTGTCGCCCGGGATGATCGACACGCCGATGGGCCGTCAGGAGTGGGACGCCCAGCCGATGATGGCCGTGCTCCTCGAGGGCACGCCGCTGGCCCGTCTCGGGGCCGAGGACGACATGGTGGGCGCAGTCTCCTTTCTGCTCTCCGATGCTGCCTCCTACGTGACCGGGGTCGACCTGATCGTCGACGGGGGCGTCGTCGCCACGATCCCGCGCTGAGGGGGACGAACCGCCGACGACGACGAGGCGAACACCTCGCATTCGCTCTGCGTCCCGCATACCCCGCCATTGTCATAGTAAATGCTATGACAATGGCCGGATGGGCTGGACCTTTCCTGGCCATCCTCTACTTGACAACCGCCATTTTCGCGAACCAGGGTGGCCGAGGTCCGGGGGTGGGTCAGGGTCCGGCGCGAGGAGGGGCGATGACGGTGGACGACTGGGCGTCAGGGGCGACGATCACCGGGCTGCCCATACCCGGCCAGCCGAACCTGGTCCGGATGCGCGCCGACCGGCATCTCCGTCTGCAGCAGCACCTCGAGGCCCAGGGCCTAGACGGCCTGGTGCTCCTCTCGTCGAGCTCGGTGGCCTACGCCAGCGGCGTCGACGGTCCGGGCGAGGACAGCGGGCGGGCCGGGCTGTTCCGCGCCGTCGCGGTCGTGGTGCGGGGGTCCGATGCCCCATTCTTGTTCACCCCCTATTGGGACGGCGCGCCGCCCGAGCTCCCCCCCGACCATCTCCACGGGCCGCTCTTCCCCGACCTGGAGGACGGGATCAACGAGCTGGTGGAGGCCCTGGGTCGGTTGTTCCCCGCCGGGTCCCGGCTCGGCGTCGACGAGCAGACCCATCCGATGCTCGGCGCCCTCGACGGCTACGCCTGGTCGGACGCCCGGGATGTACTCGGTCCGGCCAAGGTGACCAAGACGCCCGACGAGGTCTCGTGCATCCGGGAGGCCCAGCGGATCACCGAGTTGGCCATGGACGCCACCCGGGACACCCTGCGACCAGGGGTCCGGCAGACCGACCTGAGCGGGACCTTTCTGCGCCGGGTCTTCGAGCTCGGGGCCACGGCCAACGCCATCGACCCGATCTGGCAGGTGATGGCGCCAACCAGGGCCGAAGGGCCCTGGACCACCCACGGCGACTTGGCCTACCCGACCTCGACCACCGACCGGATCCTCCGAGACGGCGACGTCATCTGGGTGGACGCCGGCATCTCCCATCACGGCTACGCCTCGGACTACGGCCGGACCTGGCTGACCAGCTCGGCCCCGACGCCATCGGATCGGCAGGTCACCCAGTTCCGCCGGTGGCGGGCGGTGGTGGACGCCGCCCTCGATGCCTTGAAGCCGGGGGTGACCGCCCTGGAGCTGGGCCGGGCGGCCATCGCCGCCAACGACGGGGTCAAGCCGTGGATCGAGCACTTCTACCTGGGGCACGGGGTGGGGACCGACAGCGCCGAGATGCCGTTGATCGGCACCGACCTGGGTGAGGCATTCGACGAGTCGCTGGTCATGGTGCCGGGGATGGTGGTGGTCTTCGAACCGGTGATCTGGGACGAGGGTGCGGCCGGCTACCGCTCCGAGGACATTGTGGCCGTGACCGACGACGGCTGGCTGCCGCTCAGCGGTACCCGGTACGACCCCTTCGAGGTGACCCGGTGAACGCCGGCGTGATGGCGCTCGAGGACGGCGCACGCGTCGACTTCGCCCGGCTCCGCCAGGAGCGTCGCCGGCGCCTGTTCGACGGCATGGAGGCGGCCCGGCTCGGCGCGGTGGTCCTCGGTCGCTCGGGGAACGTACGCTATGCCTCCGGTGCCCGCCAGCTCTGGCGGTCGGGCACGTTCCCCTTCGCCCCGGTGTGCGTGGTCGTGGCCGCCACCGAGCGGGTGCATCTCCTGTCGGTATGGGACGAGGGCATCCCTCCTGAGATCGGCCATGAGGATCTTTACGGGATGTTCTGGAACCCGGCCAACCTCTTGGCCGCGCTGGGAGAGATCCCGGGCCTGGCCGACGCCGATCGGGTCGGGACCGACTCCCTCAGCCCCTTCTTCGCTGAGGTGCTGCCCACGGTAGCGAAAAAGGCCGAGCTGACCGATGCCACTGCGTTGCTGGGCCGAGCCCGGGCCATCAAGACGCCCGACGAGATCGCCTGTATCACCGTGGCCGCCGGACTGGCCGAGGCTGGGCTCTCCGCCCTCGAGCTGGCGCTGGCCCCCGGCGTGACCGAGCGGGAACTGCTGGGCGTGTACGACGAGTGCGTAGCCCGGATGGGCGCGCCCACACCACCGAGCGAGAGCGTGGCCTTCGCCACACCCCGACGCGGCCCGGTCCGGTTCCGGAACCTGGCCAGCGATCGGCCGGTGGGCGACGACGAGCTGGTAGTCCTGGCCCCCGGCGCCCTCTTCGCCGGCTACGAGGCCGGCCTGGCCCGGACCCGGGCGGCAGGAGCGACCCCACCTCCTGGGACGGCCGCCCTGGCCGCTCGGTGCCACCGCGGTCTCGACGCGCTGGTGGCCGCCTGCCGGCCCGGCAACACCGGGAGCGACCTATACCGGGCGTGGGGTTCGACCGGGGAGCCCGAAGCTTCGATCGCCCTGGCCCACGGCATGGGCCTGGGGGCGGAGGCCCCGTTGATCGGCTTCGGGCGGGGCCAGTCGGCGTCGCTCGAAGAAGGGTCGGTGCTCAGCGTCCAATCGTGGGTGGCGGCTGAGGGCACGGGCGGCTACCTCCACCGAGAGATCGTGCGGGTGGGGGCCGACGGGCCTGATGTGCTGACCCGAGGCGAAAGGACCCAACTGTGAGCGTGACCGACGATGCGTCGGTGGACTTCGACCACCATTCCGATGAGTTCTTCGACAACCGCCACGAGAAGTGGGCGGAGCTCCGGCAGTGCCCGGTAGCCCACAACTCGCACTACGGGGGCTTTTGGATCGTCAGCGGCTACGACGAAGTGGCTGCCGTCTCGAGGGACGGTGCCACCTTCACCTCCAAGTACGAGCAGGACTCGCCTGACGGTATCGACTACATCGGGATCATGGGGGTGCCGCGCATGCCCGGCGTGCCTCCCGCGCTCATCGCCGAGGTGGAGGGACCGACTCACGCCTCACTCCGGCGGATCCTGAATCCCTTCATGCTTCCCTCGGCCGTGGCCGCCTATCGCCCGTTCATCGAGCAGTGCGCCACCTGGTTCCTGGACCAGAAGATCGCCGATGGGTGCATGGACGTGGTCACCGATTTTGCCAATGCCGTCCCGGCCGTCCTCACCATGAAGATGGTGGGACTCCCCTGCGACAGCTGGACGTACTACGCCCAGGTCTTCCACTCGGTGAACGCCTCCAGCGCCGAATCCGGGAGTCAGGCCCGCTCAGAGAGCATGATCGCCGAGATGATGGCCGAGCTTCTGCGCACCGCGGAAGAGCGCCGGAAGGACGCCAGCGACGACATCTTGAGCCAGCTGGTCAGGCTGGAGATCGAGGGCGGCCGCAGGCTGCGGGACGACGAGCTCATCGGTGTGCTCTGGAACCTCATCGGCGGCGGGCTGGACACCACCTCTTCGCTTACTTCGCTTTCCCTGTACCACCTCGACAGCCACCACGACCTGCGCCAGCGGCTCATTGACGAGCCGGACCTCCTGGTGCCGGCGACCGAGGAATTCCTGCGCTTCACCTCGGTCAACGAGACCCTGACCCGGACGGTGGCGGCCGACGTGGAACTGGGGGGTCGGCAGCTGAAGCGGGGCGACTTCCTGATGATGAGCTGGTTGGCCGCCAACTTCGACGAGAAGGTGTTCGACCGGCCCGACCAGGTGGTGCTGGATCGGACCCCCAATCCCCATCTGGCCTTCGGCGTGGGTCCCCACCGCTGTATCGGCATGCACCTGGCCCGAACCATGTTCGCCGTGCTCATGGGCGAGGTCCTTGCCCGGATTCCCGACTATCAGGTCGACCAAGAGGCCACTCGCTTCTACCAGGGAAACCCGGAGCTGGCCGGTGTGGTCACCATGCCGGCCACGTTCACCCCCGGACCCGTCGTCGGGGTCGAGCGACCCTTCTGAGGACGGCTCGCCGTGGGACAGGGGTAGTCGCTGAACGACAGCCGGCCAGGCGCCGGACCGGTGGACGGCTCATATGAGCCTTGGCCCGGCCCGCCAAGTCGGATGTTCACGAGTGAAAGGGGTAGCCATGACAGAGGATCGGAAGGTGGCGCTGGTGACCGGAGCCAGCCGGGGGGTGGGTCGGGCTGCGGCGGTGTCGCTGGCCAAGGCCGGCTTCGACGTGGTCGTCACCGCCCGCACGGTTCGCGAAGGCGACGGGTTCGACGTGTCCCACGACGGCACTCGTCGAGCGCTGCCCGGCAGCGTGGAGAGCACGGCCGAGCAGGTCCGGGCCCAAGGGCGTGAGGCCCTCCCGCTGGCCTTGGACCTGACCGATCCCCTGTCCATTGGGCTGGCGGTCGGAAAGGTCATCGAGCACTGGGGCCACGTCGACGTGCTGGTCAACAACGCCATCTACACCGGGCGGGGCGCCCAGGCTGCCATCCTCGACCTCTCGTTGGCCGACCTCCGAGACGAGATCGATATCGACGTGATGGGCCCCCTTGCCCTGATCTCCCTACTCGTGCCGGGCATGATCGAACGGGGCGGCGGAACGGTGTTGAACGTCACGTCGGGCGTGGCCTACACCGACCCGCTCGACACGGGCAGCTACGGCGTCGGCTACGCGGTGGGCAAGGGCGGTCTGTTCAAGGTCTCGGGCATCCTGGCCGTCGAGCTCGGCGACCGGGGCCTGCGCTCGTACAACGTCCACCCCGGGTTCATCCTCACCGAGCGGATGCAGCTCCATGTGGCCGAGCAGGAGGGACTCGACCTGGCCTACGCCGCACCGGCGGAGGTCTGCGGCGAGGTGATCGCCTGGCTGGCCGACGATCCAAAGGACCCGCCGAGGAACGGGTCCCTGATCGAGAGCCAGCCGTTCTGCGCCGAGCACGGCCTGGTCGAGGGATGGCCCCCGGCCGACCGGGCCGCGGGCGATCCCCGCCTGGCCCCCGGGCGCGCGTGAGCCTGCGCACCGCCGTCGTCGGGACGTCGTTCGGGGCCCGAATCCATGTGCCGGCCTTTCGCTCTGCCGGCTTCGAGGTAGTGGCCCTGGTCGGCCAGGATCCGGCGCGCACCGCCCGTCGGGCCGAGCGCCTGGGCATCGACCACGCCTGCACCTCCCTGGCCGACGCGCTGGACATCGGTATCGACGTTGTCTCCATCGCCGGGCCACCGGCCACCCATGCGCCCCTGGCCATCCAGGCCATCCAGGCCGGATGCCATGTCCTGTGCGAGAAGCCGTTCACCCTCGACGCCGGCCAGGCCGAGCAGCTGGTGGGTGCGGCCGGGGTCGCCGGTGTGGTCGGCTGCCTCGGACACGAGTTCCGGTGGTCGCCGGAACAGGCGCTGATCGGATGGGCCATCGAATCGGGGTTGGTCGGGACACCGAAGCTGGTGCTCGGTGCGTCGTTCATCTCCATGCTGCGATCCTTTTCCATGCCCGACTGGTGGTTCGACCCGGCGTCGGGTGGGGGGTGGCTCGGTGCCTCCGGCTCGCACCGGATCGACGCCCTGCGCCAGTGGTGCGGCGAGGTCGAGGCGGTCAGCGCCGGGCTCCCCACCATCTCCGACCCGCCGTTGGGCGTGGACGACAGCTTCGACATCCGTTGCGTCATGCGGAACGGTGTCGACGTCTCGCTCATGCAGAGCGCGTCGGCCATCGGTCCCGCCTTCGCGGCCAACCGGATCGTCGGGACCGCCGGAACGCTGTGGTCCGCGCCCGACGGCGTTCACGTCGCCGATGCCGAGAGTCCCGACGGCCGAGTCCTGGACCCGCCGGCCTTCCTGGGCCTGCCCGATGTCGAGGCCATGGCGGTCGGCGGACTGGCCGACATGACCCGCATGGAGCTTCCCCCCTACATCATGTTGGCGCGTGCCTTCCGGCGCACCATCGAGGGGAAGTCGGCGCTGCCCGGCCCCCGGCCGGCCACGTTCGAAGATGGCCTCGCCTGCATGCAGGTGGTCGACGCCGTACGTCAATCGGCCTCGACCGGTGGAAGCTGGATCACCCTGGAAAGCGGAGGACCTTCATGAGTGACGTTGCCCCCATCGTGGTCGGAGTGCTGCTCGACCATCCCGGGCCGGAGAGCCCGATGATCGGCGAGATGCGCCGGGTCGTCGACCAGGCGGTGGCCAGCGGCCGATTGGACCGGCCGGTCACCTTCGTCACCGAGGTGTCCGACGGGCTCCCACGGGGAACGGCGGCAGCGGTGACGGCATCCTTCGAACGGCTGGTAGCCAAGGACGTGCTGATCATCATGGGCCCGACGATCACCGACAACGGCTTGATCGCCCGCGAACTGGCCGACCAGGCCCAGGTGCCGTGCTGCAACTGGACGGGCAGCGATCGGACCCGCAGCGAATGGATGTTCCACTACCAGATCGGCTCGCTCGAGGAGGAGCCCCATCTGCTGGCCAACCATCTCGAGGCCCAAGGCTGCCGCCGACTGGTGCTCGTACAGGACCAGTCGCCCATCGGCGCCCGCTACGGGCAATTCTTCGAGGACGCGGTCATGCGCCTGGGCCTGCAGATCACGGCGAAGTCGCTCATCTCGCCGGTGACCACCGATCTGACCGGCACCGTCGACGACCTTCGCGGCCAGGAGACCGACGCGCTCGTCTACCTGGGGCTCGGCCTCTCCGCCGGCCCACTGGGACGGGCCCTCACCGCCGCCGACTGGCATCCCCCGGTGGTGGCGAACTCCGCGCTCATGTTCGGCTACGCCTACCCGGAATGGGTGGCCGACTGGGAGGGCTGGACATACGTCGACGCCTGGTCGGAGCAGAACCCCCGGCTCCGCAGCCTGCTCGCGGCCCGCAGCGATGGTGACTCGGTGTTCCCGATGACCGTGGCCTCGGGCGACGACATGGGCCGGCTGCTGGTCGAGGGCCTGGCCGGCGCCGAGAGCCTGACCCGGGCCGGAGTCAAAGAGGCGCTCGAGCGGGTGAAGTGCCTGCCTGCCACCTTGGGCACTCCGGACACGACGATGGGGTTTGGCCAATGGGACCGCGCCGCACTGAAGGGCGGCTTCCTCGTCCTACGCCGGTGGGAAAAGGGTCGGTCCGTGGTCGTGGGCCCACGGGCGGACAGCTCCAATTGATTGCCGGGATCCTCAGCTCGTGCTCAGCTGCCGGCTCAGCCCGTCTTGGGCGAGGGCTGGGAAGACTGCGTCAACGACAACGTGCTCCCATCGGGGTCTGCGAACCAGGCGACCAGGCTCTCACCCCGGTGACGCCCACACACCGGCGGCCGACTGATCCCTGCCGTCGTAGCGGTGGAACCGAACGCCTCGGACAGCTACATGCGTGTGCAGTGGCCGAGCGACTCCCAATGGGGGCAGTTAAAACGGTCAGGCTGCCGTACCGAAGCCCATCAGCCGGTTGAGGTTGCCCCCCATGACCAGCTCCACATCCTTTTCGGGCAGACCTTCGAGGTCGTCCACGAACGTAATGGGATCGGCCATGCCCTCAGGGTGGGGATAGTCCGAGCCGAACAGCACGCGGTCGGCACCGAGCAAGTCGATGAGGCCCTTGGGGTCCTCCTCGTGGAACGGATGCACGTAGATGTTGCGCTTGAACACCTCGACCGGGTGCTCGTCGAAGGAGTTCGGGCTCGATACCCAGGCGTGCTCCATGTCGGCCAGCAGAGGGCGCACCCAATTGCTGCCGTTCTCAACCGGCGTGAAGCGCAGGGTCGGAAAGCGCGAGCACAACCCGTGGCCGACCAGCGAGGCCACGGTGTCGATGATGGGACGGCCCTGATGACCAGTGATGGCGGCGAAACCCGACACGCCCTTGAAGGGCAACATCTCCCCGTCGCGGACGCCTTCCCACTCGTTCGTGTAGCGCTGGTAGCCGCTGTCCGAGGAGTGCATCCCCACCAGGATGTCGGCCTCGGCCACCTTCGCCCAGAACGGGTCGAACTCGGGCAGAGCCATGGACCGCGGGCCCATGAAGCCCGGGACCGGCGCCGGACGGATCAGGATGATGCGGGCCCCGCGCTCGAGTACCCACTCGAGCTCCTTGATGGCCTCCTCCATGATGCACATGGTGATGACGGGCACCGGGAAGATCCGATCCTCATAGTTGAAGGACCAGTGCTCGACCATCCATTGGTTCAGCGCATGGACCACGGCGTGGGTGGCGGGCGGGTTGTCCCGCAAGCGCTCCTCGAGCAAGCTGGCCAGCGTGGGCCACATCAGCGCCCGGTCCAGCCCGAGCTCGTCCATCAGCTTCAGTCTCGGCTCGGGGTCCTTGAACCCGGGCAGGGCGCGGATCCCCTTGCCCAGGATCTCCCGCCGGGACTTGCCCTCCGGGTTCCCCACCTTGAAGAACTCCTCTTGGGCCCCAGGGGCGGCCACCACCTCGAAGGTCGGGTTGGGGATGTAGTCGCTGATGCGGTTGTTCACTGCGATCTTGGTACGCCCGTTGACCTCGACGTACTTGATGAGACCGTCATATTCCGATGGCAGGAACTGGGTGAAGGCATCCGGCGTCTCGTACATGTGGTTGTCGGCGTCGAACACCGGGAAATCGAGATCTCGTGACGGCATGGTGAACACCCCTCCTTGCGCGTCCGCCTGGCGCGGCCACCTGCTCGGGTGAGCGGCGGCGGGGCGGGCGACGGACCGGTTAACAGTTGTTTTCCCGTACTGTATCAGCGCCCGGTGCCGGACAGGAAGCCGATCGTGCCGCCACCAGGGACTGAAGGTGCTCGTAGGAACGGCGGACGGCACCCTCGTAGCCCTCGGCCTCGACGGCTGCTCCGAGGACCTCGACCTCGAAGGGCCCCGCGAACCCGGCGGCCACAACCGTGTCCATCAGGGGCCCGATCGGGATCTCGCCGTCGCCGGGCACCAGGCGCTCGAGCACCGGCCCGGTAAAGGCCAGGTCGGCCACCTGGAACAGGGCGAAGCGGGACGCGCCGGCGGCCAGCAGACGGGTGAGGTCGGGCTCCCACCAGACGTGGGTCGTGTCCGGCACCAGCCACAGATCGAGCTCACGGGCGAGGGCCAGCCCATCGCGCAGGGTGTGCACGAAGCCGAGGTGGGCGAACTGGGGGCGGGTGGGCTCGACGGCGATCCGCACACCCCGGGGCCTGGCCGCGGCCGCAACCGGCTCGATGGCCCGGGAGAACCGGTCGACCGCCCACCCGTATCCCCGCCCTCGGGCCGACCCCCCGGCGGTCGGTAGCGTGTGCGCCCCCAGCCGCTCTGCCGTCTCGGCCGCCATGATCATCGACTCGTGGACCTCGGCCCATCCCGACTGGTCGGTGAGGTCGAAGGCAGCGCCGGAGAGGACCCCGTCGACCCGGAGGTGACGGCCCACGATCTCGTCGATCGCCCGCTCGAGCCCTGCTTCGATCAGCTTGGGCAGGGAGAGAGTCACCCGGTCGATGCCCAGCCGCTCATAGAGATCGAGGTCCTGTCGCAACGACCAGGTCCGGCTGGACAAAGAGCTCACTGAGAGCCTCGGGTCCCACCGTCTCGCTGGTCTCGACACGTCCTTTGGGCCCCCCGGCACGTTCTTCGGACCGCCGGGTACTCAGCCCGCCAGCAACGGGCGGACGAGGTCGGCCAGGGCCACGCAGTGACCGACGGGATCAACCAGCGGCAGGCCCATGGCGGGGAGGTCGAAGTATTCCACGCTGAACAGCCCCTCGTAACCGAGGGCCCCAAACCCCTTGACCACAGCGGCAAAGTCCACGTCCCCTCCCTCGTCCGGGTGGAGCTGGGCGTGGCCGGGCCGGGCTTGGCGCAACTGGACGTGTCCCGCCAGGTCGGCCACCTCGAGCGGATCGTAGCCACAGAAGACCGCCCACCCTGTGTCGAGGGTGATCCGGAGCCCGGGGACGACCTGGCACATGGCCCGGATGGCCGACGCACTGTCGAGCACCGAGCGCGGGCCCGGCTCGACTCGGAGGTCGGGCTGCTGGCGCAAGAGGGTGACGCACTCGTCCCACGTGCAGGCCCGGGGCAGCCGGCAGGTGCATCCCGTCGTGGGAACGGGGCCGTTGCAGTCGCCCACCGCGATGGCCAGCGGCTCACCGACGCCGTCGGCCAGCCGGTCCACGGCGATGTCGAGGTGGTCGAAGCCGAGGACGGCGGCCCGACGCGCCGCATCGGGCAGCGGGCAGTCGAGGCCAAAGGCGACGCTGACGATGCCCAGCCCGCGCTCAGTTGTGGTCACCGTGTCCATGCCACCAGCATGCCTCGCTGGACCTGCCCCGTCGCCCCGGTGCGAGGAAGGGCGTCGACCACCACCAGCCGCCGGGGGTGCTTGAAGGAAGCCAGGCGCCCCTCGCAGTGGCGCCGGAGGGTGGCGAGGTCCAACGAGCGGCCCGGCTTGAGGACGACGAACGCGGTGATCAGCTCACCCCAGTCGTCGTCGGGCACCCCGGCCACCGCCGCGTCAGCCACGCCAGGGACGGCCTGCACCACGTTGTCCACCTCCGCCGGCGCCACCGTCTCTCCCCCGGTACGGATGACCTCCGTGGCCCGGCCCACGATTGAGTAGTACCCCTCGTCGTCCCGCTCGGCCAGGTCGCCGGTGTGGAACCAGCCATCGACCAGCGCGGCCGCCGTCGCCTCGGGGTCCCGGAAGTACCCGTTCATGAGGGCCGGGTTGCGGACCAGCAGCTCGCCGTCCTCGGCCAGGCGGACCTCGCAGCCGAGGGCCGGGGGGCCCACCGAACCGGGCTTGCGCATGACATCCCGGGGCCACAGCCGGCAGACGCCCCCGGCCTCGGTCGACCCGTAGGTGACCGAGGTCTCCGTGCCCGGAAAGGCCAGGGCCATGGCCGACAGGAGCTCGGGAGTGACCGCCGAGGTGCCGGTGTCGCAGTAGCGCAAGCTGGACAGGTCATAGGGCGTCCGGTCGGCGTCGAGGATACGTCGCCAGACCGCGGGGATGGCGTAGAGCCGTACCGCCCGGCGCTCGTGCACCGCGGCCAGCAGGGCGTCGGCCTCGGCTCGCTCGACGTAGACGACCTCGTCGGCCGACGTCCATACGGTCATGGGCCCGTACCAGCCGGCCATGTGGAACTGAGGGAACATGCACACCACCGGGCCCGAGGGCCACATGGAGGCGTCCCCCAGGATGCGGAGCCGGGAAGCCCGGTGGGACAGTTCGACGCCCTTCGGCCGACCCGATGAACCGCTGGTGAAGAAGATGACATGGGGATCGTTCTCGTCGATGTGAGGCGGTGAGATGCCGGTGGTGGCCGGCGCGGCTCGCAGGGCGTCGAGGGACACCTCCCCGTCGTGGCTGTCGTCGCCCACCACCAGTGCAGGATCGGCCCGGTCGAGGAGCAGGCCGGCCTCCTCGGCGGTGAAATGGGGGTTCATCGGCACGCACACAGCCCCCACACGGGCCAGGGCGAACCACAGGGCGATGGCATCGAGGGAGATGTCCCCCCACCAGACCACGCGGTCACCCCGTCCGATCCCCCGGTTCGACAGCGTCCGGACCAGCTGGTCGGTGGCCGCATCGAGCTGGGAGTAGGTCACCCGTCGGTCGCCCATCGACGCGGCGATCCGGCCCGGGGCGCGGCGGCTGGTCACCGAAACGACATCGCCGATACGCAGGGGGTCCACCCATCTCTCCTCTGGGCCCTCGGGCCCGATCGTGTCCATCGACTCGTTGAACGTCTCACCGGAGCAGCCGCAAGCCGACTGCGAAAACACCGATGGTCTACACTTCGGCGGCGTGACGAAGAAAAAGACGGCTGCGGTCAGTGTCGTAGATGCTACGGCTTCTCGTAGCCCGTCTCCAAGAAATCCAGCGTCTCCAACAAGACCGGCCTATCCCGGACGCACAGCGGCGCCGGAAAACGGGAATGCGACCGGAACCGGTCGGACCGACGGTGCTCACGAGATGGAACTGCTGATCTCGGCCACGTTGGCCGTCGCCGCCCGCCGGGGCACCATCGAGCCGTCTGTGCGCGAGATCCTCGAGGAGGCCAGGCTCTCGACCAAGGCGTTCTACCGCCACTTCCGCTCCAAGGACGACCTCCTGTTGGTCACGCTGGAGGAGGGCTGTCGAGTGCTGGCCGAGTATCTCGAGCACCGGATGAGCACCGCTTCTGATCCCCTGGACAAGGTCGGCGCCTGGATCGACGGCTTCGTGCGCCAGGCGGTCAACCCGTCCGCCGCCCGGCGTACTCTTCCCTGGACGCTCGGCGCCGGCCGACTGGCCGCCACCTACCCCGAGGAGTTCGACCAGAACCAGGCCCGTGTCGTGGCGCCGCTCCAGCGCGAGATCGCCAACGCGGTGAAGGACGGCTCGGGCCGGACGCCCGAACCCGCCCGCGACGCCCGGCTCATCTACGGCTACACGATGGACGCCGTTCGCTACAACCTGATCAACGACACGGTTCCCAACGCCCGTAGCGTCCGCCATCTCATCGACTTTGCCCACCGGGCCCTGGGAGCGAACCCGACGGCGTAGCCCTCCCGTCGCGCTCTGACGGTCTGGCCGCAGTCAACCGGCTGGTGGCATCCGGGGCGCAGTCAACCGGCTGGTGAAGGCCGGGGCGAAGTCAACCGTCCGGGACGCAGTCAACCGGCCGGTGACGGTCGGAACGTGGTTACAGGCCCAGCCCCCGACCGATGATTTCCTTCATGATCTCGGTGGTGCCGCCATAGATGGAGGTGATCCGGGCGTCGGCATAGGCGCGGGAGATGGGGAACTCGCGCATGTACCCGTAGCCGCCGTGCAGTTGCAGCCCGCGGTCGGCTGTCCGCAACTGCAGCTCGGTGGACCACCACTTGGCCATGGCCGCCCGATCGGCCGTGAGCTCTCCTCGGCCCAGCTCGGCCACGCAGGTGTCGATGAACGCTTCGGCCACCTCGATCTGGGTGGCCAGCTCGGCCAGCACGAACCTGGTGTTCTGGAACGAGCCGATGGTCTGGCCGAAGGCGGTTCGCTGCCCGCAGTATTCGAGGGTGAGCGCGAAGGCGTGCCGGGCCGCGGCCACGGCCGAGACGGCCAGGGACAGGCGCTCCTGGGGAAGGTTCTGGACGAGGTAACCGAAACCCTCGCCCTCGATGCCCAGCCGGTTCTCCACCGGGACAGCGACGTCGTCGAAGAAGAGCTCGGCGGTGTCCTGGGAGTGCATGCCCAGCTTCTCCAGGTTGCGGCCTCGCTCGAACCCATCCATGCCCCGCTCCAGGACGAGGAGGCTCATGCCCCGGTGACGCTGGCTCGGGTCAGTCTTCACCGCGGTGACCACCAGGTCGGCATTGATCCCGTTGGTGATGAAGGTCTTCGACCCGTTCACCACGTAGACCTCACCGTGGCGAATGGCCGTGGTCGCCATCGAGGCCAGGTCGCTGCCGATCCCCGGCTCGGTCATGGCGATGGCCGTGATGAGCTCGCCCGAGGCGATGCCGGGCAACCATCGCCGGCGTTGCTCCTCGCTGCAATAGGTGAGGAAGTAGGGCAGGACGATGTCGTTGTGCAAGGCGACACCGAGGCCGACCCCGTTGCAGCCGGCCAGGTGGATCTCCTCGTTGACGATGACGTTGTAGCGAAAATCATCGACCCCGCCGCCGCCCAGGTCCTCGGGCACGGCCATGCCCAACAGGCCCAGCTCGCCCGCCTTGGCGAAGAGGGCCCGGTCGATGATGCCCTCGGTCTCCCACTTCTCGAAGTTGGGGACGATCTCGTTGGCCACGAAGCGATGTGCCACCCGGCGGAACTGGTCGTGCTCGTCGGCGAACAGCGGGCGGCTCATGACAACGGCCATTCTTAGCACTTCGCTTCGTCGAGTAGCCTCGGCAGCCGACATGGACGGAGTCGGCGAGGACAAGGTTGTGGACCTCGACACCGCCGTGGCCCACGTGCGGCCGGGCGATGCCGTCCACATCGTCACCAACCACTCGCGATGGACGGCTGCCGCCCGCCACCTCGTTCGCCGCTGGTGGGGCCAGGACCCCGGCTTCACCCTGGTCATGCTGAGCCTGTCCAGCTTGGGCACCCTGTTCTTCCGAGGTGGCCTGGTCCGCAAGGTGGTGACCGGGTACTCGGGGGACATCTTCCCCAACTTCACCCCCAACCCCTGGTTCTCCAACGCCTATCTACGGGGCGAGGTCGAAGTCGAGCATTGGTCGTTCCTCACCTTCCTCCAACGCCTCGAGGCCGCCGCCCGCGGCCTGCCTGCGGTGGTGACCGGCTCGCTGGCCGGATCGAGCATGGCCGACAACCCCGGCTTTGCCCAGATCGAATCGCCCTTCGGCGGCACGGTCGGGTTGCTCGCCCCGTACGCGCCCGACATCGCCCTGCTCCATGCCCCGGTGTCCGACCGCCAGGGCAACGTCGCCTTCAACGCCCCGGTGCTCGAGGGAGTGTGGGGAGCACTGGCCGCTCGGCGCGGTGCCGTGGTCACCGTGGAGCAGGTGGTCGACGACATCCGTCCCTGGTCCCACCTCGTCCGCATCCCCGCCCACCAGGTGCTGGCTATCACCGAGGCGCCCATGGGCGCCCACCCCGGCGGACTGTTCACCCGGGATACCCCGGCCCAGCCCTACGGCGAGGACCTGGAGTTCTGGTCCGACGTGCAGCGGATCAGCCGAAGCGAGGAGTTCGACGCCTGGATCGACCACTGGGTCCTCGAGCCCGGCGATCAGCACGAGTACCTCCGGCGCCTCGGCGACGCCCGCATCGCTGCCCTGGCCGCCCGGGCCGACCCCGATTCCTGGAGGGTGGACGAGGCGGCCAACCCGCCCGACCTGACCGCGCCCGTCGGGGCCTGGGAGCTGGCCGCGGTGTTCGGAGCCCGGTACCTGGCCGAGCGCATCGTGGCCCGGGAGGCCGACGCCGTCCTCGCCGGCGCGGGGGTGGCCAACCTGGCCACCTGGCTGGGCGTCCATCTGGCCCGGCGGCGGGGGGCGACCGTCGAGTTGACGGCCGAGCTCGGGCTCTGGGGCTACGAGCCGACGCCGGCAGACCCGTTCGTGTTCAACCACCGGAGCTTCCCGACCGCCACCATGCTTTCGGACAGCGAACAGGTCCTGGGCATGATGGCCGGGTCACCGGGCACCACCCTGTTGGCCTGCCTGGGCGCGGCTCAGATCGACCGGTTCGGCAACATCAACTCGACGGTCATACCCGGCCGCGCCTTCCTGGTCGGGTCGGGCGGGGGCAACGACGTGGCCAGCCGGGCCGACGAGGTGGTGGTCATGGCCACGCTCACCCGGCGCCGCACCGTGGACCAGGTCCCCTACATCACCTCCCCCGGGGAACGGGTCAGTGCCTTTGTCTCGGATCTCGGCCTGTTCGAGAAGAGCGAGGACGGGGAGCTCGTCCTCACCGCCGTGCCCGCCGGTCCCGAGCCGATCGAGGAACGGGTGGGGGCCGTCCGGTCGCTCTGCGGCTGGGAGCTCGCCGTGGCCCGATCGCTCACCGAGCTCGAGGCGCCCGACGTGGCCGACATCGAGGCTCTCCGCCGCTGGGACCCCGTAGGCCGGTTCCTTCGCCCCGACGCCTGACCGAGCTCGGTAGCCCCGGGCCGCGTTACACCCGGATGGTGGAATGGGGTGGTGGATGTCGATATCCAGACCCTGACCGAGGCGATCGACCGCCTGGCCCACGCCGGGCCGTTGGTCCCGGCCGACCCCGAGTCGATCGAGGCCCTCATGACCCAGCGGGCCCGCCTCGATGCCGTGGTGGCCGAGGCCGCCGCCTCGTTTGACGCCTCGGGGGACTGGGCCCCCGACGGGGCGAGGACCGCGGCGGCCTGGTTGGCCCGCCGGAGCCGGATCCCGACCGGCCAGGCCCGGGCCCTCGTCCGCCGGGGCCGGGCCCTCTCCCACCTGCCGGCCTTTGCCCGGGCCTGGTCGAGCGGGGCCATCAACGCGGCCCATATCGACACGGTGGCCGCGCTGGCCAACCCGGTGACCGAAGAGGCCCTGGCCCGAGACGAACAGGTCCTCTGTGACCAGGCCGCCTCGCTGTCGTTTGACCACTACGTGCGGGCGGTCTCCTACTGGCACCAGTTGGCCGACCCCGACGGGACCGAGACGAGCCACGACAAGCGCCTGGCCGCCCGGGATGTCTATGTGGAGAAGAGCTTCGACGGGATGTGGCTCGGGCACATGACCATGGACCCCCTCTCGGGGACGGCCGTCTCCGAGGAGCTCTCCCGGTTGGAAGACGAGCTCTTCGAGGCCGACTGGGCGAAGGCCACCGAGCGCCTGGGCCACGAGCCCACCGCCTCCGACCTCGAGCGGACCCCGGGCCAACGGCGCTGTGACGCCCTGGCCGAGATGGCCACCCGGTCGAGGACGGCCCCGAAGAACGGGAAGCGCCCGGCCCCGCTCCTCTCGGTCCTGGTCGACTTCCGAACGCTCGCCGGGCGGGTCTGCGAGCTGGCCAACGGCACCGTCTTGGCCCCGGGGGCCCTCGTGCCCCTGCTCGATGAGGCCTACCTCGAGCGGGCCGTGTTCGCTCCCGACCAGCGGGTGGAGGTGAGCGAGAGGGCCCGGCTGTTCACCGGGGCGACCCGGAGGGCCATCGAGCTCCGGGACCGGACCTGCACCCACCCCTACTGCGACGGGTCGAGACCGTGCCAGGTCGACCACATCATCCCCTACGCCGAGGGCGGCCCCACCAACCAGGAGAACGGCAGGCTCCTCTGCGGATTCCATAACCGGCTGCGGACAGCGGCCGCCGCCGCCCGGCACCGCCTAGAGGGCATCACCAACTTCCAATGGTTCTCGGTGGGCGAATGCAGGACCGCCATGTTCCCGTACCGACACGCCGGCGCGAACGGTCAGTTGCTCAGTGGGTTCATCCAGCCGGCCGATGCTGAGGTGACACCGCGGACGACGCTGGATCCGACGTAGTTCCGCTGGGCCTCGATGGTGCCCGCTCCGATGCACAGGCCCCGGATGTCCCGGTATGCCCGCTCCACGGGGTACTCGCGGCTGTAGCCGTAACCCCCGTGCAGCTGGATGGCCTCGTCGCAGACGAACTTCGCCGCCAGGTTGGCCGCTGTCTTGGCCATAGCCGTCTCCAGTGCCGGGGGCGTCCCGCCCGGGCCGGCCAACCGCACGGCTCGGGCCAGCAGGAGCCTCGCCCCCTCGAGGGAGATGGCCATGTCGGCCAGCTTCCACTGCAGCCCCTGCAGCGAGGCGATGGGCTTGCCCGCGATCACCCTGTCGTTCACGTACCGGGTGGCGTGCTCCAGGGCACCCTGGGCCGCTCCGACACACATCGCCGCATTGCCGCACCGCTCGTGATTGAGGTGGGAGAGCAACACCTTGAAGGCGTCGGTTGAGGACGGGTCACCGGCCAGCAGCACGTCGTCCTCGGTCACCGGCACCTCGTCGAAGGCGATCTCTGCCTCGGTGGCCGCGTGGATGCCCATCGACCGGTGCCTTCCGGCCAGGGAAACGCCCTCGCGGTCCATGGGGACGATGACCGCGCCGACGCCCTTGGCCCCGTCCCCTCCCGGCCAGCGGCACCACACCAACACGCCGGCCGCGGCATGGCCGAGGGTGGAGAAGTTCTTGTACCCGTTCAGTCGCCACCGGCCGGGGCCGTCCTCGGTCAGCGCTGTGCGCATGGACTGGACGGCCGAGCCCGCATCCGGCTCGGTGATCCCGATGCTCACGATGGCCTGGCCGTCGGCCACTGCCGGCAACCACCGGTCCTGCAGTGCGGGCCCTCCGAGGTGCTCTATCCCCCGCGCCGGACCGTTGAAGGCCAGCTGGCAGCAGATGGCCGTCGAGACGTCGTGACGGGCCACCTCTTCGAGGACGATGGCGGCCTCAACGTCGCCGTACCCGAGGCCGCCCCACTGCTCGCCGATGGTCACCCGGAACAGGTCGGCCGCGGCCAGGGCCTTGATCGCCTCGGTGGGCACCTCGCCCGTCTCGTCCCCATGGGCCGCGCGGGGCCCGACCTCCCGCGCCGCCACCTCGCGGGCCAGCAGGCGCAGGGCCGTCTGGTCCTCGTCCTCGGCCATCGGATCAACGCCGCGGGCACCGGCCATCACGTCACCACTTTTCGACGAGTCGCCCAACGGGCGAAAACGACTGTTTGGTCAATAGTATCGTCGGGCCGGTCCCCGACTCTCTGGGGCCAATGTGATCGGGAGGGCCCATGTTGCTCGAAGGACCGCGTAGCGGTAGTGACCGGGGCGGGCCGCGGCATCGGCCGGGAGTTCGCCCTGGCCCTCGCTCGGGAGGGCGCCGCCGTCGTGGTCAACGACATCGGTGTCGGGCTTCGAGGGGACGAGACCGGGGAAGATCCGGCCGCCGACGTGTGCGCCGAGATCGAGGCGGCGGGCGGACGTGCGGTCCCCGCCCATGACTCGGTCGCCGACTACGAGGCGGCTGGACGGATCATCCGAACGGCCGTTGACAGCTTCGGTCAGATCGACATCCTGGTCAACAATGCCGGGATCGTCCGCGACCGGACCCTGGTGAAGATGGGGCCCGAGGACTTCGACGCGGTCATCGCCACCCACCTGAAGGGCACCTTCAATTGCACCCAGCATGCCGTCGGCCCCATGAAAGAGGCCGGGTACGGGCGCATCATCAACATCACCTCGTCGGCCGGCCTCCGGGGCAACTTCGGCCAGACGAACTACGCCGCGGCCAAGGCGGGGATCATGGGCATGACCTTCGTGTGGGCCCTGGAGCTCGGACGCTCGGGCATCACGGCCAACGCCATGGCCCCGGCTGGCGCCACCCGGATGACCGCCAACCTGTACGCCGAGGGCGAGGAACCACCGGCCACCTTGGACCCGTCCCTCAACGCGCCCATCGTCGTCTACCTGGCCTCCGACCGGGCGGCGGCGGTGAACGGCCAGCTGTTCGGGCGCTCAGACTGGGCCTTCACCCTCTTCCAGCACCCCAAGCAGATCGCCTGGATGAGCAGGGAGGGAGGCTGGGACGCCGAATCACTGGCCGACGAGTTCGACGTCATGTTGGGCCAACACCTCCAGCCTGTCGGCATGGTCATGCCCGGCGGCCTCAGCCAGGACACGGCGCGTTCGTAGGAGACGGTCCCTTCGGCTGGCTCCGACCGGCTGGGATGATCACGTCCGGCCTGTTCAGGTGGGAGTTGGCCCGCTTCGGACCCGAGCGAGTCGCCGATCTACGCTGTCGGCTCCGAGCCGACGACGCTCACGAAGCTCACGCACTCGCCCGGGCCGCCGCCCAGGTTGTGGGTCAGTCCGAGGGTCCGGCCTCCCTCGGTGACGCTCTTGATCTGCCGGTCCGCGGGGGCCTGGCGTCGCAACTGCAGCCAGCACTCGAACATCATCCGTAGCCCCGAAGCCCCGATGGGGTGCCCGAAGCTCTTGAGCCCTCCGTCCGGGTTGACCGGCAGCTCACCGTCCAGGTCGAAGGTCCCGGCCAAGACCTCCTTCCAGGCGGTGCCCCGCTCGGCGAAACCGAGGTCCTCCATCAGCACCAGCTCGGTCGGGGTGAAGCAGTCGTGGACCTCGGCCATGGCCAGCTGAGCCCGGGGGTCGGTGACCCCGGCCTGCCGGTAGGCGTCGGCCGCCGAGCGCACTACTTCCTCGAAGGAGGTGTAGTCGTAGTCCGGATCGATGGGCCCGGCCGCCGGTCCGGCCACGAAGCTGAGCCCTTTCACGTACAGCGGTGCGTCGGTGTAGCGATGGGCATCCTCGGCCCGGCACACGATGGCCGCGGCCGAACCGTCGGACACGCCGCTGCAGTCGAACACACCCAGTTCGCCGGCGACCCGGGGCGACTTCGAGATGGTCTCCAAGGAGACCTCCTTGCGGAACTGGGCACGAGGGTTCCGTGCCCCGTTGTAATGGTTCTTCCAGGCGATGCGGGTCATGACATCTTTCATTTCCCGGGTGTCCACCCCGTACTTGTGACTGTACGAGGGAGCGAGGAACGAGAAGGTGGCCGGTGACGTGAGCGAGCCGCCAGTGCCATCACCGACCTGATGGATACCGGTGAGCCCCGAGTAGCCCGAGTCCTTCAGTTTCTCCACGCCGATGGCCATGGCCACGTCGTAGGCGCCCGAGGCCACGGCGTAGCAGGCGTTGCGAAGCGCCTCTGACCCGGTGGCGCAGAAGTTCTCCACTCTGGTGACCGGCTTGTAGTCGAGCTTCAGCGGACGGGACAGGGTGAGCCCGGAGTTGCCTGAGCCGAGCGTGCCCAACCAGAAGGCGTCGATGTCATCGAGGGAGACCCCGGCCGAGGCGATGGCGTCCTTGGCTGCGTCGGTGAGCAGATCGTCTGTCCCCTTGTCCCAGCGCTCACCGAATTCTGTGCAGCCCATGCCGACGATGGCCACCCTGTCCCTGATGCCGTTGCTGGCCATGACTACGCCTCCTTGTTCGGTGTTGAAGCTGCCGGTGCTGCGCCTGCCGGTGCTGCGCCTGCCGGTGCTGCGCCTGCCGGTGCTGTGCCTGCCGACGCTGTGCCTGCCGACGCTGTGCCTGCCGACGCTGTGCCTGCCGACGCTGTGCCTGCCGACGCCGGGCCGGCTGGGGTTGGGCCCACCTCGTCGGTCAACGGACGGGCCTTCCAGAAGTAATTGTGCATGCCCTCGGCGGTGTAGAAGCGCCGGAACGTCATCTGCACCCTCGTGCCGATGTGGACGGCATCAGGGTCACAGTCGGTGAGCTCGCAGCGGAACCGACCCCCGCCATCGAAGTCGACCACCACTCCCACCGTCGGAGGTGACAGGCTGAACGCCAGGTAGTCGATGGTGAAGGTGGCGACCGTCCCTTCCACGTCGGCCAGCCGCTCGGGCTCCATCCGGTCGACCGACTTACAGCGCAGGCACACCCGCGTGGGGGGAAGATGGCGGAACCCGCAGTTCCGGCACTGGCTGGCGTTGAACCCGTACTTCCAGCCCTCGGAGCGCTGCATGTTGGGAGCTCCGGGTCGACCGGGCTCGGGCCGGCGCGGCGGTTCACGGTGCAGCTGGCCTCGCCACGTGAGGAACGACGCATAGGAGAGACCGGAATTCCCTGACGTCGCCTGCTCGGCCACGCTTTGCAGGCCGGCCTTCCGATGTGCCTCCTGGGCCCCCGGAAGCCCGTCGGTCGTGCGCCACACCAGCGCGTCGGCTCCGTCGGCCAGCAGGAGGGTGACCACGACCTGACCGGGAGCGGCCCGATCCAACACGTCGGCCAGGCCCAGGCCCAACTGGGCCGCGCCCAGGTTTCCGACGGCCACCGCATGGTCCGGGGCCACCGCTTCTTTGGCGACGCCCAACGTGGACGTGACCGCCCGGACGGCCCGGGCATGGAGACCGCTGACCACGAGATGGTCGACATTCTCGACAATGAGCCCCGCTGACTTGAGCGCGTCGGCATAGGCCGCTTGGGCCAGGGGAACGTAGGCCTGCTCGCCGAAGCGCTCCTCCCACTGGTGCGAGCTCTGCTCGCCCGGTACCCGCCACCGATCGAGGAACTCCTCACTGGCCGAAGCCCGTCCCACCAGTTCGAGTGCGGCACCCTCGGGCACGCAGGTGAAGGCCACGGCCCCGTCACCCGAATCCCGCTCGTCGGCACCGCCGGCCAACCCGGTGCGGACCTCGGCCATCACGGCCAGGGTCGGGTGATCGCGCCCGGCGTCCACCGCCGTGGTCAGCGCGGCCACGGCAGAGCGGACCGAGCCCACCAGGTCATAAGCCCCTGATCGCTGGGGAAGACCGAGGGCGGCATGGATGGTGGTGGCGTTGGTCTTGTCCTGATAGGCGGGGGCGGGAGTGGAGAAGAACAGCTGCTCGGCCGGGGGCACTCCGGCGGCCGACTGGGCGCGTCGGGCCGCTTCCACCCCGAGCGTCGTGGTGTCCTCGTCGAAGGACGCCACCGTCCTCGATCCACGGCCGGCCGGGGCGCCGAGGGCCAGCCCGATGGCCTTCCGCTCGAGGCGCCAGAAGGGGAGGTATACCCCCCACGACCCGATTCCCGATGTCATCCACTCCCCTTTTTCGGTCGCTGGCCGGCGTGAGAGCCGGCCTCACCGCGGTTCCGATGCTAGGGGAATTCGCGTCCGTTCAGAAAACACCTGTTGCGGGCGCCCGACAGCTGGGGCTGGCGCTCAGAACCTCGAGCGCCCTCCGGCCTGTGGCTGCTGGCCTTCGGGGAAGGCGCGGACCATGTTGTCCTGCACGAACGAGGCGGCCAGAGAGCCATCGGAGGCGAAGACGTTGGCCCGGCCGTAGGAGCGGCCGCGTCCGGCATAGGGGCTCTCGTGGGCCAGCAGGTACCACTCGCCGGCGTTGATCGGCTCGTGAAAGGTCAGGGTGTGGGAAAGCACGCTGGTCGAGAATTCGACGTGGGACAGCGCCTGCCCGAACCCGGCGTGGGGCCGCATGGCCGTGCCGATGAGGAACCCGTCGGTGGCATAGGCCAGGAGCGCTTGCCCGGTCACGCCGCCGGCATCCGCGCCCGGGAACCGGCTCCACACGAAGAGCTCGGCCGGCCCGACCGCGGCGGGATCCGAGATGTCGACTCCGTCCACCACCCGTATCTCCCAGAAGTCCTCGTGGGCCGAGAGGGGGGCGTCCTCGGGCTTGCCTACCTGGGGCAGGTCCGCACCGTGGCGGATCAGGTCGGGCTCCACCGCGCTCAACAGCACCAGTGACCGGGTGCACAGACGGTCGCCTTGCCGGACGGTTACCGTGGCGCTGCCGAGAGCCCGACCCACGTGCATGGCCTCGACCTCGATGTCGAGGGGTTGGTCCAGCGCTCCGCCCCGGGCGAACACGGTGTGCACGGACTTCACCTCCTTGGTCGGGTCGACCGTCGCCCCGGCCACGATGGTCTGGGCCAGCAGCTGGCCGCCAAAGACCACGCCTCCGGGACCGGATCCGAAGTTCTGGGCGCGAAAACGACCCTCACCGGTCGGTTCGAGGTCGAGGACCCCCAGCAACTCCGATAGCTCAGCCATGTCTCTCCCTCTTTCCGTGGCGACGTGGCCCGCCTCGTGCCCTCCGGCCCGGCGGGCCCCCTTGGTCCCTGGTGGAAAGGGGCGCCCCGTCGGGGGATCTTGTCACAGCACGCGCCACTCCGTCGCCGCCGGCTCCCTATCGGTCCAATCGGGAAGACCGGTGCTGTCGCCGCCATCGTCCTCGTCGGAAGGGCCCCATGCCACTCGATCACGATGCCGCCAAGCTCCTCGACCTGTTACGCCAGCAGGACCGTCCGCCCATGGAAAACGCTTCCCCCGATGAGGCACCCGGCAGCGCTGCGGCCGATGGCGAAAACAGTGATTCCCGTCTACTGTGACACTTCGGGGCCACCCCGGCATCGTGTCCGGTGGCGAGTCCTCGCTGCGCCTCGGGTGAGGTCACACCGGAGCCACACCACACTGAGGTCGCCCGGGCAGGAGGGGAAGGCGTGCTGTTTCTGCACGAGGTCCACAAGGTCGTCGGCACCAAGGAGGACGAGTTCGAGGCCGCATACCGGGATGGGTGGATGTCGATCATGGCCGAGGGCGACTCTGCCCGGCTCCTCTGGTACGCCAACCACGCCCACGGCAGCGGAATGTCTTACCAAGTCGTCACCATCACCGCCCTCAGCGACGGTCGGGCCTGGGAGGATCTGGCCCTTCGGGCCCAAAAGGGGGACCTCCAGGCCTGGATGCGGCAGATCGACACGTTTCGCCACGACGTGGACGGGAAGGTCCTGGTGCCGTTGCCATGGTCGCCCATGCAGGAGATCGACCTCGCCACCGTGCCGGTCGACGGTGCCCGCCACGAACTCTCCATGTACATGGAAGACACCATGTGGCCCTACGACGGCAAGCTCCAGGACTACATCGACGCCTGTGGTTCGGTGTATTCGAAGAGCCTGCGGGTCGACCCATCGGAAAGGCTCATCTCCATCGAGCTTGCGCTCCAGTCTGCGCTCGGGACCCACCTCCGCAGCGAGGTGACCCTCATGCAGAAGGTGCACGATACCAATCGGCTCCAGCACCTCCTCATGAGCGAGATCCCGCTCGAAATGCGCAAGCCCGGGACCTGGATGCACGATGCCCTCTCTGTGCGCGACCAGTGGGAGAGCAAGCTGTTGCGAACCTCTGCCTGGTCCCCGCTCTACTGATGGCCTGAGAAAGAAGCGAGCGATGCTGTTTCTGCATGAGGTCCACAAGGTGGTCGGAACCAAGGAAGACGAGTTCGAGGCCGCCTACCGCGAGCACTGGATGCCGACCTTGGCCGCGAGCGACTATGCCCGGCTCCTTTGGTACACAAACCACGCCCACGGCAGCGGGCTGTCCTACAACGTGGTCACCATCACCGCCATCACCGAGGGTCGGGCCTGGGAGGACCTGGCCGATCGGGTGCAGCGGGGGAACCTCCAGTCGTGGGCTCGCCGGGTCGACACTCTCCGCCACGACGTCTACGGGAAGATCCTCATCCCCGTGCACTGGTCACCGCTCCAAACGGTGGATTTCGGCCGCGTTCCCACCGACGGACGAACCCATGAGCTCAGCCTGTTCATGGAGGACACCGGCTGGCCGTACGTAGCCATCGACGACTACATCCAGGGTTGGTACGACATCTACTACGCGCCCATGCAGAAGCGGCCCCCCGAACAGCAAGTGCTCGACATCCAGGCCTGCTTCCAGGTGGCCCACGGTACCCACCAGCGGCGCGAGGCCATGCTCTGGCAGAAGATCCGCCGGCCCGAGGCCCTGACCCAGCTCCTCACGACCGAGATGCCGCCCGAACACCGCGGCCCGGGCTCGTACATGTACGACGCCTTGGCCCTCCGTGACCAGTGGGAGTCCAAGCTGTTGCGGACGAGCAGCTGGTCGCCGCTGTACTGAGACCGCTGTGCTGAGACCGTCCCCATCGAGACCCCTGGCCAGCACCTGGGGGCACGGATGCGACCGGAGGGACACGTGAAGACGAATTCGCCCGACCGCCCGTTCGGACCATCAGTTACGCCTCGGGTTGCCATCGTCGGTGCCGGCTTCGGCGGGATCGCTACCGGCGTCAAGTTAAAGAAGGCGGGCGTCCACACCTTCACCATCTACGAGAAGTCCGAGGGCCCCGGAGGGACCTGGTGGGACAACCGCTATCCCGGGGCCGAGGTCGACGTGGCCTCCCATCTCTACTCGTACTCGTTCAAGAGCTACGACTGGAGCCGGACCCACGCCCGGCAAGAGGAGCTCCAGGCCTATCTGGAAGAGGTGATCGACGACTACGGACTACGCGCCCATATCCGCTTCGGCACCATCGTCGACGACGCGGTCTGGGACGAGCGCACCCATCTCTACACTGTTCGCCTCCACCACGGCGAGGAGGTACAGGCCAACGTCGTGGTCAGTGCCTTGGGCCTCCTCAACTACCCGCGCTATCCGGACTGGCCGGGGCTGGACAAGTTCGAGGGGCCCAAGTTCCACACGTTCCGCTGGGAGCACCAGCACGACCTGGCCGGAAAACGGGTGGCGATCGTCGGCACCGGCTCGACGGCCACCCAGATCGTCCCCGAGATCGCGCCGACGGTCGGGCACCTCAAGGTGTTCCAGCGCGAGCCGGGCTGGGTCATCCCCAAAGGGGAGCGGGACTTCACCCCCGAGGAGCGACGGACCTTCCAGAGCAGGCTGAAACGACGGGTGGAGCGGACCCGGCTGGCCCTCCTCCTCGAACGGAACCAGGTCGGCGGGGCCATCCACCGCCCGGGCACGAAGATGAACGCACTGCGCGAGCACCAGTGCCGGAGCTTCATCGAGCGGGAGTTCGCCGAACGGCCCGACCTCCGCGAGGCGCTGACCCCGAAGTACCCCTACCCCGGGAAGCGGCCCATCTTGAACTCGACCTTCTACCCATCGCTGCGCCGCGACAACGTCGAGCTGGTCCCCCGCGCTGTGGCCTCGGTCACCGAGCGCGGGATCGTCGACCAGGACGGGAAGGAGCACCATGTCGACGTCCTGGTCATGGCCACCGGCTTTCAGCCCGCCAACTACCTGGCCAGCCTGGAGGTGGTCGGCCGCGGTGGACGAACCATCCACGAGGTCTGGGACGGGGAGCCTCGGGCCGTGCTGGGCATGACCGTCCCCGGGTTCCCGAACTTCTACATGCTCTACGGGCCCAACACCAACGGCGGCGAGATCATCTCCTGCCTGGAGCGCCAGGCCGAGCACGTGGTCCAGGCGGTCAGGCGGATGATGCGCCGCGGTGTCACCGCCGTCGAGGTGCGCCCGACCGTCTACGAGCTGTACAACCGCTGGCTCGAGCGACAGATGGAGGGGACGTCCTGGAAGGTCTCCAACAACTACTACAAGTCGGACTCCGGTCGGATCGTGACCCAGTGGCCCTTCGGCGCCCTGCTCTACGGCGCCCTGACCAAGGTGCTCGCGCCCATGTCCGAGTCAACCGGTGTCGCGGCCCACACCGGTCCGGGGGTGAGCGCCTAGCGTCCAACCGTCGGCAGTTGCTCGACTGACCGGAGCAGGACGGGCACATCGGCCAGCGACCGTAGGGTGTCGTTGAGGTGGGTGCAGGTGCTCACGCCGGTGAGCTCCCGGCGGACCCAGGGACGGAGCTCGGTCATGGGCATGCCGGCCAACCGTCGGGCGCTGCCCACCGCGCCGGGGCACTCCATCCACGGTAGGACATGGGCCTGAGCGGCCACCCCGACGACCCGGCCTGTGTTGCCGTCGACCGTCCCGGTCACCGAGTACTCGTGGACGACGCTCTCCGCTTTCTCCTCGTCGGCGTGGCTGTCCCGGAAGTGGACGTCGAGGCGGTGCTCGCCCCCCGGGACCAGCGGCGCCAATACGTCGAGGCGGCGGCGGCGGCGCATGCCGTGGGGCGCCATGGGCGCCATGGCGTGCCAGGACCAGGGGTCGTCGTCCGGCTCGAGGACCGGCGCCGGCGGTCCGATGGGGACGGGTATGTTCCCCGTGGCCCGGATCGACACCATCATGGTGGCGTCGTGGGCCCAGCCGGCGCAGAGGTCGTCACGGGACAGGAAGTCGGTCGACATCTCGGCCACCCGCTCAGCGGGGGCGTCGTCAAAGGCGCCGGCCCGCTGGAGGGCGTAGCCCGACACGAGGACGGCGCCGGGCAAGTCGTCGAGCAGGAGGTACAAGGGCGTGCCCGCCTCCCGCTCCCCGGGCACCACCGCATCGACCCGGCGACGGAACCCCGGGCCGACCAACACGCCGAGCAGTGCGCCGAGCGCCGGGACCTCCGGTGTCGTCTCGATCGAGGTGAGCTGGTGGGTGCCCCCGTCGATCCGGGCCGACAACACGGCCTCGGACTCGACCACGACCGTGCCGTCGGGTCCGGTGCGCAGGTCACGGGCCCGGGCGTCGACCATCAGGTCCGACCGGAGCCCATCCGGGCGGGAGGTGTCGATGCTCGACGTCCGGCGAACCGAACCGGGTTGACGGGCGGGCGTCGACCGGGCCGGATCGCTCGGTCCGGCCGCTTCGGGGAGACGCAGCATCAGGCGACCGGACGGAGCCGTCGGCCGGGGCGGGCGCCGGTGGAGGTTCCCTGGCGGGTGGCCACGACGCCGTTGACCACGCTCATCTCGAGACCGGTGGCATCGGTCACCAGCCGGCGGCCGCCCTCGGGCTGGTCGTCGACGAAGCGGACCCCGGTCGTCCTGATGGCGTCGGGGTCGAACAGGACCAGATCGGCGGCCAGCCCGGTGCGGACCAGGCCCCGGTCGCCCAGTCCGAACAGCCGGGCCTGGTCACCGGTGAGCTTGGCGACGGCCCGCTCCAGGGTCAGCGCCTTGCGCTCGCGCACCCAATGCTGCAGGGTCCATACCGCGTAGCAGCTGTCGGTGTTGGCCAGGATGTGGGCCCCCGCATCCGAGGCGCCGATCATGGCCGCCGGATGGGCCACCAGGCTGGCCACCTCGTCGTCGTCGCCGTTGCGCATGATCGTGGCCACCTGTGTGTCGAAGTCGTCGGCCAGCGCCAGGTCGAGCAGCAGATCGGTCGGAGCCACTCCCCGCTCGACCGAGAGGGAGGCGAGGTCCCTGCCCTCCACGTTGGGCTGGTGTGAGTACCGTACCCCCACGTGCTCCCACCGCCCGGAGAACACAGGCGAAGCTGGCATGGCCGACCCTTCTCCACGGAGCTGCTCCCGGCCGGCGGGATCACCGGCCAGGGCGCGGACACCGCGGGCACCGTCGGACCCGATGGCGGCCAGCCAGGTCGGGAGCGACCGCACGAGCAGGCCCGGGCTGTCGAGCCGGGTCCACAGCTCGAAGGGCCGGGTGGAGATCTGGGGGACCACCGTGGCCGCCGGTCGTTGCCCGTCGACCACCAGGTCCATGATGGCGACGGCACCACCGGGGTCCTCGTGGGAGCAGAAGATCGGGCCGACGACGACCGGGCGCCCCGAGGCCTCGGCCAGCCGCCGATGCCAGGAAAGGTCGGCCACCCGCTCGGCCCTGCCCTGGAGCAGGGCGGCGTTGGCCATGGTGAACAGACCGGGGCCGGGGCCGTGGCCGAGCACGGCAGCCAGGGCGAGCAGCTCGTCCTCCCCGCACACCTGACCCGGCAGCTTCGTACCGCCCGGGCCCGGGTTGCCCACCACCTGGTCGGTGGAGAACCCCAGGGCACCGAGCTCGAGACCCTGACGGAGGACGCGTCCCATGGCCGCGATCTCGTCCGGGGAGGCCCGCCGGGTGTGGGCGTCGGGCACGCCGAGCACCGCGGCCCGAAGCGGGACGTGCCCGACCTGGAAGGCATGGTTGATGAGTACGTCGAGCCGGTCGAGCCGAGCGCAGTAGGAAGGCAGGTCGCCCCAGTCGAAGGGCACGGCGGCGGTGATCGACCGCTCGGGGATCTGCTCCACCGTGCTCAGGGCCGACACCACGTACGCCCTCGCCTCGTCCTCGAGCACCGGGGCCAGCCCGTAGCCGCAATTGGAGGTCACCACCGTGGTCACCCCGAAGCTCGACGACGGGGTCAGGTCGGCGTCCCAGAACAGGTTGGCGTCGAGATGGGTATGGGGGTCGATGAAGCCGGGGGCCAAGACCAGGTCCCGGCCGTCCACCTCCTCGGCGCCGCTCCCGCCACAGCGACCGCCGACTGCGGCGATCAGCCCGTCCCGCACGGCCACGTCGCCCTCGGCCGGTGGTCCACCGCTCCCGTCCACGATCACCGCGTTGCGGACCACCAGGTCGTACTGGGCTTCCGGTGCCATCGAGCCTCCTAGGCCGGGACGACGGTGCGACTGACCGGTCGCCCGAGATGGCCTCGATGACCGGCGGTGTCAGTCCGCGGGGCCAGCATAGGAGCTTGATCCGGCCAGCTCGGCCGCCCGGGCCATGTTGTCGAGAACGACGGCCCCGAAGGCTTCGAGCTTCGGATCACTGCCGGCTCGCTGGAATCCCTGCTCGAGGACGATGGCGAGCTTCCAGCGGGCGAGCACCAGGTAGTAGTCGAAGTCGTCGACCTGCCGCCCGGAGCGCTCGGCGTAGAAGGCGAGCAGCTCGCTCCGACTGGGCATGCCCGTGATGTCCACGTAGCCGCCGCCCCCGGTCTCGGCCGAGGTGTCCTCCGGCCAACCCTGGAGCGCCCAGCCCAGGTCGAGTTTGGGGTCGCCGACGGTGCCCATTTCCCAGTCGATGATGGCGGCCAGGCGAGCGGGCGTGCCATGGCGGAACATGACGTTGGCGAACTGGTAGTCGCCGTGCATGATGCCCGGGACGAAGTCGAGGGGGCGGTGGGTCGAGAGCCAGGCGGTGGCTTCGTCGAAGCCGGGGAGGTCGCGGCCCTTGATCCGCTCCAGGAATCGGGTCCACCGTTCAACCTGCCGGTCGTGGAAGCCATCGGGACGGCCCAGGTCACCGAGTCCCTTGCCCCGCCAGTCGACCTTCCCCATCTCGACGATGCCGTCAATCAGTTCATAGGCCAGGCCCCGACGCTCCTTCGCATCGGTGTCATAGGGGGCCGCCCACCCGCCGAGCGCCATCGGCGACCAGCCGTCGACGAAGCCCATGATGTAGAAGGTCCGGCCCAGCACGCTCGGGTCCTTGCACACGGCAATGGCCTCGGTGTGGGGTACGTCCGTCCCGGTCAGCGCCTCGATGATCCGCCACTCGCGCAGGATGCCCTCGTCACGCGAGGCGGGGGCGGTGCTCGGCGGGATGCGAAGCGCACCGTGGACGTCGCCCCGCCGGATCTCGAAGATCTCGTTCTGGCTCCCGCCGGAGATGAAGCTCGACTCGACGGGCAGGCCGGCTCCGGGCAGGCCCTCTCTGTCCATCCACGCGCCGAGCGACGTCGAGTCGATGGTCGGTTCCTCAGAGTCGATGGTCGGTTCCTCAATAGCGTCAGCGGTCATGGATCGGTTCCCTCCGGTTCCAGGTCATGGGCGGACCTCGTTGGTATGTCGGACATTGATCGAGCTTCAGGCCGAGGGCTCGATGAGAACTTTGCCCGTGGCTCGTCGTTCGGCCAGGTCGGCCAGGGCCCGATCGGCCTGGGCGAGCGGGAAGACGGCGGAGACGTGGGGCACCACCTTCCCCGTGGCCAGGAGATCGAGGAGCTCGGCCCGGTCGCGGGCGACGTCCTCGGGCTGGTTGCGGCCCAGGCCCTCCATGGCGAACCCGGTGACAATGACGCCCTTCAACAGCACCAGGTTCAGGGGGATGCGGGGGATCTCCCCGGAGGCAAAGCCGACCGACACGAACCGGCCGCCCCAGCGCATGGCTCGGAGGGCCTCCTCCGCCGCCGGGCCGCCCACGGGATCGATGACCATGTGGGCGCCACCGCCGGTGATCTCCTTGATCCGTTCCTTCAGGTTCTCGGTGCGGTAGTTGATGACAGCCTCGGCCCCCTTCTCGACGCAGATGGCCAGCTTCTCCGGCGTGGAGGCCGCGGCCAGCATGCGGGCGCCCATCACCGCGCCCAGCTCGATGGCGGCCAGCCCGACCCCCCCGGCCGCCCCGAGGACCACTACCCAATCCCCGGGAACGACCCGCCCCACGCTGCGCAGCGCGTGGTAGGCGGTGAGGTGGGCGACGACAGAGGCGGCGGCCGACCGGAGGTCCACCGCCGGGTCCACCGGTTGCACCGACGACGCCGGGACGAGGATCTGCTCGGCGAACGCCCCGATGAGCGCGGCGCCCATGACCCGGTCCCCGAGGGCCACCCCTTCCACCCCCGACCCGACGGCGCTGACCGTGCCGGCAAACTCGCTGCCCGGAGTGAAGGGAACGGGTACGTGGATCTGGTACTGGTCGGCGACCAACAGCACGTCGGGGAAGTTGACCGCGGCAGCCGCCACGTCCACCACGACCTGACCATCGGACGGCGTCGGTGCCGGGACCTCCTCGACCACGAGGGTGTCGACCGACCCGTACTGGTTGCAGCGCAGCGCCCGCATGGGACCCTCGCTCAGGAGTTGCCGACGACGTGCTCGAGGTACTCGGCCAGCTTCTCCCGGGCCGCCTCTCGCTGGGCGGGGAGATGGGCGGTGGGCCAGAGGCCCGGGGAGGGCTCGTAGTCCTTCAGAACCTCGCGGGCCACGGTGACCTTGTGCACTTCGGTGGGCCCGTCGACCACGCTCATGATGGGCGCCATCATCCACATGCCGGCCAGGGGCATTTCGTTGGAGACCCCGAGCGCACCGTGGGCATGCATCGACCGCCACACGGCGTCGTGGACGACCTTGGGGGTGAGCGCCTTGATGGCCGCGATGTTCTTCCTGGTCTTTTGGTAGTCCTTGTACTGGTCGATCTCCCACGCGGTATAGAGGACGAGCAGCCGGAACTGCTGGAGCTCGGCGTACGAGTCGGCGATATCACCCTGCATGAATTGCTTCCGGGCCAGCAGGCTGCCCTGGGTCTCACGGCTCAGGACCCGCTCGCACATGAGGTCGAGGGCTCGCTGGCAGGTGGCCACCGATCGCATGGCATGGTGGACCCGGCCCCCGCCCAATCGGGTCTGGGCGATGGCGAAGGCCTGCCCCTCGCCCCCCAGCAGGCTCTCGGCCGGGACCCGCACCTCGTTGTAGTGGATCAGGGCGTGCATGCCCTCGTCCTCCGACTCGCCGGCCAGACCGACGTGGCGGACCATGTCGACGCCGGGTGTGTCCGTCGGGACCAGGAACATGGAGGCACCCTGGTAGACGCTGACGTCGGGATCGGTGATGGCCATCACGATCAGGAAGGCGGCGGTGCGGGCGTTGGAGGAGAAGAATTTCCACCCGTTGATCACCCACTGGTCGCCGTCTCGCACAGCCCGGGTGGTGAACTGCTTGGGATCAGAGCCGGCCTGGGGCTCGGTCATCGAGTAACAGGAGAAGACCTCGCCGTTCAACAGCGGCTGGAGGTACGTCTTTTTCTGCTCGTCCGTTCCGTAGTGGGCGATGATCTCGGCGTTCCCCGTGTCGGGGGCCTGGGTCCCGAAGACGATGGGCGCCCACCCCGAGACGCCGAGGATCTCGTTCAGCAGGGCCAGCTTCAGCTGCCCGTAGCCCTTCCCTCCCAAGTCTGGGCCGAGATGGGCCGCCCACAGCTCATGGTCCCGGACCTCTTGTTTCATCGGGTCCACGATCGGGCGGAGCTCGTCGTCCAACGGGTGGAACTGACGATGGGGATAGAGCAGATCGAGCGGCTCGACGCGCTCGGCCACGAACTGGCGGGCCCAGTCCAGCTTTTCTTGAAATTCCGGCTCGGTGGAGAAGTCCCAGGCCATCAGGGTCCTTTCTTGGTGGTTTCCCTCGCCCAAGGGCGAGATGGTGGGTCGGGGTCCGGCGCCCGTACTCCGAGGCCGGACAGGAACCGTTCGTTGCACACGCCGATCTCGCGACGGGCGGCAACCGGGTCGGTTGCGTGGGCCACGTACAGGGCCGAGCCGACCCCCAGTGCCGAGAGCAGGTGGGCCAACGGCTCCACCGGCTGCGGCTCTAACACTCCCTCGGCCACGGCGTCGCGCAGGTAGGCGGCGATCTTCCCGGTGGGGCCGTCGCCGCGATCGGACCAGGCCGTCCAGCCGAGGACGGCGGGACCGTCGATCAGGACGATCTGCCGGTAGGCCTGGTTGGTCGAGGCCGCATCCAGGTAGACCTCGCTGTTGGCCCGGAAGAGCGTCCAGGCACTGGGGTGCCCGCCGCTCGAGCGCTTCCACAGGGAGGGCACCACTTCGGCCTCGACGTCCTCGAGCACCGCCCGGAACAGGTCCTCCTTGTCCCGGAAATGGTGGTAGAGCGCCCCTCTGGTCAAGCCGGCCCGCTGGACGACCTCCTCGGTGCGGGTGCCCTGGAAGCCGTGCTCGGCGAAGAGTTGGCGGCCGGCGTCGAGCAGGGCGCGTCGGGTGTCCTGGACGTGGGCCGCCTGGAGACCGGTTGCCTCGCCCGCACCACTCCCCTCTTCTGGCCCCTCTGGTTCGGTCACCATCGGTCTGAGGGTTGGCTCGCTTGATACATCGAGTATCTAACATACATAATGTCTGGGCACGGCGCTCACGCGCCGGGCGTTGACCCACCCGGCCTTGCCGGACCGTCGTTGACGGGGCAGCCGACGGGCCAACCGGCGCCGGACCGACCAGAGGGGGCAGGACGTGGATGTACTCGAGGGAAAGGTGGCGTTGGTCACCGGGGCCAGCCGTGGGGTCGGGGCCGCCACCGCGGTGGCGCTGGCCGAGGCCGGCTGCGACGTCGCCTGTGCCGCCCGCTCCACCCAGACCAATCCCCAGCGGACGCCAGGGACCCTCGAGGAGACGATCGCCGGGGTCGAGGCGGTCGGTCGTCGCGGCCTGGCCATCCCCACCAACCTGGCCGTCGATGACGAGGTGGTGGCCATGGTGGCCCGGACGGTCGACCACTTCGGCCGGCTGGACGTGCTCGTCAACAATGCCGCTATCACCTTCATCGGCGACATCGACATCCCGCTCCACCGGTACGACCTCATCATGCAGGTCAACCTGCGCGCCCCGCTTATCGCCATCCGCGAGGCGGCGCCGGCCATGGCAGCCACCGGTGACGGGGGCGTCGTGATCAACGTCTCATCGGTGGCGGCCATGTACCCACATCAATCGCTCATGGCCTACGGCATCTCCAAGATCGGGCTCGAGCGGCTCACCGTCGACGCCGCCCTCCAGCTGGCCCCGTCCGACATCGCCGTCAACTGCTTCCGTATCGACATCGCGGTGGCCTCCGAGGGTTTCGTGGCCAACACACCGGGGGCCGACCATTCGGACTGGGAGCCCTCGGCCGTCGCCGCCGAAGGCATCCTCTGGATGGTGCGCCAACCCCTCTCGTACTCGGGCCGGAGGGAGTCCATGTTCGCCCTCCGCCAGCGCGAGGGGATCATGGCGTCGCGGATCGCCCACCCGGCCACCGAGCCGCCACCGGTCGAGCTGCACAACGGGCTGGTGGCGGCCACCGAGTCCTACTTCGAAGAGCCGTACCCCGACGATCACGAAGAACGTGGGGTGACACGGTGAAGATCGGGATATCGCTCGGCACGCTCAGGCCCAGCCTCTGGGCCGAGCTGACACGGGAAGCCGACGCCCTGGGCTACGAGTCGGTGTGGATGCCCGAGCACCTGGTCATCCCGGTGAGCATGGCCGGCAGCCCGCACGCCGGGGCCGACCACCCTCCCATCCCCGCCAACGTCCCGGTGTTCGACGCCTTCGCCTACCTCGGCTTTCTGGCCGGTCAGACCGAGCGCATCCACTTCGGGACCCAGGTCTACAACATCGGCCTGCGCCATCCCTTCGTCGTGGCCCGAGCGGTGGCCACCATGGACGTCGTGTCCAACGGACGACTGGAGTTCGGCATCGGGGCCAGTTGGCTCGAGGCCGAGTGGGAGGCCGTGGGCCTGGACTTCGCCACCCGCGGGCGCCGGGTGGACGAGTCCATCGAGGTGTGCCAACGGCTCTGGGGCGAGGAGGTGGTGGAGCACCACGGCGAGTTCTTCGACTTCGGACCGGTGATGTTCGAGCCCAAGCCGATCCACGTACCGTGGCCACCCCTCCACATCGGCGGCGACGGCCCGGCCGCGCTCCGCCGGGCGGCGCTCGTCGGGGACGGCTGGATCCCCATGAACCACGCGCTCGAGCAGATCCCCGCCGCCGCCGCCCGTATCGCCCAGTTGCGGGAGGAGGCGGGCCGGCCGGGGGCGGTCGAGATCACCCTCGGCGGCGGGGGACCCGAGCTCGACGACCTGAAGCGCCACGCCGACGCCGGTGTGGGACGGGTCCTGGTGAAGCCGTGGCCGCGCGGCAGCGAGGCCATCGACGGCATCCGGCGCTTTGCCGAGGAGGTTCTGCCTCAGATCCGGGACCACCCGGTAGCCGAGGGGGCGAGCTAGGGCTGGTCTGGCCTGGGCTACCAGGTGCCGCGGGAGATGCCCTCCACTGTGATGGTCTGCTTCTTGTTCTGGGAGAGCACGTAGCGCTGGGACTCGTGCAGGTGCTGGGACACCAGAAGTCGGGCCCGGACGGCGTCACCGTCCTCGATCGCCTCGGTGATCTTCTCGTGCGTCCGCAGCACGGTGTGACGAGCCGGTGCCTTGGGGTAGTCACCGTGGGCGCTGGTGGCCTCGGCCCAGTTCGACTCGTGGTTGGACCATAGCGTCTCGAGCGAACCGGCCACCAGGGCCATGGTCGCGTTCCCGCACCCCTGCACGACGGCGTCGTGGAACCGTCGGGCCAGGCGGGTGAAAGCGGGACCGTCCTCGATCTTCTCGCTCAGCTCCCGGTTGAGACGCACCAGGTTCGCCACCAGCTTCGCCCGGTGGCTGGCCACCGCCGCCTCGGCGGCACAGGCCGGCTCGAATTCGGAGAGGGCGACGGCCAGGTCGGCCAGCGGGACCTGCCGGGCCTGGAGCACCATCCCGAGCATGTAGGCCGCCACCTTGGCCTTGGGGGTGTGGATGACCGCGCCGCCGATGTTGCCCCGACGAACCGATATCAGCCCTTCGGTCTCGAGGATCCGCATGGACTCCCGGATGGACGGCTTGCTCACCGGGAACTCGACGAGGAGGTCGTCCACCTTGGGCAGCACGTCCCCGTCGTTGAGCTCCCCGTCGAGGATCCGGCGCCGCAGGGTGTCGGCGATCATCTCAGCGACCCTCGGCTGACTGAGCTGTCGCCGGTGCTGCACACCGCCGCCCTCGTCCACCACCCTCGAAGTCACCGGCGCAATCCTACACAGGAGACCTCAATGGTTAGGAACTTTGAGCTCATGGTCCCGCCGCTGATCACCAGAAGTCTGGACACATGGATACCCTGACGGTCGGGTCGGTTTCACGGTCGATCGGACGGGCCTTCCGGAGTCAAGAACGTAGAACGGCGAACACGGAACCGCCAGCCACCGGAGGTACGGACGAGCTGGTCGTCGTACCATCCGATTCGGCTCTCGTGGGTGACCCGGTCGACAAAGAGAAAGCTCTGCTCGACCGCGGCTTCATCTCCGTCGATCTCGATCAATGGTGCCGAGGTCAGATGGAGCCCGGGTGGGGCAGTCTCGGCCATGCGCAGCAGTCCATCCGGTCCGTCGAAGCTCCTGCCGTACACTTCGAATCGACCATCAACCGTGAACAGATCCACCCAACCGGCGTGGTCGGAGCGATCGAGTCGGTTGCCGTACTTGGCCAACAACACCTGGATGTCGTCAAGATCTCGATCGGGGCTGCTCATCGTTCCATCGTCCTCCGGATTACCAGACACGGGCGAACTCCTCGAGCGAGAACTGATTGTTTGGCTCGGCAATCAGGGTGGTCACCGGGCTCGACCGCCACATCGACAGACGGTCCGCCACCTGCCGGCTCGGCCCGACCAGGGCGAGGTCGTCCACCATCGCATCGGTGACCGACCGATTGGCCCCGTCTCGGTCGCCGGAGAGGAAGCGGTCTTGAATGTCGTCGGCTTCGGAGGCGTACCCGTATCGGGTCACCAGGGCGTGATAGAAGTTCTTCTCCCTTGCCCCCATGCCACCGATGTGCAGAGCGAGGCGAGGCCTGACCGCGGCTCTGGCCCGATCGATGTCATCGTCGATGGCGACCAAGACGGTCGGAGCGATGGCGAATCCGGGCTTGGCCAGAGCCAGGGACTCTCCCCAGGCCCTTTGCCACCGGGTAGGGCTCCACAGGTACGGAAGGACACCGTCGGCCACTTCGACGGCCAACGCCACGTTCTTCGGGCCGATAGCGGCAACCAATATCGGGGCCGGGGACGCGGCGCGGATCGTTGATCGCAGCGACTTGCCCATGCCGGTTGCGTCCTCGCCGACATAGGGGATGTGAAACTCGGTCCCGTCATACTCGAGACGGCGATCGGCCGACATGGCCAGCCGGAGCACCTCCACGTACTCCCTGGTCTTCGCCAAGGGCTTCCCGAAGGGCACGCCATGCCAGCCTTCGACTACCTGGGGACCAGAGACGCCCAGGCCGAGCTGGAACCGACCGCCCGACAGTCCCTGGAGGGTGAGCGCCGTCATCGCTGTCGTCGCCGGGGTCCGAGCAGAGATCTGGGCGATTGCCGTGCCGATACCGATCGTCTCCGTGGCTGCGGCGATGAAGGCGAGCGGCGTAAAGGCATCCTGGCCCCAGGCCTCCGAGGACCACACCGAGTCATAACCCAGCTCTTCGGCCCGCGCCGCCGTCCTAACCAGATCGGCACCGGACAACCGTGTACTGCCCAGGCTCAGACCAAGCTGGGTCTCGCCACCTCGAGTCACTTCTTCGCGAACAGACGATCGATGATCTTGCGGTGCTCCGGGCTGGCGCTCGAGACACCCTCGGCCGCGAGGGCAAAGTCGAGCACGTCCAATACGGCCCGATCGAGATGCCGGTTGACGGCCCGCTTGGTATCCCGCAGCGCTCGGGCCGGCTGCGTGGACAGGCGGTGGGCCAACGCCACGGCTTCATCGACCGAAGTTCCGTCCTCCACCAGGCGATTGGCAAAACCCAAGGCCACGGCCTCCTCTGCCGGAATGCGATCGCCGGTGAACAAGTACTCCTTGGCCTTCAGCAGACTGGTCAGCGCCGGCCAGGTGACCGCGCCCCCGTCCCCGGCCACCAGCCCAACTGAGACATGAGGGTCGCACAGGTAGGCACTGGACTCGATGAGCACGATGTCGCAGAGGCCGGTCAAGCTGCATCCCAATCCGACAGCCGGCCCGTTCACGGCGGCAATGAGGGGTAAGGGGAATGCCGCCATGGACCTGACGATGCTCGCCCCCTCGCGAAGCGTCCTGTACCGGTACTCCTCGGATTCATTCATCCGCATGAGCACCTCGCCGTCGCCCCCGGCGCAGAATGCTCGGCCCTTGCCCGTGAGTACCACCGACCGGCAGGCTTCATCCTCGGCTATCTCTTCCCAGATGCCGGCCAGCCGCGCGTGGAGAACGGCATCTGCCGCGTTCAGTGCCTCGGGCCGGTTCATTCGCAGAATGCGAACCGGACCATCTTCCTCCACGAGAATGGGTTCGACAGTCCTACCGTTGGCTTGGTGTTCATCCACCGGGCTGACTGTAGTGAGTCTTGACGTTGATGTCGATAGAGTGGCTATCTCTTCGAGTGTGCGAGGAGCTCGACCAGCGGTGCCGAGCTCGCCTCGCCGGCTACAAGGTCTCGCGGCGGCGCCGAGAAGACGTCAAGGACCGGGCAACGTCGGCTGACTGTCGCCTTCTCGTACGCGCCGACCCGGTAGCCAACGACGCCGATCGACCTGTATTGCCTGTCCTCCGAGGGCCGTGAGGCAAAAGAGCCAAACCCGGTCTCCCATTCCCTCACGGGACTCGTCGTCGGGGGCGAACGCAAAATGGTGGAACACCGCCTGTACCAGTTGATTGATCAGCCATGCGGCGCTCTCCGGATCACTCGGATGGAGCGCTCCGGCTTCGATGGCCGCATTGAGCTCACCGCGAATCAGATCAGTGAAAGGCTTTGTGGCCTGCGCCAATTCCTGAGGATAGAGACGATGCAGGCGCCAATGCTCCGCAGTGACGAATCTCGCCCCGGTGGCATTCTCGCCGCCCAGCGTGCTGGGATTCAACGTCGTCGTAATGTAGAAGTGCAGGCGTTCAATCGGATCGGACAGATCACGGGATCGCTCTTGGTACTCCCGACACGTCTCGCTGATCATTTCCTCGATAACGGCCAGCAGCAAGCGATCCTTACTATTGAAATAGCGATAGAAGGTCTGGAGCGCCACCTCGGCTTCCTTGGCCAGCTCTTGCAGGGTGAAGGCGGATCCCTTGACCGCGATGAGGCGGCGGGCCGCGTCGATGATCAACTTGGCCTGCTCGATCCTCCGATTGCGCGACCGTTGCATGGCGGGGGACTGGTCAACCGTACGCTCGACCCAGGTCATCAGGTGATCCTCTCTTGGGTCATCGATCAGCGCGGTAGACGACTGCCCCGCCGAAGTGCGGTGACGAGTGGCAGGCAAGCCCGACGGAGGCCCCCTGGCGCTGTCTCTCTCCGGCTCGCCCCGAGAGCTGCAGATAGCACTCGAGCATCTGTGGAATCCCGTGCATGCGCCCATTTCCCAGTGCCCCACCGCCGGATAGGACCGGTAGCCCGGCCGGGCGGTCGCTGTCGATCCCTCCGTCCTCAACGAAACAGTGCGCTTCCCCCGTGGGGCACAGTCCCAAGGCCTCGAGCCAGAAGTACACGAAGGGGGCAAAACCGTCGTAGACCTGGGGCAGGTCGACTTCGGTTGGACCAAGGCCCGAGCTGCTCCACAGGCGCTGGGCCGTCTCCGCTCCGACGCCCATGATGTCGTCAAGGGGCCAGTGGAGCGGCAGCCGGTTCGTGGTCGGGGAGCCGGTCGCATATCCGGATACGTATACGGGCGGGTGGGGCAGGTCGCGGGCCCGATCGGCCGACGTGAAGACAAAGGCGGCTGCGCCATCCACCGGAATGTCGCAGTCGTAGCGGCAGATTGGATCGCTGACCATGGGTGCCGACAGGTATTCCTCCTTCGAAAGCGGCTGGTCGTACCAGTAGGACCACGGGATGCGTGCACCATTCTTCCGGGCTTCCACGAGGACGGCGGCCATCGCCTCCCGAGTGCCTCCGTAGCGCTGAAGGTACTCGTTGTACGGGAGAGCAATCATGGAAATAGGTCCGAAGTAGCCCTGGGGTGCGGTCCACTGCTGCGCGCCACCGACTTCTTGCATCACGTTGCCGTGGTACGTGCCCCGGGGGTTGTGAAGGGATCGGTGCATCAGGACGTAGTCGGCTGCACCGCTGGCAATGGCATTGACGGCCAACGACACCGCGCCGGGGATCTGGCCGAAGCCTTGGAATCCGGCGGCGTAGCGCGGGTTGGCCCCCAGACGCTGGGCCAGCCAGTTGGCCGAGACCAGGCTCACGCCGTCCTCGGCGGCGTGGGAGCCGGCGGTCGGGAAGAGACTGCCGGTGACGAACCCGTCGACCACACCCTGGCCGAGCCCGGCGTCACGGATGGCCGCACGGGCCGTGTCCACCGTCAGGGCACCGAGCGACTTGGCCGCATGCTTCACGACAGGGCTCTGGGCATAGCCGACGATGGCTACGCCATTGCTGGCCGCGAATCGCTCGCTCACCTCCCACCCTCCAGTGCGAATGCGGGCACGGCTACACCGGGAGCAATGTCCTCGAACGTCACCCGGACTACGTTCCCGATCTGGAGCGGCACGTCAGGACCATCGAGCAGGCGGCCAATCAACCGGAGTTCGTCCTGCTCGACGAGCTCCACGTCGACAAGGAGGAACGGCACCTCGAACCCGGGCAAGAACGATCGTCGCACCACGGTCCATGACCTGACCACGGCCCTGCCGCTGACGGGGGTGAACACGAATTCAGGTTCGGTACTACCGCAATGAGAGCACACCACGTCGGGGGGATGGCTGAGCACACTGCACACCGAGCACGTGGCCACAGTGAGGACATGCTCGCCCGTTGCCCTCCAATAGGGGGCGGAACGCTCGTCGGGGACCGGCGTCGGCCGGGCACCTAGGGTCACAGGATGACCGCCGCCTCCTTGAGCTCACCGATCTCGTCCCAGGAGTAGCCGAGCTCGACGAGGACGGTCTCTGTGTGCTCACCCAGCTCGGGGGCGAGACGCAGCTCCGGTGGTTTGCCATCGAACTGGACCGGCACCGTCGGCAATTGGTACACCGGTTCTCCGTCGATCACGACGTCACCGATGTAACCATTCGCCACAACCTGGGGATCCTCAAGGAGCTCGGCGACCGACTGCACGGGCGCCCACGGCGCGTCGAACTTCGTCAACAGGTCTTTCCATTGGGCGAAGGTCCGGCGTCCGAACTCCTCGTCCAACAGGGCCACGCACTCCGGACCATTGGTTCGCCGAGCCGCCATATCGACAAAGCGAGGGTCGTCGACCAGTTCGGCACGGTCAATGAGCCGACAGAATGCAGACCAGTAGCGATCACCCTCCAGAAAGACGAGCTGGATATGACGGCCGTCCTTCGTTCGGTACGAGCCGACAAGTGGGTTCACGATCATCCCCCGACCTTGCACCGGTTCTGGTGAGTCTCCTCCGAGCGCAGCCAACACGTCGGATGAGAGCGTCCACATGGCCGTGGCCAGCAATGAGACGTCGACCACGGAGCCTGCGCCAGTTCGGGTCCGCTCGAGCAATGCGGCAGAGATCCCGAAGGCCAAGGCCATGGCCCCGTTGCGATCACCCATGGCGCCGCGCTGGCCGATCGGTTGGGGACGATCGGACGGTGTCAGGGTATAGGCCAAACCACCCCGAGCCCAAAAGGCCGAGGCGTCGTAGCCCGCCTGGTCGGCGTCGGGACCTCGAACCCCGTAACCGTGACCTCGTGCGTACACGAGTCCGGGGTACCGGCTGGTGAGTGACTCCGCATCGAGACCAAGGCGCCCCAAGGCGCCCGGCCGCAGGCTGGTGAGAAACACGTCAGCCGACTCCAAGAGCTGGTGGAGGACGGCCAGTCCCTGCTCCTGCTGGACATCCACGGCAATGGACCGCTTACCTCGGTTGGCCAAGGCCATCGACATGTTGATGCCGTCTCGATCGGATCCAATGCCCTGAGTGGCGAGTCCTCGGTAGGGGTCACCTCGGAGGTGCTCGACGTGGACCACATCGGCACCCCAATCGGCCAGCAGGGCACCGGCGACGGGTACGAACACCCACTGCGCCAATTCCACAACCCGAACGCCGTCAAACGCACCTCCACTCATGCCTTCCTCCTTGGGCGCCGTGTACGTCGTCGGTACTCCCCAACGGCGCGAGGGGTCGAGGGGACAGATGCTCCGGTCATTGTCACGACGCCGGGTCAGCGATGGGCTGGAGCGTTACCACCGGAATGATCCGGTCGGTACGCGACTGGTAGACGTCGTAGTTCGGCCATGTCTCGGTCACCAGCGTCCATAGACGAGGTTTCTCGTCGTCGGTCGCAGCCCTGGCCATAGCCGGGAACTGCTCGGAGCGAACCTGGACCTTGACCTCGGGAGCCTCGAGGAGGTTGAGATACCACAGCGGGTGCGTGGGAGCGCCTCCCTGAGACGCCACGACCACATAGCGCTCGCCATCGCGGGCAAAGATGAGCGGGGTGGTGCGCGGCTCACCCGTCCGTCGGCCCGTTGTGGTCAGCAGCAGCGTCGGGACTCCATTCCAGAGGTACCCGACCTCACCGTTCGTCTCCTGGTACCGGCGGACGTGCTCCTGACCGAGAAGGGTCAGGTCGGGCTGCTGGTAATTCTCGGTTTGGTCCATGGGTGCTCGCTCCTATCCGAACAGAACCGGGATGGCGGTCGCGCCACGCTCGTAGAAGCCAACGTACCGGGGCGGCTCGGCGTCGGGGTCGAGCCGGAGGTTCGGAAGCCGGTCGAGCAGCGCGTTGATGCCGACGGACATTTCGGCCCGGGCGACGTGCATGCCCAGACAGATGTGGGCACCGTTGCCAAAGGCCAAGCTCGGCTTGAGCGATCGGGTGATCTCGAATTCGTTTGGCCGCTCCCAGCGAGCTGGGTCGCGATTTGCCGCACCGAGGCATATGTGGAGCACCGAGCCCTTCGGCATGTGTACCCCGTGATAGTCGATGTCCTCGGTGACCCAACGCGAGAACATGGGGTCGGTGGGCATCCAGCGCAAGGATTCCTCAATCGCCGGGCGAAGCAGGTCCCGATCGTCGCGGATGGCCGCCAGCAACTCGGGCCGTTGCAGCAGGGCCGCGAGCGTGATTCCCAGCTGCTTCCATGTGGTCCCCGACCCCGCGGTCAGAAGAAGGATGGAAAAGGAATAGATCTCGGCGTCGGTAAGCCGGTGTGCCGTGCCATCCTCGTCCTTGACCTCCGCCTCAACCAGAATGCTCATGAGGTCGTCCTGAGGTGATGCCCGCCTGGCAGCCACGATCGGCTGGATGATGTCCACCACCTTCGAGGGCTCCCTGAGCGCTTCGCGGATGTCGAGCGCCTGCTCGATGGGGACGCCGAAGCTGCCGGTGATCGTCAGTACCGGTATAGCCGCACAGAAGTCCACGTTGAGTTCGGCGCTCCCTCGATCTTGAAAGCTATCGATGAGGAGGTTGACCGTCGTCTCGATCCAATTCCTGATCCACCATTGCGCCCGTGCGGGCACAAACGAAGGCTGTACGAGGGAGCGGTACCGACGGTGCTGGTCGCCCCCCATGGACAGGATGCTGTTCAGGGGCCCGACTTCATCGGTCGAGAGCTCAACCACCTCATCCGAAGAGGCAAAGACCTTGTCATCGCGATAGACGCCGTCGCATGCGGCATAGCTGAACGCCGAGAAGTGCGGCCGGTCTTCGAAAGGGAGCCCGTGAAAGAAGGCGGGCCCGTCGAAACCGGTCAATTCGTGCACTATCCCGCGGTGTACGGGAGCCTGCTGGCGAAGATCGGCCCAGACCGGATAGGGGTCGTCCTCATAGGCGCCGCCAAACAGGACGTTGTAGTTGGCCCGCAGGTCGAAGAGCTGGCGAACCCGCTCGCTGTCAAGCACTTCGCTGGGCGCCATCATCGGGTGGGATGCCGAACCGGTACTCGACTCTGGAACGACATGGTCTCGGTCACGCTCCTCATTGGTCAGTTGACAGGCTCAATGCCCCTGTCGGACAGGCCTCGACGGCCGTCTGAATCTGCTCTACCGAGTCGGATATCTGATCGACCAGCACCGCCTTCGACTCGGAGTCGTGGGTGAACGTGCCGGCGGCATAGACGAGGCACACGCCACTGCCCATGCAGAGATCGCGATCGATGGAGACGATGGGGGGCGGTACCGGCTCAGGCATCAGCAAGGACGGGGGCTTCGGCTGGCGTAAATCGATACAACTTCTCGGCGTTGCCTCGGAGGATCTTGTACTGCACCGCGGGAGGAAGGTGACCGATTTGCGCCTTCACCACTGAGATGCAGTTGGGCCACGTCGAATCCGAGTGGGGATAGTCGGTTTCGCACATGATGTTGTCCTCGCCGATCTCGTCGATGCTGGCGATTCCGTGGGCGTCATCGATGAAGCAGCCGAATACGTGATCGCGGAACAGCCCCCGAATGTCGACCGTATTCAAGTCCACGTCCGTGGTGGCGTGCTCCATGAACTGGACTCCACGCTGTACCCAGAAGCGCTGCTTGTCGAGCACCTGTTCTGCTCGCTCCAGAAAGTACGGCATCCACCCGATCTCGCCTTCCGACAGGGCGATCTTCAATCCGGGGAACCGAGTGAACATGCCGCTGAACAGCCATGCGAGCATCGCTCCCGACGTACGGATGGCCCCCCAGGCCAGATTGGCCATGAACGGCGAATCTGGTGCGATCTGCGGCACCTGGGACGACGACCCGACGTGCATGCTGACGACCATCTGGGTCTCGGATGCGGTTGCCATGACCGGGTCCCAGTAGCGGTCCTTGTCGTGAATGGTGGGCAGGCCGAGCGGAGCGGGGTTCTCCGAGAAGGCGAATGCCGTTGCGCCTTTCGCCGCGCAACGCTCCATCTCCTTGGCCGCCAGGGGCGGGTCCCACATGGGGATGAGGACGAGGGGGATATACCGCCCTGGCGCCGCGCCACACCAGTCCTCCAGCATCCAGTCGTTATAGGCCTTGAGGCATACGAAGGCGAAGTCCCGGTCGCTCGCCTCATAGAAGAGCTGTCCGCAGAACCGGGTAACCGTGGGGAAGCACAGCGAGGCGAGGATGCCGGCCCGGTTCATGTCGTCTATCCGCGCCTTGGCGTCGTAGCACCCGGGTCGCATCTCGGCGTAGGTCACCGGCTCCGGGCTGAACTCCTCCTTGGACTTACCGGCGACTGCGCTCAGGCCCGAGCTGGGATAGCGCTTCCCCTCGTACACCCAGAACTCCATGTCGCCTTCGACCACCATGTGTGGCGCCCGCTCGCGATCCTTGGCCGGCACCCGGTCGACCCAGAGGTGGGGTGGTTCCAACACGTGATCATCTACCGAGATGAGCCAGTCCAGAGATTGGTCAGATGCCATGATCCCCCCGTGATGTCGTGGTGAGAGCTCGACGAGAGAGCTCGATGATTGCCATGTGCTTCACGTCTTGGAAGCCGTCGGGTACCGTCTCATATGCGCTCCTGATCTACGCTCGATCTCGGAAGGCGCTCGGGTTGCGCGCGCCGCTATCGAAGTGGCGGGAGCTCCGAACAAAATGTGATTATCCCACGTCAATGAGGTAGAGCATGGCTCTATCCAAACAGACTACGAGATACTAGTCAAGACGATCGACTCTCTCCGTGCCAACAGCAGATCGGGGACATAGAAGATCGTTCTACCTCAGGGAGGATCGAGAGTGCGATCCATGCAGATCGCGGCTACGTTGTTCCGGTGGCCGCTTCGAGATGGGAGTTGAGGCAGAGATCGGACGAACAGAAGAAGCGCTACTACTCCGAGCGGTGGTGGGCTGACCAAACCCTCGGTCAGCGGCTCGGAAGCAAGCTGGCAGCCAATCGAACCCTGCCCTTCGTTGTTCACTCCAAGATTCGACCATGGCGCGGGACGTTCGGTGACGTGTTGGATTTGTCACAGCGCGTGGCAAAGGGTTTGGCGGACCGAGGGGTACGGGCCGGAGACGTGGTGTCGTTTCAGACGCCCAACTGGCTCGAGGGGGTAGCCACGTTCTATGGCAGTGCCCTCCTCGGTGCCGTCGTGGTGCCCATCGTCCACATCTATGGCGGCCACGAACTTGAATACATCCTCCGCCAATGCCAACCGCGAGTCCACGTAACGGCTTCGAGATTCGGCCACCAGGACTACCTTTCGAACTTGGAGTCGATTTCCGACCTGCCTCCCATGGACATCGTGGTCATCGATGGTGACGGCCGCGCCGGGACCTCGCGGTTCGACGAACTAGTGGCAGATGGGCCACTGGGTCGGCCTATGGCGGCCGACCCGTCGGCACCCGCACTGGTGGGCTGGACCTCTGGAACCACGGCCAACCCCAAGGGCGTGATCCACTCCCATCAAACGGTGTGCGCAGAGATTCAGCAGATGGGAGCGACCGCTCCGCCCAACGTACGTCCTTCACTCATCGCCAACCCGATCAGTCACGCGATCGGCATGCAGGGCGCGCTGCTCATTCCGGTCGACGGCTGCAGGCCCGTGCACCTGATGGACGCGTGGCATCCGGCCGAGGTGCTGGATCTCATGGTGAACGAGGACCTGTCTGCCAACGGAGGCGCCCCCTACTTCCTCACCAGCCTGTTGGAGCATCCCGATTTCTCGAGCGAGCATCTCAAGCGCCTGCCCTACCAGGGAATGGGGGGAGCGCCAGTTCCTCGGGCGCTGGCGCAACGGGCCACTGAGCTTGGGATCACCGTCTATCGGATGTACGGATCCACCGAACACCCGTCCATCACCGGCTGCACCTACGCCGATCCGCTGGAGAACCGTCTGCGCAGTGATGGACGCCCGCTCCCAGGCGTCGAGGTTCGATTGGTAGATCCCACAGGGGGCGAGGTCGGTCCGGGTGAGCCCGGAGAAATCCACTCCCGCGGACCTGATTGCTTCATCGGGTACACCGATCCCGAACTGACCGCCCGGACGCTGGACGCTGACGGCTGGTACCACACCGGCGACGTTGGCATCAGCGATGAGGCTGGATACATCGCCATCACTGACCGAATCTCGGACCTGATCATTCGGGGCGGCGAGAACATCAGCGCCGCCGAGATCGAGGAGCTGCTCCTCGTCATGCCGGGCATCGGCGAGGTCGCGGTCGTGGCCGCTCCCGACCAACGAATGGGCGAACACGCCACCGCCGTCGTCCGAATGCTGCCCGGCCGACCACTCCCCGACCTTCCTCGGGTCCGCGCCTACTTGGAGGGAGCCGGTTTGGCCCGCCAGAAGTGGCCCGAAGAGGTTCTCGAGCTCGATGAGTTCCCCCGGACACCCTCAGGCAAGGTACAGAAGCATGTCCTTCGCGACCGACTGAGGTCACGCTGACCCATCCATCGCAATTCCTTTGATTGAGGAGGCACCGTGCTTACCAAAGCAGCAGCTCTGTTCAGCCAGCCCGGCAAATGGGAGGTAGTCGAGGTCGAGCTCGAAGCTCCCCGCCAGGACGAACTCTTGATCAGAATGGCCGCCGCCGGCCTCTGTCACTCGGACGATCACATCCTCACCGGTGACCTGCCTGTGCCGCCAGAAGCCCTGCCAATCGTCGGTGGACACGAGGGGGCTGGCATCGTCGAGGAAGTTGGGCCGAACACGCCGGGCTGGGAGGTGGGCGATCGAGTCGTACTCACCTTTCTGCCCATGTGTGGCCTCTGTCGTTGGTGTGCGTCGGGCATGCAGAACCTCTGCGACAACGGGGCGCGGCATACTTTCGGGAGTTCGGGAGGACGGCAGTCGCCGGATGAGCTTCGGTGGGAAGCCGATCGGCCAGGGGGCCGGAGTGGCGACCTTCAGTGAATGGTCGACAGTTTCGGTCCAGTCGGCAATCAAGTGTCCGGACGATGTCCCCCTGGATGTGGCCTGCCTCACAAGCTGCGGAGTCGGAACCGGCTGGGGATCGGCTGTCCACTCAGCCGATGTCCGGGCGGGCGACGTGGTGATCGTCATGGGTACCGGTGGCATCGGGATGAACGCCGTACAAGGTGCAGCTCACGCTGGAGCATCGGTCGTCATCGCCGTCGACCCAGTGGAAATGAAGCGATCAGCCTCTTTCGCCTTTGGAGCAACCCATGCCGCCGCATCCATGGAAGATGCTACCGAGATCGCCCGGGGCTACACGAATGGACAAGGAGCCGACTCCTGCATTGTCTGTGTGGGCGTCGCCACCGGCGAACACGTCGCGCAAGCCGTAGACGCCATCCGGAAGGCCGGAACCTGCGTCCTGACCGGGCTCCCGCGGGCCGCGGACGACATCGCACTTCCGATTTCCCTCCGGCACATAGTCCTCTACCAAAAGCGACTACAAGGCTCACTCTTCGGTGCCTCTAGTCCATCGAAGGATATTCCGGCCCTCTTGGAGATGTACCGACAGGGACGACTGAAGCTGGACGAGCTCATCACCCGTCGCTACCCCCTTGAGGGCCTCAACGACGGCTACGAGGACATGCGAGCAGGACGCAACCTTCGTGGCATCATCGACTATCAACTGTGATCGCGCCGCCAGCGAGCGCGATGGATACGATATCGATGTCAATGTTAGAGTCGGGGCGGTGGACTGATGACGGAGGCAAGGATGCCGACTAGTCCCGTCGATCCTGAGTTGCTGGCCAGTGGTTTTGTCTTCGCCGAAGGACCGCGCTCGGCACGGGGACAAGCTGTGGCTCTCGGACATGCATGGCGAATCCGTCTGGACCGTCGACTTGTCCGGACAGCGAGAGCTCGTCGTGGAGCTGCCCGGTCGTCGGCCGTCGGGGCTGGGATTCCTTCCCAATGGCGACCTGCTGATCGTGTCCATGCTCGAGCGGCAGATACTGCGTTGGGACGGGTCCGAACTCGATGTTCATGCCGACGTGGCTGATCACATCCGCACCGGCTGCAATGACATGGTGGTGGACAGCGACGGGCGTGCCTACGTGGGCTCGTTCCCTCCCCCGTCGTCCCCCGACGGCCAGATCGTCCTTGTCGAGCCGGACGGTACCGCTCGGTTGGCGGCGGACGACGTTGTCTTTCCCAACGGAACCGTCATCACTCCGGACGGCACGAAGTTGATTGTGGCTGAGTCTCTGGGCCGGCGCCTGACCGAATTCAATATCTCACCTGACGGATCACTGACTGATCGCAGGACGTACGCCGATTGTCCTGGACGAGGACCGGACGGGATCTGCCTGGATGCAGAAGGGGCGGTCTGGGCCGCGATGCCGTTGGCCCGACAGTTTCAACGGATCCTCCCCGGCGGTGCGGTTGCCAGCTCGATCTCGGTTGAGGAACGGATGGCCATTGCCTGCGCGCTGGGAGGACCGGACCGGACCACATTGTTCCTCCTTACCGCCAACGATCATGCACCGGAGGCATTGCGCGGGACCCGTGACAGCCAGGTCCATATCGTGACCGTGCCCGTGGCTGGCGCCGGTCTTCCATGACCAGACCCCGGGCAGCCCGGATGCCGATGGCACAGATCGTTATGCCAACTCGGGCAATGGCAACCCCGTGGCCCTCATGCTCTACTGCCATCAACCTCTACTGCCATCAACCTCTACTGCCATCAACGCGACACACCGGATCAACGCTTCGCCCCACACCCTTGAACACGATAGGGAGATACCCATGACCGAATCCGGCATCATCAACGGCACACAGACATATGTAGCCGGGCGCTGGGTCGACGGTGAGCGTTCGTTCGCCGTGGAGAACCCGGCCGACGAATCGCTCGTTGCCGAAGCGGCGGTCACGCCGTTGGCCGAGGTCAGTCGCGCGATCGAGTCGGCCCGGAGTGCGTTCGACGACGGTGTGTGGGCTGACCGTTCGCCGAAGGAGCGAGCTCGCGTCCTTGGTGCGCTCCTTGATCATCTCGACCGTGAGCGGGAAACCCTTGTCGCCACGATCATCGTCGAGGGAGGGCAGCCCCGGCCGTTTGCCGAGGGCGCTCAGGTCTCCATGGGCCTGACCCTCGGCCGGGAGACGATCGACCTCTATCTGTCGATGGCCCACGAGGAGGCCAATCCGGTGCCGGTCGACGACCTCGTCCGTGGCCGGGTAGCTCTCAGCATACGGCGCCATGAGCCGGTCGGCGTCGTCGCGGCGATCACGCCGTACAACGGGGCCGTGATCATGGCCTTCCAGAAGCTGATCCCGGCCCTCATGGCCGGCAACTCCGTCATCCTCCGTCCCAGCCCGCTGACGCCACTTTCCTCACTCGCCTTTGCCGCCGCTGCCCATGCCGCAGGCCTGCCACCAGGTGTCCTCAGCGTCGTCGTCGAGGACGGAGCCGAGGGCGCTGAGCTGCTCACCACCGACCCTGCGGTCGACATGGTCTCCTTCACCGGTTCGACCGCCGTGGGCAGGCGGATCCTCGCCCAGGCGGCACCGACGGTGAAGAGGGTGGCCCTGGAACTTGGTGGTAAGTCGGCACAGATCTATCTCGACGACGCGGTCGAACGTGCTCCGCTCGGGGCCATGGCCGTTGTGGCCATGACCGCCGGGCAGGCCTGCGTGGCCGCCACGAGAATGCTGGTGCCTAACGCACGAAAGGATGAGGTGGTCGAAGCGGTCAGCGCGGCCTACGGACGCATCGCGGTCGGAAGCCCAGCCGATCCGGCCAACCTCATGGGGCCGGTGATCACCGCCACCCAGCGCGAGCGCTGCGAGCGCTACGTTGCCCTGGCCGAGAACCATGGCGGAAAGATCGCCTGCGGTGGCGGTCGGCCGGCGGGGTTGGATCGCGGCTACTACTTCGAGCCCACTGTCCTCGACCTGCCTGACAGTTCGAACCCCGCCGCCCAGGACGAGATCTTCGGGCCTGTCATCGGGATCCTGGGCTACGAGGATCTCGACGACGCAGTTCGAATCGCCAACACGAGTCCCTATGGCCTGTCGGCGCAGGTATACGGTCGGGATGTTGCCACGGCCACCGCAATCGCCCGCCGCCTCCGGACCGGCGCCGTCAACGTGAACACCAGCCTCTTCAGTGCCTATGCCCCCGCCGGTGGCTACAAACAGAGTGGCCTGGGACGCGAGCGAGGGCCTGACGGCATCCGCTCCTTCCAGGAAGTGAAGCACGTCGCGATCGGAGAACTTCGGTGAGCGCAGAGCTCACGGGGAAGAACACGGTCATTACCGGGGCGGGAGCTGGGGTCGGCCGTGCCTCTGCGCTCCGGTTCGCCAAGGAGGGGGCCCGTGTCGTGTGTGCCGACGTGGACCTCGAACGGGCCCAGGAGACCGTCCGACTGATCGAAGAGGAGGGAGGTTCCGCCCTGCCTGTCGCGGCCGATGTTGCCGTTGAGGACGATGTCATGGCCATGCTCGACGCGGCGACCGAGTCCTTCGGCCGCCTGGACGTGCTCTACAACAACGCCGGCATCCCGACGCCTCGCCTCGGCATGGCGCTGGAGGACCACTCGGCCGACGACTTCCAACGGCTGGTCGCCGTCAATTTCGGCGGTGTGTTCAACGGGTGCAAGCACGCGGTACGTCGGTTCAAGGAGCAGGGTGCCGGCGGCGTCATCCTCAATACCGGGTCAGTCGCAGGGCTGGTCAGTTGGGGAGGCTCCGTGTACGGGGCGACCAAGGGTGCTGTCCACCTGCTGACCAAGGCGGTGGCCATCGAGGGTGCGCCCTTCGGCATCAGAGCGAACGCAATCTGCCCGGCGGGCATGCCCTACACGCGCTTCATGGCCGCTGGTGGGATGGACCTCGATGCTGACAGGCTCGAACAGGCCAGCAAGAGCGTCGCGGCCAGCCACCCACTGGGCAAGCCCATCACCGCCGAGGACTGCGCCGAGGCCGCGGTCTTTCTGTGCTCGGATGCCGCCACCAACATCACCGGCGTGCTGTTGCCGATCGATGGGGGCTACGTGGCTCGGTGAACGACGCCGACGTCGTGGGCAGCCGAGAAGGACCCGGCCGCCGCGTGGTCCTGCAACGACGGCACGACCTCAGCGAACAGGCGGTCGAGAACCGGTCGCTGGTCGTCACCTGCTGTCGCCGGGAGGAACACGAAATGGCGGGCACCGGCATCGTAGAACTCACGGAGCTTGACCGTCACCTCACCAGCCGTACCCGCGGCGGCGACTCGATCGATCATGGCTCTGAAGTCTTGGTTGTACGTGCCGCCCATCGTTCGGGCCGCATTCTCTCGGGCCGCGTCGCCGTCGGGGTTGATGTTGAGGAATACCCAGACGCACCACTCGAACCTGGCCAGGTCCCGTCCTACTTCCCCGGCGACGCGTTTGATCGTGGTCACCGATTCGGCGTAGCGAGGGGGCGAGTACAGGTAGGGGAACCAGCCGTCGCCAAGGAGGGCGGCGCGGCGCATCGCCGGCTCTTTACGACCGGCCACCACGATCGGCGGCCCGCCCGGCTGTAATGGAGCCGGATGGATCTTCACGTCCTGCATCGTGTAGTAGCGACCGTGATGGGTAATCTCGGTGGCCGTCCATAACTGACGAAGAAGTGGGATGATCTCATTCGTCCGCCGGCCCCGCTCCTCTAATGGGACCCCGACAGCGCGGAACTCTTGTGGGTACTCGCCGCCGATCCCGACACCGAGCATCACCCGTCCACCGGTGGCTCGGTCAAGGTCGGCGATCTGCTTGGCCACCAACGCCGGCGGATACAGCGGGAGGAGAAGAATTGAGCTGCCGACGGTGACCCGCTCGGTGACCGTCGCCAGCCGCGTGAGCCCGATCATGGCCTCCGGGCTCGGGTTGCGAGACGAGATGTGACCACCGACCCACAGGGAATCCACCGGCCGTCCCTCGAGCTCCCGCGCCTCTCTGGCATCGCCACTGGCGACGACGCCGATCCGAACGTCAGTGTTGGTCCCGGTCAACGAAGTACCTCCTCGAGTTGCCCACGCTCAGGCTCGCCCGGGCCAGCGTCGCGCCGCCGGGGTCCCCAACGGCGCGACGGGTGACCGCCGGGCGGCTCCACCTTCACGACTTCGGCGCCGAGATCGCCGAGATCGCCGAGATCGCCGAGATCGCCGAGATCGCCGAGATCGCCGAGGACCTTCGCACAGAACGAGGCGGCGAGGCCATCGGCGATCTCCAGCACCGCCACCCGGTCAGGGCTCCCGGCAACGAGCCGGCCAAGTCAGTCACGGGCTTCCCTCACATGAGCATGTCTCGATGCACCTCGGAGCAACAGTGACATCAATATCGTAGAAGAGGTTAGGTTGGCTGAGTGCAGAGCACCACTTGCCCCACGACGCTCGATGAAGTGCTCGACCGCGAATGGCTCGGTACCGCCCTCGACGACATCAGTGACGAAGACGGCATCGTCGCAGTAGAGGTCGTCGAGTCGTCGAAGACACTGGCCCAGAAGGTGCGGCTCCGCGTCGTCGTCGAGGGACCCGACGGGCAGCGGCGCACCCGGGCCTATTGCGTCAAAGCCCATCTCGATGGGTCGACTGCGAACACGCTCATGTCTGAGGCACGCTTCTACCGAGAGCTGGCCCCCCTCCTCGACGTCCGCACACCTCGCGCCTACTACACCGCCGTCGATGAGCAGGCGGAACAGGCGCTGATCATCATGGACGACGTCGTCGGTAACGGTGGCCGGTTCCTGAACGCCCACACCCCCTATTCCATGGACAACACGAGAGCCTCGCTGGGCCAGCTGGCCGGCCTCCATGCATCGACGTGGGGCGGTGCTCAGACGGCTCGACTCCAGTGGCTTTCGCCCCGGATGCGGGGGATGGCCGATATGTTTCCCAGTGAGCTCCTCCAGTCCCTCCTGAACGACGGTCGCGGTCCCGACGTCGCTCCGGAACTCCGAGATGCCGGGAACCTGGTCGAGGCGGTCCGACGAACGGCCGCTCACAAGATCACATGCGTGATCCATGGCGATACCCACTCGGGCAACGTCTACCTCGACGGCGACGGGCGGGCCAGCTGGCTCGATTGGCAGATCGTGCAACACGGCAACTGGGCGACCGACATCAGCTACCACTTGGGTACCGTGCTCGACGTTGAGACCCGGCGGGCCCATGAGAGCGATCTCCTCCGCCATTACCTGCGCGAGCTGGGGTCGCGCGGCATCGCCGCGCCATCGTGGGAAGAGGCGTGGGAGCAGTATGCGCTCAGCTTCTCCTACGGCTACTTCCTGTGGGTCATTACCCAGATCAGCTCGAGAGCCGTCGTGCTGATCCACATCCCACGCCTCGCCGCGGCCCTGACCGACCACGACACCTACCGCCGCCTGGGGGTGATCTGACTGTCGCGGCTGGCTGGTCCATGCCGTTCACAGTCGAACCATGCGGTTCTGCGTTGCCCCCACATGCTCTGTCGATATCGACGGCATCTCTTGGAGACACGATACCCATCCACGACCTTGCCGACGATCCCCGAATTCCCCCTCCTTGGATGGCATGGGTTCGGGTCCCAGGCCGGACCTGAGATGTCTGCCGCCGAACACGAGCTCCGGAGACTTGGCGTAGCCACCGGGCCACCCGCGTCCTGAAGTCAGGAGCGCGGCGGGACGGCGGGCGTGAACCGGAAGAGCCTCTCGGCGTTGCCCCGTTGGATCTTGTACTGCGTCTCTGTCGGCAGACCGGAGAGAAGCTTCTTGGCCACGCCGATGCTGTCCGGCCAGGTCGTATCGCTGTGGGGATAGTCGGTCTCCACCATCACGTTGTTCTCTCCGATGATGTCCAGGCTCCGCAAGCCGGACGTCTCCTCGATGAAACACCCGTAGATGTGCTCGCGGATCGTCGAGCGCACGTCGAGCCGATCGAGGTCGGCCATGACCTGCTTCGTCTCGACTGCGTTGTCATAAAAGGCGGTCGAGGTCCTTTTCGCCCAGTGCCGCTGCTTGTCGATCACCTGCTCGGCCCGCTCGATGAAATACGGCATCCAGCCGATGTTCCCCTCCGAGAGGGCGATCTTTAGTCCGGGCATACGTTCGAAGTAGTCGCTGAACAGCCAGGCCAACATGGTTCCCGCCGCCCGGATTGCACCGAAGGTCAGATTGGCCAGACCGGGCGCATCCGAAGAGATGACCGGCATGGTCGACGATGAACCCACATGCATGCACACCACGCTCTCGGTGTCTTGGGCGGCCGCCATGACCGGGTCCCAGTACCGATTCGGGTCGTGGATCGTCGGAAGTCCCAGCGGCTCGGGGTTCTCGGAGAACGCGAAGGCGGTGGCACCCTTGGCTGCACACCGCTCGATCTCCCTGGCCGCGGCGGGCGGATCCCACAGGGGAATAATGATCAGAGGCATGAATCGTCCGGGAACCGTCCCGCACCATTCGTCGACCATCCAGTCGTTGTAGGCCTGGACGCAGAGCATGGCCAGGACCTTGTCCTTGGCCTCCCAGAAGATCTGGCCACAGAACCGCGGAAACGACGGGAAGCACAACGAGCCGAGTATTCCGGCCCTGTCCATGTCCTTCACCCGGGCAACCGGGTCATAGGCAGCGGGGGTCATCTCCGAGTACGGCACCGGATCGGGTGAAAAGTCCTCTTTGCGCTTTCCCACCGTCACCGACAGCCCCGAGGTCGGCACTCTCTTATCTTCGTATGCCCACGAGTCGTCATGCAGGAGCCGCGGGCCGACCTCGCGGTATTTCGCCGGAAGCCGGTCAATCCATACGTTCGGAGGCTCGATGACATGGTCATCGACCGACACCAACCAATCTAGCTCCGGTGCGTCGTTATCCAAGGCCCCTCCCCTTTCCGTGACTCCAGGTATCTATTCAACCACCGCAGCACGGCACGAGTCGCTGGCCAGTTCACCCGGCGCGCTGCCTCCTTCTACGGCTCGGGTCACACCGAGCTCCGGCATGGCAGAGCAGACGCACGCAGTATCCGAGGGTTGGAGGCCGGTCGGGCCAGGTGTGCGGACTCGGGCTCTGTCCGGCCTCTCATGTCTGGAGCACGGCCGATCCTCAACGAGAGGTGCGAGGATCGAGTGCCCCGGGATCGAACGCCATCTGCACGTATGCCGCGTAGTCGGGACCGGCGCGCAGACAGTGGCCGCCGTCGACCGCGATCATCTGGCCGGTGATCCACCGCGATTCGTCGGAGAGCAGAAACCGGACGGCGTCGGCGATATCCTCTGGCTGGCCCACGGCGCCGAGGGGCGTCTGTTCGATGTAGCTGTTCCAGACTGGTCCGCCTCGCTGGATTCCCTCCATCACCTCGGTGGCAATGAAGCCAGGCTGGACGGCGTTGAAGCGGACTTTGGCGCTCCCATACTCGTCGGCCGCATTCTTTATCATCGCCTCGATCCCTGCCTTGGCCACCGGGTAGGCGCCAAAATATCGGTGGGTCACGTGCCCGGCGATGGACGACATCGCGACAAATGACCCTCGACCGCACGCGGCCAGGTGGGGCACGGCATGCTTGAGACACAGCATGGTACCAACCACGTTCAGGTGGAGGACTCGGGCGAACTCGCTCTCGTCTTGGAGATGGTACGGCGCCAGACCGCCTCCTCCACCGGCATTGGCCACGACCCCGTCGAGACCGGCGCCGAACTCCACTGCGGCCTCGATCACCCGGGCCACGTCCCTTTCGACGGTGACGTCGGCGACGACGATCGAGACGTCACCCCCGTCGGATCGGATGCGGTCCCCAGTGGCCTCGAGGGTGCTCTCGGTGCGACCAGTTATCGTGACCAGCGCGCCCTCGTCAGCCGCCCTCCGGGCACAGGCGGCCCCGATACCGGTGCCGCCGCCGGTCACGATGACGGACCGCCCGTCGAGGGATCGAGTCGTCATCGTCGAGCTCCTGTGTCGAATCGGCGCGGGGACATAATCGGCTGTTACTTTGGCGGGAACCGCAGCGCGGCATCGAGGCGGACGATCTCACCGTTCAGATAGCGGTTCTCGAGGATCATCGCCACGGCGAGGGCGAACTCCTCCGGGTGCCCCATCCGCTTCGGGAAGACGACGTCGGCAACGAGGCGCTGCTTCAACGCCTCAGGTGCACTCTGGAACACCGGCGTCGCCATCATGCCCGGCGCGATCGCACAGACGCGAATGCCGAGGGGTGCCAGGTCACGGGCCATGGGCAGCGTCATCCCCGCGACAGCCGCCTTGGCCGCGGCGTAAGCCACCTGGCCGGCCTGGCCCTCCAATCCCGCCAATGACGAGGTGTTGATGATGACGCCGCGCTGGCCCTCGGCGTCCGGCTCCACCGCAGCCATGGCCGCCGCGGTCAAGCGGCTGGCATTGAACGTACCAAGGGCGTTGATGGCCATGGTGTACTCGAATGCGGCCTTTTCATGGGGCGTCCGGTCTTTGGCCACCGTGCGCTGGCTGCGAAGTCCACCTCCCGCCACGTTCACGAGCAGGGCAAGCGGTCCCATCGCTTGAGCCGCGTCAATGGCGGTAGCGACATCATCATCGTTGGTGACGTCTCCCTCTACCGCGGCCGTCCCTTCTCCGATGTCGACCGCCAGAGCCGTCGCTCCCTCCCGGTCACGGTCGAAGATCGCTACGTACATGCCGAGATCGACAAGCTGACGGACGGTGGCGGCGCCCAGTCCGCCGGCTGCACCGGTGACCAGTGCAGAGCGTCCGTCGAGATCCATCGGCATCAGTGCACACGCCGATCTCGATCGGTCCGGTTGCCGGCGCGCAGGTCGCCCAACTGTGCGGCCGTCTCCACGTCACTGTCGATGCATAGGCACGCTCTGTCGCCGTTCCGATCGGGGGCGGCAATCACCAGGCCGGGAAGGAACCGCGGGCGATAGAGCTCGTTCACCGGGCCAGCGCCTCCTTGACCTCGCGGATCCGCTCGGTATGAGGTAGGACTGGCCCCGATTCGAGGGGCTCGTCGACGCCCAGCTCGTGGAGGGCTGCTCGGGAGATCGGCTCGATGGCATAGGTCATCTCCATCAATCGCAAGTCATCGGAGTAGCCGGCGTCGAAGAGATGGCCGCCAACCAACAAGATGACCGCCATCTTCAGAGCCTGAAAGGCTCGATACCACGCCCGGTGATGGGCTGCGATGCCGGTGAGCTCTTCCCAGCGGGCCACGAACTCGTCGGTAGACAGCGCACCGGGCATGGACGTAAACGAACCCATTGTCCAGACCACCTCGGCCCACCCGATATCAGCCAATGGGTCCCCGACAGACGCCATCTCCCAGTCCAACACGGCACTGACCTCGGAGCCCACGAAGGCGAAATTTCCGGGCTTCGGATCACCGTGGATGAGTGTCCGTGCCGGGCTCCGGTCTGGTTGATGTTCAGAGATCACCCCCACCAATCGCTCGAGGGCTGGCAGGGGCCCGCGCTGAACCCGTCGGATTTCTCCGGACCAGTGCTCGAGCTCGCGCTCCAGGTATCGATGGCCATCGGCGATCGCCTCGAGACCGGTTGCTCGCAGGTCCACAGTGTGGACGGCGGCCATCTGGTCGACGATGCCTTCGCACATGCGGCGGATGCGCTCTGGATCGCTGGCCAGCTCCTCGGGCACGTCCCGTTCATAGACGGTACCGGGCAGCCGCTCCATGACGTAGAACTCCTGGCCAAGTACCTGGCCCGACGGTTCGAGCCAGTAGACGCGGGGCGCCCGCACTGCCGTGGACTCCAGGCCGCGGAGCACCTCGAATTGTCGCTGCAGATCGTAGGGCTCGAGCAGACCGGGTGCGGGCGGGCGGACCCGGATGACGACGTCCTCGCAGTGGTCGCCGGCGCCATCCGTCCAGATCAAGGTCAAAAGGAGGGTTTCGGCCGAATGCCCCATCTCGACACGATCGAGACCTTCGATATGGAACCCCTGGGCATTCGGGACCTTCTCGGTGAGCCACGACGCCAAGCGGTGCTCGATGTCCATCAGCTGGGGGTGAAGCGAATGCGGATTCGGTCGAACGCCCGGGCGAAGGTGGCTGGGATGATCTTCGGCTCGTCCGGGTCGACCAGCTCCCAATCTGGCATCCTTCGGAGGATCTCCTCGAACATGACCCGGATCTCGAGCCGGGCCAGGTGCGCCCCCAGGCAGAAGTGGGTCCCGAATCCGAACGCAACATGGCGGTTGCCGGCTCTGGTCACGTCAAGCACGTCGGGCTGGTCGAATGCCCGAGGATCGCGATTCGCTGACGCATAGAGCAAGAGGAGCTCCTCACCGGCCCGAATCGGCTGACCGTGGAGCTCGTGGTCCACGGTCGCCGTTCGGCGCATGTTGAGTATCGGGGACACCCAACGGATGAACTCCTCGACCGCAGTCGTGGCCAGAAGGTCCGGATGATCCAGCAGCACCTGTCGCTGATCGGGTTGCAGCCCCAGCTCCCGGATCATGGAGCCGATGACCGTGCGGGTCGTCTCCGCGCCACCGTCAAGGACCAGGACCGTCTCGTCGAGGACACGCTTGGTGTCCCATCCCTCAGTGTGGGTCCACTTCGATATCAAGTCATCCTTGGGATCGGCGCGTCGCTGTTCTATCAGTGCCACGGTGACGCCCGCCCACTCCTCCATGACCGGGACGATCTCGGGAGGCGTGATATGCGGTGGCCCGGAAGGTGACGTCTGCCCGGCCAGCATCATCACCTGCTCCGACCAGTAGCGGACACGTTCCCACATCTCACCGGGGTAGCCGAGTAGTTCGCCTATCATCATCGCCGGTAGGCGCGAGGCAATGGACTCGATCGCCTCGCACTGGCCCAGCGGCAGGACGGCGTCGAGGATTCCGCTGACGATCTCGCGAATGTGATCTTCGTGGCTCCGCACCCTTCGAGGGGTGAAGCGCCGGGCAACCAGATTGCGCTGAGCCTGGTGGTCCGGGTCGTCACTGTTGATCATGGAATGGTCATCAGACTGGTCGAGGTGAGGGCGGGAACCGTAGAAGGACGAGTACCGCGCACCATCGCGCTCTACTGCCACAATGTCGTCATAGTGGGAGACGGCCCACACCCTTTGTACTGGATCCCAGAAGACCGGCGCTTCGTCCCGAAGCCATCGATAGCTCTTCCAAGGATCGACGTAGAACTCGGGAGCAAGGACGTTGATGGTCGGTCGGGCCTCGAGCTCGGTGGTCACGCGTGGGTGACCTTCCGGTCGGACTCGGCGCTCAACCCGAGCTCGGGCCACTCACCGGTGATGATGCTCTCCATGATTCCGTAACCGACCGAGTCGCCCTCCCGTACCCGGATCGGCGTGTCCCGCAACTGGCCCAACTGGCCCAGGTGCTCGTCGTCCCAGCAGTCGAGGATGTGCTCCCCGTCGAGCTGCAGCGGACCCATCCACGACCCGTGGATGTGGCCCTGCCAGGAGCCGTAGCCGGCTGTCTTCAAAAAAAAACCAGATTGACCCAGCGCTTCGACCGTGATCACCCGCTCTTCGCCGCTCTCCATGACCAAGTGCAGCTCACCACCGTGAACGAACCGAGTGCGGGGGTCGTATCGCATCTGGGGCTGGGCCGACAGGACGCGCTGCTGACCGCCCTCACTCTCGTTGACATAGGCCGACGTGTACTTCCACGCACCGCCGGTGATGAAAAGCGCAGTCTCGTAGTAGGTGCCATCGGGCCGGCGAAAGAACGAGGGCGTCCACTTCATGATGGCCCGAGCCCCAGCGCTCCGATCGATGGCCGACGTCGCTCCGATCAGGTCGGTCGGCGCGGCGCCGACGCCCTGACGGACGCCCCACGAGTGGTCTCGAAAGCCGAAGGCGTTCTCATCCCCGAGTTCGAAGGTCTCGCCGTCGACGCTGATCCAGCCGGTGGCCCAACCGCCCTGGTGGTAACGGATCACGTTCACGTCCACTCGGTTCGTGCGGCTGTTCCGGACCAGGTTGCGATCCTCGAAGAACGGAGGGGTCACCCCTGCCAGCACCACATCGAACGAGATCGGCTGCACGTCGTTGGCTTCGAGCCGGACCCGCACCTGCCCCAGTGGCTCGATGACCTCGTAGACGATCGGGCCGACTGCCGATTCCTCCGGGACCGAGCGAAGCTCACGGCTGCCGCGCACTGTCCACTGCTCGCGGCGGCGCGAAACCCCAGCAAATCCATCGATGACACCTCGATTGTGGTATTTGCCCAGGCCGAAGTCCAGCTGCACCGACCCGTCAGCTCGAGCGATGGAAACCCAGATCTTCTCCGTCCAGGAGTAGTCCGATTCGCAGACGGTCGCGAATGTGTCGACGATCTGGTGATTCAACGTCTCGTCAGCCCCGCGCAGGGCGCCGATATCGCGAATGGCCATCGGCCTTATACCCACCAGGGCTGGACCGCCCAGAACTGCCTGGCCACCACGAGCCGCATCCGGCTGAAATCGAAAACAGGCATCTTGGAGTCCTCCGTCCTACGATCTGTTCCAACGATAACCGGGCTAAGAGGAATCCACCTAGCGATAGCAACGTCGAATATCACCGTGGCCTCTAGTATGACATCGATATCGACATTGGTTGAAGTATTTTTGTGAGACCGAACCGAAAGCTCTGGAGATTACCGAATGACCGCGGCAGAACTTCTCCTGCAGCACCGCCGGCGCGATGCGATCGGGCTGTACTTCGAGGATCGGACAGTGACGTATCGGGAGTGGGTCGACCAATCGATCCGGCGGGCTTCCCTGTGGCAGGACATCCGAGATGCCGACCGGCCGCCCCACATCGGAGTCCTCCTCGACAACAGCCCTGACTTCCTCTATTGGTTAGGCGCGGCAGCCATCTCGGGAGCAGTGATCGTGGGCATCAACTCCACCTACCGTGGCGACGAGCTACTCCAACTGATCGATCACTCCGATTGCCAGGCCATGGTGACATCCAACATCTACGGCGGACTACTCGACGAAGCAGGGTTCGCCATGGACCCCGGCCGAGTGCTCCGCACCGACTCGGACGAATATCAGGCACTGGTGGCCGGTGCCGACGGATCGGATGCCGTCGTCGCCTCCCCGCAAGATGACGATCTCTTCCTCCTCATCTTCACCTCGGGCTCGACCAGTTTTCCCAAGGCCGTGCGCTGCACCCAGGGACGTTTCGCCCGAACCGGCGGGCACGTGGCCGCGGTGGCCGCCCTCGCCGACGGCGACGGCGTGTACTCTCCGCTCCCGTTCTTCCATTCGAGCTCCCTGTTCACCGGGCTGGCTTCGTCACTGTCAGCGGGCGTCGCCCTGGGAACACGGTCAACGTTCTCTGCGTCGAGAACGATGGATGACATCCGGCGCATGGGGGCGACCCTCATGACCTATACGGGGAAGGTATTGAACTACATCTTGGCTGTGCCCGAGCAGCATGACGATGACCAGAACCCCTTGCGACTGGCCCTGGGAAACGAAGCGTCGGTCAGCGATATCCACTCCTTCGCTCGTCGATTCCATTGCCAGGTCCGTGACAGCTACGGCTCCACCGAGGGAGTCATCATCATCCGCCGGGACGCCTCCATGCCGGAGAGCGCGCTGGGCACCGCCGACGATCACATCGTGGTACTCGACCCAGAGACCGAAAGGGAGTGCCCTCGCATCGAGCGCGCGCCAGACGGAGCGATCCTCAACGCCGCCGAGGCAACCGGTGAGATCGTCGACCTGAATCCCGGCCGAGGGTTCGAGGGCTACTACCGGAATGAGGAGGCGACCAACGAACGCTTCCGTGGAGGGCGCTACTGGTCCGGAGACCTCGCCTACCGCGATGCCGACGGCTGGTTCTACTTCGCTGGCCGGTCCAACGAGTGGCTACGGGTGGACGGCGAGAACTTTGCCGCCGGGGTGGTCGAGTCGATCATCGGGCGATTCAGCCCGGCCCGCACCGCGGTGATCTACGCGGTGCCTGACGCGCCAGTGGGCGACCTTGTCATGGCTGCGCTCGAACTTGACGAGCCCGGCACCTTTGACATTGTGACGTTTGACGAGTTCCTGGCCGCCCAGCCCGACCTCGGGCCGAAATGGGTACCGACGTTCGTCCGTCTCAGCACGGAACTGCCCAAACTGGCCAGTCTCAAGGTGGACAAGACTCGGCTACGCGGCGAGGCGTGGCTCATCGATCCGGTCTACTGGAGGCCGACCCGAGGAGAACCCCTCCGCCAGCTGAGCGCCACCGACCGGCTGCGTTTGGCTGTTCGTCTCGCCTGAGCAACAGGTTTCAGTCAGCCGGTTGGTACCAGCCTTTTCAAAGAACATCACCATGACACCGTGGGGGTCAACGGGTGGAGCAGGGCGAGCGCTTGCTGACTCACAGCACGCCGACGCGGCGCAGAGACTTTCCGACGTTGAGCGCACCCAGTTGGGTAACCAGTTCGTGATAGCTCCCGAAGAGGGCGTCCAGGGTGAGAGCCCGACGGTGGTAGCGATGGTGGTCGTGCTCCCAGGTGAAACCGACCGCCCCCAGCGTCTGGAGGGTCGACTGGGAGACGCGGCGTGAGACCCGTCCTGCCAGCGCCTTGACCAGCATCGCATCCTGGGCCGGATCCGCTTCGACCAGGCGGACACACTGCCCCATGACCACGTCACAGCAGTTGCGGAGGCCCACCAGCTCAACCTCCGCAGCTGCCAGCATCTGTTGCACTGCCTGAAAACCGCCAATGGGCGCTCCGAACTGCTTGCGATCGAGGGCGTAGTTGACGGCCACGTGCATCAGTTGTTCGGAGACTCCCAAGAGCTCATGGGCAGCGGCCAGGCGGGCGAGGCGATCGGCATCGAGTCGGCGACCAGGCAGCTCGTCGATCACCAGGTGGTCGAGCAGGCCGATGTCCGCGGTCAAGTTGAGGCATGCCGGATCAAGCGGCTGGGTACCAAACCGCACAAAGGCTGTGGGACTTCCGACCAATAGCGCGTCTCGCCCGATGTCCACCACGATCCGCTCGGCCTGGTGGCAGGTGGCACTCACGGTGGCCGTGATCCGCTCCCCTTGGCGCCGGGCCCGATATGCAGCGATTGTCCCGAGGTCCCGAGGGCCGTCAGCCGCGCCGAGCCGCTGGGCCATGAGGATGCCAATGGCCGGTGTCATGGCCAAACTTCGACCCTGGGCCCGAAAAAGGGCGGCGAACGCCAGTGCGCTGTATTCGTCGGACAGATCGAGGGACGGCATCCACTCGAGTTCGATCAGCGCCTCGGTTCCGGAGCGACTTCGTCGAAGCACGGCCTCCGCCGTACCGGTGAACTCGTCATTCATGAGGGGAGGCCGAGGAGGAAGCGGGCAATGGTCATGTACTGGATCTGCCTGGTGCCCCCATAGATGGACACGGCCCTCGAGAACAAATAGTCCTCCTGCCAAGTATCGGCATCATCGATACCGATGCCCAGAGCCAGATCAGATCCCAAGATGAGCTGTGCCGCGTCGTATAGGTTTTGCTCAGCCGTGGTCAAAAGGCTCTTGGACGGAGCCGCGGCCGGCCCCATGAATCGACCGTCGGCGAGCTCCCGAACCGCATGGGCAGACGTTGCCCGAAGAGCGAACAGGTCAAGAACGACATCTCCCATGACCGCCGCCGCCTCGGGTGTCGCAGTGATGGCTAACCGATCGGCCGTGGCCAGAAGGCGGGTCTGGCGAAGCCACGCGAAGGCAGCCCGCTCGCAGGACAACACGTCAAGTGCGAACGCCCAGCCAGTGCCTTCCTCACCGATCCGGTCCGCCTCGGATACCCACACGCCGTCAAAGGAGACTTCAGCGAGCTCGTCAGTACCATTGGCCTGTCGGATGGGGCGCACACGTACGCCGTCCGATCGCAGGTCAACAAAAAAGGCGGTAAGCCCACGATGCCGTTCCTCGGTCGTTCCCGTGCGAGCCAGGACGCAGCAGCGATCAGCAAACGCGGCCCAGCTCGTCCAGCACTTCGTGCCACTCATCCGATACCCATTGCCGTCACGCGTGGCCGTGGTCCTCAATGAGGCCAGGTCCGATCCGGCATCTGGCTCGGAGAAGCCCTGGCACCAGAGTTCTTCCCCCTGCAACAACCGCGTGAGCCGTTCCCCGAAGCGCTGAGGATTCCAATGGACAGCCATGGCCGGGGCCAGGATCTCGATGTGCTCGAAGGCACTCCGAGTGGGGAACCCGGCCCGAGCGAGCTCGTCGTAGAACACAGCCCGGTGAATCGCCGTTCCGCCGAGTCCGCCCAGGTGCTCTGGCCATCCGTACCGTGCCCATCCCGCTTCGTACAGTCTGCGCTGGAGGTAACCAATGCGCCTGAGCCGCGGCTCGAAGTCGCCTTCGCCTTCGGCCCGCGGCAAGGTCGATCCGTGGTCGACCAGCCATTGCCGGAACGTCCGACGAAATGCCAGCGGGTCGGACAGACTCACCGCCTCGGGCTCGCCTTCACGAACACGAGAGCTCACGACTGGAGTCGATCTGCGAGCATTCGTGGGCGCCCCGCGGACTCTTCGGCCAGTGCGGCGCGATTGAGCTTCTCCGTCACCGTCCGCGGAAATGGCCCATCCCAGACGATCAGCTCCTCGGGCAGGCTTCGCTTGGCTAACCCGGTCCCGAGCAGCGCTCCCGTCAGCAGGGCCAAATCGAGCCGGACGCCATCCGTTGGGCGGACGGCGAGTACCAGATGCTCGCCCGTGTCTTGGTCCACGCGCCCGAATGCCGCGGCATCGTGCACGAACGGCAGGCTGAGTGCGGCCTGTTCGACGACCGGCATCGAGATCTTGATGCCGTTGCGGATGACGATCTCTTTCAGGCGCCCCACGATCTTGAGCTGATCGCCGCGGAGGAGTCCAGCATCTCCGGTTCGGAACCAACCGCTCTCAAAGGCATCCGAATTGTCCTCAGCATCGAGGTATCCCATGAATAGATGTGGGCCGCGTATGAGACATTCGCTCTTGTCCCGCAGCGATCCGATGCGCACGTCCACTCCCCTATTGGGTTGCCCATCCAGCTCTAGGCGATCCTTGAGCTCCGCCGTGTGCCGCGTGGTTGTGCTGAACGGAGCCTCCGACGAACCGTAGGCCCGCATGACACAGATCCCGAACATCTTCTCGGCCCGCCCCAGCAAAATCGTGTCGAGAAGAGCACCTCCCACAGAAACGGCTCGAAGTGGCACTGACGACAGCTCTCGTCGATCGGCTTCGTCCAACAGCCGGCGCAGGATGACGTCCGGGCCCCCGTAGAACGTGGCCCGCTCGTTGATGAGGAGATCGAAGGTCGTCCCATCGTCCCATTCGTCCTCCAACACGGCGCATGCGGCGAGCAACGGTGCCATCACCAGGGCCTGGAGCACCCCGGTGATGGAAGACAGCGGACTGACCAGGAAGAACACATCAGAAGGTTCAAGTCTTGCCGCGTCGATGTAGTTCCCTGCCGCCACTCGTAACGTATTGGTCGAGTGGATCACGCCCTTCGGGCGCGAGGTCGACCCCGACGTGAACACGACTACTCCAGGCAAGTTGGGCCCGCTCCGGTCGCCGGCAAAGGGTTCGAGATGGCGCACCGATGCGTCATGCTCGGAACTCAGCCATCGGACCGACTGATGGCGTTGCGACAGTGGCCCGATCAGACGGTGAGGGGCCATGGCCAACCGCGGCTCTGTCCTTTCCAGGGCAAGCGACATGTCCGTAGGCCCAGCATGGTCAGAGACAAGTACGCACACTGCTCCAACACGACGAATGGCATGGAAGGCCACCGCACTGCGGCAATCGTTCGCGCCGACGAGCACAACGGCGCCGTGCTCCTCCACGCCGTGTTCGAGTAGCAGGGCTGCCGTCTCGGTGATTGCTCGGTGCAGAGCGCCGTAGGTAAGCCTCTCCGCACGGTCCACGAGAGCCGTCCGGTCGGGGGCCGACACTGCGGCGATCGCCACCGGATCCTGCACCTGGTCGGGCCAGGCGCCGTTGCTCCGGTAGGCACGCAAGTCGCCGGAAAACTGGGGAGCCGTTGCCCTGATCATGCAGGATTCCTCCCGTGTTGCACGGACGTCGAGATTGCTCCGGCTCGATCGGCGCCCACAGCGGGCCAGGGATGTCCTGGTGGGCTCGTTCATAAGATTGATATTCATATCTACGCTACATTCTCCCTGGTCAGAAGTCCAAGACGCCCAAGGGGACGCCGCACATGACCGGGACCGACCGATCGCTACGGCGCTTCAAGGAGAGTTCCGGCGATCTCCTTCACACGGCGCGACGACAGGTTACATTCCAACCCGAACACGACATCGATGTCAATAACGAGATCGATAGATAGGGATGTTGTGCGCAACTCGTTTGCGATGAGACCAGCGGGTCCGTCCTGCAACTTTCGGGCAGCTCGTTCCTGATGTCGATTCGAACACGGTACAAACCCGGAGCTGGATCGCCAATCGCAATGCCGTACCCGGCTATCGTAGTGGCTGCTCCCAAGCTTAGGGCTTGTGATGGATCACGGGATTTCCTGCGAGCAGCATCATCGCCTTTCATCACCGATCGTCGCCTGATCACGCTGACTGCTGCCGGAGGGCCTTCGTCACGAGGAGAGCGAGAAAGGGTACGAGGGGTTGGCACCGAGGATCGAGAAGGACATCGTTACCCCATTGGGTAGCCCGCCGCGCTCTCGTCGGGGCGAGGTGACGCGGACAAAGCTGGTAAAGGCGGCGAAAGCCGTGTTCGAGCGGGACGGCTTCTTGGATGCGCGCATCTCGGATATAGCCAAACGGGCCCGGGTGTCCTACGGTGCCTTCTACCACTACTTCGAGTCCAAGGATCAGATCTTCCGAGAGGTGGCGGAGGCACAAGAGCAACGCCTGACCGCACCGGCAGGACCGGACGAGCCCAGACCATCCGGCGAATCGGCGCAGAGCCGGATCCGCGAAGCCAACCGGCGATACCTCGAGCGCTACCGCAACGAAGCCCGGATCATGCGGGTGATCGAAGAGGCCTCGCGCTACGACGCACACGTGAACGCCGTCCGAATGGCCAGCCAGAAGCACTTCGCCAGCCGGTCCGAGCGGGCGATACGCCGACTACAAGACGATGGCCGGGCAGATCCGAGGGTCAACCCGGCCATCGCAGCAGACGCTCTCGGCTCGATGATCGGACGCTTCGCCGAGCTCTGGCTCACTCAGGGCTATCGGGAATATGACTTCGACGAGGCCGTTGACCAGCTCAGCCTCCTGTGGGCAAACGCGATCGGGCTCGGCCCCGAAGGCACCCGCCCAGCGTCCAAGAAGCGCAACCGAAGCTGACCGGTCACTATGTTCGAACGGGCCCACCTCGTTTGACGCTCCGGCTCGCCTCTGGGTGAGTCGGTCATCGGTGGCATTGACATTGATATCGATCTTGAGTCATCGTTTTGGATGCCGATGAGTGGGGCGCCGAGATGTTGCAGGTCGAGGTGGGCGCGGCGGCCCGAGTCCGAGAGTTGATGGTGATGGCGACGGCTCAGGCCCACAGGAGCCTTGGCCGCGAGCTGTGACTGTGGCAGGTCGGACCGAGCGATGCCGGCCTTTGGAGATGGCCCGGGTCGCCGCCTCGAACGCCCAACGAAGGAGTCACCATGTCCGACACCGAAGTCACGCCGAATATCTCGAATCGGGAGTTCTGGTCACGCCCACCGACAGAGCGAGTCCTCACCTTTGCAAAGCTCAGAAGTGCCGCTCCCGTGAGCTTCCAGGAGCCATCCGACTTCGGCACCGTTCGATCCGAGCGCGGGTTCTGGGCGGTGACGCGCCATGCAGAGGTCGTGCAGGTCAGCCGGAACCCGGAGACGTTCTGCTCCGGGCAAGGTGTCGGGCTCGGTGACGCCCCAGTCGATCTCCTCGAGCTGAACGCCTCATTCTTGGTGATGGACGCGCCCCGGCACACCGCGCTCCGGCGTGTGGTGAGCGGGGCCTTCACCCCCAAGCGGGTTGCGCGGCTCGAGGACCGGATCCAGACCGAGGCCGGACGAATCGTCGACGAGTTCGTCGAGAGCGGTGGCGGCGATGTGGTTCAGGACCTCGCCGGGAAGCTCCCGCTGTGGACCATTTGCGAGATGATGGGAGTCCCGGAGTCGATGCGAAATGATCTCTATTCGGCGGCCGAAACCCAGATCACGGCCCAAGACCCAGAGGTCGCGCGGGCCGAGGACGGCGGCGGCGCTGTGGCGGTCAAAGCGGCTATGACAATGCACCGGCTGGCAGCGGAGCTACTGGATGCCCGGCGCATGTCTCCCGGTGACGACATACTCTCGACCCTGATAGAGAGCCAGGTTGACGGCCAGCCCCTCTCCGCCCAGATGCTCGGCGGGATCTTCGTGCTGTTCGCCACAGCTGGCAACGACACCACTCGGAGCACCACGAGTCATGCCATGAAGCTCTTTGCTGACAACCCATCGCAGTGGGCGCTGCTCGCCCGCGACCGATCCCTCATGGGGCCCGCGGTCGAGGAGATGGTGCGCTGCACCACTCCGGTCATCCATTTCCGCCGCACTGCGACCACCGACACGACGCTCGCCGGCGTACCCATAGCAACAGGTGAGGCCGTCGTTATGTTCTACGAGTCTGCCAATCGAGACGAGACGGTTTTTTCGGCTCCCGACCGCTTCGACATCGCCAGGAGCCCCAACCCTCATGTCAGCTTCGGTGGCGGCGGACCGCACTTCTGCCTCGGTGCGAGCTTGGCCCGGACGCAACTTCGAGCCCTGTTCTCCCGCCTGTCCGAGCGCGTATCGACGATCGAGGTGGGCAACCCTGCCTACGTGATGAGCAACTTCGTCAACAGCATGAAGCGGATGCCGGTGTCCGTGGTCGCGCGGTGATGGTCACGACCAGGTCGCCTCGAGCACGGCCATAGTGACGTCACCGAGGCGATTGGCGAGGTTGAGAACCAAGCAATGATCTCTCGGATGCGCCCAGGCCCCCGAGCTTCTTCTAGAGTCTCGCGAGACGGTCGAGTTGCCGAGCGAGCCAGCTCTCCATGTTGACCATGGCCAACTGCACGCCTGACGCATCGGGAACCAACCCATACCCGTGCGGCAGACCGTCGAACACATGCAGCTCGCAGGGAACGCCCGCTCGGCTCAGCCGCATTGCGTAATCGACGTCCTCATCGCGAAATCCGTCGATGGACCCCACGGCGACGAAGGCCGGCGGTAGGCCTACGAGATCCACACTTCGGGCCGCTGCTGCATAAGGCGGTACATCGTCCCTTCTGTGCAGCGAACCCAGGTACGACCGCCACCCAAATTCGTTCCACTCCCTGTTCCAGACGTACAGGCGCTCGGCCTGGAGCGACCTCGTTATCTGCCGGTTGTCGAGCATGGGTGCATCGAGGATCTGGAACGCAACGGGTACCTCTGCACGATCCCGGGCCAGCATGGCCAATGAAGCGGCCAGACCGCCCCCTGCACTGATGCCGTAGAGCCCGATCCTGGTCCGATCAATTCCGAGCTCCTCGGAGTGATCGTGGGCCCACCTGAGAGCGCTGTAGCAGTCCTCGATCGCGGCCGGATAAGGGCTTTCGGGTGCCAGGCGATACTCGACCGAGACCCCGACAAAGCCGAACTCTCGGCACCAGCGGTCGAGCAGCGGACTATCCATGTCGTAGCTGCCGAACACAAGCCCGCCCCCGTGGATGGTGACGATCGCCGGCAGAAGACCGGCCTGCCCGGAAAGGCGGTGGATCCGCACCGGCACCGCCGGATCACCCGGCACCATCAGATCGGTCCTCTCTACTGCACCGGACAGCACCACGTCGGCCAACGGCGTGTTGCGTCCGGAGTCCCTCTTCGCCCGCGGGCGGAAGGACGTAGCCCTCGATGACCTCCCTCATCTCGGGATCGAGGAGCTCCCTCGGACTTCGGGGTGGTGACGCACCCCCGGACCCACTCATGGCTTCCACCTCCCGATCATGTTCGAAGCGCGCCTCGATGGACCGCGCCCTTGATTGCCAACTCAGTTGCCCCGCCCTCGCTGTTCCTCCGGAGGGCTAACGATCATGCCCGCCAGCTGTCCCCCATCCACGGTGATCTCGCTTCCGGTCATGAAGGCGGAGCGGTCGGACACCAAGAACAGCACGGCCTCTGCTACGTCTTCGGCCGCTCCGATTCGGCCGAGCGGGAGCCTTCCCAGGCGGCTACGAGCCTCTGGATCGTCAGCGGACACCATCGGGGTGTCTATGGGGCCCGGGATGACCCCGTTGACCCGAATGCCCTCCGCAGCCAGGTCAAGGGCTGCGGCCTTGGTCAGCCCACGGACAGCCCATTTCGAAGAAACATAAGCGCCGTGCCTACTCCACGCAGTTACACCCGCGGCCGAGGAGGTGTTTACGATGGCGGCGCAGTCCGACAGACGCAGGTACGGCAAGACGGCCTTCATGCCCAAGAAGGGTCCAAGGCAGTTGACTCGCCACACTGACTCGAACCCCTCGGCGGACTCCTCCTCGAGAGCAATCCGGCGCAGGATGCCGGCGTTGTTGACGAGGATATCCAGCCCACCGAACTCGCCGACCCCGCGCTCGATGAAGGCCGACCAGGATTCGCCATCCCTGACGTCAAGGCGACCGACCAGACCTCTGGTTCCCAGAAGGTCGGCAAGCGAGTCGAGGTGATCCTCGAGTACGTCGCCGGCGATGACTGACGCCCCCGCCGATGCAAGCCGGAGGGCAATCGCTCTGCCCTGCCCGCGGGCCGCCCCGGTGACGAGAGCTACCCGGCCCGACAGCTCATCGGTACCTGGCTGCTGGGTCGTCAGCCCCAACCTGTCCCCGTTTCAAACACACGCGCGCAAGCGGTGTCGTAGGCGGGCACGGTCCTGCTCGAAGAGCGGCACGAGGGCCGCATCTCGATCCGGATCCTCGCCTGTGGTCAGCGGCGCAGTGCTTGCATTGCTTAACATCACCACACCGGCCCAATCGTCTAGCTGGCTTCTGTTCATCATGAGGCCTCTTGATTTCGATGTGGAGACTAAGCGCCCGTTCGCCTGAGGGCAAGGGTCGGCGTTCTCAGTCGACCAGACGGCGGCGTCGGCCACATGTGCGCCGCTAGGGGCGGGCTTGGTGGGTCCGCCAGCCCGCTGAGGCCGTCGGACCGGCCTGAGTCTCTGCCTCGCCGCTCACTCGACATCGACGTCAGCATCGAGTACCCTAGCCCCCCAGGGGGGCAGCACGATGGGGCAGAACCGGAGGCAACACCCGACTGGGCCGAAGGCCGGAAGTCTGGCCGTCGCCGCCGGGATCATCGTGGTCCTGTTGTCGACGATCTCGACCGGCCAACAGGGAGCCGGTGCCTTGCCGGCACCACGGCTGGCCGCCGCTTCGACAGGGACGGACCAGTCGGCCGCGACCTTGACCGGTCCGATCACCACCGGGCACATCAGCGAGCCGCTCACGGCTCTGCCCCTCGACTTTGCCAAGTACGGCTATGTCGAACAGGAGTTCTTTGCCTCGGGTACGGCGACCGCCTTCACCGCCGCGTCCATGCCCAGCAACGGACGGTGGACGATCACACCGGCGTCCACGGCCCCCTACGAGACCAGGATCATCGTCCGGCGCCCGGCGAGCCCTGCTCACTTCAACGGCACTGTGATCGTCGAATGGATGAACGAGTCGGCCGGGGAGTCAGCCCCCGACTGGGACCTCCTCAATCCCATGCTGATGAGCGAGGGGTATGCCTACGTGGCGGTGTCGGCCCAGTCGTTGGGCGTCAACGGGGGAACCCCGCTGCTCGGCACCAGCTCAGGCAACACCGTTGGCCTCGTCACCGCCGACCCGGCCCGCTACGGCTCGCTCCACCAGCCCGGGGATCAGTACGCCTTGGACATCTTTGCCCAGATCGGCAAGGCTCTTCGGGCTCCGAACCAGGCTGCGCTGGGAGGATTGAAGCCCAAGCACATCGTCGCCACCGGGGAATCGCAGTCGGCCTTCTACATGACGACGTTCGCCGACGCCGTGCAGCCCCGTACGGACACCTTCGACGGCATCTTCATCCACAGTAGAGGTGCGGGTGGTGCCCCGCTCGACGGGTCTGGGATCACCACCTCCAGCCAGATTCCCAAGAATCTCCGGATCCGGACTGACCTCAAGGTGCCGGTCTTCATCTTCGAGACCCAGACCGACCTGATTGCGCTCGGTTACGCCCCCGCCCAACAGCCCAACACCAGCAAGATCCGAACCTGGGAGGTCGCCGGAACGTCCCACGCAGACGCCTATATCGTGGGCTCGGACGCGAGCGCACTCGGCTGCACCACACCCATCAACAACGGCCCGCAGCACGAGGTGGTCCAGGCGGCGTTCACCTCGTTCAACCAGTGGGTCGTCGATGGCACACCACCTCCGGGGCCGCCCCCGTTCCACCTGGCCAGCATCAATCCCGCTGCCTTGGCCCTCGACAAGTTCGGAAATGTCATCGGAGGCGTGCGGACTCCGGCGGTCCAAGTGCCGGTATCGACACTCAGCGGTGCGGCGCCCCCCGGGACCAGCCGGATCTGTTCGCTCTTCGGTTCATCAACACCGTTCACCCAGAGCCAACTTCGCAGTCTGTACCGGACCAAGAGCCACTATCTCGCCGTGTACAAGGCGAGTTTGAACATGGCGATCGCCAATGGCTTCGTGCTCAGCGCCGACCGGGCTGAACTGCTGGCCCAAGCACAGGCCGTTCAGATTCCCGGCTAGGCCGGTCCTGAGCCCTCGTCGCCGGCGTTGATGGCCTCGGCCCAGTTCGTTGGGGGCGTAGCCCTGTTGCCATCAGGCGGGCACATGGGCGGGAAAGTTTATGCCGTGGGCGCCAGCGTGAGGACCATCAGTCGCGCCGGCGAACCGACCGGCACGAAGATCGCGTTACCGACGATGGACATCCACCCATTGATCACGCCTCCGGCGCGGTAGCGCCACACCAGTGCGCCGGTGGCCCGATTGAGGGCCAGCACCTCGCCCTGGTAGGTGGCCGTGAGCACGAGATTGTTGACAATGGTGACGCCGCCGGTCGGGTCGCCGGGGACCTTGGTGTCCCAGAGGATCTTCCCGGTCCGTGCGGACATGGACACGACATCACCGTCCATGGTGCCCACCTTCCCCCCGAAGTACGCAGTCTGATCGGGCTCGAGCGTCGACGGTGCGTTCAATGCCGCGGCATAGACCACGCCATCCGCCGATGCCGGCGGGGTGAGCACGCCCCCGTACGTCCCGGGCAAGACGCTGGTCGGGCCGGTGAGCCGGGGCAGGTCCCCATTTTGATGGATGCCCACCGCGGTCTTCCACAAGAGGCGCCCGGTGACCGGGCTAAGCCCGAGCACGAAGCCTCCCTTCCCCGTGCTGATCACCACCTGGTTGGACCCGGCAATGGCTTGCTTCACCGGTACGACCATGGCATGCACCTGATCTCGGTCGTAGAGGTCGTGGGGAAAGGCCTGGTGGTACCAGAGGAGCCTTCCGCTGGTGGCGGACAGCGCGACCAGGGAGTCGGTGTAGAGATTGGCACCGGGCCTGCTCGACCCGTTGGGGTAGGTCGGGGTGCCGACGAAGGGGGCCGGGTTGGCCACGCCCCAGTAGAGGATCCCCGTGGCCGTGTCGACGGCCGGCGGGTACCAGGCGCCCCCGCCCGAGTTGACCGCCGGGTTGCTCCACAGGTCCTTCGAGCGGACGGTATCGAAGCGCCAGTCGACCTTGCCCGTGTTGGCGTCGAGTGCTTCCAGGTAGCCGATCGATCCCCCGGCGTAAATGCTGCCGACCGACACGGGCACACTGGCCACGTAGACCCGGCCCCGGTAGGCGAGCGTCTGGATGTCGACCCCTTGGCCCTTCGTGGTCGTTATCTGGCGGTTCCAGACCGGCGTCCCATCCGACAGTCTGAATGCGGCCACACCGTCCGGTGTGGAGGCGAAGAGCCTTCCCCATCCGATCGACACACCGTAGGGCCCGACGCTGAATCCGAGGGCCGGTGTCTTCCATTTCACCCGGCCCGACGACTGGTCGATGGCGTAGACCGTACCGGCCTGGTCCTGTATGTAGGCGACGCCCCCGGCGACAATCGGAGAGGTAGAGGCGCCGAGAGCCATGGGCACGGTCCAAGCCGACGTCAAGCGGGACACAGTCGCCAGCCCGATCGACGACACACCCGCGTCCCTGGAATTCAGATAGTCGTGATCGGGAAGGGGCCAGGCATCGGCCTGTCCGCGAACCTCTGGAGGGATGGGCGCCCCGTCGGCCACGCGATGCGGTCGACCGGCCGCGCCCGCTCCGACGCCACTCGACTCCACAGCGGCCAGGACGACAGCGAGCGCGACGAGCACGGCCCGAGTCGGGTGCGGCCATCGGCCAATTCGAGTATGCATGTTCTCCCCTTCCGACCGGAGACGATAGCGATGGCGATGGCGATGTCGGTAACGGAGTCAAGAGAGGTGTTGCATCGCCGACCGTCGGTCGCTCTCGATGTCGACATCGAGCGTCTCCAGCGCCAAATGGCGAACGGCCATACCATGACAGACCGGGCCACACAGGATCGGAAGGCGCCATGACCCCGAGTGCGAACAACGGACCATTCGGCGCCGGCACCGTCCTCGACCGGGCGGTGCGAGAGCAGCCCGATGCCGAGGCCGTGGTGGGCAGGAGCGGCCGGCTGACCTACCGGGACCTCGACCGACTGGCCACCAGGACCCTGGCCGCGTTGACTGCCGTCGGGGTCCGACCCGGGGACCGACTGGGCGTGTCGCTCGGCAACGACCTGCCCCTGGTCGCCCTCTTCCACGCGGCGATGCGGCTCGGCGCTATCTGGGTCGGGGTGAACCGGGCCCTGGCCCCACCGGAGAAGGCGTACCTGCTGGCCGACAGCCAGGCCGCCTTCTATGTCGGCGATGCCGACATGGTCGACCAGGTCCGAGCGACCAAGGGCGATCACCAGGTGGCCCGCTGCGTCGTCGTCGATCAGGATCCGGGGTCCGAGTGGTCGGGTCTCCTGGCCGGCGCTCCATCGCCGTCGCCTCCTCTCCCCCGACCCCCTGGCGCCGGCGGCCATCGCCTATACCAGCGGCACCACCGGCTTCCCCAAGGGAGCGGCCCACTCCCAGCACAATTTGATGGTCCCCGGGATGATGCTCGTGCGGGCCCGTGGCTACGGGCCGACGCTCCGGAAGGCCGACTGCTTCCCGCTGACCATCTTGAACCTCCAGGTCCTGTCCACGCTGCTTGTCCCCCAGTGCGGGGGGACGGCGGTGGTGATGGACCGGGTGGACCCGGTCGGGATCGCCGAGTGGATCGGATCGGAGCGGGCGACGACCTGGAACGGCGCTCCGGCCATGCTCTACGGCCTGGCTGCACACGAGGATGTGCCGGCCGACTCGTTGCGCTCGCTCACCGACGTGTGGAGCGGGGGCAGCCACTGTCCCCAGGCCATCAAGGACCGGTTCACGGCCAAGTTCGGGATGCCGGTGTCCTCCACCTACGGTGCCACCGAGGTACCGACCATCGCCACCATCGCGCCCGTGGGCGCCAGCGTGCAGGACGACGCGAGCGGCTTCCCCCTGCCCCATCTGGCCCTGCACATCGTGGACGACGATGGCTTCGAGCAGCCCATCGGAGCCAGCGGCGAGATCTGTATCGGACCGACCGACCGGTCAGAGCTGGGATCCCTCTACCGCCCGATGCTCGGCTATTGGCGCAACCGGGCCGCAAGCGCCCGAGCCCTGCGGCGCGGCTGGCTGCACACCGGGGATGTCGGATTCCTGGACGACGGCGGGTTCCTCCATGTCCGGGACCGGCGCCAGTCGCTGATCGTCCGGGGCGGCGCCAACGTCTACCCGGCGGAGGTCGAGCGGGTGATGAACGGCTTTCCCGGCATCGCGGCCAGTTGCGTCGTCGGCGTTCCCGACGACCGGCTCGGTGCCCGCGTCGCTGCGGTCGTCGAGCTCGAGGGCCCGGAACAGGACGACTCGAGGCTCGATGCCGACGCTTTGCGCGCCCACTGTCTGGCCAACCTGGCCCGCTACAAAGTCCCCGAGCGCTTCGTCGTCCGCTCCCTGCCCCGCAACGCCATGGGCAAGGTGGCGCTGCCCGACGTGGCCCGCTGGCTCAGCCAGGCCGACCTCGGCGACGGGCCCGACCCGCCGACCTAGAGCGACTCACCCCCGTCGATGAACAACTCCTGTCCGGTCATGTAGGCGGCGGCGTCGCTGGCCAAGTAGAGGGCCAGGGCGCCCACTTCGTTGAGGTCACCTTGACGGCGCATCGGGATGCGCTTCAACATCCACTGGCGCGACGCGGGTATCTCGTGGAGGTCAGCCGACATCGCAGTGTGGATGTGGCCGGGAGCGATGGCATTGACCGTCACGTTGTACCCCGCCCACTCGTGGGCCAAGGATCGGGTGAGCGCAGCCAGCGCACCCTTGGCCGCCTCGTAGGGCGCACAGAACGGAACGGTCCGCCCGCGAGCGCCGCTGGTGATGTTGATCACCCGGCCCCATCGATGGGCCAACATCGCCGGGGCCAGCTCGCGGGCGGCGAAGAAACTACTGCTCACGTGGGTGTTCAGCGTGGTGAACCACTCCTCGTCGGTCACCGGCCCCGGGCTCGTCCACCGGCCGTTGTGGCCCGGGCCGGGCAAGGGCACGAGCGGCTTGTAGACGAGGTTGCCGGCGTTGTTCACCAAGATGTCGATGTGCCCGAGCTCACGGGCGGCCGACACCATCGCCACGACACCGTCGGGCTCTCTCACATCGGCCACCACCGCCAGGCCCCGGGACCCGATCGACTGGACCTCCCGGGACACGGCCTCCACTTCTTCCCGGCTGCGGGAGGCCACGACGACGTCGGCGCCGGCCCCGGCGAAGGCGAGGGCGATCGACCGCCCGATCCCGCGGCCCCCACCGGTGACCAACGCGGTGTGGCCGTCGAGCCGGAACGGGCCGGCGACCAACTCCTGCGGCATGGGCTCGGCTGGCATCTCGGCGCTCATCGGGCGACCATCATCCACCGCTTCCGCCGCTGACTGACGCCGAGAACAGGCTCTCGAAGCCGTAGGTGCGGATGGCTCCGAGGAGCATCTTGGGCATGGCGTCCGAGCCGACGGGGAGGCGGAGGGCGGGCTGGACGTGGCGCACCAGGATCGAGATGTCGTACTCGTCGCAGAGGCCGGCCGCTCCGTGGAGCTGCTGGGCCAGTCGGAGCACCGACTGGGCGGTCTCCACCGCCTGCAGCCGCGCCGCCAATGCGTCGGGCAGGGCCGTAGCGGGAGTGGACGCGACCCGCCAGAGGGCGAACCGAGCTAGTTCGCGCAGCCCGTCCACCGCCACGGTGGCGTCGGCCACCTGGAACTGCACCGACTGCATGGCGGCCAGGGGCCGGCCGAACTGGACCCGATCCTTGACGTGGGCGACGGCCAGCTCCAGGGCCCGCTCGCTCACCCCGAGGAGGTAGGAGGCCCACAGCGCGTACAGGTACTGGACCTCGGGCCCATGGTCTCGGCGCCCCGCGCCCTGCCGGGCGAGATCGGTGGTGAACGGGGCCAGCCGGGCCCCGATGCGCTTTCCCGAGGGTGTGGCCGTGCCGGCAGCACCGGAGAGGTCATGCACCAGCCACCGCTCGAACAGATCGCCGTGCTCGGCCCGTAACGGGGGTTCCGAGGCCAGGACGGCCGGAGACCCGTCACCGGGGCGAGCCATGACGTAGCCGACGATCGGAAAGGGGAGGACGTACCGGCCGGCGATCCGGCACAACTCCCCGGCCACCAAGGCCGACTCGACGTCGGCCCGAGGATCGATGTCGGGAACGCCCAGCCTCTCGAGCATCGCCATCACCTCGGTCGTCCGGATGGACGGGTCCATTTCGGCCCGGCGGGCTACGTCGACCCCACCGAGGGCCTTCACCGTCCGCTCGACTGCGTCGGCGAACTCGGTGGCCACCCCGGGCAGGGCCGGGTCCATCAGGCGTTCCCGAGGACGGAACGGGCGATCACCGAGCGCTGGATCTCGATCGTCCCGGAGGCCACCGTCGATGCCTGGGCGTAGCGCCAGTGGTCCTCCAGCGCCCCGTGCAGGGGCGGGCTCCCCTCCGCACTCTCGAGGCTGCGGTGGCCGAACACCTGGAACAGGGTCTCGGCCACCTCCTGGTCGCACTGGGTCACCGCCACCCGGGCCACGCTGGCCAGCGCGTCGGTGGGCTCACCCCGGGCCTGGGCGGCGATGCACCGGTAGGCCAGGAGCCGCGCCACCCGAACCTTGACCAGCGCCCGGGCCCATCGGGCCTGCAGCTCCGGCGTCAGCGAATCCCACCCGCCCTCGAGCTCGTGACCGACCATGGCGAGGAGGCGGTCACAGCGGGCGTACCGGGCGATGCCGACGCGCTCATAGGCCAGCGCCCGGCGGATGACCATCCAACCCTGTCCCACCGGGCCGAGCACCTCGTCGGGGGAGGCCCACACGTGGTCGAAGAAGCACTCGTTCAGATGGTGCGGTCCGAGCATGCTCTTGATCGGACGGACCTCGATGCCCGAGCGGTCCATCGGGATCAGGAAAAGGGTGATCCCGTCGTGCTTGTCAGCGCCCCCCGGGACCCGGGCGGCCAGGAAGCAGAAGTCGGCCATCTGGGCATAGGAGGTCCAGATCTTCTGTCCGGAGATCCGCCAGCCGTCACCTTCGGGTTCGGCCCGGGTCGAGAGGGCGGACAGATCAGACCCGGCGTCGGGCTCGCTGAACCCCTGACACCAGATCTCCTCCCCGGCGGCCAACGCGGGGAGATGGGCGCTCCGCTGTCGTGGGGTGCCGAACTCCATGATCGCCGGCCCCACCCAGTTGACGCCCATGTACTGGGCCCCGCGCGGCTCGTGATGGGCCCACATCTCCTCCCGCACCACCGTCTGCATCCACAGAGAACCGGCCCGTCCGCCGTACTCCTCCGGCCACGAGAGCGTCAGCAGGCCCCGGGCCGCCAGCTCCTTGCAGAACCGTTGCGTGATGGCCAGGTCCTCGGGGTCGTCGGTGAACGCACCCAGGAATCCGGCCGGGATGCGCTCGGCGATCAGCTGCCGCAGGTCCGACCGGAGCTGGTCGCCCTCCTGTCCGAACTGGTAGTCCACCCCGGCATCCTCTTGCGCCACTGCGCTCGTTCAACGGCACCATCCGCGTACCGGCACGACGCTCAGGCCTCCCCGGGCGCCCCTACCCGGAACACTGTCGATGCAATGATAGCACTATTAGGTGAACGCCGACTGGATGGCGCGCAGCTCGTGGCTGTCCATGGGGGACGTCGACCGGGCCAGGTCCTCGGTTGCCACCCCGTAGAGGTCGGCCGCATTGCGCCACAGGATCTTCTCTTTCACCCGATCGGTCAGCGGCGGATAGCCGAACTCGGCCTGGAGTCGCTCAGGGATCGAGAAGGTCCAAAAGGCGTCGATCAGCGACTGCGGGGAGCCGTACCAGATGCTGTCGGTGCCCCAGAGGACGCGGTCCTCGCCCACGCCCACCAGCAACTTGCCCAGGATGTGGGCGGCCTCCTCCGGCCGTCTGAGGGCGAGGTACCACGTGCTCCCGATCTCGGCGTAGACATTGTTCCCCGGCTCGACCCCCGAGTCCTCCAGGCTGGCGATGAGCCGGTTGACCCCCCGGCCGCGGCTCGACTCCTCGTAGGCTCCCTCCTGCCCGTCGGGGTCGAGCTCGTAGCCGGAGTGGTAGACGACGAAGGTGAGGTCGGGGTAGCGCACCGCCACCGGCCCGATGTCGCGCGGTGAGGCGCCCTCCGGCGACCCGCCGGGGACCGGGGCACCGATCCCCTTGTGGGCACACACGATCCTGGTGGTGGTCCGGCGCACGGCTTCGAGGAAGGGGATCCCGACCCGCTCGTCGTCCAGGAACCAGCCGTGGCCGACCCCACCCGGGGCGACCAGCTCGGGTGGGTCCCACAGGGTGTAGACCTTCCAGCCGGCCGGACGCAGTTCCTCCGCCCATTCGGGCAGTCGCTCGATCTCCTCCGGGCCGGCATTGGGATGCACGATGGTGTGGGTGAGAACCCGGCTGGTGCCGGTGTAGCGGTCGACCAGATCTCGGCACGCCGAGATCTCCCGGTTGGTCAGCACGTTCTCATGGGCCCGACCGGGGAGCGAGGTGAGGAGGGCGACGTTCGTCTCACTCTCGCCGAACAGCTGCCGAGCCCACCATGCACCCGACAGGCGCTCGGGATCGATGTCCTCGCCCCAGCGGTCTGGATCGACCATGCGCAAGAAGCCGGCCAATGCCTCGGCCTTCCCCGGCCGCCACCGGTCGGGGCTGACCAGATGAGTCTGGACGTCGATCACGTAGGATCCCTGGCCCCGCCCGAAGGCAACCTCGGCTGCCTCCTGGCTGTGCTCAGCCTCGGCCGGCACGGTGAAGAACCCGCCACCCGCCTCGGCATTCAGTGTGCGGAGCACCATTGCCGTCGCCGTCCTTCCGTCGACCAGGTTGTGGACCTCGGCACGGCTCGAGCAGCCGGCCCCGGCCAGGCGCTCCGAGACCGCCTCCCGGGCCACGAGCTCGGCCCGGTTCGGCCGGACGGGGTCGTACTCCTCGCTGCTGAGCCCGGCGATCAAGGAGGGGAGCGGCTGGGCGCGGGCCACGGCCTGGTCAGTCCGGCAGCGGTGGGAGCACGTCCCGCCAGGCGGCCGAGGTCAGCTCGATGAGCTGGCCGTCGGGGTCACGGATGATGATGGCCGCCTTCATGTCGGTCTGCTCCAGGACCTCTCCTCCGTTGGGGACGACCTTTCCGAGCGCGGTCGCTATGTCGCCGACCGAGAAGGACAGATGGGTGAGGCCCGGTTCGTTCATGACCCGTGCCCGGAAGGTCCGGGCCCCGGCCTGGGCGAAATGGAGCAGCTCCAGGACCAGCCCGTCGCGGACCAGGTACACGGCGTGGAGGCCGACGGGCTTCGGTATCTCCAGTAGCTGACTGGTGCCGTCGTCGGGGGCGTCGAGCTCCCACCAGAATCGGAATTCCAGCACTTCCTGGTAGAACCGCCTCGACCGGTCGAGGTCGTTCACGCAGATGCCCACGTGATTGAACACGGCCTGATCCGGAGACATACCAGTGGTCATCAGTCCCCCTTTTTCTGCATCGACTGCGTCTGGAATCGACTGGCTCTCGCCGGCCTGCCTGGCCGGTCTGGCTCAGCGGGCCGCGACCTCGATGACGGTGGCCGAGCCCATGCCCCCGCCGGCGCACATGGCGGCCACGCCGATGCCGCCGCCCCGGCGGGCCAGGTCGTAGACGAGGGTGGTGAGCATGCGGGCCCCGGTGGCGGCGATGGGATGGCCCAGGCTGCAGCCGCTGCCCGAGATGTTGACCCGGTCCTCGTTGAGGTCGAGGACCCGGACACAGGCGATGGGGACCGAGGCGAAGGCCTCGTTGATCTCGAAGAGGTCGACGTCAGCGACGGTGAGCCCGGCCCGCTCCAGGGCCTTCGGGATGGCGGTGGTCGGGGCCATGCCCGTGTCTTTGGGCTCCACTCCCACCGAGGCCCAGGACCGGACGGTGGCGAGGGGGGTGAGCCCGTGGTCGGCGGCGAAGGCGTCCGAGGTGACCACGAGGGCCGAGGCGGCGTCGTTGATGCCCGAGGCGTTGCCGGCGGTGATGGAGAAGCCCTCGATCTCGGGGTGCAGGGGGCGAAGCGAGGCCAGCTTCTCCATGGTCGAGCCCCGCCGGGGGTGCTCATCGGTCTCGAAGACCACGGCCGAGCCGTCCTTCGTGGTCACCTTGATGGGGACGATCTCCTCGGCGAAGCGGCCCTCGTCGATGGCGGCGATGGCCCGCTCGTGGGAGCGGAGGGCCCAGGCGTCCATGTCCTCTCGGGTCGCCCCCACCGAACGGGCCGTGTTCCACCCGACGGTGATGGACATGTCGAAGGCCGGGGCCTCGGGGCTCTCGGGATGGGAGGGGGACATCCAGTCCTCCCACTCGTCGGTGCCGACGATGCGCCGCTTCTCCCTCGGCGAGGTGGACGAGGACTGGACCCCGCCGGCGATCACCGCTTGGTCCATGCCGGCCATGATCGAGGCCGAGGCGGTCTGGACGGCGGCCAGCCCCGAGGCGCAGTGGCGGTTGTGGGCCAGGCCGGGGACGGTGTCCAGCCCGGCGACCACGGCGGCGTAGCGGGCGATGACCCCGCCCCCATAGAGGGACTCGGCCAGGATCAGGTCGTCGATGTCAGTGGGGGCCAGCCCCGTGCGGGACAGGGACTCCTCGATGACCGGGAGGGCGAGGACCGAGGCCTCGGTCTCGCTCAGGGTGCCCTTGCGGGCGGTCCCGATGGCGGTCCGAACGGCCGACACGATCACGGCATCAGGCATGGGTGCTCCCTCTGGTCCTGGGGTTCTGGTCTGGGGTTCTGGTCCGGGTTGACCCTCGGCGTCTTGTTCCCGGGTCGCTTCGGGGTTCGCTTCCCGGTCGTCGGCAGACCAGCGTACCAGCGGGCCCTCCCCGAGAGCACAGCCGTGCTCGCCGAAAGGTCCGTGGATAGGATGACCAACCGTGAAGATCGTCATCGATGCGGACCGCTGCACCGGTCATGGCCGCCCTCCGGTGGCCAGGTGACCGCGGCGGCCAGCAGCGAGAAGGCACCGTCGTCGCAGCTCGACTCGGTCGCGGCATTCCGATCCGAGCTCGTCTCGTGGCTGGCCGAGCACCTGACCGTCACCGTGATCGAAGCCGGGCGGGCCGGTATGGACGTAGGCGACAACTTCGAGATCCTCCGTGCATGGAACCGGACCCTGGCCGACGCCGGCTGGGGCGCCGTGGCCTGGCCCCGCCAATACGGGGGTCGGGAGGCGGGCATCGCCGAGCAGTTGGCCTGGTTCGAGGAGATGTCGGCGGCCCAGGCCCCCGGGGTGATCAACGTCATCGGGGTCTCCAACATCGCCCCGGCCATCATGGCCGTGGGGACCGACGAGCAGCAGTCACGGTTCCTCGCTCCGATGCTGCGGGGGGACGAGATCTGGTGCCAGGGGATGTCCGAGCCCGATGCCGGCTCCGACCTGGCCTCATTGCGCACCGCCGCCCGCCTCGACGGGGATACCTTCGTGGTGAACGGCCAAAAGACGTGGAACAGCCTGGGCCGCCACGCCGACTGGTGCCAGCTCTATGTCCGCACCGATCCCGACGCCCCCAAGCACAAGGGCATCAGCTGCCTCCTGGTCGACATGAAGGCCCCGGGTGTCGAGGTTCGCCCCCTGCTCACCATGGCCGGTGAGCTGACTTTCTCCGAATTGTTCTTCACCGGCGTGGAGGTCCCTCGGGCCAACCTGCTCGGGCCGCTCAACGAGGGGTGGCGGGTGGCGATGACCACCCTCAGCCACGAGCGGGCCGGGGTCGCCCGGCTGCACCTGTCCCTGAGCGAGCGACTGGACAGGCTCATGGCCGATGCCAAGGGCCGACCCGCCCTCACCGATCCGGTCATCCGGGACCGCTTGATGGCTCTCTACTCCCGGATCGCCTGCATGCGCTGGACCACGACCCGCGAGCTCGAGGCCGTCGGCCGGGGTCGCCAGCCCTCCCCGACCATGGGGAGCATTGCCAAGCTGATGTGGTCACTCACTGAGCAGACCCTCGCCGAGCTGGCCGTCGACCTGCTCGGGCTCGAGGCGCTGAGCGGCTCCTGGGCCAAGAACCTGGCCTCCTCCCGTCAGGCCACCATCGCCGGCGGAACGACCGAGATCAATCGCAACATCCTGGCCGAGCACGGCCTGGGGCTGCCCCGCTAGGAAACGCGGGTGACGGCCCGGTGGGCCCGGGCCCTCAGCTCCCCAACGGGGGTAGGCCGCCGGCGTAGGTCTTGGTCTCGGTGTACTGCTCGAAGCCCTCGACGCCGTTCTGGCGCCCGATCCCACTGGCCTTGTAGCCGCCAAAGGGAGCGTCGGGGCCGTACCAGACGCCGCCGTTGACTCCGGCCGTACCCGCCCGGACCCGCCGAGCCACAGCCATGGCCCGCTCCTCTGACGCCGAGGTGACCCCGACCCCCAGGCCGTACTGGTTCTCGTTGGCCAGCCGGACGGCGTCGTCGTCGTCGTCGAAGGGCACGACGACCAGCACCGGCCCGAAGATCTCCTCACGGGCGATGGACATCGAGTTGTCGACGTCGGCGAAGAGGGTGGGCTCCACGTAGAACCCCTTGTCGAACTGGGAGGGCCGGCCGCCGCCGACCACCACCCTGGCCCCCTCGGCCTTCCCCTTCTCGATGTAGCCGAGGACGCGTTCGCGCTGCAGGGCACTGATCTGGGGGCCCTGGAAGTTGCCCGGGTCGGTCGGGTCGCCGTAGGGGACGTTCCGGAACCCGTCCTCCATGATGGCGATGCCCTCCTCGTAACGCGAACGAGGGAGCAGCATCCTCGTGAGCATGACGCAGCCCTGGCCGCCGTGGGTGCAGACCGTCCAGGCCATGGACAGCTTGGCCTCGAAATCGGCGTCCTCCAGGACGATGTCGGCCGACTTGCCCCCCAGCTCGAGGAAGAGCCGCTTGAGGGTGGGAGCGCCCTGCTCCATGATGCGGCGCCCGACCACGGTCGAGCCGGTGAAGGAGATCAGGTCGACTCGGGGATCGGTGACCAGGTCCTCGGCCACCGCGTTGTCTGACGTCGTCACCACTTGGAGCACGCCGGGGGGAAGTCGGTGCGCTCGGCCGCCAGGCGGCCGATGCGGGTGGCGTTCCATGGGGTGTTGGGAGCGGCCTTCAAGATGACGGTGTTGCCGGTGGCCAGGCCCTGGCCCAGCTTGTTGATCGACACTTCGAAGGGGTAGTTCCACGGGACGATGGCCCCGACGACGCCGACTGGCTCCTTGGCCACCTTGCGCCAGCTCCGGGTGCCGAAGGCAGTGCCCTCGGGGAGATCGCGCTCCCACTGGAACTTGTCGATGAAGTCAGCCGGCCAGAGCAGCCCCTCGGAGAGCGGGGCATCGAGCTGGGGGCCATAGGTCAACAGAACGGGCGCCCCCACCTCGGCGACGAGCTCGGCCCGTAGGAGCTCCTGCTCCTCGACCAACGCCGCATGGAGCTGGCGGAGGCAGCGCTGACGGAGCTCCTTGTCTGTGGCCCAGGCCGACTCGTCGAAGGCCCGACGGGCTGCGCCGATGGCTTCGTCCATGTCCTCGTGCCCGGCATCGGCCACCTGGCCCAGGACCTCTTCGGTCGCCGGATTGATGTTGTCGAACACCTTGCCCGACCGTGCCTCGACGAGCTTGCCGTCGATCTGCATCCGTTGCTCGCCCTTCACGGATGACGCGCTCTCACTGGCTGCCATGGCTCTGCCTCCCCTTGTCGGACGTTCTACCGGTACCCATCCCCATGAACCGCTTCGGCGAGCAGCCCCTCCCGATAATGAGAAGCCGCCCGGGACCCGGCCGCTCGGCGCGGTCGGCCTCCTGAAGCCAGAGAACGTAGCTTCTCACTATGCTATCGGCCGGTGCCGAGGGCGCACAATCGGGTGCTCGAGGTACCCCGGATCCTCGGGCCCAGGGCGTCTTCGTGTACGGTTCCCAACTCATTGGCTCGGTGAATGCCGGCAGCTGTCGCCGCCGGATCGGCGTCGTGCGCAAGAAAGGGTGAGGTCCATGGAGTTGAAGGCAGGGGTACAGCTGCGGAGCGCGGTGAGCACCACCGAGGTGGTGGTTGTGCGTGCCCCCAAGGCGCCGGTGACGCTGACCTGCGGGGGAGCACCCATGCTGGGTCGCGACGAGGATGCACCCGGGGGCGAGGTCCCGGCCGGCGACGAGGGCTCGGCTCTCCTGGGCAAGCGCTACGTCGACGAGACCGCCGATATCGAGGTTCTCTGCACCAAGCCGGGCGACGGCACCCTGGCCGTCGAGGGACGGCCGCTGGAGTTGAAGAGCGCCAAGCCACTCCCCTCGTCGGACTGAGCTCTCGGACAGCTCGTCGGAGCCGGCCGCGGATCGGACCGACGAGTACCCGCTACTGACCGTCCCCGTCCTTGACCGCTTGGGACTGCTTCTCGGCCACCTGGCGCGGGAGGAGCCCGCTGCGCTTGGCCATGAACTCGCGGACGTCGGTCGCACCGCTGGCGATGGTGGTGAAGTCGGCCGTGCTTTGCAGGTGGACCCGCATACCCATCGTCTCCCACGCCCGCTTGACCCCGGCTTTGACCGTCATGATGGTGGTCAGGGGCATCTGGGCGATGGTCGACGCCATCTCCTCGACCGTTGACTCGAGGTCCGCTCGCTTGACGACCTCGTTGACCAGCCCCCATTCCCTGGCCTGCTCGGCCGACAATGTCGGGGCCAGGTAGAGGTACTGATAGGCCCGCTTCCAGTTCATCAGGGCCCAGGGCTCGATGAGGGTCTGGGCGCCGGGCAGACCGAAGCCCTGGGGCAGCGGCATCTGGAAGTAGGCGTCGTCAGAGGCGACGGTGAGGTCGGTCAGATAGCCGTAGACCGTGCCGCCGCCGACGCAATAGCCGTGGATCTGGGAGATCGTGGCCTTGGGGAACTCCCAGAGGTTCAGTGGCGGCCACAGGAAGAGGTCGTAGTTGTGGACCTTCCACGTGCGCTCGGGCGTGGGGCCGGTGGTGGGATACACGTCGGCCATCTCCTCGGGCTCGACGATGGCGTGCCCGGCGCAGAAGCCGTTGCCGTTCGCCTTGACGATGAGGACCTTCACATCCTCATCGCGGTTGGCCCACCGGAGCGCGTCCTCGAAGTCCCACACCTGTTGGGCCGTCTGGATGTTGGCCTTCTCCGGCATGTTCAAGACGATCCGGGCGATCGGGCCGTCCTTCTCATAGATGATGGTCTCCATCTCGGTACGGTCCACGTTCGGTTCCCTCCTGGTCAGGCGGCCACGGGACAACGAGGCGCCAGCCTCGGGTCCCCCGGCTACCGCGGCGAATTGGCTGGTCCTCTGCTCGAGCACCGGGTCCGGCCCCGTCACCGGGGCTCAGCCCGGTCGACTTGGAGCCGGTGCTTCAACACCTTCCCGTTTGGTTCCCGGGGAAGGGTGTCGACGAATTCGATCGTCCTCGGGCGCTTGAAGTCGGCCAGGGTGTCGGCCAAGCGGCCAAGGATGGCCGCTGCGTCAGGGGCCGCCCCGGGCCGCAGCTCGATGATGGCATGCACCCGTCGGCCCATCCGTTCGTCGGGCAGGCCGATCACGGCCGAGTCGACCACGTCGGGGTCGGCGGCCAGGGCGTTCTCGACCTCGGCCGGGTAGATGTTCGCCCCCCCGCTCAGGATCAGGTCGGTCCGGCGGTCGGCGATGAACAGGTAGCCGTGCTCGTCCAGGTGCCCCAGGTCGCCGACGGTTGCGAACCCGTCCCGGTAGGCCGCCGCGGTCTTCTCCGGGTCGCCCCGGTACGAGAACGCCGCACCCGGGAAGGTGCTGATGTAGATGGTGCCCACCTCGCCGGCCGGCGCCGGCCGGCCGTCGTCGTCATAGATGCGCACCTCGAGGCCGGGAAAGGGGCGACCGACGCTCCCCGGTTTGAACAACCACTCACCGGGCGAGATGACCGTGGCCATCGCCTCGGTGGCTCCGTAGAGCTCCCAGACCGTCCCCGGCGGGAACACGTCCATGATCCGTTCCTTGAGGGGCACCGGACAGGGGGCGGCGGCGTGGATGAGCAACCGGACACTCGAGCGGTCGTACGCGGCCCAGTCCGCCTCGAGGATCCGGACGAAGTGGGCGGGAACCATCTGCGTGCGGGTGACCCGGTGCTGCTCGATGAGCGAGAGGCAGCCGTCCCCCACGAACTTGTCCTGGACCACGACCCTCCCGCCCTCCCACAGCGAGTACTCGGCATAGGCGCTCGGGGCGGTGTGGTAAAGCGGACCGCAGACCAACTGGACGGTGTCGGGGCCGTAGCCCCAGTAGGCGGCGATGGCCGAGGTCGTGGCCACCGGGGCGGGGACCGGCGCCGGTCGCTCCACCGCCTTGGGCCGGCCGGTGGTGCCCGAGGTGTAACCGAGCAGGGTGGGGCCGGTATTGAGGAAGTCCTCCCGGGGAGGGCGGCCGGTGGGCTGGGCGAAGTCGTGGGCGTTGATGTCGAGCAGGGCGACCCCCTCGAGCGCGAAGCCGACCGGTCCCTCGACGACCAGAGCCTTCATGCCAGCGTCGCGCACGATGTACTCCGCCTCACCGGGAGCCAGCCGGGTTGAGAGGGGCACGAACATGGCCCCGAGGCGGGCGATGGCGTGCGAGACGATGAACCACTCGGCCCGGTTCCGCAGCCCGATGCCGACGATGTCAGCGGGCCCGACACCCAGCTCGGCCAGCCGGACGGCCAGTCCGTTGGCGCGGGCGTCGAGCTCACCGAAGGTGACCGCACGCGGGCCGTCGACGATGGCGACGCGGTCGGGATCGGACGCCGCAGTGGCGGCCACCCCCCGCCGATGGGAACCGACCTGACCGTTACCGGGCATCGACGAACCCTACCGTCTCGCCCACCGGGTAGACCTGACCAGGCTCCCCGCTGATGTGCAGGACACCCGAGGCGGGACAGTCGACCTCGATCTCGACCTTCTCGGTCTCGAGCACGTACAGGGGTTGGCCCTCGGCGACCTGGCCGCCGTCGGCCACCAACCACTGGACGATGGTGCCCTCGGTGATGGCCACGCCGGCCTGGGGGATCTTGATCCAGGTTCGGCTCTCGATCATCACCTCACGCCAGTGCCCGGATCGTGTCGGCGATGCCGACTCGCTCGGGATAGTGGAGGGTCTCGAGTTCGGTGGCATAGGGGACCGACGCATAGGCCGCGCCGAGGCGCTCGACCGGCGCGGCCAGCTCCCCGAAGAGCTCGTGGGACACGATCGATGCGATCTCTGCTCCCGGGCCGGCGAACCGGGTGGCGGCGTGCACCACCACGACCCGCTTGGTCTTGGCCGCACTGGTGAGCACCGCCTCCCGGTCGAGCGGCACCAGGGTGCGTAGGTCGACCACCTCGACGCTGATCCCCTCGCCGGCCAGGGCCTCGGCCGCGGCCAACGCCTCGCTGACCTGCCAGCCCCACGTCACCACGGTGACGTCGTCGCCGGCCCGCTTCACGTCGGCGGCGCCCAGCGGGATCTGGAACCTCCCGGCCGGGACCGGCCCCCGGGTGAAGAGCAGGGACAGCGTCTCCATGTGGATGCACGGGTCGTCGTCGAAGATGCATGAGTACAAGAGGCCCTTGGCGTCGGCCGGCGTGGATGGCACGGCGACCTTGAGGCCGGGAACGTGCATCATCCAGGCCTCGAGCGACTGGGAGTGCTGGGCCCCGAACTGACGGCCGCCCCCGACCGAGGTCCGGATGGTGATGGGCACGTTGGTCCGCCCCCCCGACATGTACCGGAGCTTGGCTGCGTGGTTGGCCACCTGGTCCATGGCCACGGCGAAGAAGTCCATCAGCATCACCTCGGCAATGGGGCGCATGCCCACCAGCGACGCCCCGATGGCCGCCCCCACGATGGCCTGCTCGGAGATGGGGGTGTTGCGGACCCGCTCCCGTCCGTACTTGGTCGACAAGCCCTTGGTACCCTTCATGACCCCGCCGATGGGGTCCTCGATATCCTCGCCCAGGGCGAAGACATCGGGGTCCTCCCCCATGGCCAGGTCGATGGCCTGGTTCACCGCTTCGGCCATGGTGCGGATGGGGTCGGTCCCCTCGGCCACACTCATCGCGGGGAGGCCTCCAGCTCGGAGAAGACATCGGTCAACAGCTCGCTCGGTGGAGGTGGGGCGCTCGCCAGTGCCGACTCGAGCGCCGATTCGACCTCGGCGCGCACCGCTGCCTCCATCTCGGCCACCACGTCCTCGGCCGTCCCCCGCTCCTCGATCAACCAGGCGCGGTTGCGCGCCACCGGTTCGGCGGCCTCGGCGGCCGAGAACTCCCCGGGTTCCATGTACTCGGTGGTCGAGCCGAATGAGTGACCCCCCAACCGGTAGGTCATGCACTCGAGAAAGGTCGGGCCCTTCCCGGCTCGGGCCCACCCGATGGCCCGCTCGGCGGCCGCGCTCATGGCCGGGATGCTGTTCCCGTCGACCGTCACCGCCTCCATCCCGTAGGCGCCGAACCGCTCGGCCAGACTGGTGGTCCGCGTGTAGTCGGCGAACTTGGTGTGCTCCCCGTACCGGTTGTTCTGGCACACGAAGACGACAGGAAGCTGCCACAGCGCAGCCAGGTTGCACGCCTCGTGGGTTGCACCGATGCTCGTGGCGCCGTCGCCGAAGTTGACCACGGTAACCTGGTCGGTGCCTCGCAGCCGGCTGGACAGGGCCAGGCCGGCGGCGATCGGCAAGCCGCCCCCCACCACTCCGGTCGTGACCATCAGGCCAGAACGCGGGTCCGAGACATGCATCGGTCCGCCCTTCCCCTTGGACGTGCCCGTTGACTTCCCCAGCATCTCGCCCAAGAGCTCGTCGAGGGGCACCCCCTTGGCGATGCAGTCATGGGTGCCTCGGTAGGTGGTCACCATGTAGTCGTCCCGGCGGAGATGCTCACAGATGGCGGCCGGGATTGCCTCTTGGCCCCGGACCGTGTAGTAGGTCATGGTCAGCTCGCCCGAGCTCAGTCCCCGGACGATCCGGTCCTCGGTCGTCCGGATGGTCGTCATGGTCCGGAAGATCCGGAGGGCGGCGGCGTCGGAGAGGCCGCCGGCCGGGGTCACGGGCTCGGTCGACGGTGGCATGACGCGTCCTCCCTCATCCAACCACCCTCTTTGTCCGTCCCACTCGTTTCTTTGTCCGTCTCACTCGTTTCCGTCTCACACGTCTGACTCATTCGTCTGTCCCACTCTTCTGTGCCGTGAACCGGGACCGCAGCTCCTTGCGGTCCACCTTGCCGAAATCGTTGTAGGGGATCTCGTCCACGAACAACAGTTGCTCGGGCAGCTTGAAGTTGGCGATGCGCCCGCTGCAGAAGTCGCGGAGCGCTTCGCTGGTCATCGGGTCCCGGGAGACGATGGCACACCCGACCCGGTTCCCCATCTCGGGGTCGGGGACCCCGACCACAGCCACGTCACGAACGGCGGGGTGGGTTCGCACCACCGCCTCGACCTCCGAGGGGGCGAATTTCTCTCCCCCCGGTTGATGGTGTCGGACAGGCGCCCGGCGGGGAACAGGTAACCCTCGGCGTCGGCCGAGACCATGTCCCCGGTCCGGAACCAGCCGGCCGGCACCGTTCGGTCGTCGGCCTGGGCCCCCGGGACGACGCTGCCGGCGCTCTTCACCCAGAGCTCTCCCACCGCCCCGGCGGGCACGGTGTCGCCGGAGGCGGCGTCGACGATCCGCACCTCGACGCCGGGCAGGGGACGGCCCACAGAAGCGAGGTGCTCGGCCGAGTGGTCGCCCGGTCCCAATGCGGTGATCGAGCCCATCGTCTCGGTCTGACCGAATGTGTTGGTCAGCTCCACCCCGGGCAGTGAGGCCAGGGCCCGCCGGACCAACTCGGGCGAGGCCGGCGCGGCCCCGTAGGTCAGGCTGGTCAGCGAGCGGAGATCGGTGGTGTCAAAGTCCGGGTGGTCGAGGATCCGGTGCAACATGGTCGGGACCAGAAACGAGGTCTGCACACCGTGCCGGGCGACCAGAGCCAGCCACTCACCCGCGTCGAAGCGGGTTTGGACCACGGTCGTGTTGCCCTTGGCCAGCTGCACCATCAGGCCGAGCATGCCCCCGATGTGCACGAGCGGCACGCACATGAGCGACACCGAGGGTTCGGCCTCGACGGCGGGAGCGAAGGCAGCGATCCTCGGGCCGATCAGCCCGTGGGTCAGCACCACCGGCTTAGGCGTTCCGGTGGTGCCGCTGGTGAACAGGATCACGGCCTCGTCACCCGGCGCGGGGTCGAGGCGCGTCCTGCCGGTCACCGGGCGCCACCCCGAGCAGCACCTCGAGGCCGAGGACGGTGGTGTGGCCGGTACCGCCGAGAAGGCCGACCGAGCCTGGTCCGGCCACGCCGATCGGCGCCGTCTCCGCCGCCTCCATCAACACGGCCAGCTCGCCGCTGGTCAATCGGGGATTCATCAACGCCGCCGCCGCGCCCACATGGGTCGTGGCGATCAGGGCTGCGGTCGACAGCACGCTGGTGTCGTCGACCAGCGGGATCCGCTGTCCCGGGATGACACCGGCAGAGCGGAGTCCCGCCCGACACCGGTCGACCGCGCCGTCGAGCTCGCCGTAGGTGGTGACGGTCCCGTCGATGATCAGGGCGGCGCGAGTTGGGTCCGAGGCGGTCACGCCCTCGAGCACCCGGCCGAACGGCCTCGCCATGGGCATCGTCCTAGGCCGCGTCGGGGACCGCGAACAGCTTGGCGAAATTGCCACCGGTGATGGCCTGGCGCAGACCCGGTTCGGAGCCGTCGAAGATGACGTCCAGCTCGTGCTGGGTGTTGGGCCACGTTCCTTCGAAGTGCGGGTAGTCGCTCCCCCACAGGAGCGACTCCACGCCGGTGACGTCAATGGTCGACAGCAGGGCCCGATCGTGCTGGAAGGTGGCGTGCACCTGCCGACGAATGATCTCGCTCGGAAGGGCCGAGAGCTTGGGACGGGCCCACATTCCGTGCTGGGTGTACCCCTCGTCCATCCGTTCCATCAGGGCGGGTAGCCAGGATGCGCCACCCTCCACCACGATGACGTGCATCCGCGGGTGGGCGTCGAGCACACCCGAGGCGACCAGGTGGGCGATCAATCTCTGCGGTGGGAAGAAGGTCTCGGTGTAGTTGATGACGGCCCCGCCCCGGCCGCGGGCCACGACCGGGTCGGCCCCGGTGCCGACGTGGCTGGTCATGCGCACCCCGGTGGACTCGATGGCCGACCACACCGGCTCGTAGACCGGATCGTTGTAGAGCCGGTCGTCCGGAGCATGGGCCGGGAGGTTGACGGCCTGGAAACCGAGCCCGGCCGCCCGTTCGATCTCGGACACCGCATCGACGATGTCCACGATGGGGATGATGGCGGCGCCGATGTAGCGAGGTGACACGCTCATGAAGCTGTCCAGCAACCAGTCGTTGTAGACGCGGCTCAGCTCGAGGGACAGGGCACGGTCCGGGCACATGGGCAACCAAAGGCCCAACGAGGGGAACATCAGCTCGGCCCACACGTCCTGGCTCTCGAGGTCGTGGAGCCGGGCCACCGGGTCGCCCTGGCCAGGAGCCCGGACCTTCCCGCTGGTGTCCACCGGGTTCCGCCGGATGACCACGCCGTCGATGGAGATGGCCTCACGATCACCGTCACGTTCCACCCGGAGCGTCCGATCGCGGTACTTGGCCGGCGTGTTCTTGAGCCACAGGTCGCTCGGTTCGAGCACGTGGGAATCGGCGGGAATTCACTGTCATGTGCAGGTGCTCCCTTCATCATGCAGCGCTCTCACGTCTGCCCGGTCGAGACGGCTGAGTCCGGTCGGTCGCCGACGACGGCGATCTCTCCGCTGCGAAAATAGCAATTTTCAGGGGATGCCGCCACGGGCACCGATTGGGCGACAGCCGGGGTGCCTCCGTGGGGCGGTCGGCTCCGGATCACACGCGAGCAGCCGTTCCCGGTCGGTTGCCAGTAGCGTCGTCGTGTGATGTCGCAGGGGGCTGCCATCCGATCACCGGCCACCCGGGCGGAGAACAGCAGGGGCACCGCCACCGCGGCACCGCCACATGGGCACAACGGACAAGGGGGAACTCATGAGGACACGAGGTGCGGTCATCAGCACGTCGCCAGGCCGGTACGAGACCATGGAACTGGAGCTGGACGAGCCGGGCCAGGACGAGCTGCTGGTCCGGATGGTGGCATCGGGTCTGTGCCACTCTGACGATCATCTGGCCACCGGCGACCTCCGCCCGTCCGTACTTCCCATGGCTGGCGGCCACGAGGGGTCCGGCGTGGTCGAGCGGGTCGGGCCCCACACGCCTGGGTTCGAGGTCGGGGACCACGTCGTGTTCTCCTTCTTGCCTGCCTGCGGCCGGTGCCGGTGGTGCGCAACCGGCCAACAGAACCTCTGCACCTTCGGCGCGACCATCCTGAGCGGCTCCCGCCCGGGGGACCCCGAGAGCTTCCGCCTCCATACCCTCGACGGTCAGCGCGTTGCTCAGCTGTCGGGCGTCTCCACCTTTTGCGAGCACACCGTGGTATCGGTCATGTCGGCGGTGAAGGTACCGAAGGATCTCCCGCTGGAGACCCTGTGCCTATTGGGCTGTGGCGTGGGCACCGGCTGGGGTGCTTCGGTGCACTCGGCGGAGCTCACCCCGGGCGACACGGTGATCATCATGGGCATCGGCGGCATCGGCATCAATGCCGTCCAGGGCGCCGCCCACGCCGGGGCGTCCCACGTCATCGCGGTCGACCCGGTCGCCATGAAGCGGGAGGCGGCCGAGGACCTGGGGGCGACCCACGCCTTTGCGCAGATCGCTGAGGCCGACGAGTTCGCCAAGAGCGTCACCGACGGGCAGGGAGCCGACGCGGTCATCGTCACCGTGGGTGTCACCACCGGTGAGCACGTGGCTCAGGCCTTCGCGGCCACCCGCAAGGGGGGGACCGTTGTGGTCACCGGCATCGGCGCCGTGTCCGACTTCGGCATCCCCGTCTCGCTCCTGGAGCTGACGCTGTCCCAGAAGCGGATCCAGGGTTCGCTCTTCGGTGCCTGCAACCCCACGGCCGACATCCCCCGCCAGATACAGCTCTACCGGGAGGGCCAGCTCAAGCTGGACGAGCTCATCACGACGACCTACGCCTTGGACGAGGTGAGCAAGGGGTACGAGGACATGCACGCGGGAACGAACATCCGAGGAGTGGTCCTTTACACCTGATTCGAGGGCCGGTGGGGCCAGAGGATCCTGCGCCGGTCGGGGCCCGAGCCCTACGGGCTGACCACGACGGCGTCTGACCGCACCAGGGCATCGATCTCCTCGGGCGAGTAGCCCACTTCTTCGAGGACCTCTCGCGAGTGCTGACCCTGGTCGGGTCCAGGCCGGCGGATCTGGAGGACCTCATCGTCGAACTGTGCCGGGGCCGCGGCCAACCGCAAGGGGGGATGGGAGGGGTGGGCCATGAGATAGCCGTTCTCGACAACGGCCGGGTCGACGGCCACCTCGGCCGGGGTGGCAACGAAGGAGAAGATGCAGTGTTCGTTGCTCAGTCGCTCGGCCAGGTCGTCACGGTCCATGGAACCAATGGCCTCGCCCAGTCGATTGCAGATCTCCGGCCACGCCGCTCGTCGCACCGAGTCCTCGGAAAACGGCTCGATCAACTCGACGAGACCCAGGGCCCGGCAGGTGGGCTCCCAGTAGCGGGGCTCGTCCAGCATCATCAACATGAGCCACCGGTGGTCGCCGGTTCGGTAGGTCCAGCCCAAAGGGCTCCGTTCGCCGGGCACGGCGGTGAGGCGGGGCGGCTCGGTCCCGGCCACCGAGGCATAGGCGAGGTCCGGCCCGAGGGTCCAGTTGGCCCCGTTCAGCAACGATGTGTCGACGACCACCCCCTCCCCGGTCCGCTGGGCGTGCACCAAGGCGGCGCAGATACCGCCGGCCAGGAACATCCCCGTCGGCACATCGCCAAAGGCGGGGCGGGGCGAGACCAACTGGTCGGCTCCCGGATCGGTGAGCATGTGCGCCACTCCCCCTCGCGACCAGAACGAGACGGCGTCGAACCCGCCCAACTCGGCTCCCTCGCCCCGCTGTCCCTGACCGTGGCCACGGGCGACCACCAGGGCCGGGTTCACCTTGAACAGGTCCTCGGGCTCGGTGTGCAGCTTGCGTCGCACCCGCGGCAGTTGATTGGTGACGTACACGTCGGCCCATGCCACCAGACGCTCGAATACCTGGCGCCCGGACGGTTCGAGTACATCGATCGACACTCCTCGCTTGTTCCGGTTCACCAACTGGAAGAGGTAGTCGTACCCGTCGGCGTCGGCCACCAGGCCCTGGCTGATGATCTGGCGCATGGGGTCGCCCTCGGGCCGCTCGATCTTGACCACGTCCGCTCCCCAGTCGGCCAAAGCGGCACAGGCCGACGGCACGAAACCATGCTCGGAGAACTCGAGGACTTTGATCCCGGTCAGTGGAAGGGTCATGGACGTGGAGCGTAGCCCTGGTCGTCCGGCCCTATGACTGGTGCTGGCGCGAGGTGCTCACTCGGCGCTCTGCCTTTCGACCGCACGTACCCGTCGATATCCTGACCCCGCTCGGCGATCTCGTCACCCACCTCGGGGGTGGTGAGGACGAGGAAGCGGTCCTCGACGATGGCATCGACAACCAGGTCGCCCACCACCGACGCCTCGACCACGGGCAGCGCCGGTGCCCGGGGTGACGTGGCCGTTCCGAAGTACCGGATGTGCTCGGCGATGTTGGTGATCACCCCGGCCGGGCACAGGCAGCTGACACCGATGCCCTGGGGCCGCAAATAGAGAGCCAGCGACTCGGACAGCCCGACGATCGCATGCTTGGTCGTCGTGTACGGGAGCCGGTCGTACCCGTACGGCAGCAGCCCCGCCGTCGACGCGGTGTTGACCACGTGCCCTCGCTGTTGCTCCAACAGCAGGGGCAAGAACACCTGATTACTGCGAACGATGCCCAACAGGTTGATGTCGAGAGCCCGTTGCCACTCCTCGAGCGGGATGGCCTCGGGCGAACCGACGGCCAGGACGCTGACGTTGTTCATGACCACGTCGACCCGACCGAAGCGGTCGAGGCACATGTCGCGGACCCCCTCGAAATCGGCGAGCTGTGCCACGTCGCACCGCAGGGCGACGGCATCGCCCTCCTCGGCCCGGATCTCCCCGGCCACGGCCTCGGCCCGCTCCTCATCGACGTCGGTCACCACGACGTGACTCTTCTTCCGGGCCAGGGAGTGGGCCACGGCCCGGCCGATCCCGCTGCCCGCCCCGGTGATGACGGCCACCGAGTCGACGAGGTCGACGAACGCGGTCACCGCCGGCGACGGCCGGCGCCGGGCGGAAAGGCCTCGAGCGCGTCGAGCGCGTCGAGGGTGGCGGCAGAGACCGGCGCCTGGAGGAAGCCGATGATCCCGTCCAGCAGCTCGGCGACGTGCAGTCGGTAGGGGGTGACCGGGGATCGGTGGCGTCTGGCCCTCTCCCGGTCGGCGCAGGCGTGGACACAGATGGTCAGCGCCTGCTCGATGCGGGATGATCGCACCGACGGAGGGATGTCGGGCAGCAGATCGGAGATGTGGCCGATGAAGTCCTCGGTCGTCGCCCGGAAACGCTCGGACAGCCGTCCGAAGGGGTGGTCGGCGACGCCGTAGCACTGGAGCTGGACCAGAAAGGTCAGGTAGTAGCTGTCCTCTGCCTCGGCCTCCTCCACGATCGGCAGCAGGTAGGCCTCGACGCAGGACCGGAGATCGTCGGGGCGGGCCTGGGCGGCCAACAGCTGCCGTCGGCGGTTCAGGCCGGGGAGGCGGTACTCGAGTATGGCCCGGAGGAGCCCCTGCTTCGAACCGAAGTGGTACCGGACAGCCGAGTTGTTGGCGTTCCCGGCCTCGGCCCCGATCTTGCGGAGTGAGACCCCGTCGATGCCCTGTTCGGCGAACAGCCGCTCGGCGGCGAGGATCAGCTGCTCGCTCGTCGACGACGCCGTCGACACCAGTCCGGATCGCGACAGGACTACCGAGGTGGCCACGACTGGAGCTAACCACCTTGCAGGGAGAAAGTCAATCGCCTTAGAGTTCTGACAGATGACTTCGAGGGAGGGCGGCAGCGTGATGGGGAGCGACAGCAGGGACAGCGGGAGCGGCGCCACGGAGGGCAGCGACCCAAGAGGCGGCGACACCGGCGACGGCCGCGCCATCGACGACCCGACGTCGGACCGGGCCCAGGCCATACGGATGTACTGCGAGGTCATGACGGTGGAACCCGAACAGGTGACGAGCCCCTACGCCGCGTCCACCTTGGACTTCGTCTTCGGCCATGTCTGGTCTCGCGACGGGTTGAGCCGGCGAGACCGTCGATGGGTCACCCTGGCCTGTGTGGCCGGGGCCGACTCCGTCGGGCCGATCGACGCCCACGTGTACGCCGCGCTCAACAGCGGCGACATCACGATCGTCGAGATGCTGGAGTTCGTGCTCCATTTCGCCGTCTATTGCGGCTGGCCCAAGGGCTCCCACGTGGAGGGCGTGATCCGCCAACAGTGGGCCCGGATCCAAGAGGAGCGTGGCCAGGCGTCCGCCCCTCTCCCGCCGCTGACCATCGACTCGCTCGGTCCCGGTGACCCCGAGGAGCGGGTCAGGGGGGGCGAGGAGGCATTCCGCGACATCAACTTGATCGGTGCCCCGGCGCGGGATACGCCGTACACCCAGGCCGGCATCTTGAACTTCGTCTTCGGGCATGTGTGGCAGCGGCCCGGCCTGAGCCGGCGGGACCGCCGGCTCATCACCCTGGCCTGCGTGGGCATCGACGACTCGGTCATGCCCATCCGCAGCCACGTAGGCTCGGCACTGAAGTCCGGTGACATTAGTCTCGGCGAGATGCGAGAGGTCGCCCTCCAGTTCTCGGCCTACTACGGTTTCGCCAAGGGCGAGTTCCTCAGCGAGGTGGCCGAGGAGACATGGGACCGTCTCGTCGAACAAGGGCTCGTCGCCCAAGGCGGTACGGTCGATCATCCCGGTTGAACGGAAGGTCGACCTGTCGACACCACGATGGGAGGGCGATGGTGAACGAGGAGCTCCGATCGAACGCGAACGCCGCCGACAGTGAAGCGGAGGCCGTCCGTACGCTGGTGGCCGTCGAGGAGATCCAGCAGCTGAAAGCCCGCTATTTCCGGCTGATGGACACCAAGCAGTGGGACGACTGGTCCGACCTGTTCACCGAGGACTGCGTCGTCTGGGTGGAGGACCAGCCGGACGTGACCTACACCAGCCGCGACCAGTTCGTCGGGTCAACCAGCTCGATCCTGGCCGATGCAGTGACCACCCATCATGGCCATATGCCGGAGATCACGTTCGAGCCCGGGGGTGACGAGGACCGGGCCCAGGGTATCTGGGCCATGGAGGACTACGTACGGATTCCCACCCCGGACGGCGACATCACCCTCCGGGGTTACGGCCACTATTACGAGCGCTACCGACGGGGCACCGACGGCCGATGGCGGATCGCCTGGCTCCGGCTCGAGCGGCTCCGGGTGGACTATCTCTGACCGCTCCCCGTCCCTGATCACATGGGCGGCGTCTTGAGCATCGCTCCGGCGTCGATGCGGATGTTCATGCCGGTGATGTACCGGGACTCGTCGCTGGCCAGGAAGGTCATCAGGCTGCTCACGTCCGACGGGTCGATGTAGGGAATGGGCATGGCCTGCATCAGGGGCAGCGAGTCCATGACGTCCTCCCGCTTCGGGTTCTCCAGATCGGGCCGGAAGGCGCGATAGACGTCGACGTTGTGCAACAGGTGTGTGTCGGTGTTGGTGGGATGCACACCGTTCATCCTGATCATGTGCGGGGCCAGTTGCAGGGCCAGCACCTCGACGTAGCGGATGACCGTCTGCTTGGCCCACGAATAGCCGACCCCGCCGGTGTTGCCCATCATCTCCGTGGTGCCCTTCATCATCCCGGCCGTCGAGCCGGTGACGACGACCGAGGCTCCCGACTTGAGGTGAGGCAGGGAGACGGCCACGGTGTTCATGGCGCCGATCAGGTCGACGTCGGTGGCGTCGACGAACCCGGCGCACAGTGTGTCGTCCCGGCCCGGGCAGATGCCGGCATTGGCCAGGACCACGTCGACATGGCCGAACGCGCCAATCCCCTCGTCGATGACCTCCTTCAACTGCTCCCGGAGACGCACGTCGCCCTTCCTGGCGATGATCTTCCGCCCGGTGGCCTCTACTTCCTTGACCGTCTGATCGAGGTCCTCGGGAGTTGCATTCGGATAGTTCATGCTGGCGATGGGAGCGCACAGGTCGACGGCGATGATGTCCGCACCCTCTTCGGCGAACCGGACGGCATGGCTGCGGCCCTGGCCTCGCGCTGCCCCCGTGATAAATGCGACTTTTCCGTCGAGCTTCCCCATGCTGGTTCCTCCCGGTTCGACCATGCGTGTCCTTGCCTGTGAGGTTACACAAGGCTCGGCGACGGTGAAACGGATGTTGTCGCGTCGAGGGCCGGGGCGGCGAACGGCTATCGGACGAGCACGGTTACGCAGGCGTTAGCCCCCCGGCCGATCACGTGAGCCAGGCCGACCCGGGCGCCTTCCACCTGGCGAGGGCCGGCCGAACCCCGGAGCTGGCGCACGATCTCCACCACCTGCCCGAGGGCCGAGGCGCCCAGCGGCTCCCCCTTGGACAGCAGTCCGCCCGACGGGTTGATCGGCAGCTTCCCGCCCACCAGGGCAGTCCCTTCCTCGAGCATCCGCGCCTGCTCACCCGTCGGGCACAGCCCGAGCTCGGCCCAGGCCAACAGCTCACGTCCGGCGTCCGTGTCCTGGCACTCGACCACGTCGACGTCTTCGGCACCCAGGCCGGCCTGGGTGTAGGCATCACCGGCGGCCAGGGTGGTCGGTGGCGGGATGGTGGCGTCGTCGATCCCGCACAGCGGCGAGTCCTCGCCCAGGACGCTCCCAGGCAGGTGCGACCGCAACGAGATGCCGGCCAACCTGACACCGGTGCCGGTTCGCTCGAGCACCACGGCGGCCGCGCCCTCGTTGGGCGAGCACAGCATGAACAGGGTGAGCGGCTCACAGATCATCCGGGCGGCGAGGACCTCATCGACGGTGACGGCCTTTTGGAACATGGCGTCGGGGTTGGCCAGGCCGTGGCCGCGGTTCTTGACCACCACCTGGGCGAGGTGCTCGACCGTGAGCCCAGTGTCGAGGAGGAGCCGCTGGGCCCGGAGGGCGAAGTAGGCAGGTGCAGGGCTCAGGCCGGCGGCCTCCTGCCACGGTGCGAAGAACGAGGAGCGAATGATGCCCTTGGGCATCTTCTCGATCCCGAAGACCAGCACGCGCTCGTGCTGACCCGAGGCAATGGACGCCGCCCCCAGCTGCAGGGCCGCCCCCCCGGAGGCACAGCCGGCCTCGACGTCGTAGATCGGGATGCCCGTCCCGGCCAGAGCCCCGAGCACCCGGTGACCGGCGGCCACTCCCCCGTAGGCGGTGCCGCAGAAGGCCGCCTGGACCTGGCCCACTCCGACCCCGGCCTCGGCCAGGGCCGCCCGCACCGCGACCACGCCCATATCGGTCCCCGTCACTCCCTCAAAACGCCCGAAGGGGTGCATCCCGACCCCGCTGATGCGCACGCCGTTCATGAGATGAACGACCAGGTGAGCACCGGCTCGCCCTCGGGCCCCGGAAGCTCTTCTCCGGTCAACCGGACTCGGGTGCCAGGGGCGAGGCCGTCCCCACCGAGACGGGAGACGATGCGCAACAACGGTTCGCCGTCCAGCTCGACGATGCCGAACCCGTAGGGGACGGTGCCGCGGTAGCCAGGGGGTGGGAGGTTGACCGACGTGTGAAGCCAGACGGTACCGGCTCTCGGCAGGTCGAGCGGCTCAACGTCGTCGGCCCCGGAGTACGGGCAGACCGGGGAGGGCGGGAAATGACGGAACCCGCTGCTGGGCGACCAGCCTCCCAGCAGGGTGATCCCATCGTCGTCGACTCGGAGCACGGACGGATCGATGGGCGGGGGCACATCCGGACCAGGCACCACACGGACTATAGAGAATCGGGGCGCCGCCGCTCAGGCCGGTGGCCTGAACCGGTAGACCGACAGCTCGCTGCCGGGGACGTCGTCCCAGGTGACGTCCAGCGCCATCCCGATGGCGACCTCGTCGACTTCCACATCGACGACGTTGGCCACCAGTCGGATGCCGGGAGCGTCGTCCAGCTCGACAACCCCGATGACGTGGGGCAGTGAGCCGGCCATCTCGGGCATCAGCGCATGGCGGCCGATGGTGAAGGTGTAGAGGCTGCCCCGACCCGAGAGCTCGTCCCACGCGCTGTCGAGCGAACGGCACACGGCACAGACCGGGCCGGGGGGCATGCGACGGGTGCCACAGGCCGCGCAACGCTGGCAGACGAGCCGGTGCTCGGCGGCGGCAACCCAGAACGGCTCGGTCGACGCATCGGGGTGGATGTCCACCAGGGACAAGGGGGGCGTCTTGGCCCGTTCGGACGTCATGGCTACTTCCTCAGGATCAGGGCACTGACCGGGATGGGCGCCGGCCCACCGGTCACCAGCGCCACCGCGGCATCGGGGATCTGATTGGAGGCCGTGCCCCGAAGTTGTTCGACGGCTTCTTTCACGTGGGTGAACCCGATGATGTACGCCTCGGACAGGTTCCCGCCGTGGGTGTTGACCGGGAGCGTGCCCCCGAGGTACCGGATGTTCCCGTCGGCCACGAAAGGTCCGGACTCTCCGGTCGGGCAGAAGCCGTAGTCCTCCAGCTGCATCAGGACCATCCCGGTGAAATGGTCGTAGAGGAGGGCGACGTCGATGTCCTCAGGGCCCAAGCCGGCCCGGCGGTAGAGGTCCTGGGCCACCGGTCGGTGCCCGGATGAGGCGAAGATCGCGTCGTCCATGCCCATCCAGGTGATGGCCTGGCCCCACCCGCCCGAACCGCCCTGGGCGCTGGCGGTCACGTAAGCGGGAGGATGCCGGAGGTCCCGGGCCCGTTCGGCCGTGGTGGTGATCACGGCCACCGCACCGTCGCATTCCAGGCAGTAGTCGTACAGGCAAAACGGGTCGGAGATCATCCGGGCCCCGAAGTAGGTGTCGAGATCGAGAGGTGCGCGCATGAGCGCACTCTCCCGGTTCACGGCGTTGGCCCGGGTCGAGATGGCCACCTCGGCCAGGTGCTCCCGGGTGGTGCCGTAGCGGTGCATGTGGCGACGGGTGAGCATGGCGAACATCTGGCCCGGGCCCATCAGCCCGGAGTGGGCGATGAAGTCCTTCTCGGGGGTGGGCGGGGCCGAGTACGAGCCACCCTTGTTGGCGAAGGCCGAGCCGAATCGTCCGCCGGCGGGCTGCTGCAGCGTCATCAGGCTGACGACCACGTCGGCCTGACCGGCCACGATGCCGGCCGAGGCCAAGCCCACCGCTCCTGCCGCCCCGCCCCCACCACCGGTCAGGCCGGCGGTGAAGCGCAGGTTGGGGAGGCCGAGAGCCTGGGCGGCCAGCGAGGTGTCGAAGCCCCCGCCGCCCGAGTAGAGGGCGAACCCGTCGATGTCGCCCACCGCCAGCCCGGCGTCGGCCACCGCAGCCAGGATGGCCCGGTAAGCCAGCTCCTGTTTGGTGTGGGGCTCCGACTGGCCGTGCCGGTAGAACTCGGTGGCACCGATGCCGACGACGGCCGTCCGGTCCTTGATGGTGCGGTCAGACAGTGTGCGGTCAGACACTGCGGTAGGTCCCTCCTGGGTAGCCCCCACCGCCGAAGGCGGCGTCGAGGGAGTCGTAGTCGATCTGGTGGCCGTTCTTCGGGAGCTCGTCGACGAACTCGACGAGACGGGGCTTCTTGTACGAGGCGATGTGGGCGCGGCAGTGCTCGATGATCTCGGTCTCGCCGACATCGTGGTCGGCATGGAGGACGAGGATGGCCTTGACCGACTGCGCCCATCGTTCGTCGGGCACCCCGATCACCGCCGCCTCGCGAACGGCGGCGTGGCTGCGCAGGCAGGCTTCCACCTCGGCCGGGTAGATGTTCTCGGCCGCCGACTTGATCATCCTGGCCTTGGGACCGATGAAGGTGATCGACCCGTCCTCCTCCCGCCGGCCGAGGTCACCGGTGTGGTGCCACCCGTTTCGTCGTTTGACTGCGTTCAGCTCGGGCCGATTGTGGAAGCCGTTCATCACCACTGGCCCCCGCACCACGATCTCACCGACCTGGCCCGGGCCGAGCTCGACATCGTCGTCGTCGTGGATCCGCACCTGGGCCAAGGGGGACGGACGACCGTGAGCCCCCGTCCCCCCGAAGGCGGTGAAGGTCACCAGGCCGGTGACCTCGGTCTGCCCCGTGCCTCCGGGACGGGCGGCCCAGTCGCTGGTGTCGGCCGACACCATCGACCTCCACTCCGGCGGCCCCGAGGCGACGCGGAGGCTGGTGAGGTCGTATCGGCCATCGGCGTTCACCGAGGCGATCTCGGCCACCGTCGGCGGCATCAAGAAGGCGTCCGTGCACCCCTCGGCCTCGATGATCCGGCAGATCTCCTCGGCCTCGACCCGGCGGATGAAGACATTCGTGCCCCCGAGATGGAAGACGGCAAAGGTGCTCATCAACGTCCCGAGATGGAACAAGGGCCCTGAGTTCAAGAACACGGCGTCGGATCGGTACCCGCGCACGAGCGCGATGACCATGCTCTGGGCCAGGATGGCTCGGTGGCTGAGCAGGGCCCCATTCGGTCGCCCGGCGAAGGCGCCCGTGTAGATCATGAGCACCGCAGCTCCCGATGCCGTCGCTGGCCGGTCGGGCAGGCGAGGAGGGGCGGTGGCCACCAGCTCCTCGAAGTCGGCCCCGGACCCGCCGGGCGGCTCCGGACCCTCGGCCTCGTCTTCCGGTGCTTCCCCGGCCTCCGCGTGGTCATGCCGGATCCATGTCGCCTGGCTATCCGATTGGGCCTGGGCGGCGACCAGGGCGGCGTCGCCGATCTCGCCCTTCTGCCAGACGACCACGGACGGATCAGCGTCGGCCAGCACGAAAGCCAGCTCTTCGGCGCTCTGACGCCAGTTCACCGGACAGAAGACAGCGCCGACTTGGCCACAGGCCAGGAGGGTCTCGAGCAGCCGGTGGCAGTTCTGGCCCAACCAGAGGACACGGTCGCCCGGGGCCACGCCGGCATCGGCCAGCACGTGGGCCAGGCGGAGCACCCGCTCATGGAGGGCCGACCACGTCCAGGAGTGCCCGCCGCACACGGTGGCGGTCTGAGCCGGCCGGCTCCGGGCGTGCTCGGCCAGCACGTCGTGCAGGGTCAGCTCCAGGGCTGTCTCCGGCCCGGCGGCATCGGCGGCGACCCGCTCGGCATCGGTGGCGGCACGAGCAGGATCGAGAGGACGTTCGCTCATGTGGGCACCGTCAGCTCGAGTGTCGGGTCGCTCCGCATGCACGAGCAGGCTTGCGCCCGGACCGTTCCCACCAGGCCGGTGCTCAGGTGCTCGACCGGGTAGGCCCGTCCTACCGTGCTGCTCAACACCAGGGGGCCGCCGGCCGACTCGACGCGCCATTGGCGGTGGTCGAAGTGCAGATGGCCATACCGACAGTCCATCGCCGTGGTGGGCCCGAGGGGCACCCACCGCAACGCGCCGACGCCGGCATCCCGCAGGCGGTTCACCGCCCGACCCCTGGCCACCACCCGGGGAACCCCAGCGAAGACCGACCCGGGGTCGAGCCCGGACGCCTCCAACCCGTCGAGGACGGCCTCGTCCACGCCGATCACCGCGCTCGGGGTCAGGAGCCGGCAGAACATCTCGGTGCGCCCGGCGTCATAGGGCGTCGCGTCGGCCGTGCTGGTGACATAGCCCAGGTCATGGGCAGCCTGCAGCAGAGGCCAGAAGTGCCCGAACTCCGCGACGGTGGAGACGACCACAACCTTGGCGTCGGAAGGTAGGGCGAGCGACCGCAACCCGGCCCGGGCCGCAGTGGCGTCCCGCCTGATGTCGTCGAAGCTGAGGGGCAGGAGCTGGTCGTCGCCGAAGCGGCCCCAGCCCCACAGGTCACCAGGGTTCATCGGTCTGGCTCCGGCCCCTCGATCGATCCCGGCGCTCACGAGGCGGCCACCCGGGGGATCTTGTGCGGCGGCCCGAGTTTCAGCAATTCGCGGTTGGGCACGAGTTCCACGTCGGGCATCACCCCCACGGCTTCGGACACCGAGTCGATGACCGCGGTCCTGACCGCGGGCAGCGAGGACGCGGTCGTCCCCTCGTCGTAGCCGACGCGAAGGCGCAAGTGGTCCATCTCCCGGCCGGCCCGGATGACCTGAAAGAGGCCGGCCGAGGTCGCCTCGATCGACTCCACGGCCAACCACACATCGACCGGGAGGACCGATCTTCCTTCGACCACCACCTGGTCGCCCTTCCGTCCGACCGGCCACATCCGCGTGTGCGTCCGGCCGCAGCCGCACCGCTCGGTGGTGGTTCGTAACAGGTCCTCGGACCGGTACCGGACCAGCATGTTGGTGAGCCGAGGATTGAGGGTGGTCACCACCAGCTCCCCCACCTCCCCCTCGGGGACCGGGTCGTCGCCATCGGGGTCCAGCACCTCGATCAGGGCCTGGTCGTCGTGACAGTGGTGGCCGGCGTGCTCCCCGCACTCGGTGGCCGAGTCCACGTCGCCCACCGCGGTGTGGTTGAAGTGCTCAACCCCCCAACGATCGAGGGCCTCCCGGGCCCGGCTCCCCATGGGCTCGCCGGCGTAGACCACGCCCCGGTAGCTCGAGAAGACCTCGCCCAGGTCGAGGGGCAGCGACGGCTCCATCTGGCGCAGGGCCAGGATCAGGGGTCCGCTCAGGAGATACATCCCGGTGGGCCGGAGGTCGAGCGAGACCCGGCAGAACCGCTCGAGCTCCCCAGGAGCATGGTCGAACAACACGGTGGACGCCCCGAAGGCGTGAGGCGTCAGCATGGGTGCGCCCCGGAAGGTGAAGAGCATGACCACGAAGGCATCCCCGGGGCGACAACCCATCTCCCAGAAGTCCCCGGCGATGCGGGCGGACTCCAACATCCCCTCTCGCCGGGACGGAAGGAGGACCGGGTCCCCGGTCGTCCCCGTGGTAGAGCTAATGACCGCGCTCTCGGCCATCAGGCCCATGCCGCCCAGGGGATCGCCGTGACCGTCCCGGTAGGCCCGGATGGTGTCCTTGTCCATGAAGGGGACGCTCTCGGTGAGGTCCTGCACTGAACGGATCCCGTCGATCTTGACGCCCGACCGGGCCCAGTGCTCAGCCAGGAGCGGCGAGTGCTCGTCCATGTAGGGCAAGGCCTCGTTCAGCAGCGACCCTTGCAGCGCCTCGATGTCCGGCCGCGGCATCGTCTCCAGGGCCGGGTCGAAGTACCTGCTCTGTTCCACGTCGCTCAGACCCTCCCCCGAACCACCGACTGGTTGGCCGTCTGTCCTTCCTGAATAGACCCTTCCTGAATAGACCCTTCCTGAATAGACACAGTAATGTCAATTGACGTGGAACTGCCAAGTTGTCGACAGCACCGGGTGGTCTCGTGGCCCTAGCCGTGTCGCCGGAGGCGGCCGTGCCCAACCGCCGGGAGCGGAACCGGGGCCGGACCCGCGACGCTCTCGTGGACGCCGCCATGCACCTGTTCGCCACCCAGGGATACAGCCAGACGACGGTGGAGGAGATCACGGAGCTGGCCGACGTCTCGCCACGCACGTTCTTCCGCTACTTCTCGGCCAAGGAAGAGGTCCTGTTTGAGCGGGACGACACCCATATCCCCGTCGAGGTCATCGCCTCACAACCCGCCGGGCTCTCGGACCTCGATGCGGTGCGGGCCGCACTGGTGGAAATCGCCCCGCTCATCCATCCGATGCGGGACCGACTGCGCCTGCTGCGTCGGGCCCTGGCCTCGGCCCCCACGCTCCGGGGCCGCGACTTCGACCAACGCAAACTGGGCGAAGAGCACATCGCACTGGGGTTGGCCCGGCGACGGTCGCTCAAGGTGCCGGACCGCAGGGCCATCCTGGCCGGGGTGGTCGCATTCGCCACCTTTCGGATGGCCATGGACCAGTGGCTGGATGCCGGTGATCACCGCTCCCTGGCACCGCTGGTGGCGGCCGAGTTCGACCGGCTCCCGCTCATCTGGGCGGGGGCCCCCACCCAGAGGCGCTGACGATGGGCCAACGGGGGCCCGACCGGGGCCGGGCCCGGTTAGTCGGAGCGGGACGGCGAGGAGTTGTGGCGGACCTCGTCGAAGGGCCGGTCCTTGTCGGCGGCGTATTCACGAGGCATGCCCAGGACCCGCTCGCTAATGATATTGCGCTGCATCTCGTTGCTCCCACCACCGAGGCTACCGCCCTGTCGGAAGAGGAACTCGATCCCCCTCTCCCCCGCCGGGTCCCCGCCGGCCCACACCCCGGCCGCCGGCCCGGCGATCTCGAGGGCGATGTCGTTGCGGCGCTCGGCGTTGGTGGCGGCGTACAGGCGGGGAAGCGACCCGGTCGGCCCGGGAAACCGCCCGGTCGTGATCCCGGCGGTGACCCGGGCCACCAGTTGGGCACCGACCACGTCGTTGGCCCGGGCCTCGGCCACCAGCTGGCGGACGCGGGGATCGCCGGTGCGCTCCGTCGCCCTGGCCAACTCGATCAGGTCGGTGCGCCCGCCCCCGTGGTCACCCCGGCCGCCGGTCGTCCCACTGGTGTACGGAGAGCCGCCGCCGACGGCATCACGCTCGTGGAACAAGAGGCGTGAGGCCACCGTCCACCCGTCGTTGACCTCACCGAGCACGTTCTCCACCGGGATGGACACGTCGTCGAAGAACTCCTGGCAGAACTCGTTCCACCCGTTGACCATCTTGATCTGTTGCACGTCGATGCCGGGCTGATGGATCTTCACGATGAAACAGGTCAGGCCCCGGTGCTTGGTGGCATGCCAATCGGTCCGGGCCAGGCACAGGGCGTAGTCGGACCGGAACGCCCCGGAGCTCCAGATCTTCGACCCGTTGAGGACGAAGACGTCTCCGTCCCGCGTCGCTCGGGTGACCAGGCCGGCCAGGTCCGACCCACCGGAGGGTTCGGAGAGGAACTGGACCCATGCCTCCTCCCCCGAGAGGATGGCCGGGATGTGGCGCAGCTTCTGCTCCTCGGTCCCGAAGTCGAGCAGGGTCGGGGCCAGGATGGACAGCGTGGGGATGTTGAGCAGCACCGGCATCTCGTAGGGCACCGACTCCTTGGTGAAGATGGCCTGGTGCTGTCGCGACAGTCCCTGGCCCCCGTACCGCTGCGGGAAGCAGAGCCCGGCGAATCCCCCGTCGAACAAGATCCGTTGCAGCTCCCGGGCCCGGACCCCGTACTCGTCCTCGGTCACGAGCCGCTGGTTGGTCCGGCCTTCCAGGCGGGGCATGGACTGGGCCAGCCAGGCCCGGGCCCGCTGACGGAAGGCCTCGAGGTCCTCACTGTCCGGGTGCCCGGTGTCAGCCGAAGTTGGCATGTCGACGGTCATCGCTCAGCTGTTGGTCAGGGCGCCGAGGTCCGAGGCCTTGTTGGCGTGGGGGGCCTTGGGCGTGCGCCGGGTGGAGCGGATGGCCACGTCCCTTCCGGCCTGGCGGGCCCGCAGGGCGGCCACGGTGGCCTCCTTTTTGGGGATGACCGAGAAGGGGTCGTAGCTGAAGTGGCGCATGGCGTTGTGGTGGGTGATGCGGTTGATGTCGTGGTCGGGCAGCTCGCCGATGTACTTCCAGAGCTGCTCGGGGGCGGTCGGCCAGGTGGTGTCGGAGTGGGGGTAGTCGCACTCCCAGGTGACGTTGTCCATGTTCAAGAAGTCCCGGCTGGCCACGCCGAAGGCGTCATCGATGAAACAGGTGATGACGTGCTCGTTGAACACCTCGCTCGGCAGCTGGTGGCCGAAGTCCTGGCCCGTCCAGGCGTGGTGCTTTTGGTAGTTGTAGTCGATGCGCTCCAAGAAGTAGGGGATCCAGCCGATCCCCCCCTCGGACAGGGCCACTTTGATGTCGGGGAACTTGCGCAGCACCGGCGACCAGATGAGGTCGGCCGCGGCCCGGACGATGTTCATGGGGGTGACGGTGATCAACACGTCGATGGGGGCATCGGGCGAGGTGATGACCAGTTCGGAGGAGGAGCCGATGTGCATGCACACGACCACGTTCTCCTCCGAGCAGGCCGTCCAGAACGGGTCCCAGTGGTCCGAGTGGATGGAGGGCCAGCCCAGCTTGGACGGGTTCTCCGAGAAGGTGACGGCGTGGGCCCCCTTCGCCGCCGTGCGCCGGACCTCGGCCGCGAGGACCTCGGGGTCCCAGATGGCCGGGAGCGAGCAGGGGATGAAGCGGCCCGGGTGGGTGCCGCACCACTCGTCGATGTGCCAGTCGTTGTAGGCCCGGACCATGGCGAGGGCCACGTCCTTGTCCTCGGTCCGGGCGAAGAGCTGCCCGCAGAACTGGGGGAAGGAGGGGAAGCACAGCGAGCCGAGCACGCCGTTGGCGTCCATGTCCTTCACCCGCTCGTTGATGTCGTAACAGCCCGGGCGGAGCTCGTCGAACGAGGTCGGCTCCATCCCGAACTCGTCGGGCGGGCGCCCGGCCACCGCGTTCAGGGCGATGTTGCCCAGCTCTTGGCCCTCGTAGCGCCACGCACTGGTCCCGTCGGCCCGGGTGATGAACTGGGGGGCGAGGTCCACGTACTTGGCCGGCAACCGGTCCTCGAAGACATTGGGTGGCTCGACGACATGGTCATCGACGCTCACCAGGATCAGGTCATCAACGTCCATCGGGGACCCCCTTGCGATCGCACGCAGCCTGCCCGGATCCTGGCTGGGGACCGGGAGCCGGGGTAAAACCCCAGCATAGCGGTGGGCCACCCGAGCGGAAAACAGCTGTTAACGGGGCCTGGGCGTGCCCGACGGGGCAGGCACGGCACGGCCGGGGCCTGGCGGTCAGCCCTCCCGGACCCCGGGCTCGAACTCGAGTGGCAGGTGGGCGATCTCCCGGATCGACGGGCTGTAGGTGGGGACGAACCCCTCGGGGAGCCGGTAGGAGGGAATCCGCCGGTGCCACTCGGCCAGCGCGACCCGCAGCTCCATGCGGGCCAGGTGCGAGCCGAGGCAGCGATGGACGCCCACGCCGAAGCTCAGGTGCTTGATCGACTGGCGAGAGAAGTCGACTTCGGTCGGGCGTTCGAACCGGTTGGGGTCGATGTTGGTCGTGGCCAACAGCACGGCCATCTTCGTCCCCTGGCTGACCGGGCAGCCCTCGACCTCGGTGTCGGACATGGTCACCCGGATGACCGTCGGAACCGGGCACATCCAGCGGAGGAGCTCCTCCACCGCCTTCGGCCTGAGGGAGGGCTCTTCCGCCAGCTGCCGCTGGTGCTCGGGGCTCCTGGCCAGGAAGGAGAAGAAGCACTCCAGACTGGCCGTGACCGTGTCCAACCCGGCGGTCAGCTGCAACAAGCTGATGTTGAGCGTCTGCTCCCGGGTCAGCTCGCCGGCGATCTCCAGGCGGGAGAGGTGGCCCAGGATGTCGTCGGTCGGCTCGACCGCCCGCCGGTCGAGGGCCTCCCCGAAGAGCTCGAAGACCCACTGGGCCGCCCGCGCCCGGATGGCGTCGAGCTCGGCATGGCCCTTGCCCACCGGGCGGATCAACTCGTCCTTCACGGCGAGGAACTCGTCCAACCCCTCGATCGGCAGCCCCAAGAGGTGCAAGAACGTGCCCGACGGAATCGGCTGGGCGAACTCCGAGGCCAGATCGCAGCTCCCCCGCTCGATGAATGAGTCGATGCACTGGTTCACCAACGCCGAGACCTCGCCCTCGAGCTTGGCCATCTTCGGCGGCGTGAACAGCGGATCGAGCATGCGGCGGTAGCGAACATGGTCGGGCGGGTCGACCTGCAGCGGGATCAACCCGGTCTCCGAGCCCAGGAACTGGGCGTCTGGATTGGACGAGAGCAGGGCGGGATCGTGCATCAGCTCGTCGACCGCGGTCGGGCTGACCATCATCGAGACACTGCCGAAGTCGAGCACGGCCGGTCCCGTGCGCATCCGCTCCCAGTCCTCTTGGACGTTGTCACCCCAGATGCTCAGGTCCTCTTCGGGGCCCGTCTCGTCCGGTGCTGCGGGTGTCTCCACGCTCATGTGTTGTCCCCTTGTCGACACTGGCACGCTAGCTCCCGGCGACCCCGGTGAGGGACCAGCTGTGCACGGAACGTGGTGGACGGTCGGCCTGTGGGCTTCACGCCCTCCACTACGCCGGGCCTCCGGCGGCGGCATGCAGCTTGCGCAGCGATGCGTGCAACGAGGCCTCGATCAGCCGGTCGTTGTCCTTGGAGATGAAATCGTGCACCCTCTTCTCCAGCAGCACCCGCATGAGCGGGTTGAACACCTCGTAGGTCTCGCGGAAGTACACACGGGTCCTTCCCTCGCCGAGGTCCTCCAGCCGGGTCCAACCCGACGCCTTCGACCACAGCGGCTTGCCGATGGCGTCGTACCGCCACGACTGCGGGCGCTGCGCCTCGGTGATCCACTCCCACGATTGGGCCCTTCCCCCCGAGAGCAGGTACCTCGGGACGGGGAAGTAGCAGTGCCGGACCAGGCCGTTCCCCTCCTCGTCGCCCTGGTGGTAGACCTCGATCTTTACCTTGTCCGTCTCGATGCCGGTCCGGGTGCGTGCCCAGATGACGTCCCAGACCTCCTCAGGCGTCCCGTCGACAACGAAGTCGAATCGGTGGTCCTGCATGGTTCCTCCCCACTGCGACGAAGCGACCGGCCCCCGTGCGGGACGTATCGTGGCGACTCTAGTCACCGGCCGCCGGATCCGAAACCCGCCGTTCTCGGTGTCGGCCCCTCCGGGCCGACGGCACGAGGATCTGGCCTATCGTCATCCTGGAGCGGTGTCATCCGAGGAGAGGAGGGGCATGACCGAGGAAGTCGTTCTCTACCAGGTGGATGGCCACGTGGCCACGATCACCATGAACCGCCCCGAGGTGGCCAACGCCCAGGACACCGCGGTCATCGACGGGATCGACCACTTCCTCGACGTCTCCGATGACGACGACGAGGTTCGCGTCGTCATCCTGGCCGGGTCGGGGAAGCACTTCTCCGCCGGTCACGACCTGAAGAGCCCTCGTCACCGGGTCCGGGGACGATCCCTGGGTGGCGATGCGGGAGACCCCCGAGGGCAAGTTCCGCCATGAGCAGGTCATGTACTACGAGCGGTGCCGGCGCCTCTACTCGTTCCGGAAGCCGACCATCGCCCAGGTCCAGGGGGCGACGGTCGCGGCTGGCCTGATGCTGGCCTGCATGTGCGACCTGATCGTGGCCGCCGACGACGCCACGTTCTCCAACCCGGTGCTCCGGATGACCGGTGCCGGCGTCGAGCTGCTGGTCGAGCCGTGGGAGCTCGGCATCCGGAAGGCGAAGGAATTCTTGTGGACGGGCGAGACGATCGATGCCCAGGAGGCCTGGCGGCTGGGGCTGGTCAACCGGATCGTACCGGCGGCCCTGCTGGCCGAGCGCACCCGGGAGCTGGCCGATCGGGTTGCCCTCGTTCCCCCGACCACCGCCCAGGTGGTGAAGGACACCATCAACAACTCGGCCACGCTCATGGGAAAAGAAGAGTCGTGGAAGTACCACTTCATGGCCCACCACTGGATGCACAACACCTCGACCGCCCTCGATGCGCTGGCGGCCCGCAAGTCCAAGTCCTCGATGCAGGAGGTCTTTGCCGAGCACCGAGATGGCTGACGAGCCGCTGCCGCTCGCCGGACTCCGGGTGATCGACGTCGGGACCCGGATCAGCGCCCCGTTCTGCGCCGGCTTGCTCGGCGAGCTGGGGGCCGAGGTCATCAAGGTGGAGGACCCCCGGGGCGGCGACTTCATGCGGACCATCGGCCCGTTCGTCCCCATCGACGACGTCCCCACCGACGACGATTCGGCCCCGTACTCCCTGTGGTGGGCGGTCGAAGGCCGCGGTCGGAAGGGGGTCACCCTCGACCTCCGTCAGCGTCAGGGACAGGACCTGTTCCGTCGACTGGTGGCCCACGCCGACGTCGTGTGCGAGAACTTCCGGCCCGGCACCCTCGAAGCCTGGGGCGTCGGGCCCGACGACTGCGACCGGCGAGCCGTCTGGGCCCGGATCAGCGTGTTCGGACAGGACGGCCCGAACGCCCGCCGGCCGGGCCTCGACCGGATGGGCATCGCCTACGGGGGCCTGCTCCACCTGACCGGGTATCCCGACCGGCCGCCCGTCCGTCCCGGCGTCACCGTCTCGGACTACCTGACCGGTGTCTTCGCCGCCGAAGCGGTGACCGCGGCCCTCTATCGCCGGGACCGGCCCGACGGGGGAACCGGGCGCGGTGGCGTGGTCGACGCCCCCCTGTACGGGTCCATCCTGCGCATCCTGGAATGGACCGTCGCCGGGCAGGACCGGATCGGGCTGACCCGCGGTCGAGAGGGGAACCGTCTGCCCAACTCGGCACCGCTCGACAACTACCCGACGGCCGATGGACGCTACGTGTGCATCGTGGCCGGATCCGACGCCAACTTCTCGAGGCTGTGCGCAGCCATGGATCGCCCGGAGCTGGCCGACGACCCCCGGTGGTCAACGCTGGCCAAGCGGGCCGCCGGCTCCGACGAGATCAACGGCCTGGTGGCCGAGTGGGCGGCCGCCCTTCCCTCCGACGAGGTCGAGGCGCGCTGCATCGAGCACGGGGTGCCGGTCGGAACCATCTACGACGCGGCCGACATCCTGGCCGATCCCCACATGGCCGCTCGAGGGGACATCGTCACCGTCGACGATCCAAGAGCCGGGCCGCTCCGCCAGCAGGCCCCCTTTCCCCGCCTCGACGGGAAGCGGCCGGTCCCGCCGGGGCCGGCACCCGCGCTGGGCCAGCACAACCGCGAGGTGTGGTGCGACCTCGTCGGACTCTCCAACGACGAGCTCACCGCCCTCCGCGCCGCCGGCGTGGTCTAGTGGGAACTGCCTACGCCGCCCTCCGTTCCCCCGGGTTCGATCCGAGCCGACGCCTACCGGTAACCTCCTCTCGGCATGACCCGACTCCACGACGAAGCTCCCGGCGCGAACCAGGCCGGGACACCCCTGATCGGAGAGGGCCGGACGATGTTCGTGAACGACCTCGGCTTCGGCTTCGACCTGTCCGAGGACGGCATGAGCATGACCGGCGACGCCACCATCACCGACGCACTGCGCCCGTCCGGGTCGTCGCGGCCGAGACCGTCGGTCCTGGCCACCGTGGCCGACTGCGTGGCCGGCGTGCCGGCCTGCCTGACCACCGCACCTCGGCTGGCCGTGACCCTCGACATCGTCGTGCGGATCCTGGCCGAACGGAGCGGCGACTCGTTGGCGCTCACGGCCGAGATCGTGAAGGCGGGCCGGAGCACCGTGGCCGCCGAGGTCTGCTTCACTGACGCGGCCACCGGTCAATTGGTGGCCCACAGCTACGTCACCTTCATGGCCTCGCCGCGCCCGCAGGACATCGCCCCGCCCTTGATCCGGGGCATGCGGACGACGGGGTCCATGCCCGTCGCCTTCCCCGACCACATCGGCATGCGGGTCCTCGAGCCCGGTGTCACCGAGATCGAGCATGGGCCCTTCCTCCAACAGGCCTCCGGCACCCTCCAGGGTGGGGCCGTGGCCTTGCTGGCCGAGATGGCGGCCGAGACCCTCACCGGGCGCCCGGTCCTCGACCTCGATACGCGGTACCTGAGCGCCGTGCGGTTGGGTCCCGGGAGGGCCACCGCCGTCTCGCTCGGGGCCGGGCTGGTCCGGGCCGAGGTGCGGGACATGGGCAACGACAACCGGCTCGCCGCACTGGTGACGGCCCGGGTGGATGGGTGAACGACCCCGGGGACCCGACGATGGGCGACGGGATGGCACATAGCCCTTGTTGACTGACCGGGGGGCCGGCCGTACCCTCGTCGGCGCGCGCACGGGACGACCGGGCCAGCGGCGCCACGGCAGGGACGATGGGGTGAGCATGCGCGCCATGCAGAGGTTCGGTTACCGATGACCAAGTTCCTCTCGCTGTTCGTCCCCGGCGCCGTGTCCGGTGCCCTCTACGCCATCATCGGGACCGGGCTGGTCCTCGGTTACCAGACGGCGGGCATCTTCAACTTCGGCTACGGGGCCATCGCCTTCACCACGGCCTACCTCTACTTCCAGCTGCACACCGGCCAGCACCTCTCCATCGTGTGGTCGGCGCTGATCAGCATCGTCGTCTTCGCCCCGCTGATGGGCTTCCTGCTCGAGCGGATCATGCTCCGCCGGCTGTCCGACGCCCCCATCTACGCCCGCATCGTGGGCACCATCGGGCTCATCGTGGCCCTGCCCAACCTGGCCCTGTGGCTGGTCGCCGTCATCAACATCGGCGGGGCCAACCTGCCCACCAACCAGAGCGTGACCACCGGCCCCGGTCTCGGGCCCACGCCGGCCAACTACTTCCACGTCCTGTCCGGAGTGGTCATTAACACCGACCAGCTGGCCATCCTGGCCGCCTCGGTGGTGTCGGCCGGCGGGCTGTGGATCATCCTGCGCCACACCCGGCTCGGGCTGGCCATGCGAGCCAACGTGGACCGCCGTGAGCTGGCCGAACTGCGGGCCATCAGCCCGGCTCGCGTCTCGAAGGTGGCTTGGGTGCTCGTCTCGACCCTGTCCGGACTGGTCGGCGTGCTCATGGTCCCGCTCTTCGGGCTCGATCCCAACACCTTTACCCTGGTGGTATTGGGCTCGATCGCCGCGGTGGTGGCCGGCGGGCTGCGCTCGCTCCCGTTTGTGTTCGTCGGCGGCCTGGCCCTAGGCGTGATCCAGAACATGGTGGCCGGCTACGCCACCAGCTTCCTGCCCCCCTCGGTGGCCCAGCTCTCCGGACTGCTCAGCTCGGTGCCTTTCGTCCTCGCCGTGGTCGGGCTGATCGTGCTCGGCTCGCTCACCCGCAGGCGGACCCGGAACCCGATCCCAGAAGAGCCCCGGCCCGATCACCGCGACGGGCTGTCCCCCCTGCGCCGCCGGCTGCCCTGGGTCATCTTCACGGCCGCCCTGATCCTCTACACCACGCTCTTGGCCACCTCGTTCTGGGCCGGCCTCTTAGCCCAGGGCATGGTCTACGCCATCATCTTCTTGTCGTTCGTAGTGGTGACGGGGATCGGCGGGATGGTCAGCCTGGCCCAGGCCACCTTCGTGACCGCCGGGGGCTTTCTCGCCGGGTACCTGGTCACCCACCAGTTCGGCAACATCCCGGTGATCATGAGCGGTGGCCACCTCAACTTCGGCCTGGCCGTAGTGGCCAGCGCGCTCGGCACCGCCGTCGTGGGCATGGCCATCGCCTTTGTCGTGCGCCGGCTCGGCGCCTTGTTGTTGGCCCTGGCCACCTTGGCCCTGGCCTTCACCTGCGAGCTGATCTTTTTCAACATCAACTCCATCTCGGGCGGCTCCAGTGGCTACACCGTGAACCCGCCGTCGATCGGGTCGTTCCTCAATTTCTCGAGCCCGCGCTCGCTCACCATGTTGTTGTTGGCCATCTTCGGCGTGATCACCCTGCTCATCTACAACATCCAGCGGGGAGCGTCGGGCCGCACGATGTTCGCCGCCCGGTCGACCGAGATCGGCGCCCGCACCACCGGCCTCTCGCCCGACCGGATCAAGGTCCTGATGTTCGGATTCTCGGCCGCCATCGCCGGGGTGGGTGGTGCACTGTTCACCATCACCTCCAGCCCGTTCGGGAACACCACCGCCCCGACGGTGGTCGGGCTCGTCTGGCTGGCCGTGGTGGTCACCTTCGGAATCCGCCGGCCGGCCGGGGCACTGCTGGCCGGCCTCTTCTTCTCCCTGGGCACCAGCCTGTTCGCCAAGATCACCACCTGGAACGCCACGCTGCACACTGCCACCCAGTCTCCCTACTTCCTCCCCATCCTCTTCGGCCTGGGCGCCATTGGCCTGGCCCGCGAGCCTGATGGGGTTCTGGCCGAGAACGCCCGTACGATCGCCCGGCTCCGGGAGAAGAGGGCGGCCCGCATCCGCGCCGGGGCCACGCCGGTCGGGGCCAGCCCGGACCTGGCCGGCGCAGCCACCACCCCGGAGCTTCCCATCGGTGCCCCTACGCCCGGCTCGCCGCGCGGCCGGGAGCCGGTTCCCGCCGCTTCGGGGGCGGACGCCCACGGCGACGGTCCTGGGTCGGGTCCGGCGGACGAAAGGCCCTCGGTGCTGTCGTTCGAGGGCGTCGTCGCCGGCTACGGGGCCGTCGAGGTCCTCCATCACACAGATCTCGAAGTCAGGCAGGGGACCATCGTTGCCCTGCTCGGAGCCAATGGGGCGGGCAAGACGACCCTGTGCCGGGTGGCGGCCGGGCTCCTCCAGCCGACCGAGGGCCGCGTCCTGCGCCGGGGGGTCGACGTCACCGCGTGGCCCGCGCACCAACGCTCGGCCGAGGGCCTCATGACCGTTCCCGAGGGCCGCGGGATCTTCCCGGGGCTGAGTGTCCAGGAGAACCTGGAGGTGTGGTTGCCCACTCCCGAACAACGGACCCAGGCCTACGAGCACTTCCCCATCCTCGGCACCCGCCGCAAGCAGCTGGCCGGGCTGCTCTCGGGCGGGGAGCAGCAGATGCTCTCCCTCGTCTCCGCCCTGGTGCGGCCGCCCGACGTCTTCATCGCCGACGAGCCCACCTTGGGCCTCGCGCCGTTGGCCTCCGAGGCGGTCTGCGCCACCCTCGACGAGATGCGCGGCCAGGGGGTCACCATCCTCCTGGTCGAAGAGCGGGCGGCCGAGGTCCTGGCCCTGGCCGACACGGTGGCCTTCATGACCCTCGGGCGCATCGTCTGGTCGGGTCCCCGGAGCGAGGTGGACACCGATGCCCTGGCTTCGGCCTACCTGGGCAGCGGGGTCGCGGCGCCGACGTGAGCGGGGCCGCCGGCCCATCGTGGGTCTGGCACGCGGGCCGTTCGGAGCGCCGCCGGTCCACCGGACGGCAGAGCCGGTGCGGCCCCGGCCCGGACCCGGCCGAGTCAGGGCTCGAGCAGGTGCTCGAGGACGGCCAGGGGTGGGTGGTTCAGGTAGCCGGCATCGGGCCAGTTGAACCAGCCCGAGGAGGCGATGGCCCCCCCGTCGGGATGCAGGGTGGTCCCGGTCACGAACGACGACAGGTTCGAGGCCAGGAACAGCGCGCACCCGCCGGCGTCCTCGAACGTGCCCTCTCGGCCCATTGGCGTGGAGATGCGGTGCTGCAGGGCCCTCGTCTCTTCGCTGCCGGCCAGGACCGACTCCAGCCCGGGAGTGGGGATGTAGTCGGGGGCAATCGTGTTGACCCGGACGTTGCGCGGGGCCAGCTCGACGGCCAGGGTGCGGGTCAGACTGGTCACCCCGGCCTTCATCGCCGCGTAGACGGCGTAGCCGGGGGCGGCCCGATGGCCCTCGATCGAGGTGATGTTGATGATGCTCCCGCCACCGGGGCCCATGCGGGCGATGGCCAGCTGGGTGGCGTGGAGGAGCCAGGTGAAGTTGGTCCGGATCAGTGCGTCCCAGCCCCGTGGGCCCGATTCCTCGAACGACTGCCGGAACGTGCCCCCCACCACGTTGACCAGCACGTCGAGCTGGCCGCTGTAACGACCGTCCACCTCGGCGAAGAAGGCACTGAGTGCCTCGGGGTCGCGTGCGTCGAGCTCCCCAGTCATGACCTCGCCCCCAGCCTCCGAGATGCTGGCCGCCGTCTCGGTCAGGGCTTCGGCGTTCTTGTCGCACAGGGCCAGGCGCATCCCGGCGCCGCCGAGGTCAGCGGCACAGGCGCGGCCGAGGCCCCCGCCCCCGCCCACCACGACAGCCACGCGGCCGGCCAGGCCCGCCCGTTTGTCCAGAAAGCTCATCCTCGTTCCCCCCGAGTCGACTGCCTCGCCGGTCCGCCTCGCCGGTCTACCTGGCCGATCCTGCCTGGCCCGTCTGGCTCAGCGGGCCGCGACCTCGATGACGGTGGCCGAGCCCATGCCCCCGCCGGCGCACATGGCGGCCACGCCGATGCCGCCGCCCCGGCGGGCCAGGTCGTAGACGAGGGTGGTGAGCATGCGGGCCCCGGTGGCGGCGATGGGATGGCCCAGGCTGCAGCCGCTGCCCGAGATGTTGACCCGGTCCTCGTTGAGGTCGAGGACCCGGACACAGGCGATGGGGACCGAGGCGAAGGCCTCGTTGATCTCGAAGAGGTCGACGTCAGCGACGGTGAGCCCGGCCCGCTCCAGGGCCTTCGGGATGGCGGTGGTCGGGGCCATGCCCGTGTCTTTGGGCTCCACTCCCACCGAGGCCCAGGACCGGACGGTGGCGAGGGGGGTGAGCCCGTGGTCGGCGGCGAAGGCGTCCGAGGTGACCACGAGGGCCGAGGCGGCGTCGTTGATGCCCGAGGCGTTGCCGGCGGTGATGGAGAAGCCCTCGATCTCGGGGTGCAGGGGGCGAAGCGAGGCCAGCTTCTCCATGGTCGAGCCCCGCCGGGGGTGCTCATCGGTCTCGAAGACCACGGCCGAGCCGTCCTTCGTGGTCACCTTGATGGGGACGATCTCCTCGGCGAAGCGGCCCTCGTCGATGGCGGCGATGGCCCGCTCGTGGGAGCGGAGGGCCCAGGCGTCCATGTCCTCTCGGGTCGCCCCCACCGAACGGGCCGTGTTCCACCCGACGGTGATGGACATGTCGAAGGCCGGGGCCTCGGGGCTCTCGGGATGGGAGGGGGACATCCAGTCCTCCCACTCGTCGGTGCCGACGATGCGCCGCTTCTCCCTCGGCGAGGTGGACGAGGACTGGACCCCGCCGGCGATCACCGCTTGGTCCATGCCGGCCATGATCGAGGCCGAGGCGGTCTGGACGGCGGCCAGCCCCGAGGCGCAGTGGCGGTTGTGGGCCAGGCCGGGGACGGTGTCCAGCCCGGCGACCACGGCGGCGTAGCGGGCGATGACCCCGCCCCCATAGAGGGACTCGGCCAGGATCAGGTCGTCGATGTCAGTGGGGGCCAGCCCCGTGCGGGACAGGGACTCCTCGATGACCGGGAGGGCGAGGACCGAGGCCTCGGTCTCGCTCAGGGTGCCCTTGCGGGCGGTCCCGATGGCGGTCCGAACGGCCGACACGATCACGGCATCAGGCATGGGTGCTCCCTCTGGTCTGGGGTTCTGGTCTGGGGTTCTGGTCCGGGTTGACCCTCGGCGTCTTGTTCCCGGGTCGCTTCGGGGTTCGCTTCCCGGTCGTCGGCAGACCAGCGTACCAGCGGGCCCTCCCCGAGAGCACAGCCGTGCTCGCCGAAAGGTCCGTGGATAGGATGACCAACCGTGAAGATCGTCATCGATGCGGACCGCTGCACCGGTCATGGCCGCTGTTATTCGCTCGTCCCCGAGCTCTTCGACAGCGACGAGGTGGGTCACAGCGTCCTGCTCGCCCCTGATGCCGAGGTCCCCGCCGACCAGCTGAGACAGGCGCAGGTCGCGGTGGACAACTGCCCGGAGGACGCCATCAGCCTCGGGGACTGAACGCACCTGAGGCCACGCCGACCGGCGGCAGACGAAGCCCGACGATCACGAGCACGACCGACAAGCGCGAACACCAGAGCAGACAAACATGCAGAGCAAGAGGGAGAGCATCCTGTGGGACTCATGAGCGGTATCCGAGTGGTCGAGGTGGCGTCGTGGACCTACGTCCCCGTGGCCGGCGCCATCTTGGCCGAGTGGGGCGCCGACGTCATCAAGATCGAGCACCCCGAGAGCGGCGATCCCCAACGGGGCCTGGCCGCCTCCGGCCTCGTGCCCACCGGGCCCGGCGGGGTGGCCCACATGATGGAGCTGCCCAACCGGGGCAAGCGCTCGGTGGGGTTGGACCTGAAGAGCGACGAGGGACACGAGTTGCTGTTGAAGATGGTCGCCAACGCAGACGTGTTCGTGACCAACTTCCGCCCCCAGGCCCGTAGGAAGGCCAGGATCGATGTGGCCGATATCCGGGCCGTGAACCCCGACATCATCTACGTCCGGGGCTCGGGGAACGGGCAGCGGGGGCCGGAGTCCGAGCGGGGCGGCTACGACGGGTGCACCTTCTGGGGGCGCGGCGGACCGGCCGACATCATCTCGAACCCCGACGACGGCAGCTATCCGATCGGCCAGCCGGGCCCGGCCTTCGGCGACGTCATCGGTGGCCTCACCATCGCCGGGGGCATCTCGGCCGCCCTCTTCCACCGCCAGCGCACCGGCGAGCCCGTCGTGGTGGACAACTCGCTGTTAGGCACGGCCATGTGGGCCACCGGGGCCTCATCGCTCGCCGCCGGGCTCTTCGGCATCGACCGCATGCCCCAGGGAGACCGCACCCAGGTCCCCAACCCCATCGTCAACATGTACAAGACCAAGGACGGTCGGTTCCTCTCCCTGGTCATGCTGGAGTCGGACCGCTACTGGGGTGACCTGGTCACCTTGATGGGCCGCCCCGAGTTGGCCGAGGACCCCCGCTTCGTCGACGCCGCCGCCCGGGCCGACAACCGGGTGGCCTGCGTCACGTTGCTCGACGAACTGTTCGCACAGCGCACCTTTGCCGAGTGGAAGACGATCCTCTTGGACGCCAAGGGGGTCTGGTCCCCGGTCCAGACCCCGAGCGAGCTGCTGGAGGACCCTCAGGCGCTGGCCAACGGCTACATCCGGGAGGTGGAGGCGGCCTCGGGGACGGTGTTCCGCATGGTCCCCTCCCCGCTGCAGTTCGATGAGACGCCACCCGACCTCACCCGGGCTCCCGACCACGGCGAGCACACCGACGAGGTCCTGGGCGAGCTGGGGCTCGACATGGACGCCATCATGGATTTGAAGATCAAAGGGGTCGTCCTCTGAGCGCGGCCGCCGACACCCACACCGCGACCAACGGACCGGCGGTGGGCACCGCCCTGCTCGAGGTGGCCGACGTCTCGGTGCGCTTCGGGGGGATCGCCGCCATCAGCCAGGCGTCGCTCACCCTCGCCCCCGGCGAGGTCTGCGGGCTCATCGGCCCCAACGGGGCCGGCAAGACCACCTTATTCGACGTCATTTCGGGGATCAGGAACCCCCAGGGGGGCAGCGTGGTCTTCGACGGGCGCGACATCACCTCGTGGAGCCCGATCCGTCGCTCCCGGGCCGGGATGCACCGCACCTTTCAGGTCGTCCAGATGTTCGGCTGGCTCTCGGTCCTTGACAACGTGACCGCCGCCCTCGACTGGGAGGGGGGTGGTGGCGGCTTCCTGGCCGACCTGGTCGCCTTCCCCACCCGCACCACCCGCAACCGTGACCGCCGCGAGCGGGCCCGCGCCGCCCTCGAGGCCTGCGGACTGAGCGCCATGGCCGACCAACCGGCCGGCTCGTTGCCCATTGGCCTGGCCCGCATGGTCGAGCTGGCCCGGGCCACGGTCGACAACCCCAAGGTGCTGCTCTTGGACGAGCCCACCTCGGGCCTCGATGCCACCGAGGCCCACCGCCTGGCCGACCAGATCGCCGTCATATCCTCGGAGAACAAATGCGGCGTGCTCCTCGTCGAGCACGACATGGACTTCCTCATGCGCCAGTGCCACCGGGTGGTGGTGCTGAACCTGGGCGAGGTCCTCGCCGTGGGCACGCCCGAGGAGGTCCGGGCCGACCCGGCCGTGCGGGCCGCCTACCTCGGCGGGTAGGAGGAGCGATGGAGCTCTGGGAGCTGGTCGCCCGAGAGAGCATCCGTGACCTGGTCGCCCGCTACAACGCCAACGGCGACTCGGGCCGGTTCGAGCAGGTGTTGTCGGTCTTCGCCGACGATGCCGTCATGGAGCTCGTCCAGGCCGACGGGGAGGTCCAACGCTTCCAGGGCCTCGAGCAGATCGCCACCATCTTCACCGGCACCAAGGCGGGGTGGGACGCAGCCGCGGCCGGCCAGGGCCGCCACCACATCCGGCACTTCGTGGCCACCCATCAGATCGACGTGGTGGGCCCGGTCCACGCCTCGGGCCGGAGCTACTTCGCCGTCGTCATGAACCACGGCCTCGACCACTGGGGCCGCTACATCGACGACTACGAGGAGCGCGACGGCCGGTGGGTCATCACCCGGCGCCGAACCCTCACCGACGGCAGGACGCCCGGCGGGTTCACCGATCACTAGCCGCTCAGAAGACTCCGGCACCGCTGGCGAGGCGGGCGCGGAGCCCATCGGCCACCCGGTCGCGGTGATACGGGGCGTCCCCGTAGCTCAGCCCGGCGAACTGCGAGCGCTTCATGTAGAGGTGAAGGTCGTGCTCCCAGGTGAACCCGATCCCCCCGTGCACCTGCAGACCGGAGGCCATGACCCGCTTGGCCGCGTCCGAGCACCACACCTTGGCCGTCGACGCGGCGATGGAGGCGTCGGGCTCTTCGGCCGCGAGGGCCCACGCGCCGTACCAGGTGCTCGAGCGCATCCCCTCCACGTCGACCACCATGTCGGCACAGCGGTGCTTGACCGCTTGGAAACTGCCGATGGGCTGGTCGAACTGGACGCGGTCCTTGGCGTACTGGGCCGTCATCTCGAGGACCCGTCCCGCCCCGCCCAACAGTTCGGCCGACGCACCCACCGCGCCCCGGTCGAGGAGCCCGGTGGCCAACTGGTCGCCCTCCAGGAGCGCGGCCGGCGTGTCGTCAAAGGTCAACCAGGACAGGACCCGGGTTCCGTCCATGGCCGGCTCGGACGGGGGGCGCCCCACCGCGGCCAGGTCGACGGCGAAGACGTCCCCCGCCACCGACACGACGGCCACGTCAGCCACGGCCGCGCCTTCGACCGGGCCGATCCGCCCAGAGAGCGACCATCGGCCACCCGACTCCGTGGCCACGACCGCCCCGGCGTGCCTGCTCCAACCCACGCAGCCGATGAGCTCGCCGCCGGCCAGGCCGGCCAGCCAGTCGGTGGGCCCCTGCTCGGCCGCGGCCAACACGGTGAGGGCCAGCAAGCTGGGCAGGAAAGGGACCGGCGCGGTGTGGCGGCCGATCTCTTCCAATAGGACGGCCGCCTCCACCCAGCCCATGCCGATCCCGCCTTGTGCCTCGGGCAGGGCCACGCCCAACCAGCCCTGCTCGGCCATGGCCTGCCACAGCCCGGCGTCGAAGGGACGGCCCGAGGAGAGGTGGGCCCGCACCGCTCGGTGGCCGGCCCGGTCGTCGAGCAGGCTCCGAGCTGCCGCCTGCAGGGCCAGCTGATCCTCCGACAATTCGAAATCCATGGGCGGCATGGTACCGGCACGCCGTATGCGAAGCTGAGCCCGTGGACCTGACTCCCACCCCTGAACAGCGGGCCTTTCGGTCCGAGGTCCGGACCTGGCTGATGGACAACCTGCCCTGGGATTACGGCCGCGGGCTCCCCCCGCGTTTCGAGGATCTGGGCGAGGAGGTCGCCTTCCTCCGGCGCTGGCAGGCCTCGCTGGCCGCCGGAGGCTGGGTCGGCGTGGCCTGGCCCGCGGCCTACGGTGGCCGGGGCGCGGGACCGAACGAGCACTTCATCCTGCAAGAGGAACTGGCGCGGGCCCGCGCCCCGGAGATGGTCGGTCGCATCGGCCTCAACCTCGCCGCGCCCACCTTGTTGGCCCACGGTACCGGGGAGCAGAAGGACCGGTGGCTGTCGCGCATCCGCACGGCCGACGACCTGTGGTGTCAGCTCTTCAGCGAGCCCGGGGCCGGGAGCGACCTGGCCGCCGTGTCCACCCGCGCCACCAGGGTGGAGGGCGGCTGGCTGGTCAACGGCCAGAAGGTGTGGACCTCCTATGCCCAATTTGCCGATTGGGGCGTCTGCCTGGCCCGCACCGATCCCGGGGCGCCCAAGCACAGGGGCATCTCCTACCTGGTCGTCGACATGCACCATCCCGGGGTCGAGGTGCGGCCGCTGGTGCAGCTGACCGGCGAAGCCGAGTTCAACGAGGTGTTCCTCAACGACGTCTTCGTGCCCGAGGACCGCCTCATCGGCCCCGAGCACGAGGGGTGGCGGGTGGCCAACTCCACCCTCTCCCACGAGCGGGGTGTCAACCCGCGCCAGCTGGTCATCCACATGCAACTGCTCGAGGAGCTGTGGCGCCTGGCCGAGTCGACCGGCGCCTTCGACGAGGGGCGACTGCGGAGCGCCCTGGCCCAGGCCTACGTGGAGATCCGCATCTTTCAGCTCCACAACCTCCGGAGCGTCAGCCGCCTGTCCCGGGGGCTCGACCCGGGCCCGGAGGGCAGCGCGCTCAAGCTCTACTGGAGCGAGATGTCCAAGCGGTTCCACGACACGGCCATGGCCGTGGTTGGCGATGCCGCTCCCTTGTGGAAGGGGGCCGAGGCCAACCCGGGGGACGGCCAGTGGCAGCGGTCGTGGCTCTATTACCAGGCGTCGTCCATCTGGGCCGGGACCAACGAGATCCAGCGCACCGTCATCGGCGAACGGGTCCTCGGGCTCCCCCGGCCGCCCCGCCGCTAGTCGACGTGAGCTGAAGGGCTCCCACTGGGCTCGCGCCCGGTCGTGGGGCCCATTCGGTGCTCGGTCTCTGTCGCCCGCACCTGACCCCGCACGGGTCGGGAAGGACCTCCCGATACGCTCCGCGGGTGCCGACACCGACCGGTGGGCGGCACCCGATCGAGGAGCGACAGCATGAGCCCAGCAGGAGGCGGCGGCCAATTCGGCGGTGCGATGCGCTCGCTGCGGCGGGACGGATCGGTCACCCAGGTACGGGTGACCAAGGGCACGGCCAGGCGGATGTTCCAGTTCGCCCGGCCCTACCGCACCATCTTGTTCGTGTTCTTGGTGCTGATCGTCGTCGATGCCGTCATCGGTGTGATCAACCCGCTCATCTTCCGGGCCATCATCAACGGCATCCCCCACCACCGCACCACGCTGATCGTGGGTCTGGCCCTCCTGGCCGCCGGGCTGGCCATCGTCGGAGCCGGGCTCTCCATCGGTGAGCGGTGGGTGTCGGCCAAGGTGGGCGAGGGGCTCATCTTCGACATGCGCTCGCAGGTGTTCGCCCACATCGGCCGGATGCCCCTGGCCTTTTTCACCCGCACCCAGACCGGCGCTTTGATCAGCCGGTTGAACAACGACGTGCTCGGGGCCCAGCAGGCATTCACCGACACCTTGTCCTCTGTGGTCTCAAACCTGGTGAGCGTGGCCCTGGTCCTCGTGGCCATGTTCTTCCTGTCGTGGCAGATCACCTTGTTGAGCTTGATCATCCTGCCCGTCTTCGTCATCCCCGCCCGCCGGGTGGGGCGTCGGTTGTCCTCGATCACACGCGTGAGTCCTACGGGCTCAACGCCCAGATGAATACCACCATGACCGAGCGCTTCAACGTATCGGGGGCCCTCCTGGTGAAGCTGTTCGGCCGCCCGAGCCAGGAGCGGAAGTCCTTCGAGGACAAGGCCGGCCGGGTACGGGACATCGGCGTGACCCAGGCCATGTACGCCCGCTTCTTCATCGCCGCCCTCACCCTCACCGCCTCCCTGGCCACGGCCCTCGTCTACGGCTGGGGTGGCGTGCAAGCGGCCGAGGGCGCCCTCAGCACGGGGACGGTCGTGGCCCTGGCCCTCTACCTGACCCGGCTCTACGGACCGCTGACCTCGCTGTCCAACGTGCAGGTCGACGTCATGACCGCCCTGGTCTCCTTCGACCGGGTGTTCGAGGTGCTGGACCTGCCGGCCATGATCGACGAGAAGCCCGACGCCGTCCCGGTGCCGGCCGGGCCGGCGCGGGTCGAGTTCGACCATGTCGACTTCAGCTACCCGACCGCCGAGGAAGTGTCCCTGGCCTCGTTGGAGTCGGTGGCCGTGCTCGATGCCACCCCCTCACAGCAGGTGCTGTTCGACGTCAGCTTCGAGGCCGAACCGGGGCAACTGGTGGCGCTGGTGGGCCCGTCGGGAGCGGGGAAGACGACCATCAGCCATCTGGTGTCGCGCCTCTACGACGTCCGGTCCGGTGCGGTCCGGATCAACGGCCTCGATGTCCGGGACGCCACCTTCGTATCCCTGTCCGACACCGTCGGTATGGTGACCCAGGACGCCCACCTCTTCCACGAGACGATCCGTGACAACCTCCTCTACGCCCAGCCCAGGGCGGGCGAGGACGAGCTGGTCGAGGCGCTGCGCGGCGCCCAGATCCTGGACATGGTCCACACCCTCCCCGACGGGCTCGACACCGTGGTGGGTGACCGCGGCTATCGCCTGTCGGGTGGAGAGAAGCAGCGGCTGGCCATCGCCCGCCTGCTGTTGAAGGCGCCCGAGGTGGTGGTACTCGACGAGGCGACCGCCCACCTCGACTCGGAATCGGAGGTTGCCGTGCAAGAGGCGCTGCGCACCGCCCTCTCCGGGCGGACGTCCCTGGTCATCGCCCACCGGCTGTCCACGGTGCGCGAGGCCGACCAGATCCTGGTCCTCGATCACGGCCGGATCGTGGAGCGGGGCCACCATGACCAGCTCCTCGCCGAGGGGGGCGTGTACGCCGAGCTCTACCGGATCCAGTTCGAACGACAGGACCACGCCGAGCGGTGAGCGACACCGCGTCGCCGGTCTGACGACCGCGGTCTGCACGTTCATCGGCGTCGTGTTCATGCTCTACGTGTTGGCCCAGTTGCCCAACGAGTTCTCCGGGGTGCGCACCGAGAGCTGGGCCTGGGCCCTCCCCGCCGTGGTGCTCGCCGCCCTCACCTATGTGGGCAGCGCCGTCTCGCTCCGGGGCGCGGTGATCCCGTCCCTCCCCATGGCTCGGACCACCGAGGTCCAACTGGCCGAGGCCTTCACCTCGGTGGCCACCCCGGACGAGTGGGGAGCGTGGCCCTGTCCAACCGCTTGCCGCGGAGGCACCCGCACCCCAGCTCTGCACCGGTGACCGCTCGTGGTCGTGGGTGGGAGCTCATGCCGGTTGCGTCGCCGGCGTCAGGCGGCCTCGCCGACGCACAGCGACTCTTCGCCTTTGACATGGGTGTCTCCCGGGTCAAGGGACCACCAGCCCTGCGGCGGGTTCGGGCGATGGCTGACCGGTCGGGGGTTGGCCTCCGGTCGCTCGTTTCGTTCAATTCGTTAATTGTTCAATTCGTTCGTCCATAGTTCAACTTTCTTTCACCTTATTCGGGAATATTTCGAGGGGTGATAGGTCCCATATCGGGACCTATGGTGCCGAGTGCTCGAGGGGAGCGGTGGTCCACCGGGAGTCGGCCGAGCCGATCAGTCGTGTCTGGTGGCGGTGTGCCGGTGGTTGGCGAAAACGCAAGAGCCGCTTCGGAAAGAAGCGGCTCTACGACGGTCCAGTCCGATATGGGCTGGTTACGACGTTGAGAGCGCCTGTGGCCCGACCTTTGCACCACCGGGGAGTACCGATGGCGCCGAGGCGTCCGCTACCGACGACCGTGCGGCTCGACGAGCGGCGAGCTCATCGCCCTCCCGGTAGCACCGGGTCGTGGCCACCTCCACGGAACGCATGAAGACGAGTATAGCGGGAACTGCGAGTCATATGAAACGGCGGCGACGCCCCGTATTGCGTGTATCAAGTCCCCCCAGGGGTCCCCGATTCCAATCCGCTCAGCGACCTGGTCGCTAGCGTTGCCCAGTGGCCCGATTCCTCGCCGACATCACCCCGCTCCGGCGATACAAACAATTTCGGCGTCTGTGGCTCGGCCAGGTGGTGTCGGGCATGGGAAGCCAGCTCACCATCGTGGCCGTCTCCTATCAGGCCTACCGCCTGTCCCACTCGACCCTGGTCGTCGGACTGATCGGACTGGGGCAGCTGGTGCCCCTGCTGGCCGGGGCCATCTGGGGCGGTGCCGTGGCCGATGCCATGGACCGCCGCAAGGTCCTGGTGGTCACCCAGTTGGCCATGGCGGCCGCCAGTGCCGGGTTGGCGGTCAACGCGGCCGTACCCCATCCGGCCGTGTGGCCCCTCTTCGTGTGCACAGCGGCGGCCGCCGGATTCCAGGGGGTGGACTGGCCGGCCCGGCGAGCGGCGCTGCCCATGCTGGTGCCGCCCGAAGACGTGACCGATGCCGTTGCCCTCCAGACGATGATCCAGCAGCTGGCCCTGGTGGTCGGGCCGGCCCTCGCCGGCGTGGCCATCGCCGAGATCGGGCTCAGCGCGGTCTTCGCCATCGACGTCGCCACCTTCGGCGTGGCCCTGGTGGTCGCCGTGCTGTTGCCGGCGCTGGTGCCCCGGGGTGGGGGCACGCCGATGGGCCTGAAGTCGATGGCCGACGGATTCCGGCACCTCAAAGGTCAGCGGTTGCTGGCCTCCACCTACCTGATCGACCTCAACGCCATGATCTTCGGCATGCCCAGGGCCGTGTTCCCGGCTCTCGGTACCGAGCTCTACGGCGGCGGGGCGGGCATCGTGGGCCTGCTCTATGCCGCCCCCGGAGCCGGCGCCCTGCTCGGGTCGTTTGTCACCGGTTGGTGCTCGCGGGTCAAGCGGCAGGGCCGGACCATCGCCGCCTGCGTGGTCGTCTGGGGCGGTTCGATCGCCCTGGTCGGGGTCATCCCCGTGCTCTGGATCGGCTTGGGCCTCCTGGCCCTGGCCGGGGCGGCCGACGTGATCTCGGCCGTGCTCCGCCAAGCGGTGCAACAGCGGACCGTCCCCGACCACCTGCAGGGACGGCTGTCGGGCACATTCTTTGCCGTGGTCGCGGGCGGGCCCCGGCTGGGCGACGCCGAGACGGGACTGGCCGCCGAGCTGGGTGGGGCGCAGTTCGCAGTGTGGTCGGGAGGCCTCGCCTGTGTGGTGGGCGTGGCCGTGCTGTTGTGGCGGGTGCCCGTCCTGTGGCACGACGCCGGGGGCGGCCGGCTGTTGACCGCCTCGGAGGAGACCGACGCCATCGCAGAGGCCACCAGTGAGCTGGGTGAGGGTGAGCCCTTGTAGCCGCGCCCCGTCCGGACCGACCTTCTCGTTCCGCCCCGCCGTTCCCATGGCCGATCCGGCATTCCCCGTGCACCGAGTCCGCCGGTACGCTCGGGGGATGCGGCCGGCGACCTACCGACGGTGACGCCCGACGGAGCCCGGTCCGCGCCGGGGTGGTACCCGGATCCTTCCGGACAGCACGCCTGGCGCTGGTGGGACGGACAGCACTGGACCGAGCACACGTCAACCCCGGCCCACCCACCGGTGCCGGTGCCGGCACCGCCCATGGCCCTGTCCCGGTCGCCATTCCAGGACTTCGAGGTGGAGCACCGTTCGGAGCCGTGGGCCAAGGGGGCGGTGCTCGTCTACGTCGCGGTGATCGTGATCAACGGGGCCATCGCCTGGGCCGTCGAAGGCCCGCTCCAGTCCTTCTATCCCCAGGTGCGGTACCAACTGGCCCACCCCGGCACCCACACCACGCTGGTCGCGAACCTGCCGCTCTGGTACCGGGCCGTGACCGGCTTCGGCGAGTTGCTCGCCGTGGCCGGCTTTGTCCTCTTCCTCGTGTGGCAACACTGGGCCGCCAGCACCGCGGCCTCCCTCGGGTACCCGGCCCGGCGCAGCCCCACGCTCGGCGTCGGCGGGTGGTTCATCCCCGTCTGCAATCTCTGGTTCCCGTACCAGGCGCTTCGCGACTGCCTGCCTCCGGGCCATCCGGCCCGGCGCTTGGTGCTCCACATGTGGCTGTGGCTGATCGCCTCCCTGGTCGTCGGGTTGGTGGCCCTCGGCATGCTCTGGTCGGCCCCGACGTGGGCCACGCTGGCCGTCGGCGACGTGGGGGCGTTCGCCACACTGGTCACCGGCTACTTCGCATTCCAGTCGGTCGGCGCCATCTACGACAACCACCGCCACGTCCTGTACCCGTACGAGCCGACCGACCCGGTCGGTGTGACCGCCGGGGCCGGGCCGAGCCCGGCGTAAGGCCAGCCGCCCCACCGGGCCGGGCCGGGGCGCCAGGGGGGCGGCGCCAAGTGGAACCATCGTTCCGCTCTTGCTACCATGCCGGAAGCGGAGCGAACGTTCCGCTCCGATCCGGATCCGACCAAAGCCAAGGACCGCACCGTGACCATCGACACCGCGTCACCGCCCGCCCGGCGCGCCCAGTACAAGGTCACCTTCAGCGTCCTCCTCGTGGGGATCGTCTCCTACGGGCTGTTGCAGTCGCTGGTGCTGCCCGTCCTGCCCACCATCCAACGCGATCTGCACACGTCGCAGAGCACGGTCACCTGGGTCCTGACCGCCTACCTCTTGACCGCCTCGATCTTCACGCCCATCCTCGGTCGCCTGGGAGACATGATCGGCAAGCGGCGGGTGCTCGTCGCCACCTTGGTCATCCTGGGCATCGGCACGGTGGTGGCGGCCATGTCCACGTCGATCGGGATGCTGATCGTCGCCCGTGCCATCCAGGGTGTCGGCGGCGGGGTCCTCCCCCTTGCCTTTGGCATCATCCGGGATGAGTTCCCCCCGGACAAGGTGAGCACCGGCGTCGGGTTCACCGCGGCCATCGTGGCCGTCGCCGCCGGTGCCGGGATCGTGCTGGCCGGCCCCATCGTGTCCCACCTCAACTACCACTGGCTGTTCTGGATCCCGTTGTTCATGATCGCCGTCGCCGCCTTCGCCACCCACCTGGTCGTGCCCGAGTCGCCGGTCCGGAGCCCGGGGCGCATCAGTTGGGCTGCGGCCGGCCTGCTGTCGGGCTGGCTGGTGGCGCTCCTACTGGCCGTCAGCCAGGGCCCGTCGTGGGGGTGGGCCTCGCCCCGGGTGGTCGGCCTGGTCGCCGTGGCCGCCGTGCTCGCCGTGCTGTGGGTCCGGGTCGAGATCCGGTCGGAGAGCCCACTGGTCGACATGCGCATGATGCGGGTACCGGCGGTGTGGACCAACAACCTGGTGGCCTTCCTGTTCGGCATGGGCATGTACTCGGTCATGGTGTTCATCCCCGAGTTCGTCCAGACGCCGACCTCGGCCGGCTACGGATTCTCGGCCAGCATCATCCAGTCCGGGTTCTTCCTCTTGCCGTTGACCGTCACCATGTTCATCTTCGGACTACTGGCCGGGCGCATGGCCGCCGCCGTGGGCTCCAAGGCATCGGTGATCGCCGGCTCGACCATTACGAGCATCGCGTTCGTGCTGTTGACCGTGGCCCACCACCAGCGGTGGGAGATCTACGTGGCCAGCGCGCTACTGGGCGCGGGATTGGGGCTGGCCTTCTCGGCCATGTCCAATCTCATCGTCGAGGCCGTCCCCCCCGAGCAGACCGGCGTCGCCTCGGGCATGAACGCCAACATCCGCACCATCGGTGGGTCGATCGGGGCCGCGGTCATGGCCAGCATCGTGACCTCGGGTGTGGTGGCCGGCTCCCATCCTCCCCAGTCGGGGTACACCCGCGGGTTCCTGTTCCTGGCCGTCGCCTCGGCCGGGGCCGCCGTCGCATCGCTGTTCATCCCGAAGGCCGGCCCGGGAGCAACGGCAGCGGACCGCGCCCACCACCATCACCTCGACCATGCCGAACTGGCCCTCGTGGCCGGCGGTACGCTCAGCGAAGGCTGATGACCATCTCGATCCAGCAGCCCGCCCTCCGTCGGGACGCAGCCCGCAATCGCGACAAGATCGTGGCCGCGGCCAGGGAGGTGTTCGCCGAGCACGGCGTCGACGTGGGGGTGGACGTGATCGCCGCCCGGGCCGGCGTGGGAGTGGGTACGCTCTACCGGCGCTTCCCCACCAAGGAGTCGCTGATCGACGCCATTATCGACGGGCTCTTCGAGCAGGTGTTGAGCCTGGCCCGGGACTCGCTCGATGCCGAGCCTCCCGCGTCGGGGTTCGCCGCCTACCTCCGCGGCGTAGGCCAGCTCCAGGCCGACCACATCGGTTGCCTGTCGCGGCTGTGGATCCACACCCGTCAAGCCGAGGTACGCAGGGAGCTCGAGGCAACCGTCCGACAGCTCCTTCGCCGGGCCCAAGACGCCGGCACCGTCCGCGGCGACGTCGTCTACCAGGACATCTCGGTCATCCTCTGGTCGCTGCGTGGGGTGGTCGAGACCACGGCGCCGGTCGCCCCCCATCAGTGGCAGCGCTACCTCGACCTCGTGGTGGCCGGGCTCCGCCCGACGGACCAGCCACTGAGCCGGCCCCCGCTGACCGGGCCGCAGTTGGACCGGGTCATGGCCATGCCTCGCGATCGGTCCCGGGGCAGCAAGGGACCCTGACCCAAGCCGGCCCCGGGGTCAGGCGGCCAGCTTCCTCACCTGGAACGACAGGAGCACCTGCATCAGGCCGAACAGGATGAGCCAGATGCCCATGATGATGGCCAGGATGTCCACGGTCATGTGCGGATAGACGAGGGTGACGATTCCGGCGGCAAACCCGAGGAGGGCAATGACCAGGCGCCAGCCGCGGCCGGCACTCCCCTTGTCGCTGTAGGCCGAGAAGAACTCGACCAGTCCCCCGATCACCCAGAAGATCCCGATGATGAAGCCGAGCGTCCCGATGGTCTCGAAGGTATGGCGCAGGAAGATGACGCCGACCAATACGGACAGCAACCCCAAAAAGGCGATCAGGATCCGGGTACCACCGGTGGGCGTGGTGTCGGCAATGGCCATCACGATCCGGACCAGGCCGCTGATGAAGAGCCAGATCCCGATGAAGATGGCAAAGGCGTAGATGGTGTCCCTGGGCCGGGCCACGACCAATCCCCCGACCACGATGCTCGCCACTCCGAAGAAGAGGATCCACCCCCAGGACCTGCCGATCTGCTCGAGCATGTCATCGGACCGTGTGCCGGCCACCACGTCAGCCATCGTCGCCCCTCTTTCGCTTATACGTGGAAGCTCCACGCAGACGCTCAAACGTCACGAAGGACAGTAGGCCCACGACCGGGCCGAGTGGGTGATCCCCACCGGTCGATGGGGTGCCCGGCGACCGGCCGGTCCCTGGTCAGGACCCGGCTGCTCCGGTACCGCCGACGGCGCCCGTGGCCATCAGCTCGTTGCTCATGTCCGACCGGCGCCGGCGCCGGCGGTGCCGCTGGTGGTGGCTCGGCCGGCTCGATCTCCCAGCTGACCCAGGTGCTCTTGACACGATAAGTTCGGCTTCCCTAATATTTTCTGTCAAGGATCCCTGAGAAGAGGTCCAGAGACCGTGGGCATTGCGCCGTTGGCTTCAGAACCGTCGGCCTCAGGCCGTTGGGGCCAGAAAGGGTGACCGTCGATGAGGACCACCAGAGGGGGCCGGCTGGTGGCGGTGGTGAGCGTCGCGCTGGTGGGAGCGACGCTGGCCGCCTGCGGATCGTCCTCTGGCTCCTCGCCGACCCTCACCCTCTACAACGGCCAGCACGAGCAGACCACCAACCAGCTGGTCGCCGCGTTCGAGAAGCAAACCGGCATCACCGTGAAGGTGCGCAACAACGACGAGGCCGTCCTGACGAATCAGATCCTCTCGGAGGGATCGGCCTCGCCCGCCGACCTCATCTACACCGAGAACTCGCCCGCGCTCGAGAAGCTCCAGGAGAACGGGGTGCTGGCCCCGGTCGACCCGTCGACGCTGAGCAAGGTCCCGGCCAGGTACAGCTCGCCCGAGGGCGACTGGGTGGGGGTGAGCGCCCGGGTCAACGTGCTCGTCTACAACACCGACCGGCTCCCGGCCAGCCAGGTGCCCACCTCGATCATGGACCTGGCCAATCCCAAGTGGAAGGGAAAGCTGGCACTGGCCCAGGGCGAGACCGACTTCCAGCCCATCGTCACCTCAATCGTGAAGGCTCACGGCAAGCGGGTCGCGCTGGCCTGGCTCGAAGCCGTCAAGGCCAACGCCGGCAGCAACATCGACCCCGACAACGAGAGCCTGGTCAACCAAGTGAACAAGGGGCAGGCCGAGATCGGGGTCATCAACAGCTACTACTGGTACCGCCTGCGGGATCAGGTAGGTTCAGCCGGTATGCACTCGGCCATCTCCTATCTCGCCCCGGGTGATCCCGGCTATGTGGTCGACATCTCGGGCGCCGGCGTGCTCAAGTCCTCCAAGAACCAGGCTGCGGCGCAGAAGTTCCTGGCCTTCCTGGTCTCACCGAAGGCCCAGGAGATCATCGCCCACGACGACAGCTGGGAGTACCCGATCGGCTCCGGCGTGACCACGGCCAAGGACCAGCGGCCATTCGACACCCTGCAGCCGGCGCCCTTGACCATCGCCGAATTGGGCGACGGGGCCGAGGCCATCGCCCTGCTGCAACAGGTCCAGCTGGCTTGACCCGCTGACATGTCCGTGACCGCGGCGGCCCCGCCCGTTCTTCCCGCCGTGAGCGCCCGGTCCAGACGGCCCGTCGTGTTGTGGCTGACCAGTGGTGCAGTGGCCCTGTTGCTCCTCCTGCCCCTGGCCTACTTGCTCATCGAGGCAGCCCAGACGGGCTGGTCGACCCTCTCGCACCTCCTCTTTCGCCAGCTGACCCTGGACCTGCTCTGGAACACGGTGCGGCTGTCCCTGGCCGTCACGGCCTGCTGCGCGGTGATCGGCGTGGCCGCGGCCTGGTGCATCGAGCGCACCGACTTGCCCGGACGACGGATCTGGGCCGTCGTCGTCGTGCTGCCGCTGGCCATCCCCGACTTCGTGATCAGCTACGGATGGGTGTCGGTGGCCCCGTCGGTACAGGGCTTCCTTGGGTCCCTTTTGGTCATGACCCTGGCCCTCTACCCCCTCGTCTACCTGCCGGTGGCGGCCGCCTTCCGCGGCGCAGACCCGGGCCAAGAAGAGGTGGCCCACAGCCTCGGGCTGGGCCGGGCCCGCACCTTCTGGCGGGTGACGCTGGGCCAAGCCCGGACGGCCCTGCTCGGCGGGTGCGTCCTCGTCTCCCTCGCCCTCCTGGCCGAGTACGGCGCTTTCGAGATCCTCCGATACAACACGCTCACCACCGAGATCTTCTTCGAGGCTGAGCGCGTGTACAACCTCCCCGCGGCCAGCAGCCTCTCCCTCGTCCTCGTGGTCGTCTGCTTCGCCGTCCTCGGCGGCGACCTGGCCGCCCGGGGTCGTGGTCGGGTGAGCCGTTCGGGCCCACAGGTCGCCCGGGAGCGCAGGCGGCTGCGGCTGGGCCGGGCCACGGTGCCCGCGCTGGCCGGGTTCGCCCTGCTCGGCGCCCTCGCTCTCGGCCTGCCCATCGGCGTGATCGTCTATTGGCTGTTCAACCCGGGCCACAGCTCCTTTACCGCGGCCACCTCGCTGGCCAGCGCCGCCCTGCACACCGCCGGGTACGCGGCGGGGGCGGGGGCGCTGGCCACCGTCCTGGCCGTGCCGGTTGCCCTCCTCTCCGTGCGGCACCCGAAGCGGTCCACCATCCTCTTGGAGCGGAGCACGTTCATCGTCCAGGCCCTCACCGGTCTGGTCATCGCCCTCTCCCTCGTCTTCTTCGCCATCCACTCGGTGCCCTACCTGTACCAGAGCACCCCGCTGCTCATCGTGGGCTACGCCATCTTGTTCTTCCCGCTGGCCCTGGTGGCCGTGCGGACCTCGGTGGCCCAAGCGCCGGTCGAGCTCGAGGAGGTGGGGCGGTCCCTCGGGCAACGGCCGATCGCCGTCATCTGGCGCGTCGTCCTCCCCCTGGTCGCTCCGGGACTGGCTGCCGCCTTCTGCCTGGTCTTCTTGTCCACCGTCACCGAGTTGACCCTGACGCTGGTCATGGTGCCCACCGGGGTCCAGACACTGGCCACCGAGTTCTGGGCGTATTCCACCAATATCTCCTATGGGGCGGCAGCCCCCTACGCTGGGCTGATGGTCGCCATAGCCGTCGTCCCCAGCTACGTACTGGGCCGCTGGTTCGACCGGCTCCCCAGCCGGGCCCTGGGTACATCGTGACTAGCCTCCACGTCTCCGACCTCCACAAGGCGTTCGGCTCCCACGCCGTCCTGACCGGGATCGACCTCACCGTCCCCGAAGGCTCGTTGGCCGCCATCCTCGGCCCGTCGGGCAGTGGCAAGACCACTTTGTTGCGAGTGCTGGCCGGGTTCGAGCGGGCCGACCGGGGGACCATCGTCCTCGGCGACGACGTGGTCGACGACGGTCGCCGATTCGTGCCCCCGGAGCGACGCGGCATCGGCTACGTCCCCCAGGAGGGCGCCCTATTCCCGCACCTGAACGTGCTCCGGAACGTGGCCTTCGGCGTGCCCCGCAAGGAGCGTCGGTCCCGGCACCTCGAGGAGCTGCTCGAGATGGTGGGTCTGGGCGGCCTGGGCGGCCGGTATCCCCACCAGCTGTCCGGCGGCCAACAGCAGCGGGTCGCCCTGGCCCGCGCCCTGGCCATCCAGCCGGGCATCGTCCTGCTGGACGAACCCTTCTCCTCGCTCGACGCCGGCCTGCGCTCGAGCGTGCGGGCCGACGTCCAGCGCGTGCTCCGTGAGCAGGGCACGACCGCACTCCTCGTCACCCACGACCAGGACGAGGCTCTCTCTCTGGCTGAACAGGTCGCCGTCATCCGGCACGGCCAAGTCGGCCAGGCCGGCAGCCCTCAGAACCTCTATGCCCACCCCGGGGACCCCGGCATCGCCCGTTTCCTCGGGGACGCCAACCTGGTCCCCTGCACCGTCGAGGGCATGGTCGCGGCCACCCCGTTCGGCCCTCTCCCGGTGCGGGTCGGGGGCACCCCGACCGGGTCACAACCGGCTATTGCCCTGGTGCGGCCCGAGCAGCTGGTCGTGTCCACCAGGACCGACGCGCCCGGAGTGGCGGCCCGGGTGGTGCGCAACCAATTCCACGGGCACGACACCGTCATCACCGTGGAGCCCGATCAGCCCATCGGGACCCCATTGGTGGTGATCCGCGCCGACGGCGAGTTCGACGCACCCGTCGGCGCGCCGGTGACGGTAGTGGCCCGGGGCGAAGTGGTGACCTGGCCGGCCAAGGCGTCGGCCGGCGACGCGCTCGAGGTGGTCGACGCGGTCGAAGCAGCCCAGGGTTAGCCGTTGCGTTAGCCGTGGGCTGACACCGAGCCGCCGACTGGTTCAGTGCTGCCGTCGAGATCGAGATCGAGCTCTATCTGGTGCAGTGTGCGTCCCTTGGTCTCTGGGACCTTCCTGTAGAAGTAGCCCAGCGCCACCACCGTGAGCGCGGCGAACAGGAAGAAGGTGCCGATGTCCTTCAGGACGGCGAGCAGGGTGAGGAAGGAGACGGTGACCACGAAGTTGGCCCCCCAGTTGGCCGCGGTGGCCACGCTCATGGCCTGGCCGCGGATGCGGAGCGGGTAGATCTCGCTGATCAGGAGCCAGAACACGGGGCCCAGGCCGATGGCGAAAGACCCGGTGTAGGCCATCAGGCCGCTCACGGCCACGATGGCCAGACCGCCCGAGAGTTGGCTCCCACCCACGAAGGTCAATGCCACCACGACCAGGGAGACGGCCATGCCCGCCGTCCCCACCAAGAGGAGCGGTCGCCGGCCGGTGCGGTCGAGCAGCCGGATGGCCAGGACGGTCATGCCCACGTTCACGACGCCCACGGCCACGTTGGCCAACAAGGCGGCGTTGTTGCCCAACCCCACGCTCTTCAGGAGGGTCGGGGCGTAGTAGATCACCGTGTTGATCCCGGTCACCTGTTGGAACACGGCCAGGAGGACGCCCAGGATCAGCGCTGGCCGGATGGAGCGCGCCAACAACTCGCTGGCCGGCGCCTTCTCCTGCCGGACCTCCTGGATACCCTTGATCTCCTCGTCAATGTCCTCGGTGGTGCGCACCTCGGCGAGCACGGCGCGGGCCTCATTGATGCGGTCCTCGTTGACCAGGTACTGCGGACTCTCGTGTTGGAAGAGGACGCCCACGAACAGGCCGGCGGCCGGGATAGCGGCCAAACCGAACATCAGCCGCCAGTTCCCCGACGAGGCCAGTCCGTAATCGACGAGATAGGCCACCAGGATGCCGCTGGTGATGGCCAGCTGGTTGAGGCTGACCAGACCGCCGCGCAGGCGGGGCGGCGCGATCTCGGCGATGTACATGGGTGCGACCATGGAGGCCGATCCGACGGCCAATCCGATGACGACCCGCATGGCTAGGAGGAAGCCGTAGCTGGGCGAGGCTGCTGCGCCCAGTACGCCGACGATGAACGTCACCGCGGTGAGCAACAGCGTGGGGCGGCGGCCGATCCGATCGGCGATGCGGCCTGCGAACATGGCCCCGATCAGCGCGCCGATCAACAACAGGCTGGTCAGAATCTCCTTTTGGGTGGAAGTCATCGGAAACGACTTGCCGATGTACAAGAGCGCCCCTGAGATCACCCCGGTGTCGTAGCCGAAGAGCAGTCCCCCCAGCGCGGTGATGGCCGACCCCAGGATCACCTTTCCGGCCACCTTGCCCAGCGCGGGCACCGGGTCCGCCTGGCCGTCGGCGCCCACCCGGGCTGCACGTTCGGTTTGGGCCATGGCTCTCCCCCGTTCTCAGCCGGAACACTCCTCCCCGGCTGTCGATGGGGTATCTACCCGACCGCTCCCGGTTCAACACCGCCACGGGGCGCGCCACTCCCCTGGGCCCGATCAATCCGGCCCGATCAGGCAGGGGTCAGGCCGGCCGTACGGTGACCGAGGCCAGGGCCACCATGCGGTCGTGCACGCCCGTGTCGTATAGGGCCACCCGGACCACAGTGCCGTCAGGTCTCGCCCCCATCACCGTGCACCGGGCTTCGACCGGACCGACTCGGGCCGGGGCCAGATAGTGGAGGACCATGTCGGTTGAGGACAGCTTCGCCGTCGGCGGCGCCCCGGTCGAGAACAGGGCCACTGGCGGCGCGTCGCCGGGGAGGGTGGCGCCCGGCGACCGGAGAGCCCGGACCGCGGCCAGGTCGGACAGGATGGCGATGGCACCACCATGGAGGATGCGCCAATTGTTTCGGAGGTGGTCCCCGATCTGGAGCCGGGTGACTGGGCCCGACCCCGGTTGCACCCCGAAGAACTCATGGAGCGGGACCGGGTCCGGCCGGGCCGGCGCCATGGGGTGGTGCACCGGGCGCCCGAGGGTTGGCGCCGACGACTCCCGGCGCAGGACAGCACACGTCATCACGCACGACGCCACCGCCGCCCCGCCGTCCCCCTCGTCGGCCACCGAGACCAGGGTGACCACCGAGGCGCGACCCTTCCGGAGGACGGTGGCTTCGCACAGCAGAGGGCCAAGGTGGTGGCGGCGGCCCACCCGGAGTGCCATCGAGGTGGTGACGATCCCGTCGGGTTGCACGGCCAGGCCACTGAGGTAACCACCCAGCGCATCGACCGCGGTGAGGAGGGCTCCGGCGTGGAGGCCGCCGGCCTCATCGACCAGATGGGCGTCAACCGGGACGCGGGACCGGAGCCTGGCCGGGACCTGGTCGCCGTCGAGCGAGGGGGGCGCCCACTGCTCCACCCGCAGGTAGGTCCCGACCGGCCAGAGCGCGGCCAGGCGCTCGTGATCCGGCTGTGCATCGAGCCCGGTCACCGGCTGACCGCCCCGACCTGGACCAACGCGGTGACACGGTCGCCGCCACCCTGGTCGAGCAGGCGGACCACGGCATTTCCCGTGCCGGGAGTCCTCGGGCCGACGGCCCCCGGGCCGACGGTCGCCGGGCCGGCCTCGGCCGTGATCGAGTCGGTCTCCGAGATGATGGGTCCGACTCGCCCCATGGCCAGATAGGCCACCTGTAGATCCACCGTGGCTGCCGATCCGGTCGGCAGCCCCAGGGCGTCGTCGACCGCCGAGCTGCCGGCGACCGCACCCAACAGGGCCATGACACCGCCTTGGAGGGCCCCGAACGTGTTGCTCACGTAGTCACCTACGGAAAGGGCCACGCCGGCATGGCGCCGGTCCGTCTGGACCCCGATCGCATCGAGGACGGGTCGGGTCAACGACGCCGGTCCGATACTCGTGTGCTCGGGCTCGCTCGGTAGGGGCTGCATGAGGGGTGGGGCGTCGGTCCGCGGCAGCACGGCGTAGGTCATCGTGGCCCAGGCGTTGGGTGGGCCGTCGCCGGGAAGCCTGCCCCCGGGGGCGTCGAGGAGGACCACCTCGAGGACCAACGTGGTGCGCCCCTTGCGCAGGACCGAGACCCGGGCTTCGACCTCGGGCCCGCCTGCCGGCCGGAGCAACTGCAGCTGGAGGTCCGCCGTCGCCGTTCGGTCGGGGTACAGCACCCGGGTAGCCACCGCTCCCCCGACGATGTCGACCAGGATGGCCAGCACGCCCGCGTGTACACCACCGTCCGAGGCAAGCAGGTGCTCCGAAGTCGGGAGCCAGGCCGAGGCGGTGGCATCCGGGCGCACCTCGATCTCCAGGTCGAGATCACGGAGGATGTGCTCAGCGGGCGGATAGGGGTGTGGCGGCACTCACCGCACCTGCTCGGTGGGCCGGACCAGGAGCTCGTTCAGTGCCACGTGCCGAGGTCTGGTGACGGCGAAGGTGATGGTGTCGGCAATGTCCGTCGACGTCATCAGTTCGACACCCCCGAAGGTGCCCCGCATGCCCTCGATGATCTCGGGCCGGTTGTGACCGGCCAGTTCGGTGGCCGTCGCGCCCGGCTCCACGGCCGTGACCCGGACGTGTCGGGCAGCCACCTCCTGGCGGAGCGACTCGCCGAAGGCCACCACGGCGAACTTGGTCGCGCTGTACACCCCGTTGCCCTCGCGGGCAACACGCCCGGCCACCGAGCTCACGTTGACCACGTCGGCCACCTGTCGGGGATCAGCCTCGGCCGCGGCCAGGAGATGGGGCAGGGCGGCGTGGGTGCAATACAGCAGACCGAGCAGGTTGATCTCCACCATCCGCCGCCACTCGTCGGTCGGCGCATCGACGATCGGTCCCAACAGCATCACCCCGGCGTTGTTGACCAATGTGTCGAGGCGGCCGAACCGGGACACGGCCGCTTCCACGGCGGAACGTGCCTGCTCCTCGTCGGTGACGTCGGCCTCGATCACCTCGACCCGGGACGGGTCGCCGATCGAGTCGGCCAGGGCTTCGAGCCGGTCGAGTCGCCGGGCGACGATGACCACCGAGGCACCCTCGGCGGCGAGGGACGTCGCCGTCGCTTCGCCGATCCCACTCGATGCACCGGTGACCAGCGCCACCGTTCCAGCCAGTCGCCCACCCTCGGCTGCCCGTTCCTCTACTTGCATGGTTCGCTCCCCACGGTTGTCTTCTTGCTGCTGTGCCGACCGAACTGCTGTGCCGACCGAGCTGCTGTGCCGACCGAACTGCTGTGCCGACCGAACTGCTGTGCCGACCGAGCTGCTGTGCCGACCGAGCTGCGGCGGCACCGGTGAATTGGGTTGACTGTTCGGGCCGAGTGTACCGACGCAGCTCGATGAGCTGCGAAGCGGCGCCGGTCCGAGCGAGAGGGGCGTCGCCGACTCAGTGTTGCTCACGAGCCAGATTCGGGGTTGCCCACCGCCGCGAACGGGTAGGAGACCCATGCAGGCGCACCGGGGCGGCCGGCTTTGCGTGCGCGACAAAACACACCGAAAGAGGGAATCAGTTCATGAGCACAGCTGACAAAGCGTCGAACAAGAAGCAGGATGTCAAGGGCAAGGTGCAGGAGGCGGTCGGCGATGCCACCGGGGATGACGAGCTCAAGGGCAAGGGAAAGGCCAACCGGGTCGCGTCCGACGTGAAGCAGGCGGGTGAGAAGGTGAAGGATGCCCTGAAGCACTGAGGCAGTGAGGCCCGGCGGCGGGCTCTCTGACGAGTCCCGGCGCCGCGGTCTCCGCGGTGCTCGGGGCCCAACCATTCGAGGCAGCCCACGGAGGTGTACATTTCTGACTTGTCCTCTGGTCATCTCGGTCATGTCGGTAAAGTCGAGCAGGTCGAATTCCTGATCCCTCTTCCCGACGACACGACGAGCGCCGCGCATGCGCGGACGGCAGTGCGCGAGTGCCTGACCGCGTGGGGGATCCCGGAGTTGGAGCCGGTCGCCAGCCTGGTAGCCACCGAGTTGGTGACCAACGCCGTCATCCACGCCGACGCCGGGCCGACCCAGCTCCTGTTGTCCTTGCAGGTTGCCCGCCTGCGCATCGAGGTGTCCGACGGCGACTCGAGCCGCCTGCCTCGCCGGATGCACCGCGAGGTCACGGCAGACGGAGGGCGGGGTCTGGCTCTGGTCGACGCCCTGTCGGCGGCGTGGGGGACGCTCCGTCCCCGCCGGGGCGTGGGCAAGACCGTCTGGTGCGAGTTGGAGCTGCCCGAGGCCTGAGGCCCGACTGCGCACGGGTGTGGGCGTCCACCGGATTCGGCGGTCGCTCGGATGTGGGCCTCTCGAGTCGGTTGGCCGGGGAGGACTCAGGCCGCTCGGGTCCTGAACCGGCCGGTACTACGACGTCGACGGGCAGTGCCCCGGGGCGGCCGTGAGGCCATGGCCGACATGTCGTGGAGCGCGCAGCACTCCGCGCTGTTATAGATGGAGAGCAAGGCGTCACAGCCTTCGTTGGCGCACACCCGGCCCGCACGGTAGACCGGCGGCGCACCATGGCCTCCGAGCGGCTCGGTTGCCAACGATCCGGCCTTCGTGTTTCGCTCACGCATCGGCACACCTCCTTCGTTCGGCAAGGAGGTACCCGCACGGACTCTGGGCCAAACCGAGCGCCGGAGAGACCGGCCGGGATCAGCGCTCCTCGGCCAGGTTCTCCCTGATCCGGGTGAGGCTCTGGGCCAGGAGCCGGGATACGTGCATCTGACTGATGCCCACCCGGGAGGCGATCTCGGACTGGGTTAGGCCCTCGATGAACCGGAGCCGGACCACCTGCTGCTGACGCTCGGGCAGAGCGGCCAGTGCGGGGGCCAGAACCGAGCGCTCGTCCACCACGGCGACGCCGGCATCGTCCGATCCCAACCGGTCGGCCAGCGTCTCGTCCCGCTGGCCCGGGGCGTCGATCGATGACGAGCGGTAGCCCTGGCCGGCCTCGATCGCCTCGAGGATGGCGTCTTGGGAAACACCGATCGACTCGGCCAACTCGGCCACAGTGGGCGGACGGCCCAACTCCTGGGAGAGCGCGTCGATGGTGTGCCCGAGTTCGAGGTACAGCTCCTGGATGCGCCGTGGGGCCCGGACGGCCCAGCCCTTGTCCCGGAAATGCCGCTTGAGCTCACCGATGACTGTCCCGGTGGCGTAGGTGGTGAACTCGACGCCTCGATCGGGGTCGAAGCGGTCGACCGCCTTGATGAGGGCGATGGATCCGACCTGCACCAAGTCGTCGTAGGGCTCACCCCGGTTGGCGAATCGGTGGGCCAGGCGCCGGGCCAGGCCTATGTGCTCGGTGACCAGCTCGTCCCGCAACCGCTCGTCGCGGGTGGCGGCAAACTCGACCCATCGCTCCCGGGGCACGGGTGGCCGCCGGGCTTCATCGGCCATCAGAGGGCAACCCTGCTCCTGCGCTTGGATAGCCACGATCGCCCACCGGCGTCGCGATGGTGCTCGTCGACCAGAGCTTCGATCAGGCGGATCGACAAGTCATCGGGCTCGCCTGGATCATGGCTCTCGTCGGGCTCCGCGCCTCGATCGAGCTCGCAGGCGATAGTGATGGTAGCGCCGTCGAGGGTGAACTCGAGCCGTACCGTTCCCGATCGGGCCCCGCCCGCCACCGACAAGCAGAGCTCATCGACGGCCAGGCGCAGGTCTTCGATCTCCTCGATGTCGAAGTCAGCCCGGGCAGCCATGGTGGCCGCCGTGATCCTGGCCAACACCAGCAGGTCGGAACGGACAGGCAGCGACAGTGCGACCGTGTCGCTCATCCCTGCAGCGCCTCGTCCAGGGTGGAGAAGATGGGGAACACGCGAATGAGATCGGTGATCTCGAATACCTTGAGGATCCGGGGCTCAGCGATGACCAGCTTCAGGTCACCTCCCGACTCCCGAACGCGCTTGAACGACCCCACCAGGACTCCGAGCGCGGTCGAGTCCAAGAACGACACCCCAAGGAGGTCCACGACCACCGCGCCCACTCCTTCTTCCTCGTGAACCGCGAGATGCTCCCGGAGGGCCGGTGCCGTGGCCACGTCGATCTCCCCGACGACCGAGACGACGGGCACCCCACCGGTGACCTGCTCGGTGATCTCAAAGGTCAGCTCCATGGTTTCCTGCCCCTCTCCATTCGACTCTCCATTCGACCCGTGCCCCCGCTCGGTATACCCACCACCGGCCGCGTCCCACACCTCAACCGAGCGCCGGCAACCTGTGGTGACCGGCACTGCCCATGGCTGCACTCATCTGGCTGGCGAATGGGCATGGGGTGACTCTTCCTCATTGGCTGCTGGCTTGTCGAAGGCTATGCCACCTGGGGACCGATACGGTCGTCCGGTGAACTGCGCCGGGCGAGATGGAGGAAACCGAGCAGGCATGTGGTCGCCGTTCGCCCACAACCAGGGCAAACGCGCCAAAATCGGGTGAACTCGCCGGCTACATTACCGTGACGACGAGCCGGCACCCCCTACCGGCCCGGCCGCTCGAACCGCCCGACCAACGGCAGGACGAACCAGAGCCCGATGAAGACCACGGGCATGACGACGGCCAGGACAGCCAGGACGGCGCCGGAGTCCACCGTGCTCGCCACCAGCCAGACCGCGGCGGAGATGGCCAGAGCCACGGCGGCCAGACCGCACAGGGCCAGCGCGTTCGACACGGCCAGGAGCCTGCGTTTCACGTGCCGGCGGAACACGATCCGGTGGTAGGCCACCGGTGCGGTGAGCAGGGCGGTGGCGCCGGCGGCCAACAGCAGGCTGGCCTGGTAGAGGACGCGTTGGGCGTGGTCGAGGTGCCCGAATCGGTTGGTGAACGGCAGCGACAGGAGAAATCCGAAGAGGACCTGGACCCCGAGACTGGCCACCCGCAGCTCTTGGAGCAGCTCACCTACGTTCCGATCGATCCGCTCGTCCTCTGATTCGTTCCGGCCGTCGTCGGCCGGGATCCCGCCGCCCTCGTCCTGGTTCGTCGTCCCCTCGGCCGGACTGGTGCCCCCCTGGTCGGTCACCTCTGGAAGATACCCCTACCGGTCCGGGGGCTCACCTTCCGGGGTTCTGCGCTCCCTCGACCGGGACGGCCCCGCCCCGGCCACCGGGACCTCCCGGCCCGAGGGGACCCGGGAGGGCTCGAGCCCGACCCGTTCGACGGCCGCAGCGAACCGGTGCGCATCCCGGACGGCGCACCCCCCGCGGTCGTTGTTGAAATAGACATAGACGTCCTCGGCGGCCGACCACCGATCGGCCAGCCGCTCGGCCCACGACCGCAGGGCCGTGCGGCCGTAGCACGGTGCGGGCGCGGCCCGTCCCTGGTGCAACCGGAGGTACCCCCAGTCGGTGGTGCGCCACCGTGGGGCGGGGCGGCCGGGCATGTCGCTCAGGCAGAAAGCGACCCGGCGCCGGGCCAGGAGGCTTGCTGTCTCGTCGGTGAACCACGAGTCGTGGCGAGGCTCGAAGGCGACCCGGGTCCCGTGCGGGAATTGATCGAGCGTTTCGGCCAGGGCATCAAGGTCGATGCCGAAGTTGGCCGGGAGCTGGAGGAGCACCGGGCCGAGCTTGGTACCCAGATGCTCGGCCCGGCTCATGAGGCGGTGCACCGGCTCCGCGGGATCCCTGAGCCGCCGGATGTGGGTGAGGTACCGGCTGGCCTTCACCGTCACCACGAAGTCCCCGGGTGTCCGGTCCCTCCAGGACTCGAACGTGGTGGCATCGGGCAGTCGGTAGAAGGCGTTGTTCACCTCGACGGTGCGGAACCGGTCTGCGTAGTGCTCGAGCCAACGGGATTGGGCCAGGCCCTCAGGGTAGAAGCGTCCCCGCCAGTCGGCATACTGCCAACCCGAAGTCCCGATGAGGACAGGCACCGCCGACCGCTCCGCCCAGTCGGCTCAGTCGCCTCGGCCCGGTCGCACCGGCCTCACGGCTTGGGCCGGGAAAGGAGGTGCAACGGCCCGGGGGCGCCCTGGTGGCGGCCCGGGGAGCGCTCGGCGACCCGGTCGCCGACCAGGGCGAAGAAGGCGGCATTGGCGGCCGACCGGTAGCGGGCGCCGCGGACCACCCCGGCCGCCCACCACGGGTCAGAGGACAGGGGGCGCACCACCTGGTCGAGCCAGGCCTTGCCATGGCGCGGATCGGCCTCGGCGTGCTCCTGATAGAAGGCCAGTGCATCCTGGCTGGCGCCGAGCCGGCGCAATCCCTGGACCACCTTGCGACAGCGCGGCCCGGCTTGGAGCTCGATGAGGCCCAGCGCACCGACCAACTCCGGCTGTCGTTGGCGGTTGGTGGCGAACACGGTGAGCAACGACAACCGGTCCAGTGCTTCGATGGGCAACAAGGCGCGGGGGGTCGAGCCCAGCCCGACCGCGGTGCCCATTCGCCTCTGGAGTTCGGTGTGAACGGCAGAGAGGGACCCTCGTCCCATCTCGTCCCAGTAGTTCCTGGCCATCTCGAGTTTCGGCTCGCCGATCAGCCCGATCTGGCCGATGGCCACCAGGTCGTCAAAGCTACCGTCGGGGCCACCTTCCATCTCCAGGAAGGACCGGAGTCCGGGCCAGCCGGCCGACGTGGCTACCCACCGGTAGACGGGCGGGACCAGATCGCCGGCCGCGAGCGCGCGGATCGCAGCCACGGCCTGGTCTCCCCCGGTGACCGTCCCGCCCTCTGCTCGGGCGCCAACCCGGTCGATCAACGCCGCCTCGAGACGGACCTTCAGTGCCACCACGGCCGGGTGGTACTGGTGGCCAGCCGCACCACGCACGGTGTCGACCGGCGCCACGAACAGATCGTGGATCGCGGCCAGGGTCAGTGCGCCATCGCGTGCATCGACCGGTTCGGCCTCGACGAGCTGGTCGAGCGACTCGGATCCTGCGGCCAGCGATCGTTCGAGCCGGGACGCCAGCCGAGTCCCGGGGGCCGGTCGTGGCGCTGGTGCCGGTGCGGGGGAGGCGGCGAGCATGCCCTCACGATGCCCGGTGCCCGTCGCGCCTAAACGCCGCGTCACGAGGCGGGTTCAGCGCAAGCTGGTCGGGTTCTGGACATGGTCATCAGTCACGAAACGGGAGAGTCCCGCGGCCCCTCGATCACAGGCTGGGCATGACGGGGGACGTGGCATCAGCGTAGGCCAAACCGGGCGCAGAACGGACAGCCGGGACCGGCGGGGCCGAAGTGGGGACATGATGGTCGCGTGCACGATGTCCCCATCACCGATGACATGATCCGGTTGGGCCAGTTCCTCAAGCTGGCCGATCTCATCGAGTCAGGATCGGATGCCCGGATCCTGCTCCAGGACGGTTCCGTCCTCGTCAACGGCGAGCCGGAGCGCCGTCGGGGCCGCCAGCTGCATCGGGGCGACGTGGTCACCGTCCACGATCATCGGGTGCGCGTGGCCTGAGCCGCTCGGGCCGGTGTCAGCGATAGCCCTGGGCCACGTGTTCGATCCACCAAGCTGGCGCACCGTTCATCAGCGTCTGCATGTCCCAGTAGTCCCACCACCGCGCGATCGAGCCGTCTCGTAGCTCTTGGACCGAGACGAACGGGAGCGTGACCACCTCGCCGGTGTGCCAATGCCAGGTCTCGGCGTGTTCGGTCACCACGGTGCCGCCCTCGGCCACCATCAGCCGGAGGTCGTGCTCGTACTGGCTGATGGGCTCGAGGCCCAACCGCAACCGGGCCAGGATCTGCTCGGGCCCGGTGGCGACCTCGTCTGTCGGCGTGGGCACGTCGGTATATTCCGAGCCGGCGGTGAAGAACCCTGCGACCCGGTCCCAGTCGCGCTGGTACAGGGCCTCCCAAAAGTCGGTCACCACCTTCCGGTTCGTCTCGGCGGTCATCGTCGCTCCTCGTCGTGGTCGGCGATCGATCGTACGCTCGTCACGTCCCTCTTGTCCTTCCCTACACTCGTCGGCATGCGCGTTCTGATCACCGGGGCGGCCCGGGCCATCGGCGCGGCCACGGCCACTCATCTCACCGCCCGTGGCCACCATGTGGTGGCGACGGCCCGGGACGCCAAGCTCCTCGAGACGGTCGACGCCTCCCAACGAATAGAGCTCGATGTCCGGGACGAGGCGTCGATCCGACGGGCATTCGCCGCCTGCGGCGAGCTCGACGCCATCGTCAACAATGCCGGCATCTCCACCAAGGGGCCCCTGGAGGACTATCCGCTCCGAGCCCTCCAGGACGCCCTCGACACCAATGCCATCGGCCCGCTCCGACTCCTGCAGCCCGTCCTCCCCTCGTGGCGAGCCCGCGGCCGCGGTGTGATCGTCAACGTCAGCTCGGTGCAGGGGCGCATCCCCACCCCGCTGGAGGGTGCCTACGCCGCCTCCAAACACGCCCTGGAGGCGATGTCCGAGACCCTCCACTACGAACTGGGCCACTTCGGGATCCGCGTGGTCATCGTGGAACCGGGCTATGTCGCGCCGGGAATGAAGGACGTCGGTGAACACCAGGGTCCCGGTGCCTACCGCGAGCTCTGGGAACAGTGGGACAGCGTCGCCGCCACCGTGACCGGGCCGTCCGGGCGCTCGGAACCGGCCCTCGTGGCCGTGGCCATCGCCGATGCGCTGGAGGACCCGGGGACGCCGCTCCGGGTGGAGGTGGGCGCCGACGCCGAGATGGTCCTGGCCCTGCGCCGGGAGCTCGACGATGCCTCGTTCGAAGCGACCATGCGAGCGACGCTCGGCCTCACGTGGTGAGCTCGCGGCCCTCGCCGTCCGGGTCGCGGTCCGGGTCGCAGCCCTGGTGGAGGGGCGCCACCGTCTATCAGATCTACCCTCGTTCGTTCGCCGACTCCGGGGGCGACGGTATCGGCGACCTCCCCGGCATCCGGGCCCGGCTGGCCGACCTGGCCTGGCTCGGGATCGACGCCATCTGGCTCTCACCCTTTTATCCCTCCCCCATGGTCGACTTCGGCTACGACGTCAGCGACTACTGCGACGTGGACCCCCTGTTCGGCACGCTCGCCGACTTCGACGGGTTGGTGGCCGACGCGCACGCCCTCGGGATCCGGGTGATCATCGACTGGGTCCCCAATCACACCTCCGATGCCCATCCGTGGTTCGCCGACGCCCGATCGGGCCGAGACAGCGCCCGTCGGAACTGGTACGTCTGGCGCGATCCCGCCCCAGACGGCGGACCTCCCAACAACTGGGCGGCGGCCTTCGAGGCCGGCGCCCCGGCATGGACCTTCGACGCCGGATCCGGGCAGTGGTATCTGCATCTCTTCGAAGCGGCCCAGCCCGACCTCAACTGGGACGAGCCCGACGTCGAGAAGGCCATGCACGACGTGCTGCGATTCTGGCTCGACCGGGGTGTGGACGGGATCCGGGCGGACGTCATCCACTGCATCGGCAAGGACCCGGCCCTGCCCGACGATCCCCCCGAGGTGGCCGGCATCCCCCACTCGGCCCTCAACGACGTGGCCGTCACCCACGGACGGGTGCGCCACATCCGGGACCTGGTCGATGCCTATCCGGGCGACCGGGTGGTGGTGGGCGAGGTCTACCTCCTCTCGAGTGCCGCCGTCGCCACCTACTACGGGAACGGCGACGAGCTCCATATGTCGTTCAACTTCCCCCCGCTCTACGCCCGATGGGAGGCCTCGGCGTGGCGCCGGTGCCTCGAGGACACGACGAGCGCCTTCGATCCCCGCCACGCCTGGCCGACCTGGGTGCTGTCCAACCACGACAACCCACGCCACCGGTCGCGTTACGACCTCGGGGCCGCGTGGTCGGGGGAGGACGATGCCACCCGAGGGCGCCGGAGCGAGGCCCGGGCGCGCGCGGCCGCCGTGCTCCTCATGACCCTTCGGGGAACCCCCTTCGTGTTCCAGGGCGAGGAGCTGGGCCTTATCGATGCGGTCGTCCCCCCCGAGCGGCGGGTCGACCCGGGCGGGCGCGACGGGTGTCGGGCGCCGATCCCATGGGATGGGTCGACCTCCCACGGGTGGCCGGTCGACGATGGCGGCTCGACCTGGCTCCCCTTCCCGCCCGAGTCGGCGTCCCGGAACTACTCGGCCCAGCGTGAGAACCCGGGCTCGGTTCTCCATCTGTACCGCCGGCTCCTCCAGCTCAGGAAGGCCGCACCGGCACTCAGGTGGGGCGGCCACGAACTGTTGGCCGCCCCCGAGGGCGTGCTCGCCTACGGTCGGGCCGACGGGGACGGGCGCTGGACCGTCCTGGTGAACTTCACCGATGGCGTCGTCGGCATCGACGATCCCGGTGCCGGTGTTGCGCACGACGCCGCATCTCCGGTCGTCGAGGTGGCCAGCGACCGAACCGGTGAGGGAAGTCCGTTCTCGGGCCGACTGCTCCCCGATCAGGCGGTCGTGCTCCGGGCCGCATCGAGCGGCGGGTCCGTGTCCACCCGACCCGGTTCCGGCCGGGCCGCGTCAAGCGTCGGCTCCTCTGGTGCCCTCCTCTCGAACTGACCCGGTCGGAATCCGGGGGTCGCACGCTCGACGGCCTCCCACCCACTGAGGCGGTGGCGACGCTCGTGTTCGGCCCGATGGCCGCCTCGGAGCCCGAAGAGCCGCTTGGCCCAGAGCAGGTACACGACGACAGCGACGTTGATCACCAGGGTGATCACCTTGAAGGCGCTGACCCCGTGCACGATCTCATAGACCTCGAGCGGAACGAACAGGGTCGTGGCCACGAAGGTCAGGTACTCCGCCCATCGCTTGGCCATCCACAGCCCGACCATCTCCGTCGCCTCGAGAGCCGCATAGAGAGCCAGGACGATGCCGAGCTCGTACAGATGGGTCGGCGTGTACCGGAAGACGTTTTTCAGGTGGCCCAGGATGCCGCGGAGATGGATCGAAGCCGGGTCACCCCCGGAGAGATCGTTCATCAGGCGGGTGTAGTCATGTTGGAACGCGGTCTGATGGCGGCTGAAGATGAAGAACAACACGGCCAGTGATCCGAAGACGAGGACGTGGATGGCCCGGTCGACGGCGATCAGCCGGAGCACGTACCGGTCGCGGAGCAACGGTCCTCGATCAGGGAGGGTGATCTCGTCGCGGCCCGGGACCGAGGCCCGGGTCGGGTGCTCCGGATACGCCTGGGGGACCCAGGCGTCGCAGCGCAGGCATCGGTACCAGCGCAAGCCGCCGGACTCCCGCACGAGCAACGTGTCGGTCGCCGTCACCTCGGTCGCGTCGGTGCCGACGAGGACATGGCCCCGCCACGAACAGGTCAGCAGCTCGTAGCGGTTCTGGGGGGTCCTCCGTCGGGCCACGCCCTACGATAGGCGGAGGGCGCCCGGGTCAGGGCCTCACCCGCTCAGCCGGCTTCGGCCGGTGCGGCCCGCAGCCGGCGGTGCTCGAGCACCTCGTCGACCATGCCGTACTCGATAGCCTCGGTGGCGCCGAGGATGTAGTCCCGGTCGGTGTCGGCGACGATGCGGTCGATGGGCTGACCGGTGTGATGGGCCAGGATCTGCTCGATCCGCCCGCGGAGGAAGGCGATCTCCCGCGCCTGGTTCTCGATGTCGATCGACTGGCCCTGGGCCCCGCCGTGGGGTTGATGGATCAAGATCCGGGAATTGGGCAGCGCGTACCGCTTGCCGGCAGAGCCGCCGGCCAGGAGCACGGCGCCACCGGAGGCAGCCATGCCCAGGCACACGGTGGACACGTCGGGACGGATGATCTGCATCGTGTCGTAGATGGCGAACGTCGAGGTGACCGACCCTCCCGGGCTGTTGATGTACAACGAGATGTCCTTGTCGGGGTCCTCGGCCGCGAGGTGCAGGAGCTGCGCGGTCAACAGGCCGGCGCTGTCGTCGTTGATCTCGGTGGTGAGCATGACGACTCGGTCCTTGAGCAGCCGGGAGTAGATGTCGTAGGCCCGCTCACCGCGGGGCGACTGCTCGATGACGGTTGGGACCAGGTAGCCCATGGCGACCTCCTCGGTGTTGGCATCGGTTCGGCGGCTAATCTGCAACTCACTGGTTGCAGGTTAGGCATGGGCGGCCCAGTTGTGCAACCCTGGAGTTGCACGGATAGCCACACCCAGCCGGAGGAGACCCGCATGCTCGAGCGCCACCTGTTCATTCCTGCCAGCCCCCGGCAGGTGTGGGAGACCCTGACCGATCCCCCGACCCTCTCGACCTGGTTCGGGGCCCAGGTTGACTGGGACCTCCACCCCGGCGGGGCGGCCCGGTTCTTCGAGCACGGAGGAGCGGTCCGGGCCGGCAGGATCGACGAGGTCGTCCCCGACCAGCACCTCCGATTCCGGTGGTGGCCGGAGGGCCACGCAGACGACAGGGCGTCCGAAGTCACGTACCGGCTCGAGCCCCACGAAGAGGGAACCGACCTCACCATTACCGAGCGCCAGTTGCCGGCGAACCGGTCCGCTCAGGCTCGGGCCGGGTCCGGCCCGGCCCTCTCCGCTCAGGCCCGGTCGGCGGCGGCCCGCAACCTGAGTACGGCCACGTGGACACCGTGGGACAGTCGCCTGGTCGGGGTCTGGAGCCGGGCCAGTGCGCCCGTGACGATTGGCACCCGCTGACCCATTGTCCTGGGCGAGTACCGACGCCGGCAGCGTCTTTGCCGCGCTGGCCGATCCAACCAGACGGCAACTGCTCGATCAACTGGCCACGGACGGCCCGTTGACGGCTACGGCGTTGGCCGAGTCCTATCCGATGTCACGCCAGGCTGTCGTCAAGCACCTCGCGGCCCTGGCCGCGGCGGGCCTGCTCGTCGGCGAGCGCCAGGGCCGCGAGGTTCGCTACCGGGTCGTGCCCACCAGCCTCGGCGGTGCAGCCACCTGGCTGACCGAAGTGGAGAGCAGGTGGGATCAGCGGCTGGAGGCGCTCCAGCGGCGGTTCACGGACTGATGGGACAAGGCGGGATTCCGTCGGCAACCAGGGCGCAGCCAGGAGTTCGGCCACAATAAAGGGAATGGCCGAGATAGACCCGACCACGAGTGCAGGGTCCCCGCCGGACGGTACGACTCCCGAGGCCGGTCCGGCCACCGACACGGGGAGCGCACCGCGAGTGGTGACCTGGCTGGCCGCCTATGTCTACGGGACGATCGCCACGCTGGTGGCCATCGGAGGGCTCGCGTTCGAGGCCCGCCTGAACGCCGTCTCGGCCACGGGGGTGATCGTGGTGGGCGCCATCGCCATCTGGCTGGCCCACGCTGTCTCCAACCTGGTGGCCAGACGAGCAAGGGAGGGAGCAGACCTCCAGAGAGCCGACGTCGCGGCCGAGTTGCGGAACTCCTGGCCCATCGTCTCGGCCGCCCTCCCAGCCGCCGTGGTCATGATCCTCGCTGCTCTCGGGGCGTGGACAGCAGAGACGGGCTTGGTCATCGACGAGGTCATTGGGGTCCTGGCCCTGGCCGGCGTCGGGATCGCCACCGCTGGAGGGGCACGACGATCGGTCGGTCGACGAATCCTCTACGTCACCGTGCTCACAGCCGTGGGATTGGCCATCGTGGGCCTCGAGGTGGCCGTCCACTTCTTGTAGCCGATCTCTTGGCCTCGGGAGCTCACCCTTGCCGGCCAGCCGACGGGCGCCTGGCCACCACTGTTCAATCCCACTGGTTGATGTCGACCGACTGGCGATTCCGAAGGACCAACCGGAGGATGGCACTGAAGAGGCCTCCCCGGGGGGCACACTCCAGAAACACGATCTCGTGCTCTCGCACCGTGAACGTGGTGTCGGCCTCCGCGTCGCGATGGGGCACCTGAACCGTCAACCGATGTTCGGCAGGTACGACGGCGAAGTTCTTCACCTCGCCTGACCTGATGCCACCGACCGGCTCGCCGTCCAGCTCGAGCCGGTACGTGCCCAGGGTGCCCACCGTCCTGCCCGCTACTCGGACCACCCGGACGGTCGCCGACCTCCCGCCGGCGCGATCGGAATGATGCGTTGTGGCCACCGCTTCGACGGTATCCCTCCTCGGCCGACGACGGCGACCGGTCGGGCGGCCCCGTCACCGTGTTCCAGGATGGGCCGCGGTCCCCACTCCCGCCCGGGTCGTCACCACTCGCCGGGCGCCGTCAGCGTCATACTGGCATCGTGTCTATCGGCGGTGCCGCTCGGAGCGATGGTGGCCGCGAAGGCGGCAATTGACCACGACCACGTACAAGCGCCTCATCCTCTGGGACATAGACGGGACCCTCGTCCGCAGCGGTCCGGTCGGGTCAGACGTCTTCGGCCAGGCGGTCGAGCAGGTGCTCGGGACGCGGCCCCGAGCTCTCGTGGTCATGAGCGGAAAGACCGACCGCCAGATCGTCGAGGAGTACCTGGCCCTCGAAGGGAGCACCGACCCCGCTCATGCTCCCGCCGTCCTCGACCGGCTCGAGCGGGAGTTTGCCCGCCAAGTCGGTCGGGTCGCCGCCGAGGGATGGGCTTGCCCGGGTGGAGAAGGCGCGCTGGCCCGACTGGGGGCCATCGCCGGAGTCGAGCAGACCGTACTCACCGGGAACATCGCGGCCAATGCCGCACTGAAGCTGGCCGCCTTTGGCCTCGATCGGTATCTCGACCTCGAGGTCGGTGCCTACGGCATCGAACACTCCGATCGACGGAGCCTGCTTCCTCTGGCCTGGAAGCGGCAGCGCGAGCTCAGGGGAATCGACTATCGGCCCGAAGAGACGTGGATCGTGGGCGACACGCCGCGGGACCTGGCATGCGCACGCGCCGGCGGGGCGCAGTGCCTCCTGGTGTCGACGGGACGACACGACTTCGTCGAGCTCGAGGCGCTCGGCCCCAAGGCTGTTCTCAGGGACCTGAGCGACACCGGGCTCGTCGTCGACCTACTGACCTCCCGCTGATCGCCGGCCCACCCTGCCCGTCCAGTTGTCCCCAGCCACGCTCGATCGTGGTCAGCTCGTCGTCGCGCCCGGCGCGCCGAGGTAGTGGAACTCCTCAGGGTGTCGGTGTGCAAACCCACATCGGACCGACGTCCGGCTCGAGCCCCGACCCGGGTCGTGGCGAAGCCAATTTCGCCACCGGCGTTGGTAGGGTGACCGGCCATGACCGGAGACGGCCCTGATCGTCACGGTCCTGATGACCCCTCACCGAGTCGCCTGCGTCCCCGGCCGGATCAGGGCGGCCCAACGGCCACCAACGAGCTCGACGAGGGTCCGGAAGCCAATGACAGACATGGATCCGAACTGGTCGCCAACCACGTGGGCCTGCTGGCTTTGGCCGAGGCGATGGAGCCCCAGACTGCCAGTCGGTCCGACCGGCGCCGGAGCGTCGCTCACACCCGCCGCCGCCGTCGCATCAAGCGGGGGATCCTGATCACCTTGGCCGTGTTGCTGGTCTTGGTCGGCAGCGGGGCGGGCTATCTCTACTATCTGACCCACGACCTGCACCGGGTGACGGTGAAGGGGCTCCACGGAGCACTCACGACCGGCGCCGAGGCCGGCGCAGAGAACATCTTGATGGTGGGTTCCACCTCGCGCTGCGCCCTGACCGTACAGAACGGGGCGTACGGCCTGTGCTCGCAGGGTGTGAACGGGGTGAACAGCGACGTGATCATGATCCTCCACGCCGACCCGACACATCACCGGCTGGCCCTTCTCTCGATCCCACGCGACCTCTTCATCCCCAATGCCCGGAGCGACGGGGCCAACAAGGTGGACGCCGGCCTCTATCAAGGACTGACCCAGCTGGTGGCGGCCATCCAGGAGGACTTCGGGATCCCCATCCAGCACGCCGTCTCCTTGAACTTCGACCAGTTCGCCAACATCGTCGATGCCCTCGGTGGCATCAACATGTCCTTCCCGATGTCCGTCTTCGACGCCTATTCGGGCCTGAACGTTCAGGCGGCGGCGTGCGTCCACCTCAACGGCACTCAGGCCCTCCAGGTCGTCCGGGCCCGCCACTTGCAGTACAAATCGAGCGATACGACCAGTTCGTACGCCGAGTCCTGGCCCCAGGAGAACCTGAGTGACCTGGCCCGCATCCGCCGAGACCATGAGTTCCTCCGGGTACTGGGCACGGCCGTTGCCAAACAGGGGCTCGGCAACCCCATCACCGATGTCAACCTCATCAACTCGGTGAAGAGCGACCTCACCTTCGACCAATCCTGGTCGGTGAGTGACATGTCGAGCCTCGTGCTCGCCTTCCACTCGGTCAATGTCAACTCGGTTCCCCAGCTCACCCTGCCTGTGGCCGTGGTGACCGACCCGCAGGGAGCCGGTGGGAGCCTCGTCTACCAGGGCGGGAGCTACGGAGACGTCGAGTTCCCGGCGCAGTCGCAGGACCAACAGGCCATCGACCAGGTTCTCGGGATAGGACCGACCATCGGCTCCATGACGGGTACTCCGCTCCCGGCTCCGTCGCAGGTCACTGTGTCGGTCATGAACGGCAGCGGGGCCTACAACCAGGCAACCGATACCGCATCGGCGCTCGCCGGGCTCGGCTTCCACACCGTCGGCGTGGGTGACACGACGCCGGTGGGCGACGAGGCCGAGACCTTCGTGTACTACGGGTCCCGCGCTCCGGCCACCGAGGCAGCGGCCGAGGCGGTGGCCCGCTCGATGTCGGGTTCGGTCATCATGGGCTACGACCCGAGCCAGGTCACCGACGGCGCCCAGGTGACAGTGGTGACCGGCACCCAGTTCGCGGTGAGCGCCCCGTCGGCCGTGGCCGCCCCGGCCGCGGGAGCTACCAGTGGTTCTCCCACAACGACGACGCCCGCCACGACAACGACAACCTCCCCGGCCGCGTCCGCCATCGCACAACCGTCGGCGCCCGTGTCGAGCCTCCAGCCATGGGACCCCCGAGCCTGCCCGGCCGGAGCCACGCCAACGGCGCCCGTGGCCAACCAGACCTGACCCGGGCTGAGCCACCCGTTTGGGCCAATACTGGCGGTCTTCGGCGAGCCCGAGGGCCCTCACCGCTCGCTCGAGGAAGTCCGATCACAGCCGTGGACCTCGGCACCGTGCAGAAAGAGGCTGCAGACCGCCGCACTCGCCCGCTCGACGCCGTCGTCGAAGTGCACCATGGACCGGAATGCCCCTCTCAAAAGGGCGCCGAACAGTTGAGCCAGGACCTCGGCCGGCAGGTCGCGGCGTAGCGTCCCGTCGGCTATCCCTCGTTCAAAGACCGCCCGAATCCGATTGCCGACCCGCCGATCGACATCCTCGGCATCGACATACCGGTGGTCCTCCACGATGACCGCGAACTTGACGCCGCAGGCGATGACCGCCCGGGTCACTCGGGCCAGTGCCTCACGCACCGGGACCGTCTCCAGGTCGGCTACGTCCAGGTGTGCGCTGACATCGTCGATGGCCGCAGAGGCCAGGGCGCGAAGCAGCTCATCTCTCGAAGCGAAGTAACGGTAGAGGGTTGCCCGACTGATCCCGGCCGCGGTGGCCACGTCGGCCATGCTGGCCGAGTCGTCGTGCTCGGCGATCACCGTGGCCGCGGCGTCGAGTATGGCCGACGTCGTGCGATCCCGAACCTGCAGTCCCTGTGCCATCGCTGATAGTAAACACCACCATCTTACGATTTGACAAGCAATATTCATGATGAGACTCTTGTGCCTCACCTGTTTTTGCGGAGCCATACCGTTTTTGCGGAGCCATACCGTGAGAGAGGATCGTTGTTCTGATGCGTGGACTAGCGACATGGTGTGTGCGACACCGTCGGATCGTCGTGTTGTTCTGGGTGGCGGTCCTCGTCGTGGTGACGCTGATCGCTCGATCGGCCGGAAGCTCCTACTCGAACAGCTTCTCCCTGCCGAAGACGCAATCGACCGAGGCAATCCAGCTCCTGCAGTCGGTCTCCCCCAAGGTGTCCGGCGACTCGGAGCAGATCGTCATGGGTACCTCGGGCGGGGCGCGGGTGACAGATCCGGCGATCGAGCAACGGATCAACGAGATGCTGGCCAAGGTGGCCAAAGTTCCGAATGTCACCAATATCGTCTCGCCCTTCACCCCTGGCGGCTCCGCCCGCATCAGCAAGGACGGGACGGTTGCCTTTGCCACCGTCACCTTCGATCGCCAGGCACAGAACATCCCCAACAGTACGGCCAACGCCCTGGTCAATACGGCCAAGAGCGCAGACGGTCAGGGCCTCAACATCGCGGTCGGCGGCCAGCTGGCTGAAGTGACGAACAAGATCTCGCTGAACGCCACGGGCATAGGCATCCTTCTCGCCGCGATCGTGCTGCTCTTCGTCTTCGGCTCGATCTTTGCCATGGCCCTTCCCCTGATATCGGCCTTGGCCTCTTTGGGCATCGCCACCGGGATGATCGGTCTGCTCAGCCACGTCATGAAGATGCCCCAGTTCGCCACCGAGCTCACATTGCTCATCGGGCTCGGTGTCGGGGTCGACTACGCCCTCTTCATCGTGACCCGGCACAGACAGGGGCTCATCGCCGGTGGGGACACCGAGTCGTCGATCGTGAACGCGGTCAATACATCAGGTCGGGCCGTGCTGTTCGCCGGCGTCATCGTCTGTATCGCCCTGCTCGGAATGTTCGCTCTCGGGGTCACGTTTCTTTACGGGCTGGCCGTATCGGCCGCGCTGGGCGTCGCCCTCACCATGTTCGCCGCCCTGACCTTGATACCCGCATTGCTGGGGTTCATCGGTCCACGGGTGCTGTCACGTCGACAGAAGGCGAACCTGAAGCTCAACGGTCCGAGAGTGGTCGGCGCGGGCACCAAGGGCTTCTGGCCCCGGTGGGCAGACACCATCATGAGACGGCCGGTGGTTCCGGCCATTGCCGCGTTCGCCATCGTCGTGCTGGTTGCCCTGCCGTTCTTCTCTCTCCAGCTCGGATCCTCGGATCAAGGCAATGACCCGACCGGTACGACAACCCGCCAGGCCTACGACATGTTGAGCAAGGGCTTCGGGCCCGGTTTCAATGGTCCTCTCCAGTTGGTCACCCAGGTTCGCGGTCCCGCCGATCAGGATGCGCTGGATCGTCTGGTGAAAGATGTCGCCGCCCAACCTGGTGTCGCCACGGTGGTGCCTCCGATGCTGATTCCAGCCAAGGATGGCACTGACGTGGCCCTAGTCAACGTGTATCCGACCACGTCGCCGCAGAACAAGGCGACGACGGACCTCGTCAATAGCCTTCGCCAGACCGTTGTCCCCAAAGCGGTGGCAGGATCTGCACTCACGGTGTACGTGGGGGGTTCCACAGCTCTGTTCGTGGACTTCGCCAACGTGCTGTCGGCCAAGCTGCCCCTGTTCATCGGTCTGGTGGTGCTGTTGTCCTTCCTGTTGCTGGCGGTGGTCTTCCGAAGTCTGGTCATTCCCCTCATGTCGGCGATATTGAACATCTTCTCGATCGGTGCGGCGTTTGGCATACTGGTCGCCGTCTTCCAGTGGGGTTGGCTCGGCTCCCTGCTCGGAGTGAATTCGACGGGACCGGTGGAATCGTTCCTCCCCGTCATGCTCTTCGCCATTGTCTTCGGTCTATCCATGGACTACCAGGTCTTCCTGGTCACCCGGATCCACGAGGAGTGGGTGAAATCGGGCGACAACAAGCTGGCCGTCCGCAACGGGCTCGCCACCACGGGCAAGACCATCACGGCTGCAGCACTGATCATGATCCTCGTCTTCGGATCGTTCATCCTCGGTGGACAGCGAGTCATCAAGGAGTTCGGACTCGGGCTCGCAGGGGGAATCCTGATCGACGCAGTGGTCATCCGCATGGCGATCGTGCCGTCGGTGATGATCCTGATGGGCAAGTCGAACTGGTGGTTCCCCCGCTGGCTGGACCGGATCCTGCCCAACATCGGCATCGACCAGTCCGACCACGAGACCGAGTCCGGGGGCGGGGGCGATGCCAAGGACTCTGGGCTGGCCGTTCCCGCTCCTCTTCGGTAGAGCGGCCCACATAGCCGGAGTTACCTTCCGCGAGCAGGCCACATCCGAACGGCCCTCGGTCCTCGGCCCAGTGGCGTAGGGTTGGGCGAAGGACAACCTCGCTCACCTCGGGCTTGGTGTACTCCTTCTTGCTCGGAGTCGGCACGAAATGGCTCGGCCAAGCGATCGGAGGATCATGGTCTCACCCGACGCATCACACGCAGGTCACCAGCTCGATGAGCACCACGCTCCAGAGACGAATGGGCGGATGTCGGTTTGCCGACGTTGTGGGTCGACGACCGACGGTCCAGTGGGATTGCACCACGTTCCAGCCGAACGACAGCTGACTCGCTCCAACGAGTGGCTCATCGCTCAGTTGCGGATCAAACACGTCGATCGCGTTGTGCGGCAAATGGGGAAGTGAAGCCCTCAGCCCGATCGACTGCCCATGGTTGATCGGACAGAGCTCTTCCAATCACACATTCCGGCCCTTCGGCGTCCTGACCAAGGCTAGGAGGCCCCAGGCTCAGTTTCCTGCGTCCCGATCGAGCGCGTCGAGCACGGAACGGAAGAACCACTCGCCGATGGCGAAGGCCGGTTGACCGTCGATGGTCAATCGGTACCGGCGCGACCACACAATCTCGGAGGCCAAGTCGACATCGGTGCTCGGCGAATGCACTCCGACTGGCCGCCGTTGGGGCAGTGGTTCTCTTTGTAGCCCCAACCCATGGGCCACGAGTACGCGGCCGATCGGGTCGCTGGTTCGTTCCAGCTGCGCACGTACCTCGTGGGGAAGTCGCTCCGGCACGAACGTCGACTCGGCGTAGAGATAGGCAACGTCGGTTGAGCGCCCCTTGAGCACCGAAATCCGATGTGTTGCCGCATGGCCGGCCGTCACGCCGAGTGGGTTGTCTCTGCCTGCCGTCACCGGATATTGACGAACCACTTCAGCGACGAGCAACTCACCGGTGAGTGTTTCGAGGAAGTGCGTCACGGTGTCCCCGCTGTCGAGCAGCCTCTCAAGGTCCGTCGGATCCGACGCCATCAACCCAGCCATCTCGACCCGGGCCCCGCGGAGAGGGCCGCGGGCGTGCCGGCAAGGCCGGGTGCGCCCCACGGTGCTTGCATCCGAATCAGCACAAACAGAACGTAGCTCGGGCCCCATACCCGCGAGAGCAGCCATCGTCAGCGGGCTACACCTTCACGAGGGGTTGTTGGTACGACCCTTCGATGGCCGGAGGGCCAGGGGTCGGTGCGCTCCGTACCGATCGACGACCCACAGCTGGTCCGTCAACCTGCGTTCGAGGTCGCCCCGTTGAGTCTACGCGATATCTCCTGGCTGCAGCAGGCACTCGAGCAAGCTGAGGTGCCCCGCTCCAGAAAGTTGCTCACCGTGTAGTAGTACTACTGGCTGTAGGAGATGAGCAAGGGAACCGATGAGGGCCGGAACGACGAAGCGCATGGCGGTTGTGGTGGCGTCCATCCTGGCCATGGCATCGGCACTTGGGTCATGTTCGGCTTCGGCATCAGGCGCACCGGCACCACCCCCAGCTTCAAGTGGCCTCGTTCAGAATCGGGTCATCCCCGCGGGAATCGCCCAGATTCCTCTGACCGACCAGCATGGACAGGCGGTGACCCTCGGCTCGCTTCGGGGCAAGACATTGATGATCGTTCCCTTTCTGACTCTGTGCACCGATATCTGCCCGATGACGACCGGCAACCTCGTCCAGGTGGAGCGGGCCCTGGTTCATGGCGGGGAGGCATCCAAGGTTGCCATCGTGGAGGTGTCGGTCGATCCTGGACGGGACACGGTCGCTCGCCTGGCTGCCTATGCCAAGCTCACGGGGGCCGACTGGTACCTCACGACCGAAACACCAGCGAGCCTCGCCGAGCTGGCCAAGTACTTCGGTTTCTATTATGAGCAGGTTCCTGAGGACAGTCCCCCGTCCATCGACTGGCTCACCCACCAGCCGCTCACGTACGACATCAACCATTCCGACGGGTACATGCTCGTGACGCCGGCGGGTCACATCGTCTTCGCCAACGCCTCCACCCCTGCCTTTCATGGCACGTTGCCCCCCGAGCTGCGCCGGTTCTTGTCGACCCAGGGAGTGGACCATCTGAAGCACCCTCCCCAGCCCGCCTGGACGCCGAGCGATGCCTTGACCGCGCTGTCGTGGGCACTCGGCAAACCGCTCCCCGGCTCTACCTGATCGAGGCCCTGGCCGACAGTGCCATTCGAACTGGCCGATCCGTGGTCGCCACCACGAGCGCATAGCGTGAGGGCGGCCTTTTGTGAACGCTGGCTTACCGCCGTTCGGATTTGACCAGTTCGGGCCAGGGTTGCTTGAGCCGGCACCGACCGAGGCCGTCGTCGTCGAGGCCTCTACCTTTTCGTCGTGTGCCGGCAGGGACGATCCAGGGTCGGCCGATCGTCGACGAGCGGACGCCGGCCGCTCTTTGTTGACACCTTCCCGTGTACCCGGGCCGCCTGACGGGCCTTTGACCTAGCCAGGTCGGGCGACTTGCATAGGTTTGACCGAAGGTGATACGTGCCGTCGGGGGAATCGATCTCTGCCCAAATCACCGCTGGGCGACAGATGTTGCCACGTAGCGATTGAACCATTCCACCGGTGAAGGGTCCAGGTATGAACCAGATGACAAAGGTGTTCGCCCTCAACTTGAAGGGGATCAATATCCCTCGGAGCTTGGAGGTTGTCGGAGTCCTCTTGGTGCCCTTGATCGTGCTCGGGGTCCTCGACAAGGACAAGTTCCTCCTGAGCGCCACATTCGCGATCCTCTTCGTGGCCCTCAGCGATCCTGGTGGCATCTACGATGTTCGGCTCCGAGAGATGGCTTGGGTCGGCATCGTCGGCGGACTCCTGACCGCACTTGGCTTTGCCGTAGGAGGAGGACCTTGGGGATGGGTCGTGCTCGCCGCATTTGCTGTCACTCTGGTCAGTGGCATTGCCTTGAAATTCGGTGTCCACCGATTCACCTCTGGCCTCATGCTCAACGCCTGGTTCCTCATTGCCATCTCAGTCCCCGCGGGCGAGCATCTCAACCCATCCCGGTCCGATTGGTGGGGTCAGGCCATCGCTTGGCTCGGAGGTGCGGCCTTCTGGATTGCCTTCACCTTCGTCGCTTGGATCGCTCGGGGAAGGCAGGCCCAGGCGTCCCACATTCCAGAGATCCCTGGGGACATGAACGTAACCAAGCTCGCCAAACCGGTCGTCATGTTCATGATCATCAGAGCACTCGCCGTGGCCATCGCCATCGCCATCGCCATCGGACTGACCCTCCCCAACGCCGAATGGATGCCGGTCGCCACCCTGGTGGCCATGAAGGCAAGTCTCGACCAGACCGCCCTCATGGCCGAACAGCGCCTGATCGGAGCCTTCCTCGGTGCCCTGGTGGCCACCGTCTTTCTCTTCCTGGTCGGTAACATGCACGCCCTCGACGCGGTGATCATCCTACTCGGAGCCGCGGCAGCCTCCATCCGGGCCGTGAACTACGCCATCTACTGCGCCGCCATCGCGGGCATGGTCCTGATCGGCATGGACCTGTCCCACCCCACCAACCACACTGCTGAGTTCGATCGAGTCCTCTTCACCCTGGCCGGAGTCGGGGTCGCTTGGTTGGTCATGCTCGGAGCCAATCTCCTCCAGAAACGGAGCACCAAGTCGACGGCGAGCACCGCCCCGGCCGGGCCTGAAGGGGCATCTGCTGACGCCGACAGGTGGCGCATGGGCTCCCGTCGATGGCCTGCCCCCGTCAACGGCGCCGACCTGTCATGCGGGCCATGCTCGCCACACTCGGACAGGTTGGCCTTGTCGTGCTGCTCCTCTTCATCCTGCCCATGGACCGACCCATACGTGCAGTGGCGATCACCGAGCTGGTGTCGGGGCCGCGAGGCTCGTCGCGCGGCAATCGTTCCGATGCGGACATCCTGTGGATCGAAGTCGGGAGGCCCACCGGGCCTCGGCCCTTGCCAACCGGTCGGCCAGTACACCTTTTGCAGATGACCCGTACCCTCAAGCTTCGCTTTCATTCGGTGGTGCGGAACGTCGTCGTACAGTGCGTGATCAGTCATCGAGATACTCCATTGTCGGGCCACGACACGATCGGTTCGATTGCCTCGGGCACGAGACTCAGCAGGCCTACCCGCGGGACATGCACTTCTGTAGGAGGCCCGTCCCGATAGCCACCCGAACCAGGATGAGGACGGCACCTCCGACGAGACCGGCCCGTCGCCCTAGGCGTTCCCCAAGGCGGCCGCCGATTTCCAGGCCGAATAGTGAGAGTCCAATGCCAATCGCAGCGATAGTGACCCGCCGCAACCACCAGGTTGACGTGATAGTCCCAAGGGCGAAGCCAATCACGAGATTGTCAATGGCTTGCTCAGGGCGCCATCGATGAGAATCAGGCCTTGAGGATTGGCTTCCTATACTTCGAGGGATCCTTCTCGCCGACGATGGCATAGGCGCCGACAAGACCCAACGGGGCGCCACCGATGGGCTTGGCCGCGGTCCCCAGGTCATGGGCCAAGGAGTGCCCTAGCAGGAGGCCAACCACTGGCATTGCGGCCTCGAAGACTCCAAAGATCACTGCGGTTCGAATTCGCCGTCGCCGATCGATACCGGAATGGCCAATCGCGATGGAAGCACCTAAGTGGTCTATTCCCACTGACAGTGGAACCACGAGCAGTGCGAGTATCCTCGAAATGCAAGCGCATCCGGCTCGGTACTCGTATCGCGGAAGGCAAGTCTGTAAGTGGCCAGGGACCTGGTCGACAACTTGTTGAAGGAAGGTTGGAGCCATGCCCCTGCCCCACCCAGGCCGCATCAAACCATCCGGGCCCTGCTCATTCGTGGAGGCTGAGCGACGCTACAGGTCCGACATCCTTCGAGCGATTTCCTCCCCAACGGTCTCTCTCCCCGTCCCCCGTAGCCACCCTCACCACTTCCGGCCGGCGCTCCACCCGCACAACCGCCGAGACATGACGCCCCCTATCGACGGAGGGGCGAACGGAACACCGCTTGGCGGCCCGCTCCGGGTTCACCAGCGCTTCGGCGGGTCGCTCCTGTTGAGCTCGGCCAGGTACCGGTTGTATGCATCCAGGTCCTTGTCGACCGCCACTTTGACCCTGACGACTTGCGCATCCACGGGCTGGCGGTCGTCGCCGGTCGCCTCGGAAGGGCCGTCAGCGGTGATGGAGCCAACCATCTGGGAGTCGGCCAGCTCCTTGTCATGTGGTTCAAGAGCCTCGGTCCGTGGGCCACCGGCCAACATGGGCGACCCAGGGGTTCCCAGGCTGGCTTGGATCACCGCCGCCGACAGGTCCTTGTCCAAGGCCCACCCCGGAACCTCCTCCAAGGGCATGCCAGACGCGGCCGCGGCAGTGCGGTCCCGGGCCGCCCAAAGCCGCGCCAGGGCAGTAGATTTCTCGTTGATCAACCGCCACCACACGTAGATGGCATAGAGGCCAAAGATTGGCCACTCGAAGGTATATGCCCAGCTCAACGTATTACCGCTGCGCGCTGCATGATACTGCCACAGGCCAAGCAAGAAGCAGGAGGACGCCACGATCAGGACCAGTCCATGGAGAAGAATGCAGCGCCACGTGAAGTACCTTCTCATCGACGTCAAGGGTACTCTCGGGCGCCGCATGGACAGCATCAGGGCCAAACGGAGGTCCTCCCGCCCTCGCCCCTCTGCCCCTCGGTTCCCTTTTCGGGTTGGCTTTCCGGGTGACATCGCCGCAGGCTGCCGGGCCTGGGGCGGACTGGTGCAGGCCGGTTTCGGGTCGTTTGCCGTTCTCCCTCTTGCCTGTCCCACCCACGGCCAAGGACGGAGAGACGAGAGGAGAGAGAACGTAGAAATCGGGTCAAAGGCGGCGCGCGCCCCGACACAGCCCGGGACACCGCACTCACAGGCCAGAGCACTTCGATGGTTCTGAGTGAAATCCCAGTTCGTGGGTAAACATTGCGTGCCATGACACCGCCCGAACCCGGCTTCGCCTCCATCGACCACAAGGTCATCCAGCTCTTCGCCCTGGTGTCTGAGGCCCTTGCCAGGGCCACGCATGCCCTCCTCAACGGTGAGGCAGTTCTTGGGCAATCGGTCATCGACGGAGACCAGGCTGTCGACGCCCTGACCGCAGAGGTCGAGCTACTCATTTGGGATGAATTGCAGGAACGGCCTGTCCAAGGCGACGAGCTGCGCTACTTGGTCGGTCTGCTCCTGATCATCCCCGAGCTGGAGCGGAGCGCTGACCTGGCCGAGCACGTGGCCCAGCGTGCCGTCGACCACCTGGGGACGTACATGAGCCCACGGAGCCGAGGCATCGTTCAGCTCATGACCGAAGTGGCCAACGAGATGTGGCAAGAGGCAGCCGACGCCTTTGGGGAGCGCAACCGAGTCGGTGAGCGCTTGGAGAAGGCGGACGAAGAGATGGACACCCTCCACGAACGCTTGACTCGTGAGGTGGCAGCGGAGGAGATGCCAGTGACCATCGCCGCCCAGGTCACCCTTCTGGCCCGCTTCTACGAGCGACTGGGTGACCACGCCGTCAATCTCGCTCGCCGCATCGAGCTGCTGGCGGGGTCCCGTCCCTGATTGGTCCACGTCGGTCAAAGTGGGCGGCCTGATTCTACGGGGCCTAGTTAGTGGCTCTTGTGTGTCATGCCCGAGGCTTCGGCGCAGCAACCGGTGCGCCGCTTCTTTGTCCTTGTCAAAGGTGGAGCGGGCACCGGCCTCGTCGCCCGAAGCGAGCAGCTTCAGCTCGCCGTGCACCAACTGGAACGGGATGCTCATCAGAGGGATCTCGTTCTCGAGGTCGGGAGCCACAGGCTCGATGACGGCGCCGCACCTTCGACTTCGCCAGGGGCGGGCATGACGCACCCGGGTCCGGCTGGTCGAGTGGCGGCAAGCCACTCAGGCTCCGACAGACCCCGGCCACGGCACCCCGGAGCGCCCACCCGAGCGGGGGCAGGGGCCCACGGGAGGGAGAGGCCATGGGGGTGACCGCCGCGGATGGGGCCTACGGCTGTCGCCCCTGGCCGTCGATCTCAAGATCCCTGACGTGAGGAGGGGTCAGCCGCGGATGGGGCCTACGGCTGTCGCCCCTGGCCGTCGATCTCAAGATCCCTGACGTGAGGAGGGGTCAGCCCGCTTTGTCCGAGGCTGACTCCTGTCGTACAACGCTCTAGTGTCTGCTGGCATGCGCGCTGCAATCAATCTCCACGTCGACGCTCCACCGGACAAGGTCTGGGGGCTCGTCAGTGACATCACGAAGATGGGCGAATACAGCCCAGAGGTGGTCGAGGCCGAGTGGATCGACGGGGCCACCGGTCCGACGGTCGGCGCGAGGTATCGGGGTCACGTAAAGCGGAATGAGAACTGGCCCGTCTTGTACTGGACCACGTGCAAGATCACCGAGTGCGTGCCCGGACAGGTTTTCGAGTTCGCGGTCATCATGGGCGACCGGCCCGTGAACACCTGGCGCTACGAGTTTCACGTCACGGACGACGGAGGAACTGACGTCACTGAGTCGTTCGACCTCGGTGACAACTTCCTCACCAGGATCTGGCGCCCACTCGGCGGGTTCCTGCGGGAACGACGCAACCGCCGGGACATGCTGACCACCCTCGAACGGGTCAAGGCCGTCGCCGAACTCCCCGGCAAGAAGGCTGATAGGTGACACGGGCGCCTGCATCGTGTTCGACAAACCGCGGCTTCTCCTTCGTGTCCTCAAGAAGTCGGAGGACCTGTTTGGCATCCCGTCGAACCTCCGGCACGCATCGATCGAGTACGGGACCGACGCCCACACGAGCCCCATCGAAGGCGACAGCAGTTCACGGCCGATCGACGTTCATTCCATACGGCGGCTCGGCGCAGAGGCAGCGATCTGGGAACGCTTTCGCCAATAGGGTCTGTCAGGGTCCCCACGAGGGCGAGCGTAGAGCAACTCACATGGGCGTAGGTTGTAAATAAGAACCTCAGCACCGAGATCCACCGGGACCTGAACGGACGGCCCACCTTGGGCGCTCATCTGCTCGGCAGGGGTCATCGTCTGAGTCGCCAAAAGCAACCCGGTGCAACGAATCTCTCGCCTGTGCTAAACCTCGGTCAGGCGCACGGCATGGGGCTCGATATTCGACTAGGGGCGAGCTTGAAACGGATTCTGGTTTCCATCGTAGTTCTCGTGAGTATGTTGCTAACCGGTGGGCTTATGCCGTCGCCCTCCGCCAGGGCGGCGAGCGTGCCCACCCCCGATGGTGGTGGCTACTGGCTGGTGTCGTCGGACGGCGGGGTCTTCTCCTACGGTGACGCCGGATTCTTCGGCTCGGCCGGCTCCTCGCCGCTGAACCAGCCCATGGTCGGCATGGCCTCCACCCCCGATGGCGGTGGCTACTGGCTGGTGGCGTCGGACGGCGGGGTCTTCTCCTACGGTGACGCCGGATTCTTCGGCTCGGCCGGCTCCTCGCCGCTGAACCAGCCCATGGTCGGCATGGCCTCCACCCCCGATGGCGGTGGCTACTGGCTGGTGGCGTCGGACGGCGGGGTCTTCTCCTACGGTGACGCCGGATTCTTCGGCTCGGCCGGCTCCTGGCCGCTGAACCAGCCCATGGTCGGCATGGCCTCCACCCCCGATGGCGGTGGCTACTGGCTGGTGGCGTCGGACGGCGGGGTCTTCTCCTACGGTGACGCCGGATTCTTCGGCTCGGCCGGCTCCTCGCCGCTGAACCAGCCCATGGTCGGCATGGCCTCCACCCCCGATGGCGGTGGCTACTGGCTGGTGGCGTCGGACGGCGGGGTCTTCTCCTACGGTGACGCCGGATTCTTCGGCTCGGCCGGCTCCTCGCCGCTGAACCAGCCCATGGTCGGCATGGCCTCCACCCCCGATGGCGGTGGCTACTGGCTAGTGGCGTCGGACGGCGGGGTCTTCTCCTATGGTGACGCCGGCTTCTTCGGCTCGGCCGGCTCCTCGCCGCTGAACCAGCCCATTGTCGGCATGACTGCTCCGACGCAGAACACCAACGGTGGCTCGTCGTATGACGTGCCGTTTTATATGGACGGTGAGAATCCCAGTGACAGTGGCGGCCTTGGCGTGAACGCTAACGTCACCGTCGCCGCCAGCAAGTGCGCCTCTGGGGATTCCTTTGTGGCTCATGTGCCCCGACCACAGCCGACTCCCGACAACCGAAACCCCGGTCCAATGCCAGTCGAGGTGAGCCACTTCACGGTCGATACCTCTCCGAGCTGCTTTTTCACGCCTTCCTCGATCGCCTATGACGTGAAAGTGGTTGCGTCTTTTGGCACCCAGGAGGTCCACTTATCGGTCCAGCAGATCGGCCCACGAGAGTTTATCTCAACTTGTGATGATACAAAGTACGTTGAAACGAAGTGCTCGGTCCTTTTTGGACCAGCCAAGCCGGAGCTATTTCTTACGATCGTTTATCTTCCCGGTTGACGATGAACAGCTTGGATCGGACTGGGGCACGCGGCCAATACAGGTACGGCTTACACACGGCTAAGGCCCAGGACGTGCTCGATGCACAACTATCGCCTAGTGCTCCCGGACCAGGTTGCAACTGGATTCCGCGCCGATCGCCGACTCGGGGTGCGCTGAGATCACCGAGGACCTTCTAAGCCACATCGGAGTCGCCGATGGCGACGTAGCTTGTGTCGGGAGGCTCCATGGCTGTGACAGTTTGTCTCATCCCCTTAGCTCCGTCATCGGAGGCCAGGACCACGCCGGATATGCGTGACTTGAGACTGTGGGTCGTCCAGGGGTCCTCCCTTAGCGAACTAGGCGGTGGACCTCGGTGATCGTCACTTCGGGCTCGCCCATCTTGGACGGATCGAGGCCTTGTGCCGATGCGACCTTGCCCAAGGCTGGCACAAGCGTTGACTCGACGAACTGCTGATAGGCCTCGACCGAGTCCCACACGTCGACACCGTGAGCACGGCCGCCCTTCTCGAAGTGCACATGCAGGATCGCACCGGGCGGGATTTCGGCGTCGACGCCCATCTCGTCGGTGACAGCATCGAGCAACTCGTTGGTCACCCCGACCGGAAACATATTCTCAACCAGAACCGCCATGATCAGATACTCCTTTGACGTAGTACTCGCCATCATGGCAGAAGATGGACTTTAGGCGTCGGGGAAGCGACCTGAGATGCTGTTACCTCTTTGCCGCATGCCCCGGCAGACCCATAACTGCACCTGTCAGTGATCGCCGGCTCGGGGATCGATATCTGGCATGGTGCTGAGCCGCCTGCTCACTCCAGCAAGCGATTCATATCGCTCCACCCGAGCGGCCGTACCGCAAAATTGAGGTCGACACCCCTCTGAGGGGCCAGATCGACGGATCTGGTGCTGCTCGCTGCTCGACGGCAGGAGAAGGCAAGGGGGAGCACACCAAACGGCCCCAAACCGCCGCGACTTCACGTCAGCGGGTCCAGACCTGCTGTACCGGCAACTGTGTCCCACATGTGGGCACGGCGCGGGCGTTTGCACGTGCGACCTAGGTTGATATGTCTGCCGGGTCCTCTTTCCGTCGAGCCGTTGGTCGGTCATGGGGAAGTTGCCTTGTGAACGCGAGCGAAACGAGAGCGAGTAGGGCGGCAGTCAGTAAGCCCGCCTTCAGTGACCGAAGCTGGGCCGACTCGTAATCGTCAACCAATGCGGTTGTGGTTACGCCGTCGAGCCCCGCCTTCTTCGCTGCGGCCTCGACTTGGGTAGACGACACGAAGTTGGTATTGGAACCGGCTGCCACTCCTACCTGGGCCGACACATCGGCGCTGATGCGGGAATCGTGCTCGACGTTGGAGATGAAGGTGCTGGTCAGGCCCATCAGCACAATGGCCCCGATCAGGGCCACACCCAGCGATGAGCCGAGTTGTTGCCCCGTGTACTGAAGTCCGCCTGCTTCGCTCCGTCCCGACTCGTCGACCGATGACTGGACGACGTTGCCCAGTTGGGAAACCATCAAGCCCATACCGATGCCGAGCACGCCCATGCCGATGGCGAACCCGACGTCAGAGAGGGTTGGGTTGATGGTTGAAAGCAGGATGAGAGTACCGGCGATCGTCATGAACAGTCCGCTCCGAACGATGGCCCGCACTGGGAACCGATTCGACAGTCTTGATCCGATCGCGGCAGTCGCGAACATGGTGATCGAGACGGGCAACATCTTGATCCCGGTTTCGAGAGCGTTGAGTCCGAGCACAAGCTGGAGGTAGAGCGGAATGACAAAGAAGACGCCCATGAGGATCAGGTTCTGACTGAACAGCCCGATCAACCCAGATCTGACTGGCGGTATGCGGGCAAGCGACAGATGGACGAGTGGGTCGAGGTTCGCCTTTTCGCGGTGGCGCTGCCAGGTCACGAATCCCCAAATCAGAACGCCACCTGCGGCGATGACAAAGATTGTGAGTGAGAAGCCAAAAATGGTGATCGGTGAGTTCTTCGGCTTGAGCCACCCCCAGGTACTGGACTGGAGGACACCGAAAACGAAGACTCCGAGGCCCGTTGCCGAGAGGACAGATCCGACGAAGTCGAACTTTGGCGTGGGATCGGGACGTGGAGCGTCTCCCACCTTGGGCGCCATCACCAGGATGAACCCCACTATGATCACCTCACCGACAAAGACGATCCGCCAAGTAACTTCCGTCGTTGCCCATCCGCCAAGAATGGGACCGACGGCTATTCCTGCTCCGGCCACTCCCCCGATGATCGCATAGGCGACCTTGCGCCGGGAGCCCTCAAAGTTTCCAGCGATCAAAGCGGCGAGCGCGGGAAGGACGAGGGCTGCTCCTATGCCTTCGAGTACCGACCAGCCGAGAGCCAGCATTACCACCGACTGTGAAGCTGCGGTTAGAGCCGAGCCACAGGCATAGATGATCAAGCCAATCACGAACGCCCGGCGGCGGCCGATTATGTCACCGATCTTGGCTCCAGTGAGGATGAGCATGGCCATCACCAAGCAATAGAGGGTGATGACGGCCTGAATCGTGGTGACCGTCGTGTGGAAATCCTGGACCAGCGCACTGATGGAGACGTTCATCACCGACTGATCGAGCACCATGAGGAACTGGGCTGTAGCCAGGGCGACAAGTGCCAGCCATCCCTTGCTCGATGCCGTTTCGTCGTTCACTTTTCTCCTCATGTGCAGGCTGGTTTGCCCCCCAAACGGGTCAAGTAGGTCTATCTCACCTCAGACCCCTTCGATGGCCTCCAGCCTCCCGGCCCGGATCGCTTCCGAGAAGGACTGGTAGTCCTTCTCGTTCTGGTCGGCGTAGCGGTCGCAGAAGTCGGTGATTGATCGGTCGAACTTGTCATTCTTGCCCAGATACGCCGCCAGCTCTACGGCATCCCCCGATCTGGCATGCGCCCGGGCCAAGGTCCATCCGCAGATCCTGGCATAGAAGCTGAGAATGACCGGGCTCATCAGCTCGACGAGTGCAGAGCCCTTCATGTCACGAAGCTGCCGCCAGTAGAGATGGCGGTCCTCCTCCACTCCCTTGGTCCATCCGAGATAGATGTCGCTGGCCGCCTGCATCAACCGCTGACCTTGGACCACCCGCTCACCCGGCTCCGTGAAGCGACTCTTGGGGAGGTGGTCTTCGAGCACTGACGCAGTTGCCTCCTTGACTTGGAGGAACAACGGGTCGTGCTCGTCGCGTCCTTGGAGCAGGACAATGAACGCACGAGTGCCGACGCTGCCGACACCGACCACCTTGCGCGCCATATCGACGATCTCGAAGCGCTCCAGTAGTTGGCGACGATCTTCCTGCAACGTGTCCCGATAGGCACGGAACTGCTGGTGGACCATCTCTTCTATCTCGTGGGCTGAGTAGCCGTACATGGCCTCAAGGTCCCGGGCGGGGATCACCACGGGCGGCTGACTGACAATCCGGTAACGACCATCGACGACTTCCCCGAGCTTGGACAACGCTTGGAGGCTGTCACGGGTGTGGGCCTTCTCCGCGCTCTTTCTTGCCCGCTTGGCGCCCTTTCTCACCTGGGCAGCCTCCTGTTTTGTCTGCGTTCCTTTGGTCAGAGTGGCGATGGCGCCCATGAGTTCTTCTTCGGTCAGCCGCGCGTACCAGATATCCATATTGCCCATCTCGGCAAACCCAGTCATGGCCTGGCGGTAGGCCGCCACCGACGCGAGTGTCGTAGCGGCGGTGTCGGCGGCGCTGAATCCGTTATTGCGCCCGGCGATGGTGAAGCTCGCCGCCATGCGCTTCACGTCGTACTCGAACGGACCCGGCAGGGTCTCGTCGAAGTCGTTCAGATCGAAGAGCAGGGTCCGCTCCGGCGATGCGAATGCACCGAAGTTCGATAGATGTGCGTCCCCGCACAGCTGCACGTTCAGGCCAGCCGTCGGGGTCTCGCTCAGGTCGGCAGCCATGAGTCTTGCTGCGCCCCGATAGAACGTAAAGGGCGACACCAGCATCCGGCCATGACGAACGGGAACTAGATCCGGTTCGCGGGTGAGATTCTGCGCACTGAGTAGTTCCACCGGGTCCCGGCGATTGGGGGACGGGGCCCACCCAGCATGACTTTCGAGCGGCGTCGACTGACGCGCCCCTTTGCCATGAGCCCGACGATCACTGACGCTGGGGTGTGCGACCTTTGATATCGGCATGCTACGGCTTCCCTCCGATGTGGACGTGACAACCTTGCGTGAAGATCGGAGTCAACCATAGGCGGTGACTCCCGTTGTTGGGCGACACGTTAGGTCCGCGATCCAACGTCGGACGAGGCTTCGCCGTAAGCCCTGCCAATGCCGCTCCCTATGTCAATCACCACCGACGATGCCACTGCAACGGCTGCGTCGGCCACCGCCCTATTCGCAGTCGGAGCCGTGCTTGTTCCCACAAAGACCCTTAGCGATGACCGTGTTCAAACGGCGACGAGCCAACCAATCCTTGCCAAACGCGGCAATCCTAAGATCATCGCCTGGGATGAATGACCGTCAGCGTCGACACGGTAAGGGTGGAGCCGAGCGGGCCTGTCAACACCCCTGGACCATGGTCGGAGATGCCAGGGCACTGCCGTTTGCCGATGCACCAATTGACCTGGCGGGGACCGTATGGCGGACATCACAAGGTAACGGATGGCGCTCGCTGACAGCTCATGGGCAACCTAGCGTTACCTGACGTGGTGTCATGGCTCAGCGCCCAGCCAGCCTGGGTATCATCGTGCTCTTCGTGCCTGTCGCGCTTCTGGTCGGCCTCGGCGCCCGGCTCGTCGCCTTCGCCCTCCTCACGCCGAACGAGCGTGAGGAGGCTTGTGCCATCGCGACCACCCTCAGACGGCATTCGCGGCGACCTTCGCGCTCTTGATCGCGCTGACAGTCTCCAACGAGGCCTCATCTCTGGCTTCGGCGCAGAACACCGTGAGGCAGAGGCCGCGCAGGCATCGGTCCTAGCGTGGGCCTCAACTGCTCCAGGTGTTGCCTCAGCCCCGATCCAAGCAGCCTCGCGCACGTACCTCAAGGCAACGCCGCGCCAATGAATGGCCCAGCACCGCTGCTGCCAGCGGGGAGTGATCCCGCCACCGTAAACGCTCCCTCGAGACTTGAACTTGAAGTCAGGACTCAGGCGGCTAACCGCGACCTTCCTGTGGCGGCGGTCACTGCTGAGCCCGTCGAGGGACGAGAAAAGCTCATTGCTGGTTGATGTCGCGACGAGCACGGTGATGGCGTAGTAGTCGGGGAGCCCTCGAGATCCTTCGGCGAGTCGCGGGGGCTGGCACTGATTGTGAATATCAGCGTGGTCGGCATCCGTTCCGGTCTGAAACCAGCAGCGGTTGGGACCAGTCTCGCAATCATGTCGCACTGAGCTTGGCCCTCATTTTTGCTCTGACGACACCGTGGCAAGGAGCCATCTCCGTGAGTGGGTCCCCGCTTGACGCAGTCATCCACGACCTGACGAGCGGATACTTCCACTAGCAGCAAGGCGCGGTCAAGGCTGGCGGCCTCGGCCGTCCATGTGAGGCCGTCGGCCCGCCTCCGCCGATCGACCAGACCTGCTGCAGATCGGTGCGGCCCAGGCCTGGGGTGGGCGCGGGCAGGCACGTGGCTCCAGCGGATGGCCCCTTGAGGGAGGCGGAGGAAAGGAGAAGTACGACGATGACCGCGCCCGTGACATAGATCGAACCGCCCGGATCTACAGAGCGCCGACCTTAAAAGGAGGGCAACCCGCAGTCATTGTCCCCAGTTGATGTTGTGATTTGGCAAGGCGGCACGCCAGTCGCCATCCGATGCCCGTCGCCCAACGGCGTAGGCTCGAAGGGTGAGGACTATCGAGGTTTACGCAGATGTGTGGTGTCCATTTGCCCATGTCGGACTTCGTTGCGTGGTGGAGCGAAGAACTCAGTTGGGGTGTGAGGATGTGGCCCTTGACATACGGGCTTGGCCTCTTGAACTCGTGAATGGAACACCCCTGGATCCAGAAACTACGGGCGATCACGTGAGGGATCTACGGGCGCAAGTGGCACCGGATCTGTTCACGCATTTTGACCTGAACCACTTTCCCAGTACATCCTTGCCTGCTCTGGCAAGCGTTCATGCTGCTTACCGCAAGGACTTGAGGACGGGTGAAGCTGTCAGCCTGGCGCTGCGCGATGCGCTATTCGAGAAGGGCCTCGATGTGTCTCGCAAGGAGGTGCTCTCGGAAGTTTCCAGGGTTAACGGCGTCGGTGCTTCCGATGCTGCAGACGAAAGGTCGGTTCTCGCGGATTGGCATGAGGGCGTAAAACGGGGCGTCAAGGGCTCGCCACATTTCTTTTGCGGAGATCACGATGCTTTCTGCCCGTCGCTCGACATCTCCAAAGACGGGGAGGAGGGTCACCTTGAAGTGAACACCAATCTGGACGAGCTGGACGCATTCCTCTCCGAGTGCTTTGAGGGCTAAGTCGTGGTCGAGGGGTGTCTGAGCGCAGTGATGGACACGCTCCAGCTCGCGTTGGTGGACCACATCCACCAATAGCTCCCCGGCCAGCTCGGTGATCTGGGCGACCAAGTGTCGCAAAAACTATGCCGGCACGTCGCCCATCACCCGGGCATCGGGAACCAAACGGGCTCTTCGGATCTCAGCGGGGTATGACGGTCTCGAGTAGCTCCATTGGTCCTTTTGGCGGGACAATGGGAACGATGAAGACGCCAGATCGCACCTGGGGCCGATACGTCGTGGTCTCTGGTCCAGCCGCGAGTGGGAAAACCGTGCTTGCCCAAGCGATATCTGCGGAATTGGAGTGGCCGCTGATCTCGAAGGATGAGATTAAGGAGGCGCTCGCCGGGGTGCTTCCACCTAAGACCACCGACGACGCCGCCTCGTTGGGACGGGCCGCGATGGCGGTGTTGCTCCGGATTGCCGCCAAGACGACATCAGGAGCGGTTCTGGATGCAGTGTGGCGGGAAGGCCACGGTCGGTTGGAGTTGGGTGCGCTCCCCGGCGAGATAGTCGAGTTGTTCTGCCAGTGCCCACCAGCCGTCGTGAAGGAAAGGTACGGGGCGAGGACTCGACCCCCGGAATACATACCAGAACACGCGACGGCCGAGAGCCTCTGGAGCACAGAAACGTTTGCTCCGGTGTCCGGTGGGTGGCATGTCATCGAGGTTGACGCAACCTCCCACCCCGATGTGGAGGCCCTGACAGACCGCATCAGCGACGCATTCCGTCACCAGTCCAGACGAGGGCTCCGTTGACCCGACCGGTTGCGTGTATCGATCGAGCGGCCCGGCAATATCGGGGAGACCCCGCTGAGATCCGAAGAACCCGAAACGGTCTGGATGGTGTTGGCCTTTTGAGGCGCTTCCCACGCCCCTCAAGGCCCCTCGCCGTGGCGGCGCGCACCTCCCTAAGAGGTCTTAGACGGATGCCACGTTCAACCCACAACGTACGAATGGGCCCCACCGGCCGAGTGGTCATCCCGGCCACAATACGTAAGGCGCTCGACCTCAACGAAGGTTCGGTACTGGTCGCCACCTTGGAGGACGACGGCCGCTAATCCTGGAGACTCGCCAGAACATCGCACGGCGCCTCGGGGGCTCTCTACATGACCTGGACTCAGGTCGTGACCTCTCGACCAAGCTGAGAGCGGAGAGGACAAGCCGAGGAGGCGTTAGAGAGAGCGAAGGCTACGGGCGATGAGTGGGCCATCGCCCGGGCACGCAAGGCCATCGCCGACATCGGGCGGCTCAGCGGTCCCTGATCCGGCGCGTGCCGATGAGCTCGTCCGCATGTTCATCGCAGCTCTCGACCTCGGCCACCACTTGCCCGACCGGTTCCGATACCGGCCCCGCCAGATCGGTGGTTCCGGGCAGTGCGTCGTCATGCCCCGCCGGCCCGGGTCAGACTCACGAACCATGCGCCAACAGCAACCCGCACTGTCGTTCGTCAACCCAGGCGCTAGTTCCATCGGGGAGCGCTTCTGCCCAGCTCCGCCCCCCACGGCACTTTGCCCTTGCCCCCAAGGCCCTCCGTCTCTCGCCCCTCTGCCCCTCCCCTCCCCGTTCGGTGGGGTCCCGGTGCTGTCGTGGCGGCGCGGTTCTGCGGTGCCGTGGCCGGCCCGTGTTGTGCCTGGAGCGGCTGGGTGCGCGGCGGTTTTGGGGCCGTTCTGCTGTCCGGGCCCCTCTCTCCCTCCCAATCATTCGACCGTATAGTCGGCGTGATTCGAACCTCGATCTCCTCAGAGGGACGTTTCGACCGGCCTTATCACCTATCCCCCCGCGACATCACACGGCGCCCACGGCAGGATTCGAACCTGCGACGCACGGTTTAGGAAACCGACGCTCTATCCCCTGAGCTACGTGGGCTTGTTTGTACTCTACGGTCGTCCGCCGAAAGGCAAGAACCTCGATGCCGTGACCCCGGTGTGTGGGTTCGCTGACGAACCGCAGCGTCGCTGTAAGGCCCCTACTCCTCACAGCCTCTCCGACGGACATATCCGACACGTGGCCGGTGCAGTCCACATCGAGGGTTTCGCTCAGATCGGTGTTCGCGTACTCGTGCTGGATCGATCAGCGACCGCGCCCGTTCAACGCCACAGCCAGGTCCTGGGCCAGGGCGTCGGCGGCCTCGTCCCCATCGCGCAGACCCAATCGGATCCCGACGACGTCTTTGGCTCGCTCCACGCTGAGAACGGCCACCGCTCGGGCCTTGTCCCCAACCGCCCCCACGGTTGCAGACACGGGCGTCGACTGTCCGACCCGGCCGGCCATTCGGGTGATCTGCACATAGCGTTCCCGACCGGCACGGGCACCTAGCGTGTACCCCACGGCAAACGCCACCACTGTTCCGATTCGAAGTCTCACAGCTTCCATTGTGCACCTCAGCCCGCCTCGGGCGCCTCTCGGTCGGTTCGCGGCGCCTATCGGCCGGTTCGCGGCGTCTCTCGGCCGGCCCGGCGGGCACCCTCTCCGGGGGTGGAGCGCTAACGACTACAGTCCTCTCTCGCGTCAGGTCTGGATCAACCCTGCTGACGTCAGATTCCGGGGTAGCTCAATCGGCAGAGCAAGCGGCTGTTAACCGCTAGGTTGAGAGTTCGAGTCTCTCCCCCGGAGCATTACCCCAGTTCAGGTGGTGTTTCTTGTCTCCACCCTCAACTGGTGGGCGCGCTCTGGGCGCGAAGAAGTCCTTTTGTGCGCTTCCGAGATGGCAACGACGTCGCCACTGACCAACTCACCAAGCGCTTCAGCGATGGCCTTATCTCTGTCCGCAGTGGCGCGCTGGTACCGCAGGGCTGCGGCCGGTGTCGAATGATGGCTTGATCCATCAACTCTTTCGTGCTTGCTCCCGGGGCACCGCCAATGTCAACGAAAAGTGTCTGAGATCATCGAAATGGACGTGGAAGAGCCACCGGTCGCTTTACGCGCCTTACCGAACGCGGCGCCAAAAGCGCTTTAGCCGGAGAGGCATTCCGGTCGCGTCGTGATCTCCGTCGAGCCAGACGGTGGTAGGCGTTCGGTTCCCAAGCCACTCTTGATTGGTCATGTTGGACCACTTGTTCGACGTACCCTGCTCTATCCGATTCAACAATCCACGGCGGCGCATCCCTAATGAGTCGTCCGGGTGCACAGGCAGCAAATCCCCACGGTGCGCCAATGATACGCCCGAAACCGACTTAGCTGGTTCGATCCTTTTGGTTGGATCCCGCCAGAACTATGACGACACTAGCGACTGCAATGACGAAAAACGACAGCCACCAACTGATCGAGAGTCCAATCAGCACGATGGCAACGATGGCCGAGGTGAGAAATAGGCGGCTAGGAATGCCTCAACGATAGCGGCCGGATCCCCTATCTGGTTGGCGGGACCGTCTCTAACCGACGTGTGGCGCGCAGGCGGAGTCCTTCCAGGACACGTAGTTTGGGTAGAACAAGTCCGAGGAGACTTTCGATAGGGGAGCAAAGATCCCGCTACTGGAGGCAATCGTGTCAGACAACGTGTACTCAGTGTCGGAAATAGTAGGTTCGTCGAAAGATGGCGTCGACGACGCAATCCGTGGGGCGGTCGATCGAGCGTCGAAGACGTTGCGCAACCTCGACTGGTTCGAGGTCAGCTCGATTCGAGGACACATTGACAATGACAGTCTCTGCCATTACCAGGTCACGATGAAAGTCGGGTTCCGCCTAGAAGAACCGTCGTAGGACTAGGCAACGCCACCGCAAGCTGGAAGGAAAAACGATCGTGGAGATCGACAGGGAAGAAGTCCTCAAAACACTGAACGAGATTGTTGAGCTTGAACTGGCGGGAGTGGTCCGATTTACCCAGTACTCGCTGATGGTCTTCGGACACGCCCGGATTCCGATCATGCATTGGATGCGTGAGCAATCCCAGCAGTCGCTCACTCATGCCATCCAGGCGGGTGAGGAAGTAACGGCGCTCGGGGGTAACGTGTCGCTGAATATCGGCGAACTCGTCGGCACTCACCATCCCTCGGTCGACGACATTCTTGAGGAGATGCTCGTCCAGGAGCGCCGGGGCATCGAGCTGTATCGCCAGTTGCTGACGTTAACCGAAGGTCGCAGCGTGTCGCTCGAAGAGCTGGCCCGTCAAATGGTACGCAATGAGGAAATCGATGTCGCAGAAATCGAAAAGATGCTCCGTAAACGTGGCGACGCATAGCGGTCTGGCACGCCCCTCGACCAAAATGCAGGTGCCGTTTCCTTGACCGTCCCTTGCAGATATATGGCCACATCATGTTGGCCATCAATGAACAGACTTCCAAGATCATGCGATCCCATGAGTTGATCAGTCGTATCCTCAGGGCGTCCAGTCAACCAGCACGTCGGGAGGCGGGCTTTCGGGTGGAGCGCCCAGGTCGACGCCAGTCACATCCTTGACTTGGTCACGAAACCAGATGGAGAACTCTTCGCCGGAGGTGGCGAGTTCCGTGAACGCCTTCTCGATGTCGGGAGCCTCGAACCACACCAACATGAAGCTCCCCATCGGGGTCTCCTGCAGAGCCCAAGTCTCCCGGGTAAGTCCCGACCTAGCCGCCTGAGCCTCGAAACCCTTGCGGCGCTCCCCCATGCACGCGGCCGCGAAGTCCCTTCCTCCTTGTTCTTTACCGGGAAGGATCGGGAACACGCCATTGAACACTGCCATGTGGCTCTTCTCCTTGTTCGTTCGCCGCGCCGAAGACAGTATCAGTGGGCCTCAGTAACTTGCTCAGATCGAACAACCTGGTTTGGTTCGCGACGCAGTGAGCTGAGGTCTACCAGTGTCTAACGATTTCGCGATCCGGCCATGGTCAATCCGCGGCGATCGCCGCCAGGACGTCCAACTTGGCTGCCCGCCGGGCGGGCCAACTGGCGGCCCCCAGGCCCAGTAGGGCCGAAAGGACGAGGAAGACGACCAGACTTGACGCTGGAATAGAGATATCAGTGATGCCTTGCTGCTTCAACGAAGCGGCAAAGGCGGTACCCAGGGCCGTTCCTACGATGATGCCGATGATTGCACCGAAGACAGCGATGATCACCGATTCGGACCTGATCATTGCTCGAACCTGTCGACGCTTCATCCCCACGGCCCGTAGGAGACCAATCTCGTGAGTCCTTTCGAAGACCGAGAGCATCAGGGTGTTCACAATGCCGATGAGGGCGATCAACACGGCCAGAGCCAAGAGGGCATAGACCAGCCCGAGTAACTGATTGACCGCGGCCTGCTGGGATTTCTCGAATGCGGCCCGTGTCTGGACCTTGAGGTTCGGATAAGCGCGGAGACCACTGTCGAGCGCACGGCCTACCGCAGTGCTCTCGCTCTCTGTCTGCAACAGCACAGCTACTGGCAACGGATTGTCGAAGTGGGCGAGAAAATAGCCGTCTCCCACCACGTAACTCCCGAGGAGCGCATTGGGCTTGTAGATTCCGCCGATCCGAATCGTCGAAGTCCCCGTCTGGGCGAATTTGACCGGAACGACCGACCCCACTGAGAGGTGCTTGTTGTTTGCCGTTGTCGTGTCGATGAGCAGCTGGCCAGCGCCAAGGGCGGGGCCACCTGACCCACTATCCATCTGGAGGATGACCGTTTGGGGAAGCCGGGCGACGGACACCGCCGTGAGGGTGGACAGCGAGTGCTGGACTTCGAACTGGCCGTTGTACACCGTTGAGGTGGCCGTGACCCCTGGAACCTTTGCCGCCGTCGAAGCCACCGAGTTGCTGAAACCACCAGGTCCACCTGTGGCTGAGCTCGTGATGATGTAGTTGGCACTGACCGCATTATCGACGCTGCTGGTCGCAGATTTGGACAGTGATGCACCAAACACGGCGATGGTTGACACCAAGGCGAGACCGACCATCAAAGCCGAGGAAGTCTGCGCAGTCCGTCGCGGACTTCGCATGGAGTTCTCCCTCCCCAACTTTCCCGAGATGCCGAGGACCCCCGCCAACGGGCGCCCGATCGCACTCGACATTGGCCGGGCCACGATGGGTGCAAGCATCCCAATCCCGACGAAGACGGCAGCCGCCCCCACCCCCACCAAGGCGATCGCCGGCTTGGACAGCCCTATTGCCAAAGAGATGACGCCGACCGCCCCGAAGACGGTGCCGACAATAATTCGTCGTCGAGATGACTCCTGTTGATCCGAGCGCTGGTCGGCCAGTGCCGCCACAGGTGGAATACGAACCGCGCGCCGTGCTGGGCTGATGGCGGAGACTACCGTCACCCCTACCCCCACGAGCAGGCCAACCGCGACCGTTCGGGGTGCGAAGACTAGCGCCGATGATGGCAGGGTGATGCCGAATCCCTTGAGTAGGGCTTCGAGGCCCAATGCGGCGAGTACGCCCAGGCCGAGTCCGACGATTGAGGCAATGATCCCGACGATGGCAGCCTCCATGAGGACGGAGCGAAAGACCTGCCCTCGGCTGGCACCTACGATCCGCAGCAGGGCAAGTTCCCTCGTGCGTTGGCCCACGATGATCGAGAACGTGTTGAAGATAGTGAAACCACCGACGAAGAGGGAGATGAAGGCGAACACCAACAATGCGGTCGAGAAAAAGGAAAGGGCCTGATTGACCTGGTTCGAGCTCTCGTTGGCCACGGTCTGGCCGGTGACCACCTCAACACCTCTTGGGAGTGCGACCGCGATCGCGTGTTGGACCGCCGCCTTGTTCGCTCCCGGCGCGGTCAGGACATCGATCGCGTCATAGCGGCCGACCTTTCCGAAGAGGCTCTGTGCCGTGGGCAGGTCAAAGGCAGCGAGGGTGGCGCCGGCCAGATTGTTGGCCGTCCCGAATGTGACGAGCCCGCTAATGGTGAAGGTGCGGGGAGGACCGGACAGAAGTACCCGGACGCGACTACCGACATTGAAGTGGTACTGCTGTGCAGTGCCGGCGTCCATGACTACGTCGTTGGCCGAGGTTGGCCCGGTCCCCTCTGAGACTCGAAGAGAAGAGAGTTGTGAGTTTGGATCGAAGGAGAGACCCAGAGTGGGTGCCCCACCGTTGCTGATGGCCTTCCCGTTCGGAGAGACGAACTGGGCGTAGCCGCCCACGGTCCCTTCGGCGTAGGCCACGCCCGGCACGTGGCGGACGGTCGTAACGATCGACTGCGGGATCGGCTTTCGGATCGCCCCGCTACCTCCGCTGGTGCTGGAGAAAGCAGCCGTTCCCCGGACTTGAAAGTCGACGTTCTGGTAGACGTTCCCGAACAGGGTGGTGAACGTGTTGTGCAGGGTATCGGTAAGGACGAGGGTCCCCGAGATGAACGTCACACCGAGCACGATGGCCAAGGCCGTCAGGACCAGGCGTAACTTATGAGCCAACAGTCCCTTGAGGGTGACCTTCCCCATGTCAGTTCCCCAACTGCTTCATCCGCTCGAGCACAGAATCCACCGTTGGCGATAACAGTTCATCCACGACATTGCCGTCGGCCAGGAACACCACCCGGTCGGCATAGGCCGCGCCCCGAGCATCGTGCGTCACCATGATGATGGACTGGTTCAACTCGCTCACCGAGCGTCGCAGGAACTCGAGCATTTCGGCCGATGAGTTCGAGTCGAGGTTGCCGGTTGGCTCATCGGCGAAGACCAGGTCGGGTCGGCTGATGAGTGCTCTGGCGCATGCGGCACGTTGCTGTTGGCCTCCTGACATCTCACCCGGGCGGTGGGACAGGCGGTCAGCGATCCCCAACTGGGCCACCAGGTAGTCGAACCAGGCCTCGTCCACCTTCGCGCCGGCCAGGTCGGCCGGCAGCGTGATGTTCTCTCGGGCGGTCAGCGTGGGCACCAGGTTGAATGACTGGAACACGAACCCGATCCGGTCCCTTCGCATCTGGGTCAGCCCGGCATCGTCGAGCAAGCCGATCTCCTGATCGGCCACAAAGGTACGGCCCGAGGTTGACCTGTCCAAACCGGCCATGCAGTGCATAAGCGTGGACTTGCCCGAGCCTGAGGGCCCCATGACGGCAGTGAACTGGCCGCTGCCGAACTCGACGTTGACACCGTCGAGCGCACGCACGGTGGCGTCACCCTTGCCGTAGGTCTTGACCAAATCGATGGAGTGGGCCGCCATCGCCATCGATCCCGGCACCGTGGCGGTCATGACATGGTCCATTCGGCAAGTCCTTTTGATCTGCAGAGCCCGGATCTGCACCACACCGTCAGCGAGTACGAGCAATGGTGCTGCTACGACCGCTCGCGGGCAAGCGCTCGATCGTGCTTCCATCGGCGGGGTTCCCGGCCAAGACTATGCCCCATGCGTGAATGAGCAAGAAAGAGCTCCGCACGGCGAGCAAGCCGAGAGGACAACAGCCAAGCCGAGAGGACAACAGCATGGGGTAGCCAGCCACCATGAACATCAGTTGATCATCAACCGTACGGCAGGGCCGAGGAATCAGACCTCGTCGAGGTAGTCCCTGAGGAGATGGGCGGAGTCCGGCCTCCGCAGCTTGGCCAGGGTCTTGGCCTCGATCTGACGGATTCGCTCACGGGTCACCCCGAAGGCCTTGCCCACCTCTTCGAGCGTGCGGACCTTGCCGTCGTCCAGCCCGAAGCGGAGCCGCACCACGTCCTGTTCCCGCGGGGCCAGGTGGCCGAGGGCCTCGCGTACTGCCTCATCGAGCATGATCCGGGTGGCCGCGTCATCAGGAACCACCGCTCCTCGGTCCTCGATGAGGTCGGACAGGCTGAAGTCGTCCTCGTCGCCCATGGGTTGCTCCAGCGACACAGTGTCCTGGTTGATCTGCTGGATCTCCCGCACGCGCTCGACGCTGAAATCGACCTGCTGGGCCAGCTCCCCCGCCGTCGGCTCCCGACCCAATTCCTGGAGGAGCTGCCGCTGGGCCCACACCACCTTGTTGATCGTCTCGACCATGTGCACGGGTATGCGGATGGTGCGAGCCTGATCGGCGATAGCCCGGGTGATGGCTTGCCGGATCCACCACGTGGCGTAGGTCGAGAACTTGAAGCCCTTGGTGTGATCGAACTTTTCGACCGCCCGCATCAGTCCGAGGTTGCCCTCTTGGATCAGGTCCAAGAAGGCCATGCCCCGGTTGCGGTAGCGCTTGGCGATGGACACCACCAGCCGGAGGTTTGCCTCGATCAGCGCCTCTTTGGCCGCCTGTCCCCGCCGCACCAGGACGCCTTCGCTGGCCCGCGTCCGGCCACCGTCGCTCCCGGGAGGTTCATCTCCGCGCTCCAGGCGCTCGGCCGCCTCCGTTCCGGCCAGGATCCGTTGGGCCAACTCGACCTCGAGCGCCGCATCGAGCAGCTGGACCTTCCCGATCTCCTTCAGATAGGTGTGAACGGGATCCGCCCCCGGACCGGCGAATCGGTCGCCGCCCACGTAGCCGTTGTCGCTGGGGACGGCATTGGAGGGGGCCCGAGTCGGGAGCCGATCGCTCGACCGCCCTGCGCCGGTCTTCCGCGCCGGCAGGATTGGCGGCAGCCCGTCGTCCGCGGTCACCGCTTCGACGTCGGAGGCGAGTACCGGGGCATCGCCGATGGGGCCGGTGCCATTGGACTTCACACCCATCCCGCCCGCGCCATTGGACGTCACGCCGTCGGTGGCGATGCCGTTCACACCGTCGCCATCGGTGCCGATGGCCCGGTGGTCCCCTGGAGAGGTGGTACTGACCCCGGCCACCGAGGTGGCCTTATCGAGCACCGCGGTCGTCGGTGGCACCGACCTCAGGTCGCCGGCGTCGTCGGGGGCATCGACGAACTCGATCCCCTCGGCCCTGACCCGCAGGACCACGTCGATGATCACGTCCGGGGTCAGCTCGATCGATCGCAACACGGACATGAGGTCGTCCTGCTCGAGGAAGCCCTTGGCTCGCCCCAACCGGAGCAGGATGTCGAATTCCCGGGCGTAGAGCACGGCACCGACAGGTGAGGAGGTGTCGGGTAGTGGAGTCTGTCCGCTCCCACGATGGTCGTCCGTGATGTGGTCCGTCATTACCTGTACCGACGGCCGAGCGATGCGCCCAGCGGTCACGTGCCTCCGCCCGTCAGACTCATGTGCTCCCTCCCAATGAGCCAGGCTACCAATCGTTCCGAGGCTTCACCGGCGCCACCTGTGACCTCCAATTGCTCGATAACGGGCCGGATCTCGACCACCTCCGACCCGGCCGCGGGCGACGTCCGCGCCTCTCGCTCCAGCGCGGTCAGCTCCCGGCGCGCCGCCAATCGCACCAGGTTGAACAGCACTCCCTCGGGGTCGCCCACCGGCTCCTCCACGACCAGGCGGGCCAGGAGGTCCCGCACCCTGGGCGGCGCCTCGGCGATGGCCACCCGGAGGTCATCGGCCTCCATCAACACCACCAACGCGCTGCGCTCGAGCTCGTCACCGAACAGCACCGGCTCGAGCCGGTGGGCCACCTCCTCCGGACGATGGATGGCCAACTTGAGCGCCTCGAGGCCCGGTCCGAACGACGGAGCCGGCTGTCGCCACCCCCCCTCGCCCTCGAACTCCGAGCCGTCCTCATCGCCCTCGGGGCCGCCCCGATCCCACGGGTCATCGGGATCGCGGACCCACGGGGGCGGGTCGTCGCTGCTCGAGCGGCTGGACGAACCGGCCCGTCTCGGGGCTGGCTCCTTCGGCCCCTCCCGACGCAGGCGCTCGAGTCGGTCCCGCAACGACGCCGGTTCGAGCCGGCACCGTTCCGCCACCTGCATCACGTACTGGTCCCTGACCAGGTTATCGGGGTGCTCGGACACCGCCGACAGGGCGGCGTCGGCCGCCTTGGCCCGGCCTTCGGGCGTCGACAGCTCAGCGGCCGACAGCACTCGCTCCACACGGAACTGGAGAAAGGGCTTCGCCCCCTGGACGGCGGCCCGCAGAGCCTCGGGGTCCGACCGGGAGAGCTCGCCGGGGTCCGCTCCAGGAGGGAGGTCGGCCACGGCCACGTCGATCTCGTGCCGGCGCTCCCACTCGTAGAAGCGCCCGGCGGCAGCCTGGCCGGCCCCATCGGCGTCGTAGGCCAGCACCACCCGCTTGGCGAAATTCCGGAGCACCCCGAAGTGCTCGTCGGCCATGGCCGTGCCGCAGGTGGCCACGGCCCGCTCCACCCCGGCTTCGAAGAAGCCGATCACGTCGGTATAGCCCTCGCACACCACCACCTCGTCGCTGGCGATGATGTCGGCCTTGGCCCAGTTGAGTCCGTAGAGCACCTTGCGCTTGGAGTAGATGACCGATTCCTGTGAGTTCTTGTACTTGGCCGGATCGCTGCTCCCCGGCAGCACGCGGCCCCCGAGGGCCACCGGGCGGCCGGATGAGTCGCAGATGGGGAAGAGGACCCGGCCCCGGAAGGCGTCCTGGAGCCGACCCCGGCGGTTCACGAACCCGAGGCCTGCCCCCACCGCCACCTCCTCGGACAAGGTGAGGGCCCGGCACAGTGCATCCCAGTCGTCGGGCGCCCATCCCAGGCGGAACCGACGGACCACCGAGCCGTCGTAACCCCGGGACCGAAGGTAGTCACGGGCCTGCCCGGCGTCCGCTCCGGTCAGGAGCCGTTGGTGGTACCACTCGGTGGCCGCCTCCATGGCGTTCATGTACAGCTTGCGCCGCTGGCTGGCCCGGCCGGCGTCGGCGTCCTCGTGGATGGTGACGCCCGCCTTGTCGGCCAGCCGGCGGACGGCGTCGACGAAGTCCAAGTGGTCAATGGCCCGCACAAAGGTGATGGCGTCGCCTTTGGCCTGGCAACCGAAGCAGTAATAGAAGCCCTCTTCGGCGTTGACGCTGAACGAGGCCGTCTTCTCGGCGTGGAACGGGCACAGGCCGCTCCAGCGCCGGCCGACGCGCTTCAAGGCAACGTGCTCGCCGATGAGCGCCACAATGTCGGTGCTCGCCCGGACTCGGGCCACGTCCTCGTCGGGGATTCCCACGGTTGTTGACGGTACCGCGAAGAGGCGACAGGCGAACCGCAGGTTGGCGGGGGATGCCCCGCAGCCCTACTTCTTGGGCCGCCCCGCAGCCCTACTTCTTGGGCCGCGCCGGTGCCTTCGTGGGCCGGGCCTTGGCCCGCTTCGCCGGTACCGAGCCGCTCTCCGACAGCACCGCCTGGGCCGCGGCCAGCCGGGCGATGGGCACCCGGAAGGGCGAGCAACTGACGTAGTCCAGGCCGGCCCGGGCAAAGGTGGCGATGGACTCGGGGTCGCCCCCGTGCTCACCGCACACGCCGATCTTGAGGCCCGGCTTGGTGCCCCGGCCCCGCTCCACGCCCAACCGGACCAGCTCACCCACGCCGTCGGGGTCGACGACCTCGAAGGGATTGCGCTTCAGGAGCCCCTGTTCCAGGTACGTCGACATCATCCGGCCCTCGACGTCGTCGCGGCTGAAGCCGAAGGTCATCTGGGTCAGGTCGTTGGTGCCGAACGAGAAGAAGTCGGCCTCCTCGGCGATCTCGGCCGCCCGCAGGGCGGCCCGGGGCGTCTCGATCATGGTGCCGATGATGACGTCGAGCGCGCCGGAGGTCGTGGCCAGACGGGTTGCCTCCGCCTTCTTACCCCGCCCGCCGGTCGACCCGGCGGCCAGCGCCTCGCCCACCGCCGCCTCCACCCAGCCGCGGGCCAGGGACAGCTCCTCCCTGGTCACCGTGAGGGGGATCATGATCTCGACGATGGGATGGCCGCCGGCACCGACCCGCTCGATCGCCGCCTCCATCAGGGCCCGGACCTGCATGGCGTACAGGCCCGGCTTGATCACCCCGAGGCGCACCCCACGCGTCCCGAGCATCGGGTTGAACTCGTGCCAGGTCTTGGCCGCCTCCCACAGGCGGCCCTCCTCCTCGGTCAGGCCGACGGTGGCCTCTTTGATGGCCAGCTCCTGGGTGTCGGGTAGGAACTCGTGGAGGGGAGGATCGAGCAGACGGACGGTCACGGGCAGGCCGTCCATGGCCTCGAGGATCTCCTCGAAATCGGCCTTCTGGGCGATCCGGAGCTCCTCCAGCGCCGAGTGCTCCTCGCTCTCGGTCGAGGCCAGGATCATCCGTCTCACGATGGGCAGGCGGTCCTCGCCGAGGAACATGTGCTCGGTGCGGCACAGGCCGATGCCCTCAGCCCCGTGCCTGCGGGCGTTGGCCGCGTCGGGCCCGTTGTCGGCATTGGCCCGCACGCCCAGGTGACCGGCCCTGATGGCGTCGGCCCAGCCCAGAATGGTCTCGAACTCGCGGGGGGTGTCGCCCACGGTGAGCGGGACCTGGCCCAGCACCACCGTGCCCCCTGTCCCGTCGAGTGAGATCCAGTCTCCTTCATGGACCACGGTGTCACCCACGGTGAAGGTGCTTCCCGTGATGCGCACCTGTTCGGCGCCGACCACGGCCGGCTTGCCCCAGCCACGGGCCACGACCGCCGCGTGGCTGACCAGGCCACCCCGGGCGGTGAGGATCCCCTCCGCGGCCAGCATGCCGTGCACGTCCTCGGGTGAGGTCTCGCTGCGAACCAGGATGACCTGCTCACCTCGCTCGGCCGCGGCCTGGGCATCGTCGGCCGTGAGGTAGACCCGGCCGACGGCCGCGCCGGGGGAAGCCCCGAGCCCTTTGACCAGGACGGTGTAGCCCGACCCGGCGAACTGGGGATGGAGCACCTGCTCGAGATGCTCCCCGGTCACCCGCTCGATGGCCTCGGGCCGGCTCAGCTTGATCTTGGCGTCGGTCGTCATGTCGACTGCCATCCGGAGGGCGGCCTGGCCGGTGCGCTTCCCGACCCGGGTCTGGAGCATCCACAGCTTTCCCTGCTCGATGGTGAACTCGGTGTCGCACATGTCCCGGTAGTGGCCCTCGAGCCTGGCGAAGATGGACAGCAGCTCGGCGTGGATCCTGGGGAACTGGCGCTTCAGCGCGGACAGCGGCTCGGTGTTGCGGATGCCGGCCACCACGTCCTCACCCTGGGCGTTGATCAGGTAGTCGCCGTACTCGCCCTTCTTGCCGGTGGCCGGGTCGCGGGTGAAGCCCACCCCGGTCCCCGACTGGTCGTCCCGGTTCCCGAACACCATGGCCTGCACGTTGACCGCGGTCCCGAGGTCGTGGGCGATCCGCTCGCGTACCCGGTAGGCGTTGGCCCGCGGGCTGTCCCATGATGCGAACACCGCCTCGATGGCCCCGCGGAGCTGGTCGTCGGGGTCCTGGGGGAACGGCTTGCCGGTGTGGCGCTCCACGATCTGCTGGTACGCCTCGACCAGGTACCGCAGGAGCTCGGTGGGGATGCCAGCGTCGGATCCGGTGTTGGCCAGCTCCTTGGCCGCATCGAGCAGGCTGTCGAACTCCTCGCCGGGAACGCCGAGGACGATCCGGCCGTACATGGCCACGAAGCGCCGGTAGGAGTCGAAGGCGAAGCGCTCGTCATCGGTCTGCTTGGCCAGCCCGATGACCGACTGGTCATTGAGCCCCAGGTTGAGGACGGTGTCCATCATCCCGGGCATGGAGAACTTGGCGCCGGAGCGGACCGAGACCAACAGCGGGTCCGCCGCATCGCCGACGCGCTTGCCCATCTTCTTCTCGAGCCGCGACCGGGCCTTGGCCACCTCCTCGGTCAGCCCGCCCGGCCACCCCGCCTCCATGTAGGCACGACAGGCATCGGTCGAGATGGTGAACCCCGGAGGGACGGGAAGGTCCAGCACCGACGTCATCTCGGCCAAGTTGGCGCCCTTGCCCCCCAGCAGGTCCTTCATCTCCATGGGCGGCTTACGGTGCTTGTGGTCGAAGTCGTAGACAAACGGCATCGCGTGGGTCTCCTGCAGCTGGTCGAGGTGGTTTCGCGCTGCAATACGCGAACCCCCAATGGTACCCAACGATGTCGGCGGCTCCGAAGCGGCAGGGGCGGGCTGTGCTCAGGGCCGTCCATCCGGCTGTGCCCTGGCGCCGTCCATGCGGCTGTGCTCAGGCGCCGTCCATGCGGCTGTGCTCAGGCGCCGTCCATGCGGCTGTGCTCAGGCGCCGTCCATGCGGCGCTTGATCGCCGCCACCAGATCGACGATCGGGACCCGCTCCTGATCGGTGCTGTCGCGGTCCCGGACGGTGACCGCCTGGTCGTCGAGCGAGTCGAAGTCGACGGTCACGCACCAGGGCGTCCCCACTTCGTCCTGTCGGCGATAGCGCTTGCCGATGGACTGGGTGACGTCGTAGTCACACATGAAATGAGGCTGGAGGGCCGAGAGCACCTGGTTGGTCAGGGGCTCGAGCGCCTCCTTCTTGGACAGGGGCAGGACGGCCACCTGGTAAGGGGCGAGCCTCGGGTCGAGCCGCAGGATCGACCGCGCCTCCCCGGCCACCTCGTCCTCATGGTAGGCGGCCAGGAGGAAGGCCATCATCGTCCTGGTGGCCCCGGCCGCAGGCTCGATGACGTACGGAATGTACCGCTCGTTGGTGGTGGGGTCGAAGTAGTCGAGGCGCTCACCCGACGCGGCGGCATGAGCCTTCAGGTCGAAGTCGGTGCGGTTGGCGATGCCCTCGAGCTCGTCCCATCCCCAGGGGAAGAGGAACTCCACGTCGGCCGTGGCCGCCGAGTAGTGGGACAGCTCGTCGGCGTCGTGGTGTCGCAACCGCAGCTGGTCCTCGGGGATGCCCAGGTCGATGTACCAGCGGTAGCGCTCGTCCAACCAATACTCGAACCACTGCTGGCCCTCGGCCGGTGGCACGAAGAACTCCATCTCCATCTGTTCGAACTCGCGGGTCCGGAACACGAAGTTCTGCGGGGTGATCTCGTTGCGGAAGGACTTCCCCACCTGGGCGATCCCGAACGGCGGCTTCTTCCTCGTGGTCTGGAGCACGTTCACGAAGTTGATGAACATCCCCTGGGCCGTCTCGGGGCGCAGGTAGGCGACCGCCCCCTCGTCCTCCAAGGGGCCGGCGTGGGTCTTGAACATGAGGTTGAACGCCCGGGCCTCGGTGAATTCGGTCGACCCGCACGACGGGCAGACGCCCTCGATCTTGTCGGCCCGCCACCGCTGGTGGCAGTGGCGGCAGTCGACCAGCGGGTCGGTGAAGTTGGCCAGGTGGCCCGACGCCTCCCAGACGGCCGGGGGCGACAGGATGGATGCGTCGAGACCGACCACGTCGGTCCGTCGCTGCACCATCGCCTTCCACCAGGCATCCTTGACGTTCCGGAGCAGGTTGACGCCCAGCGGCCCGTAGTCGTAGGTGGAGCGAAAGCCGCCGTAGATCTCGGCCGACTGGAAGATGAACCCCCGGCGCTTGCACAGGCCCACGACCTTGTCCATCAGGTCGGACGGGCGGTCCTTCGCGTCAGTCCGGCCGTCCGTCGGGTCGGACGGGCGCTCCGCCGCATCGTCGGTGGTGGGCGCGTCGGGCATGGGGGCATGGTACCGGTTGGCACTCAACCCCCAGCCCAAGAAGGCATTTCGCCGTCGATCTGCCGGCCGAGGCCGCCTCTGCCGTGGATCAGCGGGCCGAGGCGTCGACCAGCAACCTGGAGCTCACCTCGTTGGCCAACAGCCTGCCCCGGACGGTGAGCACGGCTCGGCCCGCGCCGGTCGTCATCAGGCCCTCGAGGTCGGGGTCGTCGGGTACCGCGTCGGCCGGCACGCCCGACCGGGTGCGCAGCGAGAGGGTGAGCGCTTCGAAGGCACGTTGGTACTCGGTCAGGACCTCCTCACCGGCTGTCGGGTTGTGGCCGGCCGCGACCTCCCGGACGTAGCGGTCGGGCGTGCGCACGTTCCACCAGCGGCGACCGGCTTGATGGGAATGGGCCGCCGACCCGATCCCCCTGTAGTCCCCCTGGTCCCAGTACAGGTGGTTGTGACGGCACTCGTGACCGGGTCGGGCCCAGTTGGAGATCTCCTCCCACCGGTAGCCGGCCGCCGTCAACACCTCCTCGGCTCGCTCGTAGCGGGTCGCCTGGGTGTCGTCGTCGGGCTGCCGGGCCGGGTCGGTGGCCAGCGGGGTCCCTGGCTCCACGGTGAGGGCGTAGGCGCTGACGTGGGGCGGAGGGTCCGGGAGCCCGACCAGGTCGGCCAGGCTTCGGTCCCAGTCGGCCTCGGTCTCCCCTGCCCCACCCATGATGAGGTCCATGTTCCACGACGCGAACCCGGCCCCGGCCACCGCCGCGGCCGCCTCGGCCACCACCCCGGGCGTATGGCGCCGTCCGAGGCCGACCAGTACGTGCGGGGAGGTCGACTGCACGCCGAGGGAGATCCGGGTCACGCCGGCCTCCCGGTACCGAGCAAGTCGTTTCGGCTGGGCGTCTTCGGGGTTGCACTCCACGGTGACCTCGGCGCCGGCCGCCGTCGGTATCGAGGACAAGATGCCGCACAAGAGCTCGACTGGAAGGCGGGAGGGCGTCCCCCCACCGAAGAAGACCGACGTGGCCGGGGGCATGCCCTCGTCCACCGCCCGGTGGGACTCGACGACACAGGCGGCGGCGTAGTCCTCCATCAGGTGGTCTCGGTCGGTGTAGGTGGCGAAGGCGCAGTAGTCGCACCGTGACCGGCAGAACGGGACGTGGACGTACACGCCGAACGGGGTCATGAGGTCGGCCCGGAACGCACGGCCCGGAGGCGCCGATCGAGATGGGCCTCCATCGCCTCGGTGGCCAGCGAGGTGACTTCGTCCGTCACCGGCGAGCGGGGCTCGGCCAGCACGCTGGCCAGTCCCCCACCCAATGTCTGGCGCAACAGCTCGAGCCCGGGACCGGAGATGGGTCGACCCCGTCGGCAGCCACGGCAGTGCACGCCTCCCTCGATGAGGTCGAAGGCCACCAGTTGTGTGCTGTCCTGCTCGCCACACGAGACGCACAGGTCGAGGACCGGGGCCGAGCCCTCGAGGGCTAGCACCTTCAAGAAGAACGCTGGCGCCACCATCGGCGTGTCGGCGCCGTCCAACACCCGGAGGGCGCCGACCAGCATCTCGTAGAGCTGCGAGTTGGCATGGCGCTCCTGGCCGACCTGGTCCACCACTTCGAGCATCGAGAGAGCGGCAGACATCCGGTCGAGGTCCTCTCGGATGGTGCGGAAGGAGTCGATCACCTCGGCCTGGTTCACGATGTCGAGATCGCTCCGGCCCTGCCAGGCCAGGATGGCCACGTGGCTGAGCGGCTCCAACCGGGCCCCGAACTTGGAGGCGGTGCGACGGACGCCCTTGGCCACGGCCCGGACCTTCCCGTGCTGCTCGGTCATGATGGTCACGATCCGATCCGCCTCACCGAGCCGGATCGTGCGCAGCACCACCCCCTGGTCGCGGAACAGGCTCATCCGTGATCGCCGGCGTCCCCGCCACCTTCGGTCCCCGACCCGTCCCCAGCCGGGGCGCCATCTGCGGTGCCGGTTCCACCTGCCGCGGGCGCGGCGTCGGGAGGACCGCCTGTCTCGATGGCGTTCTCCCCTCCGGCTCGAGGATCGCCGGGCGCACCGTCGGCACGAGCGGTGGGGAGGGGTCCGTTCGGGCCCGATGATGACACGGGGGCGGGATTGAACCCCGGCGGTACTGCCCCCCGGGTCCGCCCGTGGTTCCGTCCCCCGAGCAGGTTGCCGCCCCCGACCAACAGCACGAGGACGGGCACGACCACGATGAACGGGACGATGCTGGTGAACCCGGCCGCGGCCATGACCAGACAGAAGACGTAGAGGGCCACGGCCCCGGCGACAGCCACCTTGATCACGGCGCGCCCACCTGGTCGATGGCCATCACGTCACGCCGCCGTATCGCCGCTGGCGCTGCTGGTACTCCCGAACTGCATCGAAGAGATGCTCGCGCCGGAAGTCAGGCCAGAGCACGTCGGGGAACACCAGCTCGCTGTAGGCCAGTTGCCAGAGCAGGAAATTGGAGATCCGGGTCTCCCCCGACGTCCGGATCACCAGGTCGGGATCGGGCTGGTCGGGATAGTAGAGCCGGGAGCGGATGGCCTTCTCGTCGACCTTGTTGGCCGGGACCCTGTCTTCCACCAGCCGACGGACGGCATCGACGATCTCCGCCCGGCCACCGTAATTGAAGGCCATCGTGAGGGTCATCCGCCGGTTCTTCTCGGTCAGCGCCACCGACTCGTCCATGCGCCGCAGTACCCGCTTGGGTACCCGCCAGTCGCGGCGACCGGCGAACCGGATCCGCACACCCTTGTCGTGCAGCTCGTCCCGGCGCCGGGCCAGCAGGCCCTCGTTGAAGCCCATGAGGTAGCGCACCTCGTCGGCCGGCCGGCGCCAGTTCTCGGTCGAGAAGGCGTACATGGTCAGCCACGGGATGCCCAGCTCCAAGGCCCCCTCCACCGCATCGAGCAGGGCCGCCTCACCGGCCCCGTGGCCCTCGGTGCGGGGCAGGCCCCGGCGACTGGCCCACCGGCCGTTCCCGTCCATCACGCAGCCGATGTGTCTGGGGATGGGCCCCCCAGCGACGTCGGCGGCAACCAACGGGCGCGCCGGATCATCGCTTTGGTGCGGGTTGCTGTCGGCCGATTGCACGCCGCGAACCTATCCGCTGTCGTCGGGGCTGCAGTTCGGATGGGTAGCGGTGAGCCCGACCCTCGGTGGAGGCGTCGCCTTGAGCCAGGGCGGACCCCGGGCTAGACCCTCTCCATGTCACCGCTCGAAGCACTGGCGATCTTTGCCGCCGGCCTGGCCGCGGGGACGATGAACGTCATCGTGGGGGCGGGATCCCTCATCACCTTCCCCACCCTGTTGGCCTTCGGCTACCCACCGGTGCTGGCCAACGTGTCCAACAACGTCGGTCTCGTGCCCGGCAACCTGAGCGGGGCCATCGCCTACCGCCCCGAGCTCGTGGGGCAACGGCCCCGGGTGCTCATCTTGAGCATTGCCGCCGTAGCCGGTGGGCTGACCGGCGCCGCGCTGCTTCTGGCCCTGCCCGGGAGCGTCTTCCGGCGCGTCGTGCCCGCTCTCATCCTGCTGGCGTGCCTACTCATCACCGTGCAGCCGATGCTCACCCGCTGGTTGACCAAGCGCGGCGAGCGCGCCCATCACGGTGGTCCCTTCCTCTTCGTCGCCGTGTTCGCGTCCAGTGTCTACGGCGGGTACTTCGGCGCCGCGCAGGGCGTCATCCTGATCGCCCTCCTGACCATCTTCCTCGACGACGACATGCAACGCCTGAACGCGGCGAAGAACGTACTGACCTTCATGGCCAACCTGGCCGCCGCCTGCCTGTTCGTTGCCTCGAGCCACGTGAACTGGTCGGTGGTCGCCCTGATCGCCGGCGGGTCGATCGCCGGCGGCCAGCTGGGTGCGCCCATCGGCCGCAAGCTGAACCGCGAGGTGTTCCGAACCCTCATCGTGGCCGTCGGCGTGAGCGTCGCCATCATCTTGTGGGTCACCGGCCCGTAGCCTCCCGGTAGGGTCACGGGATGACCGAGTCGGTGAGACAGCAGGGCCCCGCCCCGGTGGCCGCCCCGCCCCCGGAGCCGGTCTCGGATCCCCCCTCCGACCCGGTGACCAAGTCGCTCGACCGGGCCGCGGCCGGACTCCCCGGGGGCGGGGAGCATCGAGCCGGTCAGTCCGAGATGGCCCGGTCGGTCGCAAAAGCCATCGCCGGCCGCCGTCATCTGGTCGTCCAAGCGGGCACGGGGACGGGCAAGTCGCTGGCCTACCTGGTCCCGTCGATGCTGGCCGGCGAACGGGTGGTCGTGGCCACAGCGACCAAGGCGCTGCAGGACCAGCTGGCCACCAAGGACCTCCCCAGCGTGGCCACATTGACCACCGGCGACTTCTCCTTCGCCGTCCTGAAGGGACGGAGCAACTATCTGTGCAAGCAGCGTGCGGCCGAGGTGGGGGGCAGGGGCGAGCAACTGACCCTCGACGGTGGCGAAGCCGGCGAGGCTCCGGCGAAGACGGGCGGGCGCACCGATGACGGCGGGCGCCTCGGCCAACAGGTTCGCCGGCTGCTCGACTGGGGCCAGGACTCTCCGACCGGGGACAGGGCCGAGCTCGACTTCGAGCCCGTCCCCCGGGCATGGGCCTTGGTCTCGACCACCGCTCGCGAGTGCCCGGGGGCGTTCCGGTGCCCCTCGGGGCGGGACTGCTTCGCCGAAGACGCCCGGGCCCGGGCGGCCGAGGCCGACGTGGTGGTGGTCAACACCCACCTCTACGGGGCCCACCTGGCCAGCGGGGGCATGGTCCTCCCGCCCCACGACGTCGTGATCTTCGACGAGGCCCACGAGGTCGAAGAGGTGATGACCGACAGCCTGAGCACCGAGATCGGCCCCGGGCGCTTCCGGGCGCTGGCCGCCTCGGCTCGCGGCCTGGTCGACGACGGGTCCGACGCCATCGTCGAGGCCGTGGCCGAGCTAGCCGACGCGTGGCAACGGGTGATCGAGCCGCTGGCCGGGTCCCGGGTGGCCCGGTCCCTGCTGGCTGGCCCGACGGGCACCGACGAGATGGGCGCCCCGGAGCCGCCCGTCCCAGAGGAGCGGGGCGCCGACGCCGACCAGGACCAGGACCAGGAACCCCAGGGGCTGGACCTCGGACTCCCGGCCGTCGACCCCAGCATGGGACGCCCGCCGACCCGGAGGCGGCGAGGCCGGACCGCCGCCGCCGCCGTCTCCGGCTCGGGCCCGTCCTCGCCGGCTGCGTCCCCGCCGGCCGTGGCCCGCTCCGGGCCTCCGGCTCCCTTCGGCGTCCGGGCCGCCCATGCTGACCCCGACCTCGGCACGCTGGTCCAGTTGGCCAGTGGCCGGGTGTCCCGGCTGGTCGACGCCCTGCGCCGGGCCGAGCGGGAGACAGGCGAGACCGATGGGAACGAGACCCGCTCCCGGCGGGACCGGGCCCTGCTGGCCTCGGGTCACCTGGGCGGCGACCTGGCCAAGCTGCCGGCGCTGACCGACGACCAGGTGGCCTGGGTCGACGGGGGGTCCCGGTTCCCGACCCTGCGGGTCTCCCCCATCGAGGTCGGGCCCCTCTCTGGCCGAGCGGCTGTGGGGCGAGGTGACCGCCGTCCTGACCTCGGCCACCGTGCCGGTGGGGCTGCCCGGACGACTCGGCCTTCCCGCCGAGCGCACCGACGAGCTCGACGTGGGCAGCCCGTTCGACTACCCGTCCCATGCCGTGCTCTACGTGGCCCGCTCGCTCCCCGACCGCCGCCGGCCCGAGTCCGAGCCGGCCATACACGACGAGCTGGCCGCACTGATGACCGCAGCAGGGGGACGCACGCTCGCCCTGTTCACCAGCTGGCGGGCTATGACGGCTGCCGTCGCCGTCCTGCGGGAGCGGGTGTCCTTCCCCATCCTGGCCCAGTCCGACCTGCCCAAACCGGCGCTGATCGAGGCGTTCCAGTCGGACGACGCCACCTGCCTGTTCGCCACTCTCGGCTTCTGGCAGGGCGTAGACATCCCGGGCCCCACCTTGAGCGTGGTGGCCATCGACCGCATCCCCTTTCCCCGCCCCGACGATCCGGTGCTCCAGGCCCGCCGGGACCGGGCCGGGGCCGCCGCCTTCCAGGTCATCGACCTTCCCCGGGCGGGGACCCTCCTGGCCCAGGGGGCCGGGCGCCTGATCCGGTCGGCCGAGGATCGGGGCGTGGTCGCCGTGCTCGACAACCGGCTGGCGTCGGCCAGCTACCGCGGCGTCTTGCTGGCCCGAGTCCCTCCCATGCGCAGGGTGGTGGACCGGCGCGAGGTCGAGAAGTTCCTCCAGCGCCACGTGGCCGAGCCGTCGTAGGAGGGGTCAGAACCCCAGGCGATCGAGGGCGTCGTCTCGCTGTTGCCAGCGCCTCTCCACCCGCACGAACAGCTCCAGGTAGGCCCCGGGCAGCATCTGCGCCCGAACGGCCGTGCCCACCGCCTTCAGCGTCGACCCGCCCCTGCCGATGACGATGCCCTTCTGCGAATCCCGCTCGACCAGGATCTCGCAGCGCACCCGGGGCCACTCCCACTCGGTGACCCGGCAGGCGATGCTGTGGGGGAGCTCGTCCTCGACCCGCAAGAGGAGCTGTTCCCGGACCAGGTCGGCCACCCAGAAGGCGTCGGCCACGTCGGTGATCATGCCCTCGGGGTAGTACCGCGGTCCCTCGGGCAACCGGGCCAGCACCGCATCGACCAGTGCGTCCATGCCCTCACCGGTCATGGCCGAGACCGGGAAGTACTCGACCGGGATGGGGACCGCACCTCCCTCGGCCGCCAGGGCTTCGCCCACCTCGGCCACGGCGGCCAGATGGGTGAGCACTCCGTTGTCGTCCACCTTGTCGATCTTGTTCACCACCACCAACAGGGTCGGCGGCGCCACGCCGGACCCACCCGGGTGTGCCGCCCGGTCGGTCTCGTGTGTCTCGTCGGTCTCGTGTGTCTCGTCGGTCTCGCGTGTGTCTCATCGATCTCGTCGGTCTCGTCGATCTCGTCGACTACTCGGGGTCCCTTCGGCACCGAGAACTCGGCGGCCATGGCCGCGCTGCGCACCTGGGCCCGCACCCGTCTCGCCCCGTGGGCCAGGACCATGCGGTCGCCTGGGCCGATGGCGCCGGTGGCGTCCACCATGGCCACGACCACGTCGACGTCATCGAGCGAGGAGGTGGCCGTCTCGTTGAGCCGCTCCCCCAAGGCGGTGCGGGGCCGGTGCAGCCCGGGGGTGTCGACGAACACGGCCTGGCTGTCGGGGCGGTTGAGCACCCCTCGGACCTGGGCCCGGGTGGTGTTGGGCCTGGGCGAGGTGATGGTGACCTTGGTCCCGACGATCTTGTTGACCAGGGTCGACTTACCCACGTTCGGTCGGCCGATCACGGCCGCGAAGCCGGAACGGTATGTCACGACCGCTCCTCGGCCATGGGCCGTCGATGCACGGGCACGATCCGGACCCGCTCGATCCGGCGGCTCCGCACCCGCTCGGCGACCAGCCGGACGCCGTTGGCCTCGACCGTCTCGCCCTCGACCGGGACATGGCCCAGGAGGTCGAAGACCAGTCCGCCCACCGTGTCCCAGGGCCCGGAGGGCAGGTTGGACTCGAGCAGCTCGTTGACGTCGGAGACGACCATCCTGCCGCTGACCCGGATCTCACCCGAGGCCAGCCGCTCCACCTGCGGCTCCTCCACGTCGAACTCGTCGACAATCTCGCCGACCAGCTCCTCGATCAGGTCCTCGAGCGTCACCAGCCCGGCCGTACCGCCGTACTCGTCGACCACCACGGCCATGTGGTACTTCTCCTCTTGCATCTCGCGCATCATTCCGGCGACGCGCTTGGTCTCGGGGACGAACCGCGGGGCTCGCATGTGGTCTCGGACCGATGCGGCCCCCGACCCGGCGCGCAGGGCGCGGATGAGGTCCTTGGCGTACGCCAGCCCGAGCACGTCGTCGACCCGGTGGTCGACCACCGGCAGCCGGCTGTAGCCGGCGGCCAGGGCTTGCTCGAGCGCCATCTCCACGGTGGCGTCGGCTTCGACCGTGCTCATGTCCGGTCGGGGCACCATGACCTCGCGCACCACGGTGTCGCCGAAGTCGATGATCGAGTGGATCAGGGCTCGTTCCTCCGTCTCGATCACGTCGTCCTCGACGGCCACGTCGGCCATGGCCAAGAGCTCCGACTCGGTGACGTCAGACCCGGACGCCTCCCCCCGGGCCCCGATGAGCACATTGGCCAGGCCGATCAGGCCCCCCGAGACGATCCGGATGGGCCAGAACCTGACCAGGGCCGAAACCAGGGGGGCGCTGAACAGGGCGGCCCGCTCCGGGTGGTGGACGGCCCAGTTCTTGGGCACCGCCTCGCCCAGGACGAAGATCACGATGATCTCGAAGACCGTGGCCGCGGCCACCCCCCAGGCCCCGAACCAATCCGAGGCCAGCAGGCCGACCAGGGTGGCCACCACCAACTGGCAGATGAGCACGAGCAAGAGCACGGGATTGAGGAACCCCTGGGGGTTATCGGTCAGCCGGGCCAGTTCCTTGGCCCCCCGGCGACCCTCGTCCACCATGGACATGGCCTTGGACTTGCTCGTCCGGACCAGGCTGGTCTCGGCCAGGGCCAGGATGGCCGAGGCGGCCAGGAGCACGACCACGACGACGATGAGGACCACGTCGACGCCGGTGAAGTGGCCCGTGGCGAGGAGCGGTACGGTCACGACTTACTCATGATCCGGTTACGAAGCCACGCGGTAGAAGCGGGCGAGCAACTGCTGTTCCCGCTGCTCCATCCGTTCTGCCTCCGCCTCGACCTGGTGGTCCATGCCCAACAGGTGGAGGATCCCGTGCACGACCAGTAGGGCGATCTCGTCATCGAAGCTGACCCCATGGTCCACCGCGTTGACCGCGGCCACCGCCGGGCAGACGACCACGTCGCCCAGCAGGACCAGCTGGTCGACATCCGGTTCAACCGACCCCGGTCCGGTGCCGCCCTCGTCGGGTGAGCGGCCGCCCCGCTCGAGGTCGTCCTCGATGGGGAAGGCGAGCACGTCGGTCGGGCCCGAATTCCCCAGGAACCGCTGGTTGAGCGAAGCGATGGTGGGCGCGTCCACGAAGAGCAGCGACACCTCGGTGTCGTGCTTTACCCCCTCGGCCTCGAGCACCACACGAGCCAGTTCGGACCAGCGCTCGACGGCCACCGGGTGGTCCGACTGCTCGTCGGCGGCGAAGACGTCAAGGCTCACCGGGACCGCCGTCATCGCGGCCGGCACTGCGGCCCGCGGTGCTGGCATGGCCCGGTCCATCGGCTGAGCTGGCGTCAGCGTGGCTGGCGTCAGCTGTGCCGGACGGTCGCGACCCATTGGGTGGAACCGTGCCGGGGGCGCCAGTCGAGGAGTTCCGCTCATATGCGGCCACGATGTCGCCCACGATCCGATGTCGCACCACGTCGCGCTGGCCGAGATGGACGAACTCCAATCCCTCGATCCCGGTCAGCACCGGCTCGAGCCCGACCAGTCCGGAGCGGCCACCGGGGACGTCGATCTGGGTTACGTCCCCGGTCACCACCGCCTTGGATCCGAAGCCGATCCGGGTGAGGAACATCTTCATCTGCTCGGGGGTGGTGTTCTGGGCCTCGTCCAAGATGATGAAGCTGCCGTTCAGGGTCCGGCCTCGCATGAAGGCCAGCGGGGCCACCTCGACCGCCCCCCGATCCAGGAGCCGCTGGGCGCCCTCAGGCTCGAGCAGGTCATAGAGGGCGTCGTAGAGCGGACGCAGATAGGGGTCGACCTTGGCCATGAGGTCACCGGGCAGGAACCCGAGTCGCTCACCGGCCTCGACGGCCGGGCGGGTCAGGATGATCCGGTTGACCTGATGAGCCTGCAGGGCCTGGACACCGAGGGCGACAGCCAGGTACGACTTGCCCGTCCCTGCGGGCCCTATGCCGAACGTGACGATGTTCGAGGCGATGGCGTCGGTGTACTGCTTCTGCCCCGCTGTCTTGGGCCTGACCGACCGCCCCCGTGACGAGCGCAGAACCTCGGAAGTCAAGACCTCCGAGGGCCGGACGTCGTCTTTCACCATGTCGATGGTGCGGGCGACCTGGATCAGGTCGAGCCCCTGGCCCGACTGGAGCAGGAGCACCAACTCCTCGAAGAGCCGCCCGACTCGCTCCGCCTCCTCACCGTCGATGGAGATCTCGTTTCCCCGGACGACGATGTGGGCCCCACCGAACGCGTCCTCGATCAGGCGCAGCAACTCATCACGCTGGCCCAGGAGGCCTGCCATCAGGTGGTTTCCGGGGACGAGTATCTTGACCTGGGTTGACGACACGTGTGCTCTGCGCCTGACCCTACCAGTGACCCGGTGGCGGCGAGCCCATGCTCAGCTTGAGGGGTATGCCGCCGGCCCGCCGGCGGCCCTGGTATACGCCCGGCCTTCACCCTGCCGTTCGCCTTGGCCTTCTTCCCGCCGTTCCCACCGGCTCAACCTGGTGGCCAGTCCAAGGCGCGGCCGCCGAGCACGTGGAGATGGAGGTGAGGAACGGAGTTACTGGCATCCGGCCCGACGTTGAAGATCAGCCGGTAGCCCCGGTCGGGTCCACCGATGCCCTCGGCGTCGGCCAAAGCCTTGGCCGCCACGAACAGCTCGGCCACGTCCTCAGCGTCATCAGGTCCGATCGCTGCCGCGTTGTCGATGTGGCGCTTGGGCACCACGAGCACGTGGACGGGGGCGAACGGGTTCAGGTCCCGGAAGGCGACGGTCCTCTCGGTGGTATGGACGATGTCGGCAGGAACGTCACCGGCGACGATGCCGCAGAACAGACAGTCGGCCACCGATAGCTCAGCCAGACCCGCCGCCGGCCGCAACCGACGGGGAATTCATGGTTGCACCCCGATCGTTTCCCTTGAGCTCCGGATACAGATGCTCAAGGCTTCCGGGGGCTATCCGGCTTGCCTCGATGAAGCGGTCGACGTCTGACTCTTGAATACGGATCACGCGCCCGAACTTGTATGCGACGAGGCCCCCCTCGTCGATGAACCGGTAGAGGCTCCTCAGCGTGATGCCGAGGCGCTCGGACGCTTCCTTCGTGCTCAGCCAGCGGATGTCTTCAACCATCTGCTCAGTTATACCGCGTTGTGCCCTTCACCAATCCTCGGACGACGATGGTGGATCTCGGGATGGCTCATGTTCTGTTGCTGTACCGCCGATTGGCCTGTACCGGGAACTGTCCAGGTCGGGGAAGTGTCGAACCCAAGGCGTCACCGAGTGAACCCGAGGGGTCACCACTTGGCGGACTCAGGAGCTCACGACGCGAGTTCAGGGGACGGGGCGAGTTCATGGCACCACGCATCGAAATTCCTGGGCGCCGTGCGAGTCCCGGGCGCGTGCGACATCAGGTCGTGACCAAGAGCCCCAGCTCGCCGAGTCGAAGGGCCATGGCGTCGGGGGTGATCCCGAACATACAGGCGATCGCCCGTACGTCCTCGGCGCGGATGGTGATCATCCGGCCGTTGAAGTCCTGGCGGTGCACCTGGATCATGCTCAAGAACCGGCGCAACAGGTCGCGCTCCGGGCCGCTGACCGAATGCAGCTTGGTGAGGTCGATAGTGATCTTCTCGTGGCCACCCAGCCCGTGGAGGGCCCGACGGGCCGTGAGGGGCGCCGTTTCCGGCCCTCCGCCCGAGGCACCCCAGCGTGTGCTGGCATCGTCGTCGGGGGGTAGGAGCTGGTCCACCGGGACGTCATAGAGCTTGGCCAGGCGCTGCAGCCGAGGCACGGAGATGGCCCGCTCCCCCCGCTCGTAGGCGCCGAGGACCGAGGCCTTGAACTCCTGATCAGACATGGCCTCGACCGCTTGCAGTGACAGCCGCATCTGCTTGCGCATGGCCCGGATACGGGCCCCGACGGCGCGGGCATAGGCAATGCGCGCCGCCTCTTCTTGCTCGTCGCCGTCAACGGCCTCGTCGTCGATTTCCTCGGTGGCAATCCCGTTGTCCACCGCCGTCATGGTCGGTTCACTGTCCTCATATGCCCCTCCATTAACTCTCGTTGCCCGATGTATTGGCTTACCCACAGCTGTGTCCACATAGCATGTCCACATGGCACCGTGGGACCCGGTGCGAGCACTTGGCACAAATGCTTCAGGCCCAGATCTAGGCGACCCAATCGCCTCGCGCCCACCCGACCGATGTAACTACAGTTTTCCCCACGAAGCGTGGTTATGCAAGCGGCGCTATCAGCTGTTGTCTCAACGCGCAGAGTAGCGTGCCCGCGGCGACCGCCGCTGTCTCGGCCCGGAGGATGGTAGAGCCCAGCCCAACGGTGTCGAATCCGGCATCCAACTCGGCTCTGTCCCATCCCCCTTCGGGCCCGATGGCCACGACCGGTCGGCCGAGGTGCGGCGGCCCACCACCCGGGCAGGCCAAGGTGGTAGGCCTTCCAGTGAGGGAGTCGAGAGACCCGAGCGTGGAGACGGTGGCGACCTCGGGCAACCATGGCCGCCGGCTCTGGGCTGCCGCCTCCCGCGCGACCCGACGCAGTCGCTCAACCGATTTGGTGGCGCGCTCGCCCTCCCACCGAACCACCGATCGAGCGGTGAGGATGGGCACGATCCGGTCCACACCCAGTTCGGTCAACTTCTGCACCACCCACTCCGGGCGGTCCCCCTTTGCCGGGGCGAAGGCCACCGTCACGACTGGTTCGGCCAACGTGCTCAGTTCCACCGGCCCGACCAGGTTCAGCGCGGGACCGGTATTCGTCCGGCCAGTGTCTGTCCGGCCGGTGCCTTTCCGGCTGGTGACCATGCGGCACCGTGCCCACCGTCCGGCTCCGTCACCGGCCACCACCACCTCGCCGTCGCGCAGTCGGAGTACTGCCGTCAGGTGATGGGCGTCGGCCTGGCTCAGGACAGGGTGGCCGGGGTCGTCAACGAATACCATGGCCGCGGCATCAACCGATGCCGGTCCGAGCAACGGACCCTCCGACCCGTTCCCGTCGGGAGCGTTCGCCGGCACGTCAGCCCGAGGCGTCAGCTGAGTGCGGAGCGGATCTTGGAGAACAGCTTGTCGTGGCCGGGTGGATCCAACACTTCGCCCCGCTCGGTGGCCAGGTGCTCCAACAGCTCCCGTTGGGCGGCGTCGAGGTCGGTCGGGGTCTCGACCACCACGTGGACATACAGGTCGCCCCGGCCCCGGCCGCGCAGATGGGGAACGCCGAGGCCCTTCATCCGGATCACCTGTCCGCTCTGGGTCCCCGGAGCGATCGTCACGTCCCGCTGGTCGTCGAGCGTCTCGAACCCTACAGTCGCCCCCAAGCTGGCCTGGGTCATGGCCACAGCCAGATCGGCGTGTAGATCGGCGCCGTCCCGTTCGAAGACGTCGTCCTCGTTCACCGACAGGTGGACGAACAGCGCGCCGTTTGGGCCACCGCGGTAGCCGGCGGGTCCGTGACCCCCGAGGCGAAGGGTTGAGCCGTTGTCGACCCCGGCGGGCACCTCGACGGTGAGCGTGCGCTCGACGACCCTTCGGCCGTCGCCGCCGCAGTCGGTGCAGGGGGTGGTGACCGCCTCGCCCGTGCCCTGGCACCGTTGGCAGGGCATGGCTGTGACCACCTGGCCCAGGATCGAGTTCCGGACCCGGCGCAGCTCACCTGCGCCGTCGCAGTCCGGACAGCGGATGGCCGATGTGCCGGGACGGGCGCCGCTGCCCGCGCAGGTCTCACAGTGGACCGGGCCCTCGACGGTGACCTCCCGCCGAGCACCGAAGACGGCCTCGCGGAACTCGATCCCGACCACCATTTCGACGTCGGGGCCGGGCACCGGACCGGTACGCCGGCGTCCCGCGCCCGCGCCTCCGGCCGCACCGCCATTGAAGAAGGCATCGAAGAGGTCGCCCAGCCCGCCGCCACCGAATATGTCCCCTGGGTTGCCGCTGAACCCCCCGTTGCCCGCGGCCGGACCGAAGACGCCCTCGGCCCCGAACCGGTCGTAGCGGGCCCGCCGCTCGGGATCGCGGAGCACCTCGTAGGCCATGCTCACCTCTTTGAAGCGCTCATCGGTGGCGGCGTCGCCGCCGGTGGCGTCGGGGTGGAGCTCGCGTGCCTTTTGCCGGTAGGCGCGCTTGAGCTCGTCGTCGCTGGCGTTGCGCGCCACGCCGAGGAGGGCGTACAGGTCGTCGTTCATGTGTGCTCTGTTCCGATCAAAGGGTTCCGGATTCGCCGAGGCGTTGGCCGAGTCGCTCGCCGACCACCCGTGCGGCGGCCAGCGCTTGTGGGTAGTTCATCCTGGTGGGCCCGAGCAAGCCGATGGTCCCCGCTTTCTCCCCCTCGACCGATACCGGCATCACGACGATGGCACAAGAGGCCAGGGGCTCGAAACCATGCTCGGCCCCGATGGCCACCGAGAGGCCTCGGTCGAGGACGTCGCGCAACAACGAGACCACCACCAACTGCTGCTCGAGGATGGTCAAGACCGACCGGACCGTCTCCACCGCGTCGAAGGCAGTGGCCAGGCGGGACGGGCCACCGACGAAGAGCTGTTCGGCCTGGTCCCCGGGCCGCATGGAGAGCAGGGAGGAGAGTCCGGCCAACACCAACGAGTCGGTGACCCGATCCCCGGTCGAGGGGGCCTGCGGGGCCACCATGCCCAAGGAGACGCCGTCGACATGAGCAGCCAGGTGGCGGCTGGCCACAGCCAGGCGTTCTTCCGACGTGTCCTCGTTCAATTCGATCGACTGCTTCTGCACTGCGCCGTCGGCCAGGACCACGACCAGGAGAGCCAGACGCGGCCCGAGGCCCACCAGCTGGATGGAGCGGATCGCCGAGGCCTCGTGGGAGGGACCGACGACCATGGCCGTGCAGTCGGTCAGGTCGGCCAGGAGGCCGGAGGTGCGCTCGAGCATCTGTTCGATCTCGCCGTGGGCGTGGTCGAAGAACTGCCGGACCTGCTGGCGCTGGACGGGCTCGAGCGGGCCGGGGCCACCGAGGTGGTCGACGAAGAACCGGTACCCCTTGTCGGTCGGGATGCGCCCGGCGCTGGTGTGGGGCTGCGTCAAATAGCCCTCCCCCTCGAGCGCGGCCATCTCGGTCCGCACGGTGGCCGAGGACACGCCCACGCCGGGGAGTTCGGCGACGTGTTGGGATCCGACGGGCAGCGCGGTCCCGATGTACTCCGTCACCACCGCGGTCAAGATGGCCGCCTTGCGGGCGTCGATCGAGGACTTGTCCCCTTCCGGTTCGTGGAGCTGTGGGTCGTCAGTACGCACCATTGGTCATCACTTCGGTTGCTCGGTCGTCCCCACCGACCGGACGGCGGGGTGTTGCCGGGGCCCGGTTTCGTAGGTTCGTCGATTAGCACTCCACTCTACCGAGTGCTGACCATCGGCGGCTCTCATCCCGGGGAGCGACCCTGGGAGGGCCTTCACGCCGAGGCGATGAAGAGCTGCCGGGTCATGGCCGGACCGACCGCCACCGTGGCGTCACCCACGACCAGGGTCAGGGTCCCATCGGGAGCCTTGGCCTGGATGGTCGCCGTGGTGCCCGGGGTCAGCCCGTGGTCCCCCAGGTAGGTCAGCGACGCCGAGTCGTGCTCGACGCTCTCGGTGATCCTCAGCAGCCGGATGTTCTCACCCGGCTCGGCCTTGGCCAGGCTGCGCTGCTCGCTGCGGCCGCCGGACGAGCCGGGGATCGGGTTGCCGTGCGGGCAGGTGGTGGGATTGTCGAGCAGGACGATCAAGCGGCTCTCGACCTCGTCGGAGATGACATGCTCCCACCGACCGGCCTCCAGGTGGGCCTTGTCCCAGTCGAGGCCGATGATGTCCACCAACAGTCGCTCGGCCAGCCGGTGCTTGCGGACCACGCCCTCGGCCACGGCGGCACCGGCCGGCGTCAGGGCGATCTGCCGGCTGGTCCGAGTGATGAGATTGTCCGCTTCCAGGCGATCGAGCATCTCCGACACCGAGGGTGCGGCTTTGTCGAGGCGTTCGGCGAGGCGGGCCTGGATGACGGGAACGCCTTCTTCCAACAGGGAGAAGATCGCCTCGAGGTACTCCTCGACCGGGGGATGGAATCGGTCGAGCACGCACATGATCCTAGGTCGACGACGCGCTCCCCCGCGCGGCTCACGACCAGGAGCGTCCCGCCCCCTGATCGGCGGACGAACCGCACTACCGTGGGTCACGTGGACGACGAGGAGGAGCCGGGCATGGTCGCCGCCCACCCGTTCGTCGAAGGGGATCCACCGACTGACGTGGTTGACGGGGCCGGTGACGGGGCTGGCAGGGACGATTCCGGGACTGATCAACCGGCCGATGACCGGGCCGATCACCCGGACCATGACGACCAGCCAGAGGCGCCCGAGGGCTCGCTCCGCTTTGAGCGGTGGCGGCGGCGCTCGGCCGCCGGGGCGATGATGACCGGCATCGCGTTCGGGCTGCAAGAGGCGCTCGAGCGCGAGCGCAAGGAGGTGCCCATCGTGCAACAGGCCGATGGTGATCCGTCGGGCCCCCAGGGTCCCATCGAGCTCCGCTTCGACCCCGACCATCCGGAAAAGACGGTGGCGGTGATCAGACCCTGGCTCATGGTCGACAAAGAGGTGAAAGCCGCGGAGGAAGGGGAGGGCCCGCGTCCGCGGCGGTGAGAAGCGGACAGAGTGCCGGGTGGCCTACGGGCCGACGATATCTATGACCGCGCGAGTCAGCGCCGGCTCCAATGCCGCTCGAAGGTCCTCGCCTTGGCGGATACGAGTGGCCTTGTTGCCTTTGGTCACGGCGGCATTGGCCCGGGCCGTGACGATGGCGAAGGTGGCCGCGCCGCGCCGCAGCCGACTGCGGGACAGCGAGGCGAAGACGATGCCCACGGGGGTGTCGATGACCACCCGCCGCTTGGCCAGGAGGGCGTCGATCGACGTCGCCACCAGTTCGGCCACCCGCCGATCGACCTGATCGGTGGCATCGTTCGGCTCGGCCCCGAGCGCTTCGATCAGCTCACGGCCGAGGAGCTCGTCCCGGAGCTGGTTCGACCCGCCCACGTACGTCGAGGAAGAGTCGACCTCGGTCGCCACGCACCACGACCGGTCCTCGGACCAGAACAGGTTGGGCGATTGGCCCTCCGAGTCGACGAAGGCCAGGGCGGCATCGATCGGGCCCGAGTAGAGAAGGTAGGTGCGCCCGGACACCTCCACGCGTGGCCCCTCCCGGACGGCGGGTGGGACTGTGGGTTCGTCCACCCGTCCACCGGGCTTGCCACGGGTCGCCGACCGCGCCTCGTCCTCCCACCCGTAGCCATCCCAGATGCAGAACCAGCACCGGTCCGGGGTTCCGGTGTGCCGCCTGAGCACGTCGACCAGCGCGTCGGCCTCATCTGGCTCGAGGCTCCCCTGGCCCGGGCCCTGCCCGCTCCCCCAGGGCGGCGGCTCTTCGGTCTCTTCCAGCCGCAGGGCGACGGCATGGAACGGGCTGTCTGCGGCCAGTGGGTACCCGCTCCAGGCGGCGATCTCGGACCACCGGACCTTTGAGTCCTCTCGCCCGACGCCACCCTTTGCGGGGTGGAGGATCCGGACGTACGCGTCGAATCCGTCCGGCACAATCGAGCAAACCACCTGCTCGCTCGGGCGACGAAGCCGGGCGGCCACCCAGTCGGCCTCATCGACCCGGTCGCTCCACACCACGTCCGGGCGGCTGCCTGAGCTCATGGTCGAGGTTAGCGACGAGGGACGGTCTCAGTCGTCGAGGCGAAGGGCGGAGACGAAGGCCTCCTGGGGTACCTCCACCCGGCCGATGCTCTTCATCTTCTTCTTGCCCTCTTTCTGCTTCTCGAGCAACTTGCGCTTCCGGCTGATGTCGCCGCCGTAGCACTTGGCCAGCACGTCCTTGCGCCGGGCCTTCACCGTCTCACGGGCCAGGACCCGGCCGCCGATCGCGGCCTGGATGGGCACGTCGAACATCTGCCGGGGGATCAGTTCCCGGAGCTTCTCGCTCATCCGTCGTCCATAGACGTCGGCTTGGCTCTTGTGGACGATGGTGGAGAATGCGTCCACCGGGACGTGGTTAATCAAGAGGTCGACCTTGACCAGGTCGGCGGTGGCGTAGCCGTCCGGCTCGTAGTCGAGGCTGGCGTACCCCTTCGTCCGGCTCTTCAGCTGGTCGAAGAAGTTCACCACCACCTCGCCCAGGGGAATGGTGTAGATGAACTCCAACCGCTCGGGTGAGAGGTACTCCATCCGCACCATCTCCGCCCGCCGGCTCTGGCACAGTTCCATCACCGTCCCCGTGTACTCCGCCGGGGTGAGGATGGTGGCCCGCAGCATCGGCTCGTCCACGTGATCGAGGTGGGTCGGCTCGGGTAGCTCGCTCGGGTTGTCCACGTCCACCTTGGTGCCGTCAGTCAGGTAGGCCTGGTAGGCCACCGAGGGCGCGGTGGCGATGAGGGACAGGTCGAACTCGCGCTCGAGCCGCTCCCGGACGATCTCCATGTGCAGGAGGCCGAGGAACCCGCAGCGGAACCCGAACCCGAGCGCTCGAGAGGACTCGGGCTCGTAGGTGAAGCTGGCATCGTTCAGGCGGAGCTTCTCCAGCGCGTCCCGCAGGTCGGGAAGCTCGTCGCCGTCGATGGGGAAGAGCCCGCAGAAGACCATGGGCTTGGGGTCCCGGTAGCCGGCCAGCGGCTCGGTGGCGGGATGGGCGGCAGTGGTGATGGTCTCCCCCGAGCGGGCGCCGCCCACGTCCTTGATCCCGGCGATCAGGTAGCCGACCTCGCCCGGCCCGAGCTCGTCCACGGGTACCGTGACCGGAGTCCGCACGCCGATCTCTTCGATCTCGTGGTTCTCCCCGGCGTGGATGAACCGGAGCTTGGCCGTCTTGGCCAGCATGCCCTGCATGACCCGGACGGAGCTGACCACCCCGCGGTACTGGTCGTAGGCCGAGTCGAAGATGAGGGCCTGCAGGGGTGCGTTGAGGTCACCGGACGGTGGGGGAATGCGGTCCACGATGGCGTCGAGGAGCTCGGGGACGCCCTCGCCCGTCTTGGCCGAGATGTAGAGGATCTGCGAGGCGTCCAGACCGAGTACCTGTTCGATCTCGGCCGCGTAGCGCTCGGGGTCAGCCGCGGGGAGGTCGATCTTGTTGAGCACGGCCACGATCTCCAGGTTGTGCTCGAGGGCCTGGTAGCAGTTGGCCAGCGTCTGGGCCTGGATCCCCTGGGAGGCGTCGACCAGCAGAACCGCCCCCTCGCAGGCGGCCAGGGAGCGGCTGACCTCATAGCCGAAGTCGACGTGTCCGGGGGTGTCGATGAGGTGGAGGGTGTGGTCCTTCCAGCCCACGCGGACGTTCTGGGCCTTGATCGTGATGCCCCGCTCCCGCTCGATGTCCATCGAGTCCAGGTACTGCTCGCGCATGAGCCGGGGATCGACCGCCCCGGTCAGCTCCAGGATGCGGTCGGACAGGGTCGACTTGCCGTGGTCGACATGGCTGATGATGGAGAAATTGCGGATCTGGTCGATGGGGAGCACGGGCTGCCCAGCGTACCGGTGACGGGCCGGTGGCCCGGTCCGGCCCAGCTGCGGCCGGTCGGTCGTTCAGTGCTCACCTGTTGGCGGCTCGGGTGATCAGCCTCACCTACTCAAGAAGCAGCTGTCGATCTCCATTAGCTGAGGGGCCGGACGGGTACCTCGAGCAGAGCGGCCAGATCGCGGGCAAACATCTCGGTGCCCTCGGCCCCGAGGCCACCCAGGGGTGCAAGGAGCTCGTCCAGGATGGGGAGGACGAAATCGATGGCAAGGCCGGTGGCCTCGCGTCCCGACTGAGTGAGCGACAGCTGGACTGCCCGCGAGTCGCCAGGGTACGGATCACGCTGGACGAGACCGAAGTCCTCGAGTCTGCGGGCCAGTTTCGATACGTACAGCGGTTCGAGGCCGGAGTGGCCAGCGAGTTGGCTCTGGCTCGGCTGCTGCCCGGATCGCTCCATGTCGAGCAACGAGCTCAGCAACGAATACTGCGCATGGGTCAGGCCCATCGGGGCCAGGACCCGGTCCACCTCCATCCGCCACTTCATCGACAGACGCCAGACCAAGAAGCCCGGGGTGACGGTCTCGGCGGGCTCGAGATGCTCGGCGGCCCTGGCCGTCGCTGCGCCGATCGAGGTCTCGGGATTCTTTGTCACCGTCACTTATAGTACTTGTAAACAATATACATGTACAACAAGTCCGGGAAACCGTGTCCGGCACGGAGCGGGCCCAGGCCAGGGAAAGGGCGCCCGGTGCCGCCTAGGCCTAGGTAGACACTGAACCCGGACGGCGGGTGGTGGGGACGGGATTCCATCCGGGCTGCTAACCTTCACTGTCTCGTCGGGCGCCCCAGGCGGCTCCGGCGCGATTTCGACCGCCAGGCACATTCCTCCGGTGGTGGGACGGAATGCTCCAGCATGACCGAGCAAGACAAGGACGACTCGTGGCCAACATCCGTAGCCAGATCAAACGCAACCGCCAGAACGAGAAGCTCCGCGCTCGGAACAAGGCGGTCCGATCGGAGCTCCGTACCCGGACCAAGCGGGCCATCATTGCCGCCGAGACGGGGGCCGAGGACAGCTACGAAGCGCTGCGGCTGGCCATCAAGCGGATCGACAAGGCCGCGGCCAAGGGCGTCATCCACAAGAACCAGGCTGCCAATCGCAAGGCCCGCCTGATGAAGCACACTGCGGCCTTCGCCGAGGTCACCGAGGCCGCCGACGAGGACTGAGCCTCTTGGCTCCCTGAGGCCCGGAAACCGACGCGACGGGCATAGAGAGGCGCCGGCCTGGACATCAGGTAGTCCTCAGTCGAAGAGGGTCGGTGCGCTCGCCGGTAGGGGGACGACGTCATCCTCGTCGACATCGACCGGGGCGAGAAGCCCGGGCTCGTCGTTGGCCACGTTCCCGACTCGCCGATCCACCGGGTGATGGGCCAGCGTGCCCGCCGGAGCCGGCTGCATGAGGGCCTCGAGGACCTCGAGGTCTTCGGACGGGTCCAGCCAGGGCTCGATGGCCTCTTGCTCGAGGATCACCGGCATCCGGTCGTGTACCGAGGCGACGTCGGGCCCGGCCGCGGTGGTGATGATGGCGCACGACGTGATCCACGCCGACCGGGCGTCCGGACCGAGCGGGTCGCGCCACACCTCCCACAGCCCGGCCAGGGCCAGGGGCTGGCCGTCCGCTCGCGTGAAGAAATAGGGCTGGCTCTTCTCCCCCGGCCTGCTTTCTGACTCCCTGTGTTCCTTGCGCTGGTGTTCCTTGTGCCACTCGAAGAACCCGTCGGCGGGAATGATGGCCCGGCGCAAGCGGAACGCATCGCGGAACGCCGCCTTGGTCGATACCGACTCTGCCCGAGCGTTGAACAGTCGGCCTCCCGAGGTCGCCTCCTTGGACCACCAGGGAATGAGCCCCCAGCGGAACCGGTCGAGGACGCGCTGCCTGGACCCGGCGGTGTCTGCAGGACTGCCCGTGTCGATGATGCCGAAGATCTCGGTGGTGGGACCGACATTGAACCGGGGCAGATCGCCCGCGTCGACGCCGGCCGCCAATGCGGCGTCGAAGACCCGGGACAAGCGCTCCGGTTCGGTGTAGAGGGCGATACGGCCGCACATTCACCCCAGGCTATGCGGCACGGGTGGGCGGTCAGCCCAGTTCGATCCGACGGGTCAGCTCCACCGTCTCGAGTAGCCGGCGGTCGTGGGAGACGAGCAGGAGGGTACCGGTGAAGTCGGCCAACGCCGCCTCCAGCTGCTCGATGGCCGGCAAGTCGAGATGGTTGCTGGGCTCGTCGAGAACCAAGAAGTTGACCCCGAGGGCCTGGAACGTGGCCAGCTCGGCCCGGGTCCGTTCGCCCGGGGACAACGATTCGCCGGGCCGGTTCACATCGTCGGCGCCCAGTCCGAACTTGGCCAAGAGGGACCGGGCATCGGAGTGGGTCAGCCCGGTTCGGGCCATGGCCGCCTCGACCACGCTGGTCGTTCCACCGAGGGATCGCCGGTCCTGCCCGAGCTCACCGACCACGACGCTCGGGCCGAGCCATCGCGTCCCGGACCGGAGGGGCACGCGGCCGAGGATCGCCTCCACCAGCGTCGACTTGCCCGACCCGTTGGGTCCCACCAGGGCGATCCGTTCGGCCCACCCGAACTCCAGGTCGAGCGGGCCCAAGGTGAACGCGCCCCGCTCGATGACGGCACCGGCCAGGCGGGCCACCACCGCGCCGGCTCGAGGCGCCTGCTCAATGGTGAAGCGCAGATCCCATCCCTCCCAGGGCTTGTCGACCACAGCCAGGGCGTCGAGGGCGCGCTCGGTTCTGCGAGCCCGGGAGGCCAGTTGCTCGGTCCGGTTGATCCGGAAGTCACGCTGGGCCTTGTCGTTGTCCCTGGGGTTGCGCTTCTCTCGCTGCACCCCCGACGTGGCCCACTGGCGCTCTCGGCGGGCCCGACCGACCAACTCAGCCCGCCGCAACTGGAAGAGGGCGAAGTCCTCGAGTTGGTGGCGGCGGGCTGTCTCCCGCTCGGCCAGGTAACCGGCCCATCCGCCGTCGTAGAGACGCCCGGTGTGGTCGTGCTCGTCGAGCTCGAGCACCGAGGTGACGGTGCGGTCGAGAAAGGCCCGGTCGTGGGAGACGACGACCAGGCCGCCGCGATGAGCGAGCACGAAGGCCTCCAGGCGTTCCAGCCCGTCGAAGTCCAGGTCATTGGTGGGTTCGTCGAGCAAGCTGATGTCGAAGCGGGACAACACGATGGCGGCCAGGGCCAGTCGGGACTCCTGGCCGCCCGACAGGGTGGCCACCTGGCGATCGGCCATCCCGTTCCCCAGCCCCAGGTCGGCGAGCACGGTGTCGATCCGCGCATCGAGATCGCCGGCCGACAGGGCCGTGTAGCGCTGCAATGCCGTCTCGTAGCGCCGGTCGGCCGCCCGCGTGCCGTCCACCAACTTGGTGGCCGCGGCGGCGAGCTCGATCTCGGCCTCGGCGGCCCCGGTTCGCCGGGTCAACGCGGCCCGGACGGTCTCCCCTGGAGGCGCCTCGTGCTCTTGGGCCAGGTAGCCCACCGTGGCATCGGGCGGGTCCACCCGGATCGAGCCGGCCAAGGGAGCCTCGGTTCCGGCCAGTAGAGAGAGGAGGGTCGACTTGCCCACTCCGTTGGGGCCCACGACACCGACGCGGTCGGAGGAGCCGACGGTCAATGAGACGTCGCGGAGCACCGTGCGGCCGCCGCGGTCGTGAGAAAGGTTGACGGCCATGAGCGTGGCCAACGCAAAGGTCGGTGCGGGCACAGGAGGCCTCCAGGACCGAGGGACGGGTCAATGAGGACTACCGGCTATCAGCGCACAGGGTGAGACTAGTGGCAGCGCCGACGACCCGCTTGTGTCGGCCGAGACCTACCCCTCGAGCACTCGGAAAGCCAGTCGCCGCCCCCGGCCCTGGGTCAGGGCGAGCGCGATCCAGAGTTGGAAGACGGCATCGATGAGGGCCTCTTGGTCCGCGCCCACGTAGATGGGTCGGAGTCCGACGCCCTCGATGAGGGTCTCGACGGTCGAGCGGTCGCCCTCGGGCGCGGAGAAGAACAGATCCGCCCGTCCCCCTGCGAAGACCGGGTCGGCCATGTTCTCGCCACCGAGCGTATTGAACGCCCGCACGTATCGAACGGATGGCGGCAGGGAGGCACGGCTGTTGGCCACCGCTTCTCCCATGCGGTTGGTGGCGTCGATGACGACCTTGCCGGCCAGCGCATCGCCGTGCTCGGCGCTGAGGTCGGAGACGGCCGCCGCCGGCAAGGCGAGGACGACGATGTCCGAGCCGGCCAATGCGTCACCGACGGAGGCAACTCCCGTCGTGGTCCCCGAGGTCACCTGGTGGTCGACGCGGCGAGAACCAAAGGTGACCTCGTGCCCGGCGTTGGCGAGGGCCCGACCCAGCGTCCCGCCGATGAACCCGGTGCCGATGATGGCGATCTGCATCCCGTTCCTTTCCACGTCTCTGCCTCACTTCACCACACGCCACATCACCACGTGGGGCCCGATATCGGGGTCCTGCCACACGGCGCCGTGCTCCACGAACCCGCCTCGCCGATAGAGGTTGATGGCCGGTACCCGGGCATTGCACCAGAGCAGGCCGCCACCGAGGTCGGCCACGTGCTTGATGGCCCGGGCGAGGAGCTCGGTGCCGATGCCCCCGTTGCGCACGTCCTCACGGGTGGCCATTCCCCGGAGTCGCCATGTCGGAGAGTCTGGGGTTGCGTATGTGCCGGCCGGAAACGGAGGGGCTCCGGGTGCCACCCGAACGGTTCCCACGATCTCGTCGTCGTTCCTGATAGCGGCGAATGTTCCGGTTGCCGGATCGTCGTCGTCGGTGAGTGCCATCTGGGCGACGGTCTCATGGGGGCGCAGCACCGCTTGGCGCAGCTCGAAGGTCGCCGTTGCCTCCACCTGGTCGACACGAAATTCCACGATGGGAGGGTATCGCCGGGGATGGCTGTACCGGCTGGACAGGCCGCACCGTGAGGCGGTCAAGTTGTAACGGGCTGATACCTGGCAACCGAAAAGGCGAGCAACAACGGCACGTCGATGGCGAACATGGCCAGCATCACGCTGAACAGGGTCAGTTGGCGAGCGGGGGTGTGGTCATAGATGAACACGTACTCCAAGATGCCGGCAATCACCAGGTAGGCGACCAATGCCCAACCGAAGACCTGAAAGAACTTGTTCCAGGCGAACTCCTTGATCCTGGCCACCAGGGCCACGTTGACCAACAAGACCAGGCCGGCGGCAATGGCCAGGATAACCGGTGGCACCAGGGTGGCCGGGTGCCCGACCTGTGCAGCCATATAGACCCCACCGACCACGACCAGAGCCAACGTGACCGTGGCCAGCTTGGCCACCGGCGGTAGTTGTGCCTGGCGGGCGTCGACCTCGTCGAGCGCGGGCTGGGCCGTCTCCTCGACGTCGGTCATCGGCTAGCCAGAAAGGTCATAATGACGATCGTGGCGATCTGCATCACTCCGGTGATCCCCGCCGTATAGATGAAGACTTTCATCAGCCGCCCGATGCGTTCGCCATTGGGGTGGGGCTTCTTGAGCTCGAAGAGGACGGCCAGGTTGGCCGGCTCGAGCAGACCGAGGGCAATGATCGCCATCACGCCGACGATGATGTAGGAGGCCACCAGCCAAGCGTGGTGCGGGTAACTGGCGTTCAGGTTGCCCATGTGGCGAGCGAGCTGGAACCCGGCCCCCAGGGTCATCGCCACCAAGGTGGGCATGATGATGACCATCTTCGGCATGAGCCTGGTGGTGAACTCGATTCTGGCCGGGACGGAGAGCCGGCCCAGAATCGGCCCGATGATCAGGCCCAGGAACAGGTCGATGCCGGTCCACAAAGCGCCGCCGCCTACGTGGAAAAGCGTGAGCGCCCACAAGCTGTTGCTGGCGATGGCCGCGATGAGGCCCGCCAGCAGGGCTGCGGCGATCGGAAGGCCTCGGACCGGAACGATCGAGAACGCAGGGACCACGGGTGGCCCCTCGACAGCAGGGGGCGGCGGAGCGGCACCAACGTGGACGGCGGTATCGGCCATTGAGTCTGGCTCCTATCTCGACCTGTCACTGGCTGAGTTCGCCAGGTGCCACTCGGTGGTCGTCGGGGGTGATGATACGCCTCCAATTCTCACATTTCAATCCTCGAATCGCTGCTCGTCCTCGTCCCTACCCGGGGGTCGAGCTGGGTCGAGGGCGGCGGCGAAGAGCGACGAGATAGAGGAGGGGGGAGAAAAGAAATGGGGAAGGAAGAGGGAGAAGGGTGGAGGCGGTGGGCGGGTGGGAGGAGGCCAGGAGGGTGGGAGGAGGAGCCAAGACGGCAGCTGAGCCCGGAACGCGCCGAAGGGCGCCCCCGAGGGGACGCCCTTCAGTTGTTAGTACGGATGTTGAAAGGCACCGAACACTCCGGGCTGCGCCGAGCGGGACTAGTTCCCGGCTAGAGGGTTCAGCGGGTAACTGGCTGGGATTCGCCAGGTGGTCCGACAAGCCGCCTTAGCGGCCAGCCACCTCCAGAGTCCCACGTCTATGACTTATCAGTTGGACCACCTCCTTTCTCTGGTGCACACATGGTAACGAATCCGCAGCCGTTTGTGACGGCATTCGGGTCGGATTTTTGCGCGGGCCCGACCGTCGGTCTTCCGTCAGCCCCCACCGGGCAAAACGCGATCCAATGCCGATTCGGCCGCGGCTCGGAGGGCACCGAGATCGGTGCCGGCGCTCTCCGCTACGGAGGCCAGGATGTCCACGTCCTTGCGGAGGAGATCGCCGGCGGGGAACTGGCTCAACGGCATGTGGGCTCGGACCCCGAGTGAGTAGCTGGCGCCGCTCCCGTGGCCCAGGGCCTCGGCCAGAGCCCCGGCATCCAGCTGCAGCGCGGCCCCGACGCGCAGTGCATCATCGGCCAGGCCCAACTGCGCGGTCATGAGCGCGTTGTTGATGAGTTTTGCCACCTGGCCGCTGCCGAGCGGGCCAAGATGCACGACGGGATTGCCGTAGGTCGACAGCACCGGACGCGCCCGCTGCAGGTCGGCGGCCTCCCCACCCACCAATACGAGCAGGTCGCCGGCCGCGGCGGCTCGACCGCCACCGCTGACCGGGGCGTCAATCACCGAGACCCCGACCAGGCGGGCCGCGTCGGCCACCTGACGACAAGTCTCCGGATGCACCGTCGAGTGGATGGCGACCAGTCCGCCTTCTTCCATGCCGGCCAGGATCCCGTCGGCCCCGAGGAGCACAGAACGCACATCGTCGTCGTTCACCACGCATACAGCCACTAGATCGCTCACTCTGCCTAGTTCGACCAACGAACCAGCGGTCGCCGCCAGGGTGGCCAACGGCTCCAGCGACTCCGGTCGGCGGGCCCACAAGGTGGTGGCGAATCCGGCCTCAGCGATCCGTCTGGCCATGGGTCCGCCCTGGCTCCCCACCCCAACGAAACCGACCCGGGGCCAGCTGGGGCCCGTGCTCACCTTTTCCGGCAATGGCTCTCAGCCTCTCCTTGCAGTCGGGCCTCTCGGTGCAGTCGGGCCTCTCGGTGCAGTCGGGCCTCTCGGTGAAGTCGGGCCTCTCCGTGCAGTCGGCTCTCCGTGCAGTCGGGCCTCCCTGGCTGACCGGCAGTTTCGCCGGTCGTCGGAACATTGCTGCAGCTGGCTGACTGCTGTCAAACAACACCCCGACCGATCCTCGGTGTCCTGTCGGTCATCAGCCATAGGGAATCAGAGGTCCAGGCGTCGATCCTGGCCGTCCAGGCGCAGAGAACGAGCTCGGTCCAGGCCTTGAGCTGACGGTCCCGGCAACGACTACTGTACGAACATATGTTCGATTCCATAGTCGACGAGCCCAAGGCGCCGTCGGACGCCGGTCAGGCCGGGGGTGATGGCCGAAACCGACTGAAGGACAGGGCTCCCGCCGTCCGTGAACCCCTGGCCGTCCTGGCCGAGCGGGCGCGGCCCACCTCCTCGAGCGAGAGCCAGCTACTGCCGGTGATCCCTCCCCTCCTGGGGCTGTTGCCCGGAGGGGGCCTCCGCCGGGGGACCTCCATCGTGGTCGCCGATGACGGTAGGGCGAGCGCCACGACCAGCGCCAGGACGAGTGCCACGACCAACGGGCTCACCTTGTGCCTGTCGCTCCTGGGCGCAGCCTCGTCGGCCGGATCATGGTGCGCGGTGGTGGGGATCTGCGGCCTGGGAGCCGTGGCCGCCGACGACCTGGGGATAGACCTCACCCGCCTGGTCCTCCTTCCGTCCCCTGGGCCGAAGTGGGCCGAATCGACCGCAGTCCTTCTCGAGGGGGTGGACGTGGTGGTGCTGTGCCCCCCGTTTCCCGTCCGGCCGGCCATGGCCCGGCGCTTATTGGCGCGCACCAGGGACCGGGGGGCGATTCTTATTGTCGTACCCGGACAGGCCGGCTGGCCCGAGTGCCCCGACATGCGTTTGAGCGTCGGGAACACCCGGTGGGACGGCATCGGGAAGGGAGACGGCCATCTCAGCTGTCGGCGAGTGACGGTGACCGCCACCGGCCGCCGGTCGGCGGCCCGGCCACGACATCAGGACCTGTGGCTGCCCTCGACAGCGGGATCCGTGGAGATTGCCGGGCCTGATGAGATAGCCGGACCCATCGGCGGGGAGAGCGGCGCCGACGTGACGGGCGGCGCCGGGGCATTGGCGGCGACGACGTGAAGGGCCTGCCGACGTGAAGGACCGGCTGATGGTCGTGCGATGCCCCCGGCTCCTCGAAGAGGACGAAGGAGGCGCTGCCCTCCGGACCTTCGTCTCGGTGCTCGCCGCCGTGGAGGTGTACTGCCCCTGGGTCGAGGCCGTCCGTCCCGGCATCTGCTCGCTCCCCGCCCGCGGGCCGGCCCGGTACTTCGGAGGCGAGCAGGCACTCGTCGACCTCGTCGTCGGGGCCACCGCAGCCATCACCGAAGCCGAGGTGGGCATCGCCGATGGCCTTTTCGGTGCCGTGCTGGCCGCTCGGGCCGCGCTAGTGGTCCCGGCCGGGACCACTCCCGCGTTCCTCGCCCCGTTGCCGGTGTCGTCCCTCGGGGACCCCGACCTGGCCGAGCTGCTGGCCCGGCTCGGGATCCGCACCCTCGGGGACTTCGCCGCCCTCCCCGAGCGCCACGTCCTTGGGCGCTTCGGCGCCGAAGGCATGGCCTGTCACCGCGTGGCCCGAGGAGACAGTGGGGAGCTCGCCGGGCTCCGCCAACCGGGGATCGGGCGCCTCATCGAGAGACATCAGCACGGGGGAAGGCCGGCAACCAGCACCCAGGGCGGCTTCTGGGGCGGTGCCAGCGACCGCGATGCCCGGGCGGCGCGGACCCTGGCCGACGTGCAGCGCCTCCTCGGAGCCGACGGCGTGCTCCGGATCCGCCTGCAGGGGGGCCGCAGCCCGGCAGAACGGTCCCGGCTGGTCACCTGGGGAGCACGAGAGACCCCCAGCGACAGGACCCTCGACGCGCCCTGGCCCGGCCAGATCCCGCCACCGGCCCCGGCAATCGTGCACTCCCCTCCGCTCGGGGCCGAGGTGGTCGATGATGCCGGCGAACCGGTGGCGGTGTCGGGGCGCGGCCTCCTCACCGCCACACCAGGGCGTCTGTCGGTGGCCGGCGGGCCGTGGACGGCGGTGACCGCGTGGGCCGGTCCGTGGCCGGCCGAGGAGCGGTGGTGGTCACGAGCCCGGCGGCGAACGGCCCGGATGCAGGTGGTGCTGGCCGGCGAGGACGCGCGCGGCTGCTGCTGACCGAGCAGGGCCGATGGTGGGTCGAGGCCACCTACAGCTGAGGCAGGCCGGTCAGACCGAAAGCCGGCCAGCCGACAGCCGGTCCGGAGGAGCAGAGCAAGCGAGCAAAACAAACAAGACAAGCAAGCAGAAAGAGCAGACGGACAAAAAGCAGTACTTGTACACCAAACCAGCAGGCGGGTAAAAGCTGTACATGTACACAAAACCAGTTGAAAAACGAAAAACAGTACCGAGGCAGCACACCGTGGCCTACGCAGAGCTACACGCGCACTCCAATTTCTCCTTTCTCGACGGCGCCAGCCACCCCGAGGAGCTGGTGGCCGAGGCCTCCCGCCTCGGGCTGTCGGCACTGGCCCTCACCGACCACGACGGTCTCTACGGCGCCGTCCGATTCGCCGAAGCGGCCCGGGTCCTCGGCATGCCCACCGTGTTCGGCGTCGAGCTCGCCCTCTCCCCCTCCGCCGCCCGTACCGGTGTCCCCGACCCGGGGGGCACCCATCTGATCGTGCTGGCCCGGGACCCGGAGGGCTACGCCCTGCTCAGCCGGGGCATCGCCGAGGCCCACCTGGCCGGCGGGGAGAAGGGGAAGCCGATCTTCACCCTCGACGACCTGGCCGGCCGCCACGGAGGCCACTGGCAGGTTCTGACCGGCTGCCGGAAGGGCGCGGTGGCCGGTGCCCTGACCGCCGACGGGCCTGGCGCGGCGGCGCGGCAGCTCGATCACCTGATCGACTGCTTCGGCCGGGACGACGTGGCTGTGGAGCTGTGGGACCACGGCGATCCCCTCGACACGGCGCGCAACGACGCCCTGGCCCTGTTGGCCGTGGAGCGGGGGGTGAGCCCGGTCGCCACCAACAACGTGCACTACGCCTCCCCCGTCCGCTTCCCGCTGGCCACGGCCCTGGCCGCGGTGCGGGCCCGGCGCCCGCTCGATGAACTCCAGGGCTGGCTCCCACCCTCGGCCACGGCCTGCCTGCGGTCGGAGGGCGAGCAGCGACGGCGGTTCGCCCGGTGGCCCGGGGCGGTCGAGCGCGCCGCCGAGATCGCCGGGGTGTGCGCCTTCGACCTCCACCTGGTGGCCCCCCGGCTCCCCGACTTCCCCGTGCCCACCGGCCACACCGAGCAGACCTGGCTCGTCGAGCTGGTCCGCCGGGGGGCAACCGACCGCTACGGCCCACGGGAGGACGAGCGGGTACCGGGGGCCTGGGAGCGCCTCGACCACGAGCTGGCCGTCATCGACGCTCTCGGCTTCCCCGGCTACTTCCTCACCGTGTGGGACATCGTGCGGTTCTGCCGAGAAGAGGACATCTTCTGCCAGGGCCGCGGCTCGGCCGCCACCTCGGCCGTCTGTTACGCCCTGGGCATCACCAACGTGGACGCCGTGCGCCTGGGGCTGTTGTTCGAGCGGTTCCTCTCCCCCGCCCGCGACGGCCCCCCGGACATAGACGTCGACATCGAGTCGGGCCGGCGGGAGGAGGTCATCCAGTACGTCTACCAGCGCTACGGCCGCATGCACGCGGCCCAGGTGGCCAACGTCATCACCTACCGGGCACGCTCCGCTCTCCGCGACATCGGCAAGGCCCTCGGGCACCCGCTGGCCGACGTGGAGGGCTGGGCCGGCTCGGTCGACCGCGGCCAGTCGATGCACGACGACGAGGCCATCCCCCCCATGGTGCGCGACCTGGCCGGTGCGGTGCTCGATTTTCCCCGGCACCTCGGCATCCACTCGGGGGGCATGGTCATCTGCGACCGCCCGGTGGTCGAGGTCTGCCCGGTGGAGTGGGCCCGGATGCCCGGGCGGAGCGTCCTGCAGTGGGACAAGGACGACTGTGCCGCCGTCGGGTTGGTCAAGTTCGACCTACTCGGGCTGGGCATGCTCACCGCCCTCCACCACATGGTCGACCTGGTGGGCGCCTACCACGGCGTCAAAGTCGACGTGGCCCTCCTCGACCAGGAGCCCGAGGTCTACGACCTGTTGTGTCGGGCCGACACCGTGGGGGTGTTCCAGGTGGAGTCCCGGGCCCAGATGGGCACCCTGCCCCGGGTGAAGCCCCGGTGCTTCTACGACCTGGCCATCGAGGTGGCCCTCATCCGCCCCGGACCCATCCAGGGCAACGCCGTCCACCCCTTCATCCGGCGGCGGAACGGCGAGGAGGACATCACCTACCTCCATCCCCTGTTGGAGCCGGCATTGAAGCGGACGCTCGGCGTCCCGTTGTTCCAGGAGCAGCTGATGCAGATCGCCATCGATGTGGCCGGCTTCACCCCGGCCCAGGCCGACGAGCTCCGCCAGGCCATGGGGGCCAAGCGCTCGGGCGAGCGTATGGGCCGGCTCCGGGACCGGCTGTTCGAAGGGATGGCCGCCCGGGACGTGTCCGAGGAGGTGGCCGAGCAGGTCTATGCCGCCCTGTCCGCCTTCGCCAACTTCGGGTTCCCCGAGAGCCACTCGGTGGCCTTCGCCTACCTGGTGTATTCCACGGCGTGGTTCAAGCTGCATTACCCGGGCGCCTTCACCGCCGGACTGTTGAACGCCCAACCCATGGGATTCTGGTCACCCCAGAGCCTGATCGCCGACGCCAAGCGCCACGGGGTCACCGTCCTCCGGCCTGACGTCAACCGGGGTGGAGCCGATGCCACGCTCGAGGGCGACGGCCCCGCCATCAGGCTCGGGGTGTCCTCGGTGCGAGGCATCGGTAGCGAGACGGCCGAGCGGATCGACGCCGGGCGCCCCTGGTCGGGCATGGAGGACCTGGTCCGCCAGGCCGGTGTCACCAGGGCGCAGCTCGAGGCGCTGGCCACGGCCGGGGCCTTGGACGACCTGCCGGCGGGGAACAGGCCAGCGGGGAACAGGCCGGTAGGAAACGGCAGCCCGGTAGGAAACGGCAGCCCGGTAGGAAACGGCAGGCCGGCGGCGAACGGCCCACCAACAGCAACCAAACGCAAGCCAGCAGCCGGCAATCGGCGGTCCCTGGTGTGGGCGGCGGGCGCCGCGGCCCAGGCCACCCCGGGCCGGCTCCCGGGGATGGTCACCGGGACCGAGTCGCCGGCGCTTCCCACCGCCACCGCCTGGGAGGATGTGGCCGACGACCTGTGGGCCCTGGGTATGACCCCCGATGTCACCGCCATGGAGCTGGCCCGTCCGGAGCTCGAGCGTCAGGGCGTGGTCCCCTCGGGCGAACTGGGCAAGGTCCGCTCAGGCGACCGGATCAGCGTGGGGGGCGTGGTCACCCACCGCCAGCATCCAGAGAGCGCCCACGGCGCCGTCTTCTTGAACCTCGAGGACGAGACGGGCATGGTCAACGTGATCTGCTCCCGTGGGGCGTGGGTGCGTTGGCGACCGGTGGCCCGGTTCTCCCCCGCCCTGGTGGTCCGGGGGCGGCTGGAACGGGGCGACGGAGCCATCAACCTGGTGGCCGAGCGGATCGAGCCCCTCGAGCTGGGGCCGGTGCCGCCCTCGCGGGACTTCCGTTGAGCAATGGGGCGGGCCGGGCCGTTGAGCAATGGGGCGGGCCGGGCCGTTGAGCAATGGGGCGGGCCGGGCCGTTGAGCAGTGGGCAACGGCGCCGCCCCGCTCAGCGACCCTGGCGCACCAGCCGGCTGAGCCGAGCCACCAGCACCTGGAGCACCAGCTCCCCGGGCAGGGCCGACACGCCCCGGAGGTCCAGGTCTGCGTCGGCCAGCAGGTTGATGGCCCGGGCGATGCGGGCCGTCCCCAGTCGCCGGCTCTGGGCCAGCGCCTTCTTGGCTGGATAGGCGCTCCGCAGGCCGAGCAGTTCGGCCGCCTCCTCCGGAGAGGTCACTCCCGACCCGTCGAGCCGGAGCATCTGGCGGTAGTGCCGGTGCAACAGGCTCACGGCCGCCAGCGGGTGGAGCTCCCCGGCACCGGTCATGCGGTGGAGGAGCCCCAGCGCCTTGGCCGCGTCACCGCTGTCGATGGCATCGGTCAGGTCCCAGGGCGCCACCGAGCCGGCCTCCCCGAGGAACGGTGCCAGGTCGTTCACCTTGACCGTGGCCCCGACCCCGTAGGCGGCGGCGAGCGTGTCGAGCAGGCCGGCCAGCCGGCCCATGTCCCCGCCCAGGTGCTCGCCCAATGTGGCCGTGGCCCCGCCGTCGAGCCGGACCGGCGCGCCCCGCAGGTGCTCGGCCAGCCACTGGCTCCGGGCCTTCCCGGTGCCCACCGCCGTGTTCACGACGTCGCCCACCGTGCCCACCGACTTGGCCAGGGCCGCCGGGATCGTGCCGCCCCCGCCCACCAGCACCAGCGACGTGGTGGGCAGCGGGTCCTCCAGGTAGGCGGTCAGCCGAGCACCCTCGGCCGCGTTGAGCCGCCCGGCGTCGCGGACCATGATCACCCGGCGCTCCACCAGGAACGGTGGCGTGGTGCAGGCGTCGATCACCAGGCCCACGTCCAGGTCGTCGCCCCCCGGTCCACCGAATTCCTCCACGGCCAGACTGGGGTCGGAGCCGCCCACCAGGGTCTCCATCAACCCGTGGGCGGCCTGGGCCACCAGCGAGGGGTCGTCCCCCTTGATCAGGTAGGCCGGGCGCACGTCGGTCGCCGTCGCCGGCACCGTCAGCCCCCGACCCGGGTGGTCGCGGCCTCGGCCCGCTCCCGCTCGATGGCGGCCAGCGAGTCGCACACGTGGCGCGTGCCGGCCACGTCGTGGGCTCGGACGATCCGACACCCGAGCGACACGCCCAGGGCGGCCGCGGCCAGCGAGGCCGGTCCCCGTTCGTCGATGTCGAGGTCGAGGACCTTACCCAGGAAAGTCTTGTTGGAAGCCGACAGGAGCAGTGGGTACCCCAGGTCGGCCAGGGCCCCCGAGGCCCGTAGCAAGGTGAGCGACTGGTCGGCTGTCTTCCCCAAGTCGAGCCCGGCGTCCATGACGATGCGATCGGGGGTGAACCCGAGGGCGGTGGCCCGGTCGGCCCGATCGACCAGAAAGGTGCAGACCGCCTCGACCACGTCGTCATAGACCGGCTCGGGGTCGGGGATCCGCGGGCCGAGGCGGATGTGGGTGGCCACGACGGTGGCCCCGGCGGCCGCGGCGGCCGACAGGTACTCGGAGTCGCCGAACCCGCTGATGTCGTTGCCGACCACGGCGCCGGCGCTGTAGGCGACCCTGGCCACCGCCGACCGCCAGGTGTCGACCGACAGCGGGACGTCGAAGCGGTCGTGGAGCGCCTCGATGGCCGGGATCACCCGCTCGATCTCCTCGGCCTCGGTCACCTCGGGCCCCGGACCGGCCTTGACCCCGCCGACGTCGAGGATGTCCGCTCCCTCGTCCACCAGCACGTCGGCCCGGCGCAAGAAGGCGTCGAAGTCGTAGGTGGCCCCTTTGTCGAAGAACGAGTCAGGGGTCCGGTTGAGGATGCCCATCACGACGGCCCGGTACCGGATGTCGACGCTCCGCTCGCCCAGGGTGAGAAAAGTGGGTGGTGGCACGCCGCGACGCTATCCGCCGACCATCGAGCAGGGCCGGACCGCGCAGACCAGCCGGGCCGACAAGGTCAGAACAGCCGGGCCGACAAGGCCTTCCGGTAGCTCGTGGTGCGCGGGTCGGCCGGGTCCAGGGTCTCCAACAGGTCCACGAATTCCTGCCGGGCGCCGTCGTCCTCTCGGACCCGATCCAACAGGCCGTCGAGCAATAGGTCGATCGCTTCGTCGGTCACCGGGACCTGCTGTGCGGCCAGCCGCGCCTCGGCCTGGAGCCGGCGGGTCTCGGGGGTCTCGGGGATCCGGGCCAGGATGGCCAACGCCTCGTCGGTCGCCCCGTCGGCGATGAGCAGGCCGGCCAGGCCGACGATGGCGCCGGCATGGTCCGGCTGCAGCTCGAGGGCCTGTCGCAACAACCCCGCGTCCTGGGCGGCCAGTCCCTGCTCGACCAGCAGGTCGGCCTCGGTGGGCTGTGGGGCCAGCTTGGCCACGAACTCGGCCACCGCCGCCTCGGGCTGGGCGCCGATGAACCCGTCGACCACCTTGCCGTCGCGGAGGGCGAAGACGGCGGGGATGGACTTCACCTGGAAGCTCTGGGAGATCGAGGGGTTCTCATCCACGTTCACTTTGGCCAGGACCACCTCGCCCTCGGTGGCGTCAACTGCCTTCTCGATGATGGGCCCGAGGGTCTGGCACGGCCCGCACCACGGTGCCCACAGGTCCACCACGACGGGAACCTGACTCGAGCGGCGGAGGACCTCCTCCTCGAATGTGGCATCGGTGACATCGATCATCGTCAGGAGAATACCGGGGAGCGCCGGCCGACGGTGCCGGGCACGGCCCGAGGGCGTGCTGGCCGATGGCCGGAGGCCGGTGCCGGGCCGCGCCCGGGCCGCGACCGAGTAGGGGCCGGTCCCCATCGGGAAACAGCCCCACGCTGGAGGAACGGCTGCCGCTCCCAGGACGCCTCGCCGGGGGCGGTAGCGTCGTGTCCATGACCGGAAGCTCAGCGACACTGGTGGAGGGGATCGACGTACCTTCGGTCAGACGCGTGGCTGGCGGACAGCGTCGACGGTGTCGAGGCACCGTTCACCTTCGAGCTCATAGCCGGGGGCCGCTCCAACCTCACCTACCGGGTGACCGACGCCGTCGGCCGGTCGCTGGCCCTCCGCCGTCCGCCAGTGAGCCACGTGCTGCCCACGGCCCACGACATGAAGCGGGAGCACACCGTGATCTCCGCATTGGGTGCCACCGACGTGCCCGTCCCGAAGACCTACGGGCTGTGCACCGACGACTCGGTGAACGGCGCGCCCTTCTACGTCATGGACTTCGTGGAGGGGCTCATCCTCCGGGACGAGGACGCCGCCGCCGGGCTGGACGAGGCCACCCGACGCCATGCCGGCGAGTCGCTGGTCGACACCCTGGCCCGCCTCCACGACGTCGACGTGAAGGCCGTCGGCCTCGACCAGTTCGGCCGCCATGAGGGGTACATCGAGCGGCAGCTGAAGCGCTGGCACGGCCAGTTCACCCAGTCGGAGGTGGAGGGCGCGCCCGGGCCGGCCATCATCGACCGGGTCCACGACCTCCTGGCCGCTCGCGTCCCCGAGCAGCAAGGCGTGGGCATCGTCCACGGCGACTACCGGCTCGACAACACGGTGGTCGGGGAGGACGGCACGGTGCGGGCCATCCTCGACTGGGAGATCTGCACCCTCGGTGACCCCCTGGCCGACCTCGGCCTCCTCCTCGTGTACTGGACCGAGCCCGAGGACACCGAGGCGTCGCTCATCGGCGTGGGGCCGACCCGGCTGCCCGGGTTCTCCAGCCGGGCCGAGCTCGAGGCGCGCTATGCCTCGCTCTCCGACCGGGACCTGTCGGCTGTGCCCTATTACAAGGCCTTCGGATTCTGGAAGCTGGCCTGCATCCTCCAGGGGGTCTACGCCCGCTACGCCGGCGGGGCGGCGGCCGGCGACCGGAGCAACGTCGACTTGTTCCCGGTCCAGGTCGGCCGGTTGGGCGAGCGCGCTCTGGCCGAGGTGGAGTCGCTGTGACCGAGCCGGGCACGCCGATCTACACGATCGATCCGGACTGGGGCGAGCCCATCGGGTCCCGCCTCGAGCACCCGGTGCTGGTCGTGGCCCTCGAAGGCTGGGTCGACGCAGGGCTGGGCGCGTCGACGGCCGTGGCCGAGCTGGTGGGCACGTCGGGCACCACCCCGGTCGCCACCTTCGACTCCGAGGTGCTCATCGACCAGCGGGCCCGTCGCCCCATCGCCCAACTGGTCAACGGGATCACCACCGAGCTCACCTGGCCCTCCATCCAGATCATTGCGGGCACCGACAAGGCCGGCGCCGATGTCCTGTACCTGGTCGGGCCGGAGCCCGACTTCCGCTGGAAGTCATTCCTTGCTGCCGTGATCGAGCTGGTCCAGCAGCTCGGGGTCCGCATGGTGGTGGGACTCGGGGCCTTTCCCGCCCCCGCCCCCCACACCCGGCCGGTCCGGCTGGCCTCCACCGTCCCGCCCCAGTCGGCCAACCTGGCCGGCCGGGTCGGCTTCGTTCAGGGGACGCTGGAGGTGCCGGCCGGGGTCCAGGCCGCGCTTGAGATCGCCATCGGCGCCGTCGACGTGCCGATCATTTCGTTGTGGGCGCGGGTCCCCCACTACGTGGCGGCCATGCCCTTCCCCGAGGCCGAGCGCGGCACTGATCGACGGGCTGTCGGCGGTGAGCGGGCTGGCCTTCGACACGACGGCCGTGCGCCGGGCCGCGGAGGCCTCCCGGCGCCAGGTGGACGAGCTGATCGCCGACAACACCGAGCACACCGACATGGTGCGGCGCCTCGAGTCCTCCATCGACTCGGAGGAGTCCAACTTCGGGATCGACATCGAGGTCCCGAGCGGCGACGAGATCGCTGCCGAGCTCGAGCGCTTCCTCCGGGACGAGGGCCCCTAGCCGGTGGAGGTGGACGGAGGCATCGGCTTCGACCCGAGCGGCGTGGTCGAGTCGGCGCGCCAGGCCGAGGAGCTCGGATACGACGGCGTGTGGACGGCCGAGACGGCCCACGACCCGTTCCTCCCCCTGGTCCTGGCGGCAGAGCACACCGAACGGGTCAAGCTGGGCACGGGCATCGCCGTGGCCTTCGCCCGGAGCCCCATGAACCTGGCCATGCTGGCCAACGACATCCAGACCATGTCCAAGGGACGGTTCATGCTCGGGTTGGGCTCGCAGATAAAGCCGCACATCGAGAAGCGGTTCTCCATGCCCTGGTCCCATCCCGCCCCCCGGATGCGGGAGCTCATCCTAGCCATGCGGGCCATCTGGGCCAGCTGGTCCGACGGCAGCCGCCTGGCCTTCCGGGGCGAGTTCTACCGGCACACCCTGATGACCCCCATGTTCGACCCCGGTCCCAACCCCTACGGCAATCCCCGGGTGTTCGTTGCTGCGGTGGGCGAGCGCATGACCGAGGTGGCCGGCGAGGTGGCCGACGGCTTGCTGGCCCACGCCTTCACCACCGAGCGGTACCTGCGAGAGGTCACCGTGCCCGCCCTCGAGCGGGGGCTGGCCCTGAGCGGCAAGACCCGCGCCGACGTGGAGATCTCCTTCCCGGGACTGGTGGTCACCGGCTCAAGCGAGGCCGAGTGGGACAAGGCCGCCGAGGCGGTCAAGGCCCAGTTGGCCTTCTACGGCTCTACCCCCGCCTACCGGCCCGTCCTCGAGCTCCACGGCTGGGGCGACCTGCAGACCGAGCTCAACACGTTGTCCAAGCGGGGGGCGTGGTCGGAGATGACCGAGCTGATCGACGACGAGTTGCTGGCCACCTTTGCCATCGTCAGCGAGCTCGATGACCTCCCGGCCAAGGTGGTCGACCGCTATGGGGACGTGGTCGACCGCTTCAACTTCTATGCGCCATACCCGCTCGAGCCCGAGCACTGGCGGACCTTGGTGGCCGGCTTCAAGCGGTAGGGGTAGGGACCTCAGTCACCGTCAGAGCCGGCAAAGCGGTCGACTCCCCGCCAGAACTCCGGGATGTCATCGGAGTCCATGATGGTGGTCATGCCGTTCACCATCTCGGGCGGGAGCGAACCGTCGTCCTCGGCAAAGCCGTACTCCCTGGCGAGCCGGCTCGACCAGTACGATCCACCGGTGCGCTCCAGGATCTGCCCGTCCGAGGCGAGAGCGACCACAGCCTTGCCGTTGAACGCGGGCGTCTCGCCAAAGGACAGGTCGAGGCCGTGCAGCTGCGTGGTGCCATCGTCGTTGACCACGGCCTGGGACAAGAGGCCCTCGGTCAGCACCAGCCCGGGCCACAGCGACACGACAGCAACGCCGTGCGGCTTCAGCTCGAGTGCGGTATCGCGGGTGACCTTGTCGATCGCCGCCTTGCCGACCCCATAGGGCACGGACAGGAGGTAGCCCTCCGCACCGTGGGAGGACACGTTGACGATGAGCCCCGAGCGCTGGGGAAGCATCACCGCGCGGCCAGGGCGGTCGTCACGTAGTCCGATCGCGGCCCGATCAGCAGGCAGCGGGTGATGTCGTCAAAGGGCAGCTCCCAAAAAGGCACGCCCACCATGGTCGAGAAGTCGGGTGAAGCCACGTTGACCACGAGGTCGAGCCGTCCCTGCTCGTCGACGATGCGCCGGAACACCGAACCGACCTGTTCGTCGTCGCCGTGATCACAGGCAATGGGGATGGCGCGACCGCCGGCCGCTTCCGCCTCGGCCACCGTCCGCTCGAGGCTGCCCAGGCGGCCTGGAGTGTCCTGGAGGGAGCGAGCCGTCATATAGGTGGTGGCACCGCTGGCCGCGACCTGGATGGCGATCCCCTTGCCAATGTTCTTGCTGGCGCCGGTCACCAGCGCCACCCGACCTTCTAGCTCGTTCGCCATATTCGCCCCCATGTCTCGGGCCAGTTCCCCGATGCCACGCCTGGCCCGCAAAAGACCGTACCCGACCCGACCCGGCCCAGGCTCAGCTCGCCCGATGGACCCGCTTACCGGGTCGGGGCGGCATGCTCGGCGTCGAGCTCGCGCAACGTCTTGCGCATGCGCTTGCCCTTGTCGGCCCGCTCGTCCCGGAATGCCTGGATCCGCCCGACGGTGTCGTCGAGCCGCTCGAGCAGGGTGTCGTTGGCCGCGATCAGCTCCACCAGCAGGTCGCGGCGACGACGGGGATCGGTCTTGTTGGCTCGGTAGTCGCTGCGGATCCGCTCCAGATCGTCCTCGGCGTCGAGCACCACCTTCACCTCGGCCAGGGAGAACCCGAGCAGGTCCTGCAGCTCGCGGATCCGGCCCACCCGCTCGATGGCCGAGGCGTTGTACAGGCGTTCCCCGCTCTCCCGGTGGCTGCTGGGCGAGAGGAGGCCCAGCTGTTCCCAGTAACGCAGGGTCCGGGTGGTGAGCCCCGTGGACTTGGCCACCTCGCCGATCCGCAGGGGGGCCGACTCACCCCCGCTCACCTGGTCGTCGCCTGTCATCGGGTGACCTCCTGGGCGGTCACCATCGCCGCCGTCGGGACCAGTTCCGGAGTCTCCTCCACGGTGCCGCCACCGACCGTCGGACCCGCACCGGCCACGGCGGCTCCGGATCCGGCAGCACCAGCACCGGCCACCGCGCCGCCCACTGGGGCGACCGTGCCGGCACCGCCCACCGGGGCGACGGCAGCGGCACCGCCCACAGAAGCACTCACAGAACCCACAGAAGCACACACAGAAGGAGCAACATCAGGGCCGGCATCGTGCACGTAGCGCTTGCCGCGGGTCCACGAGGTGGCCGCCCCGATGAGGCAGGCCACGATGGCGAAGTCGAAGGCGGCGTGGAGGCCCTGCTGGAACGGCCCGGCGATCAGCGAGGGGAAGAAGCTGTGCCCGGTGAGCACCTGGGCCTGGGCCGGCGTCACGTGCGCGAGGACCTGGGGCCCGAGCAGGTTCTGCACCGGGTTCAGGCCCAAGAAGGCGGCGAACAGGGTGGACACCGGGGGCAGGTGGGCCACCTTGTCGGCGGCCGCTTGGGGCACGCCCTGGCTCACCAGCCCGTGGTAGAGGCTGGCCGGCAATCCAGTGGACAGGCCCACGATCATCAACGAGAAGAAGATGCCGATGGACAGGACCTGGGCCGAGTTCTGGAAGGTGGTGTTCATCCCGGCGCCGGCCCCGCGGTCCTCGGGGGGGAGGCTGTTCATGACCCCCAACCGGTTGGGTGCGCCGAAGGCCCCCATGCTCAGGCCCATGAACAAGAGCAGCAACCCGAAGGCCCAGTACGGGAAGTTGATGGGCAGCAGCTCGAGGAGGACGAACCCCAGGGCCGAGCCGAGCATCCCGCCGGTGGCGAACGGTCGGGCACCGAACCGGTCGCTCAGGATCCCCGAGATGGGCCCGGCGATCAGGAACCCGGCCGTCAGCGGGATCATGTAGATCCCGGCCCATAGGGGGGTCCGGATGAAGTCGTAGCCGTGCAACGGCAGCCAGATGCCCTGGAGCCAGATGATGAGCATGAACATGAGCCCGCCCCGGCCGATGGCTGACACGAAGCTGGCCAGGGTCCCGGAGGTGAAGGCCCGGATGCGGAAGAGGGGCAGCCGGAACATCGGCTCTTCCACCCTCGACTCGATGAAGGCGAAGACGAAGAGGAGGGCGACCCCGAGGGCCAGCTCGCCGATGACCCGCGGGTTCTGCCATCCCATGGTCTGGCGGCCGTAGGGCTCGATCCCGTAGGTGATGCCGATCATGACCAGGATCAGCCCGGCGGCGAAGGTGACGTTGCCGGCCCAGTCCATCTTGGCCCGCTTGTGCCGGGCCAGCTCCCGCAGCTTGATGTAGCCCCAGATCGTCCCGAACAGGCCGATCGGCACCGAGACCAGGAAGATCAGCCGCCAGTTGATCGGGGCCAGGACCCCGCCCAGGATCAGGCCGATGAACGTCCCGCTGATGGCCGCGGCCTGGTTGATCCCGAGGGCCAGGCCCCGCTGGTGGACAGGGAAGGCGTCGGTCAGGATGGCCGAGGAGTTGGCCAACAGCAGGGCCGCCCCCACCCCTTGGAACACCCGGACGACGATCAGGAAGATGGCCGCCGACGAGCCGGTCATCCAGGTGACCGAGAGCAGGAGCGAGAAGAAGGTGAAGACGGCAAAGCCCAGGTTGTACATGCGGGAGCGCCCGTACATATCGCCCAGGCGGCCGAGGCTCACCACCAGGACGCTGGTGACGACCAGGAAGCTCAGGATCATCCAGAGCAGGTAGAAGCTGTTGCCGGGCAGGAGCGGGTTCAACTTGATGCCCCGGAAGATGTCGGGCAGGGCGATCAGCATGATCGTCCCGTCGATGGTGGCCATGAGCACGCCCGTGGTCGTGATGCTCAGGGCCTGCCACTTGTAATTGTCGCCCGGTGCTTGCCTTGCCACGCCTCTTGCCACGGCCGTCGCGTCCCCGTTCCCCCGGAAGCCGCTCCTTCGGGTGAGTTTTACGTTGACGTGAAGGTTACCGTTTCCTTACGTCAACGTCAAAGTGGGGACCGAAAGGTCAACCGGCAGACCAGACCGTCACGTCGGGACGCATACCGGCGTGGGGATCAGACGACGACGTTGACCAGCTTGGGCGGCCGGCTGATCACCCGCTTGGGCGCCCCGCCCCCCAGGGCTTCGGCGATCCTGGGCGACTCGAGGGCGAGGCGCTCGGCCTCTTGGGCGCCGATGTCCGGGCTCACTTCGATCCGGTCCCTCACTTTGCCGTTGACCTGGACGACCAGGGTGACCTGCTCCTCGATGGCCAGCGCCGGGTCGGCCAGGGGCCAGGCCCGCCGGTGGATGTGGTCGCCGTGGCGCAGCTCCCACAGCTCGGCCGTCAGGTGGGGGGTCATGGGGGCCAGCAGCAACAACAAGGTGTCGACCGCCTCGGCCACCACCTCGGCCTGTCCGCCCCCGCGGACGTAAGGCTGGACGAGGTTGACGAAGCCCATGCACTCGGCTACCGCCGTGTTGTACGACCAGCGCTCGTAGTCCCGGCTCACCTTGTCGATGAGCAGGTGCGTCTTGCGGCGGACGGCAGTGTCGTCGGGCGTGAGCCCGCCCTCCCGGAGGGGGGTATCCCCGTCGGTGCCGGTGGCCAGGCGCCACACCCGGTCCAAGAACCGGCCGCATCCCTCGATGACGCTGTCGGTCTGCTCGGTCCAGTCGACGTCGTCGGCCGGTGGCCCGACGAAGAGGTGGAACAGCCGGAGAGCATCGGCCCCCACCGTGTCGATGTAGTGGGACGGGGCCACCAGGTTGCCCCGGGACTTCGACATCTTGTGGCCGTCCATGCGCACCATGCCCTGGGTGAACAGGTGGGTGAAGGGCTCACGGAGTCCCTCGGGGGCGATGCCCATGTCGACCAGGGCCTTGGTGTAGAAGCGGGCGTAGAGCAGGTGCAAGATGGCATGCTCGACACCCCCGATGTACTGGTCCACCGGCATCCAGTGGCTGACCTTGTCCTGGTCGAACGGGCGGTCCTCGTTCCACGGGTCGCAGAACCGCAGGAAGTACCAGGACGAGTCGACGAAGGTGTCCATGGTGTCGGTTTCCCGCACCGCCGGGCCACCGTCGATGGGGCAGGTGGTGTTGAGGAACGACTCGTTGGTGGCCAACGGCGACTGGCCGGTGGGCAGGAACTCGACGTCGTCGGGGGCGAGCACCGGGAGCTGGTCAAAGGGCACGGGGACGATGCCGTGGTTCGGGCAGTAGACGACGGGGATGGGGCAGCCCCAGAAGCGCTGGCGGGAGACCAGCCAGTCCCGGAGGCGGTAGTTGACCTTGCCGGTGCCGATCCCCTTGGACTCGAGCCACTCGATGGCCTTGGCCTTGGCCGTGGGGATGTCGAGGCCGTTCAACCACGCGCTGTTGATCTTCTCGCCCGCGCCGGTGTAGGCGCCCCCCGGCCCGCCGTCAGGGCCACCGTGCTCGTCCCAGCCCTCGGGCGGTTGGACGGTCCGGACGACGGGGAGGCCATAGGCCTGGGCGAAGTCCCAGTCGCGGGCGTCCTCGGCCGGGACGGCCATGATGGCCCCGGTCCCGTAGCCCATGAGCACATAGTCGGCTACATAGACGGGGACGGGCTGGTCGGTGAACGGGTTGAGGACGAACGAGCCGGTGAAGGCCCCGCGCTTGGCCAGGCCGGCCGATCCCCCGCCCTCGGCGGTGCGCTCGATCTCCGAGCTGGCCGCGGCGCGGCGGCGGAGCTCGTCGACCGCGCCGCGGTATTCGTCGGTGGTGAGCGCGTCGACCAGCGGGTGCTCGGGGGCGACCACCGCGTAGGTCATGCCGAAGGAGGTGTCCGGCCTGGTGGTGAACACGGTGAGGGCGAGCGGCTCGCCGGGGTCGCGGCCCTCCTCGCCGCCCTGGTCGCTGCCGACCCGGCCCACCACGGGCAGGTCCATCTCGGCGCCCTCCGAGCGGCCGATCCAGTTGCGCTGCATGGTCTTGACCCGGTCGGGCCAGTCCAGGGCGTCCAGGTCGGCCAGCAGCTCGTCGGCGTAGTCGGTGATGCGGAAGAACCACTGCTCCAGGTCCCGCTTGACCACCAGGTCGCCGGAACGCTCGCAGGTGCCGTCGGGGAGGACCTGCTCGTTGGCCAGGACGGTCTGGCAGCCCGGGCACCAGTTGACCGGGGCGTTGGCCCGGTAGGCCAGGCCGGCCTCGAGCAACCTGGTGAAGATGAACTGGTTCCACTTGATGTAGGACGGGTCGTGGCTCCGGATCTCCCGGCGCCAGTCGTAGACGGCCCCGAGGGAGGTGATCGACGCCTTGAGCTCGGCGATCCGGGCATCGGTGAAGATCCGGGGGTGGGTGCCGGTCTTGATGGCCGCGTTCTCCGCCGGCAGCCCGAAAGAGTCGAACCCGAACGGGGAGAGGACGGCGTTGCCCAACATGGTGCGCTGCCGGACCAACAGGTCGCCGAAGGTGTAGTTGCGCACGTGGCCCATGTGGGCCGGTCCCGACGGGTAGGGGTACATGGTCAGCACGTACCAGGGGGGTCGGGGGTCGTCGGCATCCACCTCGTAGGTGCCCTCGTCGGCCCAGCGCCGTTGCCACTTCTTCTCGACTTCGACGACGTCGTAGGCCCGTGCCATGGTGGAGATGGTACCGGTGGAGGGCGGCGCTCCCGGCTGGCCAGGAGGAAGGTCCTCCATCTGGTCGTGGACTGCAGGTGGACCGGGAGGGAGCCCAGGTGTCTGAGCCCGATCACGCACGGTCCATGAGGGCCGGCCTGGCCGCAGCGGTTATCGACGTTTTCGTTTACGTCGTGGTCCTCAACCTGTTCGTCGAGTATTTCCCCAAGGTGCTCAGCGAGACCTTCACCCTGTCCCTCCTCACCGCCCTGCTGTTGAAGGTCGTCCTCGAGGTCGTCGTGTTCATCAAGGAACGAGTCAAGACACGGTTTCGGCGAGCCACGACCCGCTCCGGGAAGGTGGTCGCGGCAATCATGCTCTGGGTCGTCCTGGTTGGCAGCAAGTTCGCCGTCTTGGAGGCCGTCGATGCGGTCTTCGGCGACCGGGTGAGCCTCGGCGGCTTCGTCCCGGTCACGCTGCTGATCCTTGCCTTGCTCGTTTCGCGGCTCGCTGTACGTCGCCTGCTGCGCGGGTGACGTCGGGCGCACCCGGCCGCCATTGCCGCCCTGGATTCGCGCTCTCGACCTGACAAACACGTAGATTCGCATCAGGCGAGGCGACGGCCCCCGGATTCGGGAGGACCGTCGGTCCCATCCACGCAGTGAGGCTCGGTCCTCAGTACCCTCGGTGTCACCGTCATACAGCGGTCGGGTCTCATGGGGGGCGCAATGAATCAACAGAATGCTGGTAGCCAGAGAAGTCAAGGTGGGCGGCTCAGCGGCGGGGCCATCCTTTCGATCATCGGAGTGGCCCTGCTGGTCATATTCATGATCCAGAACACCGAGAAGATCCGACTCCACTTCCTGGTATGGCACTTCACCATGGCGCTGTGGTTGTTCACGCTCATCACGGCCGTGGTTGGGGCACTCGTGTGGTTTGGACTGGGCGTCATACGGCGCCACCGCCGGCGCAGACAGCGGCGGGACTATTGACCTTGTCGCTGCGCCCGATGTCACTGTGGAGCGGCCGGGGCAGAGTTCCGTGGCGATCACCCACCGGAGACAAGTACAGCAACGTCAGCCGAGAAGTGGACCAAGCTGCTGCTGATAGGGTTGCGGACGCCATTCTTGGCGGCGCCTCTTAGCCCTAGCGTTGCATGTTGGTTGCATCGGCCAGATGCACTCCAGAGCTGCGCGGGAAGACGGGCTCTGACCAGGAAAACTAGAACCTCGGGGGCGTAGCTCAGCTGGTAGAGCGCCTGACTGGCAGTCAGGAGGTTCGAGGGTTCGAGTCCCTTCGCCTCCACTGTCCACTGAATGGGCTAGACCCCATTCAGTGGACCGCTTTGTAGGACAAAGTGGCCTGCTGGGTGGTGGTTGAGTGTAAATCCTCGAACTCGTTCGGGGTGAGATAGCCAACGACGTAGGCATGGGCGTCGGCGGCGAAACCTTGGAGTGCAGCTTTCCTCGGGTCTGGCGGGCCGCCAGTCTTGAATCGGTCCGGAAAGGCGGTCCTTTGGTCGTGCTCCGCTATCTCGAGACGGCCCCAGAGCGTCCAGTGTGCCCGCTGGCCGGTTCGGTGGGCACCAGGACCAAGGCCGTGGCGTGGCTTACTCGTCGTCTGTCGTGCGATCAACGCTTCAAGTGCTCGTCGAAGAAGGCGATGATGCGACTGCGTGCGTCTCGCGCCGACAGCTCGTGATATTCACTGCCCGTAAGTCGTGCAAAGACCACGGCCAGGATGGTTACGACCCTCGAGAAATCCGCTGGGTCGTGGTCGTTCAGGAACGAGTGGCCAGCATCTGGATATTCCTTCACGTCATGGGCCACACCGGCCCCGCTCAACGCCAGCTCGAGCTGGGCAGCGGCGCCGCGAAGGGTCCTGTCCCTGGCTCCGTAGCTGCCGATGACCGGGCAGGCACCCGTGAGGAAGGACTCGAGGTCCTTGGGAAGCGCGCCGTAGTTGACGCTCGATGCCGAGAAGCCGTGGCTAGGGGCCAGCTGAAGGGCGAATCCTCCCCCCATGCAAAAGCCGATGACCCCGATCCGACCGGTGCAGTCCTCGCGGGCTGTGAGCCACGAGCGGGCCGCCTCGAGGTCGTCAAAGGTCTGGCCCCTATGGGCGAGCGCGTCCCGGAAGATCCTACGCAGGCACATGACCTTGTTGCCCCGGAAGAACAGGTCCGGCGCCACGGCCAAGTAGCCCTCGGAGGCCAACCAGTCGACCTGGTTCCGCAGGTCATGGCTCATCCCCATCACGTCGGAGACGACGACGACGCCCGGCCAGGGCCGTACACCCTCGGGTTTGGCGAGGTACGCGGGCATCTCGCCCGATATCGGGATCGCAACTTCGGCCATGAGCTACCTTCAGGCTAGGCGAACTGGCGCGTCCAGCTCTCGGCCACTCAACAGTGGCATCAGACAGAACGCTGTGTCCGTGCGCCTCTACCGAGTTGCAGAGATTGCAACGTTGCCTAACCCAGGGCTCATGGCGATGTTCGAACTCCGACCCGGGCCGATCGGTTGACCCGAGCAGCGGCCCTGCATGCGCCGGGCGAGTCGGGACAACCAGCAGGATGACTTCCGCCCGCGTTCTGGGAGCTGCGTCGGGGGGCGCTACGTGGAAGCGTTCCGTAGCGCCGGGATCAGGCGCTTGGCGTCACGCTCCGACTCGAGCACTGACTTCATGCTCGACGCAGCTGCAGGATCGTCGACGGTCCGGTTGTGACGCTCCTCGGGGTCCAACGTCAGGTTGTGCAGCTCCCAGTCGGGTTCAGCGGCGGGCCCCAGGAACGGGTTCGGAGCAATCCCCTGTGCGGCGTACCAATCATCGAGCCGATCGTAGTAGTGATTGAGCTTCCACAGCTCGGGTGCACCGTCGTCTCCGGTGGGGAGCGTTGTCAACACCGACTCGATGTTGATCGGCGGGGCGACCGGCTCGAACGCAGCCCCGGTCAGGATGTTGACCTCGGTCATTCCCCGGGTGACGTCATCCTCGGTCATGAAGTAGATCGGCGACACAAGTGAGGTCGGCTCGACCTGCCCTCGGACCACCGGGCTCAGGTCCCTGCCCGGCAGGGTCTGTACTTCGTCATGGTGGGCGGCGACACCGGCAGTCGCCGGCTCCGGGTCGATCCCGGCCAGTCCGAGGAGAGTCGGGATCAAGTCGACGTGGCTGGTCGGCAGGTCGACGCCTCGACGTCCGGGCGCGATGCCCGGACCGGCAATGAGCAGTGGCACCCGAGTGGCCTCGTCGAACGCATTGCACCATTTCTGGATGAGGCCCCCGTGGGCACCGAGGAGGTCACCGTGGTCGGACGTGAACACGACGATGGTTTCGTCGGCCATGCCCGATTGCTCGAGTGCTTCGAGAATGCGCCCTATGGCCCTGTCGACCAACTTCAGGAGGTAGTAGTAGAGCCTCCGATAGCCGAGATCGGTGGCGGTCTCGAAGATCATCTGGGGCCACACAGCCTTGAACGCCTCCTGACACGCCGGGCGCCCGGTGAACGGGTCGGACTGGGACGGCGCCTCGGGCACGTCGGGCACCGTGTCGTCGGGCGGTCCGAATTGCAGCATCTGCTCCCACCCGAAGCCCGAGAAAGCGATGTCGTGCGGGTTGACGAACGAGGCCACCGTCAGCCACGGGCCGTCTTCCCGGGAGGCGGCCAGCTCGTCGAACAGCTCGACAACCTGCTCGGCGAAAACCCCGTCTCGGACCGTTCCGCAGTCGGACTTGTCGGCCCCGTGGGGCTCACGCCCTATCCATCCCGAGAACCCGAACGGGTCGAGCCGGTCGGCCTTCCGATAAGCCTCCACGGCCGCCGGGAGCGGATTGCCGTCGTCGTCCGAGGTCTTCAAACCTTCGTGGGTGCCCGGGACCGTGATGTCGGCGAACGAGACGTGCCACTTCCCGCGGTAGTGGGTCCGGTACCCACCGGCCCGGAACCAGTCGCCCAGGGTCGGGACCGAATTCGGGTCGAGCCAGTGCATGCCCGGGTCGGTGTTCTGCTTGGCCGTCCCGTCCGTGGCCGTCACGCCGTGGAGCGACGGGTACTGGCCAGTGAAGAGCGTGGCCCGGCTGGGTACGCAGGCCGTCGACCCCGCGTAGTGCCGGTGGAATTCCAAGCCCCGAGACCGGATCGACTCTCGGGCGGTGAGCTGGGACGTTCGGAACGACTTGACGGACTCGGGCTCGTAGGGCGGCGGGTACCGCTCCTCGTCCGTCATGATCAGCAGGATGTTGGGTCGGTCCATGCGTGGGACGCTACTGGTGATTCTCGGCGCGGTGCGTCAGCCTCAGAGCCGCGACAACGATGCTTCCTGGTTGACGCTTCCTCTTGGCCCGGCGGCCTGCCCGAGCAGCCGGGGCCGACAGTCTGGGCCGACCTTGCCCACTTGGTCGGCGCTGGAGCCGTTGTGCCCATCTTCCAGCCTGGCCTGGACCCGCCGGCGACTGGGAAGTGGTGCTCCGGGGCAAAGGGGTGCAGATGGTCGGCACAGGTGTGGATGGGGCACCCGAGCCGGAGGCGGTGGCGCTCGGGCCGGCGGACGTCCCCGAAATGCTCGACCTGGTGGCACGGACCAAGCCCGGGCCCTTCCTCCCCCGGACGATCGAGCTCGGCAACTACCTGGGATTCGGTCAACGGGGAGGCCTAATCGCCATGGCCGGCGAACGTCTGCATCCACCGGGATGGACCGAGATCAGTGCCGTGTGCACCCACCCGGACCACCGGGGACGGGGTCTCGCCACCCGCCTGGTGCGGGCGTTGGGCGCCGGTATACGGGGTCGGAATGAGATTCCGTTCCTCCATGCCGCCAGCACCAACACCACGGCCATCCGCCTCTACGCCGAGCTCGGGTTCACTGTGCGGCGCACCGTCTCCTTCCTCGCCGTGCGAGTTCCCCCCGACTGACCTGCGCGATTGGAGCCAGCCGAGTGACACGACGCCCGTCCCCACCAAGGTCGCCCCGGTGCGAGCGCCGGCTGACTTGCTGCGGCCACACTTCGATCGCAAGCCCATCTAGACGTTGGGACCTTTGTCCCTATTTGCTCTCATGCCCAGATGAGATAGTGACGAATGAGGCGGCCTAAGGTTCGCCGGGGGCCCCTCCCGGAGATCGTACTGCCTGCCGGAAGGATGAGTCCGTGGAGACGAGCACCGAGGAGAGAGTCGTCGAGTCTCCGAGCCACTCGATCCCGAGTCAAAGAGCTACAAGCGACCAGTCCCTGAGGACCCGCCAAAAGGTGCTTGTTGGATTGGAGACATTCATCTCTGTGTGCGGCGTGGGTGGTGGCCTCTACATGGCGACTCACCCACTCACCGCGATGCCCCTTCGCTACCTGCAAGGAACCTGGTTTCACACCTGGCGCTGGCCCGGACTGGCGTTGGCACTCTTCGTCGGGATCTGTCCTGCCCTCGTTGTCGTTGCGACGGTGCAAAAGCAGACGGTGGCAGTTGTCGGTCATCTCTGTGTCGGCCCGGGACTGATCGCATGGGTGTCCTTGGAAGCGGCATGGATTGTCGTCTCGCCTGGACTTCAAATCGGCGTTGGTACGATCGGTGGACTGATTCTTGCTCTGGGCGTCATGGAATGGATCCACGCTGATCGTTCGGAGGACAAGTAGTCATGGACTCGTACGGAACTGTGGATCTCTATTGGATCCCGCTCGGCGCTGGGGCCCACATCGTCGAATTCAGCGGGAAGGCGTACGAGAGGGTGACGGCGATCGTTCATCGTCGCATGCCCTGCGCCCTCTACCACTCAGCGCTCATCGTGTCCTTGCCAGACGGACAATTCATGATTGAACAGGCCCCGGTCCCAAATCCGAGGAGCTGGGAGCGGGGCGTCGTAGCCGAAGGCCCCGTCGGCACGCGAATGGCGGGTCACTTTCGGCTCTTCCGCTATGAAGTCCGATGCTGGCGTAATGGGTCCATTCCCGACTTGGCGAGGGCAACATCCGGCCCGGTGCGGCTGACTGAAGATCCCGGGCAAGCGAGACGGGTAGTGGAGACTTTGCCGTCGGTCCCCACTCCCACCTGGGGGCGGGACGAGTTGCGAGCCGGGGAAATGTGGAATTCGAATTCAGTCATCGCTTGGGTACTGGCTCGAAGCGGAGTGGACACAGAGAGCCTCCTTCCCCCTGCGGGTGGTCGGGCACCAGGGTGGAATGCCGGGACCCGTCTCGCCGGCCGAGTCAAGGGCCCACCGACTCGGGCATACGTACCGAGCCAAGGTCGATAACACGGGGGCACCGGGCGTGATGCTTTGAGGCGCCATATAGGATCAGCCGGGTGACGCAACCATCCGGAGCCAGCACCACTGGCATGAAGGGTGGGGGCTTCTATGACGCACATTCCGAGTACCAGCACCGCGTCATTCTGGCCGGTGAAGCCAGGATTCGACACGCCATTGCCACGTTGGACCTCGATGGGATCGCTGGCGCCTTGACCATTTCCGACTATGGGGCGGGCACCGGGGCCACATCGGTGTTAGCCGTGCATGCTGCCATTCGTGCCATTCGGGAACGCGGGGCGACGCTGCCCATAGTCGCAGTGCACAATGATCTACCAACCAGCGATTTCAGCTCCCTCTTCGAGCTCGCCGCTGCCGCCGGTGGGTATCTGGGTGAGCCGGGCCCTATCTATTCGACCGCGGCGGCAGGAAGCTTCTTTGGACAGGTCGTAGCTGATGGCAGTGTGCACCTCGGGCTCTGTTCCAACGCAGCCCATTGGTTTCGAGAGCAACCGGATGTCGGACCGGTGGAGGGCATGTACTTCTCGGCGGCGAAGGGCAAGGCTGGCGAGCGGCTGGCCGCACAAGCGGCGGAGGATTGGCGCAGTTTCCTCGGTGCTCGGGCGGCTGAACTGGCTCCCGGAGGACGGCTGCTCGTACAGGGAATCGCCACCGATGGGAGCCAAGTGTCGGCCGCCGGTCTTCTCGACCAGATGTGGCGGGTGTGTCGCGACCTTGTTCACGAGGAACTTCTGGACTCGGAAACCGTTGCCCGCTACATCTTTCCGGTCTACTGCCGGAGCAAGAAGGAGGTCGCATCGCCGGTCGAGCCGGGAGGCGCACTCGCCGCTCGGCTCACCCTGGTCAGCTCCAAGCTGGAAGAGGTCCCCAACCCGTATTGGGAGCAACTCGGACGCGACGGAGACGCACAGGCATACGCCCGCACGTACTCGGACTTCGTCCGTGCCTTCTCCGAGGCGAACCTGACCCGTGATCTCTTCTCGCCGGGGGCCCGTGGCGTCGAGCCGGGGCAGCTCTGTACCGAGTTCTTCGATCGCTTTGAACAGCTGACGAGCGCCCAACCCGATGCGGGGCGTTATCGGGCGTATGTGCTGAGCAGCATCTTCATAAGACGTTGATGGCGTGGCTCCGAGTGCTATCTACTCTCAGGTTCGAAGGCCTCTCGGTTCCACTGTGCGAGTTCGATGACTACGCCTGACGGCCCGTCCACGAACACTAGACGCCGGTCATGGAAGTCCATGGGGTCATTGCGCGCCGCGAAGCCCCCGGCGCGCAGTCTGGCCAGGGTCGCATCCAGATCGTCCACTCGGAAGCACACGTGATTGAAGCCCGTCCGGGCCAGGTTTCCTGTCTCGGCGTCGACATCAGGTGCCGGATGATGAAAGCGGAGGAGCTGGACCTCCTGGTGTGACGACGCCTGTCCGTGCACAAGGGTCAGATGGTCGGCCTCCCATTCGGGGATCCCCATGTAGCGCGACATGACGGGTCCGGACACCACCACGGCCTTCTCTTCCTCGAAGCCAAGCAGCTCGAAGAATCGCTTGGCTTCCTCGAGATCGACGACCGAGATGGTTACGTGGTCGAATCCGACGTCCAATGTTCGCCCATTCCTCTTGCCCATTCGTGCCGGTGACGGCCTCAACGAATGCGCCTCATGATGGCCGGATCGAAGTCGACGCGGGTCGCATCGGCCTCGGCCGGCCCGTCGCGATGGTACCGCTGGCTTCCACCGGTTTCCAGGACGGCGCGGCCGACACGCAGCCTGGGACCTCACCGCCACAACGCCCTGATCCAGCCGGCTGGCCTCAGGCCGGAGCTCCCGCCTTGCTCGCGTCAGGAACTTCGTTGAGTCGCCCGCTACGCACGTCGTAGATGTACCCATAGATCGGGATCCGACCCGGGACAAGGGGATGGGCACGAATCCGGGCAACGTCCTCGACAACGCTGACCGCGTTGTCGGCGATGGTGAGCCAGTCGACGTAGTTCCCCTCGGAAGACCCCGGCCCGGTGCCCACGTCCTTGAAGCCTTCGGAGCCAAGCTCGGCGGTCTCCAGGCTGTTGGCCAGAAGACCCCGAATGACGTCATCGGTGAAGAACTCCATCCCGCAATTCGAGTGGTGAATGACGAACCACTCCTTGGTGCCCAGCAGCTTGTAGGAGATGACAAGCGATCGAATGGCATCGTCGCTGGCCCGGCCCCCGGCGTTGCGGATGACATGGGCATCGCCCTCGCTGAGTCCGGCGTACTTGGCCGGATCGAGCCGGGCGTCCATACAGGTCAGAACGGCGAATTGGCGTGAGGGAGGAAGGGCCAGGTCCGCCTTGGGGCCGAACGAGGCCGCGTACTCCTCATTGGCTCGAAGTACCTCATCTCGGATGGACATCAACGCCTCTCTTTCATTGGTGGGGGACCGGAGACCTCATGGGAAGACGAGCCGGAGCTTCATGGCGACGAGTACGGGGGGCTCGCCGGCATTCGAGCCTCCGCGTCAAGACCGTCGCCGAGCCTAAACCCCATAAAGTCGATGTATCAAGCAGGGTTTGGATCAGCCGTGCACGGGTGCGGGTCGCTCAGGGGTCACGCAGCAGGGGGCAGGTCATACAATGCCCGCCACCGCGCCCCTTGCCCACCTCGAAACCGTCGATCTCGACGACCTCCATGCCGGCGTCTCGGTACTTCTGGTTGCTGTGGACGTTCTTCGAGTAGGCGACGACCACGCCGGGCTCGATTGCCACCACGTTGTTCGCACTGTCCCACTGCTCCCGCGCCTGCTGTGCCTCGTCCCCTCCGGTGGTGATGACCCGCAGATCCCTCTCCTCGATCCCGATCGAGTGGGCCACCGCAGGGAGAAAGCCGGACTCCGGTGTGACGTCGATCGATCCTGGCTTGTCGCCGGGGCGGAGGCTGAACGCCCGGGTGGTGTCGATCACCTTGGGATAGACGGACACCGTGTCGCGGTCCATGAAGGTGAACACGACGTCCAGGTGCATGTACGACCGCTTCTTCTCGAGCTCCACCCCGATCACGCGCTCGGCGCCACCCAAGGAGAACAACCTCCTGGCCAGCAGTTCGACCATCTTTGGGGCCGTCCGCTCGCCGATGCCGATGAGGACCGTGCCTTTTCCGACCGGCATCAGGTCCCCGCCTTCGAGCGACAACCGGCCGGAGCCCTGCCGATAGAATTCGGCAGGCCCGTCCAGCTCGCGGTACCCGTCACCCTGACCGTTGGGGTGACCGGCGTCCGGGTACCAGAACGTGAAGTCTGCATGGGCGAACATGGGGTGGAACCGGTAAATGACACCGATGTTGACCGTCTCGGGCTGACGCGTCGGCCAGAACATCGGGTTGAGTGAGACGCCGCCATAGATCCAAGAGGAACTGTCCCGTGTGAACAAGTGGTTGGGCAGCGGAGGGAGGACGAACGGCGATTCGCCCGTCGTCAAGGTCGCCTCCCGGGACTCCTGCGAGGCCCACCTCGGGCTCATCTCCGAGGCCGCGGTCAGGGTCACCGCCAGGTCGGCGTCGGCACGCTCGATGAGCTCGGCGCGGGTCAGGCCGGCGACCAGAGAGGTGGCCAGGGTGTCCGGGTCCATGGTGGCCAGGGCCGCCCGTACGGCATCGACAGCGGCGGGCCCGACGGTATCCGGGCTGACAGTGTGCTCGATGGCCCATTCCGTCCCGCCCGGCACGGCCAGCCCCTCCTTGAGCAAGTCGTGCACATAGAAGACCTCGACCCCACGAGCGGCCAGCTCCTCGACGAACTGGTCGTGCTCGCGCTGGGCCTGCTCCACCCCCAGCACGTCGTCGAAGAGGAGCTCGTCGCGATTCGAAGGCGTCAGGCGCTGCAGGCTCAGATCGGGTCGGTGCACCAGGACTTTGCGGAGCTTGCCTACTTCCGAGTGGACGCCGAATCCGGACACGCCATCGGTCGTTGGTGATCGCCTCACACGGGTAGCGGTCCGGCCTGGGGTGACGACGGGACCTTCCGGTAGCGGAGGCGGAATGCGCCATAGGCAACCGGGCCGGCCAACATGGGTACCCAGTAGGAGGCCAATCGGTAGGTCAGCGTGGCCAGGAAGGCGTCACCCGAGCTCGTCCCGGCTAGTACGAGGAGACCGGTCAGGCTGGCCTCGACGATGCCCAAGCCGCCGGGTGTGATCGGGATCAGCCCAATAATGCCGGATACGGCGTAAGCCACCAGGACCAGCGACGGGCGGGGATGGCTACCGGTTGCCCGTACCGCGGCGAGCAAGCAGAGGAAATCAAAGCCGAGCCGTCCGGCCGACAGGAGGACGGCCTCCCACCACTGCTTGCCCAGCACCGCCCGGATGAGATCGCGCTCTCTCAGGAGGTTCTGGTCCAGGCCGGTCAGCGGCGGCCGGCGGCGGAGGACGGCGTTCCGTACCCGCTGCGCCGCCAGCCCGCTCCACTTGAGCGGCGCATCGGTGGCCAGAACGACGGCGGCGAAGCCGGCAAAGGCGACAAAGCCGATCGAACCGAGAATGGCCGCGTTGTACAGGCCCCGGTTGATCGGGCTCCCGATCAAGATGACCGGTAGGACGAACACTGGGAGGGCCAACAGGCCGCCCACCCCCAGTAGGGAGAAGGCAGCGAGACCGCCGACCACCCCGCCGCCCGCCTGGCCGCTGGTCGCGAGCATTCGGAATTGCACCGCTGCTCCGGCGGCGGCGCCTCCGGGCATGATCAGGCTGATGGAGTTGCCGGCCAACTGCGACGTGACGACCGGGAACCAGGCTTTGGTGCGCAGGGCGACGCGCTGGAGTGCGAAGGTGCACATGAAGTGGATCGCCTCGGCACCAACGGCAACGGCAAACCAAACCGGCTCGAGGGTCGAGAGACGGGGCCAGGAGGCGAAGACTTCGGTGACCTTGGGAAACACGAGATAGATCACCAGACCGGCCAGGCCGATCACGACCCCGCGCTTGGTGACGGTCTTCCACGGGAAGGGGCGGGACTCGGCCTGCTCGGCGCCGACGCTGGCCGGGGCAGCTTCGGGTTCATCCGGTCGACCGCTCCCCTGCACCTTTCCATTCAAACACGGCACCCGGGCGATGACTTCGGCACGCGTCACGTCGCGTTAGGCGTTCGCCCGCCATGGCAAACCCAACGTCACCGAACCCGGGGAGAACCGCTTGGTTCAAGAAGTTAAGGTATTGGGGAACGCACGTTTCCATCAGTCCGAAGGGAGGTACCCCATGACTTCGACGACGGTGCCCACGAAGCCACAGGCGTTCCCGGTTCTCGATGTCACCCCTCGGCAGGAACTTGCTCTCTTGGCCCGGGTCCTCCACGCCGAGGGATACGATGACCACCTGGCCGGTCACATCACCTATCGACAGCCTGACGGCACCTTCTTGGTGAACCCACTGGGCCTCAGCTGGGACGAGTTGTGCGCGAGCGACGTCGCCCGGATGGACATCCAGGGCAACCACCTCGAGGGGCCTTGGGTCGTCTCCCCGGCCGTGCAGCTACACCTCGTGCTCCATCAGCACCGGGAACATGCGGGCGTCGTGATCCACAACCATCCGCGTTGGGCCACCATCTGGGCCGACAGCCACCGTGTACCGCCGGTCTACGACCAGACCAGTGCCATGTTCGGTGGCGAGATCGCCATCGACTCGTCCTACGAAGGCCCCGTGAACCAGACGGCGAACGCACAAGAGGTCGTCGATGCCCTCGGCCACGCTGACGTCCTCTTCATGGTCAATCACGGAGTGCTGGTCGTCGGCAAAGACATCAGTGAGTCTTATCTCCGCGCCGTCGTCGTGGAGTGGCGCTGTCGTCAGGCATGGCACGTCGAGGCTCTCGGCTCGGGCGTACCCATGGGCGAGGAGGTAGCGGCCGCCTTCGGCGCCGTGATCGCCAGGTCGGCGGCCAACGGGAATTTTGACAACTGGTTTGCGGCCGCGGCCCGGCGAGTCGTTCGTCACGATCCAGGCGTCCTCGACTGACCGAATGCAGCTGAGGTCGACCGGATCCCTCGAGCGAACGGGCTCCCCGAGCCGGTGATGGCACCACGATGGGATGGGGTCACCCCGCCGAACTCATGGCCCGAAGAGGAACTCGTCGATGGCTCGGTGGTAGTTCCAAATCGTCATCTCCTGGGCACGGTTCAGGCGGTGCCCGTCGTAGCCCAGCGAATGGAGACCGACCGTCACTTCGGACATGTTGGAGAAGTCCTGCTCGAGGATGGCGCCCATCGAGGCATCCCGCCAGTCCTCGTAGTATTCGGGCCGCGCTGTCTCGATGCCCTCGGCCGGTGGTAGCCACAGGCCTTGCACATCGAAGATGCACCGATCGGGATCCGTGCCGTAGGGACGGGCCCGGTAGGTGATGGCCGTCCCGAAGTCGACCAGGAATACCGTGTTGGGAAAGACGTGCCAGTCGTACATGCCCTGCTTGAGCTGCTCTTCGGTCAGCTCGGGGTAGTCGACCCCGGCGGCGCGGGCATGCTTCTTGCGCAGCTCCTGGTAGATGGCATTCCCCTGTGGGCCCCATGATTCTGGAATGGTGCGGAGCTCGGCCGCCGCGCCGAGGTCGGTCGGAAGGTAGAGGCTGCGGAGCTCGCGGAGGTTGTAGACGACGTTGTCGTACACCGCCTGTGGATCGACCCCGTACTCAGGGCGGAGCCGGGTGGAGTCGCCTTCCCCGCCGTAGCGGAAGACGTCGGCGTGGCGCGAGTGGTACCGGAACAGCTCGTTGTAGGTCTGGCCGTACTTCGTGCACTCGGCGATAGTCGGCGGGCTGGTGTGTTTGTCTGCCCGCAGCAGCTGGGGATGGGTGCCGGGGACGTGCCAACTCTCCACGAAGGCGTCGAGCGAGGTCTTCCAGTTGGCCTTGACGATCACGGACTTGTACCAGGCGATCCGCATGTCCTCCAGCTTGTAGCCCTCCATTCTGGAAGGCAGCGGGTCGAGGTACTCGAGCAGCGGCTCGGAGTCCGGGTCCAGATTGACGAAGACCCAACCGCCCCAGGTGTCGACTTTGACCTCGGGTAGACAGAGCTCGGCCGCCGGCCGAGGATCGAAGTGCTCCTCGTCGGCCTGATACTTGAGCGAGCCGTCCAGGTTCCACCGCCATGCATGGAACGGGCATCGGAACTCGCCGATCCGGCCCTGCCCCTGGACGAGCCTGGTCCCCCGGTGCCGGCAGGCATTGAAGTACCGCGAATGCCCTGTTCGGTCCGAACGACCACGACCGACTGATCAGCGATCTCGAAGTCCACGTAGTCGCCGACCCGCTCGATCTCGTCGACCCGGCAGGCGTTCAACCAGGTCTTGGTGAACAGGCGCTCGTTCTCGAGGTGGAGGAAATCCGGATCGGTGTAGCGGGCCTTCGGCACGAAGGCAGGGCCGATGCGCCAGCGCTCGGGCACGTCGGCCTCTGCGGTCACCCTCTGGACCTCTGTGGTCGCCATTGCTTGACCTCCAACCTCGGGGACGCAACCGGACGGTTCTTGTACCGACCGGTCTCCTAGACTACCCCGCATGGACCTCTCGCTCACCGAGGCAGAACGCGATCTCGCCGAGCTCTGTCGCCAGTTCGCGACGAGGGAGATCGCTCGGCGGGCACCGGCGGCGTGGGACCGGGCCGAATGTCCGACCGATCTCCTTCGCGAAATGGGTCAGTTGGGCTTGTTGGGGATGCTGATCCCAGAGGAATGGGGTGGGATCGGCATGTCGACCGTGGGCTTCGTCGCGGCAATGGAGCAAATCGGTGTGGCCGACCAGTCCGTTGCCGCCGCGTGGCAGGCGCACGTGACCATCGGATCCCTACCCCTGTACCTGTTCGGTGATGACCAGCAGCGCGAACGCTGGCTGCGGCCGCTGGCTGAGGGACAACTACTCGGCGCCTTCGGGCTGACCGAGCCGGATGCGGGCTCGGACACTCGCAGCATCACCACCGGGGCCGAGCGGCGCGACGGAGGTTGGCTGATCAACGGTCGGAAGTCGTTCATCTCCAACGCGGGCACGGACATGTCGTTTGGAGTGACGCTGCTGGCCCTCGTGGAACCGGCCAAGGGGCGAGCCCCCCGGTTCGGGAGCTTCGTCGTGGAGCGAGGTACGCCGGGCTTCACCGCGGGACCGAAGCTGCGCGGCATCGGCTGGCGAGGCCTGGATACGCGGGAGCTGTACTTCGACGATGTCTGGGTCCCCGCTGATCACCTGATCGGCGATCCGGACCTCGGGCTGGGACAGTTCCTCGCCACCCTGGAGGTCGGACGGATCTCCATCGCTGCCCTCTCGCTCAGCCTGACCCAGGCGGTCCTCGATCTGGCCACCGACTACGCCCAAGGCCGTCAGCAGTTCGGCCGGCCGATCTCACAGTTCCAGGCGACGCAGTTCAAGCTGGCCGACATCGCTACCGAGCTGGAGGCGGCTCGATGGCTCACCTATCGCGCTGCATACCTACGGGACACCGGGCAGCCATTCTTGAAGGAGGCGTCGATGGCGAAGCTGAAGGCCAGTCGGGTGGCGACAGCGGCGGCTTCAGAGGCAGTCCAGATTCATGGCGGGGTTGGCTACATGCTCGACTCTCCGGTCGCTCGCTTTTACTGCGATTCGAAGGTTCTCGAAATCGGCGAGGGGACCAATGAAATCCAACACGTGGTCATCGCCCGTGCCTTGGGCTGCTGACCTTCCGACGGTTGCATGAGGGAGTCGCCGGCGAATCAGAGGGGGAAGGCCTCCCGATAGCGATCACAGGGTGGCTGCTAATATGGATTCCACGGTGACCAGCCGATAGGCGGCCTGTAATAGGCATTCGTCGCAACCGAGTGGGTTGATCGCGATGCGGTGGGTGATGGCTGCGAGTCAGATAAGGCTAGAGGATGCCCCAGGTCAAAGCGAAGGATGATTCCCGGCGGAGCGCCAAATGGCACCTGCGCCGTAAGTCCATTATCGACCGTTCTGCCAAGGTTTTCGCCCAACGGGGCTATCACGCCACGAGCACGGTCGAGCTTTGTGAGGCCAACCAGCTTGGAAAGGGCGCCCTCTATTACTACATCGGTTCCAAAGAGGAGCTGCTCGCGGCCATCCACGATCGGGTGATGGACGAGGTCATGCTCGGTGCTGATCGAGCCGCCCTGGCTGGAGGTTCCCCGCCGGACCAGTTGGCCATGCTCGGCCAGGAGCTGCTCGACGTCATTGTCCGCTACCCCGATCACGTGTGGGTGTTCTTGCACGAGTTCCCCGCACTCACCGGTGAGAATGCCGAGCAGTTTCGCAAGCGCCGACGAGAGTACGAACGACGAGTCGAGGCGGTCTTCGACGCCGGGGCCAAGAGCGGCCACTTTCGAAGGCTCGATTCGCGGCTTTCGGCGCGCGCCTGGTTGGGCATGCACAACTACACCTATCTGTGGCTGAGGGCGGACGGACGACTGTCGGCCAAGGAGATCGCCACGTACTTCGCCGACATCTTCGTGTGGGGCCTGGCCACCTCGTCACCGGAGATGTCGCGGGATGCCGCCGGCGTGCCTCCCGTCGTCGCCGACGCCTCATAGCGACTGGTGGGAACGACGCTGCATCGGGTGCGAGTACCGCGGATGGGGTGAGGCCGCGGCGCGGACGTCGGGCCCGGCGTCAGGGGGCTGCGTACCCTCCGTCGACCACGATCGCCGAACCCGTTGTCCAGCGGGCGGCCTCACTGGCCAGGTAGGAGTAGGCCCCGACCAGGTCGGCGGCCGAACCGAGTCCCAATGGATGGTTGGCCGCGATGGCGTCGAGCGCAGCCTGGGGGAGCTCCGCGTGCATCGCCGACAGGAACGTCCCGGGGCAGACACAGTTGACCCGTATCCCATCGCGGGCGTACTCGACGGCGGCCACCTTGGCCAGGTGGATGACGCCTGCCTTGGTGACGCAGTACGGGGAGGCGTAGGCCCAGGCGGTGAGTCCCGCCACCGAGGCAGTGAGGATGATCGAGCCCGACTTCTGGCCCCGCATCGGGGGGACCGCGGCGCGAACAGCATTGACCGGACCCATGACATTCACGCGGAACGCTCGTTCCCAGTCCTCCGCGGTCAGATTGTGAATTCGGCCATTCGGTGACGGCACGCCGGCGTTGCTGATCAGCACGTCGAGGCGTCCGAACCGGTCCAGTGCCCGCTCAACGACCGCTTCGACCTGCTCGAACACGCTGACGTCGGCCACTGCGCCCTCTATAGGGACTCCGTTGTCCGGCAGTCCCTCGATCGAAGCCTCGAGGGAGGTGGGATTGACGTCGCTCAATACCAGGCCGGCCGGGGTCTCCCCCGCCAGCTGCGCGGAGAGGGCCGAACCGAGAGCGCCACCGGCGCCAAGGATGGCGATGACCCGTTGCTCGTTGTCAATCACGCTCTTTCCCTCTTCTCAGAGCGGACGTCGGCCCGTGGGTCTCCGTCGTCATTGGTGGCCGTCGACCGCACCCTGCTCCCCCGCAGGCTGGTGACCACCCTCGGCTCGGGGGACACGTCCGGTCTCTTGATCAGCTCCGGCACCGCCGATCTCCGCATTGGTCTGGATGCTGTACCGACCAGTACACTACACGCGGTGGACCCCGATCTCGTCGACGACCTCGAGCACCGGTTCGACCTCGCCGTATCGAGCCGGATCTCATCCACGTCCACCGTCGAATGCCGGTGACACGCGCTTCCAGTAGCGAGCGGGCGCCGCGGTTGCCACCGTGCCAACATCGAGACGATCGGGATGTGGCGGTCCCACGAGAAAAGGGGGGATGAGAGGGATGGCTCGGATCTCGCCTCGGCCCGTGGCCGAGTGGTCGCCAGCGATGCGAGGTGCGCTGGCTGCCCTTCGACCGCCGGCGCGTGCTGAACCGCCGGCCCGGGCTGAACCGCCTGCGACTGTGTCAGCGTCGGCGGCAAAGGGGCGAAATCCGGGGAACCTCATCGGCACTTTCGCGCACTATCCGGAACTGGCCGAGGCCTACCTGACGTTCAACGGTCACCTGCTGTTTGCATCAACCCTGTCCTCGCGCCACTGCGAGCTGGTGGTCCTTCGGGTGGCCCTCCTCAAGGAGTGCGAATACGCATGGGCCCAGCACGTGCCCCGTGGTGTCCACGCCGGCCTCACGGCCGAGGAGATAGACCGAATCGTGGAGGGCCCAGAGAGAACGGAATGGGACGCGCTCGATAGGTCCCTGCTTCGGGCGGTCGACGAATTGCTCGACGCGGCAGTGGTGAGCGAGGCCACATGGACGGACCTGGCCCGGGAGCTGCACGAACGTCAGCTCATGGATCTCGTTTTCACCGTGGGTGCCTACGAGACCCTGGCCATGGCCGTCCGATCCTTCGGCGTCGAGCCCGACATCGAGATCGTTCCATATCTCCCCGTCACCACCGGTGCCTGGGATCGAGTTCGCCGTCAGGCGAGCGAAGGAGACGCGTGATGCCGATCGCCGTAGTCACCGGAGGAGCATCCGGTATGGGCCTTTCCATCTGCCGCCACCTGGCCAGGAAGGGCGACGCCGTCGCAGTTGTCGACGTGAACGGGGAGGCCGCCGAGCAAGTGGCGAAGGACCTGCGCGCCGATGGCGCCCGCGCGGTGGCTTGCCAAGCCGACGTCAGCGATCGTGCGGAGGTCGACCAGGCCATGCTTCTTGCCCGCGACAAGCTCGGCCCCGTTGGGATCCTGGTGGCCAGTGCAGGCGTTGCCAAGTTCGAGCCGTTCGGCGAGATCACCTTGGAATCGTGGAATCGTGTGCTCGCCATCAATCTGACCGGCTCGTTCCATTGCGTGCAGGCGGCGCTCCCCGACATGTTGGCGGCCGCATGGGGTCGCATCGTGCTGATCTCGTCGTCGAGCGCACAGCGGGGTGCACCTCGCATGGCCCACTATGCGTCGTCAAAGGGCGGAGTGATCGCCCTGACGAAGACCCTCGCCCTCGAATACGGGAGGTCGGGCGTCACCGTCAACAACATCGCCCCGTCGAGTATCGACACCCCCATGGTGCACGAGTGGCAGGCCAGCGGGGCCGTCGGTCCCAGCGAGGCCATGGCCCGTCACATTCCGGTGGGCCGGGTGGGAACGGGCGACGATATCGCCGCCGCCTGCGCCTTCCTCTGCTCCGAGGAGGCCGGCTACATCACCGGTCAGACAGTGAGCGTCAACGGTGGATCGTACGTCACGTGAGTTGGTACTCATCTGATCGCACGGGCGCAGCCGACGACGAGCCGATGGCGAACGGCCGGGCACCGGAAGGAGTGGGGCTCCGTCGCCATCGGATCAGCCCGCCTCGACGTCGCTCCGGGCCCACCGGCGAGAGGCCAACCACCGGCTTGCGCTGCTCCGATGGGCCACCGAGGAGTCGGGACCGATGGGTGCACCTCCTTGACTGCGGCGATCGCCGCGGGCTACCGTTTGGACCAACTAGTCGGTACTTTACGCGCCTCGGCCCGACCGCCGTTGGCGTGCGAGTGGAATGGCCGTACCGGGCCGGTCCCCGAGCTGGAAGGGTGGGGCAATGACAAGCGACGCACGTGATTTCGTAGTTTCCGCCGACGGTCACATTCTGGAGCCGACTGACCTGTTCCTCACCCGCATGCCCAGCCACCTCGCCGACAGAGCGGTCTGGGAAGAGGACTTCGAGATCGAGCCGCTGGTGGAAGGGGGCGCTCGTTACTTTCGGCGGCTGCACACGCCCGGGTACGAGGGTTGGACGATCTCCCGCTATCGGCAGTCCGACGGTCCGGCCCCTGACGGTGATCCCGACGGGATGATCCAGGACATGGACTATGACGGCATCGACGCTTCGCTGATGCATCCGAATCTGTCCCTGTTCGGGCTGTACTCGGACGATCACGAGCTGTCCATGGCCCATGCTCGGGTGTACAACGACTACCTCATCGAACGGTTCCTGCCCTACAAGGCCAGGCTGCGGCCGACCTGCCCGGTCCCCATCACCGATATTGATGACGCCGTGGCCGAGATCGAACGCATCGCCCGGGCTGGGCTGGGCGCGATCCTTCTGCCGGCGATACCGCCGAAGCCGTACTACTCCCGAGACTTCGATCCGGTGTGGGCGGCGGCTCAGGCCAACGGGACGCCCGTGTTCTTCCACGTCGCCACGGGCGGCGTCAAGGTTGACGACCCCGAGTCCACGACGATGAAGACGGTCGCCGACATGTCCAAGAAGGCCAACCTACCGATGAACGCCAAGCTGGCTTCTGAGCGGATGATCACGCAGGGTGTCATAGGCCCGATCGTCCCCCAGCAACTTATCTGCCAGCTCGTCGGCGGGGGTGTCCCCGAGCGCTATCCGGACCTTCACTTCGGGTTGATCGAGTTCAATGCTCATTGGCTGGTGTCCTTGATGGGCAGCATGGACAAGGCGTGGGTCACCGGGATCGGTCAGGACGCCGACTGGTGGCTGGGTCAGTGGGACAACGACCGTCCTGACGACGATCAGCCGAAGATGGCACGGCTGTTCCGGTTGAACGACAAATGGCCTTACCCGCTGAAGCCGAGCGAGTACATCCAGCGCCAGATCCACGTCTCGTTCCAGGACGACCCCACCGCGGTGGCTACCCGGCACATCACGGGACTGTCGACGATCATGTGGGGGAACGACTACCCACACGCCGAAGGGACGTTCCGTCACAGCAAGCAGCTGATCGCCGAGCAGTTCGCCGGCGTTCCCGATAACGAGCGCCGGGCCATCCTCGGTGGCACGCTGGGCGAGATCGTGGGGTTCGAGAGGATCCCTGCTGGCGTCTGAGTCCCTGGACGTCGCCTGGGACTTCCTCTGCCGACGCGGTCCGATGGCACGGTGGCCAATCGGAGGCTGCCCACGCCACCCTGGCGGTCGCCCGGGCCCGCGGCTCGCATCTCCCCCGCCGCTGACCAGAAGGACGAAGGGGGAACGTCGATGACCGCGCCGCTGAGCCGATCCGGCGATGACGGGAGCGACAAGCAGGAGTTCTCGGTGACGATGATGTATCACCCCAGTCATCACGTCCCCGATCTCGAGGAGGCTGAGACCTGGTTCCAACGGGTGTTCGGCCGTCCGAGCACGAACCTCGCCACCTTGTCACGGGACCGGCCGCCTCGGCCGGGACATCCAACCGACTATTCGACCTTCACGCCGATCAGCGACGTTCTGTTCGACACCATCGACCCCACCCGCTACGTACTCCTCGGTATACAGCGCTACGCGACGGTTGCCCAGCCCCATCTGAAGGGGCTCGGTTGGTATATCGAGGGGATGGGCGGGGCCTACCGTGAGCTCCGGCGCCACGGGATAGGCGTGACGAGCCAACTCGACGAGCTCGCTGATGGCGACGATCCGCCGACTGCGGCCGGCTCCCCCATGCCGCTCTACTTCTCCTTGCCCGAAGATGCCGGCCTGCGTTACGAGTTCTTTCCCGCCATCCCCTTTCCACTCGACCCCCGGACCGCGCCGGACTGGTCGGTGCCACCAGTTTCAGACGACGATCCGCTCGGCATCGAGCGCTGCTCGCACCACACGGTACTGACCGGGCGCCCCGAACGGGCTCTGGGGCTCGTCGGCGACGTGCTGGGCGGTGAGATCATCCACGAGGGCCGCGATGAGCTCCGGGGGACGACCGGTACGTACGTGAGCCTGGCCGGTTCGATCCTCGAGTACGCGGTGCCCGACGCCGGCACTACGGCCCACGCCGACTGGGCCAGGGACGACCCGAACGACACCTACCATGCGGTCACGTGGAAGGTGGCCGATCTCGAACGTGCCCGGCGCCACCTCGAGGGGCAAGGGGTTCGAATTCAGATGCGGTCGGACGACACCATCGTCACCGATCCGGCAACGAGTCTGGGTATTCCGTGGGGATTCACCGACAAATGGACGCCGGGCGATCAACGGTCCGATGAATGAGCGGCACGCCGACGCTCGGCAAGGGGTGACAGATGAGCACATACAGCTTCGAAGGCCGGGTCGCAGCCGTCACTGGGGCGGGACGGGGCATCGGGAGGGCGTACGCCCACCTGCTCGCCGAGCGCGGGGCACGGGTGGCGGTCAATGATCTCGGCGGCACGGAAGAAGGCGAGGGAGCCGACCCGGAACCGGCCCGCCGCGTCGCCGACGAGATCATGGACGCAGGTGGAAGGGCGATCTCGGAAGGCAGCGACGTGTCCACCGTCGACGGCGGCCAGGCGCTCATCGATGCGGCGATCGCCGAGTTCGGGCGGATCGACATCGTGATCAACAATGCAGGCAACGTGAGATGGGCCGGCCTTCCGGAAGCCGACGCCGACAATCTCTACAGCCACCTCGCCGTGCACGTCGGCGGGTCCTTCAACACGACCCGCGCCGCCTGGCCCCATATGGTTGAGCAGGGCCACGGCCGTGTGGTCATGACGACTTCGACGGGGATGTTCGGCCTCGTCGACAACCTCGGCTACGCCACGGCAAAGGCAGCCGTGATCGGCATGACTCGCAGCCTGGCGGTGGCGGGCGCCGCCCACGGCATCAACATCAACCTCATCGCGCCCAATGCGTGGACACGCATGGCGGTCCGCCCGGCCCATGGGTTGGACCTGTCCACGCAGCCGGTCCCAGAGCAGATGGAGCCCGAGTTGGTCGCACCGATGGTCGCATTCCTGGCCCATGAGGCGTGCCCGGTCAGTGGCGGCATCTACCTGGCCGGAGGCGGCCGATTCGCACGAATGTTCATCGGCGTGACCGAGGGCTACGTCACTCCCCGACCGGATCGGTCGACGATTGAGGACGTCGCCGAGAACTGGGCGGCAATCAACGACGAGACCGGCTACTACGTCCCCGTCGACCTTCGAGACTGGTCAGCGCACTACATGGCCCACCGGTAGCTGCCTCATCGCCGTACCCCAACATGGTCGACCTGCACCGCCTTGGTCGTGCTCACTTCAGGGCCATGGGGGTGATGGGAGATCCGACCGAGCCCGTCACCTTGAGGCCGGGGGCGCAGAACAGGAACTCCCACACTCCGTCCTGCTCGCAGTCCGAGGCCAGCCCTTCGAAGTTGAACATCTCCCCGAGGGTGAGGCCCATGTCGCGGATCGCGACCTGGTGGAATGGGATGTTGCCACCGGCGATCGGGCTCGGCCAGACCTCGCACGCCCAGTTGTCGAGGGCCAGCGCCGCCGCTTCCCGTTCGTAGAGCCACCGGCAGCTGTCGAGGCCAGGGCCGGGCTCGTCACCCATGAAATGGGCCCGGTCGCCTTCGAGGAACCACTGGTAGGAGCCGGTGCGGACGAGCAGGATGTCACCCGACTCGACGTGCACTCCCTGGCGCTCCTCGGCGGCCGACAAGTCAGCCGCCGTGACCTCGTAGGAGTCCTCCAGCCGGTCGACGCCCTTCAACCTGGCTATGTCGAGGAGAACCCCGCGTGAGATCAAGTGCTCCACCGCCCTGGCGAACGAGTTACGGGTGGCGCCGGCAATATTGCTGACTGCCCCCGCCGGCACATTGTTGTAGAACAGGCCCCCGTAGCCGACGTGGGCCAGGCTGTCCCACTGGGTCGCCGACTGCAGGCCCATCATCACCATGTCGTCCGCCGAGATCATGCCGTCGGGCGCACCGGGAGTGTCCGAGGGCAAGAAGGTCATAACGTGCACCGGGTTGATCCGGAACCCACCGGGCAGAAAGGGACCGTCCTTGTCAAAGGGCATGCCGAGGTCGAAGTTCTTTCCCGTCCTCACCAACTGCGCCGCCCGCACCCGCTTCTCAGGTGTGACGAAATTGAGCGTCCCGATCTCGTCGTCGTCACCCCATCGCCCCCAGTTGCTCAGCTCCTTGCCGAGCTCGTGATGGGGCCACGTCTTCGTATCCGGACTCATGTTCCCCCTCGCCGGTGCCCTGGTCATGTGCTCACCGGGCTGCACCGGTCATGTGCTCGCTGAGCGCTGGTTCTCGGCTGTACCGACCGGGCGATCCAGACCCTACCCCGCGGTGCTGTGGAGGGAAGCCGTGCTGTGGACGGAACGGCTCGCCCGATCTCACGAGCGAGCCCGGAGTTCTCGCTTCAGGACCTTTCCTGAGGGGTTCCGTGGCAGCGCATCGACGGTCACCACTGCCTTTGGAACCTTGAACCGAGCCAGCTGCTGGCGGCAATGCTCGACGAGCTCCTCCGGCGCGACGGTCGCGGCCGAATTCAAAACGACATAGGCGACGGGTACCTCGCCCCACCGGGCGTCAGCCCGCCCCACCACGGCAGCTTCGAGGACTGCTTCGTGCTCGTAAAGAACCCGTTCGATCTCGGAGCTGGCGATGTTCTCCCCACCCGAGACGATCATGTCCTTCAAGCGATCGACGATATAGAGGTAGCCGTCTTCGTCCCTCAGGCCGATGTCCCCGGTGTGGAACCAGCCGTCGCGGAACGCGGCCGCCGTCGCGTCAGGATCCCGCCAATAGCCCTTGAAGACCTTCGGTCCACGCAGGACGACCTCGCCACGCTCACCTGGAGGCAGTGAAGCTCCATGCTCGTCCCAGATGTCGAGCTCGAGGTACTGGCACGGCCGGCCGACACTTCCCAGCTTGGCCCGGGTGCTCGCATGATCCAAGAACGTGTCGCCCGATACGGTCTCGGTCAAGCCGTAGGCGTCGGCGAACCAGGCCGACGGGAACGCTCGCTGTAGGCGTTCTACGAATGGAATCGGCATCTTCTCTCCGCCGCCGATGAGCAGTCGGACGGACGAGAGATCCCTCTCCTCGACTCCCGGCCGGTCAAGCACGGCCCGGACCATGGCCGGCGCCATCCACAGGGTCGTCACTCGTGAACGTTCGATCTCGTCGACGACGTTGTCGGCGTTGAACACCTGGTGGATGATCGAGGTAGCCCCCACCGCCATCAGGGACGTCGTCGTGAGGTCGAGCGCTCCGACGTGATACAGCGGGCCACAGGCCAGTCCGATATCGGCACCGGTGAACCCGAACTCGGTGATGTGGGCGTAGTTCTTCCAGGCCAGGTTGGCGTAGGTGATCATCACCCCCTTCGGGCGGCCCGTCGTCCCCGACGTGTACATCAGACGGTGGAGGTCGTCACCGTGGGCCCGCACCCGCACCGGCAGACCAGACGAGGCGCCCACATCGGAGAACCGTTCCCAGTCGGGGTACCTCGTCGGCGAGATGCACACACGAACGAGATCGTTGCGGTCCTTGATCGCTTCGCCTGCGAGCTCGACCAGGGCCTCATCGCAGACCAGTGCTCGGGCTTGGGAGTGGTCGAGGATGAACTGCAGCTCAGCTGGAGCAAGGCGCCAGTTGAGGGGCATCACCGTCGCCCCGAGGTAGTTGGCCCCGAAGATCGTCGCCAGGAACTCGACATTGTTGTAGGAGAGGAGTCCGACGACATCACCGACGACGACCCCTCGGGCCGAAAGCCCGGCCGCCAGCGCAGCCGACCGGTCCAACATCTCGCGATAGGTGACGATGTCCTCCCCGCACACGGCCATGGGCTTGTCCGGCGTCCGGCTGGCAAAGTGCTCGAGCACCGCGAGCCAGCTCAAGTCCGGGCCGGTCAGGGAGCGAGGGGCGGGGGCAACCGAACGGTCAGCTGGCTCATGCTCTTCGCTAGGCATCGGCCACGCTCCCGGCCGTGCATCGCTGATGGCATCTGGTGGACGGTGGGTTGTACTGGGCGCTCATGTGAGGAGGTACCCTCCGTCGACGCTGAGCACGGTCCCGGTCACGAAGGCGGCCGCGTCGGAGACGAGGAACTGGAACGCGCCGGCCAGGTCGGCGGACCGCCCCCAGCGCTTCAGGGCCGTATGCCCGACGATGGACTTCGAGAGCTGCTCGTTGCTCTTCCAGCCTTCGGCCAAGGGCGAATCGAACCAGCCAGGCGCCACCACGTTGACCGTGATCTTCGAGGGGGCGAGGTCAAGGGCCAAGCCCTTGGCCATGCCCACCAGCCCGGCCTTGGAGGCGCTGTAGGCGGCGAGGCCCCGGGCCGGCCGTTCGGCCAGGACCGACCCGGTGAAGATCAGCCGGCCGCCGTCGCCCATGACTCGAGCCGCGGCGCGGGCACCGAGGAACGCCCCCGTGAGGTTGACATCGACCACTTCTCGCCAAACCTCGGGAGCAGTGTCGAGCGGCCCGGCCACGATCGGGGAGATGCCGGCATTGCAGATCCAGACATCCACACCGCCCCACTCCGAGACCGTCCCATCGGCGACCGCCTCGTTGAGCTCGACGTCTCGAACATCACCGGAGAACACGAGGGTCGGACCGGGCAGGGCGTCCGCCACCCACTTGAGGTCGCGCTCGGTTCGCGCCACCAGCGACACCTTGGCTCCGGCACGCGAGAACGCGTGGGCCAGCAGCTCGCCCAGACCCCGTCCGGCACCGGTGATCACCACGCGCTTGCCGCTGACGTCCCTCGGGCTCGGGAACAGGTCAGGTATCTCGATCCGCTCTGGCATTGACGTCTCGGCATTCGTGTGGAGGCTGTACTGACCAGTACACTACACGCCGTGGACTTCGACCCCGTGGACGTCGACCAACCGTCGGAGCTGGGCTTCTCGGGGAAGGAGCTCGTCGAGATGTATCGACGGATGTTGGTGATACGAGGCTTCGAGGAGCGGGTGGCCGCGCTCTACCGGGCTGGTGAGGTACCCGGGTTCGTCCATCTGTCGACCGGTCAGGAGGCCTCTGCCGTCGGTGCGTGCTGGCCCCTCCGCCCTACTGACGTCATCACATCGACCCACCGCGGTCACGGGCACTGCCTGGCCAAGGGATTGGCGCCGGTAGACATGTTCGCGGAGCTGATGGCCAAGGACGCGGGGACGAACCGCGGTAGGGGTGGATCGATGCATATCGCCGACCCCGGTATCGGGATCTTCGGCGCGAACGGAATCGTTGCCGCTGGCCTTCCGATAGCCGTGGGAGCTTCGGCGGCATCCCAGCTGAGAAGGGACGATGCCGTCGCGGTGGCCTTCTTCGGCGACGGCGCCTTGGCCCAAGGCGCATTCCACGAGGCCGTCAATCTCGCCGCGGTGTGGAAACTCCCGGTCATCTTTTGGTGTGAGAACAACGGGTATGCCGAGTTCTCATCGGCAGCCACCCAATACGCGGCGACCCTCGAGCGTCGAGCCGGGGGGTACGACGTCGACTATGTGCCGGTCGACGGCAACGACGTCGTGGCTGCAGCCCGCGTGATGGGTCAGGTGGTGGGGGCGGTTCGTGAGGGACGAGGTCCCACCATTGTCGAAGCGAGCACCTATCGCTGGCACGGCCACTACGAGGGCGACCCCCAGCGATATCGCTCACAGGAAGAAGTCGAAGCGTGGAAGGATCGGGACCCTCTCGTCCTCCATGCCCAACGGCTGGAGTCAGCGGGCTGCAGCTCCGAGGTGATGGCGTCGCTGGCTTCGTCAGTGGACCGAGAGCTCGACGAAGCCGTTGAGGCGGCTGAGCGCCTCCCCCAGCCCGACGCCGCCGCGGTCGGAAGCTTCGTGACCCGCCCTCGTCCCGACGTCCCCGAGCCGACGCCGCCAGCCGATGATGCACCGCTCTTCCGCGTGATGGACGCCGTCCACTCCGCCCTCGAGTCGGAGTTGGCCAGCGACGACCGGGTGTTCGTGGCCGGCATCGACGTCGCCCAGGGGGGCAACGTCTTCGGCCTGACGCGGGGGCTCCACGACCGGTTCGGCGACCGCGTTCGCGACACACCGATCTCGGAGACGGCGATCATGGGGCTGGGTGTGGGCGCAGCGATGGCGGGCATGCGCCCCGTCGTCGAGCTGATGTACCTCGACTTCATCGGGGTGTGCCTCGACCAGCTGCTCAACCAAGCGGCCAAGATGCCGTTCATGACCGGTGGCGCCGCCGAGATGTCACTCACCGTCCGAACGCAGTTCGGAGCGGGGCGCTCGTCCGGAAGCCAGCACTCACAGAGTCTCGAAGCGCTGCTCGCCCACATCCCGGGCCTGACCGTCGTGATGCCGTCCACTCCCGCCGACACCTACGGCCTGTTGCGATCAGCGATCCAAGATCCGAATCCCGTGGTCTTCATCGAGAATCGACTGCTCTACGGCATGAAGGGCCCGCAACCCCCTTCTGACTACCTCCTGCCGATCGGCAAGTCGGCCGTCGTCCGCGCCGGCTCGGGCATCACGGTCGTATCGGTATCACGAATGGTCAACGAGGCCCTGGCGGCCGCCGAGGCTGTCGCCGGCGAGGGCATATCGGTGGAGGTCATCGACCTCAGGACGGTGTCACCCCTCGATATGAGTCCCATCCTTGAATCGGTGGCCAAGACAAGTCGGCTCTTGATCGCCCACGAAGCGGTCATACCCTTCGGTATCGGCGCAGAGATCGCCGCAACGGTGGCCAAAGAAGCGTTCTGGGCCCTCGACGCGCCGATCGTGCGTGTGGGTGCGGCGCCCACACCTCCTCCCTACGCTCCGAGTCTTGAGCGAGCGTGGCTACCCGATCGCGAGGACATCGCCGCAGCCCTCCGGCGACTAGCCGACGTCTGACCTGTTGCCCGTCTTATCAAATTGGGCGTCTCACCAGTCGGAGAAGACTGGAGCCTGAAGCTCGCGTGGCTGGCACAGACCCTGCCCGGCCTGGTAGTCCGTTCGGCAATCACGAGAGAAATCCCCGGTAGTCGCTGGAGACAACCTTGCCCATGGCTTCGTCCATCTTCGGACGACCACCCGGGTTGAGGAGGAATCGCTTCGGCTTGCCCGCCGTATTTCCGCCGTAGTACTGGCCCCGCTCCTCGAACGGGGAGTACGGCCGGAACCGCTCGATCATGTCCATCCAGGCTTCCTCCGGCTCGATCGGGACCTCGATACGCCGGTACCCGTGATTGCCGGCGTAGTTGATCAGGTCCAGGATGAAGTCGATCTGGAGGCTGCCGTACCGGGGGTTGTTACCGGCCGCGCCGTGCGGTCCGCCCGGGAAGAAGAAGTTGGGGAACCCGTGACACATGACACCCAGGAAGGTCGACGGACCGTCCGTCCAGTAGTCGTTCAGCGCCAAGCCGTCCACGCCGACGATGCCCATCCGCCGCAGCGCGCCGGTGCCGAAGTCGAAACCTGTCGCCCAGACGATCATGTCGAACTGGCGGAGCCCGTCGGACGTCTCGATCCCCGTCTCGGTCACCCGCAGGATCGGCGTCTCCCGCAATGACACCAGCGACACGTTCGGTTTGTTGAACATCTCGAAGTAGCCGGTCACGAACGGCGGTCGCAGACCTCCATAGAGGTGGTCCCTCGGGATCAGCTTGTCCGCCGTCGCCGGGTCCTTCACCACGCTACGGATCTTCTCCTCCAGGAAGGCGCAGAACTCCGCGTTTGCCTCCCGGTCCGTCAACAAGTCCGTGTAGTTGGTGGACAACTTTGCAAAACCCGGGCTGTTCCAGATCTTCTCATAGAACGCCCACCGCTGCTCCTTGGTCTCTTCGAAGGTCTTCCGGTCGTGCGCCTTGTGCAGGAACCCGGAGATCGAGGCGTTCAGCTCATCGCGGATCGACTCGAAATTCGCCTTCAGGTAGGCCTGTTGCTCTGCCGAGATCGGATGGTTGTTCAACGGCGTCGCCCACGTCGGCGTCCGCTGGTACACCGTCACCGATTCGACCTCGTCGGCGATCTCCGGGGCGATCTGGACCCCGCTGGAACCGGTGCCGATGATCGCCACCCGCTTGCCCCTGAAATCGACCGGCTCCTTCGGCCACCGAGCCGGATGATAGGTCTCACCGGAGAAGTCCTCGCGCCCGGGCACATCCGGGTACTGGGGCACCGAAAGCACGCCGGTCGCACTGATCAGGTACCGCGAGTGGATCTCGAACCCATCGGCCGACCGCGTCGTCCACGAGGTCGACCCCTCATCCCACACAGCAGAAATCACCCTGCTGGCGAAACGGATATGACGCCGCAGGTCGAACTTGTCGACCACGTGGTTCAGGTAGCGCTCGGTCTCGGGCTGGGGGGCGAACTCCTCGGACCAGTCCCACTCGTGCCACAGCTCTTCCGAGAACAGGTATCCATAGGTGTAGCTCTCCGAGTCGAAGCGGCACCCGGGATAGCGGTTCCAGTACCACGTGCCACCGGCGCCATCGCCCTGCTCGAGCAACAGCACCGAACAGCCGGCCTCACGGGCCACGTACAGCTGGTAGAGGCCGAGGATGCCGGCGCCCACGACCACAACGTCGACAGACGATCCCGAATCAGGCAGGCCAGCTTCAAGCGATGGCATTGTCTCCTCGTCCCGGTCAGACGGTAGCAACCGGCGTGAGAGGGCTGCCCATCGCGCCGGGCAGTCGCAGGGGGGGCGCCGTGAGCAGGAACCGGCTCCGGCTGTGCTCGCGCAGCCAGTCGGCGAGCTCCTGCGTGTACCAGAGCTCGCCCAGGGGGATGCCGAGCTTGAACAGACAGAGATGGTGGATCGGGATCAGCGTGTGTGGCTCCGGATTGGGAGCCGGCCACCCCTCGACCGCGTAGTTGTCGGCAATGAGCGCCGACATCTGCGACTCGGTGATCCAATCCAGTACTTCGTCGTCCTCTGCGTCGAGGTATGGGTACATCGCCTGGATCTTGGAGGCATCCGGGTTCCGCTCCCAGGCCAGGATCTGCGTCGCGAATCCGGTGTGGATGACGACCATGTCCCCGGGCTCGACGACGACATTGTCCGCGTCCATGATCTCCCGAATGGTCCTCATGTTGACCGGCGTCCACTCGGGTGTGTTGTCGAGGTGATGGGCGACGTCGATGAGCACGCCTCGGCCCTGGGTGCCGTGGGCGGCCATGTGCTCGAGGCCGAGATGCCTGCCGAAACTGAGGCTGCCGCTGCCGTCACCCTTGGCATCAGGTTTCGGCCCGATGACGTCCTCGCCGGCCCGGAAGCCGTTGTAGTAGACCGGCTCGTCCTCGCCGTCATCATTGGCATCGAACATGGCGCCCTGGTGGGCGAGCGCATCCCACTGCGTCGAATATTGCAGCCAGATCGTCACCATGTCGTCCGACCACACATCGATGAAGCTCGGGTGGATCGACTCTCGCCCGATGACGTTGTAGAACGCATCGGGGTTGTGCTGCAGGTCCTCGGTGGGCCTGAGGATAGGCGGATACCGTCGCTGGTTCAGCGCCGTTCCACCGGGGTAGTCGAGCGGCAGGCTCAGACTGAAGCTGATGCCGGCCTTCACCTCTCGCGCCCCCTGAAGGACCTTTTCCGGGGTGATCAGATTGATGCGCCCCAGCTCGTCATCCTTGCCCCAATCGCCCCACGTCGAGCCCTGCGGGCGTTGCTTCCACCGCTGGGCCACGGCTGCTCCTCCTTCCGATCCGAGTCCACCCTTCCAGTCCGATCCGAGTCCACGCTTCCCGTCCAAGACCACGCCGACCGGCCACCTGATGCCTACCAGTCTTGTACCGATCGGTCAACACAGCCGACCCATCTGGACCAACCGGTACAATCGCGCTAGCGTGCCCGATCGTTGGGTGTCCCAGCTCCAGCTGGGCGAGGATGGACTGAAACCGTTCGGGATGGCAGGAGCCGTGCTGTGACCGATTACAACGCCATCGACTTCTTCCGCGACGACGAGGTCGTCACGGACCCGTATGCGTACTTCGAGTGGCTACGTGCCCAGGGCCCGGTGCAGCCCGAGCCCCACCACGGCGTGACCATGGTGACCGGGTACGACGAAGCCCTGGCCGTGTACCACGACAGCGACACGTTCTCGTCGTGCAACTCGCCCACCGGCCCGTTCCCCGGGTTCCCGGTGCCGCTCGAAGGCGATGACGTCAGCCTGCTCATCGAGCGGCACCGCCACGAGCTGCCGATGAGCGATCAGCTGCTCACGTTCGACCCACCGATCCACACCGCGCACCGCGCCTTGCTCCTGCGCCTCATCACCCCGAAACGACTGCGCGAGAACGAGGAGTTCATGTGGCGCCTCGCCGACCGCCAGATCGACGAATTCCTCGAAGACGGCAACGGCGAGTTCATCGGCGGGTACGGCCAGCCCTTTGCCATGCTCGTCGTGGCCGACCTGCTCGGCGTGCCCGAGGGCGACCTCGACCTGTTCCGCCAGCGGCTTGGCGCCGGGCCGAGCGGCCAGACCCGCACCGTAGGCAGCACCGGTGACGCGGCGCTGGCCCACAATCCGCTCGAGTTCCTCTACGAGCAATTCATCGCCTACATCGAGGACCGCCGCCGCAACCCGCGCAGCGACGTGCTGACCGGACTTGCGACCGCAACGTTCCCCGACGGCTCGACCCCAGAGGCCATCGACGTCGCCCGTATCGCCGGCAATCTCTTTGCAGCTGGTCAGGAGACGAGCGTCCGCCTCTTCGGCACTGCGCTACAGCGGATCGGCGACGACCACGAGCTTCAGCAGCTGCTCCGGGCGCACCGTGAGCACATTCCGAACTTCGTCGAGGAGTGTCTCCGCATCGAGAGCCCGGTGAAGGGCGATTTCCGGCTGGCGCGCGTCACCACCGAGCTCGGCGGCGTGAAGATCCCAGCCGGGACCACCGTCATGGTCCTCAACGGCGCGGCCAACCGGGATCCCGGCCACTTCGAGTGCCCCGCCGACTTTCAAGTCGAACGGGCCAACGCTCGCCAACACCTCGCGTTCGGCCATGGCGCCCACACGTGCCCCGGTTCTCCGCTGGCTCGCGCCGAGGGACGCATCACCATCGAGCGATTGCTCGACCGGATGGATGACATCAGGATCTCAGAGAAGGAGCACGGTCCCCCCGGCGCCCGTCGTTACGACTACGTGCCGACGTACATTCTGCGCGGTGTCAGCCGCCTACACCTTGAATTCGAGCCGCACGTCGAATTCGAAGCGCGCGTCGATAGATGAGCGACGCAACCCAGCATCCTCGATAGTCGCCGGCGAGAGCAGACGGCAGCGGTTGGCCCCGACGTCGGTGTCGGGGCCGCGAGAGGTGATTTCCCCGAGTTGAACCGGCTGGCGTGCTTGGATCCTCCGCGGGTCTCCGAGCTGCACCTGGAGCTCCGGTCACGCCCGGAGCGAAGCATGGGTGGTTGCTTATACTGACCGGTTGGTCTAACTTTACCGGACGGTTGGTCTCATCTGGCCGACGGCGCGCAGAGGGGGAACACGATGAGAGTTCAGTCACCAGCGTCTGCAACCAGGGCGCTCAGGCGTCCGTGGCTGAGATGGGCCCACCGCAGCGGTGAGGGGAGGACGCGGCCACACCGGACAGTGGTGACCGCCCTTCTGGCCGTCATCCTGGCGGCGACCGGCGCGCTGCCACTCGTACTGGCCGGCGCAGTCGCCGCCCCGGCGACGGCCAGCTCGGCACCGATCACCATTGCGTTCGTGACCGACCTGACGGGCGCGGGTGCGGCCGAGAACTCAACGGCACCGGCCGGTTTCAAGGCTCGCATTGCGTTGCAAAACGCCAACGGAGGGGTGAACGGTCACCAGATCGTGCCCCTGGTGATCGACGACAACACAAGCCCCAGTTTGGTCGTGACCGCGGTACAGGATGCCATTTCGAAGGGCGCATTCGGCATCGTCTCCGAGAGTCCGGTGTTCTTCTTGGCGGCCAAGTACCCCCAACAGCAGGGAATCCCCGTCACCGGCGCCTACAACGACGGACCCGAATGGGGGCAGCAGCCCTACACCAACATGTTCGCTTCGGACCTCGGCAGCGTCGACCCCAAGTACCCGGTCAACACGCTGATCGGGAATTTCCTCAAGCAACATGGCGGCACGGTTCTCGGTGCGTACGGCTACGGCATCTCTCCATCGTCCAGCCGTGCGGCGATCGGGGTCGCCCGGGCCTTCCAGCATGCGGGAGGCAAGGTTGGCGTATTGGATACGACTGTTTCCTTTGGGGGCGTCGACTTCACCACTGCGGCCCTGGTTGCCAGGCAAAACAAGGTAAACGCGGTTACCCCCAACATGGACAACAATTCGAATTTCGCTCTGGCGACAGCGCTCAAACAAGCCGGCGTCCATCTCAATTCGGTCGTCTACGCGACCGGCTACGAGCCGGATGCGATCAATTCTCCGGCGTGGAACGACCTGCAGGGTGGATACTTCCTCTCGTTCTTCCGACCCTTCTCCCTGCCGAACGCCGGCACCGTGCAGATGGCCGCCGCACTGCAGAAGTACGCCGGCTTCACCAAGAGCCAGTTCCCCACCTATAGCCAATACGAATCCTGGGTGGGAGCAGACCTCATGATCAAGGGCATGCAGTTGGCGGGGAAGAACCCGACCCGGGCGACGGTCATCAAGGACCTCCGGGGCCTGAAGTCCTACAACGCCAATGGGCTTCTCCCAACCACCATCAACTACTCCACCATCTTCGGCCACGATCCGGCGGAGACGTGCGCTTGGTTCATGCAAGCCCAGAAGGCCGGATTCGTGGCCACCTCATCGCAGCCCTACTGCGGACGGGACCTTCCGGGGACCTCGACCGCCGGGTCATCCTGACAACCGGGCCGATCGGCGGTGACGGGGCGGGTCGCCCTATCCTGGTCACCCGGTTACGAGCCGGTCGTCGTCACCCGGCCGGCGTGATGAACTCCGGTTGGTCGAGCACGCGCAGCCAGGTGCCGTCGGGCTGCCTGCGAACCACCTGAGCCCGGGCGCCGGCCCCGTCCTTGGGCGGGGTGGAGGCGACGTAACCGCGCCGGGCGAAAGCACGAGCCTCCAGCTCTGGTGGCGGGCCGACGCCGCAGTCCGGGGCAAGGCCAAGCCAAGGTACGTCGACTCCGGTCGGCGCCCGTACGGTGGATCCGGCAGACTGTGCGCTACGACGAGGCCGTGTGGACGCCGGGCCTCAGCGAGACCACCTCAGCGAGACCAGGAGCACCCTATGAATGACCCGGATGGACCAGAACGCACCAAGCAGCCCGAGGAGGTCCCCGTCGAGGGCGGGGGCATCTTCCAGTCGAGGGCTGATGGCCAGCTCCATTTCACGCCCGAGTCGGTGGGAAGCACCAATCCGATTTCGGCTCCGGTCGATGCCACTCCCCTGGAAGAGGACGAGCCGGAAGGCGTCATCCCCCCAAGCCCCCTCTGGGCCATGAAAGACAAGCGTCACGAGCAGTGGGTCATGTTCGGCCACGCCGACAGGGTCCGGAGCCGCTTCGGCACAGGCGACGAGACGGTCTACGCCATCGACGACGGCAAGCGCCACTGCATGATCGGTCGCCGGGTGGGGGCCACGCTCGACGGCTGCGTCTACAGCCTCGTCGCCCGCATCGACCGCGACACGTTCGTCTCGCTGGAGGCCGCCGCCATCACCGCCCGGGACGCGTTCGCCCGAAGCCGCGAGCCGGCCCTGGTGGCCGCAGCCGAAGGAGATGGGGTGTCGAACCTGTTCGACATCGACAACTACCGCCACCCCAATGACATCCCGGACGACTACCTCCCGCCCCACCCATTCATCGAGTTTGCCCGGGACCTTCCAGCCGCCGAGAACTGACCGGAACGAGCGGTCGTCATTCGTCATTGGCCGCGGCCACGGCGAGCCCGAACAACTCCTGGAGCGGGTCGACCCCCATGTCCCTGCCCTTGAGGTCGGCGACGAGGTCTGGGCCGATGATCTCATCCTGGCCGGGGAATTGTCCGGCTCCGCCCAGAGGCCCGATCGGGACGACGATCCCCGGTCCCATGGCCTGATAGGCGGTCAGATCCGACCCGTCGGCCAGGGCGGCGATGTTGGCGGCCACCGTCTCGGCCTCGCGGCGGGCGAATGCCGCCATCTTGGCGTCGGCGGTGGAGAGGTCTCCCACCGCGAACACGGTGGTCTGGCCCACGACCTGGAGGGTGGGCTCGACCCGGACGAAGCCGTCGGCTCGGAGAGCCGGTAACAACACCTCTCCGAGGTAGTCACTGTTGGGCACGACGCCGAAACATTGGAACCAGATGTCGGCGGTGATATCGGAACCGTCCTCCGTGGTCACGGTGAAGGTCCCCAACTCGCCGGGGGCGGTCGAGGGAGCGGCGCGCAACCGGCTTCCGAGCAGGACCTCGACACCCACCTCGGCCAGTTGCCGGCGGAGCTCGGCCCTCAGCTCCGGCTTGAACGGTCCCCCCAAGAGCTCGCCGGAGACGTCGAAGAGCGTGACCGACTTGTCGGGCCATACATGGCCGATCTCCCCCGCGAGCTCGATGCCGACAGGACCCGCCCCCAGCAAGAGGACCCGGTCGGCCTCGGAGAGAGCGTCGTGGGCGGCGCGGACCTGGTCGTGAGCCGCTTGGGTGTCCACTTTGTCCGTCTTGGCTGGGAAGGCATAGCTCGATCCGGTGGCCAGCACCACGTAGTCGGCCACGATCGCCTGTCCCGACGCGGTCACCACCCGACCCGGCTCCACGACGGCAGCCCGGTCCCTGACGACTCGGCCGTTGGCCAAGAGCTTGTCGTAGGGAAGGTAGATCCTCGGCAGCCACGACGGGTCGACCAGCGCCCGAAGGGCGGCAATGTTGTGCATGAACGCATCCTTCGGCTCTATGAGAACCACGTCCATGTTCTGGTCGAGCGCCTTGGCCACTGCCACCCCCCCGTAACCGCCGCCCACGACCACCACGGTCGACCTGCTTTGTGCCTGGTCAATCCCGGTCATCTGCTCTCCAGTCCTCGCTCGTCCTGTGCGTCTTTGCCTGCAGTACGTCTTGAGCCAATATGATATTTCTCACAGATGATCTGTGCAACTGACCTCCATGCCGGCGCATATCGTTCGACACGCCGGGGATCTGGCCCACGGGGCTGATCCCATCACGGCCATCCCGACAGGGCACAAGCACGGGCCTACGGCATGATGTACGCCTGCGAGAGAACGGTGTCGTGCGTGAAACGGAGTCCTGAAACTGGCGCGGGCATGACCCACGTCGCCAACCGCGGCTGGAAACGCGGCCCGGGTCGCGGCTGGCAGCGCGGCCGGCCCTATGCCGGCCGGCCGCGCTGGGCCCTTGGTCTCGTGGTCGCCACGACGGCTGGATCACTGGCCTACGGCTCGCCTGCGGTGGCCGCCACCACCCCGACGGCACAGCAACTCCAGGGGATGGCCCTCTCCATCCAGAACCTTCCCCCCGGTTGGTCCAAGAGCTCTGCCAGCCCGCCCCCAACCACCAAGAGCTGCTACAGCAATCCCATTTGGAAGGTCCCCTACCAGGCCAGGGCCCGAGCTGCCTTCCAGATGAACCAGAGCGTGCCCCAGCTCGTCGAGCTGCTCGGCTCGTACCAAAACGGTCACGCGGCCTACCAACAGGTCGTTGCCAACCTCAACCGGTGCTCGAACTTCTCGGAGACGGTGGGGGGCGAGAAGATCTCCGGAACCGTCAGCCAAATCTCGAACAAGCAGTTCGGTGCCGAGAGCGCGAGCTACACGGCCAACTTGACCGTGCAGGGGACGGTACTCGACCAGGAGTTTGTGATCGCCCGGAAGGGCAACACCCTCGCCGCGGTAGCCGTGGGCGACTACGGCCCGGTCGACTCGCAGTTGCTCGGTTCGCTCGCCACCAAGGCGATGGGCAAGATATCGGCATAGCCGCAGCCGACGCCGGCTCCGGAGCGGACCACAGGGGCCGAACGGCCACCCGAGCCGAACGGCCACACGAGCGGTCGGGCCACAGGAACCAGCCGGCCACACAAAGGGGGGAGCGCCATGGAAGGACAGAAGATCCTGGTGACCGGCCCGACCGGCCACCTGACCGCGCCGCTGGTCCGGGAGCTGGCCGCCGACAACGACGTGTGGGGCATGGCCAGGTTCTCTGACCCCGGCCAACGCAGCGAGCTCGAAGCCCTCGGGGTGACCTGCGTCAAGAAGGACTTGGCCGTCGACCGCTTCGACGATCTCCCCGACGACTTCGACTACGTCTTCCACGCCGGGGCCATGGTGGCGATGGACTCCGAGAAAGACATGGCCCACACCTTCGAGGTCAACGTACAGGGAACGGGCCGGTTGATGGTCCACTGCCAGTCGGTGAAGACGTTCGTCCACTGCTCCACCGGCGGGGTCTACGCCCACGCCGACCACCCCCGCACCGAGACCGACCTCTACGGAGCCACCATCCCCGCCTACAGCCTGTCCAAGATCGCCGCCGAGCACCTGGTCCGCTTCGTCTCCGAGCAGTGGCGGATCCCCACCATCATCCTCCGCATCGGGGCGGTCTACGGCTTCGATGCCACCGGCCCGGCCGTCCGGCTCGACCGCATGGTCCGGGGCAAGGAGGTCTGGGTCAACCCGACCGAGCCCCGGGGCGCGTCGGTCATGTGGCAGGGCGACGCCGTCCGCCTGGCCATCGCCGCCCTCGATGCCGGACGCCTGCCCGCCATCACCGTGAACTTCTGTGGTGACGAGGCGGTCAGCATCGAGGACTATTGCACCTACGTGGGCCGGCTATTGGGCATCGAGCCCACCTTCAAGTACACCGACGGCACCTATCCGGCCGGGCAGATGGACACGACGCTCATGCACGAGGTGCTGGGGCGATGCGAGACCTCCTGGCGCGACGGTTTCCGGCAGCTCGCCGCCCACCGATACCCCGACTTCGAGCTCCGCGAGGTGGGGGACTGACCCCGCCTGTGTAGCCGGGGTCGGCCTGTCGGTCCGGTCAACCAGCCAGCTCCTTTACCTGTTCGATAAGGTCGACCGCCCGTTGGTCGCCGACGGGCACCGGCGCCACCTGGAGGTGGGTGACCCCGGCCTCGGCGAAGGCGGCAATGCGCTCAGCGACGTGGCCGGCCGGTCCACACAGGGAGGTCTGCTCCAAGAGCTCCTCGGGAACCGCCGCCTCCGCCTCTGCCTTCTTGCCGGTCAGGTACAAGTCCTGGATCCTCTTGGCCGCTTCCTCATAACCCGAGCGGCGGGCGACATCGTTGTAGAAGTTCCGGCCCCTCGCGCCCATCCCGCCGATATAGAGGGCCAAGCTCGGCCGGGAAAGTTGGCGCACGGCGGTCACGTCGTCCCCGTCGCCGATGGCCAACACCCCGCCGGCCGCGATGGAAAGGGGCCCGAGGGAGGCGTCGCGCTTGGCCAACCCGGCGTCGAGTGCCGGGCCCCACACCGCCTTCGCCTTCTCGGGAATGAAGAGCATCGGCAGCCAGCCATTGGCCACCTCTGCCGTCATGGCCACGTTCTTCTCCCCCAGCGAGGCGACCCAGACCGGGATGTCGGCGCGGACCGGGCGGCCGATGATCTTGAGGGCCTTGCCCAGGCCCGTCCCCTGCCCGGCCGGGAGCGGCACCGTGAACACCTCACCCTCGTGGGTCAGGGGCTCCTCGCGGGCCCAGACCTTCCGGCAGATCTCGATCACCTCCCGGGTCCGGGCGATGGGTGCGGTGTAGGGCACGCCGTGGAACCCCTCGATCACCTGTGGCCCCGAAGCCCCGAGGCCCAGATGGAAGCGGCCATCCGACAGGGCGTCGATGCCCGCTGCCGTCATGGCGATCAGCGTTGGGGTTCGCGAGTAGATCGGGAGAATGGCCGAACCGATCTCCACCTTCTCGGTCAGTGCGGCCAGATAGCCCATCAAGCTCGGGCCGTCCAACCCGTAGGCCTCGGCCACCCACACCAGGTCGAGGCCGGCCCGTTCGAACTCGGCGACCTGCGCCGCCGACTCCCGGAACCTGCCGGCATAGCTCAGCGTGGTCGTGATCTTCATCGTTCCCCTCACAATCTGGCCACTGGGTGGACCGGGTTCGTCCTGTGCGGGCATGTTCGCGTACACCCAAAGCGGAGGTCGAAACGGCGGGGGTTCTTCTCGGTCGAGGGTCAGTCGACGGGCGAGCCCTCGGCGATGGCCTGGTCGAGGTGGGCCCGCTGGATGTCGATCATCTCGGCGATGTCCTCGTCCTCGGCCATGACCGCATCGAGATCGGTCGACTCGTAGCCGATGACGTCCATGTCGGCGAAGGTCTGGCGCATCTTTGGCCCCCACAAACCGACGTCCCTCAAGGTGGGCACGATCCTGGTGAACAACAGGCTGCGGAACACGCGCTGGCTCTCGCTCTGGTTGACGAAGGCGATGCACTCGTCTGGGTCGTAGCCGAGACGCTGCCACAGCTCCTCGCCGAGGAAGCGGTCGCGCATCCGGTAGCAGGCATCGGCGCAGAAATCCTCGCGCTCGTCCCGCTCGGCCTGGGTGAGCTGCGGGTAATAGTCGCGCAGCGCCAAGCGGCCGAACATGACATGGCGGGCCTCATCTTGCATGACATAGGCGTTCACCGCCTTGCCCAGTGGGTCACCCGCCGTATTCCGAATGAGCCCGAAGGCGGCGAGGGCCAGGCCCTCGATCAGCACCTGCATCCCGAGGTAGGTCATGTCCCACCGCGAGTCGGTGAGCACGTCATGGAGCAGAGACTTCAGATTGTCATTGATCGGATAGGCGGTCTCGATCTTGTCGAGATAGCGGGAGTAGGTCTCGACATGACGAGCCTCGTCCATCACCTGGGTGGCCGCGTAGAACTTCGAGTCGATGTGGGGGACCGTTTCGACGATCTTGGCCGTGCAGATCAGTGCACCCTGCTCGCCGTGGAGGAACTGGCTGAACTGCCAGGCCACCATGTTCCGCCTCACGTTGCCCCGTTCGGATTTGTTGAGCCTGTCCCACACCGGCGACCCGAAGATAGGCACCAGCTCGTCGGGCACCTGGAGCGGGTTCTCCAGGTCCGGGTCGTGGGACCAGTCGATCCGCTCGGCCGCATCCCACTGCTTCTTCTTGCCCTTGTCGTAGAGGTTGATGAGCTTCTCTCGCCCGTCGTCGTACTCCCAGGTGAACGTAGCCGTCCCTGACTTGTCCTCTGTCTGCCACCCGGTCTTGTCCACCGGCAGCTGGTACACCTTGGTCGTCATCATTCCCCCTGGTCATTCGGCCTCCCATCAGTCTGGGGGTCCGTCCGATCGTTGTCAACGGACCGGCCCGGAGCACATACGGTGGGACGTCGAACAACTTCTGGATTTCCTGTCGATCCGGGAGGGTGCACAGCGTCAATTGGGCGATGCGGACATTCCGCTGCCCACGACAAGGAGCCAATCATGCGCTACATGTTGATCATCCACAACGACCCCGAACTGCACCCCCAGCCGGGAGGCCCAGAGTGGGATCAGCTCATGGCCGACTACGCCGCGTTCAGTGAACAGCTCGGCTCCTACACTGGGGACCCGCTCAACGGCCCCGAGACGGCGACCACGGTGCGGGTGCGGAACGGAGAGACGCTGACCGTCGACGGACCCTTCGCCGAGACCAAGGAGTGGATGTCCGGCTACTACGTCATCGAGTGCGACGAGCTCGACCAAGCCCTCAAGGCCGCGGCCATGGTGCCGTCGGCCAAGTACGGCTCGGTCGAGGTCCGCCCCGTGGCGTCGATGTAGGTCTGGAGCCCACCACGATGTGTGAGCGCGACGGTTCGGTAGACGATGCGCTGGAGGTCGCCTACCGGACCGACCGCGGTCGCGTCCTGGCCTGCCTGATCGGCATTGTCAAGGACTTCGACCTGGCCGAGGACGCGGTGCAGGACGCATTCACCGCCGCCGCCGCCGCCTGGCCGGGCAAGGGCATCCCGGCCAACCCGGCCGGATGGCTGGTGACCACGGCCCGGCGCAAGGCCGTCGACCGGCTCCGGCGAGCAGCCGCGGCCGAGCGCCGCCAACGGGCCTGGGGTGAGCTGGCCATCGCCTGGGATGCCGGTGAGGTCACTGGTCCCATCGGCGACGACCGCCTGCGGCTCATCTTCACCTGCTGCCATCCTGCCCTGTCGCTCGAGGCCCGAGTGGCCTTGACCCTGCGGTCCCTCGGCGGCCTCACCACCGAAGAGGTTGCCCGCGCCTTCCTGCTCTCCGCCCCCACGCTTGCCCAGCGGATCGTCCGGGCCAAGCGCAAGATTCGCCAGGCCGGCATCGCCTACCGGGTGCCATCGCCTGACGAGCTTCCCGGACGGCTCAATGCCGTGCTCACCGTGATCTACCTCATCTTCAATGCCGGATACCTGGCCGGTAGCGGCACCGATCTCGTGCGCGTCGACCTATGCGACGAGGCCATTCGGCTGGCCGGCTTGGTCGTCGACCTGCTGCCGAACGAGCCAGAGCCACTGGGCCTCAGCGCACTACTGCATTTCCAGGACTCGCGGCGGTCGGCGCGCACAGACCAGAGGGGTCGCCCACTCACCTTGGAGGAACAGGACCGGCGCAAGTGGGACACCGACAAGGCTGCCGCCGGCTTCGCGCTGCTCGAGCGGGCACAGCGCATGAGCGCGGTCGGTCCGCTTCAGCTGAAGGCGGCCATCGGCGCCGTGCACGCCGGGGCACCCGACGCCGGCCTGACCGACTGGGCCACCATCGTCTTGCTCTACGACCGGCTCTTCGAGTGGGAACCTACCCCGATCGTCGAGCTCAACCGGGCCGTGGCCGTGGCCATGGCTGACGGGCCCGAGACCGGCCTGGCCATCCTGGACGGCGGCGAGCTCTCGTCCCAGCTCGACGACTACCACTTGTTCCACTCGACCCGGGCCGATCTCCTTCGGCGGGCCGGCCGGCTGGACGAGGCGGCCACGGCCTACCGGCTGGCCCGTGCCATCACCGACAACTCGGTCGAGCAGAGCTTCCTGGCCCGGCGGCTCGACGAACTCGACGAGCTCGTCGCTGCAGCCGGTGACCGAGGCCTCGCTGATCAGCGATGATCAGCCGATGAGCCGAAGCTCCGACCGGAACCGCTCGGTCTGGTGCACGTAGTGCTCCGATCCGATGGCGATCCCGGCCAGCGTCTCGGGTGACGCCTCTCGGAGCTTGGCTGGAATGCCCAGCGCCACCGACCCGGTAGGGACGACCATCCGGTCGGGGACCACGGCGTTCGACCCGACTACCGCTCCGGTCTGCACGACGGCATTGTGGAGCACCACTGAAGCGGTTCCCACCAGACACCCGTCCTCGATCGTGCACCCTTCGAGGTGGACCAGGTGCCCGACCACACAGTCGTCCCCGATCCTCGTCGGTGTGAACACGGTCGTGTGCACGATCGTCCCGTCCTGGATCGACGTCCTCGCTCCGACCCGTATCTCACCACCGTCTCCCCGCAGGACGGCGCTGGGCCAGACCGAGGACTGGGCGCCGATCGTCACGTTGCCGATGACCACCGCGTCAGGATGGACGAACGCGCTCTCGTCGATCGTCGGTACCAGGTCACCCAGGGCATAGATGGGCACATCCGCTCCTTTTTGTTCTTCAACTCGTCTACCTTCCTCGACTCGTCGGCCTGGTCATCGCCTGGGTTGACGGTGTCTCCGACCGGCGCGACCACGTCCGACCTTCTCGGTCTGCGGACCAGGATGCCACCTCCTCCGGCCGGTGATCCGCGTGGCGCCCGACGGGGGCGGGTATACCTGACAACGAAGCATGACCGGTGAAGGGGTTGTGAATGAGGTATCGCAGAAGGCTGCAGGTGGGATGTGCGGTGGTCATGGCGGGGCTGCTGGCCGCGGGCTGCAGCAGTGGGAGCGGGAACACGGCCAACACGACCAAGCCCACGACTACCTCGACCACCACGAAGAAGGGGCACACCACAACGACCAGCACGACGTCGACGTCCACACCACCGTCGACCACCGTCCCCGCCTCGACCAGCACGAGCTCCCCCACCACCACCTCAGCCAGCGCGTCCCAGTGCACCACGGGGCAGTTGTCCGTGTCTGTCGGCCAGGCCCAGGGTGCGGCCGGGTCGGTGATCATCCCACTGGTGTTCCAGAACACCGGCACTACGAGCTGCACGATGCAGGGTTACCCCGGCGTCTCGTTGGTGGACGCCAGCGGGGCCCAGGTGGGTCCGGCGGCGGCCCAGACCGGTCAGGCGACGCCACTGGTCACATTGCCGGCCGGGCAGTCGACGACCGCTATCTTCCGCCAGGCCAACCCGGGCGTCCTCAACTGCACGCCGGTTCCCGTCCAGGGCTTCCGGGTCTATCCTCCCGGTCAGACCGCGTCGGTGATCGCCACCGCCTCCAACCTCGGTACCTGTCCCAACGCCGCACAGGAGTCGCCGCAGATCTCCCCGGTGGGCACGAGCTCGTAAGCCTGCCTGACCCCGACCGAGGGCGCTACGGCCACTCCTTGGGCACGGCGGCCGAGTGCCGCCAGTCGGCCAGCAGGGTCCTGATCGCCGTGATCAAAGAGAGCGGCTGGTCGAGCATGACGTGGTGGTGGGCCAGGGGGATCTCGATGACCGGCGCGTTGCGCCCCAGCTTCTCGTGCATGCTCGTCCCGATGTCCGGGGTGACGAGGCCGAACTCGGCCCGCAACAGGGCCACCCGGCAGGAGACGGCCGCCAGGACCTCGGGATCCGGGCGCTCGAAGCCGTGGTGGAATGCCGGGTCGAACTTCCAGCTCCAGCCGCCGGGAACCCGGTGGGCCGACGTGCGGGCGACGTGGTCCATCACGTAAGGAAGCGAATTGGGCTGATCGGGCACCGGGTGGAACCGGGCCAGCGCATCGGCGAGGGAGGGGTAGACCCGCAAGGGGCCGAACACGCCCTCTCGTCCGGCTTCCTCCTCGGGCGAGAAGGTGCGCACTGCCGAGTCCACGATGATAACGCCCTTCATCCGGTCGCCGGAGGTGGCTGCCGCCTGGATGGTGGCAAGCCCTCCCATGCTGTGGGCGACGACCACCGGCGGCTCGGGACCGGCCAGCTCCTCGGCCACGGCCAGGATCTCGCTCGCCCAATCGGTGAACGTATACCGGTCCCGCCTTCCGCTATCACCATGGCCGGACAGGTCGAGAGCGGCGACACTGCACTCGGCGGCGAGCATCGGACCCACGTGGTCCCACCATCGGCTGTGGGCACCGCCCCCGTGCACCAGCACCACCCCCGGTCGGGACCGGTCGCCCCATCGGCGAAAGGCGATCGAGCACCCGTCGACCCAGACCTGCTCGGTGGCAACCGGTGCTTCGAGCGCCCGCCGGAACCATGCCGGAGTGTGGGTAGCCGAGCTGTCGGCAATGTCGAGGTCCGGGGCTGGCATAACCGGCGATTCTAGGAGTGCCCATCGGCCCGATCACCCCATCGGCCCTTCGGCCCTTCGGCCCCTCCGCCCATCCCAGGTCCCGACCTTCCCGGCTCCCCTCGACCCGGCTCCGCTCGCCCCGGTATACCCTCGGCCACGGCTCCCGCTGGTCACACGGCTCCCGCTGGTCACGGCTCCCGCTGATCACGGCCCTCGCGTGGGCAAGCTCGCAGCCGGCCGGTCGCCCGGTCCGCAGGTGCCCTTGCGCTAGCGTTGAGGGGCCGAGAGCCCTCGGCATCCCAAACCCGGGTCGACAGCCCACTGCCCTTCGGGCACAGCCGCATCCGTACTCGCGCCGCCCGACGACCCGGGCCGCTCAGCACAAGGAGACCGCATGACCAGCGACCAGAACCGCCCCGCCTTCAAGGTCGCCGACCTGTCACTCGCCGAGTTCGGCCGCAAGGAGATCGTGCTGGCCGAGCACGAGATGCCCGGCCTGATGGCCATGCGCGCCGAGTTCGGGACCGAGAAGCCACTCCTGGGGGCCCGGATCACCGGTTCCCTGCACATGACCGTCCAGACCGCCGTCCTGATCGAGACCCTGACCGCGCTGGGCGCCGAGGTGCGCTGGGCCAGTTGCAACATCTTTTCCACCCAGGATCACGCGGCCGCGGCTGTGGCCATCGGGCCGGACGGCACCGCCGACGACCCGAAGGGTGTCCCGGTGTTCGCCTGGAAGGGCGAGAGCCTGGAGGAATACTGGTGGTGCACCGAGCAGGCCCTGGTATGGCCGGCCCAGGGGCCGACCATGATCCTCGACGACGGCGGTGACGCCACGTTGTTGGTGCACAAGGGGGTCGAGTTCGAGAAAGCGGGCCTCGTGCCCGATCCTTCCACGGCCGACTCCGAGGAGTTCGGCGTGGTCCTTGGCCTACTCACGGCCAGCCTGGCCGACGACGCCCAGCGTTGGACGACCATCGCCAACGGCATCAAAGGTGTCTCCGAGGAGACGACGACGGGCGTGCACCGACTCATCGAGATGGAGCGCAACGGCGAGCTGCTCTTCCCAGCCATCAACGTCAACGACGCGGTCACCAAGTCGAAGTTCGACAACAAGTACGGCTGCCGCCACTCCCTGATCGACGGCATCAACCGGGCCACCGACGTGCTCATCGGCGGAAAGGTGGCGGTGGTCTGTGGCTACGGCGACGTGGGCAAGGGATGCTCCGAATCTCTCCGCGGGCAAGGGGCCCGGGTGGTCGTCACCGAGGTCGATCCGATCTGCGCGCTCCAAGCGGCCATGGAGGGCTACCAGGTTGCGACCCTGGACGACGTGGTCGGCACGGCCGACATCTTCGTGACCACCACCGGCAACAAGGACGTGATCACGGCCGGAGACATGGCCAAGATGAAGCACCAGGCCATCGTGGGGAACATCGGCCACTTCGACAACGAGATCGACATGGCCGGCCTGGCCAAGGTCGACGGCGTCGAGCGTATCAACATCAAGCCCCAGGTGGACAAGTGGGTCTTTCCCGACGGCCACGCCGTGATCGTGCTCTCTGAAGGCCGCCTCCTCAACTTGGGCAACGCCACCGGCCACCCCAGCTTCGTGATGTCGAACTCGTTCACCAACCAGACGATGGCCCAAGTGGAGCTGTTCACCCAGTCCGGCCAATACGAGAACAAGGTGTACGTACTGCCCAAGCACCTCGACGAGAAGGTGGCCCGCCTCCACCTCGACGCACTGGGTGTCAGGTTGACGACATTGACCAAGGACCAGGCCGACTACATCGGTGTCTCGGTCGACGGGCCGTTCAAGCCCGATTCCTACCGGTACTGATCCCCGGCCGGACGCCCTTCCCGGGCGGACCCGGCCCAGGGTCTCGGCCTGCACCGGGTTCTCGGCCGGCAAAGGTTCAGAGCAAGCGGAACCAGGCCCGGACGTGCTCGGCCACCTGGGCATCCTTGCGACGGAGGCCGTGGTCGCCGCCCTCGATCCAGACATGGGTCACCGGACCGGCGATCGCGGCCGTGGCCGACTCCAGCTCGGCCCGGGTACCGAATGAGTCACGGGTTCCCGAGACGAACAGGCAGGGCGCGGTGATCGCTTCGAAGTGCTCGGTCCGGAGGCGGTCGGGCTTTCCCGGGGGGTGAAGCGGGTAGCTCACCAGGACGAGGGCTGCTGCGGCCATGCCGTCGGCCACGGCCATGGAGCACATCCGCCCACCCATCGAGCGGCCGCCCACCGCGATCCTGGTACCGTCGACGCCGAGCTCGGTGGCCAGGGCAGCCGTGGCCTCGATCACCGTGGCCAACAACACCGGCGGCCGGTCCGGCGCCTTCCTCCCGGCCAGCCGGTAGGGGAAATCGACCCGCTCCACCCGGACGCCATCAGGAGCGAGGGCCTCCTCGATGGCCACCAGCGAAGGCTGGTCGCTCCCCGCCCCGGCCCCAGGGGTCAGGACGAGGCCAGCCGGCACGGTCTTGCCCACGCGGGACGAGCGCCCGGCCTTGCCCACGCGGGACGACGGCACCGGCGAGGCCCTCAGCTGTCGGCCGTGGCCGAGTCAAGGAGGGAGGCGAACCGCTCCTTGGCCGCGATCCGCCGGGTGGGCACGTGCTCGGTGGGCACGTCAACCGGCGCGTAATCCTTGAGCACCCGACGAGCCACGGTCACCTTGTGTACCTCGTCGGGCCCGTCGTAGATCCGGGCCGCCCGGGCCCGCCGGTACATCGCCTCCAACGGGAGGTCGGTCGAGAACCCGAGCGAGCCGTGGACCTGGATGGCCCGGTCGATGACGTTGTAGAGCACGCTGGCGCCGTAGTACTTGATCATGGCGATCTCGACCCGAGCCGCAGCCGCGCCCTCTTGGTCCATCTTCCACGCCGCGTACAGCGTCATCAGCCGTGCCGCGGTCATCTCGGCCAGCGACTCGGCCACCCAGTTCTGCACCGTCTGCTTCTCGGCCAGGGTCGACTTGTGGGTGTATCGGGACACGGCCCGCTCGCACATCATGTCGAAGGCTCGCTTCGACTGGCCGAGCCAGCGCATGCAGTGATGGATCCGGCCCGGCCCGAGACGCTGCTGGGCCAGGAGGAAGCCCTCCCCTTCCTTTCCCACCAGGTTCTCGTAGGGGACGCGCACCTCCCGGTAGACGATCTCGGCGTGGCCGCCGAAGACGCCGAAGTGCTCGACCGGGTCCTCCATGGTGGCGATGTCCCGCACGATGTCCACTCCGGGCGCGTCGGCTGGAACGATGACCATCGAACACCCTTGATAGGGGTGGACATCAGGGTTGGTCACCGCCATGACGATGAGAAAGTCAGCCACCGAGCCGTTGGACGTGAACCACTTGTGGCCGTCGATGACCCATTCGTCCCCGTCCCGGACCGCCTGGGTGGCGATCAGAGTCGGGTCGGCGCCGGCGCCGGGCTCGGTCATCGAGAATCCGCTGAACATGCGACCGTCGAGCAGGGGCAGGAGCCAGCGCTCGCGTTGGTCCTCCCGGCCCGACGATCCGATGCCGATGGCCAGAAGCTCAGCGTTGCCCGAGTCGGGGGCGTTGTTCCCGAAGACCACCGGCCCGTAGGGCGTCTGGCCCAGGATCTCGTGCATGAGGCCCAGCTTCACTTGGCCGAACCCGCCCCCGCCGAGCTCGGGCGGCAGGTGGGACGCCCACAGCCCGCGCCTTTTCACCTCCTCTTTGAGGGGCGCGACTGCCTCGAGCATGGCCGTGTGCGGGAGGTCCAGTGTCTCCAGGGGGAAGATCTCGTCCCGGACGAACGAGCGCATCCAGGCCAGTTGCTCCTCGAATTCGGGCTCGGTGGAAAAGTCCCACGCCATGTGCGTCTCCTGTCGTTCGGCGGATCTGATTTCGTCACTGGTGAGCGGCCCGCTACCGTACAGCCATGCCCGGCGAAGCCACTGCTACCCCCACTCGTACCACCGTCTCCCTCGGCGTGCCCAGCCGGCGGACGACCGCACCCGAGCCCGAACGTCAGGAGATCGAGTCCAAGGTGGCCCGGAAGAGGTTGGCCGACGCAGAGTCCGCCCTGCTCGACGAGCGTCGCCTGCTCACCGCGTCGGAGCTCGGTGCCCTGGCCGCGCTGCCCGACCGATGGGTCACCTCGCTGGCCGCCCTGGCCCACCAGGTCCGGCTGGCCTGGTGCGGGCCCGAGGTCGAGGTCGAGGGCATCCTCTCGGCCAAGACCGGCGGGTGCCCGGAGGACTGCCACTTCTGCTCGCAGTCCTCCCGGTTCGAGACACCGGTGAAGGCCACCCCTTTCCTCGATGCGGACGAGGTCCTCCAAGCCGCCCGGGAGACCAAGGCCTCGGGCGCCTCCGAGTTCTGCATCGTGTTGGCCGTCAGGGGCCCCGATGAGCGAACCCTGAGCCGCATCTTGGAGCTGGTCCCGTTGGTGCGCGACTCGACCGGGCTGAACGTGGCCGTCAGCGCCGGCCTCCTCACCGGGGACCAGGCCCGCCGGCTGGCCGAGGGGGGCGTGCACCGCTACAACCACAACCTCGAGACGGCGAGGTCGTTCTTTGCCAACGTGGTCACCTCCCACACCTGGGAGGAGCGCGAGGCCACCTGCCGCCTGGTACGCGACCACGGGATGGAGCTGTGCTGCGGGGCGCTCATCGGGATGGGCGAGACCGACGACCAGCGGGTCGAGCTGCTCACCCAGCTCCAAGAGCTCGACCCGACCGAGGTCCCGCTCAACTTCCTCAACCCCCGCCCCGGTACCCCCCTGGGCGACCAGCAGCCGGTCGGCGCCTGGGAGGCGATCCGCTGGATCGCCCTGTTCCGGCTGGGGCTCCCCGGCGTCATCCTGCGCTATGCGGGCGGCCGCGAGGTGACCTTGCGCGACCTGCAGTCCATGGGCCTGACGTCGGGCATCAACGCCCTGATCGTGGGCAACTACCTCACCACCCTGGGTCGTTCGGCCGACCAGGACCTCCAGATGTTGGCTGATCTCCGGATGCCCGTCGGCACGCTGACCGGTGTCCTCTGAGCCAACCCGGACCCGGGCCAGGTGACTGAGCCCCTCCACTGCACCGGCTGCGGCGCAGCCGTCCAGCAGTGCGCGGGATGTGGGCGCGAGCTCGACCCACCCCGGTTCTGTCCCGCCTGTGGCCGGCGCCTGACGGTGACGGTGAGCCCGGGCGGCTACCGGGCTGTCTGCCGGGACCACGGGGAGCTGGTCGCCGGCCCCTGACATGAGGCGGCTCGGCCGAGGGCCTGCGTCGGGGCCAGTCAGGACCTCAGGTCGGGGGCCACGACCCCGACGGTCAGGTCAGGTCAGGTCAGGTCAGGTCAGGTCAGGTCAGGACCTTGCCACGGAAGTTCCGCAGGCCGATGGCCATGAAGATGGCGATGAAGGCCACGATCACCGGGTAGATCACATACAGATGCATGTGGGGTGCGTCGGTGAACGCGGCCCGCATGCCCTCGTTGACGTAGATGAGCGGGTTGATCAGCACCAGGGTCTGCAGCCAGTGGAACCCGCCGACCTCCACCGGGGCCAACCGGGTCCACTCGTAGTAGGTGCCACCGAGGAACGTGATCGGCAGCACGACGAACCCGAACATGAGCCCGATGTTGCGTGGCTCGAAGCTCGTCCCGAGGACCAACCCCAGCGAGGTCATGGCGATGCAGGCCAGTGGCACGATGGTGACCACGATCCACCAGTGGAACGAGAGGTCGGGCTTCACCCCCGGGGCGTGGACGACCGAGGCAATGGGCAGGACAATGATGGCCGAGATGATCCCCTGGGCTCCTCCGGAAAGCACCTTCGAGGTGGCCACCAGCCATATGGGACAGGGGGCCTGCACCCGATCCTCGATCTCCCGGGTGAAGCCGAACTCCTGCGCGAGTTGCATGGCCACCGCCTGGACGCCCTGGAACATGATCGATATGCCCACCACGCCGGCTACGAGCACGGTGGCGAATGCGGACTCGGCCTGGGCGCTGCTGCCGCCCCCGATACCCTGGCCGATCTTGGGAAAGACGTACAGGAACACGAAGCAGAGCAAGAAGGGCTGCACCAGGGTGCGCACGGCGAACTCGACGAAGTGCTTCCTCAGCACAACCAGGTCGCGCAAGATGAGGGCCCGGAGGGCGAGCCAGCTCGCCGCCCCGGCCGAGCGCGTCGGGGCCCGGACCACCTGGTGGTCGCCATAGGTACGGCTCGGGTCCACTGTCGTCGTCACTCGCGCAGCTCCTTGCCGGTCAGGCTGATGAAGACGGTCTCCAGGCTGGGCTCGGCCACCGAGAGATCGGCCACGGTGAACCCGGCCGCCTCGGTGGCGCTCACGATTCGGGGCACCAGGTGCTCCCCCACCCGGACGTGGAGCTCGACGCCGCCCTCGATGGTTCGGCTGTGGGTCACCCCGGCCACGTTCTCGGTGAGGGCGGCGGCCAGGGCCGAGGGATCGCCCGAGGCCTTGATGGTCACCACCGTGTCCGCACCCGACCCCTTGTTTGAGCTTGGACGGCGTGTCGAGGGCCAGGACCTTGCCGTGGTCCATGATCGCCACCCGGCCACAGAGCTGGTCGGCCTCTTCCATGTAGTGGGTGGTCAGCAGGATGGTCTGCCCGTCGCGGTTGAGCTCGCGGAGGATCTCCCACAGGGCCAGGCGGCTTTGGGGGTCGAGCCCGGCGGTGGGCTCGTCGAGGAAGAGCACGGCCGGCCGGTGGAAGATGGAGCGCGGCCACCATGAGTCGTTGGGCCATCCCCCCCGAGAGGGCGTAGACCGAGGCCTTGGCCCACTTGGCCAGCTGGAACTTCTCCAGCAGCTCGGTCGCCGTCCGCCGCGACTCCTTGGCCCCGATCCCGAAGAGGCGCCCGTGGAAGTACAGGTTCTCCCACACGTTGAGCTGGCGGTCGAGCGTGTTCTGCTGGGAGACCACGCCCAAGAGCTGCTTGGACAGGGCCGGGTGGGCGACCACGTCGATGCCCCCCACCGACGCCGACCCCGAGGTGGGGATGACCCTTGTCGTGAGGACGCCGACCGTGGTCGTCTTGCCCGCGCCGTTCGGACCGAGCAGCCCGAAGATCTCTCCGGCCCGGACGGTCAGGCTCAACTCGTCGACCGCTCGGAAGTCGGTGCCCGGGTAGACCTTGACCAGGTCGGTGGTGCGGATGATGGCCTGGTCGAGCTCCGTGGGAGCGACGCGGTCCTCCGTGCTCGTGCCGCTCACCGGAGCCGCGCCTGCGGCCACGCGGCGGACCTCTGCCCGGTGGAGCTCCTTGTCCGCCTCGGGGAGGAAGGACGCATCGAACGAGTTGGTGACCAGCTGCACGACCTGGGGGCCGGAGAGGTTGAGGGCATGGGCGGTGTCGGCCAGGTTGTCGGCCACGTAGCCGCCGAAGTAGGCCGGGTCGTCCGAGTTCACGGTGACGACCAGGCCCGCATCGAGCAAACGGCCCAGATTGTGCTGCTCGAGGGTGGGGAACACCCTGAGCCTCACGTTGGACAACGGGCACACGGTGAGGGGGACCTGCTCGGTCACCAGCCGCTTCACCAGCCCCTCGTCCTCGAGGCAGCGGACACCATGGTCGATCCGCCGGACCTCGAGCAGGTCGAGGGCCTCGCCGATGTAGCTGGGTGGCCCCTCCTCCCCGGCGTGGGCCACGGTCAGGAGCCCTTCGGCCCGCGCCCGTTCGAACACGGCCCCGAATTTGGACGGCGGGTTGCCCTGCTCGGCCGAGTCGAGACCGACGGCGACGAACGCCTCCCGGAAGGCCAACAGGGCCTCGAGGGTGTCCATGGCCGCGTCGGCGCTGAGGTGGCGAAGGAAGCACGGGATCAAGCGCGAGGTCATCCCGAACGCCGACGCCGCCTCGTCCAGTCCTCGTCGGATCCCGTCGACCACCGCGCCCAGGGGGACCGAGCGGTCGGTGTGGGTCTGCGGATCGAAGAAGACCTCGGCGTGGCGGACTCCCTGGTCTGCCGCCCGGCGGACGTAGGCGGCCGTCAGGTCGTAGAAGTCCTCCTCGGCCACGAGGACGTCACAGCCCTGGTAGTAGAGGTCGAGGAACGACTGCAGGTCCTCGAAGACGTAGGCATCGCGGATGGCGGCCACATCGGCGTAGGGCACGGCCACCCGATTCCTCGCGGCCAGGCGGAGGAAGAGCTCGGGCTCGAGGGTGCCTTCCAGGTGGAGATGGAGCTCGGCCTTAGGCAGCTCCCGGGCCAGGCGGTCGACCACCGAGGTCCCGCCGACCGAGCGGGGGGACTCCCGGGCCGCCCGCAGGTCCATCTCGGTCTCGACCATGGCTTAGTTGGCCGGTACCTTCCAGCCCTTGCCTTCGGCGATCTCCTTGCAGGTGGGGCAGACCGGGTAGCGCTTGGGATTGCGACCCGGCACCCACACCTTGCCGCACAGGGCCCGCACGGCGGTGCCGTTCACCATGCCCTCGACCACCGACGGGCCGGCCGAGACGAAGTCCCCCTTCTCCGGCTTGAACCCCTCGAGCACGATGTGGGTCATCCGCTCATGGTCCCCGTCGAGCAAGGGGTCCACGGTGGTCGGCGAGATGGTCGGCGACTTCGCCGGCGAGATGGTCGGTGAGGTGGCCGTCGAAGTTTCGGTCATCAACACAGGTTCGCGCATTGCGGGCCGGGGCGCGAGAGGCCGACCGTGCTGGCAGGGCCGTGGCCGTCCCGCGGTGTCCGGCCGGCACCGCTTCTGGGCGGCCCTTACCGGCAGGAGGCGGCCTGCCTGGCACACTGGTGTGCCGTGCCTTCCCGTCAACTGGTGCTCGCTTCCGCCTCCCCGGCACGCCTGCGCCTCTTGCGCGAGGCCGGATTCGACCCGACGGTCATGGTCAGCGGCGTCCCCGAGGAGACCGACGTTGACCACGTCCCCTCCCTGGTCCTCACCCTGGCCGAGCGCAAGGCGTCGGCCGTGGCCGGCCGGGCCGGCGATGCCCTGGTCATCGGGTGCGACTCTGTCTTCGAGTTCGGGGGCGAGGCCCACGGCAAGCCGGCCTCGGCCGAACAGGCCGTCGAGTGGCTGTCCCGGATGCGGGGGGCCGAGGGCGTGCTGCACACCGGCCACTGCGTCATCGACGGGTCCTCGGGGGCGGTGGAGACCGCCACCGCATCCACCGTTGTCCGCTTCGCCCCGATGACCGACGACGAGCTCCACGCCTACGTGGCCAGCGGCGAAGCGTTGGTGGTGGCCGGGGCGTTCACCCTGGACGGGCGATCCGCCCCCTTTGTCAGGGGCATCGACGGTGACCCGGGGAACGTCGTCGGCCTGTCCCTGCCCACCTTCCGGATCCTGCTGGGCCGGATGGGCATCGAGATCACTGACCTGTGGGCATGAGCACGGACGCACCGGCCGCGCCGGCCGCGCCGCCGCTCACCATCGGGCCCCTCGAGGTCGGGCCGCCGGTGGTGCTCGCCCCCATGGCCGGCGTGACCAACCGGGCCTTCCGCCGGCTGTGTCGCACCTACGGGGCCGGCCTCTACGTCAGCGAGATGGTGACGGCGCGGGCCCTGGTCGAAGGGAACGCCAAGACGCTGGACATGGTCAGCTTCGGCGATGACGAGCCCTGCCGGAGCGTCCAGCTCTACGGGGTGGACCCGGTCGTGATGCACGAGGCGGTGCGCCGGCTCGTCGACGACATCGGCGTCGACCACATCGACCTCAATTTCGGCTGCCCGGCGGCCAAGGTCACCCGCAAGGGTGGTGGTGCCGCCCTACCGGTGCACCGGGCCCTCCTCCAGACGATCATCCGGGCCGCGGTCCGGGCGGCCGGGTCGGTCCCGGTCACGGTCAAGCTGCGACTCGGGGTGGACAGCTCCCATCTCACCTTCCTCGAATCGGGCCGGCTGGCGGAAGCCGAGGGAGCGGCCGCCGTCGCCCTCCACGCCCGTACGGCCGAGCAGCTCTACTCCGGGTCGGCCGACTGGGCCGCCATCGGCGAATTGAAGGCCCACGTCGCCGGCATCCCCGTCCTGGGCAACGGTGATATCTGGGAGGCCTCCGATGCGCTGGCCATGATGGCCGCCACCGGGTGCGACGGTGTCGTGGTCGGGCGGGGCTGCCTGGGCCGGCCGTGGCTGTTCGGGGACCTGGCTGACGCCTTCGCCGGCCGCCGGCAGCGACGGCCGCCCAGCCTGGGCGAGGTGGCGGCGGTCATGGTCACCCACGCCCGGTTGCTGTGCGACGTCTTCGGCGAGCGGCACGGGATCCGCCAATTTCGCAAGCACGTGTCCTGGTACTTGACTGGCTTCCCGGTGGGCGGCGAACACCGGCGAGGCATGGCCCAGCTCGATTCGATGGCCGACCTGGAGGCCGCCGTCGACCAGCTGGATGGGAGCCAGCCGTTCCCGCCCGAGGGGCTGCGGATGGCCCGGGGACACACCAACGGGCCCCGGCCGGTAGCGCTCCCGGCCGGATGGCTCCAGAGCGTCGACGACCTGACCCCACCGACCGGGGGGGACGAGCTGGTATCGGGGGGTTGAACCCCCTCACATGCGCGGTGTGGGAGAATGGGTGGCGGTTGATCGCGCCGGGACGTCCGGCACTTCGCTCCGGTGCACACGTCCGGTCGGGCCCCGATCACCCTTCTCCCCTCCTGATGATCGTCGGATCCTCCCTCACCATAGAAATCGGCGACCGGACTCTGCTCCGGGACGCCTCCTTCGTGATCGGCGCGGGCGAGAAGGTGGGACTGGTCGGCCGCAACGGGACGGGCAAGTCGACCTTCATCTCGGTGATCATCGAGGAGCCAGGGCGCAACGTCCGCTCCACCGGCAGTGTGCGCATCCGGGGGACCTACGGCTACCTGCCCCAGGTCCCCGTGCCCAACGGGCTCGGCCTCGATCCCAACGGGTTCTCCCACGTCCTGTCGGCCCGGGGCCTCGACGTCCTCGACGATGCCCTGGGCAAGGCCCGCACCCAGATGGCCAAGGACCCGAGCTCGGAGAACATCGAGTTGTTCTCCGACCTGGAGGAGCAGTTCCGCGAGAACGGCGGCTACGAGGCCGAGGCCATCATGGCCCGGCTGGCCGACGGCCTGGGCCTGCGCCAAGAATTGCTGCTCGACGACATCGAGGGGCTGTCCGGGGGCCAGCGGCGACGGGTCGACCTCATACGCATCCTGTTTCAGGGTCCGGACATGATGATCCTGGACGAGCCAACCAACCACCTCGACCTCCCGGCCAAGAGATGGCTGATGGAAGAGCTCCAGAAGTTCAGCGGCGCCATCCTGGTGGTCAGCCACGACCTGAAGCTGCTCGACCGCTCGATCAGCAAGGTGCTCCACCTCTCTGATAGTCGCCTGCACGAGTTCAAGGGCACCTACTCGAGCTACCTGACCCAGCTCGAGGCGGACCTGAGCCAAAGGGAACGCTCTGCCCAGCTGGAGGGACGGGAGATCAAGCGCCTGTCGACGCTGGCCGACTCCATGCGGGGCAGCACCAACCGGCGGGCCCGCATCGCCAAGTCGATCGACAAGCGGGTGGAGCGGCTGGAGTCGTCCAAGACCGAGGTCCACAAGCGCGAGCGGGCCAGCAAGTTCCGCCTGCCCACTCCCCGGCGTTCGGGCGAAGTGCCCTTGCGCACCCACGAACTAGCTGTTCGATACGGGCCTTCGACCGTCTTGTCCAATGTGGAGTTCCACGCCCGGCGCGGTGATCGGATCGTGATCGTGGGCCGCAACGGCGCCGGCAAGTCGAGCCTGCTCCGCTGCCTGGCCGGAGTGCAGGAGCCTTCGAGCGGCAGCATCGAGCTGGGCGCCAACGTAGCCCTGGGCTACTTCGCCCAGGAGCACGAGCAGGTCGACCTGGGCGCCACCGTCCTCGAGAACCTGGACGACAGCGTGCTGACCACCGAGACGGAGCGGCGCGCCCTCTTGGGGTCGTTCGGCATCGCCGGGAAGGCCGCCCACCAGATGCCCGGGACGCTCTCCGGCGGCGAGCGGGCCAAGCTGGGGCTGGCCATGCTGGCTGCCGGGCAGGCCAACGTGCTTCTTCTCGACGAGCCGACCAACAACTTAGACCCGTCATCGATCAAGGCGGTCGGGGGCATGCTCAGCGACTGGGAGGGGACGGTCGTGGTGGTCAGCCATGACCGTGAATTCGTCACCGCCCTCGAGCCCACCCACTGCCTGTTGCTGCCCCAAGAGCAGTTCGTCCATTGGGACGAGAGGTACCTTGAGCAGGTGGAGATGAAATGACGGCGGCCACCACGCACCCGGACTGACGATGAGAGTCCGGCCGGCGCCCACCGACGCGCCAGGGGTTGAGCGCCTGTTGGCGCTGTCGGACGGCGTCGTCGCCATCGCCCTGACCCTGTTGGTGCTGTCGCTGCACGTGCCCCAACTGCCCAGCAATGCGCACGATGCCAACGATGCCGCGTGGCTGGCCCGGCAATTGCAGGACCTGACCGACCCACTGATCAGCTACCTGATCTCGTTTTACGTGATCGCCCAGTTCTGGCTGGCCCATCACCGGACGTTCCGGCTCATGGCCGGGCACGACGAGTCGCTGGCCTGGTGGAACTTCCTGTTCTTGTTCACCATCACGATGTTGCCGTTCACCAGCGACCTGCTCGGTCAGTATGCGTCGAACCCGCTGGCCGTCGACATCTTCGCCCTCAACCTGCTCCTGGCCAGCCTGTCCACGGTGATCGTCGTCAGCGTCGCCCAACGGAAGGGACTCCTCAAACCCGGGTCGCATGCAGTCGAGCTCCGGGCCGGACGGGTGCGCTCGGTCGGCGTGGGCCTGGTCGTCGTCGCCTCGATGGGCGTGGCGTGGGCATCTCCCGAGGTGGCCAAGTACATGTGGTTCCTCATCGCCTTGGTGCCGCGGGCCCTCGGCCGGATCGTTGAACGGCGATGGCCCCTCGACGAAGGCCACCCTGTCTCGCCCAGCCCGACCTTCCCCCGATAGTTGATGAGTCAGCACCTCTGGGCCCGGCCCCTCGGGAGGCCGGCTGACCGCGCGCTCGGCCTTGCCGGTCGGGAGTCCCTCGGGCGCCCCGTAGGCTCGGAGTATGGCGGCAGCCCCCTTCGAGCTGATCTGCGAGATCGAGCCACCGACCACGCCCGACCTGGAGCACGTCCGCCACCAGATCGCAACGCTGGGCGGGGTCGCATCCTCGTTCCTCATTCCGGACAACCACATCGGACGGGCCACCGTCTCCAGTGTGGCCGTGGCCCACGAGGTGGAGGTGCTGGGCGGCCGGTCGATCGCCTGCCTCAACGCCAGGGACAGGAACCTGCTGGGCTTCGAGCGCGACCTACTCACCGCCGCGGCGTATGGTGTCGACCAGTTCCTCTTCGTCTACGGCGACAAGCCGGCCTCCGGGGGCCGGACGGGCGAGCTCACCGTGCGGACCATGATCGACGAGGCGCGGGCATTTGCCGGACGCCCGGGTCTCGATCAGGCCGCACCCTTTCGCGTCGGGGTTGCAGCCGGGCTCGGAGCACTACCGGCATGGAAACGCCAGGCCGACTTCCTCTTGGCCCAAGTCAGCTTTTCGCTCGAGCCGCTTCTCCGCTGGCGCGAGCGGGTCGATGTCGAGGTGCCTGTGTACGCAGGGGTCATGACCCTGGCCAGTGCGACCATGGCTGCGAACCTGGCCGCCAGCATCCCGGATATCGACATCCCCGCTGCGCTGGTCCGCTCGATCGAACAGAGCCGGGACGCCGGAGTGGACGCCGCCTGCGAGCTAGTACTCCAGCTTCGCGACAGCCAGGCCTTCGACGGGGTCCACCTCGTCCCCGTGTCTCGTTATCGCCAGGTCGCCGCCCGGCTGGAGGGCTCGATCTGAAGTAGGTGACGGGCCTTCGGCCTCCAAATCGACTGCTCCCGTTCGACGAGGGATCGACTGCTCCTCATTGACGAGATCCGACGGTGAGACCGAGGTGTTCACAGGAGCCCGAGACGGCTCAGTGTGGACGAGAAGGCATCGAACAGCTCGAGCTCGCCCAACTCGTGGTCGGCCACCCACCGGGCCTCGGCCGTCTCCCAGCCCAGGGTGGCCGGGGGATCGAACCGCTGGGGCACGTCGATGATCACCGTCCAGTAGGACCAGCCGCCGTGGTCGTCCTGGTGGGTCTCGCCCAGCTCGAAGGTGTCGAGGAGGTGTCCGATCTCCTCGTCGAACTCTCGGAGGGCACCATCGACGGGGGCCTCCCCGAGATCGAGCGCTCCGCCCGGGATGGCCCAGGTGCCGCCGCGATGGCAGTGCATCGAACGACGGGCCAGGAAGTACCAGGTGCCGTCGGGACCGATGTGGCGAACCAGCACGCCGGCCGCGCCGTACTTACCCCACCGCATGGACCCGTCGGCCAGCGTAACGAACCCGTCGCCCGACCCGGTAGGATTCATGGTGGCGGCTTCCTGGTCATGGTTTGGGCGCGTTCATGGGCTCGGACCAGTTTTGCACCAGGAGCCCGGGGACGCCTGACGGTGTGCCCCTGACGGTGTGCCTACGACTTCCGGTTGGCGACAAGCCACTGTTCCCACGTCTCGGTCCCCACTGCGTGGTCGGGAGCGAGTTGGGCGCCCTGGTCGAAGGGCTTGACCAACCCGACCCGGGGCAGGGGGATCAATCGGGCGCGCCTGCCGGTGAACCTGGCTCGGATCCGATTGAGCTCCTCGACCGAGAGGATCTCCGGACCACCGGCGTCCGGTGCGTGCTCGGCGGGACCTGTCGCCACCAGCTCGGCCAGACGCATGCTCACGTCGCCGGTGCCAATGGGCTGGAAGCGCAGATGCGGGGTCTTCACGAACACCGGCATGCCCAGGAATCGATCGACGAGATCGTGGAACTGGGTGGCGCGCTGGATGGTCCAGTTCTTGCCGTACTGCTCGAGCACGTGTTCTGCCTCCAATTTCGTCCCGTAGTAGAAGGAGGGATTCCGGTCGACACCGACGATGGAGACGTAGAGCACGTGCCGGTCCCCGGCGGCAGCCAGCAGCGTGCGCATCCCATCAAGCTCGGTCGCCTTGGCCCTTCGCGTGCTGGCCACGGCTTGGATGACGGTGTCGACACCGGCAAGCGCGGAGACCAGGCCCTCGCCGGTGCGGATGTCACCCCGGAAGGCCGTCACTCCCGAAGGCACGGTCGGGTTACCTTGGCGAGATAGGACACGAACGCTATGTCCCCGCTCCACCAGGACCGGGGTCAGACGACGCCCCAGCGTTCCCGTTCCGCCGATTACCAACACCTGCACACCGCCTGACCCTACTGCTCAGCGCCTCGAGGTGATCGTGGCCATCAACCGAGCGTGGCCGCACATGTGGTCATGGCCACGCCCGGAGAATTTCCTGGAGCGAACATATGTTCGTTACTCTATCTCCATGCGTGCTCCCGAGTCCTTCCGGTGGAAGCTCGCCGACGACGTCGAGGCCGACGGCGGCCAACTGGCACTCTTCAGCCCCGAGGACCTGGGGCAGCGCCACGTGGGCACGGGCGAGTTCCGCGGCTACGAGTTCCTCCACGTCAACGCCAAACGGATCATCAACACGGTCCCGGCCGCCTCGTCCATGCCGTTCCGCCACACCATCAACGCATACCGGGGCTGCAGCCACGCCTGCGTGTACTGCTTCGCCCGCCCCACCCACGAGTATCTGGGCCTGGGCATCGGCGAGGACTTCGATCGGAAGTTGGTGGTCAAGGTCAATGCCGTCGAGCGGGTGACCGCCGAACTGAGGTCGGCGCGGTGGTCGGGTGAGCCCATCGCCATGGGGACCAACACCGATCCCTACCAGCGTTGCGAGGGCAAGTACCGCTTGACCAGGGGTATCGTCTCGGCCCTGCGCGATGCGGCCAACCCCTTCTCCATCCTGACCAAGTCCACGTTGATCGTGCGGGACCTCGATCTTCTGGCCGAAGCGGCGCGACAGACCTCGGTGCATTGCAGCTTCTCGATCGGCACGCTCGACGGGTCGGTCTGGCGCGCCACAGAGCCGGGTACCCCGCACCCACGCCAACGCGTGGCCGCGCTCAAGAGGTTGGTCGATGCCGGTATCAACACGAGTGTGCTCGTCGCCCCCGTCATCCCCGGCCTCTCCGACGCACCCGAGCAGCTGGCCGCGGTGACCGATGCCTGCCTGGATGCCGGCGCCCAGTCGGTGAGCGCTCTCCCCCTCCATCTGCGAGCTGGCGTCCGCGAGCACTTCATGGGCTGGCTCAGCCAGCAGCACCCTGAGCTGGCGCCACGCTTCGAGCGCCACTACCGACGCTCCTATCTGGCCCAGTCGGAGCAGGAGCGAATCACGGGGTTCGTCCGCGACCGGGTGAGCCGACACCAGGCAAGGTCCTCGGCCCTTCCAGCACCAGGTCAGCCAGGCGCCCCGCGCCCCGGGCGCCGTCACCACCTCCAGCCCGTCCCGATCGGCGAGCCACCGGAGATTCCGCCGATGGAGATCGTGGTCTTCGTCGAACCGGTTGAGGGCCACGAGCAAGCGAGCTGGGCCCCCTCCGGGGCGGCCGCCATGAGGCTCGCCGCCCGTCAATGGGCTCAGCGCGCTGACCGAGAGCCGCACACCGTTGATCGTGCCCAGACCGGCGTCGGCCACCAGGAGGACGACCTCAGGCCGGAGCAGGCGACCCAGGTCGACGACATCGCCATCGGAGGCCTGGGGCGAGCGAACCCCGCCGGCGGACTCCACCACCCCGACATCGGCAGCCGGTTCGGGCCAGCGCAGCTCGCCGGCCAAGTCGCCCATGGTGAACGGGGGCAGGCCGAGTACCTCGGCGGCCATGGGCGGCGCCATGGCCCGGTGGTACGAGCGGGCCGGCAGGCACACGACTTCGGGCGGTTCGCCCGAGGCTTCGCCCAGCACGTCGGCGTCGGTGTGCTCGCCGATCGAGTCGGCCTCCCGATCTACGTCAAAGGACTGGGCTGGTTTCCGGGCTGCGACACCGAGTCCCCTCCCTCGCAGCTCCTCGAGCAAGTTGGCCGCCACCCACGTCTTTCCCACCTCGGTGCCTGTCCCGCACACGAGCACGATCCGGTCAGGACGCGAGGGCATTCGGCTCCGTTGAGGCTCTCCCCTGTTCCTTCTCGGGCTTCAGTTCCTTTTCGTGTCCGTTCGGCTGCTCCTCCTCGTGTCCGTTCGCCTGTTCCGTCCCGGGATCACCGGCCAAGCCGGCCAGGCCCCTGGCCAGTCGGTCCACCTGCTCGTCGGTGTGGGCGGCCGAGAGGGTCACCCGCAACCGGGAGGTCCCCACGGGAACGGTCGGCGGCCGGATGGCCGGCACCCAGAGCCCTTGGCCCTGCAGCGCGCTCGAAGCGGCGATGGTGTCCTTCTCCCCGCCGATGACCACCGGGACGATCGGCGATCGGTGTCCGGGGTCGGGGGCAATCCGGGCCACGAAGGCGGCCAGCCGGGCCCGCAGGTCGTCTCCCTCGGCCGACTGGACGATGGCCAACGCGGCCAGGGCCGCGGCGGCCGCGGCCGGGGTCGGCGCGGTGGTGAAGATGTAGGGCCGGGCCAGGTTGACCAGGAGCTCGACCCAACTGGCCGGGCCGGCCACGAAGCCGCCCAGTGCCCCCAGCGTCTTGGACAGGGTCCCCACCCGGAGGACGTCGACCCGCTCCATCGCCCCGTCGGGTAGGTCGGGCCCGAGGACAGCGTGGGCCTCGTCCAGCACCAACAGGGCACGGTGGCGGCCGGCCAGGTCCGCCAGGCCGGCAAGGTCGGCCTCGTCTCCGTCCATGGAGAACACCGTGTCCGACACGATGACCGCCCGTTCCGGCGAAGCGGCCACCAGGGCATCCAGGGCGTCGAGGTCGCCGTGGGGGAATACGGTGGCGGTGGCACGAGCCAGCCGGCAGCCGTCGATGATCGAGGCGTGATTGAGCTCGTCCGAGTAGATCCGGGCCCCATTCGCCCCGAACACCGACAACACCGACAGGTTGGCGGCGAACCCGGTGGGAAAGACAACCGCCCGCTCGCAGGCCTTCCATTCGGCCAGGGCCACCTCCAGCGAGTCGTGGATGGGACGGGACCCGGTGATCAATCGGGACCCTCCCGAACCGGCGCCCCACCGGTCGAGAGCGGCGTGGGCCGCGCCGACCACGGCCGGGTGGGAGGCCAGCCCCAGGTAGTCGTTGGAGGCGAACGACACCACCTCCCCATCGGCACCGGCCAGGAGCCCCGTCGTTCCCCGCGGATCGAAGGTCCGTGGGATGCGCCACTGACCGGCGGCCTCCACCCGGGCACCCGTCGCTTCGACCCACTCCGACCAGGGCGACCGTGGCTCGCTCACGGGCTCGCCTCGGCCGACGGGCCGGGGCCGTCCTCTTCCCACACCGCCGCGATGGCCGTCGCCAGGACCTCGACCACGTGCTCGATCTCTTCCACTGTGGTGGTCAAAGGGGGCATGACGACCACGACGTCGCCCAGCGGGCGGAGCAGCACGCCCTGCTCGACAGCCCGGGCACACACCCGCCGGCCCCAGCGCTCGCCCCCGGGCGGGGGAGCCAACTCGATGCCGGCCATCAGCCCGCGTTGCCGGACCGCACCAACCCCGGGCTGCGAGGCGATCCGGTCGCCCAGGGCCGCGGCCAGCGCCCCAGCCGTGGTCGTCACGTTGGCCAGGACGTCCCACTCGTCCAGCAGCTGGAGGTGGCGCAGGCCCACCGCGCAGGCCAGGGCGTTCCCACCGTAGGAGTGGCCGTGATAGAAGGTCTGCTCGCCGAGGTCCGGCCCGGCGAAGGCCGCGAACACGGGCCCCGACGCCACCGTGGCCGACAAGGGGAGATACCCACCGGTGATGCCCTTGCCCAGGCACAGGATGTCGGGTCGCAGGTCCCCCCATTCCGAGGCGAACAGCTTGCCGGTACGCCCGAAGCCGGTGGCCACCTCGTCGCAGATGAGCAGCACGCCCTGGTCCCGGCAGGCTCGACCAACTCTGGCCAGGTCGACGGGCTCTGCCGCCAGCATGCCCGATGCCCCTTGCACCAGCGGCTCGATGACCATTGCCACCAGCTCGGGTGCGTGGCGCTCCAGGGCGGCGACGGCCTTGTCGGCCCAGTCGGCCTCGGCGTACCCGGGGGTCCGGAGCACAGGAAAGCGCAGGGGGTCGAAGAGCCCCGTGCCGAAGCCCCCATCCCCCAGCGACAGGGCGCCGACCGAGTCGCCGTGATACGCACCACCGAGGGCCAGGAACTGGGTCCGGTGGGGCTCGCCCCGGTTGGCCCAGTACTGGAAGGCCACCTTGAGCGCCTGCTCCACGGCCACGGCCCCGTCTGAGGCGTACATCACGTGGGCGTCGTCGACCGGGACCACGGTGGCCAGCGCCTCGGCGAACTCGATGGCGGCCCGGTTGCCGTTCCCGAGCAACGTGGAATGGGCCACTTTGCCCATCTGGTCCACCAGGGCGGCATCGAGCTCGGGCACCCGGTGACCGAGGGTGGTCACCCAAAGGGACGAGATGCCATCGAAGTACCGCCTCCCTTCGACGTCGATCAGGGTACGACCCTCGGCCCGCTCCACCGTGATCGGGGTCGTGCGCTCGTAGGTGGCCATCTGGGTGAACCCGTGCCACACCACGGCGGCGTCACGGGCGGCCCAGTCAGTCGCGTCGGTGGTCTCCGGGGAGGTCATCGCCCAAGTCTTGTCCACCGGATCGACCGGAGCGAACTGACCGCCGCCACCACCCGTCGGGCGGCACCCCCTGCCTTGGGGGACGCAGGGCGCCTGACCAGTAGGCTCCGGGTACATGGACCGAATCGGTGTGGTCGACACCATGTTCGCCCGCTACGACATGGGGGGCGAGGCGCTCGATGAGCTGGCCCAGTGCCCTGGCCACGGCGAGCGCTTCGAGGTGGTCTACCGGACGGTCCCCGGATTCAAGGACCTGGGGGTGGCCTGCAAGCGTCTCATCGAGAACGAAGGCTGTCGCATCGTGGTGGCCCTCGGGATGCCGGGCAGAGCAGCCATCGACCAGGTCTGCGCCCACGAGGCTTCCCAGGGGATCATGCTGGCCCAGATATTGACCTCGACCCCGATCCTCGAGGTGTTCGTCCACGAGAACGAGGAAGATGACCCGGCCAGGCTGGCCAAGGTCTGTGTCAACCGGGCCCGCGATCACGCCCGGAATGCCTACTGGATGGTCTACGAGCCCGAACAGCTCACTCGGCGCGCCGGACGAGGCATCCGGCAGGGCTACGACGACGCCGGCCCGATCGATCCCGGCTGAGCCGGAAGCCCGGCCCATCACGCTGATTCTGGATCATGGGGATGATGGTCGGCTTGGTTCACCTCGTCGTACAAGCCAGATGAGCTGGCTGCGGCCGATCCGACCGCGCCAGGCCGCCGGCCACCGAAGGGCCGGCCTAGGTCTCGGGGTCGCGGGGCAACCCGAGGGTCCGCTCCCCGATGATGTTCCGCTGCACCTCGGCCGTGCCGCCCCCGATGGTGAGCGTGGGCGCGAACAGGAATCCCTGACCCCAGATCGCTGCGGGCCACCGGAAGGCGCTCTTCGTGGGCATCGGGGCAGCCGGAGGGGTTGGGGCAGCCGGACTGCTCACGGCCAGCATGCCCGCCGGCCCGGCCAGGTTCTTGGCCAGGGCCATGACGTCCTGGCCGTGCCGGTCGGCCAGCGCCTTGCGCACCGACGCCTCGGCCCCGGGCTCGATGCCCGAGAGGGCGGCCGAGATCATGCGCAGGCGGATCAGGCGCAGGATTTCACCGTCGCCCCACACCCGGGCCAGGCGTTGGCGCAGCCGAGGATCGCCTTCCCCGCCGGCGTCACGCACCGCGTCCACCAGGTCTTGGGCCGTCGGCCCCTGGCCCCAGAGTGCCCCCGCCCCCGACAGCGAGACCCGCTCGTTACCCAGGGTGACTTTGGCGAGCGCCCAGCCCCGGTTGACCTCCCCCACCACGTTCCGGTGCGGGATCCGGACATCGTCGAAGAAGACCTCGTTGAAGGTGTGGTCGCCGGTCATGTCGACCAGCGGCCGGACGGTGATGCCCGGTGCGTCCATGGGACAGATGAAATACGAGATGCCCTGCTGCTTGGGCGCCTCGGGATCGGTTCGGGCCAACAGGATGCCGAAGGCGGCCCGATGGGCAAACGAGGTCCAGACCTTCTGGCCGGTGACCACCCAGTCCTCACCGTCCAGCACGGCGCGGGTGGACAGCGCGGCCAGGTCGGACCCGGCGGCGGGCTCACTGAACAGCTGGCACCAGAACTCCTCGCCCGAGAGGAGCGGGGGTAGATAGCGCTCCTGCTGGGCCACCGACCCGGCATGGATGAGAGTGGGGCCGGCCCACCCGATCCCGATGGGATTGTCGGGCCGGCGCAGGCCGGCGCGCCGGAGCTCGTCGTCGATGACCAGCTGGGTAACCGGATCGGCCCCCAATCCCCAGGGGCGGGGCCAGTGCGGGGCCACAAAGCCGGCCGCAGCCAGATCCCGGCTGGAGGCCGAGGGGTGCTCGGACAACCAGTCTCGGAAGGCGACCCGTCGAGGGTCGTTCTCCCCCGGTAGCGCGAAGTCCACGATGGCCAGCGTAGGCTCGTGCGGTCCACCCCCTCGGAGCGAGGACACCAACGACAACGACACGCCCGGCCCGGATGAGGGGCGGGAGTGGGGAGCGAATCTGTGAGCAATTGGAATTATGCCGACGTCTGGGAGGTGGTGGCCGAGACGCTGCCTGACTCTGTCGCCCTGGTCCACGGAGAAAGCAGGCAGACCTGGGCGGAGACCAACCGGCGAGCCGACGGCGTGGCCGGGTGGCTCCTCGACCGCGGCGTCGGCCAACAGGACAAACTGGCCCTCTACCTGTACAACTGCTCCGAGTATCTCGAGGCCACCTTCGCCGCCTTCAAAGTGGGGCTGGTCCCGGTCAACACCAACTACCGCTACGCCGACGACGAGCTGGCCTACCTGTGGTCCAACGCCGATGCGGTGGCCGTGGTCTTTCATGGGACCTTCGCCGAGCGCATCGATCGGCTCCAGGACCGGGTCCCCGGGGTGACCAGCTGGCTGTGGGTGAACGACGGATCGGGCCCCTGCCCGAGCTGGGCCACCCCCTACGAGGAAGCCGCGGCCAGGGGGGACGGTTCGCCCACCGCTGCCCCGTGGGGCCGCAGTGGCGACGACATCCACATGCTCTACACCGGTGGCACGACCGGGATGCCCAAGGGCGTCATGTGGCGCCAGGACGACCTGTTCGCCCGTTTGAACGGCCAGGGTTTCCGGCGCTACGCCGAAGCCGAGGGGCTCGAGGGCATCCGGGCCGACCTCGGGGCCAACGGAGCCGGGATGACCCTGCTGCCCGCCTGTCCGCTCATGCACGGTACCGGCGCGTTCACGGCCATGGAGTGCCTGAGCGAGGGCGGCCACGTCGTCACTTCGACCTCACGCCAGTTCGACGCGGTGGACCTCTTGGACACCGTGGAGCGGGAGCAGGTGAACGGGTTGATCATCGTGGGTGACGCCTTCGCCAAGCCCATCCTCCGCACCCTCGACGAGCATCCCGATCGCTGGGACCTGACCAGCCTGGTCGGCATCATCTCCTCAGGAGTCATGTGGAGCGAGGAGACCAAGCAGGGCCTGTTGCGGCACCACAGCACCATGATGCTGGTCGACGCATTCTCCTCGTCCGAGGCGCTCGGCATGGGGTCGTCGGTGTCCTCGGGGAACTCGGCCGTCCGCACCGCCCGATTCACCCTGGGACCGGAGGTCAAGGTGCTCGATCCGGACGGCCACGAGGTCAAGCCCGGATCGGGCCAGGCCGGGGTGCTGGCCATCGGGGGACGCAACCCCCTCGGGTATTACAAGGACGAGGCCAAGACGGCCGCGACGTTCAGGACCTACGACGGCGTCCGCTACTCCATCCCCGGGGACTATGCCGAGGTCGGCGAGGACGGGAAGATCCAGCTCCTGGGGCGGGGCTCGGTGGTCATCAACACCGGTGGCGAGAAGGTCTACCCCGAAGAGGTCGAAGAGGTGGTGAAGACCTATCCCGGCGTGGCCGACGCCGCCGTCGTTGGCATCCCCAACGAGCGGTTCGGCGAGGAGGTGGTCGCCGCGGTGGAGCTCAAGCCGGGGGTCGACAGGGACTCGGTGACCGGCGAACAGATCCAGGCCTACGTGAGCGAACGGTTGGCCGGTTTCAAGTCGCCGCGTCAGGTCCGCTTCGTCGATTCCATCGGCCGCTCACCCTCGGGGAAGATGGACTACGGCCGCCACCGGGACGAGGCCGCCGTATGGGCGGTCGCCGGGACCTGAATCCGGCCTGAATCCGGCCTGAAGCGGCGCCTGAACCCGAGCTGAGCCTTGCTGGATGCCGGACCTTCGGCCCGACCGGCCGCCGGCGATCAGCCCTTGTTCGCTCCGTGCGAGCGGACGAAGTCATTGACCGTGTAATACGCGTCGATCGACTCGCCGGCGTCGCCCCAGAACCCCTCGAGCACGTCGAAGGCCATGGCCCCGTGGGTGATGTAGTGGTTGTTGACGTCGGTGATCTCGAGCTCGCCCCGCCCGGACGGCTCGAGGGTGGGGATGACCTCGAACACGTCGGCGTCGTAGCAGTAGATGCCGGTGACCCCGAAAGAAGAGGGGGGGTCGTCAGGTTTCTCCACGATGCCCGAGATGTTCCCCTCTGGGTCGAAAGAGGGCACGCCCAGATGGCGCAGGTGCTCGGGCTCCTCGACCGGGGTCAACAAGATGCGCGCCCCGCGAGGGTCGGACTTGAACGACTCGACCATCGGGCCGATGGAGCCCTCGACGATGTTGTCGGCCAGCATGACCAGGACCGGGTCGCCGTCCACGAAGCGTTCGGCCAGGCCCAGTGCCTCGGCGATCCCGCCGGGTCGCTCCTGGTAGCCGTAACTGAGCCGGTCGATCCCGAACGCGTGCCCGTTCCCGAGCAAGCGGAGGAATTCACCGGCGTGGGTCCCGCCGGTGACCAGCATGATCTCCGTGATCCCCGCCTTGACCAGGGCCTCGATACAGAAGTTGACCATGGGCCGGTCGTAGATGGGCAGCAGGTGCTTGTTGGTGATGGTGGTGAGGGGGTGAAGCCGGGAACCGGTGCCGCCGGCCAGGATGACGCCCTTCATCGCCGCCAGCCTAGGGTGAAATGCCCGGCTCCACCACCGAGGCAGATCAGGGGCGGCATCGACGAGCGCGACGGACCGATCGGGTGCCTGAAGGGTCCAGCTACATTGCCTCTGTGGCCGAGGATCCCACACTGTTTGCCTGGGCCGGGGGCCCCGATGCCTTCGACCGGATGATCAACGCCTTCTACGACCGGGTCGAGCGGGACGAGCTGCTGTCGCCTTTCTTCCCTGGCGGTGTTCACGCCGATCACCGTCGCAACGTGACCAGATGGTGGATCGAGGTGTTCGGAGGCCCAGCCGACTACACCGAGCGGCTTGGCGGTTACGAGCGGATGGTCAACAAGCACCGAGAGCTGGGCATCACGCCCGAGCAGCGGTTCCGGTTCGCCTCCTTGATGAGCCTGGCCGCTGACGACGCCGGGATGCCGGGCGACCCGGAATTCCGTTCGGCCCTGGTCGCCTACCTCGAGTGGGGCACCCGCCTGGCCCTGCACAATTCCCAGCCGAGCGCTGAGGTCATGGAGCATGCGCCCGTGCCGCGATGGGGTTGGGGGGAAGCCCCGCCCTATCGTCCCTAGCCGGGGCTGGAACCTTCGGCCTGCCCGACATCGGGCTGCCCAGCACCGGCCACAGCAGCATCGGGCACAGCAGCACCGGGCCCAGCAGCACCGGGCCCAGCAGCACCGGCAGCAGCGTCAGCCAGCCCGGCATCGGCGAGGACCGCATCGGCCAGTCGCGGCCAAGCCTGGGCGGCCCACGCCCCGAACGGGCGGTCGGCCAGGCCGGCACAGGCCAGGCCGGCGACCGGGTCGACCCACACAAACGAACCCGACTGACCGAAATGGCCGAAGGTCGCCGGCGAGTTGTGGTCCCCGGTCCAGTGGGGGTGCTTGGTCCCGCGGATCTCGAGGCCCAGCCCCCAGTCACAGTGCTCAAACCGGCCGAAGCCGGGCAGGACCCCGGCCAACCCGGGGAAGGCCACCGACGTGGCCACCCGATGGGTTTCAGCACTGATGAGCGTGGGGGCGGCAAGCTCCGCGGCCAAGCGGAGGAGGTCGTCGAGCGGACCGGCCAGCCCGGAGGCGGGCGAGGCTCCCTCGGGCAGGACGGTCCCGGCCAAGCCCAGGGGGCCGAGGACACCATCGGCGACGTAGGCGGAGAAGGCCATGCCCGAACGCTCGGCCAGCAACTCGGCCAGCCATACGAAACCGGCATTGGAATAGATCCTCCGGGTACCGGGCGCACCGAGGGGCGAACGGCTCTCGGGCCCGAGGCCCGAGGCGTGGGCCAGCAGATGTCGGACCGTCGACCCGGGGGGCCCGGCCGGCTCGTCGAGGTCCATGGTGCCCTCCTCCACCGCCACCAGGACGGCCAGGGCAGCGACCGGCTTGGTCACCGACGCCCACCGATAGCGGCGCTCCACGTCACCGACCGAGTCGAGGATGCCGGGAGGTCCTCCAGTCGAGCCGGGATGTCCTACCGTCGGGCGGGCACCGACGATTCCGGCCGCGGCGGTGGCCACCGGCCAGCGGGCCACCTGGTCGAGCGGCCCCACTCGTCCAGCCGCCGTCCTCGGTCAGACGTCGAGGAAGCGGCGGACGGCGAAGGCCGAACCGATCACGCCCACACCCACGCCGACCACGAGGACCAGGATGCAGGTGGCCGCCACCTCCCACCCGCCCATGGCCATCTGGGCGGTGATCGATCCACTGGCGTCATGGGGGACGTCCAGCCCGATGCCCCAGTACAGACCGAGGACGGCCAGGACGGCCACGCCTCCCCCGAGCAGTCCCTGAACCAGTCCTTCGGCCATGAACGGCAATCGGATGAACCAGTTGGTGGCACCGACCAGCTTCATGACCGACACCTCACGGCGCCGAGCGAAGATGGCCATGCGGATGGTGTTCAAGATGAGCACCGAGGCCGACAGCAAGAGCACCACGGCAATGGACAGGAAGACCCACTGGAGGACGTGGATCACGTTCTCCATGGTGTGGATCTGTTGGGTGGGTGAGGCCACGGTGGCCACACCGGGCTTGCCGGTGAACTCGGTCTGGATCACCGATGCCTGGGATGCGTCGGTGAGATGACATCGCCATGACGAGGGCACGTCGGACACGCTCAACGCGTTGGACAGGTCGGGCGGCTCCAGCTGCTTGGCCTCGGCGTAATCCCAGGCCTGGCTTCGGGCCGTGCACGACTTCACGAACGGGAGCTGCTTGAGCTCGGTGCCGATGGCGGTGTTCTGGGCCGGCGCGGCCTTGGGCTGCACGAAGACCACGACGTCGACGCCCTGCTGCCACCGCGTGGTGGCGTTCGAGGCACCCTGCTTCAACAGCAGGGCCGAGCCGACCAGGGCCAGGGACACGGCCACCGTCAACACGGCGGCGACGGTCATGAGCCGGTTCCGCCACAGGTTGGTGCCGGCTTCCTTGGAGATGTACCCAACCGAGACGGGCATCAGGCCTCGATCACCAATCCTCCGTCGAGACCGTTCCCCACCACCGTGCCGGTGGGTGACCCGGCACCCTGGGCGGCGACCGCACTGTCGATGCCGTAGACACCGCGGGCCTGGTCGCGCACGAGCACGCCCCGGTCGAGCTCGATGACCCGGCGCCGCATCTGGTCGACCATGCCGGCGTCGTGGGTGGCGATGACCACGGTGGTGCCGGTGCGGTTGATCCGGTCGAGCAGCCGCATGATCCCGAGACTGGTGGTGGGGTCAAGGTTCCCGGTGGGCTCGTCGGCCAGCAGGATCAGCGGGCGGTTCACGAAGGCCCGGGCCACGGCCACGCGCTGTTGCTCGCCGCCGGAGAGCTCGTGGGGGAGGTTGTTGCGCTTCTTCGACAGACCCACCAGGTCGAGGACCTGTGGAACCTGTTGGCTGATGACGTGCTTGGGCCGGCCGATGACCTCAAGGGCGAAGGCGACGTTCTCGAAGACGTTCTTGTTCGGGAGCAGTCGGAAGTCCTGGAAGACGCAACCGATGTTCCGGCGGAGGTAGGGGATGCGCCACTTGGACAGGTGGCCGATCTCTTTGCCCGCTTCCCAGATGCGACCGGAGTCCGGCGACTCCTCACGGAGGAGCAGGCGGATGAAGGTCGTCTTTCCCGATCCCGACGGACCGACGAGGAAGACGAACTCGCCCTTGTCGATCTCCACCGAGCACTGATGGAGCGCCACGGTGGTGCCCTTGTACGTCTTGGTGACGTTGTCGAAACGGATCATGAGAAGGACATCATGAGAGAGGGGGATGGCGGAACGAGTGCGGTCCCATCCGGAGGAAGTGTAACCGCCCTGGCCACCCGACCGGGGTAGCCCCGGTCAATCCGCCTTTCGGCGCAGCTCAGCCTGCCTGCGCAGCTCCGCCTCCATGAAGGCGTCGAGGTCCCCGTCGAGGACGGACTCGACGTTTCCGGTCTCCTCGTTGGTGCGAAGATCCTTGACCAGCTGATAGGGGGCCATGACATAGGAGCGGATCTGATTCCCCCACACGTTGTCGGCCCGATCACCCGAGAGCGCTTCGAGTTCCGCCTCCCGCTCGGCCCGTTGCCGCTCGGCCAGCTTGGCCCCCAGGATCTGCATGGCCTTGGCCTTGTTCTGGTGCTGGCTCCGCTGGTTCTGGCACGAGACCACGATGCCGGTGGGCAGATGGGTGAGGCGAACGGCCGAGTCCGTCTTGTTCACGTGCTGGCCTCCGGCTCCCGATGACCGGTAGGTGTCGATCCGGAGGTCCTTCTCGTCGATGTCCACCTCTCCGGAGACGTCCTCGAGGAAGGGGACCACGTCGAGCGAGGCGAAGCTGGTCTGGCGCCGATGCTGGGCGTCGAAGGGCGAGATACGGACCAGACGGTGGACACCGCGCTCGGCGGCCAACAGGCCGAAGGCGTAACGGCCCTTCACGATGAAGGTGGCCGACAACAGGCCGGCCTCCTGGCCCGGGGTGGCCTCGTCCACTTCGATCTCGAACCCACGGCGCTCGGCCCACCGCGTGTACATCCGGAGCAGCATCTCGGCCCAGTCCTGCGCATCGGTACCGCCCGCCCCGGCGTGGATCTCGGCCACCGCGTCGAGCTCGTCATGGTCACCGGCGAACAGCGACCGGAGCTCCAGGTCCCCGAGCCGGCGATCGAGGTCAGCCAAGCCTGCTTCGACCTCGGGCCGTTGGGACTGGTCGTCCTCCTCCTCGGACAGCTCGTAGAGGGTCGACGCGTCGGACAGCGTCCCGGACAGGTTGTCGAGCAGCTCGATGTCCTCGGTCACGCGGCCCAGCTCGGTGGTCACGCTCCGGGCGTTATCGGGGTCGTCCCAGAGGTCGGGGAGCGAGGCCGACGCCTCGAGCTCGGCGCGTCGGGCGCGCAGCTGCTCGATGCCCAGGTAGTGCTCGGCCACCGACAGGCGCTCGCTCAACTCGGTCAGACGGGCCGGGATGTCGACGCGCTCGGTCTCAGCCCCGGGGCGGGGGCTGCCAGCCGGCGGCATTCAGCTGGCGCCGTGGCAGAGCTTGAACTTCTTGCCGCTCCCGCACCAGCACGGTTGGTTCCGTCCCACCTTCTCGTGGTCCGACTTCACGATGGGGGCCTGGATCTCACCCGGGTCGGAGGCTCGATTGGCCCGTCGGGTGGAGGCGGGGCTGCCCGAGCCGGGCCCGGCGGATACGGGCCCGTTGGCGGCGTGGCCATTGGCCGCCTGGTCTTCGGACAGAGCCATCTCGGCCTCCATCAACACCTGCCCGGCCAACGCCGCGGCCATCGGGCCCGCGTCCTGGACGGGATCGTCGGCCGCGATGTAGTTGGCCTGGCCAAGGTCGGGCTCGGGAGCCTGCTCGGTCAGCACCTGGACGTGGAAGATGTACCGAAGGTAGTCGTCGGTGATCCCCTCCATGAGCCGCTCGAACATGGCGAAGCTCTCACGCTCCCATGCCACCAGCGGGTCCTGGTTGCCCATGGCCCGGAGGTTGATGCCCTCCCGGAGGTAGTCCATGTCGGCCAAGTGGTCTCGCCACCGCTGGTCGATGATCTGGAGCATGACGTCCCGCTCGAGCTGGCGGGCCGTCTCCTCGCCGCCGGGCAGGCTCTCGTCCCGCTCGGCGTAGAGCTCGAGGGCCTCGGTCACCAGGCTCTCGATCACCTGTCCGGTGGTGGTCGCCTCGTCCAGGTCCTCGGCCACGAACTGGGTCGGGAAGTACTGGGTCACCTCGGTGATGAGGCGGGGCAGGTCCCACTCCTCGACGTAGTCGCTGGGGCACGCGTCGGCCACCAGTACGGTGATGGTCGACTCGAGCAGCTCCAGGGTCTCGTCGCGGAGGTCCTCGCCCTCGATGATCTGCAGCCGCCGCTCATAGATGACCTTGCGCTGCTTGTCCATGACCTTGTCGTACTTCAGGACGTCCTTCCGAGTCTCGGCGTTGCGGCCCTCGACCGTGTTCTGGGCCCGCTCGATGGCCTTGGTCACCATCTTCGCCTCGATGGGCACTTCGTCGGGTAGGGCGCGGTTCATGACCCAGCTCATGGCGTTGGTGGCGAACAGACGCATGAGGTCGTCCTCGAGCGAGAGGAAGAAGCGGCTCTCGCCGGGGTCTCCCTGGCGGCCGGCCCGGCCGCGGAGCTGGTTGTCGATCCGGCGGCTCTCGTGGCGCTCGCTGCCCAGGACGTAGAGGCCGCCGGCGGCCAGCACCTCCTCGCCCTCTTTGGCGCACGACTGCTCGAACCGGGCCTGGGCGGCAGCCAGGGCCGCCTTCCCCTCGTCGGACTCGAGGTCGAGGCCCTCGGCCCGCACCTCGTGCACGGCCAACAGCTCCGGGTTCCCGCCGAGGATGATGTCGACGCCCCGCCCGGCCATGTTGGTGGCCACGGTCACGCCGCCGACCCTCCCCGCCTGGGCCACGATCTCGGCCTCCCGGAAGTGCTGCTTGGCGTTCAGCACCTCGTGGGGTATTCCCTTCTTCTCGAGCAAACGCGAGAGCTGCTCGGACTTGGACACCGATGCCGTGCCCACCAGGACCGGTTGGCCGGTGGCATGCCGCTCGGCGATGTCGTCGACCACAGCGGCGAACTTGGCTTCCTCGGACTTGTAGATGAGGTCGGCTGCGTCGGCCCGGATGAGGGGCCTGTTGGTGGGGATCGGCACCACGGGCAGCGAATAGGTGTTGGCGAACTCCGACGCCTCCGTCTCGGCCGTGCCGGTCATCCCGGCCAACTTCTCGTAGAGGAGGAAGTAGTTCTGGAGCGTCACCGTTGCCCAGGTGTGGTTCTCCTCTTTGATCCGCACCCGCTCCTTGGCCTCGACCGCCTGGTGAAGGCCGTCCGACCACCGGCGGCCGTCCAGGGTCCGCCCGGTGAACTCGTCGACGATCTTCACCTCGCCCTGGTCGATCAGGTAGTCCTTGTCCCGGCGGTAGAGCTCCTTGGCCAGGAGGGCCTGGGTGAGGTGGTGGACGTGGTTGACGGCCACGGAGTCGTAGAGGTTGCTCACCCCGAGCTGGCGCTCCACCTTCTCGATGCCCGACTCGGTGGGGACGACGATCTTCTTCTCCTCGTCGACCTCGTAGTCGTCGTTCACCCGCAGCGTGCGGACGATCCCGGCGAACTGGTAGTAGAGCTTGGCCGACTCGGCCGCCGGTCCCGAGATGATCAACGGGGTCCGGGCCTCGTCGATGAGGATGGAGTCCACCTCGTCGACAATGGCGAAATGGTGCCCGCGTTGGACCATGGCGTCCTTGGACCGGGCCATGTTGTCCCGCAGGTAGTCGAACCCGAATTCGGTGTTGGTCCCGTAGGTGACGTCCGCCTGGTAGGCCAGGCGCTTGTCCGCCGGGTCCTCGATGTCGGGCCCGACCCGGCCCACGGTGAGGCCGAGGAAGTTGTGCAGCCGGCCCATCCACGCCGCGTCCCGAGTGGCCAGGTAGTCGTTGACCGTGACCAGGTGGACACCGTCACCGGCCAGGGCGTTCAGGTAGACGGGAAGGGTGGACACCAGCGTCTTCCCCTCGCCCGTCTTCATCTCGGCGATCCACCCGAAGTGGAGGGCCATGCCCCCCATGAGCTGGGCATCGAAGTGCCGCTGGCCGAGGACCCGCCATGCGCCCTCGCGCACCACGGCGAAGGCCTCGACCAGCATGTCCTCGAGGGTCTCGCCATCAGCCAAGCGTTGGCGGAACATGTCGGTGGCCGCTCGCAGCTCGGCGTCCGAGCGCGCCTCCATCTCCGGCTCCAGGTCGTTCACGAGGGGAACCAGCTCGGCCAGCCGGCGGACCTTCTTCCCTTCGCCCACGCGGAGAACCTTGGTGAAAACGCTCATAGGCCACCCATTCTACCGATCAGTCCCTCCCGGCGGTCTCGGAGGGCCCTGGTCACGCAGTGCGGCTATGCGGTGCGCACCTTCGGTCGTTGCAGTGTTCGGACCGCCGCGCTCGATGGCCGCCCCTGATGGGAGTTGATCAGCCGCCCCTTGGTCTTCTCCAGCTGATGCTCGAGCTTTTCCATCACCCGGTCCACCGCGGCCAGCGCCTCGGGGGCGGCGGCCCGGGCTCGGACGACCCGTCCATGGCCGGTCATGATGACCTCGCAGATCTCCCTGTCCACGATTCGGCGATTGTGCTCCTCGCTGAAACGCACCTCGGCCCGGTCGAGGCCCGGGCAGTATCGGCCCAGCCGGCCCACCTTCTCCCCGACGAGTGCCCGTACGGCATCAGGCACGATCCTGCGGCCATTCGCGATGACAACGTCCACTTGCTCGCCCTCCTGTGTGGTTGGAACTGCTGTGTGGTTCGGGGCTACTGGGTCGGCCGGTCCTCCTGATCGGTCATGACGTGGATGGGACGTGTGCGCTACGTGCGGCTGACCTGGTCTTTGACCCCACACTCGCCTGCAGTGGGAATGGCGGCCCGGCACCGGCGGCTCCCTGACCGCGCCGCGGTCGACAACCCGGCGGCACCGTGAACGGCACGCGTCACCCCATCTCCGCCCGCCCCCGAGAGTCGGGGACGCTGCGGGCAGGTCTTACTCCTAAGCCGCACCATGCTCAGCAACCAGGAGTTGCCTTACGTGGGTCGTTTCGCCTGCGACTGGCTTCGACTTGCAACCACAGACCCGCACGTAGCTCACCTCGTCGAGCATACGCCCGCCCCCGGCTACGCGACGGGCGGGACCTTCGGGTTCACACAATCGCCACCTCCCGGACACAGAGACGCAACGGTTCCAGGGCGCAGCGGTTCCAGGGCGCAGCGGTTCCAGGGCGCAGCGGTTCCAGGGCGCAGCGGTTCCAGGGCGCAGCGGTTCCAGGGCGCAGCGGTTCCAGGGCGCAACGGTTCCAGGGCGCAGAGCCACAAACGGGCACGGCACAGGAAACGGTCACTCGGCACAGAGCCGCCAGGGAGCAGGCTGAGGGCGAGGCAGCGCCCTCGGGCTCCGGCCCGTCCGGGACCCCCGGCTCAGGACTCGAGCAAACGCCGCTTGATGTCGTCCAGCGCCGGGATGGGCCCGGGGTCGATCTCCTCCCGGGCGGCCAGGTGCAACGACACGAAGTCCCCGATCAGGGCCAGGTCGAGGAGCTGAGCCAGGTCTCCCTCGCCAGCCGCCCGTACCTCGATGATGCCGGCCACCACCTCCCGCAATACGTCGGCCACCAGCTCGAATCGGCGAGCCACCTGGGGATGTTCAGCATCGTGACGGAGGTTGACCAGCGAGATGACCTGGCGGGTCACGTCGCCGTGCTGGCCCCAGCCGGCGACCTCGTTGTGGCACAGCTCCGGGTAGACGGCGAAGAAGGCCGGCGACTTGGCGTTCTCGTTTATCTGCGCCTTCCACCGCAGGGCGGCGGCCGCTCCGAGCGCCTCGGAGCTGTGCACCAGCGGTATGGTCCGCCCGATCCGGCGGGCCAGGTCCTCGGCCACGCTCTTCGGCTTCACCAGCTCATCCCGTCGCCGCTTCAGTTGCTCGACAGCCTGGTTCACCCAGTGCCCTGCCCCCGGGAACAGCCCGATCTCCTCGAGGACGACGATCGGGGGAACGGACATGGCCCCGAGGGCGGCGCGGGGCTGGGGAATGCCGGTCGGCACCGGGACGACGGGGACGCGCCATTCCTCGGCCAGGCGCACCAGTTGTCCCCCTCCCGAGACCACGACCAGGGCCGCACCCGCCTCGTAGGCCAACCCGGCCGCCTCGAGCGTCTCCTCGGTGTTGCCCGAGAACGACAGGGCGAAGACCAACGAGCCCGAACCAACGAAGTCGGGTGGTTGATAGCCCTTCACCACCGACACCGGGACGGCCATGAAGGGCGCGGCAGTGGCGGCAAGGACGTCGCCGGCGATGCCGCTGCCGCCCATGCCCAGGACCACGACGTTCTCGACCCGATCGCGGCCGGGTAGCCCGGCCAGGGCCGCCGAGCCGCCCACGGCGTCGGCCACCTGCTCGGGGAGGTCGGCCGTGGCCCCCCACATATCAAGGGTGTCGACAGGGAGAGGACTGGATCCCCCGCCGTCAGCCGGGGCACCAGCCGTTCCGCTCACGCGCCGGCTTTCTCCTGCGTGGATGTTGCCCCTCCGGCATCCGCCTTCGCCATGAGCCGCGCGTGCTCCTCCTCGGACACCGCGGTGGCCTCGTCAATGAGCATGACGGGAATGCCGTCACGGACCTCGTAGCTCCGGTGGAGGCGGGGGTTGTACAAGCGGTCCTCGTCGGCGAAGTAGAGCAACGGCCCTTTGTCCTCGGGGCAGGCGAGCACCCCGAGCAAGAGTGGGTCGAGCGACATGATCACGTTCTCCTTGGTTTGGTGTGGTGCGGTCCCGGTCCGGCCGGGCGGGCCGTCTCGATCCTTTCGACATGGCCCGTTTCGACATGGCCCGTTTCGACATGGCCCGTTTCGACATGACCCGTTTCGACATGACCTGGGCGCCTCGACATGGCCTAGGCGCCGGTGATGCGGGACACGTCGGACAGGATGTCATCGACGTGGCGCCGGCACTCCTCGTCGGTGCGCGCTTCGACGTTGAGGCGCAACAGCGGCTCGGTGTTGGATGGCCGGATGTTGTACCACCATTCCCCCCGGTCGACGGTCAGGCCGTCGAGACGATCGGCCGTGCCCAGCTCGCCATGGGCGGCCTCGACGGCCGCGGCCATCTTCTCGACCGCATCGGCCGGGTCGGGCACCTCGGTGTTGATCTCGCCCGAGTCCGAGTAGCGCTTGTAGGGAGCGAGCAGCTCTGAGAGCGGCTTCCCGGTGACGCTCAACAGCTCCAGGACCAACATGGCCGCGATGATCCCTGAATCGGCCCGGTAGTTCTCGGCGAAGTAGTAGTGCCCCGAGTGCTCACCGCCGAAGATGGCTCCGGTCTCGGCCATCACCGCCTTGATGTAGCTGTGCCCCACCCGGGTGCGGATGCCCGTCCCGCCGTGCTCGGCAACCACCTCGGGTACGACCCGTGAGCAGATGCAGTTGTAGAGCACGGTCGAGCCCGGGTGCTTGTCGAGCATGGAGGCGGCCACCAGCGCGGTGGTCAACGACCCAGACACCGGCTCGGCGTGCTCGTCCACCAGGAACACGCGGTCGGCGTCCCCGTCGAAGGCCAGGCCGACGTCGGCCCCCGCCCTCAGGACTGCGGCCTGCAACGCCTTCAGGTTGTCGGGCTGGATCGGGTCGGCCGGGTGGTTGGGAAAGTTGCCGTCGAGCTCGGGAAAGAGGATCTCCACGTCGAAGGGGAGGGGGGCGAAGACCTTGGGGGCGACGAGCCCGCCCATGCCGTTTGCCGTGTCGGCCACCACCTTCAACGGTCGCAGGACGTCGAGGTCGACGAACGAGCGGACGTGATCGGCGTACTCGTCCAGGAGGTTCCGCTCTTCCATCGGGGCCATCGCCGTCGGGTCGACCGCCGGGGGGCCGCCGGCTCCCCACCGGTCGAGGAGCTCCTGGGCGTTCTCCTCGATCTCGAAAAGACCCGTGTCCCGCCCGATGGGCCGGGCCCCGCTCAGGCAGAGCTTGATGCCGTTATACCGGGCCGGGTTGTGGGAGGCGGTGAACATGGCCCCTGGGGCATCGAGACGGCCGGTGGCAAAGTACAAGAGGTCGGTCGAGGCGAGGCCCAGGTCGATCACCGCCACCCCGGCCGACCTCGCCCCCTCGGCAAAGGCGTGGCTGAGCTCGACCCCGGACTCGCGCATGTCCCGGGCCAACAGCAGCCGGGGGCCACCGCTGAATCGGGCCATGGCCTCGCCGATGGCCCGGCACTGGTCGGCGTTGAGCTGATCGGGGACCGTGCCTCGGATGTCGTAGGCCTTGAAGATGTCGGCGAGGCTGGTCATGGCCCAGGCATCTTAGTCAGCCCGCATCCCCGAACCCGTGGGGCCAACGTGCGCTCAGGAGTCGCTGGGTGCCTGGCTCAGATCGGTGGTGGCCTGGTTCAACATGATGTCCAGCTGGCTCAGCTGACCGTTCAACTGGGTCACCAGATCGGGCCCGAGCGGTTGCGTCGTGGTCGTGGTCGGGGCCCCGGGCGTGGTCGGCGCCGTCGTCGTGGCGACAGGCTTCTTGACCGCCGCCGGTGAGCCTCCCCCGCAAGCGGCCAGGCCGAGACCCGAGGCCACTACGAGGGCAACGGCGGCCAGGGTCGGTCTCCGGGCTCGCATGGGTCGGAGAGTAGCAAGGGCGGAAGATGCCATCGGCACCGGCCTCCTGCCCGATGCCGATGGGACCGGCATCATGCCCCGGCCCGCCCGCGGCGTAGCCGGCGGGTGCGCAGCGTCCACCAGCCCAGCGCGAACAGAGCCACCACCCCGGCCGCGGTCAGCGTCCAGCCGATGCGGTCGGCTCTTGACGTCCCGTACTGGAGGACCACATCGTGACTGGTCGGCACGACCACCATCATGTTGGACGCCGTCCGCCATGGGCCCATGGCCCCGCTGACCTTCCAGTTGGGGAAGTACGACACCTTCACCTCGACCGGTGTGCCGATCCGGCTCACGTGGAACCGGACGGTGTTGTTCGATGTGGAGACGGACGAAACGGCGGTGGGCGCTTCGGGCACGGTCCTTGGAGCGGTGTCGGTGCCAGGCACGCGTGGCCAGGCCGCCGGTCCACCCGAGGTGGGCACCACGCTCCACCGGGCCGGGTTCTGGTACCAGGACAGCGACGGCGGCAGCCAGTCGGTCTGGCCCGGGCCCACGTTGTTCCAGACCACCGGTCGATTGGCCAGGGGCTCGACCAGCGAGGTGCCGGCGATCCGGTAGATCTTCCACGTGGTGTCGAGCATCTCGCCGTTGTAACTGGTTCTCCACGGCCCATTCGAGGCGACCAGGGTGGCGGCGGGATCGGCCGCCGCCGCCTCTTGGACCGACGGCGAGGAGGCCATGAAGTAGCGGACGCCCAGCAGTTGGAGGTGCTCGATCCCGAGGGGCACGTTCAGCCCGCCGTAGGGCAGGCCGACCATGGCGTTCGACGGCGTGGCCGACAGCTCGTTCTGGTTGAGAAAGTGAAAGGGAGTGGTGGTGGCCGACTCGAACAGTAGGCCCTCCATGGAGTCGATGCACCCGTTGGTCCAATAGGGCAGCAGCATCAACGACATGGTGGTGCCGAAGCGATTGAGCGAGGGATCGTACTCCCACATGGCCCGTCCGCATCCCTGGTCGGCGCCGACCGTTGCCATGGTCTGCATGAGCGACTTGTACTCGGGGTAGTCCGGCTTTCGCTCGTAGCCCGAGTAGTTCCAGGTCGCCCAGGCGCTCGGCTGGTCGGCCCCCACGGTCACACCGACCCGGGAGAGCGCGCTGGCCGGGAGGGCCAAGGGGGGCACCACCGCCACCAGGGCGCCGACCAGGCAGAGCAATGCCCCGGCGATGGCAGCCGGCGGACGGGCCGGGGGACGGGGGCGCCGGTACCGGGTGATCCGCATGCCGGGATGCCAGTCTGCCGGCGCGTGATCGGCGGAGCGCTCGACCGCCTCCACCCAGCGATCGACGCGGTGCCTTCGCATCAGCCGGGCCACGCCCGCAGTGACATCGGCCACGGCCAACCCGGCCAGGAGATAGAGGCACAGGAACCACAGGGGCAGGAACCGGACGTTGTAGAGCTTTCCCTGCGGATCGAGGCAGACCACCCCGGCCGAGATCCCACCCATCACCACGATGAACAAGGACACCCGGTTCCGCCACACGACCATGGCCACCACGCCGACCACGTCCACGGCCAGCACCCACCGCGCCGATCCCGGGAACAACAGGTGCGGGAAGCCGTCGACGTTCAGCCAACCCATGTTGGTGGTGTACTGCTGATCGAGGAGGAAGGGGACCAGCCACCACGCGGTCAGGGCGATGCCGACCGCGCCCACCACCACCGACCAGAGCACCTTGGCCGACCAACGGGCCCGGGCCGCTCGCCCACGAGCTCCGGACAGCACGCCCCGGGCCAGGTCGTGGTCGAGGACCAGCCACACGACCGCCCCGGCGATGGCGAACAAGCCGGTGATGAGGTGGCACAGCAGCGTGGCGGCCAGGAGGACCGCAGCGAGGCCCCGCTGGCGATTGGTGCGCAGGCCGTGCGCCACGACGCCGAGGAAGACGAGGGCCAACGACAGCCCGAGGGAGTAGGAGTACTCGCCGGCCATGGTGGAGAGGAGGTTCCCACCGTAGATGGAGAAACTGGGCTCGAAGAGGAAGGGCAGGGTGGCTGCGGCCAGGCACGCCGGTCCGGGGTTCCGGAGACCGGCCAGGCGCCCGAACGCCCAGGCGGCGATGGGCAGGGTGACCGTTCCCAGGATGGTCACCAACTTGAAGGCGACGTCGTAGGAGACGAGGGCGTTCAGCACCACCGTCAGCACGCCGGGCAAGGGGAAGTAGAAGGTGTAGAGGGGGAAGCCGTCGTACCAGTCGGCGTCCCAGCCGGTCAGCTGGCCATGGGCCAAGAGGTTCGACTTCATGAAGGCGGGCAATACGACATGGGCGCCGGTGTCGCCTCCAGTCGTCGTGGTGTTGGCCAACAAGAGCGAGGGGTGGAGCTGCCACAGGGCCACGGCGATGACGCCGAGGACGACCAACAGGTTGGTCCAGGCCGCCCACGACCCCGGACCGGTCCATCGGCGCCAGCGCGGCGACATCGGCAGGGCCGGGGCCCGCGCCGGCCGGGGCGAGTGGGCCGCTGCGTGGGCCGCGGGCCGTGCCGGTGAGGTCACCACGTCAACGGATGACGCCGGTACCGGTGGCCAGGACAGCGATGATGGCCACCAGGTTGAAGGAGGCATGGGCGAAGATGTTCATGCCCAGGCGCCCCGTTCGGTAGGCGATGAACGAGAGGACGACCCCGAAGGTGGCCAGTCCCAGGAGCTGGAGCGACTCGGCGTGGGCCAGGCCGAACAAGACACCGGTGATCACGATGGCGAGGGCCGGGCCCACCCATCGGCCCATGGTGCCGAACAACCGGGACAGGGCCCGCAGGATCAGGCCACGAAAGAACAGCTCCTCGAAGAACGGGGCGCCCACGACAGTGAAGAGGGCGATGACGGCGAAGCCGGCCCCGTGGGACGCGCCGGTGAGCTTCTGGCCGGGCGCGCTGAACCGCTGGTTGAAGTTGTGGATATGGCTCTCGAGTGGAATGTACATGGCCGCGACCAGGTATTGGCCGGCGATGCCGATGGGCACGCCGACCAGGTCGATCCAGCGGAACCGCAACCCGAGGTCCCGGACCAGCCGGCCCGTACCCCGGACCCGGCTGGCCAGCCACGGGGCGCCGAAGAAGCCCACCCAGAGGCCGAGCAGCGTCGACACGACGTACCACTCCGGGGGCACGTTCAGGCGGGACAATGCCGAGATGTTGTGCGAGTTGCCGGTGATCGCCGCCGAGATGATCACGAAGATCGAGGCGATGATCTGGCCCCCCAGGAAGCCCAAGGCGGCGAGGATGAGCCACAGCCATGCGTCCGGTCTGGTCCGCGGGGCGAAGCCGGCTGCCAGCTGCCGGTCGAGCGGCACGGCGCGCTGGTGGGTCTCGGCCTCGACGGCCACCGGGTCCTGGACGGGTCCGGTGTCGTTTCGGTACCGGACCGGAGGCGGAGGCCATTGCGGCAATGGCGGCGACCCCGGAGGAGGCGACCCCGGAGGAGGCGACGCCGGAGGGGAGGGCGGTGGGGGTGGCGCCGGTGGCGCCGGAGAAGGGGGTGGGGGCGGTGGCTGGGCCTGCACCGGGGCCAGCGGACCGGTCACGGGAACGGCGCTGGCCGGGCGGGGTGTTCGAGGAGGCCGACCCCCTGCTCCGCCCCCGGAGCTCGCGCCCCGATCACCTCCGTCGATCACCCCGACACGTTACCGATCACCGCCTCGCCTCGGGTGGCGGGGAAGCGATGCATCAAGGCATGTCGGAGGCGCCTAGCATGGTGCGGTGCCTCCGACCAACCCTGATCAGCCAAGTGGCCAGAACGGCCCCTCCGGTCCCGGGGGCCCGGGCCAGGGCACGCCCGGTCAGGGCCGGAACATGCGGCTCATCTACGCGATCGCCATCGTGGCCATCATCGCGGTCATCGCCGCACCGTCGCTCCTCTCGAAGTCCTCGGCCAAGTCGATCAGCTACCAGAACTACCTGACCCAGGTCCAGGACAAGCAGGTCAAGACGGCTCAGATCGACAATTCCTCGGGCACCATCACCGGCACGCTCGACAACGGGACCAGCTACACGGTGTCTGGGCCCAATCCGGTCATCGACTCCGAGTACACCGCCCTCAAGGCGGGCAACGTCCAGTACACGGTGGTCAATCCCAAGCAGAATCCGTTGACGAGCATCCTTATCTACCTGCTCCCCATCATCCTCATCTTGGGCGTCTTTTATTTCATCAGTAGAAGGGCTCAAGGACAGATGGGCAGCATCATGTCGATCGGGCGGTCGAAAGCCAAGCTCTACTCGACGGAACGACCATCGACCACATTCGATGACGTTGCCGGCTATGGCGGCGTCAAACTGGAGATCAGCGAGGTCGTCGACTTCCTGAAGACGCCGGCTCGGTTCAAAGACATCGGGGCCCGCATACCCAAGGGCATCCTCCTGGTCGGTCCCCCCGGCACCGGGAAGACGTTGCTGGCCCGGGCCGTGGCCGGTGAGGCCGGGGTCCCGTTCATGTCGGTCAGCGGGTCGGACTTCATGGAGATGTTCGTGGGCGTCGGGGCCAGCCGAGTGCGCGACCTGTTCGCCACGGCTCGCAAGCAGGCGCCGGCCATCGTCTTCATCGATGAGATCGACTCCATCGGCCGCAAGCGCGGCGCAGGTCTGGGCGGCGGCCATGACGAACGCGAGCAGACGCTGAACCAGATGCTGTCGGAGATGGACGGGTTCGACCCGACCGAGGGCGTCGTGGTCATGGCCGCCACCAACCGGCCCGACATCCTCGATCCCGCCATCCTGCGTCCAGGCCGGTTCGACCGCCAGATCGTGGTCCCCCTCCCCGATCTCGACGAGCGCCTGCCCATCCTGCAGGTGCACTGCAAGGACAAGCGCATCGCCCCCGACGTCGACCTGGCCCTGGTGGCTCGGGGCACCCCGGGGATGAGCGGGGCCGACTTGGCCAATCTGGTGAACGAGGCCGCCCTCCACGCCGTGCGCCGAGGGTCCAAGGTGGTCGAGACCCAGGACTTCGAGGCCTCCCGGGACCGCGTCCTCATGGGTCAGCGCCGGGAGAGCCTGGTCCTCTCGGACGACGAGAAAGAGCGGGTGGCCTTCCATGAGGGCGGCCATGCCGTCCTGGCCTACGTCCTGCCCGAGGCCGACCCGGTGCACAAGGTCACCATCTTGCCCACGGGCATGGCCCTCGGGGTGACCCAGCAGCTTCCGGTGGAGGAGCGCCACATCCACCCGCGATCCACATCGAGGACGCGCTGGCCGTGCGCATGGGCGGCCGGGTGGCCGAGCTCCTCGTCTACGGCGACCTTTCCACCGGGGCCAGCAACGACTTGGTGGGCAACACCGAACTGGCCAGGAAGATGGTCCGCGAGTGGGGAATGAGCGACCAGATCGGCCCGATGGCCTGGGGCTCCCAAGGACAGGTGTTCCTGGGCGAGGACCTCATGCACACGCGTGACTACTCGGAGGACACCAGCCGGGTGATCGATGCCGAGGTGGAGCGGATCCTTCGGGACCAAGAAGAGCGGGCCCTCGAGGTGCTCTCCCGTCACCGGGGTGGCCTCGACGCCGTGGCCCGCGCCCTGCTCGACGAGGAGACGATCGACGGCGCCACCGTGGGGAAGCTGGTCGACACGGCCTACGGGAAGCCGGTCCACGAGAACGGGGTGAAGGCAGTGCCGCCGGTGTTCGTGGCCGAACAGCACGGTCGCCCCAACGGCGACTCCGGTGAGTCCGGTGACTCCGGGGGGGCTGGCTCCGGAGAGGGGCGGGCAGGCGCCAACGGAAGCGGTGACGCCCGCACCGGTTCCTCGGCCAACGGCGACGGCAACGACGCCGAGCCGGGCTCGGAGGTCGAGTCGGAGGTTGCCGGTTCGTCGCACGCCACCGGGCAGCCAGGCAGCGGACAGCAGTCCGGCAATGGCCAATCGGGCGGCCAGCAGGACTCCACCCAACCGTGGCCGCCACCGCCGCCACCGCCGCCCGGTCATTGGCCCCAGGCACCCGCTCCGTGGCCGGCACAGCCGGCGCCGGGGCACTGGCCCCATCAGGCACCGTGGCCACCGCCACCGCCACCGCCGCCCTCCGGTCGTCGATAGCCCTCACCGAGGGGGTCGTGAGCCGGCTGCCGCCGTCTGGGGCCGACCGTGCTCCCGATTAGGCCACGAGTGCGCTGACCGCGTCGGCCACCGGGGTGGGCCCACCGACCAGTTCGAGGGTGAGCCCGGCGGTCCGGGGCTCGTCGAGCAGCGCGACCAGGACAGAGGCCACGTCGGCCCGGGGGACGGCCCCCCGACCCACCTCGGTGGCCAGCGCCACCAGGCCGGTCGGCGCTCCGTCGGTGAGCTGGCCCGGTCGGAGGATGGTCAGCTCGAGTGCCCGTCGTCGGAGCTCGACCTCGGCCTCGAACTTGGCCCGGAGGTAGGCGGCAAAGACCTCGTCGGTCCCCGGGGGCGGTGGGCCGCCGGCGCCGATCGACGAGACCAGGAGGTAACGGTGGACACCACTCATCGACGCCGCCTCGGCCAGGAGGACGGCGGCATCCCGATCGACCGTCTCCTTGCGGGCCGCCCCGCTGCCCGGCCCGGCACCGGCGGCGAAGACGGTTGCATCGCACCCGGCCAGGTGCCGGGCAACGGTGGCCGCGTCGGTGTGCTCCAGATCGCAGATCACCGGGACGGCTCCGACGAGACGGAGGTCCCCGCCCTGGTCGGCGCTTCGGATGAGCCCGGCCACCTCGTCTCCCCGCTCGGCCAGGAGTCGCTCCAGGTGCATGGCCACCTGGCCGTGGCCGCCGGCAATCACCACGCGGCACGATGCGACCCTACCAACCGGCGGCGAGCCGGTGTCCAAACCGCAGGGTCAACCGGCGCGCAGCCGGACACCGCTCAGCCGGCGGGGAGCCCGGTTGACGAGACCACGCCCGTAGCCCCACTGGGGAGGCTGTCCTCTTCCACCGCCACCGGAACGTCCGATCGGACGTCGAGTGTGACCAGGCCGCCCACGGGCGGCTCGGCCAGCACCAGGAGCGAGTGCGCCTTCACCAGGAGCAGCTTGGCCTGGGCCGGCGTGCCCCCAAGGGGTCCGACCACGACACTGGCCGGGGCCGGGCCCGGGTTGGACACGGACAGGCTGGCCACCGCCGCGCCCTGGACGCCTGGTGCCGTACCCGCTCCGGGCGCCGGCACCAGCCAGTTGGCGCCGAGCTGGGGGGTGCCCAGCATGGTCCCGAAGGCGGGAAGTGAGCCCCCATCGGGACCCAGGACGGTCCGGGCCACCACCAGCCCGGGGCCACCGGTCGAGGTGACGGCCACCGAATAGGGGACCTGGTGGGGTATCCGGTTCGCCCCACTGGCCGCGAAGGGGACGACCGACGCAGCCGGGACGTCCACCGTGACCGGGGCCACTTCGCCCTGGGCAAGTCCGACGCTGATCACTGCCTTCTCGGCCGTCGGCCCGGGGTTGGACAACAGCAGCGACACCGAGGACCCGGCCCCGGACGGATTGGTGGACTGGGCGAAGTACCAGTGGGGCTGCACGGCGGGCGCCCCGAGGGCCAGCGACAGCCCGCTCTTGGCCGAGCTGGTCAGTTGCAGCTGGTCGGCCACGATCTGGCCGGACTGCGCCGCCACCACCGTGGCGATGGTCGACCGGTTCTGCACGTAATCGCCGACGTTCTCGACCACCAACTGGCCGGCCGGCACCACCAGGCCCTGGTAGAGCTGGGGTGTGATCACCCCGTCGTTGGTGTCGAACAAGACGTTGGCCACGGCGTCAGTGGACGTCGGGTTGTACAGGGCCAGGACGAGCTGGTTCCCGGCTGTGGTCGCTCCAGCGGCGAAGTACCAATTGTTTGCCGTGACCGAGGCGCACGGTGCGGTGGACCACCCGTCGGGGCCGGCGGCGACCTGGGTCACCCCGATCCCTCCCCCGGCCAGCGTCACGGTGGAGGCGCCGTAGCCAACGGGAGCGTTGATACCCGGGTTGACGGCGACGGCGCCGTTGGGCGGCACCGAGATCGTCTGGCGGGTCGACGCCGGGGTCTTGCCCGTGAACACCGTCGTGGCAACCACCCCGGCGACCGTGCGGTTCCCGCTATTGGTGACGTAGATCGTCGTGTTGGCCAGGGATCCGGTGCCGGTGGTGCCACCGGCGCAATACCACGATGAGGTCGATGCGCCGGCGCTGGGGATGGTCATGGCCCTCAGGACCGGGGGGGCCGCGGGCGGGGGGCGGAGCCGTTCGGTCGATGAGGGCGACCCCCACCACCACGGCCACCACGGCCACCACGATGGCCAGGCGGCGCCCGGCCGAATGCTCGCTCTCCCGGCGTGGGCGACCAGCGCGGCCCGGCCCGATCACGATCGGGCCCCGCCGGGCGCCGGGACGCCCTGCTCATTTGCCTGCGGTCGACCGGAGGTGCCGGCTCGGCCAGAACGGCGGCGGCGCCAGCCGGGTACCCCTCTGCGTGTCACCAGCACGCCGAGGGCGGCCAGCCACACCACGATCTGGAAGGCAACGCCCAGCGGGGTCCAGAGGTTGGTCGCAAAGCGCAGGGTTCCCGTCCCCGAGCCGGCCACCGGGTAACGGGCGGCCCATCCGAACGAGGGCGAGCTCGACAGGACCTGGCCGGTCGGAGCAGTCAGCGCCCATCGATCGGCCGGGGCCAGCGCGGCCAGGACCGTGCCGGGCACCAGGTGCCCCTGGTACGACGAGGCGGCGGCCGGGCCGGGCAGGACCGGCCGGAGGCCGGATACGATCGGCGTCCCCGGTGCGCTGCTCAGCGGGGACGGCAACGAAGTGTCGGGGCCGGTCGCGCCCTTCCCCGGCACGGCCGGCAGTTCGGCTCGCATCGGGATCCAGTCGGCGTTCTCGTAGACGGTGATCCCACTCTGGGACACGATCGGGTGGAGGTCGAGCTGCTGGGCCAGGGCCGGGTCCAGGTCAGCGGGCAGTGGGTACTGCTGGGTCTCTTGCAGGCCGGGGATGAACGGGGCGATGGCCGTGACGACGGCCACATAGCGGACGCCGGACGGGGCCAGGAGCTGGCCGAGCCGGTTGGTCTTGCCGCCGCGGGCCAGGTCGACGGCGTTGGCTAACGACCGGGCCGGTCCCTGATCGGCTGCATTCCACAGCCAGGTGGCGTCGGGAGGCCCGTTCTCCGAGGTGGCGTAGGCCAACCCGCCGCCCGCTGACCAGCTGCCGAGGTTGAGGGATCGTGCGTCGCCGAGCCACAGGACGCGGAAGGAACCGGCGGCCGCCTTGGCCGGCATCCAGCCGACGGTCTGGGCCGTGTCGGTGGTGGGCAGATTCCACCGGCCGGGCAACGCCGAGATGACGGTAGGCAACGCGCCGAGCACGACGGCGATCGCCGCGATCCCCGTCGCGGCCTGCTTCCAACCGAAGGTGGCCGACCGCAGGTCCTCCTCGAACGCAGCGATCCCGAGACCGACGGCCATGGTGATGGCCGCCGCCGCCGGGCCGAGCAGGATCATGGGGTCGACGGCGAGGCTGCCGGCCCACCCCCGGCCGATGACCCAGGCCAGGAGCCAGAACACGATGGCGATCGACCAGCATCGGGTCGCCCACCGGAACCGGGCTCCCCGACCGATCAGGAGAGGCAGGAGGGCGGCGACAATGAACCCCCAAGCCAGGGGGGACGCACCGATCGGACCGACGGCGAAGCGGAGGAGGCCACCCCATGAGGGGGCCGTTGACGGCGCGCTGGGCACCCCGAAGACGCTGATCGCCCCCCGGCCGGCGGCCAGGGTCCCGATCAGCCACGGAAGGCACAGGATGGCGGCGACAACGGTGGCCCCCACCGCAGTGACGAGCGCCCTGATGGACGCCTGCCCGGCTCCGAGGATGGCCGCCGACACGAGCAGGGCCACGGCTACGCCCAGCACCACGAAGACGGCGGCGGGGGCGAAGGAGACGAGCACCGCCTCGAGCACGCCCAAGGCGAGGACGCGCCGCAAGACCCGGGACCGCGGGGGCCGGCGCCGACCCCAGTCTGGTGCCGCGATCCGCCCTGCCGCGCCGGTCGTGAACGGGGCCAGTGCCGTGGCCCGAAACAGCAGGGTCAGCACCCAAGGCGAACCGGCATAGACGATCAACGCCTCCCAGCGGCCGAGGGCCAGGGCGCTGTAGGGCAACGGAACGGCCAGATAGGCAATTCCGGCCACCATGCCCGCCCGCTGCGAACCGAAGGGGCGCATGAGCCGGACCGCCCCCCAGGCGCCGAGCGGGATGCAGGCGAAGATGGCCACCTTGAGGGTCAGCCCCATTGCTCCGAACAGGATGGTGCCGAGCACACCGAGAATGGCGAAGGCGGGTGAGGCCGGTGCCGCGGTGCCGACGCCCGACGGGTGCCAACCGGCTGCGAACAGATGGAAGACCGATCCCCACCCGGGCAACGAGGCGAACTGCCCGACCTCGGGGATCCCGGTCGTCAACAGCCCCCTCGAACCGATGAGGACGACGATGAAGGCCACCACCCAGGCGGTAACGATGCCCCGCCCCGACATCCTCCCCTGCTCGGTCGCGTCCACCCGGTCGTCCCCGTCCGAGGTATCGGCGCCGGGCGGCCAGGGGGATCCGGCCACCGCTCCCCCGGGACGATCGTTCTCGTGGACGTCGTAGGCCGCAGCGGCGGCCAGCTCGTCGGCGTGAGCGCCGTGGAAGCCGTGCTGGAACACACGGCGGGCATAGGCCGACAGCCGGGCGCTCCCCCCCACCTGCTGCACCCGGATCTCTGAGTCGCTCAGCCGGCGATGACCCTTCAGCTCCTTGCGCTGCCGCCGGATCACGCCCAACCGGCCGAGGTTCCACCGCCAGGCCCGCATGACGGCGCGGACGCGGACCCGGTTCCCGGCCAATCCGGCCACCACCACCTCGCCGAGGGTCAAGAGGACGACCTGGGGCAGCACGCGTGCGAGGTGGAACGGCCCGTAGCACTTCAGGACGGCGAGCAGCTCGTGGCGCCGCTGCAACTCCTGGAGCGTGGTCGAGTCGGTGCTCGCCGGGGTGGCCGGGGTGGCAGCCGCGCCCCGCCGCCGAGCATTCCGGTGGGTCGGCGACAGGGTTGCCGCCGGGGTGTCGCCGGTACCGTCGGCCGCCAGCTCGCCCGACGGTAACTCGGGCGACGCGGCCGGGCCCGATGCCGATGGTACCGGCCTGTCCTCTGCCGGTCGGACCCGGTCGACCAGCGACGGCGGCAGCGCCCGCTCACCGCTGGCCAGCCCTTCGCGGTGCCGGACCCGGGCGTCGGGGGCGACGATGATCCGGGCCCCGGCCACTTGGGCACGCCAGCAGAAGTCGAGGTCCTCGCCCATCGCCACGATGGCCGGGTCGAAGCCGCCGAGCTCGCCGAAGAGGTCGGCGCGGATGAGCGTGCAACCCCCGGGGGCCACGAACACGTCTCTGACCGAGTCGTGCTGGCCATGGTCGATCTCGTGGGGCTGGACCCGGCCCACCACCGAGCCGCCCTTGTCGGCAGCCATACCCACCTCGAGGAGGCGTTCGGGGTCGTCCCAGCTCACCAGCTTGGGCGACACGATGCCGGCATTGGAGCGAAATGCCTCTTCCACCAGGAATTGCACCGCATCGGGGGCCAGCGCCACGTCGTCGTGGCAGATCAGGTAGTAGGCGGCACCACCGACCATCGAGGTGACCTCGTTGGCGGAGGCGCCGAATCCACGGTTTTGGCCGAAGCGACGAACGTAGGCGTTGGGCAGGACCTCGGCGACGCGCTCGGTGAGGTCCCCGGTGCTGGCCGCATCGAGCACGAGGATCGACAGCTCCTCATAGCTCTGCGCTCTGAACGAAGCCAGCGTCTCCTCGAACCACCGACCGGGATCATGGGCGACGATGACGGCGACAACCGGCGGTGCCAGCGATTCCATCAGGGAGCAGAGGCTATCGGGCCGGCGGGGGGGTAGCGAGAAGTCTCCTGCTCAGGAGCATTTCGGGTCGGAACGAGCAGGCCGCGGGCCCCTGCGGACGCCGGAACGACGGGCTGCTCCGGGTGCTTGCAATCGTTTATCACTACGTATACACTTGCATGTGTTAGGAGCACTCCGAGGCCCCGTACCGATCATCGCAGCACCGACCATCGCAAGGAGACCAAGATGCCAGACTTCCCCACCACCCTCACGGCCACAGCCAAGGACATCACCACCGTGGCCAAGGACGCCGGCTACGTCGCCGTCGGCCTCGGCGTCATCGGATTTCAGAAGGCCCAGGTGCAGCGCCAGGAGCTCAAGAAGCGGCTGGCCCAGGTGCAGAGCCAGGAGCTCAAGAGGCGGCTGGCCGACCCCCGTTCGGAGATCGAGACCCGTCTGAGCGACGTTCGCTCCGACGTCACCAAGGTCGTGCAGGACGTCGATGCCAAGGTGGAAGACATGATCGAGCGGATCGAAGCGGCTATCGTGCCCCTCGAGCAGCGTCTCCCCGTCCCCGCCCGTGATCTGGCCAACCAGATCCACGTCCAGGCTCGGGGGGCCCGCTCGCAGATCCGCAGTCTGATCAAGACGGGCGCCTGAGCAGCGCCCAGGCATTCGGCGAACAGTGGCCCGCCCCCCTGGGCCGTTCGCCGGACAGGCCGCCCGCCCGAGAGGGCGGGTCGGCCGCAGGAACCGGAACCCCCTCCGGTCCTTTGAAGAACGGCCCGCTCCGGCGGGTCGTTCTTCGCGTCCGGCCTCGGGAATCGGGCGCACCGGCGATCAGTCGGTGTGTCGGCGCCAGTACTCGAGGACGTCGGCCAGGGTCTGCTCGAGGGGGATTTCGGGCTTCCAGCCCGTCGCATGCTGCAAGCGGGTGGGGTCGCCCCGGAGCACCGGCACCTCCACCGGCCGGGCCAGCGCCGGGTCCGTCTCGAAGCCGAGCGACGTGCCCGCCAGTCGCAAGAGGGAGTTGGCGATATCCCCGATGGCGACGTCGTGCCCCGAGCACACGTTGTACACGTGACCGGGGGTCCCCGACTCGATCAACAGCCGGTAGGCCCGGACGACGTCGCGGACGTCGGTGAAGTCCCGGCGGGCGGCCAGGTTGCCCACCGCGATGGACCGGTCCCCCTGGCGATCGGCGTCGACGATCCGCTTGGCCAGGGCGGGGACGGCGAAGTTCGGGGTCTGGCCGGGTCCGATGTGGTTGAACGGCCGTACCACGATGACCGGCTGCCCGTGCCCACGGAAGGCCTGTCCGGTGAGGACCTCGGCGGCCAACTTGCTCGCCGCGTAGGGGGTGAGGGGTGCGGTCGGGGTCAGCTCGTCGAGAGGCATGAGCGAGGGATCGGTGACCGCGCCGTACACCTCGGCTGAGCTGGTGACCAGGACCCGGGGGTCGGTCCCGCACTGTCGGGCCGCGGCCAGCAGCGCCGCCGTGCCGAGCACGTTGACCTGGAGGACCGCCAACGGGTCCTTCCACGAGTCCCCGACATGGGTCAGCGCGGCCAGGTGGTAGATGGCATCGGGAGCGGCAGCGGACACCGCATCGAGCAGCGCGGCCGGATCGGTGACATCGACCTCGTAGTCGATGGCCACCACCTCGTCGCCCCGCTCACGCAGATGGCCGGCCAGCCAGGTGCCGACGAATCCTCGGCCTCCGGTGATCAGCGAGCGCACGACCGGTCACCCTACCGGCTCGGCTGGCGGGACAACGGGTGGTCCCCCCGCCCTGAGCGGCCGGTGCCCCCAGCGGCGTACCGGTAGGCCTCCATGTGCCGGCTGGCGCTCGACTCCCACGTATGGGCGGCGGCGATGTCGAGTCCCGCGCGCCGCTTGCGGTCGCCCTCACCGGTGCCGCCGGCCGAGCCGGTCCCCAACGCCACATCGAGGGCCTCGGCCAGGCTCGTCCCGTCCCCGGGGGCCACCAGGGTGGCCGCGTCGCCCGCCACCTCCTCCATGGCCGTTCCCGACGTGGTGATCAACGGCGTGCCACAGGACAGGGCCTCGAGGGCCGGGAGCCCGAACCCCTCGTAGAGGGCAGGGTAGACGGCGGCCACCGCCGAGCGGAGAAGAGCGGGTACGGCGGCATCGGCCACGTACCCGGTGCGCACCACTCGACGGCCCGACGAGGCGGTGGCGATGGCCTGGTCCACCTCACCGGCGCCCCAGCCGTCCCCGCCGGCCAGTACCAACAGGCATTCGGGGTGGCGATCGGCGATCCGGTCGAAGGCGTGGACGAGGGAGGGCACGTCCTTGCGGGGCTCGAGCGTGCCGACGAAGACCAGAAAGGGCCGGCCCTCGCCCAGGCGGGCATCGATGCGGGCGAGGGCGGCGGCGTCGGCGCCGGTGTCGGGCTCATAGGCTGCGAAGCGGCGGGCGTCGACGCCGTGATGGGCCACGAAGACCTCGGCGTCGACCCGGCACCACCGGGCCAGCTGGTCGGCGGTGGCCCGGCTGGGGCAGACCACGGCGGCGGCGCGGTGGGCGGCTATCCGAATGGCCCGCTTGAACAGCACCACCTTCGACCGGTCGTGCCACTCGGGTGCCTCGAAGAAGCTGAGGTCGTGCACGGTCACCACGGCGGGAACCGATGAGCGCTCGGGCATCGTGTAGTGGGGCCCATGGTGCACCGAGGGACCGAGCCGGCGCACCAGACCGGGCAGCGCCACCTGCTCCCAGGCCAGGCGGAGCGGGCGTCGGCTTGGGGCGGCCGCCACCAGGCGGGCACCCGGTGCCGTCTCTCCCCACCGCTCCCGGTCGGTCCGGCGGCCGATCAGGGTCAGGTCGAGGTCCGGCCGCCGGGCCAGGGCCGCCGCCAGGTGCAGGGTGTACTGCCCGGCCCCCACCGGGTCGGCCGGAACGGCCGAGACATCGAGGGTCAGGCCCAGCTGGTCTGAGCCCGGCGCCGGGCTCACCTCACCCACCGCCGACCTCCTCCCAGAGGTCCACGTGCCGCCGGGCGATGGACGACCAGCTGAGCCCGGCGGCTCGGAGCCGTCCGGCCGCCCGTAGTCGTTCCCGGCAGGCATCGTCGGTGGCCACCACCAACAAGCCCTCGGCAATCGAGTCGGTGTCGAAGGGATCGACCTGGTAAGCCGCGGATTCGCTGCTGGGGACGTCGCTGGCCACCACCGGTGCGCCCGCCAGCATCGCCTCGACCGGCGGGAGGCCGAACCCCTCCATCAGGGGGACATAGGCGAGCAGACGGGCCCGGGCGTAAAGGCCGGCCAGCTCGGCCGGCGCGACCAGGCCGGCCATCATCACTCCCGAGTGCTCGTGGAGCTGTTCCCCCCAGCCGCTCGGTCCCACCACCACCAGCGGCCAGGGCTCGGGGAGCGACGATCGGATCCGGTCATAGGCGAGGGCCAGCCGGACCAGGTTCTTGCGGGGCTCCATGGTCCCGACACTGAGGAGGAACGGCCCGGCCACTCCGAGGCGGGCGAGCAGCGCGTCGACCGCCACTGGGTCCGGCGGCGGCAGGTGGTCACACCCCATGGGGACCACAGAGATCCGGTCGGCCGAGGCCCCGGCAACGACGAGGTCTCCGGCCACCACGTCCGAGGGGACCAGGAACCGGTCGGAACGGACCAGCGCCCGTCGGAGGGCCGCCTCGTGCCAGGCCCGGCCACGGGCCGGGTAGGTTTCGGGGACATGCCGCCACAGGAGGTCGTGCACCGTCGACACCAGGGCGGCGGCGGCCGGATCCGGAGTGGCCATGGAGAGGGCATGGATCACGTCGTACCCGGCGGGTGCTCGCAGGAGCCCTCGGTCCCAAGCCCGGGTCAACAGGGGCCCGGGAAGGGCCGAGGTGCGGAGCGGGAACCCCATCGAGGCCAGCGGATCGGGATTGGCGCTCGGCCGGCTGGCGAACAGCTCGATCCCGGGCCGGTCCTCGGCCGACAGGTCGGCCAGACCCTGGGTCAGACTGCGGACATAGGTACCGATCCCGCCGGCGGCCTGGCGCCGCAGTTGCTCCACGAGCAGGAGCACCCGCGGCCGTGAGCTCACCGGCCGGCCCCGGCGACGGTGTCCCGGTAGAGGCCGACCAGGCCGGTGGCGCAGGCCGACCAGGTGAACGTCTCGGCCCGCCGCCGCCCGCGGTCGACCCGGGCAGTGAGCTCGTCACCGCCGCCCAGTACCGCGTCCAGCGCGGCGGCCAGGGCCTCGGGGTCATGCGGCTCGACCAGGGTGGCCGCGTCGCCCACCACTTCGGGGATGGCTCCGACCCTGGTCGTCACCACCGGCACCCCCTCGGCCATGGCCTGAAGGGGTGGGAGGCCGAACCCCTCGTAGAGCGACGGGTAGGCCAGCACGGCTGCGCCTCGCAGCACATCGCCCAGGGTCGGGTCGTCGAGGAAGCCGGGACGGACGATGCGGTCCCGGACGGGCGACGCCTCCACCGCGGCCTGGAACGCCTCGGAGCCCCAACCCCCGGAGCCCACGATGACCAGGGCCACATCGCGACGGGCCTCGGCCACCAGTCCGAAGGCGGCGACCAAGGAGGGGTAGTCCTTCCTCGGCTCCACCGTGCCGACGGCCAGCACGTACCGGGCCGTGCCCGGGGGAAGGGCCAGCGCATCGGGCGCCGCATCCGGGGACCGTCCGGACCCACCGGGCGCGGCGTCTGGGAGCACGCGGTGACCCGGTAGCACTGGCACTCCGTGATGGACGGCGCGTACCCGCTCAGGCGGGAGGTGGAACGCCTCGATGACCTCGTCGGCCACGAACCGGGACGGGGTGTGGACCCAGGCCCCTGCAGCCACCGCCCGGCGGATGAGGGCCGGGAACCGGAGGGTGGAGGGGTCGCACAGCTCGGGGTAACGCACGATGGTGAGATCGTGCACGGTGACCACCCGGGCCGCGTGCCGTGTCGGGGGGACGACGAAGTTGGTGCCGTGCACCACCCGGGGGGACCCGACGAACCACTCGACCGGGGGCTCGCTCCAGCGGCGCCACGACGCATGCAGGGGACGGGCGGGCATGGCCCGTTGGCGGGTGGACACGCCCGACGGGACGAGGCCGACGATGCCCTGGCGCCTCCTCCAGCTGATGGCGAAGGCGGATACGTCCACCTCGTCGAGTTGGGCCAAACCGCCGAGCGCCCCGGCGCAGAAGACACCGACACCGGTGGGGCGACCGAGCAGGGGGGTGGCATCGAGGGCCACGGTGAGGCGGGTGTCGGACGAGGGAACGGGCAGAGCGGTCCCCGACCCCGCGTTCGCAGATCGCTCAGGCGGCACGCACGGAGCCTTGCACATGGGCCGGGGCAGACCGCACGCTCCGATACGGCACTAGCCTGCCCTGGATGCTCGTTGCCCTGGCCGGAGGTGTCGGAGCCGCCCGCTTCCTCCGCGGGCTGGTCCGGGTCCTTCCCCCATCCGAGATCACGGCCATCGTGAACGTCGGCGATGACGCCGAGCTCCACGGGCTCCATATCTCTCCCGACCTCGACACGGTGCTCTACACCCTGGCCGGCGCCATCAACGCCGAGACCGGCTGGGGCCTGACCGGCGAGTCGTGGACGGTGATGGATGCGCTCGAGAAACTGGGCGGCCTCACCTGGTTCCGCTTGGGCGACAAGGATCTGGCCACCCATCTCTTCCGCACGCAACGGCTGGCCGAGGGCGACACCCTGAGCCAGGTCACGGCCCAGCTGGCCCAGGCCCGGGGTGTTGACGTGCGCTTGGTCCCCGTGTCCGACGACCCGGTCCGCACCCGGCTCCAATTGGCCGACGGCCCCGAGGTGGCCTTCCAGGAGTACTTCGTCCATCTCCACCACGACGTGGCCGTCTCGGGAGTGCGCTTCGAGGGCGCCGAGTCGGCCCAGCCCGCCCCCGGCGTGCTCGATGCCATCGCCACGGCCTCGTCCATCGTGGTATGCCCCTCCAACCCCGTGGTGTCCATCGCCCCGCTCCTGGCCGTGCCGGGCGTCGGCCAGGCGCTGCTTTCCCGACGCGACCAGATCGTGGGTGTCTCGCCCATCGTGGCCGGCGCCGCCCTCAAGGGCCCGGCCGACCGCCTGCTGGCCGAGCTCGGGTTCGAGGCGTCGGTGGTGGGGGTGGCCCGTTGGTACGCCTCCTGGGTGGGCACGCTGGTCGTGGACGAGGCCGACGCCGCCCTGGCCGAGGCGGTCGAGGCCGAGGGAGTGCGCTGCATCGTCGCCCCCACGGTCATGTCCAGCGTCGAACGGGCAGCCGAACTGGCCCGAACCGTCCTGGGCCTCCACCGTGTCTGACCCTCCGAAGCCGGTACCCACCCTGTCGGTGATCCCGGTCACCGGCATGGGCGAGGTCCGGCCCGGTGACGACCTGGCCGACCTGATCGTGGCGGCTCCTGGCCTGTCACTGCGGGACGGGGACGTGGTGGTGGTGACCCAGAAGGTGGTGTCCAAGTCCGAGGGCAGGCTGGTGGCCTTCGACCCAGACGATCCCACGGCCAAGGCGAGGCTGGTCGAATCGGAGTCGGTCCGGATCGTCCGCCGCCGGGCCGAGCTGATCATCGCCGAGACCGGCCACGGGTTCATCTGTGCCAACGCCGGTGTGGACCTGTCCAACGTCGACGCGGGTACCGCCGCCCTGCTTCCTGTCGATCCAGACCGCTCGGCCCGTCGCATCCGAGAGGGGCTGCACCATCGTCACGGCGTTTCGGTCGGGGTGGTCGTCTCCGACACGTTCGGGCGCCCCTGGCGCAAGGGGGTCACCGATGTGGCCATCGGGATCGCCGGGGTGGCCGGGGTCATCGATCTCAAAGGGACGCTGGACGCCACCGGCCGCGTGCTCGAGGCCACCGAGGTGTGCGTGGCCGACGAGCTGGCCTCTGCGGCCGAGCTGGTCATGGGCAAGGATCGCGGCGTCCCGGCGGCCATCGTGCGCGGGGTCGACCCGGCGTGGCTCCGTCCCGCGTCGGTGGCCGCCGAGATCGTGCGGCCGCCCGGCGAGGACCTCTTCCGCTAGGTCGCTCAGGGGCTGTTTCGGGGGATCGGTACCGGTGCCGGAAGCGGCGAGCCCGAGCTCAGCGAATCCCGACCAGGTCGACGACGAACACCAACGTCTCGTCGGGCCCGATCGCGCCCCCGGCCCCTCGCGAGCCGTAGCCCAGGTGGGGCGGGATGGTCAGCCGACGGCGGCCGCCCACCCGCATCCCGACAACGCCCTGGTCCCAACCGGCGATGACCTGCCCGGCTCCGAGCGGGAACTCGAAGTACTCGTTGCGGTCCCAGGACGAGTCGAACTCCTTGCCGTTCGACCAGGCCACGCCCACATAGTGCACCTGGACCTCGTTGCCGGGCCGCGCCTCGGCCCCTCCGCCCTCCTCGACCTCCTCGATGGTCAGGCCGCTCGGCGGCTGCTCGGCGGGGATGGTGACGGTCGGCTTCGTCTCGGGTGGCATCGCCAAACTGTAGGCCGCGGCCAGCGCCAGCCCGTCGACCGGTCATCGGGTCCGCCCAGCGATGGGCCAGCCGCACCTTCACCCGGCAACGGGCGGCCGACCGCTAACGGCTGTAACCCTGCTTTGGGCTGCGCTTCCTCGTGCCTGCCCCCGCCTTCAGATGGCGGTTGGGCCGGGATGGGCCGCCGGGCTTCGACGCCGGAGCGCCCTCCCCCGGGCGGCGCCCATGCGAGGGCTTCCCGTCGGCCGGCCGGCCCGAGTCGCGGTCGGGCCGACGGGGCGACGACGTCGTCGCCCCGGACCACCCGCTGCGCTTGGGCGCGCTGTCTCCGGGGCGCTTCTTCCGGTGAGGCCTCCCGCCCGAGGAGGAACCTGAGCCGGACCGGTTCGTGCGGTCGGTGTCCTCGAAGCCGTGGTGGCGGACTCGGGCATCACGCTCGGCCCGAGTCTTCCGCACCGACTCCACCGAGCCCTCGCCCAGGACGCCGGCCAGAGCGGCGAGATCGGGGGCACCGGTGACGGTGGGCACACCCAGGTCACGTTGCAACTTCTTGACCGCGCCCGCCTTGTCCGGGGTGACCAGGCTGACCACCACGCCCGACGCGCCGGCACGAGCCGTCCGGCCGGAACGGTGCACGTAGTCCTTGGCGTCTGCTGGCGGGTCGAAGTGGATGACGGCCGTCACCCCGTCGACGTGAATGCCCCGGGCGGCCACATCGGTCGCCACCAGCGCGTCCACGTCCCCTCGCATGAACGAGGCCAGGGCCCGCTCCCGCTGCTTTTGGCTGCGGTCCCCATGGATGGCTGCCGCTCTCACGCCACGGGTGTCGAGCTGGCGGGCCATCCGGTCGGTGGCGTGCTTGGTCCGGCAGAAGATGATGGTGGGACCGGACGCGGTGACGACGTCTGCGGCGGTTCCCACCCGGTCCCCGGCGGTCACCCTCCAGAACACGTGATGGGCGAGGGGGATGCTCTCCTCGGTCGCCTCGATCTCGTGGCGGGCCGGCTTGTTCTGGTAGCGACGCACCAGGACGTCGATGTCGCCGTCCAGGGTGGCCGAGAACAAGACGGTCTGCCGGCTCTCGGGGGTCTTGTCGAGCAGCCGGCGGACATCGGGGAGGAATCCCATGTCGGCCATGCGGTCGGCTTCGTCGATCACCACGATCTCGACGTTGCCGAGATGGATGCTCCGGCGCTCGATCAGGTCGGTCAGCCGCCCGGGGCAGGCCACGGCCACGTCGACCCCTCGGGCCAGGGACTTCAGCTGTGGACCGTATCCGACGCCGCCGTAGAACGAGGCCACCTGCAGGTTGCGGGCCGCGGCCAGCGTCTCGATCTCGCTGGCCACCTGGGCGCACAGCTCGCGGGTCGGTGTCAGCACCAGGACGCGCGGATGTCCGGGGCGCGAGGGCTTGCCCTCCAGCCTGGCCACGGCCCCGATACCGAAGGCCAGCGTCTTGCCCGAACCGGTGGGGGCCTTGCCGCACAAGTCGCGCCCGGCCAGCGCATCGGGCACGGTCATGGCCTGAATGGGGAACGGACTGGTGATCGATCGTCGCTCGAGGGCGGCAACCAGGTCGGAAGGAACGCCGAGGTCGGCGAAGGAGGGGGGCATATGGGCGCGCTTTCGTGCGATGAGTAACTGAGTACGGAGCGCAGAAAGAAAAGAAAGAACATCGGGTCAGTCACGACCCATCGCGCACCAGGGCAGTCACACCTTAGTTGATGGGGAGCAACCACGGGACTCGGCCGGTCGAGCCGACTGGGCCCACCGCGGTCGGGGCGCAGGGCTCAGGTCTCCTCAGTCAGGCGCTGACCGATGAATTCGAGCACGGCGGCCGTGCCGGTGGCCAGACTGGTCCACGGCTTCCAACCGAGCTGGATGCCGGCGCGGCCCGGGTCGAGGCTGCTCCGGAGAACCTCGCCCTGGCGCAGCGGCGCGTAGGCGGCGCTGTCCTTCACGCCGGCCTGGTCGACCATCTCCCGGTAGAGCTGGTTGACCGAGGTCTCCGTCCCCGTCCCGATGTTGCAGACCAACCCCCCGCCCCTGGTGGCCCCGCGCACGAACGCATCGACGACGTCGTCGACGTACACGAAGTCCCGCGTCTGCTCGCCGTCGCCGAAGATGGTGACGGGCTGGCCCCGCAACAGGCGCTCGCCGAAGATGGCCACCACCCCGGCCTCGCCGTGTGGGTCCTGGCGGGGCCCGTAGACGTTGGCCAGAGCGAGGGCCGAGAACTCGAGGGAGTGCAGCTCTCGGTAGGCGATGAGATAGTCGATGGCCGCCTTCTTGGAGACACCGTAGGGCGAGAGGGGTCGATGGGCGTGCGACTCGGAAAGCGGGAGGTCGGCTGGATCGGGGTCGCCGTAGAGGGTCCCACCGCTGGCCGCGAACACCACCCGGCTCGCCACCGCGGCCCGGGCTCCCTCGAGCACCCGGAGGGTGCCGAGCAGGTTGATGTCGGCATCGAACACCGGCTGGGCCACCGAGACACGCACGTCGGCTTGGGCGGCCAGGTGGAAGACCACCTCGGGTCGGCGCTTGACCATGAGCTCGACGATCTCGACCGAGCGCACATCGAGGTTGTGGAAGGTCAGGTTCCGTCCGGCGGCCGACCGGGCGTCGGCCAGGTTGCCCAGCGAGCCGGTCGAGAGGTTGTCGACCACGTCGACGGAATGGCCCTCAGCCAGAAGCCGGTCGACCAGGGTGGAGCCGATGAACCCGGCTCCACCCGTGACTATGGCCCGCACGGGGTCAGGCTCCCGGAGGGACACGCTCGCCGTCGGCGGTCGACCCCGACGGCATCACCACACCGGCACCGATGACGGAGAGAGGCCGGATCGAGCATCGCTGCCCGATGGTAGCGCCCGGCCCCACGATCGAGCCTTCCACCGTGGCCCGGGCCGCGACCCGCGACCCGGGAAGGAGCACCGAGCCGAGCACGGCCGCCCCCTCCTCGACCACGGATCCGCTCCCGATCACCGAGCCGCCGACCACCGCCCCGGGCTCGAGCCGGGCGCCGGAGGCGAGGAACGAGCCGGTCACCGCGGCACCCTCGGCGGAGACGTCGCCGGTCACCCACACCCCCTCCCCCACTCCCGGGTCGAGAGCGGCGGCCGGTGCGGGGACGGTACCGCGCCGCCCGAGCAAGAGGTCGAGGTGGGCACGCAGGTACGACGCCGGCGTTCCGGTGTCGATCCAGTACACGTCGGAGCCCAGAGCGAACAGGGACCCCGCCTCCACCAAGGCAGGAAACGTCTCGCGTTCGATCGACACCCGCTGGGCCTTCGGAATGCGGCCCAGCACCTCGGGCTCGAGCACGTAGGTCCCGGCGTTGATCAGGTTGGTCGGTACTTCGTCACGAGGCGGCTTCTCGATGAAGGCCGCCACCTTGCCCTGGGCGTCGGTTGGGACCACCCCGTAGGACGATGGGTCCTCGACCGGGGTCAGGCTGATAGTGGCCTCGGCCCGGTGGCTGCGATGGAAGTCGATCAGGGCGGTGATGTCGAGATCGGTGAGCACGTCGCCGTTGACGACCACGAAGGTCTCCCCGATCCCGGCATGGTCGGCGGCGAACCGGATGGCCCCGGCCGTATCGAGCGGCTCGGGCTCCACCGCGTAGGACAGGCGGACGCCGCCGGCCGAACCTTCGGGGTAGGCGTTGATGAACGCGTCAGGCCGGTAGCCGAGGGACAGGACGGCCTCTTCGATCCCGTGCTCGGCCAGCTGGCCCAGCACCCGCTCGATCATGGGCACCTCCATGACCGGGAGCATCTGCTTGGGCGTGGTCAGCGTCAAGGGGCGGAGTCTCGTCCCCTCGCCGCCGACGAGGACGACGGCTCTCACTTCGCAGTTCCGCTCGTCCCGGCCGGTCCCGTCGTTGTGGGCGCAGTGGTGGGCTTCGTGGTGGCGGGGGGCGCCGTGGTGGTGGGTGCGGTGGTCGCCGTGGGCGCCGTGGTCGTGGGCGCCGTCGCCGCAGAGGTGGGCGCCGTCGTCGTGGTGGTCGAGGCACCGGAGGCCGCGGTGATCAGGCTGGTGATGGTCGAGGCCGGCGGCTTGGGCACGTCGGCACCGGCGGACACGAAGGCCATGGTGATCATCTGGTTGTTGGCCAACTTGACCGCAGTCGGGTCGCCGCTCACCACGGTGCCGACCTTCGACTCGAAGTTGGGCCACGTCTTGACGGTCACGAACCCTTGCTTGCCGGCTTGCGGAGTTCCGGTCGGGCAGACCTGCGTGTTAGACATGACCGACTTGCCCGGGTACCCGAGAGTCGTCGACGTCAGGGTGAGGCCGTGGTACTCGGAGACGAACTTGCCCAGCGTGGCGTTGCCACCCGATTCCGAGGCGTTCTTCGGAGCCACATTCACCACTCCGGTGCCGGTGGCGGCGAGCCCGACCGTGCCGCCGGAGTTGGCCGGGAGGTTGGGTTGCATGGTCCCGCACACGTCGATGCCCAGGGCCACGTTCCAGACGTCCGATGTGGTCGGAGCGCCGGCAGACGACGACGTCGGATGGGCGCGCTGGTAGCGACTGAAGCCGACCAGCAGGAGGCCCACGATCACGATGAGGGCCAGGCTGAGATACCAATTCACCGGTGCCTGGCCGCGGTAGGTGCGGCCCCCGCCGGTGGACGCAGCACGCGCCACCCATTTTCCTGTTGAGTCGCTGGGCACGGGACGACACCCTACAACCTGCTGCTCGCCGGTCCCGCACGCCATTGGGCCGGCGTTGCCTGGCTCACGGGCGGGATCGACCAGCCCGGCCGACGGAGGTGGCCCTGCTCAGAGGGCCGGGGTCGACGCGCTCATTGGGCCGACAGGCGACGCAGGGCGGCGAGCGCGGCCCGCCCGCCGATTCCCACCGTCACCAGCGGTAACAACAACCGCCTCCAGCCTGACGTCGACCGCCAGGCGAATCGGAGGAGTGACCGATGGTGCTCGACGATCATCCGATAGGGGTGATGGTCGGTCGACACACCCTGGGTGTGGACCACCTCTGCCGTCGGGACGAAGGTGGCCTTCCAGCCGGCCCGGGCCAGTCGCCAGCACAGGTCGGCATCCTCGGCGTACATGAAATAGGCCTCGTCGAACCCGCCGACGGCCTCGAAGGCCGACCGGCGGACCAGGAAGCAGGCCCCGGACAACCAGTCGACCCGTTGCGGCACCCCGTCGACGGTGGCCACGTCGCTGCGTTGGTAGGTCCGGGTGAACCGGTTGTCGGGCACGAACAACCCCAGGGCGGCGTGACCGGCAGCGTCGATGAGCGAGGGAAACCGGCGGGCCGACGGGTACCGGTCCCCGGACGGCGTGCGGATCAACGGTCCGGTCACCGCCACCTCGGGCTGTTCGTCGAGGATGGCGACCAGCGCGGCCAGGGCACCGGGATGGACGGACAGGTCGGGATTGCACACCAGGATCAGCTCGGCGGTGGTGGCTGCCGCGCCGCGGTTGGCCGCGGCGCCGTAGCCGAGGTTCCGACCCGGTACGACCACCTCCACCGGGGGGAACTCCTGGCGGGCCCGGGCCACCGACCCGTCAGCGGATCCGTTGTCGACCACGACCACCTCGGCCGGCGACTCGGACACGAGCGTTCGGAGGCACTCGGCCAGCGCCGGGCCCGATTCGAAGTTGACCACGACGACGGCGACCCGGCCGGCTGGGGTTCGGGTACCGGCCCGGGCGGCAGTGGTTGCGGCCCCTGGCCGGCGGGCTGGAAGGACGCTGTCGCCGGTGCCCCCAGCCGGCCCGCTCATGGGTCGAGCCGACTGAACCGGAACTTGACCAATGCCTTCAGCGCGCCGATCCCATCCCGCCAGGTGATCTTCTTGCCCTCGGTGGACTCCCGGCCGGCATAGGAGATGGGCACTTCGTAGATCCTGAACCCTCGGCGGAGCACCTTGGCCGTGATCTCGGGCTCGAAGTCGAACCGGTCGGACTCCACGGTGATCCCGGCGATGGTCTGGCGGTCGAAGAGCTTGTAGCAGGTCTCCATGTCCGAGAGCGTCGAGGAGTAGAGCACGTTGGTCACCAGGGACAAGAAGCGATTGCCGATCCAGTGGAGGGGCAGCATGTTCTTTCGTTCACCGGTGAACCGGCTGCCGTAGACGACCCGCGCCTTGCCCCGCAGGATCGGATCGAGCATGCGGGGCCAGTCCTCGGGGTCGTACTCCAGATCGGCGTCCTGGATGAGGATGAGGTCGCCGCGGGCGACGGCCAGCGCGCTGCGGATGGCCGCACCCTTGCCCCGGTTGACCGTGTGGCTGATCACCCGGACCGTCGAGTCCTCCACTGCGGCGAGTACCTTGTCCGTGCCGTCCGACGACCCGTCGTCGACGACGATCACGTCAACGGTGAGCGGGATGTCGACCGCCCGGATGCGCCGGATGATCTCGGCCACCGTGCTCCGCTCGTTGAACACGGGCACGATGACGGTCAGTGTTCGGTACGCCCGCGTCTGAAAGGGACGCTCGGTTGCCCCTTCCCCGACGCCTATGCCATCCGTCGTGCTCATGATTCAGCCCTGACCTTTCTTCCCGACGACCCTGTCCTGGGTACTGCGCTGTCCGACGACCCTGTCCTCGGTACGGGGAGAGCTCGATGGTCCACCCCGGATCCTGCCCGGACGGCTGCCGATGCTCGAAGGGCCACCCCGGTCGACGCCGCCACCGGGGTTGGAGAAGTATGCCGCCGTCTGGAGCAAGCCGTCTTCGAGCTCGACCACGGGACGCCAACCGAGCGCGCTGGCGGCCAGGGAGATGTCCGGCTTGCGACGGGTGGGATCGTCGATGGGCAGGGGCTCGTGGACGATGTCCGAGGTGGAGTCGGTCAGCTCGATGATCAGCTGGGCCAGCTCCAATACCGTGTGCTCATCGGGGTTCCCGATGTTGACCGGGCCGACCAGGTCGGAGTCCAACAGGGCGAGCAGCCCCCCGATCTCGTCGTCGACGTAACACAGGCTCCTGGTCTGCGCGCCGTCGCCGTACACGGTCAGGGGCTCACCCCGCAGCGCTTGCTCGATGAAGTTCGACACCACCCGGCCGTCGCGCCGGCGCAACCGGGGGCCATAGGTGTTGAAGATCCGGACGATGCCGACGTCGGTGCCCAACGCCCGGTGATGGGCCACGGTGATCGCCTCGGCAAATCGCTTGGCCTCGTCATAGACGCTGCGGGGGCCCACCGAGTTCACGTTTCCCCAGTAGTTCTCGGGCTGGGGGTGGACGGCCGGATCGCCGTAGACCTCGCTGGTGGAGGCCAGGATGAACCGGGCCGCCGAGCGTTGAGCCAGCTCCAGGCCGCGTCTGGTCCCCTCGCTGCCGACGGCCAGGGTCTCCAACGGCCGTTCGAGGTAGTCGGGCGGGGACGCCGGGCTGGCCAGGTGCAGCACTGCCCCGACCGGGCCATCCACCGGAAGCTCCGACGACACATCGGCGCGCACCAGGGTGAAAGCGGGATGGTCCTCCAGATGGGCGACGTTGGCCCACCGACCAGTCGAGAAGTCGTCAACGCAGACGACCTCGTCGCCCCGATCGATCAGCCGGTCGCACAGATGAGATCCGAGGAACCCCGCGCCACCGGTCACCACGGCGCGCAGGCTCATCGGCGGCCGATTCCGGTGTACTGGAACCCGATACGCCGGAGCTGAGCCGGATCGAGGAGATTGCGCGCATCGACCACCGTGGCCGAGGCCATGGCGTCCCGCACCTTCTCGAACTCCAGCCAACGGAACTCGTCCCACTCGGTGAGCACGACCACGGCGGCGGCGCCGTCGCAGGCGGTATAGGCGTCGGGGAAGGCACGCACCTCAACATCACGGGGGCCCTCGGACCCATCACCGCGACCCCCCAGCCCGTCAGCACCGTCGAGCAGGTCAGAGCGCTCGAGCCCATCAGCACCGTCGAGCTCGACCACCGGAACCGACGTCTGACCCAGCGGGACGGTGACGGTGGGATCGTAGGCCTGCACCCGGGCCCCGCCACGCAACAGGCGCCGAACGATCTCCATGGCCGGCGAGTTGCGGAGGTCATCGGTACCCGCCTTGAAGGTCAGGCCCCACACGGCGACGACCACGCCGTACACCGAACCACCGACGGCGTCCTCCACCTTGGCGACCACCCGGTGGAACTGCTCGCTGTTGGTCCGGATCGCCCCCTGTAGGAACGAGAAGTCGTAACCAGCCTGTTCGGCGATGTGGACGAGGGCCCTGGTGTCCTTGGGCAGGCAGCTACCACCCCATCCGGGCCCCGGTCGCAGGTACTCGAACCCGATGCGCTTGTCGTATCCCAGGCCGAGAATCACATCTCGGACGTCGGCCCCCACCGCCTCGCACAGTCCGGCCACGGCGTTGACGAAGCTCAACTTGGTGGCCAGGAAGGCGTTTGACGCGTACTTGATCGTCTCGGCCGTCGCCGCGTCGGTGATCAGGAGCGGCGCGTGCGTGCCGGCGAAGAGCTCGCCGACCCTGGCCGCAGCGGCCTGATCGGCCGCACCGACCACGATCCGCTCGGGGTGGAGGCTGTCGGCCACGGCCGTCCCCTCCCGAAGGAATTCGGGGTTCGATACCACTTTGATGTCCTGGCGGCCGAGCACCCGCTCCACCACCATCGTCGAACCGACGGGAACCGTTGACTTGTTCACGATGATCGACCCGGAAGCCAGGTGGGGGGCAATCTCGGCCGCCGCCGATTCGACGTAGGAGAGGTCGGCCGAGCCGTCGTCCCCCTGGGGTGTGGGAACGCAGAGAAAGACGAATTCGGCATCGGCCACCGCGGCGGTGGCCCCGATGACAAAGGTGAGACGCCCGGCGGCCTGGCCCTCTTGCACCAGTTCCTCCAGGTGCTCCTCCACGATGGAGATGTGCCCCTCCTGCAGTCGTGCGATCTTGGACGCATCGGCGTCGCCGCAGGTCACCCGGTGGCCCATGTGGGCCAGCGTGGCCGCAGTGGGCAGGCCCACATATCCCACCCCGATGACGGCCACCGTTGCGCCCCGGCCCTGGGGGAGGGCCCCGAACGCGGCCCCCTTGGCGCTGGGCCCGGCTGGGGTCGGGCCGGAGGCCGAGGGCCCGCTCGGTTCCGTATCACCCGGTGCGGGCACGGCCTCACCGCTGATCTGTCGTACGTGGCCAGATCCGGTCACGGCTCTCCTCTGTCTCGCTGGGCCCTCTGTCTCGCTGGGCGGGTCGTCTGAGTCTCGGTCGGCGGGTTGTCTGGGTCTTTGCTGAGCGGGTCGTCTGAGTCTCGGTGGGCCGATCGTCTGAGTCTCGGTGGGCCGGGGGCGCCTACCCGGCCGGCGCGCGGTCGGCCGCCTCCGACAGCACCGGTACCAGGCGGGCCAGGGCATCCTCCCACGCCGGGAGGAGGGGTAGGCCGGCCAGGCGCAGAGCCGAATTGTCGAGCCTCGAGTTGGCCGGGCGGGGGGCGGGGCGGGGCGGATCCAGCTGCGAGCTGGCGATCGGCTGCACTCGCTCCGGATTGAGGCCGGCCAGGCTGAGCACGGCCCGGGCGAACCCGAACCAGGACGTCGTGCCCTGGTTGGTCACGTGGAAGGTCCCAGGGCGTCGCTCGACCGCCAGTCGCACGATGGCCGGCGCCAGGTCTGCCGTGAAGGTGGGCGACCCGTGCTGGTCGTCGACGAATCGGAGCGGTCCGCCGTCTGGTCTCGCCCCCAGCCCCAGAACGGTCCTGGTCATGTTGGAGCCGTGCGCGCCGCTGACCCACGAGGTGCGCACCACGGTCGCCCCTGGCGATGATTGGGCCACCTCGACCTCTCCGGCCAACTTGGAGCGACCGTAGACCGACCGGGGGTTGGGCTGGTCGCCCTCCAGGTAGGGCCTATCGGAGTTGCCATCGAAGACGTAGTCGGTGGAGACGTAGAGCAGGTGGGCGCCGGCCCGGGCGCTGGCCTCGGCTATGTGGCCGGTCCCCGTCCCGTTCACGGCAAAGGCGGTGTCGGCATCGGCCTCGCAGGCGTCGACTGCGGTGTAGGCCCCGGCGTGCACGACCACATCAGGCCGGAACGCCTGGAAGGCACGCTCGACCGCGCCCGGGTCGGCCACGTCCAGGGTGTCGATATCGGTGGCCAAGACGCTGACCGGTTCAGCCGCCGCGACCACCCGGGCGGCCGCGGCGGCCACGGCCGACCCAGGGTCGCCCCCGTCGGGTGGACGGCCGGACAGGACGGCCTGGAGGTCCTGGCCGAGCTGCCCGTTCGCCCCGGTGAGCAAGATGCGCAGGGAGTCGGTCATGACTTGCTCGGGGACCAGGCCCCCTCCAGCACCGGGGCACGGTCGCGCAGTGGCTCCCACCAGCTGCGATGCTCGGCGTACCACCTAACGGTGGCGGCCAGTCCTTCGGCGAAGCCGATGGTGGGCTCCCAGCCCAGAGCTTTGCCGATCTTGCTCGAATCGAGCAGATAGCGGCGGTCGTGGCTGGGGCGGTCGGGCACGATCTCCTTGAGGGTCGAGGGGCGGCCGGTGGCGGACAGGACGGCGTCGGCGATCTCCTCGATGCTGGCCTCTGTCCCGCTGCCGACGTTGTAGGTCTCCCCCTGCTCCCCGTGATGGAGGACGGCCTCGATGGCCCGGCAGTGGTCCTCGACGTGCAACCACTCGCGTCGGTTCTGGGTCGAGGCGTACAGGGTCAGGGGCTGGTCGTCGAGGGCCTTGGCCGTGAACAGGGGGATGACCTTCTCGGGGAACTGGTAGGGCCCGTAGTTGTTGCAACAGTTGGTGATGGTCGCCGGGACCCCGAAGGTCGCCCCGTAGGCCCGCACGGCATGGTCGGCACCCGCCTTGGAGGCGTTGTAGGGGGTGCGCGGCCGGTAGGCCGTCTCCTCGGTGAACCGCTCGTCGCTGTCGAGGGCCAGGTCTCCGTAGACCTCACAGGTCGAGATGTGGTGGAAGCGAGAGACGCCGTGGCTCCGGGCCGCCTCGAGCAGGGTCTGGGTCCCGATGACGTTGGTCTGGAAGAACCGGGTGGGGTCCAAGATTGCGAGCGAGTTGTGGGACTCGGCCGCGAAGTTCACGATCACGTCGATCTGGTGCTCGTCCAGCGTCCGGGCCACCTGGTCCAGGTCGCAGATGTCGCCTCGGACGAAGGAGATCCGGTCCTCCACGTCGGCCAGGTTGGGCCGGTTCCCGGCATAGGTCAGCACGTCGTAGACGACCACGGCGTCGTCGGGATGGCGGCCCGCCCAGAAGCGGACGAAGTTGGACCCAATGAACCCGGCACCGCCGGTGACCAGAAGTCGCATGAACGAGCGAGTTTACTCGGGGCCGCGCCCCTGTTCGGGGGCCGTCCGCAGATGGATCACATCACCGACCACCACTGTCCGTGGCCCCTGCTCGTCGACGTCGACGACCAGGTGGCCCTCGGCGGTGACGTCCACGGCCATGCCGGTGAACGTGGAACGTGACGATTCCACCCTGACCCGGGCACCGATCGTCGTGCACCGACCCCTGAGGTCGGCAGCCTGACCGACCCGCCCTCCGGGTGAGGACAGCGCGGCCACCCGGGCCTCGAGCTCGACGAGCAGACGGTCGAGGAGCCGGCCCCGATCGACGGGTCGGCCCGTCTCCTGCAGGAGCGACGTGGCCGACTCGGTCAGGTCACCCGGGTCCGTTCGGGGGTCCGGTACCTCTCGGTGGGCGGATCGGTCTCCGGTGCGGCCGGACCCGGGGGCGGATCGGTCGAGGGACCGGTCGGGCATCGTCGCCGCGGGCCAGGCCACGTTGATGCCGATCCCCACCACGATGGCTTCCGTGCCTTCGGTGCCCACATCGGCCTCGGCCAGCACGCCGGCCAGCTTGCGCCCGTCGACCAGGAGGTCGTTGGGCCACTTGATGCCCACGGCCACCCCGCCGAGCGCAGCACAGGCATCGGCCGCGGCCAGGGCGACCACCGCACTGGCCAGGTGACGGGCCTCGGGTGGCAGCTGGGGTCGTAGGAGCACCGACACCAACAGGTTCGCCGCCGGCGGTGCCTCCCAGCGGCGCCCCAGCCGGCCTCGGCCGGCGCTCTGGTGATCGGCCACCACCACCAGTCCCTCGCCCGCTCCCTTCCGGGCCTCACCCAACAGGTACCGGTTGGTGGAGTCGAGCTCCTCGAACCACCGCACCTCGGCAAACCGCGTACCGGTCGGCCCGGGCACCACCTCGGGCACCGGTCCCGGCCCCCCCGGGCCGCCTGGCTCGGGCATGGGCCCGCTCGGCCCGGGCTCGGGCCCGCCTGGCTCGGGCATGGGCCCGCTCGGCCCGGGCTCGGGCGTGTGATCGGTCCGCTCCGGCATGGCACGTACCCTACGGGCCGTGCCAGTGTTGTAGCGCTCGTCGGCGGTCCAGGGATCGTCGCTCGTCCAGATTCGAAAGGCCCAGCGTGCTGAAGAAGGTTCTCATCGCCAACCGGGGAGAGATCGCCGTCCGTGTCATACGGACCTGCCGCGAGATGGGGGTGGCCACGGTGGCCGTCTACTCCGAGCTCGACCGGGATGCCCTCCATGTTCGACTGGCCGACGAGGCCTACGCCCTCGGCGGCCAGACCGCAGCCGAGAGCTATCTCAACACCGAGGCCATCCTCAGCGCCATCGAGAAGAGCGGGGCCGATGCCGTGCACCCCGGCTACGGCTTCTTCTCCGAGAACACCGACTTCGCCCGGGCCATCACCGACCGGGGGGTGACCTTCATCGGCCCGCCGCCCGAGGCCATCGACGTGATGGGCGACAAGATCAGCTCCCGGCACGCGGCGGAGAAGGCCGGCGTCTCCGGCGTCCCGGGGCGCAGCGAGGTGCTGACCTCGCCCGACGAGGTGATTGCCTTCGGAAACGAGGCCGGATGGCCCGTCGCCATCAAGGCCGCCTTCGGCGGCGGTGGGCGGGGGATGAAAGTGGTGGAGGGCGCAGCCGAGGCGGCCGACGCCTTGGAGTCGGCCCGACGGGAGGCACTGGCCTACTTCGGGCGAGACGAGTGCTACGTCGAGCGCTACCTGGCCTGGCCCCGCCACATCGAGATGCAGGTCATCGCCGACACCCATGGAACCACCCTGTGGCTGGGCGAGCGGGACTGCTCGTGCCAGCGCCGCCACCAGAAGCTGGTGGAAGAGAGCCCGGCCCCGGACTTCCCCGACGAGATCCGCCAGGCCATGGGGGCGGCCGCCGTACGGGTGGCCGAGGCCTGTGGCTATGTCAATGCCGGCACCGTCGAGTTCCTGTACCAGGACGGCGAGTTCTTCTTCTTGGAGATGAACACCCGCCTACAGGTGGAGCACCCGGTCACCGAGCTGGTCACCGGGCTCGACCTGGTGGAGTGGCAGCTGCGGGTGGCCTCGGGTGAGCACCTCGGATTCGGCCAGGACGACGTGGCCCGGGATGGCCATGCCATCGAGGTGCGCATCAACGCCGAGGACCCGACCGGCGGCGCGTTCACCCCGTCACCCGGCACCATCACCGAGTTCGTCGCTCCCGGCGGCCCCGGCGTAAGGCTCGACGCCGGGTACGGCCGCGGCGACACCATCAGCCAGTACTACGACAACTTGGTGGCCAAGCTGGTGGTCTGGGGCCGTGACCGGGAGGCAGCCCGGCTGCGGATGCTGCGGGCCATCGAGGAGACGGTGGTGAGCGGGGTGGCCACCACCCTCCCCGCCGATGTCGTGATCCTGTCCCATCCCGACTTTGCCGCCGCCACCCACTCGACCAACTGGGTGGAACAGACCCTGGACCTGAGCTCGGTCACTGCCGAGGTGGGCCGGGAGCCCGATCCGGCGGCCGACGGCGACGAGCACGAGGCCAAAGTGCAGCGCGACGTGACGGCCGAAGTCGACGGGCGGCGGTACCAGGTGAAGCTGTGGGTGCCCGATCTCGGTGACGTGGTCGTGGCGGCCGGCTCGTCTGCCCGAACGGCCGGGCCCAGGCGGCCCAAGGCAGCCGGCGGGGCCACCGGATCGGGGACGGTGGCCGTGCCTATGCAGGGGACCATCGTGAAGGTCACGGTGGCCGTGGGCGACGTGGTCGAGCTCGGGCAGACCATCTGCGTGCTCGAGGCCATGAAGATGGAGAACAACGTCGTCAGCGAGAAGGCCGGGACGGTCAAGGAGATCAAGGTCGCCGCGGGCGACGCGGTGGGGCCGGGCGACGTGGTCGCCATCATCGAATAGGGGAAGTCAGGGAGCGAGAGGTGACCGGCGACATGACTTCGGCAAAGCAGTCGGTCGAGAGCACTGTTGACGCAGCCCTGGGTTCGCTGATCGAGCTCAGCCACACCATCCACGCCCACCCCGAGCTCTCCTACGAGGAGGAGCGGGCGGCGGGCTGGACGGCGGGCGCCCTCTCCGACGGGGGCTTCACCGTCTCCGAGGGGGTCGGCGACCTCCCCACCGCCTTCAGCGCCGAGTTCGGATCGGGGCCCCTGGTCGTAGCGGTGTGCGCCGAGTACGACGCCCTCCCCGACGTCGGACACGCCTGCGGCCACAACATCATCGCCGCCAGTGCGGTCGGGGCCGGCCTGGGCCTGGCCGCCGTCGCCGACGAGCTGGGGTTGACCGTCCGGGTGGTGGGCACGCCGGCCGAGGAGGGCGGCGGCGGGAAGATCCTGCTCCTCGAGCGAGGGGTGTTCGACGGCGTCCACGCGGCCATGATGGTGCACCCGTGGCCCACCGAACGGCTGGCCGCCGCCTGCCTGGCCGTCTCCCATTTCGACGTGCACTTCACCGGCAGGGCTGCCCATGCCTCGGCCGCCCCCTGGGAGGGCATCAATGCCGCCGACGCCATGACCGTCGCCCAGGTCGCCCTGGGCCTGTTGCGCCAACAGCTCCGACCCGGTAACCAGGTGCACGGTGTGGTGACCGAAGGTGGGTCGGCCGCCAACATCATTCCAGCCGCGGTGTCGGCCCGGTACATGGTCCGGGCCCTGACGCTCGGGGACCTCGAGGTCCTGGAGCCCCGGGTGCGGGCATGCTTCGAGGCCGGGAGCACGGCTACCGGGGCGGGCGTGCGGTACGAGGAGCTCGCACCGGTCTACTCCCACATGGAGAGCGACGTGGGACTGCTCGACGCCTACCGGGTCAACGCCGAGGCGCTCGGCCGACGGTTCACCCTCGACGATGAGCGCGCCGCCCTCCCCACCTTGTCCACCGACATGGCCAACGTCTCGCTGGCCATCCCCACCATTCACCCGCTCATCGCATTGGACTCCGGTGGAGCGGTCAACCACCAACCGGAGTTCGCAGCCGCCTGCATCACCGAATCGGCCGATGCTGCACTCCGCGACGGAGCGCTGGCCATGGCCTGGACGGCCGTCGATGCTGCCGCCGGGGGCGCCTTGCGCGACCGGCTGCTGGTCGGCACTGAGGCTGGTACCTGACGCCCTGCCTGGTAGCTGAAGCCCGGACCCTGACTACTTGGCGCTCAGCCCCGAGATGATGGCGGCCAGCTGGCGCCACTGCGTGATCGGGTAGCTGCCGGGAGAGTCGGTCAGGACCTGGAGGCAGACGTGGTCGGCGCCGGCGTCCAGGTGCTCTTTGACCCGGCCGGCAATGGCGGCGATGTCGCCCCAGGCGATGATCCCGTCGACCAGGTGGTCGCTGCCCCCGTCGGCCAGGTCGGCTTCGCTGAAACCCAGCCGCCTCAGGTTGTTGGTGTAGTTGGGCAGGATGAGATACCGGGACAGGGCCTGGCGGGCAACGGCAGCGCGCGCGGGACGGATCGGGGTCCAGGACCACCATCTGCTCAGGGGCGAGCAGCGGGCCGGCACCGAGCGTCGATCGGGCCTCGCCGGTGTGCTTCGGGGTGGTCAGATAGGGGTGGGCGCCGGCGGAGCGGTCCCGGGCCAGCTCGAGCATCTTGGGCCCCAGTGCGGCCAGGACCCGGTCCTCGCGGCCGACCGGTGGGACGGCCCCGTCGAGCGCGTCGAGGTAGTCGACCATCACGGTACGGGGGCGCTGGTAGCGGCGGTCGCCCTGGGCCTCGACCAGCATGGCGTGGCTCACCCCGAGCCCGAGCAGGAACCGCTCCGGATAGGCGGCGCCGATCCGGGCGTGCTCGGACGCCACGTCGCCGGCGTCGTGCATCCAGATGTTGAGGATGCCGGTGACCACGGGCAGCGTCGTCGTGGCGCTGAGGACACGGGTGACATCGCCGAAGATGTCGCCCCCCGCTCCCCCGGGGATCCACAGGGCGCCGAACCCCAGCCCCTCGAGCTCTCGGGCTGCGTCGCGCGCCGCACCGGTGTCCTCGGACCGGAACTGCCCGCTCCAGATGCCTACTCGGCCCAGGTCCATGTCGCTCCCTTCTTCACCACGCTCCGGACTCGGTCACACCCCGGGCCCGGTCATCCGCCCGGCCTGAACTCGCCGAACACGCCGCGCAGCACATCGGAGACCTCGCCCAAGGTGGCCATGGAGCCGAGCGCCTCCTTCATGGGCACGAGCAGGTTCTGCGTCCCGCGGGCCGCAGCCTCTATGTCCGACAGGGCCGCATCGACGGCCGCCTGGTCGCGATCGTCCCTGACCTTCTTGACCGAGGCGATCTGGGAGCGCTGCAGCTCGATGTCGATGGGGAACACATCGTTGGGGTCGTTGGTGGCGTCGGCGAACTTGTTCACGCCGATGACGATCTTCTCGTTGTCGTCGATGGCCTTGGCGTAGGCGTAGGCGGCCTGCTCGATCTCCTGCTGCATGAACTGGGCCTCGATGGCGTCGACCGCCCCACCCATGCCGTCGATGCGCTCGAGGTAGTCCCAGGCCCCCTTCTCCACCTCGTCGGTGAGCGACTCGATGTAGTAGGAACCGGCCAGGGGATCGACCGTGTCGGCGATCCCCGACTCGTAGCCCACGATCTGTTGGGTCCGGAGCGCGATCTTCGCCGCCTTCTCGGTGGGGAGGCCCAGAGCCTCGTCGAACCCGTTGGTGTGCAGGCTCTGGGTACCCCCGAGGGCTGCGGCCAGGGCCTGGAGGGTCACCCGCACGATGTTGTTCTCGGGCTGCTGGGCGGTCAGGGTCGAGCCGCCGGTCTGGGTGTGAAAGCGCAGCAGCGTGGACTTCTCGTTCTTGGCCTGGAACCGCTCGGTCATGATCTTGGCCCACATCCGCCGGGCGGCCCGGTACTTGGCCACCTCTTCGAACAGGTTGTTGTGGGCGTTCCAGAAGAAGCTCAGCCGGGGAGCGAAGGCATCGACATCCAGGCCGGCGGCGAGAGCCGCCTCCACGTAGGCGATCCCGTTGGCGATGGTGAAGGCGATCTCTTGGACCGCGGTGGAGCCCGCTTCGCGGATGTGGTACCCGGAGATGGAGATGGTGTTCCACGCCGGCAGGTTCTCAGCGCAGTAGGAGAAGGTGTCGGTGACCAGGCGCATCGATTGGCGGGGCGGGTAGATGTACGTGCCCCGGGCCACGTACTCCTTCAGGATGTCGTTCTGGATGGTCCCCCCGAGTGCCTTGGGGTCGACCCCGTTCTCCTCGGCCACCAGTTGGTAGAAGAGCAGGAGGATGGCGGCGGTGGCGTTGATGGTCATCGAGGTGGTGACCTTGTCGAGGGGGAGGTCGGCGAGGAGCAGGCGCATGTCGGCCAGGGAGTCGATGGCCACCCCCACCTTGCCCACCTCACCCTCGGCCCTGGTGTGGTCGGAGTCGTAGCCCATCTGGGTGGGAAGGTCGAAGGCGCAGGACAGCCCGGTCTGACCCGCCCCGAGGAGGAACTTAAACCGTTGATTGGTCGATGCCGCGTCGCCGAATCCGGCGTACTGGCGCATGGTCCACAGTCGCCCCCGGTACATGTCGGCCCGGATGCCGCGGGTGTAGGGGTACTGGCCCGGCTTGCCCAACTGCGCCTCCGGGTCCCAGCCGGCCAGGTCGTCGGCTGTGTAGACCGGGTGGATCTCTATGCCGGAGTCGGTGCGTCGCTCGTGGGCCGGCGTGCTCTTCGATGCCATAGCGACAGGTTAGGGCGGCGCCAGGGGCGGTGTTTTCTGGTTCCCAGGCCGGGCTCGCCCTCGGCCGCCGCCCTCTGGACCGGTTTCGGCCCGGTGGCGCTCGCTCACCGGGTCCGGGCCACCGTGGCCCTCGCCGACTCCCCCCTCAGGGTCACGACCACGATCGGCCAGCCGCGAGCCCGGTGGGACCACCGAACCGGTGGTCTCCCCCAGTGGGCCGTTCAGGCCCGGGTGCCAGCCGTCGACCGTCAGCCGGTAGACCACACCGAGCGCGATGCCGTGGTAGAGGAGGCGGAGGCCGACATCGCCGGGGAACTCGAGAGCGACCGGGCCGCGGGCCACCAGGGCTTCGACGGCCGGGGCGATGCGGTCGACCTGGGCGACCCCGCTCCAGTCGACGTCCAGCGCGGAGGTGGGCACGGCCAGGGCCCGGACGCCGAAGAGTGCCGAGGTGACGAGCGCGGCTGCGGCCAGCGCCGCGACCCAACCCCTAGCACCCCGGCCGGTCCGCGGCTGTGCCTGCCGGCTGCCCGGCGGGTCGGTCAGCAGTGCCTGCCGGCTGCCCGGCGGGTCGGTCAGCAGTGCCTGCCGGCTGCCCGGCGGGTCGGTCAGCCGCCGGAGGGCCGGACGGGCCACCAGCACCAGGGCCCAGCCGGCCACGACCCACACCAGGATGCCCGGGATCCACCAGAAGATGTGCAGGTAGGTGAGCAGCAGCACATCGGCGGCGGGAAACGACGCGAAGGTCACGACCGTCCCCAGCGAGCAGATGGCGGCGACCGCCCCGGCGGCAGCCAGGTTCCTCTTCCCGAACAACCAGGCCAGCACGGTGATGGCCCCCATCAGGACGAGCACGACCACGCCGATGGCCGCGGGGTGCCCGTGGACGAGCTGCAGGGTGGGCTTGAAGAGAGGAGACGACCGGACCAGCCAGATCGGGCGGGGCGAGCTCAGGCCGGCCAGCACCTGCAGGCCGAAGGTGCTGCCCATCCCGGCCTGGTGGCGCCCGGTACGGGCCAAAAGCGTCATGTTGCCCGGGTTGCCGGTGAACTGCTGGATGAACGGGGCGATCCAGCAGGCCACGCCGACGCAGACACCGGCCCACAGCCACCGGGCCCGAACGGGGCGCCCGCCGCCGATCAGGCCGATCGCCGGGGCGAGCAGGGCGAGCGCCACCGCGGTGATGGCAAAGATGAGGTGGCACTGCGAGGCAACCGACGCGGTGAGGACCAGCACGGGCCACCAACCGAGTGATCCTGAGGCGACAACCAGAGCCAGCACCACCGAGGCGACAAAGAAGACCAGACCGAAGTAGGGGTTCCACACCAGGTGCCTGAACACCTCGGGCTCGGTCCACGCCAGGTCGACCACGACCGCGGCCACTGCGGCACAGCCGATCCAGCCTGCCCGCGCCCAGGCCGCCTCGGCCGCCACCGAGAGGATCACCGCGCAACAGATGGCTGCCCCCCACAGGGCGCCCTGGGCCACGTCGATGTGGACGGGAATGGCCAGCAGCCAGAACAGCAGCGGTCCCAGGTCGAAGACGGCGTGGCTGCCCCGGCCCGAGGCCACCGAATACGGCCCCACCAGGGGCGAGTGGAGCGAGAAGACCTGGAATGCCCGCTGGGACATGGTGGCGTCGTCGAACAGGGGTCGCCAACCCTTCGACAGCTCGGTGGCCGTTGGCACCCAGATCACCGCCCAGATGACCAGGTGGCTGGCGATGCGGACGATCGTGCCCGGTCCCGGTGCCGGCCGGTGCCGTCCCTGGCCGGCCACTCCGGGGCGCAGTCCCGGGGCGCTCGGTTCGGTCAGCTCCGACGTGTCGTCGGGGACCACCATGTCCGGGGCCTCGCCCAGGCCCGCCGACGGGGTCACCTCAGCGGGGATCCCCGGCTCGAACTGGGCGGACGCTCATCGATCCATCCTGCCATCACCGGTCGGGACAGGTACCGGTCAGGGTGCGGGGCCGGCGACCCGCGGTCACCCGACTGGCCGTGGCGGCCGGGCGCGGCCCGCGGCCACCCGTCACGCCGTGGCGACCGGCGCCCGACACCTCGACCGGCGGCTCGACAGACACCTCGACCGGCGGCTCCCGGTACGCTCGCAGCATGAAGGACGAAGACGTCATCCACCAGATCGACGAGCTCGTGGCCGAGGAGCGGCAGCTCCACGAGCAGGCTGCTTCCGGGCGCGCCCTCACCGACGAGGAGCGGAGCCGCGAGCGCCGCATCGACATCCACCTCGATGTGCTCTGGGACCTGCTCCGTCAGCGTCGAGCGCTGCGGGGGGTCGGGAAGAACCCCGACGACGCGGTCATGCGGGGCGACTCCACGGTGGAGGACTACCGGCAGTAGGGGCGGGCTGTCGGAGCCACGTCAGGAGGCACCGCCCCCGGTGGCCCCATTTCAGGTCGGTTACGACCCGGGCCGCGGCGTGATCGCGAGGCCATCCCGATGCAGGAGCGAGAGCAGGAGCGCGCTCCGATCCCGAAGCACGAGCGATGGCCCCTATGCCGAAGCGGGAGCGACGGCGTGGGGCAGGCACAGGTCGTCGTACTCGGCGATGACGATCTCGCCGGCGTCGGGGCCGCAGGTCGGGCAAGCCGGGTCACGATGGACCTTGAACGTGCGGAAGCTCTGCTCCAGCGCGTCGTAGGCCAACAAGCGCCCCTGGAGGGTCTCCCCGATCCCGAGGATGATCTTGATGGCCTCGGAGGCCTGCAGCGAGCCGATGATCCCGCACAGCACGCCGAGGACGCCGGCCTCCGAGCAGCTGGGGGCCAGCTCGGCCGGAGGAGGCTCGGGGATCATGCAGCGGTAGCAGGGCCCCTCGTACGGGTTGAACACGGTGACCTGACCCTCGAAGCGGAAGATCGAGCCGTGGACCACGGGAATACGCTTCTTCAGGGAGGCGTCGTTCACCAGGTAGCGGGTGGGGAAGTTGTCCGTCCCGTCCACGATGACGTCGTAACCGTCGATGATGTCGAGAATGTTGTCGGCGCCGAGCCGGACGTCGTAGGTGACCACGTTCACGTCCGGGTTGATGGCCGTGAGCGTCTTCTTGGCCGAGTCGACCTTTCGCTCGCCGATCCGGTCGGTGTTGTGAAGGATCTGTCGCTGCAGGTTGGAGGCATCGACGACGTCCATGTCGATGATCCCGAGCGTCCCGACCCCGGCCGCGGCCAGGTACAAGGCGGCGGGCGAGCCCAGGCCGCCGGCGCCGAGCAACAGGACCTTGGCGTCGAGGAGCTTCAGCTGGCCGGACTCACCCACCTCGGGGAGCAGCAGATGGCGCTGGTAGCGGTTGCGTTGCTCCGAGGTGAGGGATTGCGGCGTCGTCCACGGGCGGCCCTCGTCCTTCCAGCGGTTGAAGCCGCCGATCACCGAGGCCACATCGCGGTAGCCGAGCTCTTGGAGGGTCTTGGCCGCGAAGGCCGATCGGGTGCCGCCGGCGCAGTAGATCACGACGTGGGACGACTTGTCCGGGATCTTCCCTTCGACCGAGGTCTCCAACGTGCCCCTGGGGATGTGGACGGCACCGGGCAGTGCACCCTGCTCGTACTCGTCGGGCTCCCGGACGTCGAGGACGACGGCCTCGCCCCTCCCGAGCTCCTCTTCGGCCTCGGCCGGCTCGACCTCCCGGACGGCCGCCTTGGCTTCGGCCAGCATCTCCCTGAACGTGGGCACAGCTATCACGATCCTTCACTGTCGGCGGTGACCGGCTCATTCCCGAGGCACCTGCATGACTGTTCGACCATGTAAACCGTACCAGCCGGGTCAACATTCCCGGCCCGGCGGGGACTGAGAGCCCACCGCCGCGGCTGGGGAACCCAGAGCCGCGGTCGCAGTAGGGTCGGGGCCGGGATGACAGGGGGGTGGCCTGATGGCGGTATCACTGATTCGGTTCAACCAGGTTCAGCCGGGACTGGACCCCCAGGAGATGGCCGCCCGCTACCAGGCATCGGTCGACATGGCCGCCTATGCCGACGAGCACGGCCTGGACATGGTCACCCTGGAGGAGCATCACGGGGCCGAGGACGGTTGGAGCCCCTCCCCCCTGGTCACCGCGGGCCTGATCTTCGGGCGTTGCCCGCGCATCCCCATTACCGTCATGGCGCTCCTGGTGCCCTTGCACGACCCGCTCCGGCTGGCCGAGGACATCGCCGTGCTTGACCTGGCCAGTGGCGGCCGGCTGACCGTCGTCGGAGGCCTCGGATACCGCCCCGAGGAGTACGCGGCCCACCGGAAGTCGTGGTCGGAGCGCGGACGGCTCATGGACGAGGCAGTGGACGCCCTACTCAAGGCGTGGACGGGCGAGCCGTTCGAGTACCGGGGAAACGAGATCATGGTGACCCCGAAGCCGCTCAGCCAGCCCCACCCGACGTTGCTCATCGGGGGGACGTCCAGGCCGTCAGCGCGGCGAGCAGCTCGGTTCGGCCTCCCCCTGGCCCCGGCCGCCCACCTCCCCGAACTGGAGACCTACTACTACGAGCAGTGCAAGGAACGGGGAACCCAGGGCGTGTGCATCATGCCGCCCGGCCAGTTCTCGACGACGTATGTCGCCGAGGATCCTGATCGGGCATGGGCCAACCTCGGCCGGTACTTCCTCCACGAGGCCACCGTCTACGCCGGATGGCAGACGCCCGACATCCACTCGGCTGTCCATTCCCATGCGACCACCGTCGACCAGCTACGGGCCGAGGGCATCTACGAGGTGCTCACCGCGGACGAGTGCGTGGCCCGGGCCGACGAGAGCGAACAGGCCGGCGCCCCGGCGACCTTCGCGCTGCACCCGCTGGTCGGCGGCATGCCCATCGACCAGGGTTGGGAGTGCCTGTCCCTCTATGTCGAACAGGTCCTTCCCCGACTGTCGAGTTGACTGCTGCCCCAAGCCGATCACCGGGTGCCCCGGGCCGTTCACTGCGAGCCGGGGTTCCAGACGATGACCCGCTCGACCGGATCCCGGGGCGGCGGTGTGAAGCCCCCGCCGGTCGTGTAGGCCACGGGGATCAGCGCGGTCTGGGCCCACCCGAGCGGGATATCGAGGATCTTGGCCATGCCCGGCTGGTCGGCCTGGTGGGCCGTGGTCATCACCGACCCGAGCCCGCGGCTGCGCAAGGCCAGCTGGAAGCTCCACACGGCCGGGAGTATCGAGGCGTGCATGCCCGGCGTCATCTCGTTGGTCGCGCCCACCGCCGCCTCCTGCAATGCCGGATCGGTGATGAGGTGGCGATAGCGGCGCTCGGCCGCGGCGATGTCGTAGCAGGGGATGACCAAGATCGGCACCTCGCCCATGTGCTCGGCCAGATACAGGATGGATCGGGAGATCCGGGCGCCGGCCTCATCACCGGTCTCGACCTTCGACTCGAGCATCTGGGACACCGGTGGCTCGGTCAGGGCCCGGTAGTGCTCACCGACCCGCCGTCGTTGCTCGGGGTCGTCGACAACGACCCAACGCCAGTCCTGCGCGTTCGACGCGTTGGGGGCGAAACAGGCCAGGCGGATGCACTCGGTCACCACCTCCCGGGGCACGGGGCGGTTCAGGTCTAGCCGTCGTCGAACGGCCTTGGTCGTGGACAGCAGGTGGTCGATCTCGTCCAGATGGTCAAACATGGGTACGGTCACCTCCGGGCGATTGGTCACGGGACCGAGACCCGCCAAGCTGATTGGGTCCCTCAGATGACCCCACAGCTGTGTCCCACGCCGCAGCACTGACACATCTCGGGTTGGAGGACGGACACGCCTTGGGCCTCAGAAGGGGTCGACCAGCATGTGCTGACTCAGGTCGCCCACGTGGTCGCTCAACATGTGCCGGTGGGTGAAATGCCACTGTCCGTCGGCCTTGGCCAGTTCGTCACGGTACCGGCCGACGATCACCGGCTGGAGCGGGAACGTGTCGGTCCGTTGCATGACGCAAAACGATGAGCGGGCCGCGGCCCGGTCCCCGTCGTCGTCCACGTCGACGATGACATTGGTGATCATGTGGCGGGTGTGGGGCGTACCGTCGTCCGGGTAGCGCCGAGTGAACTGTTCGTACATCTGGCGTGCCTCATCCCGACCCCGGACGACCCGGTCCGGGCTCTCCTCAAAGGTGATCGCGGCCTCGGCGAACAGGTCGCCCAACCCTTCGAAGTCGCCGGCGTCGATCCGCTCCGCGTAGGTGTGGAGGACCTTGGCTACCGCTTGCTCGTCACAGCAGCGGCATGACCCCTCATCTCGCTGGTTCACGGTCTTCCCCCGTTCGTTCGTGCCATCGATTCCTCCGTCACCGTGTCGAACGGTGCCCCCGTCGACCCATAGCGGTCACCGCCCACCGGGAAGAGCGCCGGACACGACCGAGCCGTCCTTGATGACGGTCAGGGCCGCGGCGTCGGCGAGCACGCCCGGAGCAGACAGGGGGTCGCCGTCGACGACCACCAGATCAGCGGTCGCCCCTTCGGCCACGGTGCCGAGGTCGGGACGGCCGAGCAGGTTGGCCCCGTGCCGGGTGGCCCAGCGCACGACGTCCAGCGCCGGGATGCCGACCTCGTCGGCGTAAAGAGCGAACTCGTGGCCGTAGAGGCCGTGGGGGAACCCGACCGCCCCGTAGTCGTCGCCGAGGAGGATCCGGACGCCGGCCGCGTTCGCCTTGGGCAGCACCTCGTAGGAGTACTGGAGGTCGGCCTTCATGGCCTCGGAGAAGCCCAGGCCGGTCCCCATCGTCTCGATGAAGTGCTTGGGGAAGTACATGCTCGGTACCAGGTAGGTACCGGCTTCGACCATCGCGGCGATGCACTCGTCATCCATGTCGTCGCCGTGGTCGACGATGTCGATGCCCAATTCGACGGCCAGGAGCAGCGCCGGCTTGTTGGCGATGTGGCCGCGGATGAGCGCACCCCGGTCGTGGGCGGTCTCGATGGCCGCGGCCAACTCGTCGCGGGTGAGCTCCGTGCGCGCCTTGGGGGCGGTCGTCCCGTGCCCGCCGGTGACGAAGAGCTTGATGATCTCGGCGCCCCGTTTGATCTCGTCTCGCACACCCAGGCGAAAGCCTTCGGCGCCGTTGCAGATCCTGATGGCACCGGGAGCCCCCATGTTCCAGTACCAGGGCGTGCTGTCGTTGCTGTGCCCGGTGGTACTGAGCTCCCGACTGCCGGGCAGAAAACGCGGTCCGGGAATGAGGCCGTTGTTGACGGCGCGCTTGAGCGACGGATCCACGTCGTTGGCCGCGCCGGCACTGACGGCACCGGTGTAGCCACACTCCAGCGCGGTTTGCAGGTTCCTGGCCCCGAGCAGCGCTTGATAGGCCGGTGGGTGCTCGCAGCCGAACGGGGTGGGCACCGAGCCCAGCTCGTGGTACGTCGAATGGAAGTGACACGTGATCAGGCCCGGCAGCACCGTCCGGCCGGCCAGGTCGTGGCGCTGATCGGCAGGACCCGGCTCGAGCGGGGACCCGTCGGCGGCGACCGCCGTGATGGTCGACCCGTCGACCACCACCGTGCAGTGGGGACCGATGACGCGCTCGCCGTCGAGCACGTTGGCGTTGGTCAAGACCAGGCGCTGGGGCGCACTCATGGCGCCGACCAGGAAGGCTGTCGCCACTCGCTGGCCGACCGGTGGTCGGGGAGGTCCGATCGCCGCGCCCCTCGTCCGGCTGGAGTCGATGGGCATACACCAACTCGTCTGTTGCCCACGGCACGCCCCCTTCGTGTGCTGACCCGACCAGGCAGTGGGCCGGCCACCACCCGCGCCACCTGCCATTTTCCTCTGGATTTCGGACACAATTCTCGTTGTGTCGAAACTCTGACAGTAGGGTGAGCACGCGAGACTGTCAAAGATAGGCCGCGCGCAGAGTGGGGGAACCGTGGGTCAGTTCGAGGGACTCGAGGGCCGGGTGGCGTTGGTCACCGGTGCGGCCCGGGGCCAGGGAAGGTCGCACGCGGTCGCCCTCGCCGAGCAGGGGGTCGACATCATCGCCGTGGACCTCTGCGAGGACATCGACACCGTCTCGTACTCACTGGCCACCTCGGCCGACCTGGACGAGACTGTGCGCCTGGTCGAAGCCCAGCATCGTCGGATCGTCGCCTGCCAGGCCGACGTCCGCGACCTGGACGCCCTGTCGACCGCACTCGAACGCGGGCTGAACGAGCTCGGCCGGCTCGACATCGTCCTGGCCAACGCGGGCATTGCCCCGTCATCGATTCCCGTTGCCGATCCCGCACTGTCGTGGGCCAACGTGCTCGGCGTGAACCTCACCGGTGTGTGGAACACCACCCACCTGGCCAAGCGGGTGCTCAAGAAGGGTAAGCGCGGGGGCTCGATCGTCATCACCAGCTCGACCGCCGGCCTCAAGGGCCTGGGCGACGGTACGCCCGGGGGCGAGGCCTACGTGGCCAGCAAGCATGGACTGGTGGGCCTGATGCGGGCGCTGGCCCTCGAGCTGGCCCCGCACTCCATCCGCGTCAACACCGTCCACCCCACGGGGACCAATACGTACATGGTCATGAATCCGGTGATGCAGGACTGGATCGCCGAGAACGCCGAGATCGCCGCAGCCGGCATGCAGAACGCGCTCCCGGTCGGCCTCATCGAGGCGTCGGACGTGACCAATGCCATCTTGTGGCTCGTCTCGGACATGGCTCGCTTCGTGACCGGCGTGACCCTGCCCGTCGACGCCGGCTTCACCGCTCGATAGCGAGCCGAGGATGACGGCGGCGTCCCAGGCGGAGTCCCGTTTCGACCTGCGGATCGGCTCCGTGTTCGTCAATGCCGCCCGGGCCGTGCCCGACCGGACGGCGGCGATCCTCGGCGACGAGGCGCTCACCTTCGGCCAGCTCAACCGGCGGGCCAACCAGGTCGCCGCCCTGCTCCTCGCCCGAGGGCTCCGGCGCGGGGACCGGCTGGTCACCTGGAGCCCCACCGCGCTCGACCTGGTCCCGCTGTTCGCGGCTGCGTCGAAATTGGGGGTGGTGTTCGCTCCCACCAATGCCTCCCTCAGCCTCGACGAGGCCATGGCCGTCATCGAACCGGCCCGACCGGCCATGCTCGTGGTCGGCGACGAACAGCTCGCCGACGGCGCCCGGTTGGCCGAGCAACTGGGCGCCCAGGTGCTCGGCCTGTCCGAGCTGACCAGGCTGGCCGGCAACGCGGAGATTACCGAGCCGAACGCGCCTTGGCCATCAGAGCGCGACCCTCACGTCATCTTCTTCACCAGCGGCAGCACCGGCCGGCCGAAGGGGGCCATCCTCAGCCATCGCGTCAACTTCCTCCGGACCCACCCCGGCGCGCTCTTGGAGCACCGGGGACCGATGGTGTCCCCCTTTCCGCTGTTCCACATGGGAGCGTGGACGATCGCCCTGCAACAGTGGCAGGGCCGCGACACGGTGATCCTGCTGGCCTCGGCCGACGCCGTCTCCATCTGCGAGGCCATCGTCGCCCACCGGGCCGAACGCCTCAATTGCATCCCAGCCGTCTGGCGCCGCATCCTCGACCATCTGGGCACGCCACAGGGGCGGGGTCTCGACCTGTCGTCGGTCAGGTTCGCCGACACCGGGACCTCGGCCACGCCGCTCGAGCTCCTCACCGCCATCGACGAGGCATTGCCCGGTGCAGCCGTACGCGTGTTCTACGGGTCGACCGAGGCAGGGAGCGTATCGAGCCTGGACCACCAGGACATACGGCGCAAGCCGGGGAGCTGCGGGGTCCCGGCCCCGTCGTGCCAGGTCCGCATCGAATCCGACGGCGAGTTGTGGGTCCGCGGCCCCCTGGTGTTCGACGGGTACTTCGAGGACGACGCGGCGACCGCAGCGGCGCTGGTCGACGGGTGGTACCGCACCGGGGACCTGGCCGAGGAGGACGAGGACGGCTACCTCAGCATCGTGGGCCGGGCCAAGGACGTACTACGGACCGGGGGCGAGACCGTGGTCCCCACCGAGGTGGAGGCGGTGTTGGCCGACCATCCGGCGGTGGCCGACGTCGCCGTGATCGGATGGCCCGACGCGAGGTGGGGGGAGATCGTCTGTGCCGTGGTCGTGGGCCGGCCCGGCACCCCCGCTCCGACCATCGATGAGCTCCGGGCCCATTGCCGCTCCCGCCTGGCTGCTTTCAAGCATCCCCGGCGCTTGGCCATGGTGGGGACGATCCCCCGCACGCCGTCGACCCAGCAGGTGCAGCGCCAGCTCTTGGTCGAGCAGCTGACCGCGCCCGACGATCGCTGAGCCCCGAGGCGCCCTCGGGACCCCGAGCTGAGCACCCAGATTCCCGGAGGGGACGCCTGTACCATGGCCGACGGCTCCGTCCGAGTCGATCGTTCCCAGAAAGGCAGGCGTGACTCCACCAACTTCCGGACCGAGCGCGGGGGACGACCCGAACACCTACCGGCCGGAGTCGTCCCGCCACGACCAGCCGCTCGTACAACGGGCGATCAGCCGGGCCGTGTCCGATCGGTACAAGGCCGCGGCCGAGGACGTCGACCGCATCATCGAGGCCGCCTACCGGGTCGTGGAGCGGATGGGCAAGGTCGACCCGCGGCTTCGGGACATCCTCGACGAGGCCGGACTGTCGACCGAGGCCTTTTACCGACACTTCGAGTCCAAGGACGAACTGCTGCTCGTGCTGCTGGCCGATGGTCGCCACCGGATGGCCGGCTACCTGGTGCATCGGATGGACAAAGCCACCGATCCGGTCGGCCGGGTGAGGGCCTGGATCGAAGGGGTGCTGGCCCAGGCCGTGGACCCGGTCGCTTCGTCCCGGACCCGCCCCTTCCTGACCAGCCTCAACCGCCTGGCCGAGCAGTACCCCGACGAGCAACGGAGCTCCTTCCAGGCACTGGTCCAGCTGCTCCAGGACTCGCTGGTGGCCGGGCACGAGGCCGGTCTGGTGTCGAGCGCCAACGCCGGCCGCGACGCGCTCGCCCTCTATCAACTGGTCATATCGGTGATGGAGGCCCACATCCTGGCCGGCACCCGGCCGAGTGAGGCCGATCGAGAGCACCTGGTCGGGTTCAGCCTCCGGGCCATCGGCGCCGAGGTCCCCCTCCCGGCCAAGGGTTGAACCTGGAGCGCTGCGGGGTTCGCGATCGGGCCGGCCGTGGCTGCGTCGTCAGTCCGGTCGGGCGGTACGTTCAAGACCGCGCCAGGTTCGGGGCTGTGCCGGCCTCAGTCCTTCAGCTCCACCACGATCTCGTGGAAGGGCTGTTTCCCGTTGTTGTAGGCGGCTTCGATCCCCCCACGCCCGGCATAGATGACATTGCCCGGGGCGATCTCCCCCTCCACCGTGCCGAGATGACCCCACGGGCCGCCGGAGTCCGGCTCCATCTCCGCGGCCATGCTGTCACCGGAGACCTGGATCATCACGTAGTCGAGCTTGTGCTCGTGGATGGCGCTCCGTTCCCCCGGGTCGAGGCGCATCTCCCACACCCGCACCCGGTCGTTCTCGAACAGCAAACTGGTGGCGATGTCCCCCAGTACCCGTTCTGTCATGTCCTCCCCCTTCTCCTGAGTCGAAACATGTGTGCCTGGCACCGATCAGCCACCCTCGTCCTTGACCACCCCGATGGCGTGCACCGCGGCCAGGTTGTCCGAGAGGTAGTCGGGCGCCTCTGCGGTTTCGATGAACCAACCGGTCGGGCACATGGTCAGGATCTCCACGAATGAGAACCCACCTCCCTCAAGCTGCACTTCGAGGGCCCGCGTGATCATGCGCTTGGCCTTGGCCACGTTTCCGGCGTTGTTGACCGCGGCCCGGGCCACGTAGGTGGCTCCTTGGAGCTGGGCCAACAGATTGCTGACCAGGATGGGGTACCCATGGTCCTTGGCATTCCGGCCCTCGAGTGTGTTCTTGGTCCGCTGGCCGAGGACCGTGGTCGCGGTGAGATGGCCCCCGGTCTCCCCGAACACGCCGTTGTTGAGCATGAAGCAGGTGATGTTCTCCCCCCGCGCTGCAGCGTGGATCACCTCTTGGAGTCCCTCGTTGACCATGTCCCCGTCGCCTTGGATGGTGAAGGCCAGCGTGGCCGGCTTGGCCCGCTTCACCCCGGTGGCTAGGGATGGCGCCCGTCCGTGCAGGGCCTGGAGTACCTCGCAGTCGAGGTTGTTGGAAAAAGCCGTGTAACAGCCGATGCCGAAGACGGCAATGGCCCGCTCGACGGCACCGAGGTCGGCCACGGCCTCGAGGATGGAGCGCATGGCCACCGGCTCGCCACACCCGGGGCACAGGTGGTGCGCACCGACGTCGATGAGGTCGGGGGTGAAGTCGTCCACCAAACGGGCCGGCTCGGAGGGCGGCCGGCCGGTGGGGACGATGGCCACCTGGCGGTCGGTGGTCATTGGCTCGCTCCTTCTCGGACCGGCCCAGCTCTTTCGGGCCCAGCTCGTGGCGCCCCAGCCGAGTGGGCGCTAACGGCCGATGCCGAGGCGAGCACGCCCTCGATGCGGGACCGGATGACGGCCACGTCGTTGTCCGGCCCGATGCCGAACCCCGAGCTGTCCAGGGTGAGCCCCCCGATGAAGTGCACCGGAGCCCGACCGAGGACGGCCAGCCGGACGTCGTCGATCATCTGTCCGACGCTGTTCTCGTACACGGCCACCGCCCGCGCTGGGGCCGAGGCGGCGGCCACGGCCTCGGATGGGAAGGGGAACAGGGTGATGGGCCGGACGAAGCCGACCGGGAGCCCGTCGGCCCGCATGGCCTGGACAGCGAAGCGCACGTACTTGCCCGGCGTCCCGTAGGCCACCACCACCACCTCGGCGCCGTCCAGATAGCCGGTCTCCACCAACGGCGGCTCGCCCGCCACCATCGCCGCCGTCTCCGCGGCACGGCGGAGGTAATAGTCCTGGAGGTCGTAGCCCACGTCGTCTCGCTGCTTCACGTCCCCCAACGGCGACAGGAGCTTGGCCCGGCCCGAGCCGCCGGAGGACCCATCGAGGGCCCAGGACCGTTCCGGAAGGGGGCCGAAGTCGATCGGTTGGACGTCCACCGACTGGTACACGTGGGCCAGGTAGTAGTCGCCGAAGACCAGCACCGGGTTGCGCCATTTCTCGGCCCAGTGGAAGGCCAGCTGCACCAACTCGACCGCCTCGGGGGCGTCCATGGGGGCGAGCACGAGGTGCCGGTAGTCGCCGTGACCGCCGCCCCTCGTCGCCTGGTAGTAGTCGCTTTGGCCCCGGGCCATGTTCAGCACGACCAGCGGGATGCGGGCCAGGGTGATCTCGGACAGCGACTCCTGCATGAGCGAGAGGCCCTGGCCCACCGATCCGGTGGCTGCCCTGGTGCCCGTGGCCGCCGCCCCCCAGGCCATGCCGACCGCCTCGAGCTCGCTCTCGGCGTTCATGCACACGCCGCAGTGGCCCGGCAGCTTGCGGGCCATGTGCTCGAGCACCTCGGTGAACGGCGTCATGGGGTATCCGGCAAAGAAGCGACAGCCCGCCGCCACCATGGCCTCGGCAATGGCTTCCGAGCCCTCCATGAGCACCCGGGTCATGACGGGCCGCGGCGCTTCGGTTCCCGGTCGCCGTCCCCGCCGGTCGATGTGACCACCTGGGTCCGGACCGGTGTGTCGTACTTGTAGACCTGGAAGACGAAGTCGGGGCAGACCTGGGAGCACGCCTGGCACCCGGTGCAGCCGGGCAACAGCTGTGGGTACCGATAGCCGCGGCTGTTGACCTCGTGGGTGGTCATGACGAGCACGCCTGGCGGACAGGCGTCGATGCAGAGGTCGCAGCCCTTGCAGGCGTCGACGTCGATGACCAATGTGCCCCGGCTGACCACCACGTCGGCCGGGCTCACGGTCGTGCACCCGAGGTAACGGGTATGGCACCCCAGGCCGGTGCCAGTCCCGCGGCCACCGAGGCGTGCCCGGCCTCCAAGGCGGTCACGTTGCCGACGCGGTGCCGGGCCCGGTAGGCAGGCAGAGACCGCTCCGCGGCAACGATCAAGGAGCCGAGGCTCACCAGGCCGGTGGCGCGGGCATAGGCCCCGATCATCACCATCGACGCGGCCTGGACGTTCCCGGCGTCGACGGCCAGGTCGGTGGCCGGGACCTCCACCAGGAGGAACGGCGACCAGTCGACATTCCCCTCGAAGACGGTGGTGTTCACGAACACGGCCGAGCCGGGGGACAAGCGCCCGTGCAGCGGCTCCCAGTACTCGTGGTGCATGACGATGGCCGACCAGGCGTGGGCAATGGTCGGCGGGGTCTCGATGGGCCCGTCCCCCACCACCAAGGTGGCGTCGGTGTTGCCACCGCGCATCATGCCCCCGTAGTTTCCGAACAGCATCACCTCACGGCCCTCGGCCACCGAGGCCCGGGCCAGGACCTGGGCGGCCAGCTGCACGCCCTGGCCGCCGATGCCGGTCATCAGCAGCTCCCGCTCCATCAGCTTCGACTCGAGGTCGGCACACCGTAGAACACTAGTCTGGATCTCCAGAACAGGTGTTGTACAGCCGGTTGATCAGCCAGTCGACCGAGGCAGGGCCGGCCGTCGAACCGCTGAGGGTTGCGTTCGGCGACCCATCGATCGGTCCTTCTCGTAGTGCAATGCTTCGGGACCACCGGTCGGACCCGTCGGGGTGCCGGTGATCACGCTGGGCGACGGGAGGGCAATGGCACGGTTGGAGGGAAGGGTGGCCGTGGTCACCGGGGCAGGCCGAGGCCAGGGCCGGGCCCATGCACTGGCGTTGGCCGCCGAGGGTGCCGCGGTGGCGCTCTGTGATGTCCCCGGGGCCGTTGCCTCGGTGCCCTACCCGTTGGCCACCGAGGAGGACCTGGCCGAGACGGCCCAGTTGGTCACCGACGCCGGAGGCCGATGTCTCGCCCTGGTCGCCGATATTCGCAGCCGGGCAGACATGGACCGCGTGGTGCGGACCACCATCGAGGAGTTCGGCCAGGTCGACATCGCGGTGGCCAACGCCGGGGTGTGCGGCTTCAGCCCCTTCGAAGCCCTGACCGACCGGCAGTGGGAGGACATGATCGGGACCAACCTGACCGGGACCTTCCACACCGTGCAGGCAGTCACCTCCCACATGTTGGCGCGTCGATACGGTCGGATCATCGTCACCTCGTCGATGTCGGGACGGGCCGGCAATCAGAATCTGGCCCACTACAGCGCGTCGAAGTTCGGGGTCATCGGCATGGTCAAGTCCGTGGCCCTGGAGCTCGCCCCTCACGGCATCACGGCCAACGTGGTCTGCCCCTCGACGACCAGCACACCCATGATCCACAACGAGACCTGGTACAAGACCTTCCGGCCCGACCTCGATCACCCCACCCGGGAGGACGTGCGCCCGGCCTTCGCCGCACTGAACCCCCTCGGAGTGCCCTGGCTCCCCTCCGACGCCGTCTCCCGGGCCGTCGTCTACCTCGCGGCCGACGAGGGCTTCACCACGGGCACGACCCTCGAGGTCGGACTGGGGCTGTCGGCCTTGAAGCCGTAGGCGGTCGGAGGGCGAACGGGGTCAGAATGCGTCCGGCGAGCGCTGGATGGCGTCGGGAACGGGATGACGATAGAGAATCGAAGCGTTCTCCCAGGTCATTTTCTTGATGTCCTCGGCCGGCAGGCCGCCGATCTCCTCGTCGATGACCCGCTGCGTGTTGGGCCAGGTCGAGTCGCAGTGGGGGTAGTCCGACTCCAACAGGATGTGGTCGATGCCGATCCGATCCCGGAGGGCAAACGCAGACTGGTCCTCGACGGCACAGAACCAGAAGTTGCGACAGAGGACTTCTGACGGGGTCAGGTCGGACTGCCAGGTCCCGTACATCTGGCTGTAGGAGCCCATGTGGTCGAGCCGGTCGAGAAGGGCGGGTACCCACCCGATGCCCCCCTCGGAGAGGCAGATCTTGAGGTCCGGGTAGCGAACGGGGGCGAGCGAGAAGAGCCAGTCCACTGCGGCCGAGATGGCGTAGGCGAAGAAGAGGACGCCGGCGACGTCAGCCGGTGCATCGGGCGTGGTGGCCGGGGACGAGCCCGACGAGCCGATGTGCAGGTTGATCACCGTTCCCGTCTCCTCGCAGGCCCGGAAGAACGGCTCCCAATAGCCCGAGTGGATGGTCGGGAACCCGAGTCGGCTGGGCTCCTCGCTGAAGGACACCGCCTTGAACCCTCGGGCCGCGTTCTCCCGGATCATCGTGGCGCCGACCTCGGCATCGAGCAACCAGGGGATCTGGCAGGGGATGATCCGCTCCGGGTACCTGCCCGCCCACTCCTCGAGGTGCCAGTCGTTCCAGGCCCGCAGCGCAGCCATGGCCAGGGCGGCGTCGTCGGTCACCTGTTGGAGACGCTGGCCGGCGAACCCGGGCAGGAAGGACGGGAAGTTCAACGACGCGTAGATGCCGTTCAGGTCCATGTCGGCGATGCGGCGATCGATGTCCCACGCCCCCCGACGCATCTCGTCGAAGCGGGTCGGCTCCATCCGCCACTCGTCGACCGGGCGGCCGACCACGGCGTTGAACCCGACATTGGGCAACTCGGTCCCGTCGTAGACCCACGTCTCGGTGCCGTCGTCCTTCTCGATGATGCGAGGGGCGCGTTCGGCGTACTTGTGGGGCACGCGACCCTCGAATACATGTGGAGGTTCCACGATGTGGTCGTCGGCCGAGATGACCGTGTACTTCCGCTCGGCCCGGGGCGGCTCGGGCAAGAAGGTGACGGTCCTCGGGCCGTCCTGGCCTGCCGTCGTCCATTCCGAATTGGCCAGAAGGTCCTCAATTGACAACATGGCCCGCTCCTCTCTGGGCATCGCCCAACTCATCGTGGTCCGTCCCCACCGGGGCGGACAGAGATCGAGCCCGGGTGGCCAGCTCGCCTTTGGCCAGCTTGCCCCCAGACGAACGGGGCAGCCGGTCGAGGACCACGAGGCGCTCCGGGTAGTTCTCCTTGGAGGTTCCCTGCTCGGCCAGGAACTCGACCAACTCGGGGAGCGTCAACGATCCCCCCGGTTGGAGCTCCACGAACAGGCAGACCCGCTCACCGAAGAGGGAGTCGGGCATCGGCACCGCCGCAGCCAGCACCACCGCCGGATGGGCCGAGACCGCGTCTTCGACGACGGCGGCGGAGATGTTCTTCCCACCCCGGATGATGATCTCGGACTTTCGGCCCACAACGGTGAGGTAGCCCTGCTCGTCGAGGGTGACGATGTCGGCGTGGAGGGCGAACCCGTCGCCGGTGAACAGCTCGGCGTTGGCCTCGGGATCGTCGTCATAGCCGAGGCAGAGCGCTGGTCCCCGGCTACCCGGCTGGCCTCGTCCCGTGCTGGTGACATCGACCCCGTCGTCGAACAGTCGGACCTCGGTGCCCGAAAGGCCACGACCGCCGGTTCGCAACCGCAGTTCCATCGGATCGGTGACCCGGGTCCCGGTGGCCACCCCGCTCTCGTTGGAGCCGTAGAAATTCAGGACCAGCGCACCGCTTCGTTCCTCGAAGTCACGAGCAGCCTCATAGGGGATCATCTCGCCCCCGGTGAACATGACCTTCAGGGACGAGAGATCGCGCCTCGCCATCTCGGGTGCGTGCAGCATCATCTTGAATTGGGTCGTCACACAGACCAGGACGGTGGCCCGCTCCCGCTCGATGAGCTCGAGGGTGGACTCGGCCGTGAAGTGATCGGTGACGACGGCGGGTGCCCCGAGAAGGGCGGTCACGAAGTGGGTGGTGAACAACCCGAAGCCGAAAGGGATCGGGGCCATCCCGACCAGGACCTCGCCGGCACCGAGCTGGGCCACCTCGCGGGCCTGGCCGGCCATGTAGAGCTTCGAGTTCTGGGTGTGCATCACGCACTTGGGCATCCCGGTCGTCCCCGACGTGGAGTTGATCATGAACAGATCGTCGGGGCCCAACCGCCGTTCGTCGAAGAACCGGTCGGAGGTAGCTTCGCCGGCCGCAGATTCCTCTCCGTCGAGCCGGATCGGTCCCCTCGGATCGGCCTCGAACACGGGGACGACCACGTGGGCCCGAAGCGGAATTCCTTCAGAACGGAGCCCGCGGTAGAGGTCGGTCATGTCGGCGCCCCGGTGGTCGGCGTGGCTGACCAAGGCCACCGATCGGGTGTGGGCCAGCAGATGGCGGATCTCCGCTGCGCCGGCCCGTGCCCCGATACCCACGGTGACCAGGCCCGCTTTCTCATTGGCCAAGAAGGCCACGTGGGGCGACGCTCCGTCGGGCAGAAGGACGGCCACGCGGTCGCCCGGCCCGAGCCCGGCCTCGACCAGGCAACGCGCCAGGCGATCAGACAGCCGGTGGTACTGCAGCCAGGTGAGCCGATGATGGTAGGTGATGAGGGCCGGGTCGTCGGGCCGCACCTCGGCATGCCCCGCCACCAGGTCCGACACCGTCAGGTCGCCCCACCATCCCGCGGCGCGGTAGGTGGCCGCGAGGTCCGGGTCGACCATGCTGCGAAATGCTGTCCCCACTGACGTCACCATGCTCCCCTTCGACTCCGGGCCGACGGGCCGAACTCACTGTCCGCGGCGATGTTCCTCGGCCCAATAGTACGATCCGGATGTGGGGCGGGAGAACAGACGACCCAACCGACGGCCATGCCCGAAGGGCACCAGGGGGCGAATGCATGACGACCACCAACACGCATCCCTACCAGCGGGGGATCTCCTTTCGCATCATGCCCATCCCGCCCGTCGACGAGCATTGCGTGCCCGTCGAGGCGGGGCCGGCCACCTTCGTCATCGAGTCGCGGCTGTTGACCAACGAGGTACTTGGCTCGCTTCCCGAGGGCTCGGTCGATGCCAGTGACACCGTCTACGACGACTTCGGCGCAACCGTCCACGTCTGTGACGCAGCCGACTCCGTGGAGTACCTCCGGTTCGACTGCTTCGAGACCGAGCCGCACTACCATTACATCAATCCGGCCCAGGGCGAGAACCTCATCTGCCGGATCGACGAGGTCGCCGAGGGCGACCCCATCGCCTGGACCGTCGGCCGGCTGAGGGACAGGTTGCCCGAGATGCTCGATCTCGCCGGCGCGCACCAACTGTCGGCCCGGGTCCGGGCGGGCCAGGACCAGGTCGCACCGGCCATCGACCGGGTGGCCGAGCTCCTCGGCCAAGCGCAGACCACGGCTGCGGCCATGAAGCGGGCCGCCGACGAGGCCGCAGCCCGCGCCTGACCGCGATCGGTCGGGAACCCCGGGCCGACAGGCGACCGGGCGGGGATGGGCGCCGCCCTTCAGCCCTCCACAGCCTCGTCCACGCTGAAGCCGTCCACCGTGGGCTCGCGGGCGAAGACCTCTCGCACGAGCGGGAGGAAGGTGTCCAACGGGAGCACGTCGTAGTCGGGGTCGAACGAACGTTGGTCCCACGCCGCGCAGAAGTGCGCGGCGCTGTCGAAGAACGGGCTGTCGCGGTAGCGATCTCTCGCATCCCTGTCGCCACCCATTTTGTGCCAGTAGTGGTAGCCCTGGAAGACGCCGTGGTGGCGCACCACCCAGGTCGCCTCCTCGTCCAGATAGGGCTGGAGGACCGTGGCGGCCAGGTCGGCGTGGTTGGCCGGCGACAGCCCTTCGCCGATGTCGTGCAGGAGGGCGGCGGCCACCAGGTCGGGACGGGCGTCGTCGCGAAGGGCGCGGGTGGCGGTCTGCAACGAGTGGTTGTACCGGTCGACCTGATAGCCCAGGGTGGGGCCCCGCAGCCCTTCGAGGAGCTCGAGCACATTGCCGAGGACCCGGTCCTGGAGGAAGGGGACGGCCGTGCCCATCACCAGGGCGATCTCCTCTTCGGTCGCCTCGTCCATGCTCGTGAATCGGACCTTGCCCGCGGTATCGGTCACGCTGCCCCCAAACCTCGCTGCTCTGACCTACTCAACCTAACCACGATTCGGTGGCGTGCCAGGTCGCCGGCCCAACCGCCTGGGGAGCCGGGCAACCGACCCGATGACGTCCCGCCGATAGCGTTCCGGCCATGGAGCTGACCGAGGCGATCCGACGGCGCCGGATGACCCGCAACTTCGCCGACCGACCGCTGCCCGACGGCCTGGTGGACGCGATCCTGGCCGATACCCTCCGGGCCCCCTCGGCCGGCAACAGCCAGGGGGCGGAGTTCGTCGTCCTCGAGGGGGCGACCCAGACCGACCGGTACTGGCAGGCCACCACCGACGAGTCATGGCGACTGGGCTCTCGTCGCTATGAGGGGATGCGACGGGCCCCGGTCGTCGTGCTGGCCTACGGCGACCCCGACCGGTACCGGAGCCGCTACTCAGAGCCGGACAAGGCGAGAGCCGACGGCGCCGGGGTCAGCTGGGTCGTCCCGTTCTGGTTCGTCGACGTGGCCTTCGCCACCATGATCCTACTGCTCAGGGCCTCCGACGAGGGGATCGGCGCCGCCTTCCTCGGGAACTTCCGGGGCGAGGCGGAGCTCAAGGGCGCCCTCGGGGTGCCGGAGCGGATGGAGTGGCTGGGGGCGGTGCTGCTCGGCCACGCGGCGACACCCGACCCTGCCTCGAGCTCGCTCGCCCGAGGGAGGCGCCCGATCGAGGAGGCGGTCCATCGGGGCAGCTGGTAGGCGGATTCAGCCTGGTAGGCGGAATTAGCCCGTAGGCGGATGGGCCAGCCGGACGCTCATCCTGGGGGGTCACCCGGGTCATCCACCGGCCCGTCGGCGAGCGCGCTCAGCCGAGCCAGCGCCGGACCTTCTTGCGGTCGAGCGAGGCCCACACCCCCCGCCACTGGTGGCCGAGCCGGGCCTGCCGTTGCCGCTGGATGGCCACGAGCTGCCCGGCGGAAAAGGCAACAGTCGGCGAACCGGTCGCCGCCTCCCGTCGGAACCAGTCCTCGGCCGTCACCGCGTCGTGGTGGTCGCCCAGGACGGTCTGCAGCGCTTCGGCCGCGTCGGCCATCCGTCGGGCCTGCTTCCCGACGACCGGAGCAGCGGCCTCGGCCGCGTACCGGAGTTGCTTGGCCCGAATCCGGATCCGGTGCAGCTGCGGGTCCGTCGGGTGGGCGCCGGCAGCACGGACGGTCCGGCGGAGCTTGCGCCATGGGCGACGGACCAACTCGGGCAGGACCCGGCGAGCGGGGTCGTCGGGGTGCAGGCCCGAGCCCTTCTCGCTCCCGGACCGGGCGGTGCCCAGCAACGGCGGCGCTCCGGCCGAGGCGTGCAACCGGTCGAGCAGGGTGAGGTAGCGGTCGGTGTCCAGGGCTTCGAGCAGGGAGGCATGGGTGGCCTCCCGCCGGCGGCGCCAGCTCGAGGCGGATCTCGCCGAACGGCCGGGTGTCGGCGGGAGCGGCCTCATTCATCTCGGTCTCCAGGTGGCCGGCCAGGACGTCGATGTCGCGCACCTGGCCCAGGGCATCGGCTATCCACTTCAGATCGGCCCGGGTGTGGGACACCCACACCGGGTCGAGCACGGGGGCGAGGGTCTTGAGGTCGGAACGGAGCCGCCGCGTGGCCACGCGGGTCTGGTGGACGGCCACGGTGTCGTTCCCGCCCAACCGGAGCTGGTAGTCGTGTTCGAGCATGCGATCGAGTGCGGCCGAGATGGAAGCCTTGACCACGTCGGCGAGCAGAGCGCGGGACCCGAGCGGCGGCACCGGTCGATCGGCCAGCGTGCCCGGGTCCACCCCCAAGGCCTGGACCAGTTTGGGTCCGCGGTGGTCGATGGCCGCCCCGGCACCGCCCAGCCGCTCCACCAGGGCTTGCACCACCTCGCCCTCACCACCGGCCAGCTCGAACTCGACCTGCCGGAAGCGAAGGCCGTCCTGGCCGCCTCCGTGCACGGCCACGATGTCATCGTCGAGCTCGCCGAGGATGGTCCCGGCTGCGTCCTGCAACACCAGGCGCTGCCGGGTCGTCTCCAGCTCGGCCACCGCCCCCAGGGTGCCGTGACGGACGATGCCCCGCACCAGGCCGACGGCCTCGGCCGGGATGGCGGTCTGGCCGCCCGGCCAGGAGATCTCGCTCCGATCGAGCGTGGCCGTGGCCCCGCCGCTCGGGAGCTTGAGGGTCCACAGGTCCTCGCCCCCCGCCGTGCCGTCGCGGCGACGCCGGAGCGTGATCCCCCGCTGCAGCAGGCGAAGGTCCGGGGTGTCGACATAGGTCGCTACCAGCTCCAGGGTGGGCCGGCGATCGATGACGACGCCCTCCATGACGCCGTTCAGGTCGGGGAACTCGAAGCCCAGGCCGACATCGAGCTTCACCTCTTGCTCCAACGATTGAGTGTACGAAGCCATCAACGTCCCCTACCCGGTCGGGCCAGCGATGAACCGGGCCGGATCCCCGGGATAGCCTGGGCCGAGCGGAACGATGCACTCTGGGGGCTTGTCTTGGCATATGACCTCATCATTCGTAACGGTACCGTGGTCGACGGCTCGGGAGGACCGTCGTACCGGGCCGACGTGGCCGTCTCGGGCGACCGCATCGCCGAGATCGGACGGATCACCGAGCGGGCTGGGACCGAGATCGACGCCGAGGGCCACGCGGTGACGCCTGGGTTCGTTGACGGCCACACCCATATGGACGCCCAGGTCCTCTGGGACCCCCTCGGTAGCTCCTCGTGCTGGCACGGGGTCACCACGGTGGTCATGGGCAACTGCGGGTTCTCCCTGGCCCCGGTCCGGTCCGACGCCCGGGAGCTGGTCGTCCGGAACCTGGAACGGGCCGAGGACATCTCGCCGGCCGCCCTGGCCGCGGGGGTCGGCTGGGGGTGGGAGACGTTCGCCCAGTACCTGGACGAGGTCGACCGCCAGCCCAAAGGCATCAACTACGCCGCCTACGTCGGCCACTCGGCCCTGCGGACCTGGGCCATGGGCGAGCGGGCCTTCGAGGAGGAGGCGGACGAGGACGACCTCGGCCGCATGGAGGTGGAGCTCGAGTCGGCCATGCGGGCCGGCGCCATAGGCCTGACCACATCGCGCAGTGCCAACCACGCCACCCCGGACGATCGCCCGGTGGCCAGCCGGCTGGCCAGCTGGAGCGAGGTGCAACGCCTCGTCGACGTCCTCGCCCGGGAGGGGGCCGGTGTCTTCGAGCTGGCCCTCGAGGAGGCGGCCCGGTCCCGGGACCCCGAACGCCGGGCCGAGTTTCTCCAACGCCTGCGGCACCTGGCCCTCGACTCCGGGGTACCGGTCAGCTTCGGGGTGGTCGGCGGGTACGACGAGCACCTGCTCGCGCTCATCGACGAGGTGGCCGCAGCGGGCGGCACCATGTTCGGCCAGAGCCATTGCCGGGGGATTGCCACCCTCCTCTCATTCCGGACCCGGCTGCCCTTCGACCGGCTGCCCGAGTGGCGGGAGCTCCGGGCCCGGAGCGCCGGGGAGCAGCTGGCCGCGTTGGCCGACCCGTCCGTCCGGGCCCGGCTGGTCCACGCGGCTGAGCACGGCGACTACGGGCGGTCGATCGGGGCCGAGGCCCGTCGCCCCGACTTCGACCACATCTACGTCATGGACGCGGCCGTCCCTCCGCACGCGACGGTGGCCCAGGTGGCCGCGGCCCGGGGGGTGACGCCCGTCGAGGCCATGATCGATCTCGCCATCGCCAGCCGCCTCGACCAGCTGTTCATCCAGCCGATCACCCCTGAGGGCCCCGACGTGATCCTCCCCTTCCTCCGCCACCGGGGGTCGGTGATGACGTTCTCGGACTCGGGCGCGCACGTGAGCCAGGTCATGGACAGCTCCATCCAGACCCACTTGCTGGCCTTTTGGGTCCGGCAGCGCCAGGAGATCCTCCTGGAGGAGGCGGTCCGCATGTTGACCAGTGCCACGGCCGACGCCTGGGGGTTCAGCGAGCGGGGCCGGCTGGGGGTGGGCATGGCTGCCGACCTGAACGTGTTCGACCCCGACACGGTGGCGCCCTCGATGCCCGAAGTCGTCAACGACCTGCCCGGCGGGGCCCGGCGGCTGCGCCAGGGGGCAACCGGGTTCAAGGCCACCGTCGTGGCCGGCCAGGTCGTCCTGGCCGACGGCGAGTCCACCGGTGCCTTCCCCGGTCGGCTGCTGCGGGACGGTTCCCGGCGCGACCGCTCGGGGCGGGACGACGCCCGGCGCCAACCGGCCTGAATGAGCCAGACCGGTCCGGACGGCTTCGACCCGTCCGCCGTCACCTCGGTGTCGTCGGCCGCCCTCGAGCACGCTGAGCGGCTCGGGTGCGCCCACGCCGACATCCGGGTCGAAGCGATCCGATCCCAGTCGGTGCGGCTGCGCGACGCCCGGCTCGAGTCGGCCGCCGACGACACCGAGGTCGGCGTGGGGGTCCGGGTCCTCCATGGCGGTGCCATCGGCTTCGCGGCCACCGTCGAGGTGACGGCCGACGCGGCGGTGCGGCTGGTGGAACAAGCGGTCGATGCCGCCCGCACGACCGCGTTGGCCGCCCGCCGGCCGGTGGAACTGGCCCCTGAGCCGGCCCACGGATCGGTCGAGTGGTCCTCCACCCACCGGGTCGATCCGGTGGACGTACTCCTGGCCGACAAGGTCGCTCTGTTGGAGGACTGGAGTACCCGGCTGCTGGCCGCCCCGACCATCGACCACGTCACCGCCTCGATGCTCGGTGTCAGCGAGACCAAGCACTATGCCGACCTGTCGGGGACCCAGGCCACCCAGCACCGCGTCCGCCTGCACCCGGTCGTCGAGGCCCTGGCCCTCGGAGATCAGGGTGACGGATTCGAGACCATGCGGACCCTGGCGCCGCCTGTCGGTCGGGGTTGGGAGTACGTCGAGGGCGTCGGATGGGACTGGGGGGCCGAGCTCGGGGCCATCCCCGAGCTCCTGGCCGAGAAGCTGCACGCCCCTTCGGTCGAAGCTGGTCGGTTCGACCTGGTGATCGACCCGACCAACCTGTGGCTCACCATCCACGAGTCCATCGGTCACGCCACCGAGCTCGACCGGGCCATGGGCTACGAGGCCGCCTACGCCGGCACGTCGTTTGCCACCTTCGACAAGCTCGGGACGCTCCGCTATGGATCGGAGATCATGCATGTGACCGGTGACCGCACGGTCGAGCACGGCTTGGCCACGATAGCCATTGACGACGAGGGGGTGGCCGGGCAGTCCTTCGACCTCGTCCGTGACGGCGTCCTGGTCGGCTACCAGCTCGACCGGTCCATCGCCCGCTCGAGCGGCCTCGGGCGCTCCAACGGCTGTGCGTTCGCCGACTCCCCCCTCCACACCCCCATCCAGCGGATGGCCAACGTGTCACTCCAGCCCGCGCCGGGCAGAGGCCCGAGCACCGAGGCCCTGATCGACGGAGTGGAGCAGGGCATCTACATCATGGGCGACAAGAGCTGGTCCATCGACATGCAGCGCCACAACTTCCAGTTCACCGGGCAGCGCTTCTACCGGATCGAGAGCGGTCGGATCACCGGGCAGCTGCGCGATGTGGCCTACCAGGCCAGCACCACGGAGTTCTGGGGAGCCATGGAGGCGGTGGGAGGAACCGACACCTACCGGCTGGGCGGGGCCTTCAACTGTGGCAAGGGCCAACCGGGCCAGGTGGCACCGGTCAGCCACGGGTGTCCCTCGGCCCTGATCCGCGACGTCTCGGTGCTGAACATCCGAGAGGAGTCCGGGCGGTGAGCCCTCGGGCCGATCGGCGCGGCAGCGCCCCGGGTCTCCCCCCGGCTCACGACGTGATCGATCAGGCGCTGAAGGCGGCCGGTGGGGAATCGGTGGTGATCGTGGAGGAGTCGAGCGAGGCCGAGGTGCGCTTCGCCAACAACACCACCACCACCAACGGGCTTCGCCGGGACCGCCGCGTGACCGTGATCAGCTTCCGTGAGACCGGCGGCGGCGTGGCCGCCGGCATCGGTCGGCGCGGGGGCAACGTCGACGTGGCCGAGCTGGTGGCGGCGTCGGAGCGGGATGCGGCCGGTTCGCCGGCGGCCGAGGACGCCGAGCCGTTGGTGGAGCCAGGAGTGGCGCCGGGATCCGAGCCCTTCGACCACGGCCCGGCCGAGACCGACCTGTCGGTGCTGCGCGAGGTGCTCGCCGGGCTCGGTGGTGCCTTCGGCCGCGCCGAGTCGGCCGGGCGGGTCCTGGCCGGGTTCGCCCAGCACACGATCGAGACCGTGTACCTCGGCACCTCGACGGGCGTACGACGGCGTCACGCCCAACCCACCGGCGCGCTGCACCTGGTCGGTCGCAGCGAGGACGGGTCCAACTCGGCCTGGGTCGGAGCCGGGACCGCCGCCTTCTCCGACGTGACCATCCACCAGCTCGAGGCACGATTGCTGGACCGCCTGGCCTGGGGGGCCCGCCGGGTCGAGCTCGATGCCGGGCGCTACGAGGTCATCGTTCCCCCCGACGCCGTGGCCGACCTGATGGTCGGGCTGGTGGGGTCGGCCAGCGGCCAGGAGGCCGAGGACGGTCGCACCGTGTTCTCCGCACCCGGAGGCCGGACCAAGCTGGGCGAGGCGCTGTCCCCCCTCCCCTTCCAACTGCGCAGCGACCCGGCCGAGCCCGGCCTCACCTGTTCCCCCTTCGTGGTTGCTCCGGCCTCGAGTGCCGACTCGTCGGTCTTCGACAACGGCCTACCCCTCTCCCCCACCCGATGGGTCGACAGCGGCCGTCTGGCCCGGCTGCGATACCACCGGGCCGGCGCGGCGCGATCGGGCCAGGCGGTGACGCCGGCCATTGACAACCTGGTCCTTGAACTGCCGGGGGCGACCGGGTCGGTGGAGGACCTGGTGGCGACCACGGAACGGGGCCTGTTGCTCACCTGCCTCTGGTACATCCGAGAGGTCGACCCGGCCACCTTGTTGCTGACGGGGCTCACCCGCGACGGGGTGTACCTGGTCGAGGACGGCGCGGTGGTGGGCGCGGTCAACAACTTCCGCTTCAACGAGAGCCCGGTGGACCTGCTGGGCCGGGTGACCGAGGCCGGCGCCACCGTCCGGGCGCTCGGACGCGAGTTCGGTGAATGGGCCAACCGGACGGCCATGCCCCCGGTCAGGGTGCCCGACTTCAACATGAGCTCGGTGAGCCCGGCCAGCTGAGGCACTGGCCGAGTTAGGTGCGCAGCGAGGTGCGGGGCAAGGTCGAGCGGCCACCCTAGCGGGATCAGCCCACCTGCCATCGGAGGCTCCCATGTCCGCATCGACCACCGGCATTCCATCGACCACTGATATCCCATCGACCGGCGCCATTCCATCGACCACTGACATCGTTCCCGCCCGACCGCGATCGGCCGTGCACCCGGGAGCGAAGATCCGGGTGGTCCCCTGGTCGGATCCCGTAGCCGACCCGCTCGGCGTCCACCCCTGTTCCCGCTACGTGGAGCAGTACTGGCTGGGCATCCTGGGCCCGTCGACCACCTGGCTGCTGCGCCGGCTGAGCTACGGGCTCGAGGCCCATACCGACGGGTTCGTCCTCGATCTGGCCGACACGGCGCACGCGCTGCGGGCTCGGCGACCGGATGGGGAAGAACTCCCCGTTCCGTCGAGCCCTGCACCGGCTGACCAAGTTCGAGCTGGCTCGGCCCCACGGGCCCGACGGGCTCGCCCTACGGACCCGCATTCCACCGCTGCCACTAAGACACGTGCAGCGACTGACCCCGTCGCTCCGGGAGAGCCACCAGGAATGGCAAGCCAACCGGCGGCTCGCGCCCTTCGAGCAGATGCGCAGGCGGGCGCGGCGGATCGCCATCGGGCTGGCGGCCTCCGGCCACGGTGAAGCAGACATCGAGCGCCGGCTCTGCCGCTGGCAGTTCCACCCGGCTCTGGCCTTCGAGTCGGCCCAATGGGCGATGGATCAGGACCTGCCCCCGACGGCCACAGCGCGTGCGGCCTCCTGCACCGACAGCGGGAGACCCAACCAGTGAATCGCTATCGCCCACGTGGAGCCCGCGCTCGAGCAAACTGGACGCGTGCCAACATCGCCGCGGGCCGGCGCGCACCCATGGCTGGTCGACCCATCGAGGGGCGGTGCATCGAGGGACGAGGCCGGGAGGGATGCGGCATGACCGAGCAGGGTCAGGACTACGAGGTGTGGTCGGCGCTCCAGGCGGGCCACGGACAACCGGGGCCGGGACAACCGGGGCGACTGGCGCCGCTGGCGCCGTCCGATCCGATCTGGGCACCGCCCAGCGGCGAGGAGCCGTGGGCAGCCGATGTACGAACGGCGTGGGAGGCGACCCTGCAACAAGAGGAGGACCTCCGCGCTTCCTATCCCGGCGGCAAGGACGAGTTCTTCGCCCGGCTGTGGGACGAGCCGTCCCGGTGGGAGCTCGAGAGGTTCGGTCCCCTCTGTGGCGTGTCGCTCCATGGTCGCTCGACGAGGTCGTTCGCCCCCGATGCCGAGGCCAGCCCGCAAGAGGTCGTCGAGGGCCTCCGGATGGGCATCCTCTCGCCCCACCTCGTGTCGGCTGACGTCGTGGCCGGCGTGGTCAGGCAGTTGCCTCGGGACCTGTGGCTGCGTGGCGACTGGGAGGACATCGTCGATCAGCACGGCGAATGGGCATTGGATCTGGCCGAGCGGGTCGGGGCCATTGAGGCGCACCGGGCCGAGAACCGGCTCCGACGGGCCATCATCACCGAGGACTCGGGCAACACGGCCCCGCCGGTGGACTGGCTCATCGAGGACATGTTCGTGGCCGGCGATCTCGTCGCCGTCACCGGCCGGAGGTCGGCGGGCACGAGCACCTTGGCGGCCGTCGATTTGGCGTGCTGTGTCGCCACCGGGGAACCATGGCTGGGCCGCAGGGTCGAGCCCGGTCGCGTCATCGTCTTCGTCGCCGAGGATTCGGGCGCCGCCTACCAGGCCGGAGTGCGGGCCTGGCGGGCCGAGCATCCCGATGCGGGCGATCCCTGGAGCAACCTCATGCCGGTGGTGGAACGGATCAGCCTCGCTGCCGAGACGGTGGATACGGACATGGTGAACACGGACGGCTCCGAAGAGGCCGTGGGCATGTACAGGGCGCGGCCGGCCGGCTCGACTGACGTCCGCCACACGCTCGAGTTGATTGGTGAAGAACAGCCTGCCCTGGTCATCGTCGATGACCTGCTCGCATGCATGGACGGCCGCTCGGGCATGTCGCCGGCCGACGTTTCCTCGGTGTTGTCGGCCATGGCGCGCATGGCCGAGGTTGCCGGCAGCACGGTGGCCATGGTCCGCCACACCGAATGCGACGGCATCAAGTCAGAGGGCCTGGCCCACTTCGAGGACGTCATGGGGGCCATCGCCCATGTCAAGACCCGGACCAACAGCACGGAGCGCTTCGTCGAGTGCTACAAGCCATCCCTCCTGGGCCGCGACTGGCCGACGGTGAAGCTGCGCCTGGTCCCGAGGGATGGCTCCCCGGTCTTCGTGCCGACGGCCGCCTCGGACACCGACGCCATCCATTGCGCGCTCGATGCGTTGGGGGTGCCCGCGGGCAAGAACGCCATCCTCGAGCAGGCCAAGGAACTGGGATTCCGACTGGACCGAAACCGAGCCCTCCGCTTGATCGACGAGCTAGCCGACGACCCCGATGACGAGGTGGCCAAGGACGGCATCGCCTACTGCCTGGAGGGCTCACCGGGGTAGCGGCTCAACGGGCCAGCCGCCCTCTCCACGATCACCAGGCAGCCGTTGGCCCGACCGTCAGGCCTCTCAGGACTCAGAGGCCTCAGAGCGGACCAGCGACTCGGCGAATGCGAGCGACGACAGCAAGGCGACCAGGGTGCGCACGCCGAAACCGGTGCCCCCCTTGGTCAGGTAGAGGGCGTCCTCGTCGGAACGAGCCGGCCCGGCGATGTCCAAGTGGGCCCACGGCACGTCCCCGACGAACTCGCGCAACAACAAGGCCGCGGAGATCGAGCCGGCCTGCCCCCCTCGGCCGATGTTCTTCATATCGGCCACCTCGGAGTCGATATGGCTGCGGTACTCGTCGGGGAGGGGCAGGGGCCACAGCGACTCGCCGGCCCGCTCCGATGCGCTCCGCAGCTCGGCCAGCAACCCTTCGTCGTTCCCGAGCAGTCCGGCGATCCTGTTGCCCAGGGCCACCACCGCCGCGCCGGTCAGTGTGGCCAAGTCAATGATGGCGTCGGGCTCCAGCTCGGCGGCCAGCGACAGGGCGTCAGCCAGCACCAGCCGTCCCTCGGCGTCGGTGTTGAGGACCTCGATGGTCTTGCCGTTGCGGGCGGTGAGGACGTCCCCGGGCTTGATGGCCCGGCCGCCCGGCATGTTCTCGGTCATCGGAGCCAGCGCGGTGACCTGGATGGGAACGCCGCGCACGGCTACCGCGTCGACGGCGGCCAGCACGGCGGCCGCGCCACCCATGTCGGTCTTCATGGTCTCCATGCCGCCGGCCGACTTGAGGGACAGACCCCCGGAATCGAAGGTGATGCCCTTGCCCACCAGGACGACGTGGGGGACCCGGCCGTCGACCTCAACCGGCTCGGCCGGCGTGTACTGGGCCTTGACCAAACGCGGGGGCTCCACCGACCCCCGGGCTACGCCGAGGAGCCCGCCCAGGTGCTCGGCCACGATCCGGTCTTCGTCCCACACCTCGACCGTCACTCCTGGCCTGGCGCTCAGCCGGTCGGACACGATCTCGGCCAGCTTGCTCGGGGTCAACGAGCTCGGAGGTTCGTTGACCAGGTCGCGGGCGAACGACACCGCTGCGGCCAGGTCGGCCCCTCGCCTGGCCCCGTCGGCCACCGTCTCGGCCTGGGCGTCGTCGATGACGGCCAGGATCAGGCAGTCGAGCCGGGGATGGTTCTCCCCGGTCCGGTAGGCGTCAAAGCGATAGGCGGCCAACGTGGCCCCCTCGGCCAGCGCGGCCGCCACCACCGCGCCGTCCAGGCCGAGCCCGGCCGGGACCACCACCGCTCCGGCGCCGCCCTCGCCCGTCGCCCTGATGAACGCGGCGGCACTTCGCCTGGTCGTCTCGACCTCGTCGTCGCCCGGGTCCGGCTTGTGATCTCCCCAGCCCAGCAGCACGGTCACCGGCGTGCCCGGCTCGCTCCGCAGCACCAACGACTGGCCCACCTTGCCGCTGAAGCCCTGGCCTTTGAGCCACGCCGCATCCAGGTCGGCAGGGACCAGGACGCCCCCGATCGACGTGGGGAGGCCCGGAGCCACTTCGGGGCCGTCGCCGCCGATGAACACGGGAAGGCCCACGGCCACCAGGCCTGTCTCCAACTCCGACCACGGAGCGGTGTCGATCTGCAGCATGCTCACCCCTCTTCGCTGAGTTCTGGTCCCGGAACTGCCGACCCTTTTGACCCTGATGGCCCCTGTGACCCGGCCTGAGCGCTCCTCCGGCGCCCGCGGTCGCCTCGGGCCAGGACGTGCTCATCGCCCTCGGTCCATCGGGCCATGGCCCAGAGGAGGTCCGAGAGCCTATTGAGGTAACGCCCGACCCATGATCCCTCTACCGGGTCGGACACGACCAGACGCTCTGCCCGGCGGACCACGGTACGGGACACGTCGAGGGCGGCCGAGACCCGGTTGGCCCCCGGGACGACGAACTCGGCCGGCATCTCGAACCGTTCGATCAGATCGTCGATGCGGGTCTCGAGTGCGGCCACCATCCCCTCGGTGACCAGGGTGGTCCCCGGTGTGAGCTTGGCCCGCTTGGACACGTCGGTCGCCACCTCGGCCATGAGCACGTAGAGGTCGCGCTCCAATTGGACGAGCAGGGTGTCGAGCTCGGACTCGGACACGGCCTCGGCCCGGGCCAGGCCCAGCATCGCCTGGGCTTCGTCGACGGCCCCGTTGACCTGCATGACCGTTGCGTCCTTGGCGACCCGCCCGCCGTAGAGGAGCCCGGTGGTGCCGTCATCCCCGGTCTTGGTGTAGATCCTCACCACGGCGCGCTCGGGGCACGACGGGCTGGGCACGGCGAGGTCATCAGCGCTGATGCTATCGACGAACGCCAGGGCCGAATCGCCGAGTGCCGGCGGCGGGCCCATCCGGACGTCTGGGCGGGCCTTCCGGCCGCTCGGTCGGCACGGCCCGGTAGCCTGGGTGGCCATGGCTGACGACCTGAACGCCGCATCCAGCTACCTGCGTGCCGTGCGTGAGCGCGTGGTGATCTTCGACGGCGCGATGGGCACCAACCTGCAGTTGGCCGACCTGACGGCCGACGACTTCGGCGGGCCCGCGCTCGAGGGGTGCAACGAGCTCTTGGTCGTCACCCGGCCCGACGTCGTCGACCGGGTCCACCGGTCGTTCTTCGAGGTCGGGTGCGACGTGGTGGAGACCGACACGTTCGGCGCCTTCTCCACCGTGCTGGCCGAGTACGGGCTGTCCGATCGGGTCGCTGAGCTCAACCTGGCTGCTGCCCGCCTGGCCCGCGCCGCGGCCGACGACTTCTCGACCCCGGACCGCCCCCGGTGGGTGGCCGGCAGCATCGGCCCGGGGACCAAGTTCCCGACCCTTGGGCAGATCCGCTACGCCGACCTGCGGGACGCCTACGAGGAGCAGGTGAGCGCCCTCATGGAGGGCGGCGTCGACCTGATCGTGGTCGAGACGGTGTTCGACCTGCTCCAGGCCAAGGCGGCCATCAACGGCGCCCGCCGGGCCATGGCCGCCTGCGGCCGGTCGGTACCCATCCAGACCCAGGTGACCATCGAGCTGACCGGGACCATGCTCCCGGGCACCGAGATCGGGGCCGCCCTCTGCTCGCTCGAGGCCATGGACGTGGACCTCATCGGCCTCAACTGCGCCACCGGTCCGGCCGAGATGTTCGAGCCGCTGCGCCACCTGACCGGCCATGCCGGCACGCCCGTCACCTGCCTGCCCAATGCCGGCCTGCCGTCGGTGGTGGACGGGGCCATGCACTACGACCTCACCCCCGACCAGCTGGCCGACTTCCACCGCCAGTTCGTCGGTGAGCTGGGCGTCTCGGTCGTCGGCGGGTGCTGCGGGACGACGCCCGCCCATCTGGCCGCAGTGGTCGAGGCCTGCTCGGCGCTCACCCCGGCCGCCCGCTCGCCCCAGCCCGACCCGGGTGCGGCCTCCATCTATACCCAGGTGCCCTTCACCCAGGACACCTCGTTCCTGGTGGTCGGGGAACGGACCAACGCCAACGGCTCCAAGAAGTTCCGCGAGGCCATGCTGGACGAGGACTGGGACACCTGCGTGGCCATGGCCCGGGACCAGGTGAAGGAAGGCTCGCACCTCATCGACGTCTGCGTGGACTACACGGGGGCCGACGGCGTGGCCGACATGGAGTCGATCGCCTCCCGGTTCGCCACCCAGTCGACCGCCCCGTTGATGGTGGACTCCACCGAGGCGCCCGTCGTGGAGACCGCTCTGTCGTGGATCGGCGGTCGCGCCGTCATCAACTCGGTCAACCTGGAGGACGGCGACCAGCCCGGGACCCGGCTGGACAGCTTTCTCACCCTGGCCAAGGAGTTCGGCGCCGCCCTGGTGTGCACCTGCATCGACACCGAGGGCCAGGCCCGCACGGCGGAGTGGAAGGTGCGGGCGGCCACGGCCATCCACGACATCGCCACCCAGCGCTACGGGCTGCGCTCGTCCGACCTGTTGTTCGACGCGCTGGCCCTGCCCCTGTCGACCGGGATGGAGGAGAGCCGGAAGGACGGCATCGAGACCATCGAGGGCATCCGGCGCATCAAGGCCGAGCTGCCCGGGGTCTACACCATCCTCGGACTGTCCAACGTCTCGTTCGGCCTGAACCCGGCGGCCCGCCAGGTCCTCAACTCGGTGTTCCTGCACGAGTGCGTCGAAGCCGGGTTGGACGCGGCCATCGTCCACGCCTCGAAGATCCTCCCCCTGTCCAAGGTGGAGGAGCGGGCCCGCGAGGTCTGCCTCGACCTCATCTACGACCGCCGCAAGGAGGGTTACGACCCCTTGAGCGAGCTCCTCGCCCTGTTCGAGGGCAAGTCGGCGGCCTCGGCCACCGTCCACGAGGACCGCAGCGGCTGGACGGTCGACCAGCGCCTCGAGCACCGCATCGTGGACGGCGACCGCAACGGGATCGAAGCCGACCTGGACGAGGCCATGGCCGAGGGCCACACTCCACTGACCATCGTCAACGACTTCCTGTTGGCCGGGATGAAGACGGTGGGCGAGCTCTTCGCCTCCGGGGAGATGCAGCTGCCTTTCGTCCTCGGTTCGGCCGAGACGATGAAGACGGCGGTGGCCTACCTCGAGCCCCACATGGAGAAGGTCGACCAAGGGGGCAAGGGCACCATCGTCCTGGCCACGGTGAAGGGCGACGTCCACGACATCGGGAAGAACCTGGTCGACATCATCCTCACCAACAACGGCTACACCGTGCACAACCTGGGCATCAAGGTGGGCATCGCCGACATGCTCCAGGCGCTGGGCGAGCACGAGGCCGACGCCATCGGCATGAGCGGCCTGTTGGTCAAGTCCACCCTCATCATGCGGGAGAACCTCGAGGAGCTGAACCGCCGGGGCATGTCCGACGTGCCCGTGATCCTGGGGGGAGCCGCCCTCACCCGGACTTACGTGGAGCGCGATCTCCGGGGCGTCTACCAGGGACGCCTCTTCTACGGCAAGGACGCCTTCGAGGGGTTGCGGACCATGGACCGGCTGGTGGAGCTGTCCCGTTCGGGTGAGGACGACCCCGAATTCGGTCGCACCCTCGGGGGCCGGGACCTGCCGCCGAGGAAGAGCGAGCAACGGGCCGCCGCGGCCAAGGCGGCAGCCGAACGGGGCGAGACGCTGCCGTCCAGATCCCCGGAGGTGACGGCGGACAACCCGGTGTTCCCTCCCCCGTTCACCGGGAGCCGGGTGGCCAAGGGCATCGCCGTCGACGACGTCGCCGGGTACATCAACGAGACGGCACTGTTCCGGAACCAGTGGGGATACCGGCCCGAGAACGGCGAGGACGACTCGGCCTTCAAGGATCGGGTGCGCTCGCTGCTGCGGGACCGGATGGCCGAGGCCAAGGCCCAACAGCTCCTGGTCCCCCAGGTGGCCTGGGGCCACTTTCCGGCCAATGCCGACGGCGACGACCTGGTCATCTTCAAGGACGAGGACCGGAACTCGGAGTGGATGCGCTACACCTTCCCTCGCCAGACCCAAGAGCCGTGGCTGTGCATCAGCGACTTCTTCCGCACCGTCGACTCGGGCGAGGCGGACTGGGCCAGCTTTCAGGTGGTGAGCATGGGGTCGCGCATCTCCGAGGAGACGGCCCGGCTGTTCGCGGCCGACGAGTACCAGAACTACCTGTACCTCCACGGGCTGGGCGTCGAGATGGCCGAGGCATTGGCCGAGTACTGGCACCATCGCATCCGCGAGGAGCTCGGGTTCGCCGACGAGGACGGCCCCTCGCTCACGGGCTTGTTCCGCCAGAAGTACCGCGGCGGCCGGTACTCGTGGGGCTATCCCGCCTGCCCCGACCTGGAGGACAACGCCAAGGTGGTCGAGCTGCTGGGCGCCGACCGGATCGGCGTCGAGGTCAGCGAGGGCTTCCAGCTCCATCCCGAGCAGTCGACCACGGCCATCATCTGCCACCACCCCAAGGCCAAGTACTTCGTGGCCTGACCGACCCGGGCCGCTCCTCGACCAGGGCCCTCATCGGGTCAGAGGGTCAGCCCGTCAGAGGGCGAGCGTCGTACCGCCGTCGACCACCAGGGCGGCCCCGTTCACGAACCGGGCCGGATCCGAGCAGAGGAAGGTCACCACCTTGCCGAAGTCGGCCGGGTCGCCCATCGGGGCCCCGCCGTCGTTGCCCAGCTGGCGCATGCGCTCGGTGGCGTGTGACCCCGGGCAGGCCAGGTTGAGGGTGATGCCGGTGCCGTCGGCGGCTAGATCGTGCGCCGCAGTCTTCGCCCACGCCCACAGGCCGACCCGGGCCGTGTTGGACAGGGCCAGGGTCGGTATGGGCTGCACCACCGAGTAGGAGGTGAGACAGCAGATGCGGCCCCACCCGCGCTCGGCCATGACGGGCACAGCCGCCCGGACCAGGCGGATCGACGTGAGCAGGTTGGCGTTGAGCGCGGCAACGAGGGAGGCGTCGTCGACGTCGAGGGCCCGCCCGGGGGGAGGTCCGCCGGCGTTGGCCACCACGATGTCGAGCGAGCCAAAGCGGTCGACGGCCACCTCCACCAGCCGTCCAGGGGCCTCTCGGTCGGTGACGTCGGCCGCCACTGTGGCCACTTCGACCCCGCCCGACCCGAGGGTGGCCGCCACCTCGGCCAGCGACTCCTCGCCGCGAGCGGCCACGACCAGGCGAGCGCCTTCGGCGGCCAGCGCGTCGACGACGCCACGCCCGAGCCCTCTCGATCCCACGGTGACCAGCGCCACTCGTCCCTCGATGCCCAGGTCCATTCGCCTACCCCTCGTTCGTACCCCTGCTCATCCGCCCTCGGTTGCTAACCGTCGATGACCACCAGGGAGTGGTCGACCGTGTTCAACGGGTCCGGGGCGCCGTCGTCGTCGATGACCACGATGTCCTCGAGCCGCATGCCGAACCGGCCGGGCAGGTAGATCCCGGGCTCCACCGAGAAGGCATGGCCGGGGGCGAGCACCTCTCGGTTCCCGCCGACCAGGTAGGGGTCCTCGTGCGCCTCGATACCGATCCCGTGGCCGGTGCGGTGGATGAACCGCTCGCCGTAGCCGGCTTCGGCGATGGTGCCCCGGGCCACGGCGTCCACATGCTCGGCCGTCACTCCGGCACGCGCCGCGGCCACGGCCGTCTGTTGCGCCGATCGCAGTATCTCGTAGCACCGGGCTATCTCGGCCGACGGCTCCCCGGTCACCACCGTCCGGGTGATGTCCGAGCAGTACCCGACGTCGCCGTCCAGCGAGTAGGTACCCCCGAAGTCGCACACCACCGTTTCGCCCTGCCCGATCACCCGGCTGCCCGGTTCGTGATGAGGGCTGGCCGCGTTGGGACCGCTGCCCACGATGGCGAAGTTGACCCGCTGATGGCCCTCGGCCACCAGCATGGAGCCGATGTCGGCCGACACGTCGGCCTCGGTCCGGCCGGCCAGGGGGATCCCGCCTGACTGCAGGACGGTGGCCACCCGGTCGGCCGCGGCACCGGCGGCTCGCAGGGCGGCCACCTCGGCCCGGTCCTTCACCGCCCGGACAGGCGAGGTGACCGAGGAGGCCACCTGCCAGGTGCGATCGGGGAGCCGCGCCTGGAGGCCGAGGAGCGATGTCGACCAGGCCCGGTCGGAGACGGCCAGCCGGCGGCGCTGCTTCCCGCCGGAGCCGGACTCGAGCACCGAGACGGTGATGGCCACCGGGTCCTCTTCGTCGGACCAGGGCCGCACGGCAAACAGCTCGTCGGCCAGCGCCACCCGTGGAGCCTCGAGGCCCGGGACCACCAGCGTCGCCTCCCCGACCAACGGGAGGACGAGCACGGTCAGCCGCTCGAGCGGCATGGCCTCATACCCGGTGAGCCAGGGGAGATCGGCCCCGTGGGACAAGAGGAGGGCGTCGACCCCGGTCTCCTCCATGCGCGTACGCACACTGGCCATGCGCTCGGCCCGGCTGGCCCGGGACAGTGCGCCCAGCTCGGTCACGACCCGGCGAGCACAGCTTCGGCCGCATTGGACACCGAGGATCCCGGCCGACGGCTGAGCGCGACGGCGACCGGCGAGCCCTGAGCCGGCGGGACGGCGACCGGCGAACCCTGAGCCGGCGGGACGGCGACCGGCGAACCAGCACCGGCGGCCTCTCGGGCGTGATAGCTCGAACGGGTCAGCGGCGACGCCTGCACGTGGGCGAATCCCAAGTCCATCCCGGCTCGATGCAGGGAGTCGAACTCCTCCGGGGTCCACCACCGGGCCACCGGCAGGTGGCTGGCGCTCGGCCGCAGGTACTGGCCGATGGTGACGATGTCGACGCCGACCGACCGCAGGTCGGCCAGCGTGGCCAGCACCTCGTCCTCTCGCTCGCCCATGCCCAGGATGAGGCCGGACTTCGCCCTCAGCCCAGCGTCGGCCGCCCGGGCCAGCACGCTGAGGCTCCGGGCGTACCCGGCCGAGGGCCGGACGGCACGCTGGAGCCTGGCCACCGTCTCGATGTTGTGGTTGAGCACGTCGGGCCGGGCGGAGAAGATGGTCTGCAGGGAGGCCTCGTCGCCCTTGCAGTCGGAGATGAGCACCTCGACGGCCGTGCCCGGGCGGGCTGAGCGGATGGCCCCGATGGTCCGGGCGAAGGCGCCGGCGCCACCGTCGGGCAGGTCGTCCCGGGCCACGCAGGTCACCACGGCATGGGCCAACCCCATCCTGGCCACCGCCTGGGCCACTCGGTCCGGCTCTCTGGCGTCGAGCGGGAGCGGGTGGCGGGTGTCGACCTGGCAGAACCCACAGGCCCGGGTGCACCTCGAGCCGTTGATCATGAAGGTGGCCGTCCCGTCGGCCCAGCACTCGTAGATGTTCGGACAGCCCGCCTCCTCGCACACGGTGACCAGGTCGAGGTCGCGCAGGTCATGTCGCAGCTCCCGGTAGCCGGTGCCCATCGTCACCGGCACCCGCAGCCAGGGTGGCTTCCGCTCGCGCAGGGGCAACCCGGCCGCCGGGTCCACACCGGATCGGCGAAGGCGGCGATCGAGGGCGCGCTCGCCGCTCGGACGGTGCCCGAGGCTCACCGCAACGGGATGGGGAGCCGGTTGGCCCGGGCTCTGTTCCTCTGGGACCCTCGATTCCTCCGGTGCCCCTGGTTGATCCCGGACCGCCAGTTCGCCCGGCCCGGCCCCGGGGCCGTCCACCACCCGCTGGAGGTCGAGCCGCCCCCCGTCCCCGGTCCAGAGCGCGGCGGCGACGACGACGGCATCCACCACCTCGGCCATGCCGGCGGCCACCCCCTCCGCCTCGAGCGAGGTCACGGCCTTGTCGGCGATCCCGCAGGGCACGATGTGCGAGAACATGCCGAGGTCGGTATGGACGTTGAGGGCGAAGCCGTGCATCGTCCGCCCGCGGGAGGCCCGAACGCCGACCGCACAGATCTTTCGGGGGACGCCGGCGCCCAAACCCCCGGGGCCGGTCCCGTCGATCCCCACCCACACGCCCGGGTAGCCGTCCAGCCGGCCGACGGTGGCCGCCGGCAGCCCGAGGGCCACCAGCGTCTCGATCACCACCTGTTCCACCCGGTGGACATGGGCGGGGCCGCTGGATGGATCCCTCGGGACCGACAGGATCGGGTACCCGACCAGCTGCCCGGGACCGTGATAGGTCACGTCCCCTCCCCGGTCGGTCCGGACCAGGTCGGCGCCCACCGAGGCCGGGTCGACGAGCACGTTGGCCGGGTCGGCCCGGACCCCGAGGGTGTAGACGGGCGGATGCTCGAGCAACAGGAGGTAGTCGGCTGCAGACCGGCGGCACAGGGCCCGCTGCAGCGCCCATGCCTCCCGGTAGGGGACGCGGCCCAGCCAGCGGGCTCGGAGCGGGGTGATCGCCACCTGGCCTACAGCTCGCTTGCCCAGTCTCGTTCGACGAGGATCTCCGACATGCGGGACAAGAAGCGGGCCACATAGGCCCCGTCCACGGCCCGGTGGTCGAAGGTCATGGCCAACAGGCCCATCGAGTGGATGGCGATCGACTCGCTGCCGTCGGGCAGCTGCACGACCACCGGCTTCCGGGATACCCCGTCGGTCGACAGGATGGCCACCTGGGGCTGGTTGATGATGGCTCCGGTCAGCAGGGTCCCGAACGGTCCGGCGTTGGTGATGGAGAACGTGCCCCCGCTGATGTCGTCGGCGCTCAGCCTCTTGGTCCGAGCCCGATCGGCCAAGTCGCGGATCCTCCGAGCCATGCCCCTGAGGGTGAGCTCCTCGGCATGGTGCACGACAGGCACGATCAGCCCCTCGTTGTCGAGGTCCACGGCCACACCGAGGTTCACGTCGTAGTGGACGATCAGGGCGTCCTCCCCGACCGACGAGTTGAGGTGGGGGTAGTCGCCGAGCGCTTCCACGGCCGCCCGGGCGGCGAAGGGGAGGTAGCTGAGGTTGAATCCCTCCTCGGACCGGAAACGGTCGCCGTAGGCCCGGCGCACCTGCTCGACCCGCTCGTAGTCGGCCTCTTTGACCATGAGCGTGTGGGGCGACGTCGCCTTGGACCGCACCATGTGCTCGGCCGTCCGTCGCCGGATGTTGGTGAACGGGACGACCTCGTCGCGTCCGTCGGGGCGCGACGGCGCCTGTGCCACCGGGGACGTCGGCTGCGGGGTAGCCGGCGCAGACGGCGCGGCCGGGGCCGGCCGGGAGGGGGCGGCCGGGGCCGGGGCCGGCGGCGAGGGATCGGCGGTGCGGGTGGCGATGACGGCCTCGACATCGTCGCGGGTGATCCGGTTGCCCAACCCGGTGCCGGTGACCTGCGAGGGGTCGATCCCGTTCTCGTTCATCAACTTCCGGACGACCGGCGACAGGACTTGCCCGTTCCCCGAGGACACCGGTGGTGCCTCGGCGGCTACGGGCACGGCCTCGGGCGGTGCGGGGGGGGCACTGGGCACGGCCTCGGGTGGAGCGGGGGCCGGAGGGGCGGGCGCAGCCGCGGGTGGGGCGGGGTCCGGAGGGGCGGGCGCAGCCGCGGGTGGCGCAGGGGCCGGGCTCTCGGCCGAAGCAGGGGTTGCCGTGCCGGCCGGTGCACCGGCCTCGCCGGCACCGGCGCCGTCGATGACGGCTAGCCGGACGCCGACGTCGACCGTGTCGCCCTCGTGCACGATGATCTCCGAGAGGACCCCCTCGGCCGGCGACGGCACCTCGGAGTCGACCTTGTCGGTGGACACCTCGAACAAGGGCTCGTCTCTCGCCACCTTGTCGCCCTCGGCCTTCAACCACTTGGTCACCGTGCCCTCGGTCACCGTCTCGCCCAGCTGCGGCATGGTCACGTCAGGCAACGTGAAGCCCCCTTCCAGTCAGGGCCAGCACCGTCTCGCCGAACGTCTCCGACAACGAGGGGTGCGGCTGGATGAACTGCGCCACTTCGTCTGGCGTGGCCTCCCAGTTGATGGCCAGGTAGCCGGCACCCAGTTGCTCGGTGACCCACGGGCCGGCCATGTGGACGCCCAGGATCGGCCCGGCGCTTCCGTCCGGGCGCTTCTCGGCGATCACCTTGACCAGGCCTTCGGTGTCGCCGATGATCCGAGCGCGGCTGTTGCCGCCCATCGGGTCCTTCTTCACCACCACGTCGATGCCGGCGGCCCGGGCCGCGGCTTCGGTGTAGCCGGCGAAGGCCACCTCGGGGTGGCAGTAGATGGCCCAGGGCACCCGGTCGTAGGCGACGGGCGTCACCGGCTCGCCCAAGATGCTCTTGATCACCACGATGGCCTCGGCGAACCCGACGTGGGCCAGCTGGGGCGTTCCGGCCACCAGGTCGCCCACGGCCCAGACCCCGGGGGCAGCCGTGCGCATGAAGGGATCGGCCACCACGAAGCCCCGCTCGTCCAGCACCACGCCGGATCCCTCGCCGAGCAGGCCCTGGGTCCGTGGGGCCCGGCCGACCGAGACAACGACCGCGTCCACCGGCAGGGTCTCGCCCTCCCCATGGGAGATCACCGTGCCCCCGCCGGTCGGGTTCGGGCTGTGCCCGTGGATCTGGACACCCACCTTCACGTCGATCCCCCGCTTGCGGAACGACCGCGAGACCACGGCGGCCACGTCCTCGTCGCACCCGTTGAGAATGGCAGGCAGCGCCTCGAGGACGGTCACCTGGGACCCGAGGTCCGACAGCATGGAGGCGAACTCGCAGCCGATGGCGCCCCCGCCGATCACGGCCACCGTCCCCGGCAGCTCCTTCAGGTCGAGGACCTCGTCCGAGGTCATGACCAACGTGCCGTCCACCTCGAAGTTCGGGATGGTCCGCGGGACCGAGCCGGCGGCCAGGATGATGTCGCTCCCGTGTATATCGGCGGTGGAGCCGTCGTTGCCGTCGATGCGGACGCGGTGGTCGGCCAGGAGGGTCCCCGTCCCGGCGAAGACGGTGATGCCCCGTCCCTTCATGAGGCCGGACAGCCCCTTGAACAGCTGGTTGACCACCTTCTGCTTACGGCCCTGGCTCACGGCGAAGTCGACGATCGGTGCGGTGTGGGGACCGGCCCCGCTGGTCACCCCGAATTCCGCCGACCCGGCCACCGTCCGGAAGACCGAGGCCGTTTCCAGGAACTGCTTCGCTGGGATGCAGCCTCGGTGCAGGCAGGTGCCGCCGACCTTGTCGAGCTCGATGACCGCGACCGACAGATCGGTCAGTGCCGCGTACAGAGCGGCGGCGTAGCCCCCCGGGCCCCCGCCGATCACCACCACGTCAAAGGACGTCGTGCCGCCCGCTCCGGTTGCCGATCCGCTCTCCCCCGATGCTGTCTGTTGCCCTGTCGCCTCGGGTGCCGTCGCAACCACCTCCGTAGTCTCTCCTGATCGGCACCAGACTAATGGCCTGGCCCATGGCCGCTGCCGGTTTCCCGCGGCCGCGCACCGGGTCAGAGGTCCGGGGGGATCGGGAGCGGCCGGCGGCCGGCGAAGCCCTCCTCGGCAAAGTGCCACCAGCCGAGCTCGTCCTCGTCCCGCTTCCAGCAGAGCAGGTAGACGACGCCCGAATCGGTGACAGCGGGAAAATCGAGGAGCCCGGTTTCGGCGTCCCGCAGGACAATCCCTTTCTCGGCCAGCTCGGCCAGCGCCGACTCGACATCGGTGGGCGGATCTCCGTTCCCGGGCCCAGCGTCCGGCTCGGATCCTCGCTCGGTGCCGGCAGAGCGTGGCCCGGATCCGTTCAAGGAGACCGAATGCCCGTTGGTGGCCGCCGCCCGGCTCAGGGCGGCGGCCGACGCGATGACATCGATGAGGACCCTGAGACGCGGCAACTCGGCTCGGGCCTCGGCCTCGGTCCAGTACCTCATCGACGCAGCGTAGACCCCCGACAACGGGGCTCCCCGGTCCGGGCACCGCTCGGTCGCTCGACGCGCCGACCGGGCGGTCGTGCCCCGTGGGCGGCCGCCCGGCGTGCTACTTGGGCGGCATCCTGATGCCACCGTCGAGCCGGATGACCTCGGCGTTGAGATAGCTGTTCTGGGCGATGTGGGCGATCAGCTCGCCGTACTGGACCGGTTGGCCCAAGCGCTTGGGGAAGAGCACCGACTGGCCGAGTACGTCCCGCTGCTCCTCGGGCAACATGGACAGGAGCGGGGTGTCGAACAGGCCCGGGGCGATGGCCAGGACCCTGATGCCCACGACCGACAGGTCGCGGGCCGCCGGGAGGGTCATCCCCACCACCGCTCCCTTGGAGGCCGAGTAGGCGAGCTGGCCGATCTGACCGTCGAATGCGGCCACCGACGCCGTGTTGACGATGACGCCGCGCTCGCCGTCGGTCCCGGGCTCGGTCTGGGCGATGGCCGAGGCCGCCCTGGTCATCACGTTGAACGTGCCGACGACGTTGAGGTTCTGGATAAACTGGAAGGCGCTCAGGTCGTGGGGTGAGCCGTCCCGGTTGATGACCCGGCCGACCCAACCGGTCCCGGCGCAGTTCACCGCCATGCGGAGGGTGCCCCCCTCGGCCGCCTGGTCGATCGCCCGCTGGCAGTCCTCAGGGTTGGTGACGTCGCCGGCGACGTAGTTGGTGTCGCCCCCGACCTCTTTCGCCACTTCGGCCGCCCCTTCCCCGTTGCGGTCGAAGATCGTGACCCGTGCACCTTCGGCGGCGAGCTTCCTGACTGAGGCCTCGCCGAGGCCCGATGCGCCACCGGTGACGATTGCTGAGCTTCCTTTGATCTCCATCCGAGCAGGTTACGGGGAGCCGGAAGACAGCGCCAAGGGGCTCCTACTGGCGATCGGCGGCCTCAGTGGCCAGGCGGTCGACCAGATCGTTCATCCGGTCCCCGGAGTGGCCCTTGACCCACGAGAACGTGACCGGGCGGCCGTCATCGAGGGCCAGCGTCAACAACGACTCCCACAGGTCCCGGTTGGCCACCGGCTTGCCCTGCGAGTTGCGCCAGTTCCGGCGGCGCCAGCCGACCCACCACTTCTGGCGGAAGCAGTTCACCACGTAGGTCGAGTCGCTGACGACGTGCACGGGGCCGGGCAGGGCCCGCAGGGCCTCGATGACGGCACGGACCTCCATGCGCTGGTTGGTGGTACGCGGCTCGCTGCCGCTGGCGAAGGGGCCGTCGTCGACAGCCCACGCCCAGCCACCCCGGCCCGGGTTCCCTCGACAGGCGCCGTCGGTGTACACCTCGGTGACCGGCCCCTCATTGGGCGCGGGATCCGGGCCGGGCTCCGTGGCCGGCTCTTCTTCGAGCAGGGATCCCTGCGACGGGTCGGCCGCTGTCGTGCGTCGGGTCATCGGACAAGCATGCCCGCTCCCCGACGGCGGTCATGACGCCGGCTCGGGGGCGACCGCGGGAGCGGAGGGCTCAAGAACCGTGCCTCGGTCACCGGGCCCGTGTTACCTAGTGTTCACCTGGGAGAGATTTCAATTGTCCCCTCGGGAGTGGGAACATGGATGCTGTGCTCTTCGACGGCGTAAGCCACCAACTGCCCGACAATGATGCCGGCGAGACCGCCGAGTGGTTGGAGGCTTTCGACGATGTGGTCGAGACCTACGGCCGGAACCGGGCCCGGTACCTCCTGATGCGGCTCCTGGAGCGGGCCCGGGAGCAGGCTGTCGAGTTCCCGGTGACCGTCTCCACCCCCTACGTCAACACCATCCCCACCGACCAGGAGCCGGAGTTCCCCGGCGACGAATACCTCGAGCGCAGGATCCGGGCGTTCATCCGGTGGAATGCCGCGGTCATGGTGACGCGGGCCAACGCCCGGTCGGACGCCATCGGCGGGCACCTCTCCACCTACGCCAGCTCGGCTGCGCTCTACGAGGTCGGGTTCAACCACTTCTTCCGGGGCAAGGACGGCGGCGCCGCGGGGGACCAGGTGTTCTTCCAGGGCCACGCCTCGCCGGGGATCTACGCCCGGGCGTTCGTGGAGGGGCGCCTGACCGAGCGCCAGCTGGACAACTTCCGCTTCGAGGTGAACGCCGAGGACGATTCGGTCGTCAGCCCCGACCCCGACGGCCTGGTGGCCAGCCACGGGCTGTCCTCCTACCCGCACCCCAGGCTGATGCCCGATTTCTGGGAGTTCCCCACGGTGTCCATGGGCCTCGGCCCGCTGAACGCCATCGGTCAGGCCCACGTCAATCGCTACCTCCAGGCCCGCGACATCGTGGACACGTCAGGCAGCCGGGTGTGGTGCTTCGTCGGGGACGGCGAGTTCGACGAGCCAGAGACCATTGGGGGCCTGGGGGTCGCCGGCCGGGAGCACCTGGACAACCTGACCTTCGTGGTCAACTGCAACCTCCAGCGTCTCGACGGTCCGGTGCGGGGCAACGGCAAGGTGATCCAGGAGTTCGAGGCCCTGTTCCGGGGAGCGGGCTGGAATGTCATCAAGGTGGTGTGGGGGCGCACCTGGGACGAGCTGTTGGCCAAGGACGTCGACGGTGTCCTGCTCAACAAGATGAACTCCACCGTGGACGGCGAGTTCCAGAAGTACGCGGTCGAGTCGGGGGCCTACATCCGGGAGCACTTCTTCGGCCCCGATCCGCGGCTGCGGGCCCTGGTCGAGCACCTCACCGACGAAGAGCTCCAAGCCCTTCCCCGCGGCGGACACGACTACCGCAAGCTCTTCGCGGCCTACAAGGCGGCCAGCGAGCACGTCGGCGCCCCGACCGCCATCCTGGCCAAGACGGTCAAGGGGTGGACGCTTGGTCCTGAGATCGAGGCCCGCAACGCCACCCACCAGATCAAGAAGATGACCAAGGCGCAGCTCCATGCCCTCCGGGACCGCCTGTTCCTCAACGAGGAGATTCCCGACGAGGCCCTCGACGCCGACCTCCCCCCGTACTACCGCCCCGGGGCTGGCTCGGCGGTGGCCCAGTACATGGCGGGCCGCCGGCGGACCCTCGGGGGTCCCCTGCCCCGACGGATCGTCCGCCCCAAGGTGCTCGACGCACCGGCCGAGGCCACCTTCCGTGACCTGCTCGGAGGATCGGGCACCCAGGCCGCCTCCACCACCATGGCCTTCTCCCGATTGCTGCGAAACCTGATCCGGGATCCCTCGATCGGGTCCCGGATCGTGCCCATCGTGCCCGACGAGGCCCGCACCTTCGGCTTGGAGTCGATCATCAGCGAGGTGCGGATCTACGCACCCGAGGGACAGCGCTACACGCCGGTCGACGCCGGGCTCGCCCTCAACTACGCCGAGAGCGAGTCGGGCCAGGTCCTCCAAGAGGGGATCACCGAGGCGGGGGCCACCGCCGCCTTTACCGCCGCGGCCACCTCCTATTCCACCTGGGGCGAGCCGCTGATCCCCTGCTACCTCTTCTACTCGATGTTCGGCTTCCAGCGGGTGGGCGACCTGCTCTGGGCCCTCGGGGACATGCGCGGGCGGGGCTTCCTGCTCGGCTGCACGGCCGGGCGCACCACCTTGAACGGCGAGGGGCTCCAGCACCAGGACGGCCACTCGCTCCTTTTGGCCTCGGTCGTCCCCAGCGTGTCGGCCTACGACCCGGCCTTCGCCTACGAGGTGGCCACCATCATGGAGGACGGGATCAAGCGGATCACCGGTCCGGAACCGGAGGACCGGTACTGGTACCTGACGCTCTACAACGAGAACTACCCGATGCCCGCCCTCCCGACCGACGGCCCTGAGGCCGAGCGCGTGCGGCTCGGGACCGTCCAGGGCCTGTACCGGTTCACCGAGGCACCCGATGTGAACGACGGGCAGCGGGCCACCATCCTGTTCTCCGGCTCGGCCTGGAAGGCCGCGATCGAGGCCCGGGACCTGCTGGCCACCGACTGGGGGGTAGCGGCCGATACCTGGTCGGTCACCTCGTACAAGGCCCTGCGCGAGGACGCGCTCTCGGTGGACCGGTGGAACCGCTTGCATCCCGGCACGGAACGACGGGTGCCCCTGGTGACCGAGTCACTGGCCCATGGCTCGGGACCGGTGGTGGCGGTCACCGACTTCATCCGTTCCGTTCCCGATCAGGTGTCCCGCTGGGTGCCCCGCCCGTTCAGCTCGCTCGGCACCGATGGCTTCGGCCGCTCGGACACCCGGGACGCCCTCCGGCGGTTTTTCGAGGTCGACGCGGCACACATCGTGGTCAGCATCCTCGCCGGGCTGGCCGAGACGGGAGCAATCCCCGCCGACGTGGTGGCGAAGGCGATCGACCGGTACGGCATAGACGGGTCCACGGCCGATCCGTGGTCGTGCTGACCCGGATCCCGTGCCAGACTCTCGTCCCGTGACCGGCCAATCGAGACGGAAGGCTCCTCGGTCGCTGGCTCTGGCTGGTGACGAGGCGGCGGACACCCTCCTGGCCAACGACCCGCTGGCCCTGCTGATCGGGATGGTCCTGGACCAGCAGATCCCGCTGGAACGTGCCTTCAAGTCGCCGGCCGACCTGAAGGATCGCCTCGGGGGGGCACTCGACGTGGGTGCCGTGGCCGCCATGGACCCTGACGAGTTGGCCGCCCTGTTCAGCATCCCTCCGGCACTGCACCGGTTCCCCGGATCCATGGCCCGACGGGTACAGGAGCTGTGCCACATGATCGTCGACGACTACGGCGGTGACGCCGCAGCCGTGTGGACCACGGCCAAGGACGGGGCCGGGCTCCTGGCCAACGTCAAGGCGCTCCCCGGCTTCGGCGAGCAGAAGGCCCGCATCTTCGTCGCCCTCCTGGGCAAGCAGTTCGGCATCCGTCCACCAGGGTGGGAGGAGGCCTCGTCGCCCTTCGGCGAACCGGGTTCGTTCCGCTCGGTGGCCGACATCGACTCGCGCGACGCGCTGGCCAAGGTCCGCCAGTACAAGCAGCAGATGAAGGCGGAGGCAAAGGCCAAGGCCACGGTCAAGACGTCGGGAAAGCCCACCATCAAGGCGACGGCGAAGGTGCCGGGCAAGGCCGCGGTCAAGAAGACGGCCACGGCAACCAAAAAGTCGGCCACGGTGCCCGGCGCCACGACCGCCAAGAAGTCGGCCACCGTTCCCGCCACGAAAAAGGCCCCGCTGCCGGCCACGACGACGGGCACGGGCACGGGTTGAGCCGGCCCCACCGGGGAAACCCCGGCGCCGACTGTCGCCCGGGGCCCTGTCGGTGATCGGAACCGGGGAGGCGTGGTCCCTGGCCACCCGGCGTCTGTACCTGTGCACGGCCGACCGCCCGGACCTCGAATCGTTCCTGGCCGCCTGCATCAGCGGGGGCGTCGACGTCGTCCAGCTGCGGGACAAGGTGCTCCCCGACCCCGCCTTGGTCGATCGGGCCAAGCTGGCCGGCAAGGTGTGCGCCGATCACGGCGTGCCCTTCATCATCAACGACCGACCCGACCTGGTCGGTGAAATAGGGGCCGACGGCGTCCACGTCGGGCAGGACGACATGTCAGCGGAGGCCTCTCGCCGCGTGGTCGGTCCCGCTGCGCTGCTCGGGCTGTCCACCCACGCGGTCGATGAGCTCGATGCGGCCATCGGCTCACCGGGTGGGCCACCCGCCCCCGTCGACTATGTATCGGCCGGACCGGTGTCAGCCACTCCGACCAAGCCGGGCCGGGCCGGCACCGGGCTCGGCTACGTCAACGAGGCGGTGCACCGGTCTCCGTGGCCGGTATGGACCACCGGAGGCGTGGCCCCAGACACCGTCGGCGCCATGCTTGACGCTGGAGCCCGCCACTTCGTGGTCGTCCGGTGGTTGACGCAGGCCGACGACCCGGGCGCCCACGCCCGGGCATTGCGCCGGACCATCGACGAGGGCATCGACCGGGTTCAGGCGGACCAGTCGATGCGGGGCACACACTGCTGACTGTCGACCAGGTGGCCGTTTTCGAGCGCCCACCCCGAGTCGACCGCAGCGCGGCCGGGCGCCGGTCTACCAGCGGCCGACTGCGAATGCCGACCACACGCGACCGAACTATCGACCACCACGCGACCGGAGTGCGGACACGGATCTAGGGAGCGGTGGACGTAGGCGTCGTCGACGGTGGCGCGGTGGTTGGGGTGCTCGGGATCGGGCTACCGGCGCGTATCGACGACTTTGCCGGCAGCTCGACCGGGGGTGAGGAGTTGATACGGGTGACGTCGATCCGGGTGATCGAGCCGGGGATGTTGACGTCGATCCTGGACACGTACTCGCCGGTCACCGTGTAGTGGAGCTGGGCCAGCTTCCCGGTGGTGGTGGCCAGGGTGAAGCTGTACACCGAACCGTCGCGGTGGACCGCCTTGGCCCGGCTCACGAGGCTGAGATACGAGGGCAACGGGTCGACTTGGCTGATGGGGTCGGAGACGTGCTGGACATAGAACCGATGGGAGGTGATCGAGGAGGTGATGGACGTGGCCACGCTCTGGTACACGGTGTTGCCCGCCACGACCAGGTAGGAGCGGCGGCCGGTTGCCTGCTCGTAGCCGGCCAGCCGGTCGGGCGCTTGCAGCACGATGTGGAGCACGCCGGTCCCGTTGGTCGTCGAGACCTGCTTCAAGTCCTCGGTGTAGCTGGTGGCCGCCGTGGTGTTCTTGGCCGCGATGTTCAGGCTGGTGGCCGGTTGCGACGGCGCGTAATAGACGGCCAGGAATGCCCCGCCGGCGGTGACCACGCCCACGAGAAGGAGCAACAGCCAGCTGAGGGTGCGTCGGGCGTCAGTCATTCCGGGAACGATACGTCAGATGGACGGGGCGGAGGATCAGCGACGGCGGAACCGGCGGCGCGACGCGTCGGTCTCCGGGGGAGGGAAGGGCAGGTCCCTGCAGATCTTGTACAGGTCGCCCAGGGTGCGTGCGGCGAGGACCCGATCGATGCGGTCGTCGAAGTCCTCGGCCGAGAGCCGGCCGTGGGCATAGTGGTACTGGACCAGGTTGGCGAACCGATCGCGGTCCTCGGCCGATGCCCGCGGATCGGACCAGGTGCTGCTGCCGTCTCCGTCTTCCGAGGCCATGCTCCCAGTATCGCCCGTTCTCGACCCATGAGGTCAGCGATCCCGGCTCACAAGGTGCTGCTCAGATGCCGATGCGCTGGGCCAGCAGCTCCCGGTGATAGGCCGGGTCGCCGAACAGCAGCTCCGATGACTTGGCCCGCTTGAAGTACAGATGGGCGGGGTGCTCCCAGGTGAAGCCGATCCCGCCGTGGATCTGGATGTTCTCGGCGGCGGCGTGGAAGTAGGCCTCGGAGCAGTAGGACTTGGCCAGGCTGGCCACCACCGGCAGCTCGTCGGAGTCCTCGGCCGCCGCCCACCCGGCGTAGTACGCGGCGGACTTGGCCGACTCCACCTCGAGCAGCATGTCGGCGCACTTGTGCTTGATGGCCTGGAAGCTGCCGATGGGCCGGCCGAACTGGACGCGCGTCTTGGCGTACTCGACCGCCATGTCCAAGCAGCGCTGGGCCCCGCCGACCTGCTCGGCGGCCAGGGCCACCGCGGCCAGGTCCAGGGTCTTGGACAGCCCGGCCTCGGCTCCGCCGTCGGCCCCGATCAGCCGGGCCGGGGTCCCGTCGAACTCCAAACGGGCCTGCTTGCGGGTCTGGTCCATGGTGGCCAGGGGCGTCCGGGTCAGCCCGTTGGCATCACCGGCCACCGCGAACAGGCTGACGCCGGCATCGGTCTGGCCGACCACCAGGATCAGGTCGGCCACATGGCCGTCGAGCACGAAGGACTTGTGGCCGTTGAGCGTCCAGGCGTCGCCCGACGCCGCCGGCCGCGAGGGTCACGCCTCCGATGTCCCAGCTCCCGCTGTCCTCGGTGAAGGCCAGCGTGGCGATGGTCTCGCCGGAGGCGATACCGGGGAGGAGGTCGTCCTTGGCCGACTCGTCGCCCGACGTGAGCAGGGCGTTGGCCGCCGAGGGCGACGGTGGAGAAGAACGGAGCGCACAGCAGGCGCGGCCCCATCTCTTCGAGCACGACGATCAACTCCACGTAGCTGAACCCCGATCCGCCGAACTCCTCGGGGATGGTGAGCGACTGCAGCCCGAGCTGGTCGGCCATCTGGGCCCAGACGGCCTTGTCATAGCCATCGGTGGTCTCCATCAGGCGCCGGACCTCGGTCTCGGGCGACTTGTCCTCGAGGAACCGACGGACGGCGGTCCGCAGCTCGTCCTGTTCCTCACTGAAGGCGAAATTCATGTGGCTCTCATGCCCCCTTGCTGGTCTCCTGGCCCGGAGACGGCGGTCTCCGTTGTCTACCAGACCGTCGGCGGCGTTGACCAACGGGTCAACGCCCCACGGTACGCTGCACCAAGACGAGGGAGGCCCTGTCGTGAGCGGCACGATCATCGATTACGAGGACACGGCGGTCGAGGTCCACCGGGTGGTGGTCGGCCCGGTGGACAACAACGTGTACGTGGTCCGGTGCCGCGAGAGTGGGGACGCCCTGCTCATCGACGCGGCCAACGAGCACGACCTGCTCTTGGACCTGTGCCGGGACCTCGGGGTCCGCCAGGTGATCGAGACCCACGGCCACTGGGACCACATCCAGGCTGTGGAGGCGGTGCGGGATGCCGGGTTCGAGGTTGCGGTCACCGCGGCCGACGCCGGCATGCTCCCGGCCTACGACCTGCTCCTCGACGACGAGTCGACTCTGACCGTCGGGCGGCTCCGGATCCGCACCATCGCCACCCCCGGCCACACCCCGGGCTCGATGTGCTTCGCCGTCGAGGGCACCCCACTCCTGTTCACCGGGGACACCCTGTTCCCCGGCGGCCCAGGCAACACCTCGTTCGACAACGCCGACTTCCCCACCATCATCAAGTCCATCGAGGACCGGCTGTTCAGCCCCTTCGGAGCCGACACCCAGGTGCTGCCGGGACATGGCGCCGGGACCACCATCGGGAATGAATCCCCCCACCTTCAGGAGTGGATCGACCGAGGCTGGTGACCCAGTCGGCGCACCGGCCGGCTGGCGGGGTCAGACGGCGGTGGACGGACGCCGGGGTTGGCGGACCAGCTCGATCTCCGGCGGCAGCCCGGTGACGGTCACGCCCCCGGCCACGTCGGTCCCGGCCTCGATGGTCACCCGGGAGCCGGCCAAGGGGATGCCGTCGACCTTCAGGTAGCCGATCCCCTCGGGCAGGTTCGGGGACAGCCACGTCTTGCCGTAGGGGATCCATGGGTCGAGTCGGAGCAGGGTGCGCAGGCAGAGGAGGGGCGACGCCGCCGACCAGGCCTGGGGCGAGCACGAGGTCGGGTAGCCCACCGGGACGCCGAGCTCACTCCGGTCGAGACCGCTGAACAGCTCGGGGAGCCTCCCGCCCTGGGTGGCCGCCGCGTCGAACAGCCCGAGGATGAGCCGTTGGGCCCCGGCGTCGAACCCGTAGCGGGCCAGCCCGGCAGCCACGAGGGCGGAGTCGTGCGGCCACACCGACCCGCGGTGGTAGCTGATCGGGTTGTAGGCCGGGTTGTCGGTGGACAGGGTCCGAATGCCCCACCCGCTGAACATCTGGGGCGACAGGAGCTTCTGGGCCACCAGTGCAGCCTTGTCCTCGTCGACGATCCCGGCCCACAGGCAGTGCCCCACGTTGGAGGTGAGCGAGTCGATCGGCTTCTTGTCGGCGTCGAGGCCGACGGCGTACCAACCCTTGTCCTCGAGCCAGAAGTCGCGGTTGAAGGCCTTCTTCAATTGGGCGGCTTTGGTCCGGAAGCGTTGGTAGGTGGCATTGTCCCCGACCTCGAAGGCGAAATGGGCTCTGGCCAGGTAGGCCCCGTAGACATAGGCCTGCACCTCGCACAGCGCGATGGGCGCCTCGGCCACCCGGCCGTCGGCGTAGCGGATGGCGTCCCAACTGTCCTTCCAGCCCTGGTTGGCCAGGCCGCGATCGGTGGCCCGCTGGTACTCGACGTATCCGTCGCCGTCGGCGTCACCGAATTGCTCGATCCACCCGATGGCCCGATCGGCATTGGGGAGGAGCTCGTCGACCAGCTCCCGGGACACCCCCCACCGCCGCATCTCACCCAAGAGCATGACGAACAGCGGCGTGGAGTCGGCCGAGCCGTAGTAGATGCTCCCTCCCCCGAGGGAAAGGGACGCAGCCTCGCCAAAGCGCATCTCGTGCAGGATCCGACCGGGCTCCTCGTCACGACGGGGGTCGACATCGGTTCCTTGGAACCGGGCCAGGGTCTGCAGGACGCCCCGGGCCAGCTCGGGGTCGACGAGCAGCGCCATCCAGGCGGTCAGGATCGAGTCCCGGCCGAACACGGTCATGAACCACGGCGCTCCTGCCGCCACCACGACGCGCTCGGGATGGTCGGGATCGAAGATGCGCAGGGCTCCGAGATCCTCCGAGCTTCGCAGCACCACCTCACGGAGCCCGGCATGGTCGGTCTCCACTTGGGGGACCTGACGCCGCCACTGGGCCAGTCGCTCGGCCGGCTCCGCCCGGTCGACCGGGCGGCCGCGCCGGTAGCGAGGATCGATGATCGTCCCGTCGATGACCGGCGCCACTTCGATGCACGTCGTCCATTCACCCCGGGGTGGCACGATGATCTCGAAGGTGCCCAGGTCGGATGCCATCCTGACCTCGTCGAAGAAGCGGATCTGGGTTCCACGGCTGACCCCGCCCCGCCGGTGGGTGAAGGCGATGCAGCCAAAAGGGGACGGGTCCGGCCCCGGGGCGGGACCAGCCGGGGGAGATCCCGAAGGCGGTGAATCGGTGCCCGGACGGCCAGGGCCCCGGGCCGGCGGCCCCCCGGTCACGCTGACCTCGGTCGTCCCCGGCTCGGCCCGGTCGTCCACCCGACCTTCCTTCACGGCGAAGAGATCGGCGAAGTCGGCGGCGACGAACAGCTCGACGGTGCAGAGGGACGGCTCGTCCCCGAAGTTCCGGATGGTCAGGTCTTCCCGCATGCCCTGGCCGACATAGCGCGACCGGAAGACCATGAGGGTGGAGTCGGCTCGGCCGGCCGGCGGCAGGCAACGGGACACGAACGTGGAGGAGAACGGGTCGTCCGTCACTGCCGCCAGCGCCTCGGTCGGCGATCCGTTGATCAGGACCTCGAACCGGCTCACCACCCTGGTGTCCCGGACGAACAGTCCCTGAGCCGATCCCGGCCTGATGTCACCGTTCCGGCCGCTGATGGCAAAAGTGGACTCGTCGACCAGGGTGACGTCCCCAGAGCTGGAATCGAGTTGCGCAATCGAACCCGCGTACGTCCATGGGTCTGCCATCAATGGCTACCGTACCGCCTGCGGAGGGCCCGGCCATCGATGGTCTCGAGGGGACAGGTGCAGGTGGCAGGGGGAATTCGGACGCCGGAACCTATTCCCCCTATGCCCGTAGGAGAAATAACTCCAAAAGGCTACACTGGTTCGGTGAGCACCGAACCGACGACCGGGCCCGGCGCGCCCGCACGGGCCGACCACCCTCTGTTGGACGTCGAGGACCTGCACGTGTCGGTCGACGGGACACCCATTCTCCGAGGGGTCGACCTTGCCGTCAGGTCGGGCTCCGTGCATGCCCTCATGGGGCCGAACGGATCAGGCAAGTCGACCTTGGCCAAGGTCCTGCTCGGACATCCCGGCTATGAGATCACGGCGGGCACCATCCGTTTCAAAGGCGAGGACGTCACCCACTGGCCCACCGATGTGCGGGGAAAGGCCGGCATGTTCCTGGCCTTTCAGGATCCCGAGTCCATCGGCGGTGTACCGGTCATCCAGTTCCTGCGCCAGGCCCTCTCGGCTCGGCGGGGCATCGACATCTCGGTTCTCGAGGTCCGATTGGAGATGATGGAGTGGATGGAGAAGCTGGGCATGGACCCGTCGTTCGGCGAGCGACACCTGAACGAGGGGTTCTCGGGCGGCGAGAAGAAGCGCAACGAGATCCTGCAGCTGGCCCTGATGGATCCGGAGCTTGCCGTGCTCGACGAGACCGACTCCGGTCTCGACGTCGACGCGCTCAGGGTCGTGGCCCGCGGTGTGCGCACCGTCCGTGAGACGCGGTCCGACCTGGGCGTCCTGATCATCACCCACTACCAGCGCATGCTCGATGAGCTGGCCCCGGACAGGGTCCACGTCCTGATGGACGGGACCGTCGTCGCAGAGGGCGGTCCCGAGCTGGCCCATCGTCTCGAGGTGGAAGGATTCGACGCATGGCGCCCCTGACCGAAACCGAAGGTGGAGTCGACGTGCAAGCCCTTCGCGCAGATTTTCCCCTTTTGACCCAGGAAGTAAATGGCCATCCCATCGTCTACTTGGACTCGGCCGCCTCCTCCCAGCGCCCGCGTCAGGTGCTCGACGCCATGCGCGAGTACGACGAGACCACCCACGCCAATGTCCACCGGGGGGTCTACCGCATCGCCGAGGAGGCCACCCGACGCTTCGAAGCGGCCCGGGTCAGCGTGGGAAAATTCATCGGGTCCACGTCCCCGGGGCGCGAAGTGGTGTTTGCCAAGAACGCCACCGAAGCGCTCAACCTGGTCGCCCACACCTGGGCACGGGAGCACCTGAAGGCCGGCGACGTCATCCTGCTCACCGAGATGGAGCACCATGCCAATGTCGTGCCCTGGCTCATGCTGGCCGAGGAGCGGGACCTGACGCTGCGCTGGTTGCCCATCGACGAGCAGGGATTGCTGGTGCTGGACGACCTCGAGGCGCTGGTCGACGGCGTGGGGCTCGTCGGGCTGACCTGCATGTCGAACGTGCTCGGAACGCTAAACCCTGTCACCGAGATCGCCCGGGTGGCTCACGAAGCCGGGGCCCTGGTCGTGGCGGACGGGGCCCAGTCGGTCCCCCATCTCCCCACCGACGTCTCGACCCTCGGGGCCGACTTCCTGGCCTTCAGCGCCCACAAGATGCTCGGACCCACCGGCATCGGCGTGCTCTGGGCCAACGAGAACCTGCTGGCCTCGTTGCCGCCGTTCCTCGGCGGTGGCGAGATGATCCTCGATGTGCGAAAGGACGGCTTCACGCCGAACGACATCCCCTGGCGCTTCGAGGCGGGAACCCCTCCTATCACCGAGGCCATCGGGCTGGGCGCGGCGGTCGACTACCTGAATGCCATCGGGATGGACAAGATTCGGGCCCACGAGCTGGCGCTGACAAAATACGCCATGACCGCGCTCGCCGAGCGGTTCGGCGATGACATCCGGATCTTCGGCCCCAGCGAAGCGGCCCAGCGCGGCGGCGTCCTCTCGCTGGCCTACCGAGACATCCACCCGCACGACCTCTCCCAGATCCTCGACCAGTACGGGGTGTGCATCCGGGCCGGTCACCACTGCGCCAAGCCTCTCATGCGCCGTCTCGGCGTCAACGCCACGGCCCGGGCGTCACTTGCCTTGTACAACGACCGCTCCGACGTGGACGCGCTGATCGAGGCGTTGGCCGAGGCTGGGAAGTTCTTCGGATGAGCGGTCACCGGTATCCTGAGGAAATCATGTGCACCTCCAGTCACAGCACTGCCAGTCCCAGCACTGCCAGTCACAGCACTGCCAGTCACAGCACTGCGGCCCTCACCGGCATCGGCTGCCGCGGTCCGGTCCAGGCTGGAGGCCGATGCTGATGGCCGGCCTCGAAGACCTGTACCGAGAGATCATCCTCGACCACTACCGCTCGCCTCGCAACCGTGGCGAGCTCGAGTCACCTCCCGCCCAACGGGTGGAAGGATTCAACCCGTTATGCGGTGACGAGGTGGTGGTGACCATTCAGGTCGAGGACGGGAAGCTGTCGGACATCAAGATCGGCGGCACCGGGTGCTCCATCAGCCAGTCGTCGGCGTCGCTCATGTCGGCGGCAGTGAAGGGACAGCCGGTCGAAGAGGTCAGAGGCCTCATCCAGACCTTCAAGCAGATGATGTCCATCCACGAGTCGTCACTCCCGGGCGCAGATGGGAGCGAGGGCTCGGGCGAGGAACTCCAAGAGGCCGAGCCCGTGGACGTCGACTCGTTGGGCGAGCTGGCTGCGCTGCAAGGCGTCGTGAAGTTCCCGGTCCGTATCAAGTGCGCCACCCTGAGCTGGAACACGTTGGCCCAGGGCCTCGACGAAGCCGCCGCCGGCTAGCTGACCCGCCGACTCTTGGGCGAGGCTCGCTCGCCTGTGTCGTGGGCGCCCGACCGGTGCTCAGCAGGGGGTCGGGTCGAAGTTCGGGAGAGTGGTGGTTGTCGTGGAGCTCGCCGGCGCGGTCGTCTGGCCTGGTGCCGTCGTTCCGGTGGCCGCGACGGTGGTGGGCACCGTCGTCGGGACTCCGTCCGGATCGGGAGGTGGGCTGGTCGCCGTCTCCGGTGGCTGCCCGAGGAACTGGGAGATCGTTTGCTGGGCGTCGGGTTGTTGGACATAGAGGACGTCCCCCAAGGCGGCGAACGTGGACGAGTTGAGGTCGCTGTAGGTGGGCAGGGTGGCCGTGGCCAGCGATGCGGATGAGAAGGCATGGAACTCGCGTGCCAGGTCGATGAGGCCGGCCGTGGTGAACGTGTTGTCGATGGTCACCCCTTGGACCACGGCGCCGATGAAGGCATTGAGGGTCAAGGGGTTGTAGCGGCTCTCGGCCTGGGTGATCAGCGCCTTCAAGAAGGCGTTCTGCCGCTGGATGCGCCCGAAGTCGCTCGTACCGTCGGTCTGCCAGTAACCGTCCTGGTAGTACTGGTAGTGGCGGCTCCGGGCTACGGCCAGGGAGTAACCGCCATTCAGGTGCTGGCATCCGGCCTGGGTGATGTTGAGCCCCGTGTAGTCATCCTTGGCCGGGACGGGGAAGTTGAGGTTGATGCCGCCGATGGCGTCCACCGCCCCTCGGAAGCCCTCGAAGTTTACCTGGACGACGTGGCTGATGGGGATGCCGAAGTTGGCCTCGATGGTCTGGACCAACTGGTCGGGGCCGGTGTTGTAGGTCGCGTTGATCCGGTTGTACTGGCCGATCTGCGAGGTGTCGCCGGCCACAGTGACCACCGTGTCCCGCGGGATGGACAGCACCCGGATCTGACCGGTCGCCGGGTCGACATGGACGATCTTGACCACGTCGCTGCGTTGCCCAGCCGTCGTCGGACCGAGGTGGGCGACGTCCGACGAGCTATCCAAGGCCCGGGAGTCGGAGCCGATGACCAACATGTTGAACGGCTGTCCGACGGCCGCCACCTTGAGGTGCTTGACCGCCACCTTGGTTACCTGATCGAACCGGTACTTGACGTATCCGTATCCGACACCCATCCCGACCAGGGCCAGCACGACCAGGATGACGGCGGTCAGCAGGATCCGCTCGGGCCACGAGCGTCGAGCCTTCTTCCTCCTTCGTCTTCGACGACCGGGCTCGGCGCTGGGTCCGCCCGCGGACGGCGAGCCGGTCAGCGGCACGTGGCCGGGACCCTCTTCGGCAGCGTCGACGCCGGCCCTTTCGGGCGAGGCGGCGTCGTCGCCAGCATTGTCGGGCGAGGCGGCGGCCTGGTCTGTGCTCTCAGGCGACCCGGCGGCGCCATCGGGCGGATCGCCCTCGTCGGCACCGTCGGGCGAGGCGGCAGCGGCCACGGCGAGCGCCTCGTCGGGCGACTCGGCCTCGCCGGCGCCGTCGGGCGAGGCGGCGTCACTCACAGCTGGGGCCGGGGTGTGCGCATCCGGCGAGAAGGTCGCAGGCTCCCATTTCGAGACTGGGGCGTCTGGTCCTGCCTCGGGGGCTGGTTCTACCCCGTGGGCTGCGCCTCCCGCTCCCCCGTCGGCGCCCGGGACGACCGGCTCGTCATCGGGCCGAGAGCCGTCTGACTCCTCTTCGCCGACCACGGCTGCGGACCCGGCTTCGCCCACTGCGCGAGCCGAGTCGGCTTCGCCGACCACACCGGCCGAGTCGGCTTCGCCGACCGCGTCAAATGACCCCCCTTCGGCGACGGGGCCTGCAGTCTCGTCCGGGTGGACAGCCCCTTCGGGTTCCTCTCCAGGCGTCACACGACCAGCCCCGACCGAGTCCCGTCCCCGACGTCGGGGGGCACTGTGTGCGCCACCCCGCCGGCGCGATCGACGAGTCATGGCACGGAACGCTACCAACCATGCCGTTCACCCGGGATGCACCCACGAGGGGTCGGGTCGATCAGAGGTAGGCGGCGTAGCCCGTCCGGTCTACCTCTTCGGCCAGCTCCGGGCCGCCCGTGTCGGCGATCTGCCCGTTGGAAAGCACGTGTACCACGTCGGCTCGCAGCACGTTCAACAGGCGCCGGAAGTGGGTGATGGCCAGAACCCCGAGGCCCCACTCCTCGGTCGCCTCCTCGACCCGCCGGGCAACGGCGGCCAAGGCGTCGACATCCAACCCCGAGTCGATCTCGTCGAGGATGGCAAACCGCGGCCGGAGCACGCCGAGCTGCAGCGTCTCGTTCCGCTTGCGTTCGCCCCCGGAAAGGTCCACGTTGAGAGGCCGGTCCAAGAAGCGCTCGTCGAAGCCGATCCGGGCCGCCTCGTCACGAAGGCGTGCATCGATATCCGCTCCCGAGCCGTCCCCCCCATGGGCTCGAGCAGCCACCAGCGAGGTGGCCAGGGACACCCCGGGGACTTCGATCGGGTGCTGCATCCCGATGAACAACCCGGCCCGAGCCCGCTCCCAGGTGGGGAGGGCTAGGAGGTCCACGCCGTCGAGTGTGATGGTGCCGCCGAGCACCTCATAGCCCGGGCGCCCCATGATGACGTGAGCCAGGGTGCTCTTGCCCGAGCCGTTCGGGCCCATGACCGCGTGGACCTCGCCACTGCAGACAACCAGGTCGACCCCGCGGAGAATCTCGCGGCCGGGGACGCCCACCCGTAGTCCCTCGATGCGCAGTTCACTGCCACTCGCAGGCGCGCTCATGGGACCACCAACATGACATCGTCTCCCTCGACGACCACCGTGTAGACCGGCACCGGTTTGGTCGCCGGAAGCGAGCACGGCTCGCCCGTCCGCAGGTCGAAGGTTGAGCCGTGCTTGGCGCACTCGAGCTCGCGTTCCTCGGGCCACACCTCCCCCTCGGCCAACGAGTAGTCCTCGTGGCTGCAGCGGTCCCCGATGGCGTAGAAGTCCTCTCCGATCCGAACCAACGCAACCCTGACGTCCCCGGCGTCGAACCGGCGTGCCTGCCCAGGGCTGATCTCGTCCCGGCCACACAGCCGCACGGGGTCACCCATGGCCGGCATCCGATCCCCCGGCGCCGCCCGCGTCGCCGAGCGGTCCCTCGACGGGAACGTCGAGCCGGTGGGCCAAGGCTTCTTGCACGACAGGCCGGACGCCCTCGACCGGGATCTGCTGGGCGATGTCGAGGAAGAACCCGGCCACGATGAGCCGCTCAGCCGCCTCGGGGTCGATGCCCCGGGACTCGAGGTAGTAGCGCTGGTCCTCGTCGACCGGCCCGACCGTCGAGCCGTGGCTGCAGCGCACGTCATTCTCCTCGATGTCGAGGTTGGGCACCGAGTCGGCATGGGCCCCGACGTCCAGGACCAGGTTGTTGTTGGTCTGCATGGCGTCCGAACGGACCGCTCCCCGGTGGACCCGGATCAATCCGCTGTAGACCGAGTGGGCGTGGTCCGCCACTGCTCCCTTGAAGAGCAGGTCGCTGGTCGTTCGGGGTGCGGCGTGATCTTGCAGGGTACGGAAGTCGAGCATCTGGTCGTCGCGCCCCAGGTACGCAGCCCGCAGCTCACTGGTACCCCCCTGGCCGGCGAGCTCGGAGTCCGTGCGCAACCGGGCGAAGTCGCCTCCGAGCGCGACGGCGAAGCTCCGCAACGAGGCCTCGGAGCCAATGCGGCTGACCTGATGCCCCAGCTGCCAAGCGGCCGGACCCAGCGCCTGCACGCTCACATAGGCCAAACTGGCTCCGTCACCGACCTGGACCTCGGTCACCGGTACGACCAGGACCTGCGGGGAGCCCGCCGAAGTCGCTCTGGCCGCCGCGCCCACCCGGCCCAGGACGCCGTCGGCCAGGTCGACCAGCAGCTCGACCACGCCGGCGTCGCACGAGTCGGCTGCCCGGATGACGGTTCGGGGGAACACGGTGGCCCTGTCGTCACTCGACCCGTCGATCACGTGGACGACGACAACGGGAGCGTCGAGGACGGCTCCGGGGGCCACGTCGATGACGACGGGGTCCGGGGCGAAGGCCTCGTTCAAGAGGACGAAGTCCCCCGGATCCGAGGCAACCACGCCGAGGAGCTGCTCGGCTTCGTCGTGGTCGGCGAGCAGCCCGAGCGAACAGGCCCGTTCGGCCTCCGGGGATGCCTCGAGATGGACCAGCCCACCGTTGTGGGAGACCACGAGCGCGGCTCGTGGGCCCATGCGGTGAACCAGGGCCCGGACCCGCTCCATCGTCCGGGAGTCGAGAGCGCCGCCCTCTTGCCCGGAGGGACGGACGGCAGGATGGAACCGGTCGAGGTCGAGCTGGTCAATCCGGCTGTACCGCCAGACCTCATCCTTCTCTGTCGGGAGCGGAGCCGAGGCAAAGCGCTCGGCTGCATCGGCCCGGCGTCGCTCGAGCCACGGTGGTCCGGCCTGTGCGGCGGCGGATGCGGGCGTAAATGCGGACAGAACAGGAGGCCTCTCGCGAATCGAGGCCCGGTCCCCGAGCCTCTCGGCCATTCTACCTGCTGTAGCCGGGAGACAGACCGGCCCGGTCGGCCCCACCTACGCTGGTCCCATGACCGCCACCGCCGCCGATCCCGCCGTCGACAATTTTGCTTCTGCCGTGCTGACCATCGAGGCCAAGGGCCATGTCGCCACGCTGTGGCTCGACCGGGCGGAGCAGCGGAACGCCCTCGGGCCCGACTTTTGGGCCGACCTACCGCTGGCCATGGACGCGTTGGGGTCGGCGACCGACATCCGGGTCGTCATCATCGCGGCCCGGGGACCCCATTTCAGCGTGGGGCTCGATCTCAAGGCGGTGGCCGAACCGGGCGGCCTGTTCGACCGCGGCGGGGGCGATTCGGCGAAGCCGGCACCTTCGATCGCCACACGGGGAAGACGAACCCGCGGGGAGATCCTCAGGCTCCAGGCCTCGATCACCGCGGTGGCCGCCTGTCCCAAGCCGGTGATCGCCGCCATCCACGGCTACTGCATCGGTGGCGGGGTCGACCTGGCCGCGGCATGCGACATCCGGCTGGCCAGCGCCGATGCCACCTTCTCCGTCCGGGAGACGAGGATGGCCATGGTGGCCGACCTCGGCAGCCTCCAGCGGCTTCCCCAGATCATCGGCCAGGGCCACCTGGCTGAGCTGGCCTACACGGGCAAGGACATCACCGCTGCCCGAGCGGCCCAGATCGGGTTGGTCAACGACATCGCCCCCGATGTCGTTGGCGTCTGGTCCCTGGCCGACGAGATGGCCGGATTGATCGCGGCCAACTCGCCCCTGGCTGTCCAGGGCACCAAGACCGTGCTGAGCAGCGGCGAGAACATGACGGTGGCCGAGGGCCTCGACTACGTGGCCACCTGGAACGCGGCCGCCCTCGGCTCGGACGACCTCACCGAGGCGATGACTGCGTTCATGGAGAAGCGGCCGGCTCGGTTCACCGGCCACTGATCCGGCGCCGGGCCGGGCACCCGGACCCTGGCCGGCTGACGACTCAGTGCTTCCGCCGCCACCAACGCTTCCGGGACGCGCTCTGCTCATTGCGGAGCCGCTCGGCTTCGACCTCGGCGAGCACGTCCGGGCCGACGGTGTTGATGATGTCCTCGGCCTGGTCGAGCAGGGTGGCGGCCTCCTCATCGGGAACGTCGGGCATGCTCTCCATGGGTGGCTCGACCAGGGAGCCGTGACCCCACCCCACGTCGGCCAGGCGCGCCTCGTACGAGGGGCAGTTCTCAGGGCACTTCCACGGCGCGTCCGGGGCCAGGTCGAGGCTGCAGAACCGGGCCACTTCTCCGGACGCATAGGTCCGGCTCTGAAAGTGCTTGCACTCTTCCCGCATCGACATGCTTCTATTCTGCCCCCATTGCTACGACCTGTTCGGAGCACCGGTACGAAGCCGGTCACCGAGACAGCGCCGCCCTCCCGTCAGCCGACCGAGCCCTCCATCTGCAACTCGATCAGTCTGCTCCACTCCACCGCGTACTCCATCGGGAGTGTCCGCGTGATCGGCTCGATGAAACCGTTCACGATCATCCCCATCGCCTGTGTCTCCGACAGCCCCCGGCTCATCAGGTAGAAGAGCTGGTCGTCGCCGACTTTGGAGACGGTCGCCTCGTGGCCGATCCGGGCGTCGCGCTCGGCGACCTCCATGTACGGCTTGGTCTCCGACACGGCCGAATCGTCGAGGAGCAGCGCATCGCAGCGGACAAAGCTCTTTGCGTTCTTGGCTCCCTCGTCCACATGGACCAGACCCCGGTAGGTGGTGATCCCGGCGTCCTTGGAGATCGACTTGGACACGATGGTCGAGGTCGTCTCCGGCGCGGCGTGGATCATCTTCGCTCCGGCGTCCTGATGCTGCCCTGCTCCCGCATAGGCCACCGAGAGCACTTCTCCCGAAGCCTTGGGGCCCATCAGGTAGACCGAGGGGTACTTCATGGTGAGCCGGGAACCGATGTTGCCGTCGATCCACTCGACATGGGCCTCGGCCTCGGCCCGGGCGCGCTTGGTCACCAGGTTGTAGACGTTGTTGGACCAGTTCTGGATGGTGGTGTACGTGATCCGGCTGCCCTGGAGGGCCACCAACTCCACCACGGCAGAATGCAGCGAGTCACTGGTGTAGACGGGGGCCGAGCACCCCTCGATGTAGTGCACCTGCGAGCCCTCGTCGGCGATGATCAACGTGCGCTCGAACTGGCCCATGTTCTCGGCGTTGATCCGGAAGTAGGCCTGCAGCGGCTGGTCGACGACCACGCCGGGCGGGACGTAGATGAACGACCCGCCCGACCACACGGCCGAGTTCAACGCGGCGAACTTGTTGTCGTTGGGCGGGATGATGGTGCCGAAGTACTTCCGGACCAGTTCGGGGTACTCCCGAACAGCCGTATCCATATCGCAGAACAGGACGCCCAAGGCCTCGAGGTCCTCCCGGTTGCGATGGAACACCACCTCGGACTCGTACTGGGCGGTGACGCCGGCCAGATACTTCCGCTCCGCTTGCGGGATACCCAGCTTCTCGTAGGTGCTCTTGATGGCGTCGGGAAGGTCTTCCCAGTCCCCGACCTGCTCGGACGTGGGCTTGATGTAGTAGTAGATGTCCTCGAAGTCGAGATCGGGCATGTTGACGGCAAACCACTCGGCCATGGGGCGCTTGTCGAAGCGCTTCAGGGCACGGAGCCGGAAGTCCCGCATCCAGTCCGGCTCTTTCTTCATCGCCGACATCTCGCGCACGATGCTCTCGTTCAAGCCCTTCTTGGGCTTGAAGATGTAGTCCTCTTCATCGGACCATCCGAGCTTGTATCGCCCGAGGTCGAGATCGGTGGTCGTCATACGTGCTCCAGACAGGCGGCCCGTGGGGGCGGCCGATTTCTCCTATACCGATAGTAACAACCCTGGGGGCCCAACAAAACACCCTGCTGGGAGGGGCCGCATCGACGTGCCATCCTGGGTCGATGCCCGAAGATACCCTCACCGACCGAACCGGACCCTCCACCCCTCCGATCCCCGAGCGGCGACCGGTCCGGCTCGAGGCCCACGGGGATGTCCGGATCGACGATTGGTACTGGTTGCGGGACAAGGACGACCCTGAGGTCATCGAGCACCTTCGGGCCGAGAACACCTTCACCGAGGCAGCCACGGCCCATACCGCCGCGCTCCAGGCCACCCTGTTCGAGGAGATCGTGGAGCGCATCGAAGAGACCGACCTCTCGGTTCCCGTGCGCAAGGGGCCGTGGCTCTACTACCACCGCACGGTCGAGGGGCAGAGCTACGGCATCCACTGTCGCCGGCCGGCCAGGGACGATCCCGGCAAACCGGGCGAGAACGGCTCTGCCGATGAGGGCCCCGAGAACGGGGCCCCTGAAGACGAGATCGTCATGCTCGACGAGAACCAGCTGGCCGCGGGCCATGACTACTTCGCCCTCGGCAATCTGGGCGTCAGCCCGGATCACCGCTGGCTCGCCTACTCGACCGACACGACCGGGGCCGAGCGGTTCACCATGCGCTTCCGAGACCTGATCACCGGCGAGGAGTCGCCCGAGTCGCTCGAGGACACGTCCTACGGCATGGCCTGGGCCAACGACAACGCCACCGTCTTCTTCGTACGGGTGGACGAGGCCATGCGACCCTTTCAGCTCTGGCGCCACGTGATGGGATCCGACCCCTCGGCGGCCGAGCTCGTCTACGAGGAGCCCGACGACCACTTCTACCTCGGGGTCGGGCGAACCCGAGACGACGAGTACATCTTGTTGGGCCTGGACTCCAAGCTGACCTCCGAGGTCCGGGCCCTGCGGGCCGATGACCCGACCGGCACGTTCAGCGTGCTGGCCGCCCGCCGTCACGGGGTCGAGTACAGCGTCGACCATGACCGGGGCTCGGCCACCAGGTCGTCCCGGTTCCTGATCGTCACCAACGACGGGGCCGAGGACTTCCGGCTGCTGGAGGCGCCCGAGGACGGTGACCCCGGGCCGCGGCGTCAGTCATGGCGTGAGGTCATCCCGCACCGCCCGGGCACCCGTCTGGACGCCGTCGACCCGTTCGCCGATCATCTGGTCGTCTACGAGCGAGAGGAGGGCGAGACCCGCATCCGGATCATCCATGCCGAGAGCGGAGCTTCCACCCCGATCGCTCAGCCCGAGTCGCCCTCCACGGTGTGGGGAGGGGCCAATGCCGAGTACGAATCGGACATCCTCCGCTACGAGTACACCTCGTTGGTCACGCCCCGCTCGGTCTACGACTACGACGTACCCACCGCTTCGGCGCGGTTGCGGAAGCGCCAGCCCGTCCTGGGCGGGTTCGACCCGGACCGGTACCGGACCGAGCGACGATGGGCCACGGCGGAGGACGGGACGGAGGTGCCGATCTCACTCGTGTACCGGCCTGATCGGTGCCCCGACCTCCAGTCGGACGGCGGCCCGGGGACCCGTGGCGCTCCGTGTCTCCTCTACGGATACGGCTCCTACGAGGCGTCGATGGACCCGTCGTTCTCGTCGCTTCGCCTGAGCCTGCTCGATCGCGGCCTCGTCTTTGCCATCGCGCATGTCCGTGGCGGGGGGGAGATGGGCCGACGCTGGTACGAGGAGGGAAAATTCCTCGCCAAGCCCAACACGTTCACCGACTTTCTGGCCTGTGCCCGATCCCTGATCGCTGACGGGACGACCAGCCCCGACCGCTTGGTGGCCCGGGGGGGCAGCGCCGGCGGCCTGCTCATGGGGGCCGTGGCCAACCTCGCTCCCGAGTTGTTCCGGGCCGTCGTGGCCGAGGTCCCCTTCGTCGACTGCCTGACCACCATCCTCGACGAGACCCTGCCGCTCACCGTCCTCGAGTGGGAGGAGTGGGGCAATCCGGTGGAGGACCCTGACGTCTACCAGGTGATGAAGTCCTATTCTCCCTATGACAACGTCCGCTCGGTCGACGGGCGCGGCGTTCCCGTCCGTTACCCGGACATCCTGGCCACGGCGGGGTTGTCCGATCCACGCGTCGGGTTCTGGGAACCGGCCAAATGGACGGCCAAACTCCGGGCGGCCAACCCCGAGAACCGCGTCCTGCTCAAGACCGAGCTCGGGGCGGGCCACGGGGGTCCATCGGGCCGCTACGACGCCTGGCGGGACGAGGCATTCGTCTACGCCTTCATCCTCGACGCCGTGGGCATCAGCGGCTGAGCCGACGCTCCGGGCGGTTCGGTAGAGCTAACCGGTGTTGGCCGTCGAAGATGACGACGGGGTCGTCGAGGCACCCGGAGTGGCGGTGGAGCTCGAAGTGAACGTGGCCTGGAAGGGTACGTTCAATGGGGCCGGCAGGCCGACGGGCACCCCGTTCACGGAGATGCTGGTCCCCGACGCGCCGATGTCGATGGTCATGCCGCCGTTTCCGGGAATGGTCTGGCTGGAGCCGGCCGGGATGGTGCCCTCCCACAACGTGGTGCCCGAGTCGGTGGACTGCGCCTGGATCCAGCACGGTCCGGTCGACGTCGTCACGACCAACTGGTAGCTCGAGCTCGGGACCGGGTAGGTGGCGGAGGTGGCGGAGGTGGTGATGGCCGCGATCTGGGGCGCGGTCGTCGGCGTGGTCGACTTCGGCTTGGGCTTGGGCTTGGTCGTGTGAACCTGGGCCGGGGGATGGGTGGTCGGCGTGGTGTGAACCTGGGTCGGGGGATGGGTGGTCGGCGTGGTGTGGACCGCGGCCGTGGTGTGGGTGACCGCGGACGACGAATTCTTGGCCGGGCTCTTGTTGTTCCGGTGGCTGCCGACGTAGGCCAGGGCGCCGAAGGCCAACAGCACGACCACGGCCGCCGTGGCCACCACCCAACGTCGAGGCCGGTGGTTCATGCTCGACAGTGCCTGGCGGCGGGCTCGGTCGGACCGGAAGATGGGTGCGTCCTCGACGGGCACAGCCTTCGGCGTCGGCCCGGTGGGCCGGTCGTCGTCGAACACCAGTGGAGCGGCCGGATCGGGGCGGCCGCCCCGGGTCGGTGACCGCCCGCCGACGTGGGCGCCCGGTGGCGGGTTCCGGCTGGCCAGTTCGCCGATGGTCCCGAGGGCCGAGTGGTAGTCGTTCACCGAGTGGACCTCGTCATGACTCGGCCGCCACGTCAGCTTGGCCACGACGGCGCCCGCCACCACCACTACGACCGCTATCAGTGCAACCAACATCCCGACCATTCAACCCGACCTGGCGGCGCTTGCGCGGGCACCGGTCTCAAACGCACCGAAAGGGACTCAAATTCCCGTGATCGAAGGCAGCCCTCCGTCGATGACCAGTCGGGTGCCGGTCACGAACGAGGCCTCGTCCAGGAGAGGAACCGGATCGCACCGACTCCGGCACGGCCTTGGCGATGGCGGCGGAGTGGGTGACATCGATGCCCGTCCTCGGGCCTCGGTCACGACCCGTCGGGACGGCTCAGGTCCGGGGACGGCCGTGGGGCAGGAGCCCGGCGGGGATGGCGTCCCGGCGCGGGTTGTTCCTGTCCCGATCGGAGACGACCGGGTCAGTCACCCCCCAGTCGGCGGCGATGGCCGGGTCGTCCCAGGCCACGCCCAACTCGTCGTCGGGGTTGTAATAGCCGTCGACCAGGTACCACAGGGTCAGGTCGGTCAGCGAGGCGAACCCATGGGCGACACCGGGCGGGATGAACAGGCCACGGTCCTGGTCGCCGTCGAGGTCGATGCTCAGGGTCGCCCCGTCAGTGGGCGAGCTCGTGCGCAGGTCGTGGAGCACGACCCGGGCCCGGCCCCGCAGGACGTACCAGTAGTCGGCCTGGTGGAGGTGGTAGTGCAGCCCGACCAGGGCACCGGCCTGCTTCTCCGAGCGATTGGCCTGGGTCATCTCCCGGCCCAGTGGGAACCAGCTCCGCCGATAGGTCTCGACGAAGCGCCCCCGCTCGTCGCCATGGGTGTCGGGCTCCACCACCATGACGTCGGCAATGGTCTCGGACTCGGTGATCGTGGGCATGGGGCTAGCCCGGGTCCAGCTCGGTCAGGTGGCCGAAGCCGCTCCGGTAGTACAAGAGCGGCTCACCCTCGCCCAGCCCGAGATCGAGCACCCTCCCGATGACCAGCTCATGGTCGCCGGCGTCGTGCACCAGCTCCAGCTCGCAGTCGACCCAAGCCAGCGAGCCCTCGATGATCGGCGCTCCCCCGGTCTCCGCCGAATGCCAGGGCACGCCGACGAACTTGTCGCCCCCGGACACGGCGAAGCTCGTGCACACCGACGACTGGCGAGCGGACAGCACGTTCACACAGAAGGTCCCGGCCCGGGCGATGCGGGGCCAGCTGGTGGATGTCTTGGCCGGAGCCAAGGCCACCAGCGGCGGGGCGAGGGAGAGCGAGACGAAGGTCTGGCACGAGAAGCCCACCGGGGTGCCCTCCTCCAGTGCAGTGACGATGGTGACTCCGGTGGCAAACCGGCTCATCGCCTCTTTGAACTGCGTCGTGTCGAACGTCGTGGTCATGACTTCTCCAGGTCGATCGTCCACCCCTCGGAGGCGGCCGTCACATCATCGAGACCGTACTGGGCGGCGAGGCGTCGGGCCTGAGCGAGCATTCCATCGATCTCCTTGTCCGTGTGCGACGGGTCGTGGTGGAACAGGGACAGGCGACGGGCACCGGCCTCGACCGCCACGTGCACGGCATAGGCCACCGTCGAGTGGCCCCAGTCGGACATGGCGACGAACTCGTCGTCGGTGTACTGGCCATCGTGGATGACCAGGTCGGCACCGTCGCACACCTCGAGTACCCCCTGGTCGACACGGCGGCGGTCCAACGGTGCCTGATGGTCGGGCAGGTAGGCCACGGTGTGCCCTGCCGACTCGAGCCGAAAGCCGAGGGTATGGCCGCGATGGGGGATCGACCGCACGGTCACGGTGATCCCCCCCAGCGCGAAGGCACCGGGGCCGTCCAGGTCGTGGAAGTTGATCTCGCCCCGGAACTCGCCCATGCGGACAGGAAAGAAGGGCGGCTGGACGACCGAGCCGAGTGCGTCCCGCAACGTCGTGTCTTCCTGCGAGGGGCCGTAGACATCGACGACGGCGCCCGGATCCCGCAATGGTGAGAAGAAGGGGAGGCCGAGGATGTGGTCGTAGTGGAGGTGGGTGAGGAGGGCGTTGCCCCGGAGCGGCACGCCCTCTGCCTTCAGCGGGGCCTCCATCGCCCGCCCCAGCTCGCGTAGTCCCGTCCCGAGGTCGAGCATGAGCGGCGGCTCTCCGGCCACCTCGACCAGGACGCTCGAGGTGTTCCCCCCGTAGCGACGTTGTTTGTCGCTCGAGCATGGGCACGAGCCCCGGACTCCGAAGTAGGTGATTTTCACCGAGGGTGAGGCTACTCGCCAGCCAGGAAGGACCGGCCCGGGGTATCGTCGCCCGATGGCCCATCCGACCGTCACGGCGAACGGCGTGGAGTTCGCCTACCTGGAGCAAGGCCCCCCCGACGGGCCCCTGGCCCTGTGCCTGCACGGGTTCCCCGATACCGCCCACACCTGGCGGTACCTGCTTCCCCGGTTGGCCGACGCCGGCTACCACGCTGTGGCCCCGTTCCTCCGGGGCTACGCGCCCACCGCCATCCCGGCCGACGGCCTCTACGGCACCGGGACCCTGGCCCTCGATGCCTGCGCACTGCACGAGGCCCTCGGCGGCGACGGCGGCGCCGTCATCGTCGGCCACGACTGGGGTGCCTTCGCCACCTACGGGGCGGCCGCGTACCAACCCGAGCGATGGCGGCGCGCCGTGACCTCGGCCGTCGCCCCCCAGGCCTCGATGGGCGACCGGTTCTTCAGCTACGACCAGCTCCGGCGGAGCTGGTACGTCTTCTTCTTCCAGACCCCCCTGGCCGAGTACGCCGTCAGTCTGGACGGCCACGCCTTCATCGACCGCCTGTGGGCCGACTGGTCCCCCGGATACGACGGGTCCTGGGACGCGGCCCGGGTGAAAGAGGCCATTGGCGCACCCGAGAACCTGGCCGCGGCCATCGGTTATTACCGGGCGATGTTTGCGGCTCCCTCAGAGGTGCCCGAGATCGTCGCCGCCCAGGCGGCCACGGCAGCCATCGCCCCCCAGCCGACGCTGTACCTCCATGGGGCGGACGACGGGTGCATGGGGCTCGACAGCATCGGGCCGGTGGTCGACTTCCTGGCCCCGGGGTCCACCATGGTGGTCGTGGAGGACGCCGGTCACTTCCTCCAGGTCGAGAAGCCCGACGAGGTCAACGACCACATCATCGCCTTCCTCGCCACCTGACCTGCTCGGCGACTCACCGTGCTCGGCCGCGGCATCAGGGCAGCTCGAGCAGGCCGGCGCGGCCCCGTCGGACGAGCCCCTCGGTCGCCAGCTCAGTCGCCACCCGCTGGGCACGGGCCCCGTCGTCGGGCCACCCCATCACGACGGCCAGGTCCGCCGTGGGCACAGGGCCGATCCGCAGTGCGGCCACCAGGCGCCCGCGGCCCTGCCGATCGGAACCGTGGAACGCCGACTGGGACTGCGACACCCCGGCCGAGCCGCGAGCGGGATCGGGGTCGAGCCGACCGCCCACCGCCCACCGGCACCGGCGGCGGACCGGGCAGCGATGACAAGCAGGATCGGGGCCGCCGCACACCAGGGCCCCGAGGTCGAGGAGCGACTGGCCGAACAACCAACCCTGTCCCGGGGGGACCATGGCGTCCACCACGACCTGGGCCTCCGAGCGACCGAGCGCCCGTCCGGCCACCGCTCGGGACAGGACCCGGCCGGTGTTGGTATCGACCACCCCGATATCGGCCTCGAAGGCGAAAGCCATCACCGCCCGGGCGGTGTATGCGCCTACACCGGGGAGGGCGAGCAGTGCCTCCAGCGTGTCGGGCACGCGGCCGTCGTGATCGTGCTCGATGGCCCGGGCCGCGCCGTGCAGGAACCGGGCCCTCCGGTTGTATCCCAGCCCGGCCCATGAACGGAGCACGTCCCCGAGTGGCGCCCGGGCGCAGTCCAACGGCGTCGGGAAGCGGTCCATGAAGCGCTCAAAGACGGGGACGACCCTTCCGACCTGGGTCTGCTGGGCCATGACCTCGCTGACCAGGATGGCCCACGGGGCCCGGGTGTGGCGCCAGGGCAACTCGGGACGCATCCACCCCGGGTGGGCCCGACCAGCTCCCCCAGCTCTGCCAGCCCCGTCGGCCCGACCAGCTCCGTCGGCCCCGCCGCCCGAGCTCCCCCACGCGACGACGGCCCGGCCGAAGGCCCGGAGCCGCTCGGGTCGGTCAGCTCCAGACGTCGTCGACATAGGGGCGACGCCGCTCGGGTGCGGAAGCTCGCTTCCACACCATGAGCTTGCGGCGAAAGAAGCACACCTCATCGCCATGCTGATTGAACGCCTTGGTCTCCACCGTGATCACCCCGCGGTCGTCACGCGACTTCGACGCCACCCGCTCGATGACCTTCGTCTCGGCGTAGATGGTGTCCCCGTGGAAGGTCGGGAACCGGTGGATCAACGACTCGACCTCGAGGTTGGCGATGCACGACCCGCTGACGTCGGGGACGCTCATGCCCAGAGCCAACGAGTAGACCAGGTTCCCCACCACCACGTTCTTCCCCTGCACCGTCTCGTGCTCGGCGAACCAGGCATTGGTGTGGAGCGGATGGTGGTTCATGGTCATCATGCAGAAGAGATGATCGTCAGCCTCGGTGATCGTCTTGCCCGGCCAATGCTTGTAGATGTCACCGGGCTCGAAGTCCTCGAAGTAACGGCCGAAGGGCCGGTCATAGGTGGTCATCGGCGATCAACCGGCAACAGCGGCCGGCCGGGTGGTGAAGCCGAGCATCCAGTCGGACTGGGATTCCCCGTCGATCGACATGCGCCAGTTGTAGCGGGTACCCGGGGCCAACGGCAGCGGCCCCAGGTTCACGGCCAGGGCCACGTCGATGGGCGAGCCCTCCGGGATCCCCGGAGGGCGGCCGACCGTGAACTCCCCGCGTACCTCCACGGCGTGCTCGCCCTCCGGCGTCTCCACCATCACGGGCTGGCCGTCGGCGTCTTCGAGGTAGAGCTCCCAATGATGGGCTATCTCCGCCTCGTGCCAGCCGACGTCGATCTTGAGGGCGATGGCCGACGGGACCGGATCCGGTCCCGTCATGCTCCACCCGCCACCGAGGATGTAGAGCTTCCCGTCGGCCACCTGGGCCGAGTCACACAACATCAGCATCACCTTCATGAGGGCGAGGCTATCGGCTCGGCCACCCACCCATTGGGCCGCTCGCTCCACGCCGGGCCCGAACTCCAGCCGGATAGCGTGTTGCCATGCCGGGGCTGAGGGATGACGTCTACCGCCGCCCGCTGGTCACCGCGCTCGATCGGCTGGCTCTCGGCCCGGGCTGGACGTGTGTCGACGTCGGCGCGGGTGGAGGGGACGTGTCGGTCGCCCTGGCCGAGATCGTGGGCCGCGACGGACGGGTCTACGCCGTCGACAGCGACCCGGCCGCACGCGACGAGGTCGCCGCCGCCGCGGCCACCCACAGCCAGGTGCTGGCCATCACCCAGGCCGGGGAGGACCTGCGTCTGCCCGAGGCGGTGGATCTGGCCTTTTGCCGGTTCCTGCTCTTGCACGTGGTCGACCCGGCCGTGGTGCTCGGGCGCATGGCCGCGGCCGTGCGGCCCGGCGGCTGGGTGGTGGCCCAGGAGCCGATCACCTCGGCCGGCCGGATCGACGGCCAACCATTCTCGATGCCCGGCGCCCGTCATCCCGACGTCGGGGCCATGCTCCCCGCACTGGCCCGTGATGCCGGGCTCGTCACCGTGGATGCCTGGGCTGAAGCCCCAGCCGGCGTCGGACCGGGCCCGGTGGCCGACTACCTCAAGCTGCTGACCGACGTGGACCCCGGCGACGATCCGGTCGTGCTCCCGCCGTTGGTCACGGTGGTCGCCCAGGCCCCGGGGGGGTAACGGGCGTCGGTATCCTCTTGGGGTGACCCCCGAACCCCTCCCCTCTCCCGACCTCGACGCCGCCGCCGGCGCCATCGGCGTGGCCAACTCCGTCGTCAGCGCGGGCACCGCCGCGCTCGCCGTCGCCGGCGGTCCCGACCAGGCCCAGGTGCTGGCGTACGACCTGGCCCACGCGGCCGCTGCCGTCCGGACGGCCGAAGCGGTCCTCGGATATGGGGCCCTCGGGGACACCGAGGCCCGGATCGCCTGCGCGTTCGTCGCCGACGCCCTGGCCGACCTGGCCGCCCGGCTGGTGGGACGGGAGGAACTCTGGGGCGTCACCCCGGTCTGGATGGCCCCGGCAGTCACGTTCGTCTCCGCCTTCCGTCAGCCCGGGTTCCTCGCCTCGCTGGCCGAGCAGGAGGGCCCCCGTCACCTGGACCCGGACTTCGAGCTGGTCCGGGAGACGTTCCACCGGTTCGCCGAGGAGCAGATCCGGCCCCGGGCCGAGCACATCCACCGGGAGAACACCGACATCCCCGAGGAGATCATCGACGGGATGGCCGAGATGGGCGGGTTCGGCATGTCGGTGCCCGAGGAGTACGGCGGGTTCGCCACCGGGGGCGAGAGCGACTACCTGGGCATGGTGGTGGCCACCGAGGAGCTGTCTTGGGGGTCCCTCGGCGCGGGTGGCTCGCTGATCACCCGCCCGGAGATCCTCACCCGGGCCCTCGTGTTCGGTGGGACCGAGGAGCAGAAGCGGGAGTGGCTGCCCAAGCTGGCCAGCGCCGAGGTGATGGGGGCCGTGGCCGTGACCGAGCCCGACTTCGGCTCCGACGTGGCCGGCGTGATGACCTCGGCCACCCGGGCCAAAGGTGGTTGGTTGATCAACGGGGTCAAGACCTGGTGCACGTTCGCCGGCCGCGCCGACGTCCTCTTGCTGTTGGCCCGCACCGACCCCGACAGGGTCAAGGCCCACCGGGGCCTCTCGCTCTTCCTGGTGGAAAAGGAGCGCGGCGAGGGACACGGGTTCCTCTTCACCCAGGAGCCGGGGGCCGAGGGCCGGCCGGCCGGTTCGAGCGGGCGACTCGAGGGACGGCCCATCGACACCATCGGGTACCGGGGGATGCACTCCTACGAGTTGGCCTTCGAGAACTGGTTCGTTCCCGAGGCCAACCTGGTCGGGGGCGAGGAGGGGCTGGGGCGGGGCTTCTACCTCCAGATGCAGGGCTTCGAGAACGGGCGCCTACAAACGGCCGCTCGGGCCCTCGGGGTGATGCAGGCTGCCTACGAGGCTGCCCTCGAGTACGCCCACGACCGCAAGGTGTTCGGCTCCCCGATCTTCGACTACCAGCTCACCGCGGCCAAGTTGGCCCGCATGGCCGTGCTCATCCAGGCCACCCGGCAGTTCTCCTACGAGGTGGCCAGGCTGATGGCCAAGGGGGAGGGGACGCTCGAGGCGTCCATGGTCAAGGCCTACGTGTGCCGCGCCGCCGAGTGGGTGACGCGCGAGGCCCTCCAGATACACGGCGGCATGGGCTACGCCGAGGAGTACCCGGTGAGCCGGTACTTCGTGGATGCCCGTGTGCTCTCCATCTTCGAGGGCGCCGACGAGACCCTGGCCCTCAAGGTCATCGCCCGGGGGCTGTTGAAGCAAGCCGGTTGAAGCCGGCCGGATCCAGCGCTTCCTCACCGAAGCGAGCAAGCCCTCGGGGTCAGCCCGCCGAGCGGGCCAGGCCGGCCCGATCGCCGCGGGTGACGAACTTGGTCGCCATCTTGCGACTGGCCTCGTCGATCATCTCGTCGCCGAACATGACCGCCCCGGTTCGCTGGTCCTCGGTGGCAAGCCGGTAGGCATCGAGGATGTCCCAGGCCCGGTCGAACTGCTCCTGGGTGGGCGAGTAGACCTCGTTCAGCACTCCGACCTGGTCCGGCGTGAGGGCCCACTTGCCGTCGTAGCCGAGCACCCGAGTCCGCTGGGAGAACTCCCGCAGGCTGTCGAGCTCACGGACCTTCAAGAAGGGCCCGTCGATGACCTGGAGTCCGTTGGCCCGGCCGGCCATGAGGATCTTCGAGAACACGTAGTTGAAGTGGTCGCCGGGGTACTCGGGGATGGCCACGCCCCCGGTGAGCACGGGCATCTCCATCGAGGCGGCGAAGTCGGCCGGCCCGAAGATGATGGTCTCGAGCCGGGGGGAGGCGGCGCAGATCTCCTCCACGTTGATCAGCCCGCCGGTCGTCTCGATCTGAGCCTCGATCCCGATGTGCCCGACCGGTAGCCCGCTCTTCTTCTCCACCTGGGTCAACAACAGGTCGAGGGCGACGACCTCGGCCGCGTTCTGCACCTTGGGCAACATCAGCTCGTCGAGGCGCTCACCGGCGTTGCCCACCACCTCGATGACATCGCCGTAGGTCCACTCGGTGTCCCAGGCGTTGACCCGCACGCACAGGACCCGGTCGTCCCAGGACAGGTTCTTGATGGCGTCGGCCACCTTGGCCCGGGCGTTCTCCTTCTCCAGGGGTGCGACCGAGTCCTCTAGGTCCAGGAAGCTCATGTCGGCGGGCACGGTAGGCGCCTTGGACAGGAACTTCTCGTTCGACCCGGGCGAAGACATGCACGACCGGCGGGGCAGGTATCGGGATCGCTCTGACATGCCCCCGATGGTAGGGCGCCCGGGAGGGTGAGCCAAGCCCTCGCAACACCCGGACGGCCGAGCCCTTCCCGTACTGAACTGGGGTGATGCACAAACCCTTACGTTGACGTAAACTTCCTCCATGGCACTGCTTCGGAGCGGAGTGAACGGGAAGGCGCAGGCGAGAGTCGACCGGGAGCCGACCCACCCCGATCGGTACAAATGGATCGCCCTGTCCAACACGACCATGGGCGTCCTCATGGCCACCATCAACCTGTCTATCGTGCTCATCTCGCTGCCCGACATCTTCCGGGGCATCGCCCTCGACCCCCTGGCCCCGGGCAACACCAGTTACCTGCTGTGGATGCTCATGGGCTTCATGGTCGTCACCGCCGTGTTGGTGGTCAGCTTCGGCCGCATCGGTGACATGTTCGGCCGGGTTCGCATGTACAACCTGGGCTTCGCCGTCTTCACCTTCTTCTCCATCATGCTCTCGGTGGTCTGGCTCCACGGAGCGGCCGGAGCCCTCTACCTGATCGGCATGCGGGTGCTGCAGGGAGTGGGAGCCGCCTTGTTGATGGCCAACTCGAGCGCCATCCTCACCGACGCCTTCCCTTCCCACCAGCGCGGGCTGGCCCTCGGGATCAACCAGGTCGCGGCCATCGCCGGCTCGTTCATCGGGCTGATTCTGGGCGGCCTGCTCGGGCCGGTGGATTGGCGTCTCGTCTTCTTGGTCTCGGTCCCCGTTGGCGTGATCGGCACCATCTGGGCGTACCTGAAGCTCGAGGAGCGGGGGGAGCGCCACCCGGCCCGGATCGACTGGTGGGGCAACGTCACCTTCGCCGTCGGGCTGGTCGCCGTGCTGACCGGGATCACCTACGGGATCGAGCCCTACGGGGGGCACGTCATGGGGTGGACGAACCCGATGGTGCTGACCGCCCTCATTGGCGGGGTCGTGGTCCTCTGCGTGTTCGCGGTGATCGAGTCGAAGGTGGCCGATCCCATGTTCCGAATCCCCCTGTTCAAGATCCGGGCCTTCTCCATGGGCAACTTCGCCAACTTCCTGGCCGCCCTGGGCCGGGGCGGGATGATGTTCATCCTCATCATCTGGCTCCAGGGCATCTGGCTGCCCGAGCACGGCTACAGCTTCTCTCGGACCCCCCTGTGGGCCGGCATCTACATGGTCCCGCTGACCGTGGGATTCCTCGTAGCCGGCCCCGTCTCCGGGTTCCTCTCCGACCGGTTCGGTGCCCGCCCCTTCGCCACCGGCGGCATGATCCTGGCCGCGGTCAGCTTCCTACTCCTGGAGACCCTCCCCATCGACTTCTCCTACATGGCCTTCGCCCCCATCTTGTTGTTGAACGGCATCGCCATGGGGATCTTCGCCTCCCCGAACCGGGCGGGGGTGATGAATGCCCTACCTCCCGACCAGCGCGGTGCGGGAGCGGGCATGGTCAACACGTTCCAGAACTCGGCCCAGGTCCTCTCAATCGGCATCTTCTTCACGCTGATCATCCTGGGCCTGGCCTCGGAGCTGCCGGGCAGCCTCTACCACGGCCTGGTGGCCCACGGGGTCCCGACCCGGGACGCCCTCCGGGTCTCCCACCTGCCCCCGGTGGGCAGCCTCTTCGCCGCCTTCTTGGGCTACAACCCCATGGAGAAGCTGTTGGGGGTGACGACCCTCCAGCACCTGCCGGCCGCGACTGCGCAGTACCTGACCGGACGGAGCTTCTTCCCCGGCCTGATCGCCGCGCCGTTCAAGAAGGGGCTCAACCTGGCCTTCGACTTCGCCATCATCAGCTGCCTCCTGGCCGCCGGGGCGTCGGCCCTGCGGGGCGGCAAGTACGTGCATGGCCAGGACGCAGCCGACCGGGTGGAGGCCGAGCTGGCGGCCAAGGGGCTGGCCGACCCCGTCGGTGCCGGGGCCGGCGCCGAGGGTGAGGGTGAGGGCGTCAGGCGGTCGGGGCCGGGTCGCCACGTAGGTCAGCCGGCGTGAGCTGTTCGGCCAGCAAGCGGTCGAAGCGGGCGGGATCGCCGCCCACGAAACGCCGGCACAGGGGCAGGCCCTCGACGTAGCAGGTGAGGTATGCCCGCCAGGTGGGGTGGACCAGGAACTCGACCGACTTGGCCGCCCGATCATGCGAGAGCAGTCCCCAGCGGGCCACCTCGTCGGTCACCACGTCGGGGTCGGCCCCGTCCTCGTGGAGGCGGAAGGCGGCGTTCTGCCTGACCCCACCGAGCGCCTCGCCGGCCACCGACACCGCCCCGACCACCTCGGTGTCGTAGCGGATGCCCAAGGCATGCAGGTGCTCGGCCACCGTTGCTTCCGGTCGGCGGCCCATGACCACCTCCAACCCCAGGTCGGCCAGGCCCTCGGCCAGGAGGCACTGGGGCGTGCCGACCAGGAAGATCGACTCCTCGAGCCACCGGCGCCGCCGGACCAGCCCCACCTCCTTGCGGGTGTGCTCGGTGTGGTGACCGGGATAGGCCTCGTGGGCCACCAAGTGGGCCAGGTTGGTGGAAAGCACCGGTAGGTCGGTGTTCACCGCCACCCGGCTCGACAGGCCACCCAGGTAGTAGTTGAAGCCCGACCAGGGCTGGTCGGTGACCAACTCGAACTCGACGTGCTCGCCGTCGGGCAGCCCGAACAGGGACGCAGTGCGCGCCCGCAGGTCCTCGGCCAGGGAGTCGATGGCCGGTCGGAGCTTGTCCACCGGGACGGCGTGGGACTCCCGCCATGTCACCAGCCGCTCGGCCAGCGGTCCCGTGCCCGGCAGGACCTCGTCGAGCTGGCGGTGGGCTACGAGCAGTTCCTCCTCGGGCAAGCGCGAGGGCCGCACCCCGTAGCAGGCCTCGACCTCGTCGGCGTAGGCGATGGGATCGCCGTGCAACTTCGACGCGGTGGTGGCCAGCCCGAGCACCTGGGCGCGGAGCCAGCGGCGGCGGGCCGGGGCGCCGCCGTCCCCGGTCGCGGCGGCCGAGCCGGTGCCTTCGGCTGCGTCGAGCGGGGCACCCGCGTCGATGTCGGCCAGCAGTGCCCGGGCCTCGGCCATCAGGCGATCGGGCGGGAGCACCGGCTCGGACTGGACCCGATCGGCGTATCGAGGCGGCCCGTAGTAGGCGTCGACCAGTCCGTCGATGTGCCGGCCCACGCGCAACCCGAGTTTGATGTACCGCTCGATCAAGCCGGGGTCGGCCACTAGAGGGCGCCTGAACCCAGCTCGGCCCCTACCGGGTCGACCGCGACCACGACAGGGTCAGCTCAGCGTCTCGCGGAAGAACGCCAGCGTCCTTTCCCACAGCAACCGGGCAGCCTCGGCGCTGTAGGCCTCGGGCCTGTCCTCGTTGAAGAAGGCGTGCCCGACTCCCTCGTAGATGTGGAACGTCGTGTCCTTGCCCACCTGGTTCAATGTCGCCTCGAGCTGGCCCGCGGCCTCCGGGGAGAAGAAATCGTCGTTCCGGCCGAAATGTCCGAGCACCGGTGCGTTGAGCTTCGAGAAGTCGGGCGTCGCCCCCGGCCAGGGGATGAGCCCGTAGGCGGTCACCACCGCGGCCACGGCCTCGGGCCGCTGGGTCCCGAGCACCAAGGCGAGGCCGCCCCCCATGCAGAACCCGATCACGCCGACCCGGTCCCGGCCGGATCGCCTGGTCAGCTCGTCCACCGTCCCGCTCAGCTCCTTGGCCGTGACGTCCATGGACATGGCCATCATCTCCTTGGCCGCCTCGTCCGGCTCGGTGAGGGGCACCGTCGTCCCGTGGTACAGGTCCGGGGCCAGGGCCGTGAAGCCTTCGGCGGCAAACCGGTCACAGGTCCGGGTGATCTGGTTGACCAGGCCCCAGTACTCCTGAATGACGATCACCCCAGGTCCGACCGGGTCGGAGCTGGCTAGATACCCCCGTGCGGTAGATCCATTGCTCGGATATTCGATGATTTCACCCACAAGAACAACGATATCGTGCGCCGACTCGCAACGTCACCTCGGAGACACCGTGCAATTTGGTCAGCGTTATGCCTGGTCATAAGGGCAATCCACGATCGGTCCTTGCGGCTCGTGATCTGATGGACTAAACAGTTGCCCGTTGTGACTGACGTCGATATGCCTTATTCGACGGCGAAGATAGGTGCAAATGAGGTACGTAGAGCGCCCCGCCTGTGGGGCCGCGCGACGCTCGCCCTAGCTATCGTCACAGGGATCACCTACGTGGTGTCTCTCTCCGCCCACCCAGCCGGTGCGGATCAGCTTTCTGACGCTCAGGCCCAGGCCGCCTCCATCCAGAGCCAGATCCAAGCAACCGGTCAGCGCATCAATACCCTCTCGCAGCAATACGACCAGGCGACCTACCACCTGCAGCAGATCAACACGCAGATCAGCCAGACGCAGGCGCAGATCACCAAGGCCCAGGACCAGGTCAACCGGGACCAGGCCCAGCTCCGGATCCAGGCAGTGAGCTCGTACGTGCATGCCGGCACCACCTCAGGGGTCACCGACATGTTCAGCTCCGACCAGAACACCGCGGGCATTCGCTCCGTGTACTCCAACATCGCCGCCGGGAACGTCAACACCACGATCGACAACCTGCACACCGCTCAGACACAGCTCCAGAGCCAGCAGGACTCCTTGAAGACCCAACAGGGTCAGGCCGCTGCGGACCAGGCCAACATCCAGACAGCCTCGGACCAGGCGACCCAGCTGGTCGCCCAGCAGAAGAACACGCTGAGCCAGGTCAACAGCCAGGTCGCTTCTTTGATCCAACAGCAACAGCAGGCGGCCGCGGCGGCCGCGGCAGCGGCTTTCAACCAGAAGCAGGCCGCGGCTCAACAAGCCGCTTCAGCCCAGCAGGCAGCCGCGGCGGCCAAGCCCGCGGCCCAGCCCCAAACGGTCAGTCAGGCGAACACGAGCAGCACGAGCGGTGGCGGCTCTACCACGAGCAGCAGTGGTGGTGGCGGTGGTGGTGGAGGTGGCTCGACGACCACCAGTAGCAGCACCAGCGGCGGTGGCGGTGGCGGTGGCGGTGGCGGTGGCTCGAGCAGTAGCAGTGGCGCCGGTGCCAGTGTGCCCGCCCCCTCATCTGGTGGGGCCGCGGCCGTGGCTGCAGCCGAGAGCCAGATCGGTGTCCCCTACGCGTGGGGAGCCGAGAGCCCAGGCGTGGGCTTCGACTGTTCGGGTCTGACCGCGTGGGCGTGGGGCCAGGCCGGCGTGAGCCTGTCGCACTACTCGGGCGCCCAGTTTGCCGCTTCGGCCCCGGTGCCGTTGTCCGACCTCCAGCCCGGTGATCTACTTTTCTACGGTCCCGGCGGGTCCGACCACGTGGCCATGTACGTGGGGGGCGGACAGATGATCGAAGCGCCCTACACCGGGGCCAGCGTATGGATCACCGGAGTACGTACCGGGAGCGATTTCGTGGGCGCAGGTCGCCCTTAACGCAGGGCCAGCATGGGCAACTCGGCGCAGAACGCGGCCGAGGCTCAGATCGCAGGACACCCAGCCAGTCCACCAATGACGAGGGCAACCGTGTCATCGTGGACGTGGTCCCGGACTCTGAGCCAGGTTGCGAAGGTCTCTATGTTGCCCATGCACCGAGCCAACCAGCGGCTATTGACCATCCTGTCGGCCGATGAGTCGACGCCGGCCCGGCGATGGCCCGGTGCCCTATCGGCGCCGGCCCGTCGAGGGCTCCGTGCCGTCGAGGCCAGCTACGGGAAAGGGGCCCGTCGCTGGGCGGGTGCCCTCTTGGCCGTGGCCATCACCATCGGCACGGTCGCCGCGGTGGCCATCCCGGCGGGGCCGGCGTCAGCAGATCAGATCTCCGATGCCCAGGCCCAGGCGGACAGCATCCAGGCCCAGGTCGCGGCCACCGGTCAGCGCATCAACGAGCTCTCACAGCAATACGACGAGGCCACCTACAAGTTGCAGCAGGTGTCTGGTCAGATCGCCGCCACCCAGGGACAGATCAGCCAGACACGCGAACAGGTCACGCGGGACCAGACCGAGCTCCGCCACCAGGCCGTCCAGGCCTACGTGAACGCCGGCACGACCTCCAACGGGGTCACCGACATGTTCACCTCGGACAAGAACACCGCCGGCATTCGTTCGGTGTACTCGAACATCGCCGCCGGCAACGTCAACACCACCATCGACCATCTGAGGAGCGCGCAATCGCTGCTCCAGGCCCAGCAGGACTCGTTGAACCAGCAACAGGCCCAGGCCACCGCCCAGCAGGCCGACATCGCCTCGGCCAGTCAGCAGGCCAACGCGCTCGTGGCCCAGGAGCAGACGGCCCTGACCGAGGCCAAGGCCAATGTGGCCACCCTCGTCCAGCAACAACAGGATGCCAAGGCGCAGGCGGCTGCGGCTGCATTCCAGCAGCAGGTGGCAGCCCAGAAGGCGGCACAGCAACAAGCAGCTCAACAGCAGGTGGCCCCGGCCCAATCGGCGGCAGCTCCCCAGGCGTCGTCACCCGCCCCCGCCACGAATGGCGGGTCGACGAGCACGAGCAACGGCTCCTCGACAATTACTAGTGGCAACGCCACGAGCGGTGGAGGCAGCCCGACTCCCTCCCCCACCCCGGCCGCCCCCGCCCCGGCTGCGGCCACGTCGACCGGCACGAGCAGCCAGAGCAGTGGGGGCGGTAGCGGTGCGGGCAGCACTTCGCCGGCACCCGCCGCCGCTTCGGCCCCGTCGGCGGGTGGAGCGGCGGCAGCCGTGGCCGCGGCCCAGAGCCAGCTGGGCGTCCCTTATGCGTGGGGCGCGGAGAGCCCGGGGGTCGCCTTCGACTGCTCGGGGCTCACCGAGTGGGCCTGGGGGCAGGCCGGGGTCCAGCTCGACCACTACACGGGCGCCCAATACGACGAGACCACCCACGTCTCGATCGCCGACATCCAGCCGGGCGACCTGTTGTTCTATGGAGTGAACGCCTCAGATCACGTCGCCATGTACATCGGCGGCGGGATGATGGTCGAGGCCCCCTACACCGGCGCGGTCGTCTGGGACACCCCCGTACGGACCGGGGCTGGCTTCTGGGGTGTCGGCCGGCCATAGCCGACCTGAACAGGCGAGAGCGGATTCCCGGGGGGTACTGCGGCGAGTTCGTTCTCAAACTGGAGGTCGGTGCACGACCGCTGAGAGTGGTTGACCGCCGGGTTGCCGGCCGCGGACCTCCGTGCGCCGACCCGGGCGCTAGGGCTATGCAAATGTTCCACCTCTCAGCGAAACGTGCGCAGCGATCGACCTGAGACCCGTTGCCCGGGCGGCTCCGTCAGCCCCGTCGGCTCCGACCCTCACTCCTGATCGTGAGCGGCGAGCGCGGCCGGGGGAAGCCTTCCTTCCGCTCCTGCCGCCCGTGGCCCCGGGGGTCGGGCAAACCGGTAGGCCAGCGGTTCCCGTCCGGCCTGGATGACCATGGCCCGGCCGGTGTCCGCACTGGTCAGGCACTGAAAGACCGCCTCGGCCACGGTGGCCGGCTCGATCAGCGGGAACCCCGACCCGCTGAGCGCGTCACGCATGGTCTCATCGAGCATGTTGGTGTCCACCAGTGAGGGGCAGATGGCGTTCAGGATGATGTTCTGCTCGGCCAGCTGGGGGGCGAGCGCCCGGACCAGGCCCACCACCGCGCTCTTGGTCAGTCCGTAGATGGGATCGGGCGAGTATCCGATGAGCGCGGCCAGCGACGCGGTGGCCACGAGCGAGCCGCCGCCACGCTGGCGGAGGAGAGGCACCAGCGCCCGGATCCCGAACACCACGCCGTCGACGTTGACCCCGACGGCCCGTCGGTACTGCTCGTCGGTCAGGAGCGAGATGTCTGCCTCCCCCGTCGACACACCGGCGTTCAGGTGGGCCAGGTCGACGCCCCCGAACCGGGCGACGGCGGCATCGATGATCGATCCCCACTGGTCGGGCCGGCTGACATCGGCCACCACAGGCAGGCCTCCGATCCGGTCGGCCACCAGGTCAGCCGACGCCCCGTCCCGGTCGACGACCACCACCGATGCGCCCCCTTCGGCCAGGCGAGCGGCGCTGGCCGCACCGATGCCCGAGCCCCCGCCGGTGACCACGGCCACCTTGCCAGTAAGGACTGCCATGAGCTCCCCCTCGTCTCGCCGGGATCCACCGATCCGGGTTCCGTCGCTACCTCGACGTCCACCCTACCGGGGGCCTGGGGCATACTGAGAGGGCGCCGGTGGCGGTTGAAGCCGGCTCTCGTCGACCATGAGACCAATCCCCGTCGCCTTCCACATCTGGTTCATCGAGGTCCACACCTACGGCATCGGCTTGGCCCTCACCTTCTGGTTCGGCCTCAGGTACTTCGAGCACCGTCTCCGGAAGAACGGCTATCCCTCGGAGTGGGTGACCGGGATGTTCATCTGGGTCATCGTGGCCGCCATCGTCGGCGCCCGCCTCTTGAGCGTCTTGCCCAACTTGTCCGAGTACCGCAACGACCCGATGCAGGTCTTCGCCATCTGGCAGGGCGGTCTGTCCTCGTTCGGCGGTCTCATCTTTGCCGTCCCCGTGGGCATCATCAGCGCCCGGCGGCGATGTCCGCAGATCTCGATCGTCCGTCTCCTCGACCTGATCGCGCCCGTGCTGATGGCGGCTTGGGGTATCGGGCGGCTCTTGGGCCCCCAGTTGATGGTGCGGGGCGGCGGCCATCCCACGACTGCCTGGTTCGGCATGTACTACGCGGGTGAGGTGGGAAAGCGGCTCCCCGTCCCGATCTTCCAGGCCATGGCCGACTTCGCCATCTTCGGTATCCTGCTGCTCGTCGAGCGATGGCTCCGGAGCCAAGCGCCGAGGGCTCGCACGGAGGCCGGTGCCGGCCCCGCCCGGGCAACGGGCGGAGCAACAAGGACGACCGTGGCCGCGACGGCCAACTCGTCGCTCCCCCCGGCGGGCATCGTCATCGGCGTGGGCATGGTGCTGTGGGGGATCGAACGGTTCTTCGACGAGTACCTCTGGCTCACCGATCCCAGTCACCTCGGATTCATCCTGGTCGAGGCGGCGGGAATCGGCCTCAGCCTCGCCGGCCTGGTCGTCCTGGCCACCCGGGTGCGACCCTTCCAGCGCTGGCGGGACGGGGAGGCCGACCCCGGAGGCCCACCGGGCTCGGCGAGGGACGAGGTGCTCGCGGAGGCCGGGGCCGGAGGTTCGGCAGGCGTGGTCGACGACCCAACCGACGACGGGGAAGGCGAACAGGTGGCGCCGGCCCACCCGGCGGGCGGGCGGGCGGCGGCGGCCGACTCGACTCCGACGTCCTGAGCGTCGGCGGTTGCCCGGGACAAGAACATGTTCTAGCGTTGCCCGGGACTTGGAGCAGCGGAGGCGCGCACCGGCAGGCTCGAGAGCGAAGCCCGATCAGCACAGGGGAGGACCGCCATGGGTGATTTTGGATTCTGGGCCCTGGCCCACGAGGAGCCCGACCATCTCGCCCTGGTGACGCCGGAAGGAGCCGAGCTCAGCGCGGGCGAGCTCCTGGGTCGGACCCACCAGGTGGTCCACGGCCTCCGCAGCCTCGGTGTCCAGCGGGGCGACGTGGTCGCCACCCTACTCCCCAACTGCACCGAGAACGTCGAGCTCTACCTGGCCGCCCTCGAGGCCGGTTGGCGCCTGGTGCCGATCAACCACCATCTGGTGGGACCCGAAGTGGCCTACATCGTGGCCGACTCGGGGGCCAAGGTGTTCGTCGCCCATGAGCGCTTCGCCGCCGTCGCCACCGAGGCAGCCGACGAGGTCCGGCTGCCTGCCTCGGCCCGCATGGCCGTGGGTGATATCGCCGGCTTCGCCTCGATCACCGAGCTGCGCGACCGCCAGTCGACCGACGACCCGCCCGATCGCACCATCGGCGACGTCATGAACTACACGTCAGGCACCACCGGCAACCCCAAGGGCATCTTTCGGCCCCTCTTGGAGGCCACCCCCGAAGAAGCCGCTCTCGGCCTTTCCGGCATCTTGTTCCTGTTCGGCATCCAGCCCCGGGACGACAACGTGCACATCGTGGGCTCGCCGCTCTACCACACCGCGGTGATGCGCTTCGCCGGCGCGTCCATGCACCTGGGCCACACCATCGTGCTCATGGACAAGTGGACACCCGAGACCATGCTCCAGCTCATCGAGCAGTACCGGGTCACCACCTCCCACATGGTCCCCACCCAGTTCCACCGACTGCTCTCCCTGCCCGAAGACGTCCGTTCGACCTACGACGTGTCCTCGCTCACCCACATGATCCACGCCGCCGCCCCCTGCCCCATCGACGTCAAGCACAAGATGATCGAGTGGTGGGGCTCGTCCATCGACGAGTACTACGCCGCCTCCGAGGGCGGGGGCACGTTGGTAACCGCCGAGGAGTGGCTGAACAAGCCGGGCACGGTGGGCCGCCCCTGGCCCATCTCCGAGATCGCCATCTTCGACGACTCGGGGGCCCGGGTCGAGGAGCCCGGCGTCGTCGGCACCATCTACATGTCGATGTCCAGTGCCGGATTCGAGTACCACAAGGACAAGGAGAAGACGGAAAGGAACCGCATCGGGAACTTCTTCACCGTGGGGGACGTCGGCGTCATCGACGAGGACGGGTACCTGTTCCTCCGGGACCGCAAGATCGACATGATCATCTCCGGCGGGGCCAACATCTACCCGGCCGAGATCGAGAATGTGCTCCTGAGCTTCCCCAAAGTGGGGGACGCAGGCGTGTTCGGCATCCCCAACGAGGACTGGGGCGAGGAGGTGAAGGCCGTCGTGGAGCCGGCCGACGGCGTCGCACCCACGCCCGAACTGGCCGCCGAGATCCTGGCCTACTGCGCCCAGAGGCTGGCCAAGTTCAAGATCCCGAAGTCCATCGACTTCACCGATGCGATGCCGAGGGACCCGAACGGCAAGCTCTACAAGCGCAAGCTGCGCGATCCCTACTGGGAGGCCAGGGCGGACAAGATCTGACAGGAGGCGGTCCGGCGGTCGGCCGGCCACCACCGGCTCCCGGGCTGAAGCTCCCTTCGCTCAGGAGCCGCCGGCCCTCGTCCCCATCAGGATCCGCCCGCTCTCGCGGCGTTGGCGACCTTCGCGGCCCGGTAGGCGTCCCGGGCCGTGATGGCCTGATTGGTCTCCGCCTTGATGGCCGCCACGATGTCCGGATCGGCCACGGCCTCGTTCCCCTCGGCGATCGCCAGCATCATCTCGGGCCGGACGGCGATGAAGATGCCCTCGGCCTCCGCGGTCAGGACGTCGCCGGCGAAGATGGCGCCCCAGGTCCTGATCTTGCGCCCGCTCCACCCGAGGCAGCGGGCCTCGATCCGGAGGTCGGTGAGCAGCGGGGTGGGCTTGCGGTACTTGACGGTCAATGTCCCGGTCATGCCCGGGTTGCCGGCGACGATGTTGGTCGCCCCCAGCACCTCGTCGAACACCTGGGCGATCACCCCCCCGTGCACACAGGTGGGCGGTCCCTCGTAGGGGTAGCCGAAGTTCACCGTTCCCCGCATCTCCCGCATGCCGCCGTCGGCGCCGTCCACCGCGACCAGAGTCACCGGCGGGGCGATCGGGTTGGCGGTACCGATCACAGGGCTGTTGGGGAAGAAGTCCATGGGGTCCTGTTCCGGACTCGGGTTCTTCCGCCGGCGAGGCCGGCTGATGGGATCGGACTCGAGCGAGTCGGCCACCGCTTCGACGGCGACCGCAGCCGCAGTGATGGTGTCCCACTCGATCGGGGCCACGGTGGCATCGATGACCCGCCGGACGGCGGCGGCAAGGCGGTCATTGGGTGACGCAGGCTCCTTGGGCCGGGGTGTCCCGGCGGATCCGGGGAGCCCGGTGGGCCGCGGCGACGCTGCGGCGTCGGCCCCAGGCGATGCGGCGTCCCCCGAGGCGCCGTGCGTTCCCACCGCGGTCATCGGCGCAAGAAGTTCGGCGGCCGTTTCTCGGCGAACGCCTTCGGGCCCTCCTTGGCATCCTCGGTGGCAAAGATCGGCCACCCCAGCTCCAGCTCGACCTTCAGGCCCTCCTCCTCGGACAGCCCCTCGGTGGCCTTCACCGACGCCTTGATGGCCTCGACGGCCAGCGGGCCATTGGCCCCGATCACCTCGGCGATCCCGAGTGCGCTCTCCAACGCGGTGCCGTCCGGCACCACCCGGCCGATCAGGCCGATTCGGAGCGCCTCTTCGGCCGACACCTCCCGAGCCGTGAGCAGCAGGTCCATGGCCACGGTGAACGGGATCTGCCGGCGGAGGCGAACGGTGGACCCCCCCAGCGGGAACAGCCCGCGCTTGGCTTCGAAGACGCCGAACTTGGCCCCCTCCCCCGCCACCCGGATGTCGGTGGCCTGGAGGATCTCGGTGCCCCCGGCGACGGCCCAACCCTCGACCGCGGCGATGAGCGGCTTTTTCAGCGAGTAGTGCCGGAGCAGCGCCTTCCAGTGCAGGTCGGGGTCGTCGGCCATCCGCTGTCTGATCTCGTCCGAGCGCTCGCCGCCACCCACGGCCTTGAGGTCCATGCCCGTGCAGAAGCTGCCGCCGGCCCCGGTCAGGATGGCACACCGGATGCCGTCGTCCGCGTCGATCTCGAGCCAGGCGTCGAGCATGCCCACCAGCATGGGACCCGAGAGTGCGTTCTTCGCCTCGGGCCGGTTCATGGTGACGATGGCCGTCGACCCCCGGCGCTCGAAGGTCAGGTGTTCGGTGCCGCTCATGATCGCCTCGGTCCCTAGATCCGCTCGATGACCGTGCCGGTGGCCAAAGCACCACCGCAGCACATGGTGACCAGGGCCACCGCCTTGTCGGTCCGCTCGAGCTCGTGGAGGGCCGTGGTGATCAGGCGGGCGCCAGTGGAGCCAACCGGATGCCCGAGGGCGATGGCCCCCCCGTTCACGTTGACCTTGTCCCAGTCGGCATCGTGGGTCTTGGCCCAGGACATCACCACCGAGGCGAAGGCCTCGTTCACCTCGAACAGCTCGATGTCGTCCATCGTCATCCCCGCCTTCTTCAGCACATCGGCGGTAGCGGCGATGGGCCCGTCGAGGTGGTAGTAGGGATCCGAACCGACCAGGGTCTGGGCCACGATGCGGGCTCGGGGACGAAATCCTTCGGCCCGGGCCCGGTCCTCCGACATCCAGAGCACGGCGGCAGCGCCGTCGGAGATCTGCGAGCTGTTGCCGGCGGTGTGCATGCCGTCGGGAAGGACAGGTTTCAGGCCGGCCAGACCCTCGGCCGTGGTGTCCCGGGGTCCCTGGTCCTTGTTGACCAGGTTCCGCTCGCCGGTCGGCCCCTCCGGACCGACCACCGGCGCCTCGATCGGCACGATCTCGCGCTCGAAGCGGCCTTCGGACAGTGCCACCGCCGCTTTTCGTTGCGACTCGAGGCCCAACCAGTCGACGTCGGCCCGGGTGATGCCGTACTTGGTGGCGATGCGCTCGGCCGCATTGAACTGATCGGGCATGTCCCACGGGAAGTCCCGCGGCTTGGACTTGCCCGGGCCGTTCAGGGTGTTGGCGCCGAGGCCGACCCGGCTCATCGCCTCCACGCCACAGGCGATGCCGACCTCGATCGCATCGGCGCTGACCAGGTTGGCCACGAAGTTGTTGGCCTGCTGGGCCGACCCGCACTGGCAGTCGATGGTCGTCGCCGCCGTCTCGTAGGGCAGCCCCTGGCCCAGCCAGGCCGTCCGGGTGACGTTCGACGCCTGCTCCCCGGCCTGGGTGACGCAGCCGCCGACGATCTGCTCCACCGAACCGGGATCGATGCCCGCCCGCTTGACCAACTCCACCTGGACGTTCCCGAGCAGCTCGGAAGCATGGAACCCGGACAGCCAGCCGTTGCGTTTGCCGATGGGCGATCGAACCGCTTCGACGATCACTGGTCGTGCCATGACAGATCCCCTTTTGAGACGGTGGCAGGGGCACGCCATGCCCAGATGCCCGAGGTACGGCACTGAGTATAGAACTCGTTCTAAGTCTGTACCGGTTCGGCCGAGGGTCGCCGTGCCTGCCGGGGCATCGACCTGGCGATCACCACCCGCTGCCCCTGGTTGGTGCCCTCGACACCAAAGCTCCGGAAGCGCGAACGTGGCGCTGGCCGGAATGGGACGGCTCGCCGCTCAGTGCATCGTCACGATGGCATCTTGATCACGGCAAAGGTCGCACCGTCTGGGTCGGCCAAGACTGCAAAACGTCCGGGTGGAATGTCGGTCGGTGGAACAAGCGCGGTAGCACCAAGATCGGTCGCCTTGGCCACCGTGGCGTCGGTATCGTCAACACCGAAGTAGACGAGCCAGTGCGCCGGAACCTCTGCCGGGACCATGTCAGGCATTGTCATCATTCCGGCAATCGTCTTGTCGCCGAGCTTCCACTCGGTATAGCTCATTCCCTCCATGTCGAGGTCGTTGGGCTCCCAGCCGAACACCTTCGTATAGAACGCTTTCGACGCGGGCACATCACGGGTGTTCAACTCGTTCCATCCGAAGGCCCCAGCCTCATTGGCAAGCTCTGCACCGATGAACGACTTCGGCTGCCAGACGCCGATCGCAGCACCGGTGGAATCGGCGAATACGGCCATGCGCCCGATGTCTGATACGTCCATTGGCTCGACGAACACCATGGCGCCCGCCTTCTTGGCCAGCTCGACGGTTGCGTCGGCACTGTCCACCGAGACGTAAGTCACCCACACGCTGGGCTGACCTTCGCCCATGGCCGGCATGTTTCCGGCGACGGTCTTCCCATCTTTGCGCATCAACGTGTAGTGGCCCATCTCCTCGCCCTGGTCGTCGGCCACCCAGCCGAAGAGAGATCCGTAAAAGGCATTGGAAGCTTCGAGATCCTTGGTGGCGTGATCCACCCACGATGGGGTCCCAGCGTCGTACGAGCTGAACTCTGGCATGTGCTTCTCCCCTTCAACCGGGTTGCGCCGGGCGCACAACACAGAACGCAGCCTAGCGATCCGATCTCCTTGACACCTTGAGGACTGTCGGCCGGTAGAGCACGAACCTCTATCCGAGTAGCGATCTTGCGATCACCACCCGCTGCACCTGGTTGGTGCCCTCGTAGATCTGGGTGATCTTGGCGTCGCGCATGAACCGTTCGACCGGGAAGTCCTTGGTGTAGCCGTACCCGCCCAGCAGCTGGACGGCATCGGTCGTGGCCGCCATGGCCGTGTCGGAGGCGAAGCACTTGGCCATCGCCCCGACCTTGGTGAGCTCCCCCTCCGGGTCGCCGTTGTCGATCAGCCCGCAGGCCCGGTACACGAGGGTCCGGGCCGCCTCGTTGCGCATGGCCATCTCGGCCAGCATGAACCGCAGTCCCTGCAGATCGGCGATCGGCCGACCGAAGGCCTTCCGCTCCTGCATGTAGCCGGCCGCGTAGTCGATGGCCCCCTGGGCGATCCCCACCGCCTGGGCCCCGATGGTCGGGCGGCTCCGGTCGAGCGTGTGCATGGCGATGGTGAAACCCTCTCCCTCGGCCCCGATCAGGTTCTCGATCGGCACATGGACCTCGTCGAAGACGACCTCGCCCGTCGGGCTGCCGCAGAGGCCGAGCTTCTTCTCGAGCTTGGGGACCTGCACGCCCCAGTCGGCCTCGACCAGGAAGCAGCTGATCCCCCGGTGTCCGGCGTCAGGGTCGGTCTTGGCGAAGACGGTATAGGTGTCGGAGATGCCGGCGTTGGTGATCCAGTACTTGGTACCGGTCAGCACGTAGTGATCCCCGTCCCGGACCGCTCGGGTCCGCATGGCGGCCACGTCGCTCCCGGCGTCGGCCTCGGACAGGGCGTAGCTGGACTGCGCCTCGCCCGAGGCCACGCGGGGTAGGTACTTGCGCTTCAGGTCCTCCGAGGCCCAGTTGATCACCGGCAGCATGCCGAGCTTGGACACCAGCATGGTCACCGAGGTCGAGGCGCACACACGGGCCAGCTCCTCGGCCATGATGGCCTGGGTGACGTGATCGGCTCCCGCTCCGCCGTACTCGCTGGGCATGCCGAGAGACGGGAGCTCGAGCTCTATGCAGGCGTCGACCGACTTTTTCGGGTACGACGAGTCCCGGTCGGCCTCGGCCGCATTGGGGGCGATCCGTTCCTCGGCGAACCGCCGGAGCGTGTCCCGGAATTGTCGATGGGTGTCGCTGATGGAGAAGCTGGACGTGTCCATGGCCCCAAGTTACCCACCGAGCACCAGCTCCCCGGTTGGGCCCGGACGACCGCGTGACCCGGCCGGGCCCCCAGGTGGTCGAGCAAGAGGGCGTGCAGCTTCCTAGGGAGCGACCTCGATTCCTAGGGCGCGACCTCTGCCGGCGCCTCCAGCAGCCTCCGCCAGTCCTTCAGCCCGGTCCGCACCTGGTCCGGAGTGAGGCGGAGCGTGTCGTCCCGGACCCGGTCGGCGATGGCCCGCTGGGCCTCGTAGTGATGCGCAGCCGAACGGAAGAGCGGTGTCCGCTCGGCGATCAGATCGGCCGGGGCGTCGCCCAGGAACCCCCACAGGGTGAAGGCGAAGGTCAGGTCGTGAATGGACGGCGCCCGGCCGAAGCGGGCGGCCCGGCGCATGGCCACCACGGTTGCGCCGGCGATGGCATCCTCTTTCGACTCGCCTTCGGCCAGCTCCAACCGGTCCTCGAACCGCCGGGCCAGCTTGAGGGCGAATCCCTGGTCAGGGCCGGGAGTCCCGAGGCTCGGTCCGGTTGGGTGGATGCTGCCTCGGAGCTCAGACGGGCGCGACTGGGTCCAGATCCCCGGCACGTGCAGCCGGTACGCCTCCCGGACCTGGTCGGCCTCGACGATTGGTACGAAACTCGGTTGGCTCATCCGTATGCTCCTGGTACTTCGTTCGGTGCCCCGGCACTCCGCGTGCCTGGCCGTTCCCAGCCGTCGGTCACCAGGGCGCTATGACATCGTCTCTCTGGCGTGCAGCAGACCGTAGACGATGGAATCGGACAGAGCCTGCCACGAGGCCTCGATGATGTTCTCCGAGACGCCGATGGTGGTCCAGATCGACTCGCCGTCGGTCGAATCGATGAGGACCCGGGTGATCGAACCGGTGCCCCGGGACGTGTTGAGCACCCGGACCCGGTAGTCGACCAGATGGATGTGCTCCAGGGCCGGATACCGAGAGCCGAGGGCCTGGCGCAGGGCCCCGTCGAGGGCGTTGACCGGTCCGTTCCCCTCGGCCGTGGCCACGTTGCGTTCGTCGCCGACGAACACCTTCACCGTCGCCTCGGTGCTCTGGGCGCCGGTGTGGTCGGAGATGACCCGGTAGGCGTCCAGCTCGAAGTAGTCCTGCTTCCATCCCGTCGAGTCCCGCAACAACAGCTCCAGCGAGGCATCGGCCACCTCGAAGTGGTACCCGGCGTTCTCCAGCCGCTTGAGCGAATCGAGCACCGAGGTCATGGCCTGAGAATCGAGCTCCAGGCCCAGCTCCTTGGCCTTGAGGGCCAGCGTCGAGCGGCCGGCCATCTCCGAGACCACAAAGCGGGTGCCGTTCCCCACCAACTCGGGGTCGACGTGCTCGTAGGCGTCGGAACGCCGGGCGATGGCACTGGTGTGCAGTCCCGCCTTGTGGGCGAAGACCGACGATCCCACGTAGGGCTGCTGCGGGTTGGGGGCGATGTTGACCAGCTCGGCGATGTGGTGCGACACCGGGGTCAGCAGCTCGAGCCGGTCGGTGGGAATGGTCCGCACGTGCAACTTCAGCGAGAGGTTGGGGATGGCCGCGGCCAGGTCGGCGTTGCCCGACCGCTCGCCGTAGCCGTTCACGCATCCCTGCACATGGGTGGCACCCCTTCCCACCGCGGCGAGAGAGTTGGCCACGGCACAGCCGCTGTCGTTGTGGAAGTGCACACCGACCTGGGTCTCGAAGCGACCCAACACGGTCGGGACGATCCGGGCCACTTCGTCGGGAAGGGTGCCCCCGTTGGTGTCGCACAGCACCAGTGTCTCGGCGCCCGCTTCCTCGGCGGCACGCAGGATCCTGATGGTGAACTCGGGATTGGCCTTGTACCCGTCGAAGAAGTGCTCGGCGTCGAGGAACACCCGGAGGTCGTTCCGCCGCAGGAACTCGACGGAATCGGCCACCATGGCCACGGCCTCGTCGAGCGAGGTGCGCAACGCGTCGACCACGTGCATCTCGGACGACTTGGCCACGATGCACACCGCGGCCGTCTGGGCCTTGACCATCTGGCGGAGCGTCCCGTCGTCCTCGGCCCTGACGCCGGCCCTCCGGGTCGAACCGAAGGCGACCAGCGTGGCCGACGAAAGATGCAGTTCCTTGGGGGCCCGGGCGAAGAACTCCTCGTCCTTGGGATTGGCCCCGGGCCACCCGCCCTCGATGAAGTTCACCCCCAGGTGGTCGAGCTGCTCGGCGACCCGCAGCTTGTCATCGACGGTAAGGGACAGTCCCTCTTGCTGGGAGCCGTCCCGCAGGGTCGTGTCGAAGACATCGACCGCCGCGGGCAGGACCGGGAGGTCGAAGTCGTGACCGCCACCGGCCTCGCCCGAGTGGCCGTGGGCCCGCTTCACATCGGCGTGGGCCTGCTGGCCGGGGGTGGGGTGATGATGTGGGTGGGAGCCGCGCTGCCTCTTCGACCCGCTCTGCCTATTCGACATAATCCAACCAGTCCTTGTACTGGTCGACCTCCCCGCGCACGGTGGCGAAGTAGGTCTGCTGGAGCTGGCGGGTGATGGGTCCGGGCTTCCCCGACCCCACCGGACGGTCGTCCACTGCACGGATGGGCACCACTTCGGCCGCCGTCCCGGTGAGGAAGGCCTCGTCCGCCGCGTACAGGTCGGTCCGGATGAGCTGTTCGTAGGTGACCTCGTACCCGAAGTCACGGGCGATGGTCTCGATGGAATGTTGGGTGATGCCCTTCAGCGCCCCCGAGTCCGAGGTCGGTGGCGTGGTGATCACGCCGTCCCGGACGACGAAGATGTTCTCGCCCGTGGCCTCGCTCACGTTTCCGTCCGGGGCCAACAGAATGGCCTCGTCGTAGCCGGCCTTGATCGCCTCGACCTTGGCCAGCGACGAGTTGACGTACATCCCGGTGCCTTTGGCCGCGGTGGGCACGGCGTTGGGGTCGTGGCGGCGCCACGAACTGATCTTCATGGACACGCCGTTGGCGACCCCCTCGTCGCCCAGGTACGTGCCCCAGGGCCACGCGGCGATGGAGACGTTGACCGGGCAGGGGATCGGGTTCAGGCCCATCTCGCCGTAGCCCAGGTAGACGAGGGGTCTGATGTAGCACCCGTCGTCGAGGCCGTTCGCCCGCACCAGCAACCGGGTGGCCTCGACCACCTCGTCGACGGTGAAGGGCACGTCGATGAGGAAGACCTTGGCCGAGGTGAACAGCCGATCGATGTGGTCGCGGAGCCGGAACACGGCCACGCCGCGGGGAGTCGGGTAGGCGCGGATGCCCTCGAACACTCCGGAGCCGTAGTGCATGGTGTGGGTGAGCACGTGGACGGTGGCATCGGCCCAGTTGACGAGCTCACCGTCCATCCAGATCTTGTCAGTCGGTTCGATGGGCACGGCTCAGAGCCTTTCTGCGATGGCGTCGCCGATGGCGGCGGTGGAGAGGTCGGATTCGGAGGAGGACGCGGCGGCGACGATGTAGTCCCGCACGGCCTTGGCCACCCGATCGGCGGCGTCGGCCTCGCCCAGCTGGTCGAGCATGAGAGCGGCGGAGCTGATGGCGGCGGCCGGATTGGCCTTGCCCGTCCCGGCGATGTCATGGGCGGCGCCGTGCACCGGCTCGAAGAGCGAGGGGCCGGTCCGGGCCGGGTTGAGGTTGCCCGAGGCCGCGTAGCCGATGCCTCCGGCCACCGCCCCGGCCAGGTCGGTGATGATGTCGCCGAACAGGTTGTCGGTCACGATCACGTCGTAGCGGGCCGGGTGCTCTACCAGGTAGATGCACGTGGCGTCGACGTGGTTGTAGTCCCAGGTGACCTCGGGGAACTCCGAGGCCACCTCGGTCACGGCCCGCTGCCAGAGGTCGCCGGCAAAGGTCAGCACGTTCGTCTTGTGCACGAGGGTGAGGTGGCGCCGGGGTCGCTTGTCGGCCAGCTCGAAGGCGAACCGGGCGCAGCGCTCCACGCCGTGCCTGGTGTTGACCGATCCCTGGGTAGCCACCTCGAACGGCGTGCCCTTGCGCAAGAAGCCGCCCTCGCCGGCATAGGTGCCCTCGGTGTTCTCCCGGATGACCACGAAGTCGCAGTCGGGCGCCAACGCTCCGGGCACCCCGATGAACGGGCGCATGTTGATGTAGAGGTCGAGCTCGAAGCGCAGGCGGAGCAGCAGGCCCCGCTCCAACGTGCCCGGCGGGACGGCAGTGGAGCCGACCGGCGGCCCAACCGCCCCGAGCAGCACGGCGTCGAGGCCCCGGAGCTCCTCGAGCGTCTCGTCCGGTAGCACCTCGCCGGTTCGCAGGTACCGCTCGGCACCGAGATCGTAGGTGGTGGTGTCGAGCACAACCCCCGAGGCCTCCACCACCTTCAATGCCTCGGCGAGCACCTCGGGGCCGATGCCGTCTCCTCCGATGAGGCCTACCTGGTATGTGTTCACGTCTGTCTCGTCCCGTTCTGTGCTGGTCGATTCGTCGTTCTGGTTGGGATCGCCGGTCGAGGGCCACGTGGCCCTCGGTCTCGCCCTCGGTCGACCGGTCTGTGCCGGTCGGGCCGGTCGACATCCCGGTCCGATCGGCATCTCACGGTACTGGGCATCTCACGGTACGCCGGAAATTGAAAAACCGCCCACCTTGTGGACGGTCAGGAGGCACACACCGGGCTCGGTCGTGTGCCTACTCGATAATGAATACGGTGACGGGGTCCGGGTGGGTCTGGTCCATGACGGAGTAGTTTCCCCCGATTGCGGCCGGTTCGTCAACTGACCCGGGGAGCGACCGTCCGCGCTTCGGCCCCGGTCATCGAGTCTCGTACAGCGTGGACCAGGGGATGGCCCCATCGCGCAGGCATCTCGACGCCGGGCCCCGGCACTCGACCACCGTGGACGGGATCCCCGCACATCTCCCTCCGTCGAGGACGATCCCGACGCCAACACCCATCACGACGTCGCCGCCTGGGTCACTCGGGCCCTTTTTGGACAGAGGGGCACGGGTGGTCCGGGGAAACGCCGAGGCCACCTGCTGGGCCGTCGTGAACGGCGCCTCGCCGTGCCGGTTGGCACTGGTGACGGCCAGAGGGCCGCTCATGGCGCAGAGCGCCTGGACCACGGGGTGGGCCGGCCAGCGCACGCCCACGGTGTACGGCGGTGACTCGCGGCCGCCGAGGTCGGCGGTGAAGCGATGGTGACGGGGAACGACCAGGGTCAGTGCTCCCGGCCAGTAGCGATCGGCCAGGAGCCGCGCCGAGAGCGGCAGCGTCCCGGTGATCAGCTCGACCTGGTCCCATCCCCCGACCAGCACGGGGAGGGCTGCCGACTCGGGGCGGCCCTTCAGGGCGAAGACGCGGGCGACGGCATCGGGGCGGAGGGGATCCACGGCCAGCCCGTAGACGGTGTCGGTGGGAACGCCCACCACCTCGCCCCGTCCCAGCGCCGCGGCCGCCAGCTCGAGGGCAGCGGGATCGTCAGCCTGGACGATGCCGGTCATCGCCTGGTGGCCACCAGGGCCCGGGGACGGCCGGCCAGGTCGACTTCCACCCGCCCGTCGGCCAGACCGGCCCGACGGGCCATGGACAACGCGGCGTCGGCCTGATGGGGCGCCAACTCGATGATCAGGGCTCCCCCGCCGGCCAACCACCGGGGGGCACCGGCAACGATGGCCTCGACATCGGCCAGGCCGGCCGACCCGTCAGTGGACGGGCCCGCCACCAGGGCAGCCTCGGGCTCCCAGTTGCGCACCACCGGGTCGAGCTCGGGGTACTCCTCGGCCGAGACGTAGGGTGGGTTCGACACGATCACGTCGACGGTGCCAACGAGCCCGATCGGCAGCGCAGCGAACCACTCACCCTGCACCAGTCGGATTCCGTCCAGGAGGGCGCGCCGCTCCTGCCGCCCCAGCAGCCTCTGCAGCTCGAGCAGGTTGGCCCGGGCGACCTCGAGGGCGCCGAGCGACGAGTCGGTGGCCCAGACGTCGAGGCCGACCCGGCCCGAGCCACCCTCGACGGCCAGCGACAAGGCGACGGCTCCCGAGCCGGTCCCGAGGTCGACGGCCACGGGACGTCGGCCCGGCGATGGAGGGCCGCCGCGCTCGGCCGTCACCCTGCCGAGCTCGGTCAGGGCCACCCCGACGACAAATTCAGTTTCCGGCCTGGGTATCAGGACCCGACGATCGACGGCGAGCTCGATGGTGCGGAACGGCCAGCGACCGAGGATGTACTGCAACGGCTCGCCGGCTTGGCGCCGCGACACCATGGACTCCACCCGGCTGGACACGCCCGGGGCCACCGGCTCGTCGAGCCCGGCGCCGGCCGACGATCGGTCGGTGGCCGGTCCGTCCCCATCGAGGGCATGCTCGACGATCCACCGTCCTTCAGGGCCCGGGCCCAGGCGGCCCGTCACCTCTTCCACCAACTGGCGGCGCGTCGGTTCCCCTGCCACCGGCGTCACTCCTCTTCGAGCTGTCTGCCCCGCTTGTCGGCCATGAGCGCGTCAGTCAGCTCGTCGAGGTCCCCCATCAGGACGCGATCGAGCTTGTGCAAGGTGAGCTTGATGCGGTGGTCGGTGACCCGGTTCTCCTTGTAGTTGTACGTCCGGATCTTCTCGGATCGCCCGCCGCCCCCGACCTGACTGCGCCGTTGGGCGGAGAGCTCGGCGGCCTGGCGGTCCTGTTCGGCCTTCAGCAGCCGGGAGCGCAGCACGGTCATGGCCTTGGCCCGATTCTGGATCTGGCTCTTCTCGTCCTGCATGGCCACCACGATCCCAGTCGGGAGGTGAGTGATGCGGACGGCGGAATCGGTGGTGTTCACCGACTGGCCCCCCGGCCCGGTGGACCGGTACACATCCACCTTCAGGTCGGACGGGTCGATGGCCACGTCGACCTCCTCTGCTTCGGGAAGGACGGCCACCGCGGCCGACGAGGTGTGGATGCGGCCCTGGGACTCGGTGACGGGCACCCGCTGGACACGATGAGGCCCACCCTCGTGCTCGAGGCGTTGCCAGGCGTCGTCACCCGACACCCGGAACGTGACCTCGTTCAGGCCGTCCCGCTCCGACGGGCTCGACGACATGACGTCGACCTTCCAGCCCCGAATCGCCGCGTAGCGGGTGTACATGTCAAAGAGGTCCTTGGCGAACAGGTTGGCCTCTTCGCCCCCTTCGGCCCCCCGGATCTCGACGATGACGTTCCGGCCGGCGTTGGGGTCCCGGGGGACCAACAGCTGCTGGAGGGACTCCTCGAGCCGGGAGATGTCCGACTCGGCCTTGTCCACCTCGGCCCGGGCCAGCTCCCGTTCCTCGCTGACCGAGTCGGCCACCATCTCTCGCGCTGCGTCGAGGTCGGACTCTGCGGCCTGCAGCTGCCGCCATGTGTCAATGACCTCGCTCAGCTCCTTGTGGCGACGCGAGAGATCGCGCAGGCGACGCGGGTCGGACGACGTCTCCGGGTCGTTCAGCTGGGTAACGACCGACTCGTATTCCTCGGCCAGACGGGGAAGCCGGTCGTTCTTCACAGAGTCAGGGTATCGGCCCCACCGACCCCGGCCTCCCTATCGGGACCAGCTGGTCGACCGTTTCGGGAGCCTGATCGACGAGCTCAGGACTTCTTGCGGGCGCCGGTCTTGGCGTAGCGACGCTGGAACCGCTCGACCCGGCCTCCCGAGTCCACCAGCTTCTGCTTGCCGGTGAAGAAGGGGTGGCACTCGTTGCACAGCTCGAGATGGATGTCGTCCTTCGTCGAACGCGTGGTGAAGGTGTTGCCGCACGAGCAATGCACCTTGGCTTCGACGTACTTGGGGTGAATGTCAGTCTTCATGGTCTCTCCTGTGGTGACGGCGAACGGGCTCCCGGCCGTCTCGAGGCGGGGCAAGTGTACCGGAACGCCTGCTCTGGCCGATCGGCTCAGTTGGGCGCAGCCGGGCCCTTGGCTATCTCGGCCAGGAACTCGTCATTGCTCTTGGTGGTACGGATCTTGTCCATCAGCAGCTCCAGGCCGGCTGCGGCGCTGCCCTCGTTGGCCAGGGCGTTCAGGACCCGGCGCAGCTTCCACACCTGCTGGAGCTGCGACCGGTCGAAGAGGAGCTCCTCGTGCCGGGTGGAGCTGGCGTTGACGTCGATGGAGGGATACAGACGGCGCTCGGACAGCCGGCGATCGAGACGGAGCTCCATGTTGCCGGTTCCCTTGAACTCCTCGAAGATGACCTCGTCCATCTTGGAGCCCGTCTCCACCAGCGCGGTGGCCAGGATGGTGAGTGAACCACCCTCTTCGATGTTCCGGGCGGCGCCGAAGAACTTCTTGGGCGGGTACAGGGCCCCCGAGTCGACACCACCGGACATGATCCGGCCCGTGGCCGGCGCCGCCAGGTTGTAGGCACGAGCCAGGCGGGTGATGCCGTCGAGGATGATGACCACGTCCTTGCCCATCTCGACCAGGCGCTTGGCCCGCTCGATGGCCAGCTCGGACACAGCGGTGTGCTCGTCGGCCGGCCGGTCGAAGGTCGAGGCCACCACTTCGCCCTTCACAGAACGGCGCATGTCGGTGACCTCTTCGGGACGCTCGTCGACCAGCAGCACCATCAGGTGCACGTCCGGATTGTTCGCCTCGATCGAGTGGGCGATGTGCTTCATCACCGTGGTCTTGCCCGCCTTGGGCGGTGACACGATGAGCCCGCGCTGACCCTTGCCGATCGGGGAGAGGAGGTCGACGATCCTTGCCGTCATGTTCTCCTTCTCTCCGGGCATCTCCAAGTGGAGACGGGAGTCGGGGAACAGTGGGGTCAGGTCCTCGAAACGAGGACGGCCCCGAGCCTCTTCAGGCTCGAGCCCGGACACCGTGTCGATGCGCAGCAGGGCCGGGAACTTCTCGGTGTTGCCTGCCGGTCGGCACGCGCCCTCGACGTAGTCGCCCCGGCGGAGGGCAAAGCGTCGGGCCTGGCTGATCGAGACGTAGACGTCCTTGTTGGACGGCAGGTAGCCGTCGCAACGGAGAAACCCGTAGCCCTCGTCCCGGAGGTCGAGCAGGCCGCGCACCGGGATGAGCTCGCCTTGGTACTGCTGCTCCTGGCCGCCACCGGCGCCCTGCAGCTCCCGCTCGCCGCCACCCTGGCGGTCACGGCCCCGCCGGCGGCGGTTGCTCCGACGGTTGCCGAGCTCGGAGTCGGGACCACCCTGACGATTGCCCTGGCCACCCTGGTTGTTCGGGTTGTTCGGGTTGTTCTGGTTGTTCTGGCGGTTGCCCTGGTTGCCCTGGTTGCCCTGGCCGCCCTGGTTCCGATTGCCCTGGTTGTTCTGGCGGCCTCCCTGATTGTTGCCCTGGCCGCCCTGGTTGCCTTGCCGGTCCCCCCGATCGGCCTGCTCGCGCCGGGCCTGGTCGGGCCCGCTCCCACCCCGGTCATCCTGGCCGTCCCTGTCGGACCCGCCGTCCTCGGCCTCTCCGTCTTCGGCCCGGCGGACGTCGAGAGAGCCACCCCGGGCACCGGGGCCGTTCTCACTCGGGTCGACGTCATCGCCATCGGCACCGTCACTGTCCTCGAACGTCGACCGGGTGCTCGACCCGAGCTCTGCCCGTGCGGGGGCTCCGTTCCGGCCCGTCGGCCCCGTCTCATCGCCTACACCGTTTGCCGAGGCAGACGCGAGACCTCCGGTCGGCCGAGCGTCGTCGCGACCACGGTCGGCATCCGGCGTGGCCTCACTCCCGGTGTCCGACGTGGCCGCACGAGCGGCGTCCGACCTGGCCGATCCTCTCGGCTTTCGACTCGATGTCCTGGCCGCGGCCAGCGGCAGGGCTGTGCCGTTGTCGGCGGCGTCGCCGCCCGGCGAGCCGCCGTTGGCGGTCCCGCCGTCTTCCACGGCCACACCGGTGGCCTTCAGGATGCCGTCGATCATGTCCGCCTTCTTCGTTCTGGTGGTGGTCTTCACAGATAGGGCCTGTGCAATGGCATGAAGCTCGTCTCGCTCCTTGCCTTCCAACACCGAGCGCTCGAGCTGCTGTTCGGCAGTCATCGCCCTCCTCGTTTCAAACTTCCTCGTGGGCGAATGGGATGAACCATCCGCCAGGGAAACAGGGTGGGGAGTGCATGGTCCGAGAAGAACTCTCCTCAGCAACTCCCCCCAACGCCGTCTACGGGCTGAGCACGCGACAACTTTTGCGTTTCAGGGAATCCCGCCCACGGGCCCAATCGGGCCAGTCGTGGTAGCGAAGGTGTCCCCATGATACCCGCCGGGCGCGTGTTCGGCAACAACCTCCAGGTGACGGCCCGTCCGTAGGCCGGATCTAGAGCGAGAGCTCGGCCAGCACGGCACTGAGATCGGCATCGATCACCGTGGGAACCGAGATCTGGCTGATGGCGATATCGGGGTCCTTCAGGCCGTGCCCGGTGAGCACGCATACCACGGTGGCAGCCGGGCCCAGGTCGCCCGGCAGCCCGGTCTTCAGGATCCCGGCCACCGATGCGGCCGAGGCAGGCTCGCAGAAGACCGACTCCTCTTTGGCCAGGAACCGGTAGGCCTCCAGGATCTCGGTGTCGGTGACCGCGGCAATACCGCCGCCGGACTCGCTGGCCGCAGAGGTCGCTCCGTACCAACCGGCCGGATTGCCGATGCGGATGGCCGTCGCCACCGTCTCGGGATGGTCAACGGGGTGTCCTTCCACTATGGGAGCTGCCCCCGCCGCCTGGAACCCCATCATCTTGGGCAACTGGGTCGAGAGACCCGCCTCCTTGTATTCGAGATAACCCTTCCAGTAGGCGGTTATATTCCCGGCATTGCCCACTGGGATGCAGTGCACGTCCGGCGCGTCCCCCAGTTCGTCGACGATTTCGAAGGCTCCCGACTTCTGGCCCTCGATCCGGTACGGGTTGACCGAGTTGACCACCGTCACCGGCGCTCGCTCACCCAGCTCCCGCACGATGTCGAGCGATTGGTCGAAGTTCCCGCGCACCTGGAGGACGGTGGCCCCGTGCACCAGGGCTTGGGCCAACTTGCCCAACGCGATATGGCCCTCGGGGATCAGGACGGCACAGGTGAGGCCGGCCCGGGCGGCGAATGCCGCGGCCGACGCCGACGTGTTCCCGGTGGATGCGCACACCACCCCCTTCGCTCCCTCTTCCACCGCCTTGGTGATGGCCACCGTCATCCCGCGGTCCTTGAACGACCCGGTCGGGTTGGCCCCCTCGACCTTGAGCAGCACTCGGGCACCGACCCGCTGCGAGAGTCGGGGGGCGGGTAGCAAGGGCGTGCCTCCCTCGAGCAGCGTGATCACCCGCGCCCCGTCCGACACCGGAAGGAACTGGCGGTATTCCTCGATCACCCCGCGCCAGGCGCGGCCTCCTTCTCCGCTCACCCTTCTTCCTCTCCGATGATCCGCAGCACGCCCCCGATGCGCCCCACGGCGGGCAGCGTGGCCAGGTCGTCCAGGGTCGCGCGTACGTCACCCTCTCGGGCCGCATGGGTGAGGAAGATGAGCCGGGCCTCGACACCGAGCCCCTCTTGCTCCATGGAACGGATCGACACCCCGTGATCGCCGAACAGGGCGGCCACCGTGCCGAGCACGCCGGGGCGGTCCTCCACGTCGAGGGTCACGTAGAAGGGCGAGCGAGCCTCGGCCATGGACCGCAGGCTGGCCGGGAGCCGCTCGGGTGCGGGCCCGGTGGTGCCGGCCAGGCGGTTGCGGGTGGCGTCGATGAGGTCCCCGAGCACGGCGCTGGCCGTGGGCTGGCCCCCGGCACCCAGCCCATAGAGCATGAGCTCACCGGCGGCCTCGCCCTCGATGAAGACGGCATTGAAGGCGTCGCGGACTCCGGCCAGCGGATGGGCCTTGGGGACCATGGTCGGATGCACCCGGACCGACACCTCGTCGTCGGCGGTCCGCTCCACCACGGCCAGCAGCTTGACCACGTAGCCGAACCGGTCGGCGAACTCGACGTCGATGGCTCGTATGCCGGTGATGCCCTCTCGGAACACGTCGTCACCGGCCACGTCGTAGCCGAACGCCACCCCGGCCAGGATGGCAGCCTTGGCCGCCGAGTCGTGGCCCTCCACATCAGCCGTCGGGTCGCGCTCGGCCAGCCCCAGCGACTGGGCCTCGGCCAGCACCTCGTCGTAGTCGGACCCGTCCTCTCCCATCTTGGTGAGGATGTAGTTGGTGGTGCCGTTCACGATCCCGGTCACCCGGTGGATACGCTCGCCGGTCAACGATTCCCGGAGGGCCCGGACCAGCGGGATGGCCCCGGCCACGGCCGCCTCGTAGAGGAGGTCGACCGACCGCTCACGGGCCAGGGTCCGGAGGGCGACACCGTCGGGCGAGGCCAGGAGCGCCTTGTTCGCGGTGATCACCGGCTTCCCGGCCTGCAGCGCGGCGCGGATCAAGGACCCGGCCGGCTCCAGGCCACCGATGAGCTCGACCACGATGTCGATCGTCGGGTCAGCCACCAACGCGGCCGCATCCCCGGTGAGCAGGTCGGCCCGGACATGGGCGGCTCGCGGCCGGGACGGGTCGGAGACGGCGATGCCGCCCAGTTCCAGCTGTGCCCCGCTCTGGACGGCCAGCGCATCGGACCGGGTCTGCATGAGCCCGACCAGTGCGGACCCGACGTTCCCGCAACCCAGAACGGCCACGCGCAGAACCGTCTTCGGCGCCGAGGTCATCCGGTCACGCTATCGCCTGTCCGAGAGGTCAGACGTCGTAGCGGAGCAGGTCGTCGAACGTCTCGCGCCGCACGACCAGCCGGGACTCCCCTTCAGCCACGAACACCACGGCGGCCCGGGGCACCTTGTTGTAATTCGAGGCCATCGAGTGCCCGTAGGCCCCGGTCACCGGGGTGGCCAGGATGTCACCCACGGCGAGGTCGGCCGGTACGTATCCCTCGGAGACGACGACGTCGCCCGACTCGCAGTGCTTGCCCACCAACCTGATCGGCCGCTTCCGGTCGGCCGCGGTGGCCCGGGGCAGGAACGCCTCGTAACCGCTGCCGTAGAGGACGGGACGCGGGTTGTCGCTTATCCCGCCGTCGACCGACACATAGGTCCGATAGCCGGGCACGTCCTTGATCGTCCCCACCCGGTACAAGGTCATCCCGGCTGTAGCCACGATGGACCGGCCCGGCTCGGCCGTGACCCGCACCGAATCGGGGATGCCGGACTCCCGGCAGGCGCGGCGCACCGACCCGGCCCAGTTGGCCATGGTCGGCGCCTCCTCGCCGGTCACATAGGCCACCCCCAGGCCGCCCCCCACCACCAGTTCCGAGAGGCCCAGCGGGGCAAAGAAGTCGGCGATGACCTGGATCGCCTGAACGAACGCGTCGATCGCGAACACCTGGCTCCCGATATGGCAGTGCACCCCTACCAGGTCGATCCTGCCCTGGGCGTCGAGCCGGCGCAGCCGGGCGATGGCCGCCGACGCCGCACCGGAGGCCATCCCGAACCCGAACTTGGAGTCGTCCTGGCCGGTACGGACGAACTCGTGGGTATGCACCTCCACGCCGGGCGTGACGCGGACCAACACCTTGGGTCGCCCTGGCGGCGCGGTGGACGATCGGGCCCTTCCGTCCGCTGGGAACGATGCGCCGGAGGCCAGCGCCAGCAGTCGCTCGATGCGGTCGATCTCGTCGAAGGAATCGATGACAATGCGCCCGACCCCGACGGCCAGCCCCGCGGCCAGCTCGGCCTCCGCCTTGTTGTTCCCGTGGAGGACCAGCCGATCGGGGGCGACCCCGGCGGCCAGGGCCACGTGGAGCTCGCCCCCGGTGGAGACGTCCAGGCACATGCCCTCCTCGTAGGCCAGCTTGGCCATGGCCACGCACAAGAAGGCCTTGGTGGCGTAGGCCACTCCCTCTCCCCACTCGGCTACAGCCTCCCGGCACCGTTCCCGGAGGTGCGCCTCGTCGTAGACGAACAGAGGCGTGCCGTACTCCTCGGCCAGCTCGACGGCGTCGACTCCCGCGACCGCCAGCCGACCCCCCGGACCCACCGATGAGGTCATGGGCAACAAGCCTCGGGGAACCGGGCCGGTGAGGTCGGAACGGAGCCGGTCCAGAGCGGGCGTCACGCTACATGGACTCCGGGGCAGAGACCCCGAGGAGGCCGAGCCCGATGGCCAGGCCGATCCGGGTGGCCTCGACCAACCACAAACGAGCCTGGGTCAGTGCGGGATCGACGTTCTCGGCCAAGACCGGGCAGTCGTGGTAGAAGCCGTGGAAGCTCCCGGCCAGGCGGCGGACCCATGTGGTGACCTTGGTCGGGGCGCGGTCGATGGCCGCATCGGCCACCACTTCGGGGAGCTCCTCGAGACCGCGCAGCAGCTCGAGCTCGCGCTCGTGGACCAAGAGGCCCACGTCCACCTGGGACAGATCGGCGCGGACGACCCCGCGTTCCACCGCCTTGCGGCCGATGGCCGCGATCCGGGCATTGGCGTACTGCACGTAGTACACCGGGTTCTCCATCGACTGCTCGCGGACGGCAGGCAGGTCGAGCGACGTTGACTGGTCAAGCGATGACATGAGGCTCAGGAGCCGGGTGGCGTCGGGCCCGATGTCGGCGATCAGCGAATCGAGGGATACGAAATTGCCGGCCCGCTTGGACATCTTCGTGTTCTGATCGCCATCGAGCAGGGACACCATCTGTCCCAGCTTGACCTCGAGCTGGCCCGCGGGAACCCCGAGCGCCTGGACGCCGGCCATGAGGCTGGCCACCTGGCCGTGATGATCGGCGCCGAACACGTCGATGACCCGGTCGAACCCGCGGATCAGGAACTTGTCCCGGTGATAGGCCAAGTCGCCGGCCAGATAGGTCGCGTCGCCGTTCGACTTCACCAGAACCCGGTCCCGATTGTCACCCAGCTCGGTGGCCCGCAACCAGGTGGCACCGTCCTGTTCGAAGACCAGGCCCTTACCGGCCAGGAGGGCGATGGTCTCGTCCACCGCCCCGCTCTCCTCGATGGAGGCTTGGCTGTACCACTCGTCGAAGAAGATCCCGATGGACGCCAAAGTCTCTCTGATGTTGGCCAGGATGCGGTCGGCCGCCCACCGGCCGGCCGCGGTCTCGTCGTCCGGGCCGTCGTAGGATGCGGCCAGCTCGCTCACGTACTCGCCCATGTAGCCCTCGTCGGGGACCTCGGTCCGGTGATAGCGGGCCAGCAGGCTCTCTCCGAGCCGCCTGATCTGGCCGCCGGTGTCGTTCACGTAGAACTCACGGCTCACCTGGTAACCGGCACGGTCGAGCACCCGGGCCAGCGCATCGCCGTAGCTCCCCCACCAGCCATTACCCACGTGGAGCGGGCCGGTCGGATTGGCCGAGATGAACTCGATCTGGACTCGTTCACCGTGGCCGACGTCGGGCCGGGCGTAGTTCTCAACTCCCTCGGTGGCGATCTCGATCAGGGCGTCATGCAACCAGCCCGAATCGAGATGGAAGTTGATGAATCCGGGCCCGGCGATCTCGATCCGCTCGACGTGGGGAGGGAGATCGGAACTGAGGACCTCGATGAGGGACTCGGCCAACTGGCGGGGGGGGCGCCGGGCCGATTTGGCGTTGACCATGGCCACGTTGGTCGACCAGTCCCCGTGCTCCCGGCGACCTGGACGCTCGAGGTGCACATCTTGCGGGCCCACGGACAGGCTGAGACCATCGCTCGCGGCCATGGCGTCGACGGCGGAACTGATCGATTCGGCAAGCTGGTCACGGATCGGCATGTTGCGCCCCGAGGATAGGACGTTCCGGGACTGGGCTGGACATCGAAGTAGAGTGGTCCCTCCGGTGGCGGTGCAGCTTGCTTGCTCGCACCGTCGTTGCCCTCGTAGCTCAGCGGATAGAGCATCGGCCTCCGGAGCCGTGTGCGCAGGTTCGAGTCCTGCCGAGGGCGCCAAACCACCCAGTGCGGAGAAGGCAAGGCGGGGCACGCAGAACGGCCCGAAACCGCCGCGCACCCACAAGACCCAGGCACGGCTACCGGGAGCGTCCACCCGAGAGGGGGAGGGAGGGGGCGAGAAACGAGGGAGGGAGGCCTTGGGGCGGCGAAAGTTGCGCGTCAGGGTAGCGAGCTGGCATCGCCATGCGCCTTACTGAGACCCCACCGTGATCCAGTGCAAACCACCATCTGTTGTCCGATAAATGTCGTTGGGAAGGCTAACCCCCCAGCCATCTCGTGCGTTCGTGAACGTCAGCTGCTCAAGTCCGGCAGGATGAGGCAGGTTCTGAGGTGTCCAGGTCCTGCCACCGTCGTTTGAGGCGATCAGGGGCCCGCGATCGAGGGCGATCCAGAGGTGATCAGGGTCCACGGAGGTCACCAGGGTGACGATGCCCGACATGGGCAATGTGCCAACGCCTGGTGGTGCACCCGAGGTCGAGGTGGCAAGGAGTACCCACGTTCTCCCAGCATCGACGGAGTGATACAGCTCTTTAGTCTGAACATCGTTTGGCGTTGAGCTGGTGCATAGGACCCAGACGTTGTGCCTCGATAGTGCGGTCACATGCAGCAGTTGGGCGCAGAGTGCCGGAAGCGGATGGCTGACCCACGACGCCCCGCCGTTTTCGGTGGTGTAAAGCGTTCCGTCCGTGGCCTGTGCGGCCAGAAACCCGTCAGTTGCAGAGGTGCGGAGAAGCTGGAGGTATGGGTACCCCAGAATCGGGGCCCCGTGCATGGCGTGCCATGATCCTCCGCTGGTGGGGGTGGAGTACAAAACAGAGATGCATCCAGGGATGCCTGGTGGGCATGGTCGGCTCAGCGCCCACGTATCGTTTCCTACTATCGAGAGGTCCATCACAAGACCCCCCAGACCGCTCTTTGCGAACGTCCTTCCACCGTCGTGGGTGACGTAGGTCTTGGACCCGTATATCCACCCGTCTTTGCCGTTCGTTACAAAGTTGATGAACGGGTAGGAGGCGCGGCTGTGCGGATAGACAACTTGGAGAGCGTGACCAACAGGTGTCCACGATCTGCCACCGTCACTGGTTCTCACGATCGCCAGTGAGCACGTCGTGTTGGCGGTTGGGGACAAGGAGCAATTTTGCTCCATGCCAATACCATGCCTCCTGTCGGCGAAGTACACGTCCGTCAGCCCCTTGGAGGATGTCGGCATGGGAACGATCTGAGCAGCGGCTGAAATCTTCAGGTAGTGACCCGCGTTCGTGGGCCTCCGCTCTTGCCTGGTCAGTACCAAAACAAGTGTTACCGCCACAACCGCAAACAGGAGGGTCACTCCGATCGAGCCGGTCCGCCGTCTACGCGCGTGGCACGCGGCGCGGATACGCACCTTGGTCAGACCTTGCGAAGCGTCGGGCGTATATGAACGGGCGGCCCGATCGAGCGATTGAGAGATGTCGTCGTCAATCATCGTCAACCTCCGTGGTAGTGCGATCATCGAGCGGAAGTGCCCGAAGATGAGCGAGAGCGGCGTGAAGTGTTGCCTTCACCGTTCCTTCTCGACACCGCATGGCCTTCGCTATCTGCTTTACGGAAAGATCCGCGTGGAAACGGAGAACGATGGCCATGCGCTGACGGGGTGCCAACCGGTCAAGCGCTGCCATGATCGTCAGATGGGTCGTGGTGCTCGCTGTTGGGTCAAGGTCTCCAGGTCCCGAAGGAGCAACAGCAGATGAGGCGCGGCGCTGGCTGCGAGCTTCTCGCACGGCAACGACAAAAACCCACGTCGCTGGCCGATCAAGGCGCGATACGACGTGCCACTTCTGGAAGGCCCGAGCAAAGGCCTCTTGAGCGGCATCCTCCGGATCGAAACCGGCGCCCAGGCCGAGCCACAGCGATCGACAGATGCCAACGTAGTGGTCCTCAAAGAACTGCTCAAAGGTGTCTTCAGTCGTGGCCACCATCATCTCCTAACCAATAGAGGTCTGACGGCGGTCAAACGTTTAGTCAATCGACAGATTTGTAGTACTTCTCTCAGAGCCCCTCTCGCTGAGCAAGCATCAATCTGCGTCCGGAGGTGACATCGGGGATGATCGGTTCGGCCACCGTCACGGGTGGCCTCTCTCTTCGCCTCGGCCGGGAAAGGTGGGCACCCCACGAATGGCCCGTCGGCCTATGCGCAACTCGACGTCGCGGGCGTCAGCCACAATGCCCGGCTCCTCCAGCAAGGTGGTGTTACCGGCCACTGAGGACGGCTGATGCGACTCTGCGGACGCGTGTGGGATCGGCAATGATGTCAAGCTCGACGACCTGGTCGTTGACGACGGTGAAGGCCATCACGACGTGCGGCTGCCCATCCAGCGTGATGACGACGCCCGCGGTCCCGTTGATCAATGCAGGATGGAGCAGCGCCGCCGGATTGGCACCGAGGCGCGCTTGTCGAGCGACGGCCGCTGCGCCGCGAACGATCGTGGATGCAGTCGGGCGGCTCGGGCCGAAGTCGGCTCGCAGGACGACGTCGGGGTGGAGCAGGGCGACCAGTGCGTCGAAGTCACCACTGCGGGCTGCCAAAAAGAAGGCGTCGACTACCGTGCGTTGACGGGCGAGGTCGGAATCGGGGATTTCGGCTCCTCTGACCCGACGCCGTGCCCTGCTCGCCAGCTGCCTGGCCGCAGTCGGGGATCGACCCACCATGGGGGCGATCTCCTCGAATGGCAGCTCGAACATGTCATGGAGAACGAAGGCCAGGCGCTCCGCGGGAGCCAGGGCATCCAGTACGACCAGGAGAGCCAGGCCGACCGAGTCGGCAAGGAGCGCGTCGCCCTCTGGTCCAGGTTCTCCCACCGGGCTGACGACAGGATCTGGGAGATGCACCTCCAGGGATTCCTCGCGCCGGACTTTGCGTGAGCGGAGCATGTTGAGGCAGACGCGGGCGACGATCGTCGTCAACCATCCGCCGAGGTTCTCGACGTCGCTCGTCTCGGCCCGGCTGACTCGCACCCAGGTGTCCTGGACAGCGTCGTCGGCCTCGGCGATTGAGCCCAGCATCCGGAAGGCGACGGCTCGCAGGTGGGTCCTCTGTTCCTCGAAGCGCTCTGCCAGCCAGTGGTTCTCGTCCATCACGCACATCCTCGATGAAAGGGGGTCACCACAATGACCCCACCGCGACCGCCGATGTGACGAGCAAGGGTGGGACCTCCCACTGCCGACGCATGGGGCAGCGCGGTCAGGCGGAGTCTTGGGCACGGCAAGCCAGATTCGCTCAAAGCCCGCTGCACTCAAACCGCTGGTCAACGCCGTTCCTTCCTGCGACGGTCACATTCCCAGGTTGCCAGGTGTCAAGAAGAGTGACGTACTCACCCCGACCACTTCGACAAGGAGAAGCAATGCAATCGCGAATTCCCAATCCCGTCCTCAGTGTGCCCGGCGTCCTCGACGCCCTGCAGGGTCTGTCGAGGGCGGCCGACGAGGCGGCCGGCCAGGTTGGTCTGCCGCACACGACGATTGAGCTCGTCAACATACGCACCAGCCAGATCAATGGTTGTGCCGTCTGCTTGGACATGCACTCCCGCGGAGCGAGGAAGGCTGGCGAAACCGACGAGCGCCTCTTCACCCTGGCTGCCTGGCGGGATGCCCCGTATTTCACCGACGCAGAGCGGGCCGCACTGGCCTTGGCCGAGGCGGGGACCCGACTGGCTGATCGGAGCGACCCGGTTCCCGACGCGGTGTTCGACGAGGCAGCCACGCACTACAACGAGGCGGCCCTGGCTGCGCTGGTCGTTTGTATTGCAGCCATCAACACCTGGAACAGGCTCAATGTCATCACCAGCCAGGAATCCGGGGAATGGACTGCGCAATGGGCCAGCTGAGCCAAGACCAAAGGCCACCCTCCCCATTGGGCTCTTCCGGACTCGCTACCGTGGTTCTATGAGCAGCCCGCGAGTGCCCAGTGGGGCGGTGCACAAGCTTCCAGTAGACCTGCGCATGGCGCTCGTCGCCAACCCCGCGGCACTGGATGCCTGGAAGGACATCACCCCCCTGGCCCGCAACGAGTTCATCTGCTGGGTCGAGGATGCCAAGCAGGAGCCGACCCGAGAACGCCGCATCCGCCGGACCCAGGAGGAGCTGCAGGAAGGCCAGCGTCGGCCGTGTTGCTGGCCCGGGTGTACGCACCGGGAGCGTACCGGCAGATAGCCGTCGGGCGGATGCCCCCAGCCCGGCAGGGAGGGAGCGTTCGAGTGGATCCACGAGGCCTTCCCGCTGACGATCTGTTCGTCAGCTGGGTGAGTGCGGTTGGTCTCATGCCAGATAGAGGCGAAGCCCCTTTGCCGAAGGTCGAAAGCCGAGTCGTTCGTAGAAGGCGTGTGCGTCGGTGCGGTGCTCGCGCGACAGAAGCTGGATCTTGTAGCACTCCGCCCGGCGGCATCGCTCGACGACCTCCTCCATGAGTGCTCGACCGACGCCGACCCGTCTCGAATGCTGATCCACCACCACATTCTCGACGATGGCCCAGGCCATGCCGTGGTGGGTCAAGTTGGGGACCACGAGCAAGTCGGCGGTTCCAACAACCGAATCGTCGACCAACGCGACCAGCAGAATTCGCCCCGGTTGGGCCGCAATCGAGGAAAGGATGCCCTCAGCCGCGAGTGGCGACGCCGGTTGAGACTCGGGACGGTCTTCGGCCAACTGCACGTAAAGGTCCAGCACGGTATCGAGATCGGCCGCCGTCCACTCTCGAACCTGCACCACGCTCACGTCATCAGTTGACCACCGGCTCGGATATGCCGAGGAATTCACCCGATACCCTGCCCTTCCGTCGGTTGCCGGCCTGCCGTCGACGGGTGCTTTGACCGGTGCCGCGCCGCCCGGCCGGTCCCCGCCACGAAAAGGAATCCAGGTGCTTACAATCGATTCCATGACTACAGACAATCCATCAGCACCGCCAGCAGAGGGCTCGGGGACCATGGGAGTGGGCGGGGACCTGACCGTCCGCCGCATGGGCTTCGGCGCCATGCGCATCACCGGGCAGGGGATCTGGGGCCCTCCCGCTGACCACGACGCCTGCATCGCAGTCCTGCGCCGGGCGGTGGAGCTCGGGGTCAACTTCATCGACACGGCCGACAGCTACGGGCCGCATGTCAGCGAGGAGCTCATCGCCGAGGCCCTCCACCCCTACCCTGAGGACCTGGTCATCGCGACCAAGGGAGGATTGGTCCGTCCCGGACCGAACGTGTGGGACGCCGACGGCCGGCCCGAGCACCTGCGCGAGGTCTGCGAGGGCAGCCTCCAGCGACTGAAGCTCGACCAGATTCCCCTCTATCAGCTCCATCGCCCCGACCCGAAGGTCCCGCTGGCCGAGTCGGTGGGCACGCTCGCCGCGCTGAAGGACGAGGGCAAGATCCGCCACATCGGCTTGTCCAACGTCAATGAGCAGCAGTTGCACGCGGCCATGCGGATCGTGCCCATCGTCTCGGTGCAGAACATGTTCAACCTCACCGACCGCTCGGCCGAGGCGGTGCTGGCCGTGTGCGAGATCGAGGACATCGTCTTCATTCCCTGGCGTCCGGTCGACGGTGGGACTCTCGCCTCGGGACCGGTCGCCGACATTGCCCGGGCCCGAGGCCGGACGCCGAGCCAGGTGGCGCTGGCCTGGCTGCTCGACCGGTCCCCGGCCATCCTGCCCATCCCCGGGACCGCGTCGGTCGCCCATCTGGAGGAGAACGTGGGCGCGGCCGACCTCCACCTCACTGCCGAAGAGGTTGCCGCCCTGACCGGCTGAGCTGGCTCAGCCAGGCCATGCCCGTCGGCCGACGAACTGCCCTCGGGCTGGCCGGCGCCCTTCCGACGGTCGGCCTATTCGGGGATGTGCTTCTCGTAGAGCTGGCGGGCAACGACGAGAAAATCGCAGATCACGGCCAGCTCGGCCGCCGTGTACTTGGCCATGGTCGCTCGAGCGTCGCGCACCAACGGTGCGTGGAGCCGGGCCGCCTGGCGTTGGGCCGCGGGGACCAGCTCAACGAGGACGCGGCGCCGGTCGTCCGCGTCCCGGAACCGGCGAACGAACCCGGCCCGTTCCAGACGATCGAGGGCAAAGGTGATGGCTCCACTGGTCAACCGGGTGGCCTGAGCCAGAGCACCGGCCGTCATCGGCTGCTCCTGGTCGAGGATGTCCACGCAACGGAAGTCGGTACGGTTGAGCCCCAGCTTGCTGGCGACGGCATCGTCGAAGACGTCGAGGGCGACCTGATAGCTACGCATGGCCGCGGCCAGGGCCGGATGGGCGGAACCTTCCGACCAGCCATCGGGCACGGTCCCGATCCAGTCACCGACCCGGGATGCCTCCTGTGCCCGCTCCGAGATGCTCGGCGGTCGTTTTGACACGGCGCTATCTTAGTTTTTAAGATACACAGAAGTAAAGGCACTCCGGAAGGGCATCGCGGCGCCCGGCGGTGCTGCCCAAGCTGACGAGCGCCAGGTTGACGAGCTCCAGGTTGACGAGCTCCAGGTTGACGAGTGCCGGTCTGAGCACCGACCCATGCTGAACACCGGCGCGACCACAGCCAGGCAGATGACACGGAGACGGGGAGGTCATGACAGACGCAATCGAGGCCCGAGACCTCAAAAAGATCTTCTCCGGGAAGCGGGAGGTCCGCGCCCTCGACGGTGTGACCTTCGCGGTCGAGGAGGGGACGGTGTTCGGGCTGCTGGGCCCGAACGGTGCGGGCAAGACCACGGCCGTGCGGGTGCTGACCACCATCATCAAGCCTGACTCCGGCACGGCCCGGGTGCTCGGCCACGATGTGACCAAAGAGGCCGCTCTGGTCCGCTCCCTCATCGGCCTGGCCGGCCAGTACGCCGCGGTCGACGAGAACCTCACCGGACGGGAGAACCTGGACATGGTCGGGCGCCTGAACCACCTGCCCCGCAAGTCGGTAGCGGCGCGGGCCAGCGAGCTGCTCGACCAGTTCCAGCTCAGCGAGGCAGGAGACCGCACGCTCAAGACCTATTCGGGCGGCATGCGCCGCCGGCTCGACCTGGCCGCCGCCCTCGTCGCCCGCCCGACCGTGCTGTTCCTGGACGAACCGACCACCGGGCTCGACCCGCAGAGCCGCAACGACCTCTGGGAGGTGATCGAAGGACTGGTCGAGTCGGGCACCACCGTGCTCCTCACCACCCAATACCTCGAGGAAGCCGATCGGCTGGCCAGCCAGCTGGCCGTGGTCGACCACGGTCGGGTGATCGCCGAGGGGACACCGGGGAAGCTGAAGGCCGACCTCGGCGCCACCGTGCTCGAGGTGGGCCTGCGCAATCACGACGAGGCGTCCCGGGCCACCCCGGTGCTGGCCTCGCTCGGCACTCACGCACCCAACGCCAACGGCACAGTGGTGGAGGTCACCGTGGACTCGGGGGCCGAGGCAGCCATGGAGGCGCTGCGGTCGCTCGACCAGCAAGGGATCGTCCCCACCGGCTTCACCCTCCGCGAACCGAGCCTCGACGACGTATTCCTGGCTCTGACCGGCCGGCGGGCCGAGCCCGACGACGAGAACGAGGCGGTCGAGGCCGACGGGCCCACAGGCACGGCCGACCGGGCAAGCGAGCCGTCGACGCCTGAAGCCCAAGCCGTCCACTCCGGAGGAAGGCCATGACCACGACCGCGATCACCGTCCCCACACTCACCGGGGCAGCCGTGGCCACCAGCCCCGGAGCCCGGGCCAGATGGGCGATCTCCGACACCCTGACCGTCACCAAGCGGAACCTGATCGCCTATACCCGCATACCCGAGGCCCTCTTCTTCTCCACCGTGCAGCCGATCATGTTCGTGCTCTTGTTCGTCTATGTGTTCGGCGGCGCCATCCACCCGCCGAACGGCGTCAGCTACGTCAACTACCTGATGCCAGGCATCTTCGTCCAGACGGTGGCCTTCGGCGCAGTGAGCACCAGTGTCGGGCTGGCCGAGGACCTGCAAAAGGGCCTGATCGAGCGGTTTCGGGCTCTGCCCATGGCCCGCTCGGCCGTCCTGGCCGGGCGGACCACCGCCGACCTGTTCCGCAACGTCGTCGTCGTCATCATCGTCTCGATCGTGGGGTTCGCCGTCGGGTTCCGCCCCACCACCGGCGTCCTCCCCTACCTGGCCGGCATCGGCATCATCTTGCTGTTCGCCTACGCCTTGTCCTGGGGGTTCGCCGTCATCGGCCTGTCCGCCTCCAACAGCGAGACGGCCCAGGTCATCTCGTTCCCCATCTTGTTCCCACTGACGTTCGCCTCGTCCGCGTTCGTCCCGGTGGCCTTCATGCCCAGCTGGCTGCAGGGGTTCGCCACCTACCAGCCGGTGAGCGTGGTCGTCTCCGCCTGCCGAGGGCTGATGATCGGAGGACCGACGGCGACGTGGGTGATCCAGGCCCTGGCCTGGACGATCGGCCTCCTGGTCGTCCTCATGCCGCTGGCCGTCCGGCGTTACCGGACGCGGACCTGAGCCCTGGGTTCGGTCAGGCCGGCGCCGGTGCCCCGCCCGGTTCGGGGCGGCGGCCGGCCAGTTCGAGCCGGCGGCCGGTCAGGTAGCCGATTGCGGTCGGGGCGAGCAGAATGGGGCCATGGCACAGTCCCCCTCCCGATCCGCCGGTCCCAACAGCTTCGGCGCCCGAGCCGACCTCACCGTGGGCGACCGGAGCTACGAGATCTACCGCATCAACGCGTTGGCCGACCGTTTTGCCGTCGGCCGGCTCCCCTACTCGGTCAAGGTCCTCTTGGAGAACCTGCTCCGCCACGAGGACGGTCTGACCGTCCATGCCAGCGACGTCGAGGCAGTGGCCGACTGGGGCCGGAACCCGGAGCGACACGGCTTCGGCGGGGCCGACTCGGCCGAGATCGCCCTCACCCCGGAGCGAGTCCTCATGCAGGATTTCACCGGCGTGCCCGGCGTGGTCGACCTCGCCGCCATGCGCGACGCGTTGCGCGTCCTCGGCGGCGATCCTGCCCGGGTCAACCCGCTCGTCCCCGTGGAACTGGTCATCGACCATTCGGTCATCGCCGAGGTGACGGGGACCCCGACCGCCTATGACCAGAACGTCGACATCGAGTACCAGCGCAACATCGAGCGCTACCAGCTCCTGCGCTGGGCTCAGGAGGCCTTCGACGGTTTCCGGGTGGTACCCCCGGCGCGGGCATTTGCCACCAGGTCAATCTCGAGTACCTGTCCCGGGTGGTCTTCGCCACCGACGACGGGCGCGCCTACTGTGACACCCTGGTCGGGACCGACTCGCACACCACCATGGTCAACGGGCTCGGCGTCCTCGGGTGGGGCGTGGGGGGCATCGAGGCCGAGGCGGCCATGCTGGGCCAGCCCTTGTCCATGCTCCTCCCCCCTGTGGTCGGGTTCCGGCTGACCGGCGAGATGCCGGTCGGCACCACCGCCACCGACCTGGTGCTCACCATCACCGAGTTGCTCCGCGAGCACGGCGTCGTGGGCAAGTTCGTCGAGTTCTACGGACCGGGTGTGGCCGCCGTCCAGCTCGAGAACCGTGCCACCATCGGCAACATGTCCCCCGAGTACGGGGCAACGTGCGCCATCTTCCCCATCGACCAGGTGACCCTCGACTACCTGCGGTTCACTGGGCGGGACGAGCACCACGTCGCCCTGGTCGAGGCCTACGCCAAGGAGCAGGGGCTGTGGCACGCCCCAAACGGGGAGGAGCCCGTGTTCTCCGAGACCGTCGAGCTCGACTTGTCCACGGTGGTGCCCAGCATCGCCGGACCGTCCCGGCCCCAGGACCGGGTTTCGCTCAGCGATGCCGGCGATGCGTTCCGCACCGCGCTCGGCCAGGGACAAGAGGTCGCAGTCCACAACCCTGGGCGACGGTTCGACGGCCGAGATCGAGGACGGCCACGTCGTGGTGGCCGCCATCACCAGCTGCACCAACACCTCCAATCCCCAGGTCATGCTGGCTGCCGGGCTGCTGGCCAAGAAGGCGGTCGACAAAGGCCTGCGCCCGAAGCCCTGGGTGAAGACGAGCCTGGCCCCCGGGTCCCGGGTGGTCATGGACTACTACGACCGGGCCGGGCTCACCGGTCCCTTGGCCGAGGCCGGTTTCGACCTGGTCGGCTTCGGCTGCACCACCTGCATCGGCAACTCGGGGCCCCTCTTGTCCGGGGTGTCCGAGGCCGTCCAGTCAGGCGACCTCTCGGTGGTCTCGGTGCTGTCGGGGAACCGGAACTTCGAGGGTCGGATCCATCCCGAGGTGCGGATGAACTACCTGGCCTCGCCGCCGCTGGTGGTGGCCTACGCCCTGGCCGGCACCATGGACATCGACCTGGACACCGACTCCCTCGGCACCGGCACGGACGGCCGGCCCGTCTACCTGGCCGACCTGTGGCCGAGCGCCGCGGATGTGACCGAGGCGATCCGCGCCTCGGTCACATCGGACATGTTCCGCCAGCGCTACGGGGCCATCTTCGGAGGCGATGAGCGGTGGCAGGCGGTCGAGACGGCCACCGGCGACACGTTCGCCTGGAACCGCGATTCCACCTACGTGCTCCGACCGCCCTTCCTCGAAGGTCTGGCACCCACGCCCGAGCCGGTGAGCGACCTGGTCGGCGCACGGGTCCTGGCCGTGCTGGGCGACAGTGTGACCACCGACCACATCTCGCCGGCGGGCAACATCGGCCCGACCACGCCGGCCGGCCAGTATCTGGCCGACCACGGAGTGGAACGGATCGACTTCAACTCGTACGGGGCCCGGCGGGGAAACCACGAGGTCATGATGCGCGGGACCTTCGCCAACATCCGCCTCCGCAACCAGTTGGCGCCGGGAACCGAGGGAGGGATCACCCTCCACCTCCCCGACGGGGAGCAGACCAGCATCTACGAGGCGGCCACGCGCTACGCGGCTGAGGGGACTCCGTTGGTCGTGCTGGCCGGAAAGGAGTACGGCTCAGGCTCGTCCCGGGACTGGGCGGCCAAGGGGACCTCGCTCCTCGGCGTCCGTGCCGTGGTGGCCGAGAGCTACGAGCGAATACATCGCTCCAACCTGGTGGGCATGGGCGTCCTGCCCCTGCAGTTCGGCGATGGCGAGAACGCCGGCACCCTCGGGCTGACCGGGCACGAGGTGTTCGAGGTCAGCGGGGTCTCGGCCCTCAACGACGGCGAGGTGCCCAAAGAGGTGGTCGTGCGGGCCGCCGACGGTGACCGGGTGGTCGAGTTCACCGCCCGACTGCGTATCGACACCCCCATGGAGGCCGAGTACTACCGCAACGGGGGCATCCTCCCCTACATGCTGCGGCAGATGGCCCGCTCCTAGTCGCAACGGCCAGGAGGTCTGGGGGGACCCGAGGTTCGAAAGTTCAGCCGGCCAGCGGCAGAACGAAGGCTGCGATCACCACGTAGTGGAGGACGGCTCCGACAATGGTGCAGGCGTGGAACACCTCGTGATAGCCGAACACGCCTGGCACCGGGTTCGGTCGCTTGCGGGCGTAGACGAGGGCGCCGATCGAGTAGGCCACCCCGCCGGCCACCAGGAGCCCGAAGCCGAGGCCACCCAGGGCCCGCACCAGTTGTGGGACGACGACCACTGCCGACCATCCCACAACCACGTAGGGAAGGGCGATGGCCCACTTGGGCGCGTCGAGCCAGGCCTGGCGGAGGGTGATGCCGATCACGGCGCCACCCCAGACGATGCACAGCACGGCGACGCGGGCCCAGCCGCTCAGGGCGATCCCGGCCACGGCCGTGTATGACCCGGCGATGGCAATGTAGATCGTGGAGTGGTCGACCCGGCGCATCCGGCGGCGACCGGCGGGAGCCCAGGTGTGCCGGTGGAACAGGGCGCTCACCCCGAACAACGCACTGACCGAGACGGCGTACACGGCGAGGACCAGGGCCGAGCCGACCGTCGGCGCCATGGCGACCAGGACTGCGCCGGACACGAGGGATGCAAAAAAGGCGCACTCATGCAGCACGCCCCGCAGGCGCGGCTTGGCCGGCTCGGCCTCCGGGTACGAGGTCACCCGGTCACCAGTGGGTGTTCATGCTCGGGCCATTCCGGACCCGACCGCCACCGAGACGAACCGGCGCAGGATGCGGCGGCCCACGGTCTCCACCTCCGCCACTCGGCGTTGGTCGAGGGTCACGCCATTTGGGAGGAACGGTATCCATGACTGGGCCAATGGCCCGTCCACCTCGACGTGGAACTGCAGCCCATAGGCCCGATCGCCGGCTCGGAACGCCTGGTTCGGATAACGGGGGGTGGCGGCCAGGTGGGTGGCGCCGCCCGGGAGAGTGAACGTGTCCTGGTGCCAGTGGACACAGGCGATGGTGGAGCTGGCCAACCCGCCGTACTCAGGGCCGAATACGGGATCGAACCGCCCGGCTCTGGTCAGCGCGACCGAACCGATGCCGACCTCGAGGACGGGCCCGGTGGTGACCTCGGCGCCGAGGGCCATCGCCAGCTGCTGGGCCCCGAGGCACACGCCCAGTACCGGAAGGCCGGCCTCCACCGCCGAGGCCAACAGGTCCCGTTCGCCGGTCAGCCACGGATGGTCACCCTCATCATGGACGCCCATCGGTCCGCCCATGACCACCAGGCCGCTGAGCTCGCCCACCGTCGGATAGGTCTCGCCGAGATCGGCACGTACGACGTCGAATGTCCGGCCCGCCTCGCCCAGGGCCTCGGCCATGAGACCGAGGCCCTCGTACGGGACGTGCTGGATGACGACCCAGGGTCGTTCCGTTCCCATCACCCGATGTGTACGACCTGGAAGACCTCGGCCAGGCTTCCGTCGGGCAAGCCGGCCGACGCGGCCTGCGCCGACAACCACGAGCGCAGGAGCTCTTCGAAGCCCTCACCGTCGCCGACCTGGCTGCGGTGGGAGAACAACGCGGCCAGCTTCGCTTTGAACGTGCCGGTGATGTCCACCGCCCGATCGGCGCGCTCAGTCGCCATCAGCCAGAGCTCGGGAACGATGTGCGGCTCCAGACCTTCCTCGAGCAATTCGGGAAAGGCAAATGGATTTCGGGCGTCGGGATAGATGGCGCAGGTGGTCGCCTCGCCGGTGGCGAGGTGGTCGGGGTGGCTGGCCCCGAGCCGCGTCCAGCTTCGTTCGGGGGAATGGGTGAAGACCCGCTGGGGCCGAAGCAGCCGGATCACCCGCGAGATGTCCCGGCGCAGGTCCAAGCTCGGCGTCAGGCGCCCGTCGGGGTACCCGAGAAAGGCCAGCTCCGTGACACCCACCTCGGCCGCCGCCGCCCGTTGTTCCTTCTGGCGGAGGGCAACCATGTCAGACCTGCTCACGGTCCGGTCCGACCCGCCGGCGTCGCCGTCGGTGACAATGCAGTAGCTGACGTTGACGCCGGCAGCCGTCAACGTGGCGACGGTGCCCGCCATCCCGAAGTCCACGTCGTCAGGATGGGCGGTGACCACCAGGACCTGCTCGATTCCCTCGGGACCGCCGTCAAGGGTCAGAGGCATTGGGGTCGGCTCCTCAACGATGTTGTTCTCCCTCGGCTCGCCGCGTGGCTCAGGCGGCGTCCTCGGAGGGATTCCAGTCGGCCAAATTGGCCAGACGCGGGTCGTTCGAGAAGATCTCCACGATGGGCAGCTTCAGGCCGATGCGGGTCTGGATCCGCTCGACTTCGAGAACCTGATTCCACTGGACGAGGGTGACGACCACACCGGCCTCGCCGGCCCGGGCCGTGCGTCCGGAGCGATGCAGGTAGGCCTTGTGATCCTCGGGCGGGTCGAAGTGGATCACTACGTCGACTGCGTCGATGTCCAGTCCCCGAGCCGCCACGTCCGTGGCCACCAGCGCCGGTAGCTTGCCGTCGGAGAAGTCCTTCAGGGTGCGCTCCCGGTTCGCCTGGCGGAGGTCGCCGTGGATAGCGGCCGCATCCACCCCTTCCTTGCGGAGTTGCTCGACCAGCCGGTCGGCGCCCCGCTTGGTCCGGACGAAGACGATCGACTTGGACACGTTGCGGCAGATGGCGGCGGCCACCTTCACCCGGTCCATCTGGTGAACGTGGAGGAAGCGGTGCTCCATCTCCTCCACCGTGGTCTGCGGGGAGGCTACTTCGTGCTTGACCGGGTCGGTCAGGTACCGCGACACCAGTCGGTCCACCGCCCCGTCGAGCGTGGCCGAGAACAGCAGCGTCTGGTGGTCGCGCTCGAGGCGGCGCAACACCCACTCGACCTGGGGCATGAACCCCATGTCGGCCATGCGGTCCGCCTCGTCGAGCACCAGCGTCTCGATGTCGGCCACAGTCAGCTCGCCCCGGTCGCCCAGATCGATCAGCCGGCCCGGCGTGGCGATGATCACATCGACGCCCCGGCGCAGCTTCTTGACCTGGCGGTCGATGTCGGCGCCGCCGTAGACGGCAACGAGCCGCAGTCCGACCGCCTCGGCCAGCGGCTCCAAGACGTCATGGACCTGTACGGCCAGCTCCCTCGTCGGGACCAGCACGAGGGCACGGGGCCGGCCCGGCTGGGTGGCTCTGTCGTCCATCGTCCGCTGTAAGAGGGGCAGGCCGAAGGCGAGGGTCTTTCCGGACCCGGTCTTGGCCTTGCCGCATACGTCCCGGCCGGCCAGGGCGTCGGCCACGGTCATGGCCTGGATCGGGAAAGCGGTGGTGATCCCCTGGGAGGCGAGCACCTTGACCAGTGCCGGCTCCACACCGAGGCTGTCGAAGGCGATGCGGGTCGTGGCGAGCAAGGCGTCGGATGCGCCGGCGGTGTCGGCGCGTTCGGGCCTCTCGATAGTGGAAGTCATCTGGGTCGTGCTCTCTCATCTGTTCGGTGCCGACTGGTGGCGCCGGCCGTCGGATTCCGCCCGATCGGCAGAGGGGGCGGAGGCGGGCCCGCCTCGGATTGTCCGCATAAGCGGAGGACAGGATGAGGAAGACCCCGCCATCGAACCAATAGACCGATGGCACTGATCAGTGTACCCGCCGCGGGTCCCGCGCCTGCGGCAGGGTTACTGAACAGGACTTTTCCGAGCACCCAGCCTATCTTCCACCCGATTTCCATCGGGCCCGGGCCCATCACGCCTCCGACGGCCCCCGGTGGACCTCGGTGACGCCGAGGTTGAATTCCACCGATTTCTCTGCCTGTTCCGGTCGGCCTGGTCGGCGCTCTGCCTGTTCCGGTCGGCCTGGTCGGCGCTCTGCCTGTTCCGGTCGGCCTGGTCGGCGCTCTGCCTGTTCCGGTCGGCCTGGTCGGCGCTCTGCCTGTTCCGGTCGGCCTGGTCGGCGCTCTGCCTGTTCCCGGTTCGCCTGATCCGATAGCCGCCTCTTCAGCTGGAGACTTCGGCCTCCGCTGTTCGGCCACTCCGCTGACCGGTATGCCAAGGTAGAGCCCTGCTATCGACGACCGGGTGCGGCTGCACCGGTCACGCCAGAAGGGACACCCATGGGAAAGCTCGATGTCGGAGACAAGGCACCCGCCTTCAAGCTGCCGGACCAGGACGGGAAGACCGTATCGTTGGCCGACTTCAAGGGGAACCCGGTGGTCGTGTACTTCTACCCACGGGACGACACGCCGGGCTGCACCAAGGAGGCTTGCCAGTTCAACGACAACCTGAGGGACTTCACCCGGGCGAAGGTGCCCGTCGTGGGCATCTCGGCCGACGGGGCCGACAAGCATCAGGCCTTCCGGTCGAAGTACGGCCTCAAGTTCTCGCTCTTGACCGACGCCGACCATGCGGTGGGCGAGGCCTATGGGGCGTGGGGTGAGAAGACGCTCTACGGGAAGAAGTCGATCGGCGTCATCCGGTCCACCTTTCTCATCGACGACAAGGGAAAGATCGCTCGGGCCTGGTACCACGTGAAGGCCGACGGCCACGCGGCCAAGGTGCTGGAGGAAATCGGGAGCTGACTCTTACCACGAACTCGCCCGGCCATAGGGGTGGGTTGCACCGTGGGCGCGTCACAACGCCGTCACCATCCCCGCACCGAACTCAACGGTTTCCAAGGCGCTGGTCACTCGTGGCCGGCGACCGGCCCAGTGGCGACCGGTTCCCGACCCTCGGGCGACGGACTCAGACCTGGTGCCGTGGGCACCAATAGGTGGTCCGGCCCCCGACGGTGGCCCGCGACAACAAGGCGCCGTCCTTCGGGCACCGGCCGTCGCGATGGCGCTCGTCCATCAGATCGCCCAGGTGCGATCCTCCCCTGTCGATGAGTTCGGTCAGGGTCCGGTGGAGAGTGCGGTGCAGGCGCCTGAGCTCGGTCGCGTTGAGCGACCCGGCCGGTCGCAGGGGTGAGAGCGCTGCTCGCCACAGGACCTCGTCACCGATCAGGTTGCCGATCCCGGCCACCTTGGCCTGATCGAGCAGGCGAGCCTTCAAAGGGGCGCTCGAACCCCGCAGGGCCGCGCCCAGCTGCGCCGCCGATATCGAGACGGCGTCGGGCCCGAGCCGAGACAGATCGGGGTTGAGCGACACCCCTCCCAGCCGCCGCGGGTCGTGCATGATGAGCGAGCCCTCGTCGAAGCGCATCGAAAACCGCTCCCATTCCCGGCGTATTCGGTGTGACGAGTAGAGGAGGCGGTCCACACCAGCCTTCCCGTCGACGAGCAGGGTCCCGGTCATGCCGAAACGAAGCCCGAGGGTCTCACCATCGTCCATGTCCACCAGCACGATCTTGCCGATCCGCCTGACCTCGGCCACCCGATGGCCCACCAGGGCCCGGCGGAGCCCCTGCGCCGTGGCCCCCCCTTTCAGGAACCACTGGTCCCGGGCCACGATTGATGCCACCCTCCGTCCGCGGACCGACAGCGCCAGGTGCCGGTAGGACTCCACCTCGGGAAGCTCGGGCACGGACCAGACGGTATCCGGGCAGCACGAGGGCCTGCTCGTCCCCCCGATGACCAGTGCTCGGAGCCCTCGTCGCTATGGTTGTCCCATGCCTCCCGAAAAACCTCAATGGGCTGAGCTCTATCGCGAAGTGGTGACGTCTGGCCTCTGCACCGGTTGTGCCGGCTGCATCGTCGCCTGCCCTCACGACGTCTTGTCCTACGACGACACCGGCGGCCGGTACAAGCCGTTCCACATCGACGCCGACGGCGGCCGCGAGGACTGCACCCACGGGATCAAGGGCTGCACCATGTGCACGCGGGCCTGCCCGCGGTTCCGCCTGTGGGAGCCCGAGATCGAGACCCACCTGTTCGGACGGGAGCGGACCGACGAGGAGGTGGCCGGGGTCTCCTCCGACATCCTCCTGGTCCGGGCGACCGACCCAGAGGTCCAAGCGGTCGGACAGGACGGCGGGCTGGTGTCGGCCCTGTTGATCTGGGCCCTGGAACACGACGTGATCGACGCCGCTCTCGTCTCCGACCTCGAAGGTGACGGGTCGACCTGGAAGGCGGTCCCCGCCGTGGCTACCAACCGGGCCGAGGTGCTGGCCGCCGCCGGGTCCCGCTACACGTACTCGGCCAATCCCCTGGCCTACCCCAAGGCCATCGAAGGAGGGGCCGAGCGGATCGCCCTGATCGGCATGGGCTGCCAGGCCTCAGCCCCTCCGGTCATGGCCGCGCGCAAGGCGGGGAAGATCGCCCGCCGGTTGTCGCTGACCATCGGCCTCATGTGCTCCAAAACCTTCGACGACGCCATTTTCCCCCAGCTGTTCGAGGCCAAGTACGGGATCCTCCGGGCCAACATCACCAAGATGAACATCAAGGGCGTCTTCCAGGTCTGGACCAAAGACGGCGGCTATCACGAGATCCCCCTCAAAGAAGCCCACGCCTGGACCCGCGAGGGCTGCACCACCTGCCCCGACTTCGCCGCCGAACACGCCGACATCTCCACCGGCGGCATCGGCGAGTTCAACGACTGGACCCTGACCATCGTGCGCACCGAAAAGGGGCGAGAGCTGCTCGACGGGATGATCGCCGACGGCGCCGTCGAGACCCGGCCCGGTGACGAGGACCCCGGTGCCATCGCCCTCTTGCGGAAGCTGGCAAAGGTCAGCCGGCGACGGTGGCCGGAGACGGCAGTGCCGATGCCCCGTCGCCTGCCTGCCGTAGCTCCCTCCTAGAAATTCCGCTCTGCTGCCGGCAGTATCTCCCTCCAAGATGCCCGGCATCTCCCTCGCAGATATCCGGCCGCTTGCCCAACCGTATCTCCCTCATGGATGGTCACAATCGCTCGAGAAGATGGCAGGTCGGTTCAGGCTCCGAGCTGTCGGGCCCGGGCGAAGACGGCGTCGAGCATCGGTTCGGTCAACACCCCGGTGAACGTGTTCTGTTGGCTCGGGTGATAGGAGCACACCAGCATGCGCCCGTCGGGGAGACGGGCCTCGGTCAGATGCCCGAATTTGGGCCGCCGTTTCAGCCCGAACAGGCCGGCCACCACCTGATAGGCGAACCCACCCAGGGCCACGATCACGTGCAGGTGCGCCAGGAGGTCGAGCTCGCGGACGAGGAAGGGAAGGCACCGGTCGCGTTCTTCCGGCGTTGGCTTGTTGGCCGGCGGGGCGCACCGCACGGCCGCCGTCATCCACGCTCCGGTGAAGGCCAGCCCGTCATCGATCGCCGTGCTGGTGGGCTGGTTGGCGTACCCGGCTCGCCACAGGGCGGCGACCAGCCAATCGGCCGAACGGTCGCCGGTGAACACCCGGCCCGTGCGGTTGGCGCCGTGGGCGGCCGGCGCCAACCCGACGACAGCCAACCGGGCATCCGGGTCCCCGAACCCGGCCACCGGGCGCCCCCAGTAGTTCTGGTCGGCGAAGGACGCCCGCTTGCCGGCGGCGACCGACTCGCGCCAGGCCACGAGACGGGGGCACGCCCGGCAGGACTCGATCTCGTCGGCCAACGCGCCGAGCTCCGCGGCCCGGGAGGGCGTCTGAGGCGGCATGGGGACAGAGTACGGTGAACGGGCGTGCCGAGCCGACGGACCATCCGAACCCGCCCCTTTTCGGCCCAGGAACGACGATGCCGCTGACCACGCCCAAGACGCCCCGATCGGGCACCGGATCGTGTGGGCGCACGGGTTCGAGGGCCTCTCGATCGGGACGCGGCACACCCCGGCCCACCGTCGTCCTTCTCGTACGGCACGGGCGGACCCCGACCACCGGCTCGATCCTTCCTGGTCGGGCTCCGGACCTCCACCTATCCGATGAGGGGCTGGCCCAGGCCGAGGCGGTGGCCGAGCGGATCGCTGCCCTGGCCGATGGCGACCGCACCGGGCCCGCCGCTGTCTACGCTTCACCCCTGGAGCGGACCTTCGAGACGGCCAAGCCCATCGCCCGTCGGCTCGGGGTGCGGGTCCGGTCGGACCGGGGTCTGCTGGAGTGCGACTTCGGGTCCTGGACCGGCCAGCAACTCAGCGTGCTGGCCAAGAGGCCCGAATGGAACCAGGTGCAGCGCTTCCCGAGCGGGTTCCGGTTCCCCGGTGGTGAGTCGTTCGCCGAGATGCAGGTGCGGATCACATCGGCGCTCAACCGGCTGGTCGGTCTTCACCCCGGTGAGACCATCGTGGCCGTATCCCATGCCGACCCGATCAAGGCGGCGGCAGCGGCGGCGGCCGGCACCCACCTCGACCTCTTCCAACGCCTTGTCGTCTCGCCCTGCTCGGTGACGGCCATCGCCTACAGCGAATCGGGGCCCTACGTCCTCACCATCAACGGGACCGCCTCTCTGACCGAACTGGCCATCTCATGAGGTTTGGCTCGCTCATGAGGTTTGGCTCGCTCATGAGGTTTGGCTCGTGAGCGAGGGCTACGACCTGTCGTCTCCGGACCGGTTCACGGTGGGGGCCATCGGCGAGCCGGGCCAGCGCCTGTTTCTGCTGCAGTGCCGGCAGGGCCCCGTGGCCCTGACGCTGAAGATCGAGAAGCAACAGGTCGCGGCCCTGGCCGAGTACCTGGGCCGGATCGTCCGCGACCAGGAGCGACCCGGCCACCTGCCCGAGGACGTCGTCCTCGAAGAGCCCACCGAGCCGGCCTGGGCGGTGGGCACCGTCGGTGTCTCCTACGACGAGGGGGACGATCGGGTGGTCATCGTCATCGAAGAGCTGGTCGAGGAGAACGAGACCGGCGCGCTGGCTCGTATCGCTGTCACCAGGGAGCAAGCTGGGGCCTTCGCCATTCACGCCACTCAGCTGGTGGAGTCGGGGCGTCCCCCCTGCCCCCTGTGCGGAGCCCCCCTCGACCCCTCCGGACACGAGTGCCCGAGAACAAACGGCCACCGGCCTCCGATCGCCTGATCGGCTGGCGTCCGGACGACGCCGTCGGCATCATCGAGGCCATCGACCTCCTGTCCGGCGGCGAGGTCTCGGTCGAGGGCCGTCTTCCTTGGAGCTCCAACCAGACCTTCCTGGTCACCGTGGACGACGGGACCCATCAGGTGCGCGCCGTCTACAAGCCCTTCCAGGGCGAGCGGCCCCTGTGGGACTTCCCTGATGGCCTCTACCGCCGGGAGGTGGCGGCGTACGCCCTGTCCGAGGCGTTGGGCTGGGGCCTCGTGCCGCCCACGATCGAGCGGGACAGCGGGCCGTTCGGGATCGGGTCCTTCCAGCTCTTCGTGGACGCCGACTTCGAGCAGCACTACTTCACCCTGTTCGAGGGAGGCACCCACCACGCCGCCTTGCAGGCCGTGTGCGCCTTCGACCTCGCTGCCAACAACACCGACCGCAAGAGCGGCCACGTGTTGTTGGGCACCTGCGGCGACATCTGGGCCATCGATCACGGCGTCTGCTTCAACACCGAGCCCAAGTTGCGCACCGTCATCTGGGACTACGCCGACGAGCCGATCCCCGACGTGTTGCTGGCCGACCTGGACCGGGTGGCCCGTGACCTGCCCGAGGAACTCGTCCACACCCTCGGTCACGAGGAAGTCGAAGCCCTGGCCGGGCGGCTCGGCCTGATCGTCCGAACAGGCGTGTTCCCCGAGCCAGACCCGAACCGCCACGCCTATCCGTGGCCGCTGGTCTGAGCATCGGGCCCGTCACCGGCCCAGCGAGCCCTCAGGCCGCGGCCGAGATGACCATCATGGCTCGCCCGGTGGCGGGGCTCAGCCCCTGGCCTTGAGGGTCTCGATGAGCTTGGGGACCACCTTGTGAACGTCGCCCACGATGCCCAGGTCGGCCACGGTGAAGATGGGGGCGTCCTGGTCCTTGTTGATGGCCACGATGTTCTTCGAGTTCTTCATGCCCACCAGGTGCTGGGTGGCGCCGGAAATGCCACAGGCCAGGTAGACGGTGGGCTTCACCGTCTTGCCCGTCTGGCCGACCTGGTGGGAGTAGGGCACCCAACCGGCGTCCACGATGGCCCGGCTCGCTCCCGGAGCGCCCCTCAACAGGGTGGCCAGCTCCTCGATCAGAGCGTATTGGTCCTGTTGGCCGAGGCCACGGCCGCCGGAGACGACGACATCGGCCTCGTCGAGCTTCGGACCGGTCCGCTCCTCGACATGGCGGGCCACGATGCGTGCCCCGTTGGTCGCGCCGGTGTCCGGTGCCGCCAGCGCCTGCACCTCAGCGGGTCCGCCGCCGGACGGCTCGGCCGGGAAGGACTTGGCCCGGACGACGAAGAGCCCGGGACCCTCGCCGGTGAAGTGGGCCGTCACGTTCTGCTGGCCACCGAAGATGGCGTGCTGGGTGGCGAGCCCGCTGTCGTCGGCGGTCAGGCCGACCACGTTGGTGAGGACCGGTCGATCGAGCTTGGCCGAGAGCCGGCCGGCGATGTCCCGTCCGTCGTAGGTGGCCGGGAACAGGATGGCGTCGGGGCCTCCGCCGGCCTCGACGGCGGTGGCGATGGCCGCGGCCACTGGAGCCCCGGGCAGTGCGCCGGACAGATCGCCCGCATCGTGGACGACGGTGGCGCCGTATTCGCCGAGCGTGCCGGCCACCGAGGCCGTGTCCTCGCCCCAGGCGACGGCTTCCACCGTGTCGGCCAGGGACCGGGCGTGGGAGATCAGCTCGAGGCTGGCGGTGATGGGCTTGCCGTCTGCCATTTCGGCCAGCACCCAGATCTTGTCGATTGCCATTGGTTCGTGTTCTCCTACCCGATCCCTACAGGACCTTCAGCTTCTCGAGGAATTGGATGATCCTGTCGGCGCCGTCGCCTTCATCGACCACGATCTCACCGGCCTGCCTGGCGTCGGCCGCCGAGACGTCGGTGATCTCCTGGCGGGCGCCGGCCGCACCCACTTGGCCGGCGTCGACACCGAGGTCGGCGACCGTCAGCGTCTCGACCGGCTTCGACTTCGCCGCCATGATCCCCTTGAACGAGGGGTAGCGGGGCTCGACCACACCGGCGGTCACGGTGACCACGGCGGGGAGCGGGCACTCGACCTCGTCGTAACCGGACTCGGTCTGGCGCTCGACTTTCACCGACTCGCCCGTGACTTCGACCTTCTTGGCGAAGGTCACCGAGGGCAGCCCGAGGATCTCGGCGATCTGGACGGGGGTGGTGCCGGTGTAACCGTCCGAAGACTCGGTGGCCGCCAGGATCAGGTCGGGCTCGGCCCGCTTGATGGCGGCAGCCAGGACCTTGGCCGTGCCGAGCGCATCGGTGCCGGCCAGCGTTTCGTCGCTGACCAGGATGGCCTTGGCCGCACCCATGGCCAGTCCGGTCCGGAGCCCCGATGTCTCGCCGTTCGGGGCCATCGACACCAGGGTCACGTCGCCACCACCGGCCGAGTCAGCCAGCTGCAAGCCCATCTCCACGCCGTACGCGTCGGAGTCGTCGAGGATGAGCTTTCCCGTCCGGGCCAGGTTGTTCGTACCCGAATCGAGTGACGGCGGTGCCGCCGGGTCAGGGATCTGCTTTACGCACACAACGACGTTCATGGCCGTGCATTGTGGACGAAAATGGCAGCCCAGGACCAATTGGCGGCGTGGTCGCAGGTCAGGACGGCCGAGCTCCGCCCGTCGGGCGTCGGGTCGAGAGGACACTGACTGGTGTCCGGAATGGACCGGTCGTTCAAGCGGCCCACCAGGGCGGTTGAGGTCAACGACCCTGGGCTGTCCCGCTCAGCCACCCAGGGCGGGTCGCCGGCACCGGGGCGGGTCGGCCTCACCCGGGCGGCTCATGCGACGCCGGCCAGAGCGAGAGCCGAGGCCACGTCGTCGGTGATGACCGTGTCGACGCCCCACTGGCGAGCGGACCGGACGGCGGCGGGCTCGTTCACGGTCCAGGCAGCCACGGCGAGCCCGGCATCGTGAGCGGAGGACACCAGGTCGGCGGTGAGCATCGACACCTCTGGGTGCAGCGCCCCGAACCCATGCTCGATGGCCAGCTCGAAGGCCTGATCGACGTCGAACCAGGAAGGGACGAGCAAGCCCGTGCGGATATCGGGGTCGCAGGCAATGACGGCGTCGAGCGAACCGGGCCAGAACGAGGAGACCAGGATCGAATCCCGCGCCGACAGCTCGGCGATGAGGGCGCCGACGGCCGCGGCCGATCGCTCCTCGGGGTCGAACCCGTCCTCGTTGGGCAGGTTCTTGATCTCGATGTTGACCGTGAGGCCCGCACAGGCATCGAGGGCGGCATCGAGGAGGGGGACGTGAACCGGGAGCTGGCAGACATCCACACCGGCCACCGGGCCCACTCCGGGGACCACGGGATCGTGGTGGACGGCGAGGGCCCCGTCCCTGGTCAGGCGCACGTCGAGCTCGACGCCGTCGGCTCCCAGCCGAGCCGACCGGAGGAACGCCTCGACCGTGTTCTCGAGGATGCCGGAGCTCGCATCGGGGCTCCCCCGGTGAGCCTGAACGTCCACGGTCCTCCCCGTTCTCCCCTGTCCCCGCGTCGCCCGCATCGCTGCCCGGATATGGCTCGAATTGCGCAGGTGACAACCCGAAAACTCCTTGCGCGTCGCAACCTCGCTCGTTACTCTAGAGGGCACAACCCCGAATGGCCGGCGACTGACGGCGCCGAGCTATGTGAAACAGTTCACAATGGGGAAAAGCTCGGATGACCGAGAGCGGAGGAAGCAACGTGGCCCTCGTTTGGAACCGCACTGTCGAATGGGACGAGGACGACTGGCGCGACCTTGCCGCATGCCGGAACACCGAGCCTGATCTGTTCTTTCCGATTGGCACCACCGGGCCGGCCATCGACCAGATCGAGGCGGCCAAGCGGGTCTGCCGGGGCTGTGAGGCCCTTGAGCCGTGCCTCGACTTTGCCCTGGCCACCAACCAGGAGTCGGGCGTGTGGGGCGGGACGTCCGAAGAGGAGCGACGCAAGCTGCGCAAGGCCTGGCTGGCCGCCCGCCGCCGCGCTTCCTGACCCTCGGACCGGTCGACTTTGCCACCACCGCGAGGCCAGCCAGCCGGTTCACCGGACTGGACGGGGGTGCTCCACCGGGACGTCGAGAACGACCACCGTCCCCGAACGGCCGTGGTCAAGGCCGCTCATGGTGATGGTGCCGCCGAGCTGACTGCGCACCAGGTCCCGGACGATGGACAGGCCCAGGCTCTGGGTCAGGTCGATGTCGAAGCGGTCGGGTAAGCCCGCCCCGTCGTCTCGGACCTCGACGATCAGACGGCCGTCCTTGCTGTCCAGGCGGACGTCGATGTGCCCCACGGTGGCGGGGGCCCGGTCCCGGTCCGCTTCCGGGGCCGTCTCTCCCTCGTCGTCGCCCACCTTGGCCCCCAAGAAGGCGTGCTCCACGGCGTTCTGCAGCAGCTCGGCCAGCACGACGGCCAACGGCGTGGCGATGTCGGCGGGCACATCGCCCAGCTCGCCGTACACGCCGAAGTTCACTTGTAGGGGCGGGACGACCGAGTCCTCGGCCATGCGGATCAGCGACGTCACGATCTCGTCGAAGGGGACCTGGTCGGTCGGTTCCCGCGAGAGGATCTCATGGACGATGCTGATGGACCGGACCCGGCGCTCTGCCTCGAACAGGGCCACCCGGCCCTCGCCGGGGTCGAGCCGCCGGGCCTGCAGGCGCAGCAGGGCCGAGATGGTCTGGAGGTTGTTCTTGACCCGGTGGTGCACCTCGCGGATCGCCGCGTCCTTGGACAGGAGCAGCCGGTCGAGGCGCCGAAGGTCGGTTACATCACGGAGGAGCACCAAACAGCCCGTGACGTCCCCCTGGCTCAACAAGGGGATGCAATGGAGCAGGACGACGACGTCCGGCCGTCGCTCGACCTCTTCGACCACCGGGAGGGCTGAGGCCAGCGCCCATTCGATGGCCGACTCCTCGACCCCCAGGTCGTAGAGCCTTCGGCCCTCGAGCTGCGAGTACATGCCCATGCGGTGGAGGGCGTTGGTGGCGTTGGGCGACGCGTAGCGAACTCGGCCCTCCTCGTCGACCAGGACGATGCCGTCGCCGACACGGGGGGCCTCCTCGGTGCCGACCTCCTCGCTCGGGAACGGAAAGGTCGACTCGGCCAACATCACGGCGAACCGGTCGAAGACGTCCCGGTAGGTGCGCTCGAGGTGGCCGGGGCGGCGCCCGGCCCCCGATGAGAGCCGGGCCAGGACGGCCACGGTCGTCCCCTCGCAGCGGACCGGGATGCACTGCAGGCGAACCGGCTCATCGGCCGGCTCGAGCTGCATCTCGCCCCGGGTGGGCTCACCCGAGCTGAAGGTGGCCGCCACCAGCGGCCAGTCGGTCGCACCCACCGTCTGTCCGACCAGGTCGTGCTGGACGACCGTGGCACTGTTGGACGGGCGCATCTGGCCCAGAACGACCAACAGGGGGCCGGCGGCCCGATGGTGGGGAGCGCTCGGGGCCATGGGTGCCAGCAACACCAGGTCGGAAAAGGCCAGGTCGGCAAGGATCCCCCACGTTCCCAACAGCCGCTGCAGGTGCGCGAGCTGCTCGTCGACGAGGTCGGTCCGCTCCAGGGCCAGTTCGGCCGGAGTGGCCACGGTCAGGTCTCGCCCGGGGTTCGGCTACCGGACACGGCGACGGTATGGGGCCGGCGCTTCCGGAAGCCCCGGAGCTCGGTCACCCCCACCCCGTCCAACAGCGATCGGAGGTCGACGGCCCGGTAGGCCACATCGGGCAGGCTGTGGGCGTCGGAGGCCGTGGTCAACGGGACGCCCCGGTCGACGAAGCGCTGGAGCAGCGGCGGGGCCGGGTACACCTCCCCCACCGGCTTGCGCCAGCCGGCCGACGATACCTCGGCCGCCATCCCCGACGACGCGGCGGCTTCGGCGATGCGGTCGTAGAACTCCTCAGGGACGGCAGGGAGATGCCCGGCTACCTTCACCAGGTCGGGGTGGGCGTAGACGTCGCAGGCACCCGATGCCCCCAGCTCCTCCATGGCCCGGGTGTACTCATCCCACACCTGGTCGATGTCCCGCACCGTCCACTCGGCCATGACCAGGGGGTCGTTCAGTACGTCGAAGCGCCAGGCCCCGAGCCAGTGCACCGATCCCAACAGCACGTCGAACGGGTAGTCGGCCAGGAGCCCGGCCACGTCGTCCATGCGCCCCTCGTAGTAGTCGACCTCCATGCCCAGCACGACCGGGAGCCCCTCGGCCTTCACCGCCTCGACCACCTCGACGTAGCTGTCGAGGTCGACACGGGCGTGGTGGTCCCAGTAGGCGGCCATCCCCGGGCGGAGCGCCTCGCCGGGAAGGTCGTCCCAGAAGCCGTGGAGCAACTTGTCCGTCTGGACGAACCGGAACAGGTGCTCGGTCAGGGCGATCTCGGTCACGCCGGCGGCCACTGCCTGCTCGCAGTAGGCGGCGACCTGCTCCACGGTGGCCTCGGCATCACGTTGGGTGTGGGGCCAGAGGTGCAGGTGGTAGTCGAGCACAATGAGGTCCTTTCAGGTCACCGTCTGCCACTCGCGCTGCGAGCGGAGCGACCAGGCAGCGCCCGGGCAGGCAGAGCTGGGCGGCACGAGTCGACGCGGGGCGTGGCGGCCAGAGTCGGGGCGGGCACGAATCGAGGCGGGGTCAATCGGCCCGGCGGATGAGGGTCACGCCGTCGCGGACCGTGGTCTGGACGGCGACGACCCGGGGGTCATCAGCCACGCGCTCGTTGAAGGCCCGGAGCGCCTCGGTGGCCTCCGAGGTGTCGCTCTTGTCCGCCACCTGCCCACGCCAGAGGGTGTTGTCGGCCAGGATCAATCCCCGCGGCGCCAACTTGGGAAAGACGGCCTCGAAGTAGTCCAGGTAGCCGGGCTTGTCGGCGTCGATGAACACCAGGTCGAACGGCCCGGGCAGCCCGGCGATGGTCTCCATGGCCGGCCCGACCAGCACTTCGATGCTCTCGGCGTACGGGCTGGCGGCAATGTGCCGTTGGGCGACCTCGGCGTGAACCGGGTCGAGCTCGCAGGTGACGATCTTGCCGCCGGGGGCGAGCCCGGCCGCCATGGACAGGGACGAGTACCCACTGAACGTGCCGATCTCCAGGATCCGGGTGGCGCCGGTGGCGAAGACCAACAGCTCCAGGAACCGTCCTTCCAGGTTGCCCACCATCATGCCCGGGGCGGCCAGGTTCGATCGCGTGTATTCGGCTACCTCGCGCAGATAGTCGGGGGTGGGGGTGGTGTGTGCGGCTGCGTAGGCCTCGATGGCTGGATCGACGATGTCGGTCATAGCTGCATCGTACGGCAGCCGATCGCTGCGCCTGCCCGGGGACCCATCCCGTGGACCCCACCGGAGGGCGGCCCGGGACCACTCCGAGGCTCACCCCGGACACGGTCGAGGACCCACCCGAGACCTGACGGGTCCCACGAGAAGCCCTCCCGACAGCTACCAGATCTGTTCGCCCAGCCGCAGGAGGCCGTCCAGGTCGTAGATATCGGTGTCGAAGAAGGGGACGGTGGCCAGCACCTCGGGGGCCGTGGCCAGCTGGGCACGCTCCTCGCCCTCTCGTATCGCGACCAGCCGGAAGTTCAGGAAGCTGTCGGCTACTTCGGTGAGTACCCGCCTGAGATTGTCCTCGTCGCCGAGCACCGCTCCGCCCGGGCCGGCAACCGGGGAAGCCGGCTCAGCGGCGACAGCCGAGGCAGCCAGTTCAGAGGCGAGCTCGGGTGCACGTTCTTTCATCGTCTCGGCCACGGCCGCGGCCGCCGGGTCCCGGAGGTAGCCGGGCAACACCTTGTTCAACACGATGGCTCCGAGGTGCAGGTGGCGATCGGTGAGCTCGCGGGCGAAGAACTCGGCCTCTCGGAGCGGGACCGCCTCCAGGGTCGACACGACCATGAAAGTGGTGCGCCGGTCGGACAGGAGCCGGCCCACGGCCTCGGCTCGTTCGACAAACCCGTCGTACATCGACTGGAAGAGGATGAAGAACTCGGAGATGTCGGCCAGGAATTGGGTTCCCAGGATACGGTCGGCGATCTGGTAGAAGGGCTTGGTGGCTGCGTTGACCAGCTTCGAACGGTACGGGACGATGAGCCAGCGCAAGAGCCTGGAAGAGAAGAAGTCGGCCAGGCGCTGGGGGGCATCCAAGAAGTCGAGGGCGTTCCGTGTGGGCGGGGTGTCCACCACGATCAAATCGTAGTCCCCCTCCGAGTGGATCTCGTAGAGCCGCTCCATGGCGATGTAGTCGTGGCTCTGGACGAAGCGGCCCGAGATGTTCTGGTAGAGGGGATTGGCCAGGATCTCGTCCCGGGTCTGGTGGTCGGGGGCATGCCGCCGGATGAGGGCGTCCCAGGACTCCTTGGTGTCGAGCATGGCCACCCACAGTTCGCCTCGGGACCTGATCCCGCTGGCACGGAACGCCTCGTCGGGAACCCGGCGCTCAGCGTTGCCGATCCCCTCCAGGCCGAGGGCGTCGGCCAGGCGCTTGGCCGGGTCGATCGTCAGGACCAGGACCTTCCCCCCCTGTTGGACCGCAGCCATGACGGCAGCGGCCGCGGCCGTGGTCGTCTTGCCCACACCCCCGGGGCCACAGGCGATCACGATCTCCTTCGCCGCCAGCAGCCCGTCGATCGATCCCGACTTTGCCGTGATGCCGGCTCCCGGCTGGCCTGCCGCGGGCTCGGGAGGCACAGCCGTCCTCGGCTCGGTCCTGGCCACCAATCCCGCCTTCTTGGGTGACTCCGTCCGATGGGCTGACCCAGCGCTCTTGGTGGCTACAGGCTTCTTGGTCGACGCGGGCTTCTTGGTCGACGCAGGCTTCTTGGTCGACGCAGGCTTCTTGGCGATCTTCTTCGTGGCTGCCTTCGGCTGTGCTGCCTTCTGCGCTGCTGCCTTCTGCGCGGCTGCCTTCTGCGCTGCTGCCTTCTGCGCTGCTGCCTTCTGCGCTGCCTTCGGCGGTCCGGCCGTGGCTTGGCTTGCCTCCCCGACACTTGTCGCCCCGGGTGGCGTAACCTCGGCTGCGTCCGATATCGCCGGTCGTAGGTCGTCAGCCCGCTCGGGCCGCGCCTCCTCGCTCATCAGAACCCGAGCTCCTCGCCGAGGGAGGCCGACACCTGCTTGGTCGTCCGTAACCCGTGGTAGCGGGTGAACAGATAGGGCAGGTAGAGCATCGGGACCGACGGGTCGATCCCGGCCCGGAGCCGCTCCAGATGGGTGGCCCGGGTCCGCCGCATGGTCACGGCCAGGGTGGCCGCGCTGAGAACCTTGGCCGGGTCGCCGCCCACCAGCTCGCCGAGCTCCTCGGAGGGCCGGTCGGCGCAGAGCCCATCGAAGACGGCTTCTTCCTGGCGCCCGAAGAGCTCGGGCAGGACACGGTTCACGACCACGGCCGACAGCGCAACGGTCGTCTCCTTGCGCACCCGGTCGGCTAGCTCGATGGTCTCGCTCACCGGCATCTCCTCGGGCGTACACACCGCCACCAGTCCCGTCTGTACCGGGTCGGAGAGGATCTGCAGCATCCAGTCGGTCTGGGAGCGAATGAGCCCGACCTTCACCAACTCGTTGATGGCCTGGGGGGCGGCAAGCTGGCCGATGATGTGCCCCGTGGCCGGCGCGTCCACCACCACCAGGTCGTAGTGCCCCTCTCGGACCTCGTAGCAGAGCTTCCCCACCGTCAGGATCTCCCGGACACCAGGGGCGGCGGTCGCCACAAAATCGAATGCCTTGGCCAGCGGACCGATCCGCCCCACCACCGGGATCCGCAGTTGCAGCTTCAGGTACTCCCGGAGCGATGCCTCGGTGTCCATGGACATGGCAAAGAGGCCGGGCAGGAGCTCCTTCTCCTTGAACCTCGTCGGCTTCGCCTCATAGAACCCGGCGACATCGCCCTTGGCGTCCACCTCGCAGATGAGGACGCGCTTGCCGCGCTGCGAGGCGAGCAGGGCCAGCGCCGACGCCACCGTCGTCTTGCCCACGCCGCCCTTGCCCGTGACGAACAGCAGCTTGAGGTCGAGCAGGCTGGTCACGCGGAGCTCATCGGTCTGCTCTGGGGTCGCCCGACCGGTCGAGTCCCTCGGCCATCGGGCAGATCCCAAGTTGTCTCAGGAGATCCCGAAACCGACCCGTCGTTCGGTCGACGGGGCGTCGACCTCGACGTAGGCGACCTTGGCCGAGGGAACGCCGACCCGGCGTCCCTTGCGGTCGGTCAGCCACAAGATGCTGTTCTCTCCGGACAGAACCTCTTCGATGCTGGCCAGGACCTTGTCACGATCTGTGTCCTCGGCCAACTCGACGTCGAGCTCCTTGACCGACTGGACAATCCCGATACGCACGTCCACCTGGCACGCTCCTCTCAGAAGGACGCCGGCAACTCTGCCGGCTGCCACCGACGATACAAGGTCCGAGAGAGCGCCCGTCCCGCGTGGCTTCGGTCACACCATTGCGCCACACTGGACATCATGTTGGGCCAGAGGGATGGAGATAGACACCGGGACTACGGTCGAGAAGGAGTCGGGAACACTCGGGACGAGCGCGAGCGGCGGGGTGAGGACGGACGGCCCGGCGAGGGCCGACGCCGGGCTGAACGGCGGAGCGAGACTGAGCGGAACCGCCGGTGGGCCTCGACGATGGTCGGCTTCCCCGATCATGGGGCGAGGTTCGCCCACGCCGACAGCCATGCAGGGGCCGGGCCGGGGGGCGGGGTCACCCTCGACCGGGCCCAGCGGGAGGACCTCGAGGAACTCCAGCTGGCTATCGGGGCCACCCGTTCTCGTGCAGCCGGAAACCGAGCACGGGCTGAGGAACCCGATCGGTGGAGGACCTGCTTCGAGCGTGATCGGGACCGCATCCTGCACGCCACTGCCTTTCGCCGCCTGGCCGGGAAGACCCAGGTGTTCGTGTTCCCCGACGACCATCAGCGGACCCGGCTCACCCATGCCCTCGAGGTCGCCCAGGTCGCGACCAGCATCGCCCGTGCCTGCCGGCTGAACGTCTCCCTGGCCGAGGCCATCGCCCTCGGTCACGACTGCGGACACGGACCGGGCGGCCACGCGAGCGAGGACGCCCTCTCGCCCTATCTCGACGGCGGTTTCGACCATGCCGTCTGGGGTGCGGAGGTGTCCTTGGGCCCGCTCAACTTGTGCGCCGAGACCCTGGACGGGATCCGGAACCACTCCTGGTCTCGGCCGGCGCCGTCCACCCCCGAGGGTGAGGTAGTGAGCTGGGCGGACCGGATTGCCTATGTCTGCCATGACTTCGAGGACGCAGTGGCCAGCGGGATCGTCACCCCGTCGGTCCTCCCCGATGTGGTCCGCCGGAGTTGCGGGGAGCGACGGAGCCAGCAGCTCGGGGCCTTCATTGACGGGGTGGTCGAGACGGTGGCCCGGACCGGTCGTATCGGCATGGACGAGGACCTGGCTGACGCCCTGGCCGCCTTTCGCGGCGCAAACTACGAGCACATCTACCTGCGTCCCAGCTCGCTGGCCCAGAACAGCGCGGTGGTGGCCGTCCTGCGGGCCCTGGTTGAGCACTACGCCGATCGTCCCAACCGGATCCCGTCGGTGGTCGAGGCGGGCGGGGGCCTCCGTGGGGGGGAGCCTGAGGCGCTCCGTGCCGGGGTCGAATACGTGGCCGGGATGACCGACCGGTTCGCATGTACTCAGGCGGTTGCCTTGCTCGGTTGGGACCCGGCGAAGCTCCCCGTCGGTGTGGGCGTCGCCGGCCGACCCTGAGCGGTCCCCAACGTGTGCCTCCTTGCCCGATCGCGGCCTCCCGCGGTCGGTTGATGGTTCAGTGGGCCATCGGACCTGGCCAGTGCCATCAGACCTGGCCAGTCGATGGTCAACCCCGAGGTGTGCACCGTCAGTGGACGGTTAATTCCTGGCGGTAGACCCGAGCTGGTCCCAGTCCGACCAGCTGCTCGGCCAGCCCTGAGAAGGCCCGCGCCGCCTCCCCGTCGGGATCGGACACCATGACCGGCACCCCGATGTCACCGCCCTCGCGCAGGGCGGGCACCAGAGGGACCTGGGCAAGGAGGGGTACGCCCAGCTCCCCGGCCAGGCTCTGCCCGCCACCCGCTCCGAACAGCTCGTACCGGGTGCCGTCGTCCGCGGTGAACCAGCTCATGTTCTCGATGACCCCGCGAACGGCCAGCTTCAGCTTCCTGGCCGCGTAGGCCGAGCGTTGGGCCACCCGTTGGGCGGCGGCCTGGGGCGTGGTGACCACGAACACCTCGGTCTTGGTCAGGTACTGCCCGAGCGACAGGGTCACATCCCCCGTGCCCGGGGGCATGTCCACCAAGAGGAAGTCGGGTTCGCCCCAGTAGGCGTCGACCAGGAACTGCTCGAGGGCCTTGTGCAGCATGGGCCCCCGCCAGATGACTGGGGTCTCGTCGGGCACGAAGAAACCCATCGAAAGACAGCGGACTCCGTGCGCCGCGGGCGGGATGACGAGGTCGTCGATGATCAACGGGTCGGTACGGACCCCCAACATCTTCGGAACCGAGAACCCGTAGACGTCGGCGTCGAGGATCCCCACATCATGGCCCTGCTGGGCGAGGGCGACGGCCAGGTTGACGGTGACCGAGGACTTCCCCACACCGCCCTTGCCCGAGGAGATACCGATGACGCGGGTGCGGGAACGGGGCAGCATGAACCGGTTGGGCCGGCCCTCCTCATGGCCGAGTTGACCGCCGTGGCCGTGGTCGTGGTCGTTCTCCTCCGCGTAGGCCGAGACCCCACCATCGAGGGGCTCGCCCCGCAGCAACAGCCGGACCCGTCGCCGCTCGTCCTCGTTCATCACCGCGACCTCGCCGCCCACCTCGTCCACCCCGGGCAGGGCGCCCACTGCGCCCCTGACCCGGGACACCAGTTCCTCGACCTGGGGATACTGGCCGACCGGTAGGGCCAAGTCGACGCTCACCCGCTTGCGCTTGACCGAGACCGACCTGACCATGCCCAGTTCGCCAAGGGTGCGACGAAGCTCGGGGTCGGTCACGGCGCCCGCCGCGGCCCGTACCTGTGCCTCGTCTGTGGACATGGACGTCTCCTCCGGAACAATTTGGCTTCAGGACTACACTAGGTGACGTGTCATCAATCCAGGACCGGCCCGCCCCGGCGCCAACGCCGCTGGTGACAGGGGCAGTTCCTTCCGATAACGACTTCTCGGCCGCGGCTGCCGCGGTGACGTCTGCCTTCGGCGATCCGACCCGCAGGGAGATCTACCTCTTCGTCCGGGCCAACCCTGGAGCAACTGCGTCCGAGGTGGCCACCCGTTTCTCGCTCCACCCCAATGTGGCCCGTCACCATCTGGAGCGCCTCGCTGCCGGTGGGTACGTGGACGTCACCATGGAGCGGTCAGCGGGGCACGGCGCCGGACGACCGTCGAAGCGCTTCACCGTGATCGGCAACGACCCCACCCTCGATCTGCTCACTCGTCGTGACGACCTGCTCATCCTGTTGCTCCAAGAGGCGTTGAACCTGCTCGGCCCCGAGGCAGCCGAGCGCATGGCCGAACGGGTGGGCGAAGAGTACGGGCGCTCCCTGGCCGGCCACATGGCCCCCGGCGACGGGCAGCGCTCCCTTCGCGCCGCCATGCACGCCATTGCCGACACCCTGACCGCCCACGGGTTCTCGGCCCACGCCGAGGATCAGGGCGCTTCGACCGCAGTGGTGGCCGACAGCTGTCCCTTCGGCGACGCGGCCTCGCAGTACCCCGTGCTGTGCGCGGTCGACCGGGGCATGGTCAAGGGACTGCTGGCCGGCTTGTGCGGCGAGAACCCCGAAGGAGCGGTTCCCGTGGTGCTGTCGTCGCGTGCTCGCGGCGACGACGCCTGCGTCGCCCTGGTCTGACCGTGCCCGCCTAGGCCATGGCCCGGCACTACCTCGATCATGCGTCGACGACGCCCCTCCGCCCCGACAGCTCGGCGGCGATGGCGGCCTGGCGGGACACTGGCATCACCGCCGATCCCGGGCGGGTGCACACGGAGGGACGAATCGCCCGAGCCACCTTGGAGGACGCCCGCGACCAGGTCGCCGCCTTCCTCCGCGTCCGTCCCCGCCAGGTCATCTTCACCTCCGGCGGCACCGAGGCCATCAATGCCGCCGTGTGGGGAGCAGGGCGGGCCCGACCGGGGCCCATGGTGTGCTCGGCCGTCGAGCACTCCGCCGTCCGTGACGCGTCGGCCCGGTCGGGAACAGTGGCCGAGGTCGCGGTGGACGGCCGCGGTCGTATCGACCCCGACGCCGTCAGCGACGCCATCGATCGGGCCGCCGCCGAGACGGGCCGGCCCCCGTCGCTCGTGCACTGCCAGTGGGCCAACCACGAGGTCGGGACGGTGCAGCCGGTGCCCGAAGTGGTCGACCGTTGCCGGCAACGGGCCACGCCCGTCCTGGTCCATGTCGACGCGGTCGCCGCGGCCGGACACGTCCCTCTCGACCTCGGGGGGCTCGACGCCGACCTGGTCTCGGTCTCGGCCCACAAGCTGGGCGGCCCGGCCGGCATCGGCGCCCTGGTCGTGCGCAGGGGGCTCCGGATCGAGCCGCTCCTCGTGGGCGGCGAGCAAGAGCGGGCCCGGCGGGCCGGTTTAGAAAACGTGGCCGCGGCGGTGGGCTTCGGTGCAGCCGTTGCCGCACTGGCCGGTGCCGAGCAGGTCGGCGACGAGGAAGCTCTGGCCCGCCAGGCCACGGAGGGGCTGCGGAAGTCGGCGCTGGCCGTGGACGGAGTCACCGAGTACGGGGACCCCGAACGTCGGCTTCCCCACATCGTCTGCCTCGGGATCGACGGGGTCGAAGCTGAGCCCGTGTTGCTCGGCCTGGACCAGGCCGGCATCGCCGCTCACTCGGGCTCGTCGTGCTCCTCGGAGTCCCTCGAGCCCTCGCCCGTGCTCCAGGCGATGGGTGTCGACGCCGACCGCTCCTTGCGGTTGTCAGTGGGATGGTCCACGTCCGAGGCCGACATCGACGCGTTCGCCACCGCCTTTCCCCGGGTGGTCGCCGGCCTGCGCGCCCTCCGGAGCGCCTGACTCCTCACTCTCGGCCAGGAGCGGTGACCGGTCGGGTCGACCCTGATCAGGCGGCCGGGACCTTCGACGGAACTGCCACTCCGGCCTGGGTGAACGCCTGGCGGATGTAGGGGGCAGCCTGCTTGATCACCGATGCACCGGGCTGCGGGTTCGTCGCGGCCAAGAACTGCTGGTACTGGGCCACTGCACCGACGGCATCGTGGTCCTGTTGCAACAGGATGGTCCCGAGGTACAGGTGGCCGGCGAAGTCCTGGGGGTCGAGTTGCACGGCCGACTCCACCAGCTTGCGCCCCTCGGCTGTCAAGGTGGCGCTCTTGCCCGAAGATCCGACCTGGTAATCGAGCCAACCGAGCTGAGCCGTGGCCTGGGCCTGGTGCGGATCCTGGCTCAGGATCTGGTTGTAGAGCTGCGCGGCCTGGCCGAACTGCCCGGCGTCCTCGGATGCCGCCGCCTGGGCCAGCTTCTGGGCCACCTCCTGTTGCGGGCTGAGGGACACGTTGCCGGTCTCGGTCTGACCCGGGAGCCTCGGCACGGCGATCAGCACCACGGCCAGCACGACCGCCGCACCGAGGGCGGTGACTGCCCCGCCCAGGAGGAAACGCTGCCGGCGGCTGCGGCGGGGGTGCGGGGCGAGAGCGCGGGCGCCCGATGGGGCACCGGGAACCCCGGTGCCCTCGGCCGATGGGTCAGCGGCGGCAGCCTGGGCCGATGGGTCAGCGGCGGCGGGGACGGCGGATCCCTCGTCGGCGGTGAACGGCGTGCCCACGGTCGAGCCTCTGTCCGCGGTGACGATCGCGTTCGTGGTCGAGGCTCCGGCCGTCGCCGCGTCGTGGAGGGCGACCATGCGGGCCTCGACCGCCTCGAGCCGGGCATGGTCCCGCCGGAACAGCGCGTCGTAGTCGACATCGGACAGGTCCCCGGCGTCGCGTTCCGCTCTGGCGTCGGCCAGGGAGCGCTCCAAGAAGGCCCGGCGATCGGCCAGCACCTCGGCGCTCATATCGTCCGGGGCCACCGTGTCGGCGCCCTCGTCCTCCCGGGCGAAGCCCTGCCGTCGGCGCCGGACCAGGAAGAGCGTCAGGCCGCCGAGGGCGACTACGCCGGCGGCCAGGGGCAGGAGCCACACCAGCAGGGACCAGCCGCTGGTGGGCGGCGTGAGCACGATGGCCGAGCCGTACCGGGCGATCAGGTAGTCGTCGATCTGCTGGTCGGTCCGTCCCGCCGCCACCTGCGCGGCAATGGCGTTTCGCACGGTGATGGCGGTCTGGGCGTTGGAGTCGGCCACCGAGAGGTCCTCACAGCTGGGGCACTTGATCCCCGAGGCGATGGCCTGGACCCGCTGGGCATTGGTGATCGGCTTCGACGAGAAGACGCCGCTTCCGACCAGGAGGGCGACCACCAGGACGACGGCCAGGACCAGCCAGACGAGCGATCGCCGTCTGGCCGCCCGCGGCCTGCTCATGGATGCGACGCCTTCGCCCGCTGGATGACGGCATTCAGGTCCTTCGCCGTCACCGGGCCGAGATAGTCGGCGACCACCCGGCCGTCGGGTGCGATCACGAAGGTGGACGGCGGCGAGCCCACCCCGTAGTCGAGGCGGATCGTCCCCTGCGGATCGGCCATGGTCGGCCAGGTGGCACCTTGGGAGGCCTGGTACGTCCGGGCTGCGGACGCGGTGTCCTGGATGACCACCGACAGCATCGTCGCATCGCCGGCCTGCTGGTGCTCGTACTGGAACTGGATGAACTCGGGCTCTTCTTGTTGGCAGGGCTCGCACCAACTGGCGAAGAAGTTCACCACCACGTACTTCCCGGGGCGCGACGGCATGGCGTACTGGGTTCCGTTCACCGTGGGCCCGGCGATGGCCGGCGCCTGCTTGCCCAGCAGGGGGCTCGCCGCCTGGGCTGTCGTGGCCGGCGGCCGGGTGGCCAGCACGGCGGTCAGGCCGGCGGCGATGACCAGCACGGCCAGACTGATCCAGCGAGCCGTGTGTCTGGCCCGGGCGGGCCCCACGTTTCCTCCGTCACCGCCGGTCCGGGCTGCGGGCGACGCCGCCGGGGTCACTGACGCTCGGCTCAACGCCGGTCCCCGATGCCGGCCGGGACCGGATCGGGCTCGGACGGTCGGGGCTCGGCCTCTTCCCGCTCGACGAGGGGGTCGCCGGCGTCGGGACGGCCCTGGGCCTCCTCTTCAGGGCCGGGCGTACCGGCCACGCCGAAGACCGGTTGGGACACCGGGTCAGTGGGCCGGCGCCGTCGCCCGGGGACGGCCGACAGGATCGTGCCCACCACCAGCAACGCTCCCCCCACCCACATCCAAGCGACCAGGGGCTGGACGACCACCCCGACGACCACCGCCGAGCCCGACGGGATCTTGTCGATGGTCAGGTAGACGTCGTCCTTCCAGCTCGAGTCGATCGAGGGGGTGCCCACCACATTGGCCGAGTTGGAGCCGAAGGTGGTGAGAGCGGGTCGGAACACCCCACCCCCGTCCACCTTGATGACCGCCTCCTGCGCCCTCGACGCCGGTGTGGTGACGGTGCGGAACCCGATGAACTGCACCGTATGCCCCCCGAAGGCGGCGGTCTGGCCGGGTGTCAACCGCACCTCCCCCCGCTGCCCGAACGAGGTCGCCGCGGCCAGCCCCACGGCGATGACCACCACGCCGATGTGCACCACCATGCCGCCGTTGGCCCGCCCGACCAGGCCCCGCCAGCCGGCCAGGGTGGCGCGCCCAGGTGTGGCACCGGCCGTTCGCGCCGACCGCCAGGCCAGGCGGACCGACAGGACCAGGGCCCGGCCGGCCGAGGCAGCCGCGAAGGCGCCCAGGCCGAAGGCCACCAGCGGCTCGAGCCCGTGGACGCCGCCGAGCACGCAAGCCATCACCGTCACCACACCCAGGGCAGCGGGCACGGCAATGCGTCCCCGCATCACCGCGACCGTCGTCTTCCGCCAGGGCAACGCCGGGGCCACGCCCATCAGGAACAACAGGGCCAGGCCGAGGGGCACGGCCAATGCGTTGAAGTACGGCGCCCCTACCGTCACCTGTTGGCCGTTGAGGGCTTGGTAGAGGAGTGGGAACACCGTGCCCAGCAACACCACGAAGGCAAAGGCCACGAACAACAAGTTGTTGCCCAGGAACGCCCCCTCCCGGCTGAGGGGCGCGTCGATTCCCCCGGGCGACCGCAGCCGGTCGCCCCGCCAGGCGATGAGACCCACCCCGACCACGAGCACCAGCGCGAAGAAGCCGATGAGCAAGGGGCCGATCGTGGAGTCGGAGAAGGTGTGGACCGACTGGATCACGCCCGAGCGGGTGAGGAAGGTGCCGAGAATGGTCAGGCTGAACGTGGCAATGACCAACGACAGGTTCCAGACCCGCAACAGCCCACGGCGTTGTTGGACCATCACTGAGTGCAGGTAGGCGGTCCCGCACAGCCAGGGCAGGAAGGAGGCGTTCTCGACCGGGTCCCATGCCCAGAACCCTCCCCAGCCCAGCACCTGGTAGGACCACCACATCCCGAGCAGGATGCCGGCGGTGAGGAACCCCCAGGCGAAGAGGGTCCACCGGCGGGTCTCGCTCTGCCAGCCCTCGTCCAGTCGCCCGGTGATGAGCGAGGCCACGGCGAAGGCGAAGGGGAGGGTGAACCCGACGAATCCCAGGTACAGCATGGGCGGGTGGAACGCCACCAGCGGGTTGTCCTGCAACAAGACGTTGGGACCGTTTCCGTTGGTGACGACCGCTCCAGCCACCCGCCGGAACGGGTCGGCCGGCCCCAGCATGAGCATGAAGAAGAAGGCGGCGACGACGTAGACGACCATGGTGGCCCAGGCCACGAGCCGGTCCGATCCGCGCTTGCGGAACCGCCACACCATGGCGGTGGCATAGCCGCCCAGGATCACGCCCCATAACAGGATGGATCCCTCGAGGGCCGACCACATCCCGGTGATCGAGTAGAGCAACGGCGTCGAGGTCGAGTTGTTGTCGGCCACGTAGACGAGGGAGAAGTCATGGGTGACGAGGGCATGCTCCATCGCCGCGGTGGCCACCAGGCCGCCCAGCAGGATGACCGGGGCGTAGATCTGGGCGTTCCGGATGACCGAGTCCCTGCCCTTGGCCAGGCCGATGGCCATGACCACGATTCCCACTACGGCGGCGGCCAGCCCCAGGAGGACCCCGGTGTGGCCCAGTGCCGCGTTCACCGAGATCGTCCGGTGTTCACCACGACCGTCCAGGTGTTCAGCGCGGCCGTCCGAGCAATCGGGACAGCGATCACCGCGTGGATCCGTTGGGCGCCTTCACCCGGTTCGGGTGCGCAGCCACGTACGAGGCGGAGTGCTTGACCAGGATCTGGTTGGAGTCGAAGGCGTTGCCGTCAAAGTGGCCCACCACCACGACGGGGATGTTGGGCTGGAAGAGCTGCGGGGGCGTGCCCGTGTTAGCTACCTGGGCCGACACCCCGTTGCTCTGGACGGTGAAGTCCACGCCCTTCGCCGTGTCGTGCACCGTCCCGGGGACGACCACCCCCTCGAGGCGGAAGTCCCGGGTACCGAGGGAGGCCTTTTGGTGCATGGCCTGGTCCACCGTCAAGTAGTAATCGAGCGAGCTGCCCAGTCCCTTCACCAACAGGAAGGCGAACGCGGCAGCGAGCACCACGCCCACGCCGACGTAGCGGAGCCGATGCGACTGCCGTGAGCCTGGCTCGGGCCCACTCGGGGTGGCCGTCACCGGCGGCGAGCCCGGTCCGGCCGGGGGTGCGATAGTCATCGAACGTCCTGAGCACGCTGTTCGGCCACCACGTCGGCCCGGGTCTGGCTCACCAGCCGGTTCAGGCGACGGCGGCGCCAGATCAGCTGTACGGCATAGAGGAACAACAGGCCGAGGACGATGGTGTACCCGGCGACGACGTAGTTCACCGCGCCACCTCACTGACCGGGACGGCTGGCTCGGCAGGATGGTCCGCCGGCGCGACGGCCACCACGGGGGCACCGGGGATCCCGACATCAACCTCGGCCCCGGCCCCGGCCTCCACCTCGGTGGCGACGGCGCCTTCGGCCTGTCGTTGGCGGATGGCCGAATCGAGCTCACCGGTGCCCAGCAGGTCCTGGAGCACACCGATCCGGTACCGGACCAGCAACATCCAGACAAAGACCAGGGTCAGGGCCACGAAGCCGAGCAAGAGCGTCCAGGCCATCGAGCCGTGGATCTGGGGCGACAGGTCCGGGTTGAGCACGGTGGCCCCCTGGTGGAGTGTCTTCCACCACAGCACCGAGAAGTGGACGATCGGGACGTCGACCGCGGCGAAGAGGGCGGCGAAGGCACACCGCTTGGCCCGGACCTCGGGGTCGGCTGGCACCCGCCGGAGAGCGAGGTAACCGAGAAACAAGACGAGCAGCAGGGCCGTGCTGGTCAGCCGGGCGTCCCAGGTCCAGTACACGCCCCAGGTGGGCCGACCCCAGATCGAGCCGGAGATCAGTGTGCAGACGTTGAAGACCACGCCGACCTCGACCGAGGCGGCGGCCAACCGGTCCCAGAACAGGGAGCGCGTACGGGGCCAGAGGTAGAGCAAGCTGGACAGCGCGGCCAGGCCGAAGGCCAGGTACAGGGCGACCCAGGCCACGGCAGGATGGAGGTAGACCAGGCGCACCAGGTCGCCCTGCGTCTTGTCGGGCGGGGTGATCCACAGGCCGAGCCAGACGGTGAAGGCCAGGCTGACCAGCGCGGCCAGGCCGATGACCCGGGTCGTCCACAGCGCTTTGGCTGACTGTCGGATCACGCCGCCTCCTGGATGGGGCCGAACACGACGACTCCGAGCGCCAGATAGACGGCGTCGAAGACAATGAGCAGGCGGACCCACGGCGTCCCCTGGCTGGGGATGCCGCCGACCAGCGCGGCCTGCCAGATACGGGTGCCGGCCAGGAGCACCGGGGCCACGACGGGCAGCAACAAGAACGGCAACAGGGTCTCTCGCACCCGCAGTCCGGCCGAGAGGGCACCGTAGAGGGTGCCTGCCGCGGCCAGGCCGATGGTGCCGGCGATGCAAGCCACCACGGCGAGCCACAGGCTGTTCATCCGGGCGCCGTAGAGCAGCACCACCCCGACCCCGAGGATCGCCTCCAGGATCACCAGCTGCACGGCCACGGCCGCCGTCTTGCCCAGGAACACCCCGGCCGGATCGAGGCCGGAGAGGCGAAGGCCGTCGCGGGCGCCGTCGGCCGACTCCACCGACACGCTGCGCTGAATGGCCAGCACCGTGGAGAACAGGACGGCCACCCAGAACAGGCCGGGTGCGGCCTTGGCCATCGGTGACCGATCGGGGCCGAGCGCGAAGGCGAACAGGACGAGGGCGATGACCCCGAACGGCGCCACCTGGCTGAGGGCCACCCGGGAGCGCGCCTCGATCCTGAGGTCCTTCCCGACCATGAGGAGGGTGTCACGCCACATGGACGGCACGTTCGACGTCGGGGGGCGGGACAACAGCGGCAACGGGGCCCGGCGGCGTCTCGGCGGCCACATCGGTCCCACCGGCCCGGTCGGTCTCCCGAGCCAGGTCGGTCTCGCCGGCCGAGTCGGTCTCGCCGACCAGATCGGTCTCGCCGGCCAGGCATGCGATGGTCCGCTCTCCGGTCACACGGCCGCCGGTGATGGTTACCGCCCGGCCGGCCAACGGCTCGACCAGATGGGGCTCGTGGGAGGCGATGACCACGGTGGCCCCGCCGGCCGACGCCTCGGTTACCAGCTGGCCGAGGAGGGTGCGCGCCCCAGCGTCGAGTCCAGCGTGGGGCTCGTCGAGCAACCAGAGCTCGGGCGATCGGGCCACCAACACGGCCAGGGCGACCCGACGGCGTTGCCCGGCCGAGAGCTTGGCTGCGCTCGTTCGCAACAGCCGGCCGGTGAGGCCGAGCCGGTCACAGGCGCCCGGGATCCGATCGGTCGAGCCACCGGCGGCCCGGACAGCGAACCTGACGTTCTCCCGGACGGACAGATCGTCGTAGAGGTGGGAGGCGTGGGCCAGGAACCCGACCCGGCGCCGGAGGGTAGCCCGTTGGCGCACGGGATCGAGGCCGAGCACCGCGACCCGACCCGAGGCCGGCGCCACCAGCCCCGCACACAGCCGGAGCAGGCTGGTCTTGCCGGCGCCGTTCGGGCCTTCGACCAGCAGGGTCTCGCCCGTGGCGACCTCGAGATCGAGGCCGGCAAGAAGGGGGAACCGCCCCGACAACGCGACCGCGTCGTGGAGTGACAGTGCAAGGGGAGAGGAGACTGCAGGGGCCATAGCCGTCGACCATGCTACGGGCGCCGGGGTACCTGGAGCCAGGCGGGTTCGGGTGCCCCTCCCTGGGCCCCCGCCCCAGTCAGCTGGTGGCCAGGCGACCCAGATGGAGGTCGTTCAGGAGCCGGGAGAACTGGGCCGAGACCCAGCCCAGGTTGCCGGTCACCAACAAGAGCCCGAAGACGACCAGGATCACCCCCCCGACCAGGTCGACATAGCGCAGGCGGCCCCGTACCCGGGCCACGATGTCGGTCAGCCGCCCGAAGGCCAGCCCGCTCAGCAGGAAGGGGACCCCGAGGCCCAGCGAATAGGCGATCAGGAGGGCGATCCCACCCGTGAGGGTCCCCTGGTGGGAAGCCAGGGTCAGCACGCTCCCAAGGACCGGGCCCAGGCAGGGTGTCCACCCAAAGGCGAAGGCCATGCCCATGATCGGGGGGGCCCACACCCCGAGCAACGAAGGTCGGGGCGAGAACCGACGTTCTCCGGCCACCACCATGGGCACTCGGACGCCGGCGGCCATGGCCACCAGCACGGCGCCGAAGGCCACGATGACCACACCCGAGACGGTGTTGGCCAGCTGCTGGTGGGTCCGCAGCACGTGACCGACGGCCGACGCGCTGGCCCCCAGGGCGGTGAACACGACGGTGAAACCGGCGATGAAGCCGAGGATGCCTCGGAACAGGCGGCTCCGCTGCCGGGCCAGCTCGTCGGGGCTGGGCGGCGCGGCAGTGGACAGCCCCGTCTCCTCGGCCGGGCCCCCCGATGCCGGCATCCCGCCGGTGGACAGCGCCGGCGCCGGCGACAGGCGGGTGCCGCGGGCCCGAGCGGGCACGGCGGACAGCTCCGCCGCGCTGAGCCCGGAGACCATCGAGAGATAGCCGGGGACCAGGGGCAGCACGCACGGCGACAGGAACGACAGGATCCCCGCCCCGAAGGCGACGAGTACCCCGAGCGGATCAGCGCTGACCGCGGCCAATCCTCCCATCGAGCGGCCCTAGGTGAGCTTGGCTCGCACCAGAGCCAGGTCGGCCTCGACCATCATCTGGACGAGGGTGGGAAAGTCGACGTCGCGGTGCCAGCCCAATACCTTTTCGGCCTTGCTCGGGTCTCCCACCAGCAGATCGACCTCGGCCGGGCGCAGGAAGCGCTCGTCGATGGTGACGTACTTCTCCCAGTCGAGCCCGGCGGCGGCAAAGGCGAGCTCGACCAGTTCCCGGACCGAGTGGGTCTCACCGGTGGCCACGACGTAGTCATCGGGCGTGTCCTGCTGGAGCATCATCCACATGGCCCGCACATAGTCGGCGGCGAACCCCCAGTCCCGTTGGGCGTCGAGGTTGCCGAGGGCCAGCGACTTGTCGATGCCCGCGGCGATCCGGGCCACACCGTGGGTCACCTTGCGGGTCACGAACTCGAGGCCGCGGCGCGGGGACTCGTGATTGAACAGGATCCCCGAGGAGGCGTGCAGGTTGTAGCTCTCCCGGTAGTTCACGGTGATCCAATGCCCGTACACCTTGGCCACGCCGTAGGGGCTGCGTGGGTAGAACGGCGTGCTCTCCCGCTGGGGGACCTCCTGCACCTTTCCGAACATCTCCGACGAACTGGCCTGGTAGAAGCGGATCTCGGGATCCACCGTGCGGATGGCATCGAGCACGCGGGTCACCCCGAGGGCGGTGGTCTCCCCGGTCAGGACGGGCTGGCTCCACGACGTCTGCACGAACGACTGGGCGGCCAGGTTGTAGACCTCAGCCGGGCGGTGGTCCCGCAGGATGCCGATCATCGACACCTCGTCGAACAGATCGCCGGCCACCAGGGTCAGGCGGTCCTCGATGTGGGCGATCCGCTCGAAGGTCACCGTGCTCGATCGGCGCACCATCCCGATGACCTCGTAGCCCTCGCCCAAGAGCAACTCGGCCAGGTAGGAGCCGTCCTGACCGGTGACGCCGGTGATCAGTGCTCGCTTCGCCATCCTCATCTGCTCCTCAGGTCGTCTCGGGCTTGTCGGGGGGCAACTCCTGCCACGTGGGCGGTCGCTTGGCCGCGAACGCGGCAATGCCCTCCGCCGCCTCGGCCGTCTGGCTCGTGACCGTCAACATGGCATGCAGGTGGGCCAGCGCGTCGGCGGCATCCGAATCCCAGACAGCGTAGAACGATTCGCGCCCCAGCCTCATCGCACCAGGCGGCTTTGACGCGAGGGTGGCGGCCAGGGAGGCAACGGCGGCGTCCAGCTCGTCGTGGGGGACGACGGAGGTGACGAACCCGATCCGGTCGGCCTCGGCGGCATCGACCACCCGGCTGGTCAGCATGAGCTCGAGCGCCTTCTTCGGCGGCATGGAGCGGACCAGGGGCACGGTCACCATGTAGGGCCACAGCCCCACGTTGAGTTCGGGCGCGCCGAACCGGGCCCGTTCGGACGCGATCACCAAGTCACAGGCCAGGGCCAGCCCCATGCCCCCGGCCATGGCCCAACCCTGGACTCGGGCGATGGTGGGTTTGCCCAGGTGCCACATCTCCTGGAACAGCGAGGCCATCCACCCCCGGGCATCGTGATGGTCGAGGAAACCGTCGGTTCCCCCACCTGCCCCCTCGGGCGCCATGCCCGACAGATCGGCACCGGCACAGAAAGCCTGATCACCCGCCCCGGTGAGGACCACGACCCGCACCGAGGGGTCGGTCTTGGCCGCATCCAGCTCCCGACGCAGCCCGGCGATGACGTCCCACGTCACGGCGTTGCGCCGCTCCGGCCGGTTGATGGTGAGGGTGAGCACACCATCGTGCTGCCCGACGTGGAGATCGGATTCGGCTGGATCGTGCGTGGTCACCGCACGACGCTATCCCGTCGGGCGCAGCCGCCGATGCGACACCGGTCCGGCCCCGGCCAGAAAGTCCTGGCCCATCGGAGACGGAGCGGCACCGGGCCGGGACGGCACTACCGTGTCCCCATTCCGACCGCAGCGCTCGTCTCGTTCCGCCTCGGGGGCTCCGACGGGGTCTCGGTCGAAGCCGCGAAATGGGCGGGCGCCCTTCGAACGCTCGGCTACCGGATCTACACGGTGGCCGGCGAGGGGCCGGTGGACCGGTTGCTGCCCGGCCTGTCCATCGGGGCGGACTCGCCGCCCACCTCGAGCGAGGTGGTCGGCGCGCTGGACGCGGCCGACCTGGTCGTGGTGGAGAACCTGTGCTCGCTCCCGCTCAACCCCGCCGCGGCCGACGTGGTCGCCCGGGCCCTCGCTGGCCGACCGGCGGTCCTGCACCATCACGATCTTCCCTGGCAACGCCCGCAGTTTGTCGACGCACCCCCGCCCCCGGACGACCCCCGATGGTCGCATGTGACCATCAACGAGCTCAGTCGCATCGAGCTTGGAGCGCGAGGCATCACCGCCACCACCGTGTACAACGCATTCGACACGGGCAGGGGCCTGGCCGGAGGTCGACGTGCCGGGGCAGCTGAAGCCGAGCAGGCGGCCGCCGCGGCCCGGTGCACCCTCCGCCGGCGCCTGGGCATCGACACCGGCGCCCGGGTGGTCCTGCAACCGACCAGGGCTATCCCTCGGAAGAACGTGGCGGCCGGCATCGCCGTCGCCGAGTTTCTGGGCGCTACGTACTGGTTGCTGGGGCCGGCCGAGGACGGTTACGGGACCGAGGTGGTCCGGCTGCTCGAGGCCAGCCGGACGCCGGTGATCTTCGGCTGGAACGACTCCTCACCGGCGCCGGTCGACGATGCCTACGCCGCCTGTGACGTGGTCGCCCTGCCCTCGACCTGGGAGGGGTTCGGAAATCCGACCATCGAGTCGGCTATCCACCGGCGTCCGCTGGCCATCGGGCCCTACCCGGTGGCCGCCGAGCTCGCCGCGTTCGGGTTCCGATGGTTCCCGGCGGACCGCCCGGCGGCGCTCGCCGCATGGCTGTCGGCTCCCGATCCGGCGCTACTCGATCACAACGCGGCCGTGGCCGACGCCCATTTCTCGTTCCGCGACCTCCCCGACCGGATCAAGCCGGTTCTGAAGGAGGCCTGAGGAACGGGACGCGTGGGGAGGACGCCCGCACCCCCGGCGCCGCGGTCAACCTCACCATCCGTGCGCGGGGCGGCCACCGGCATCGGCCCGAAACCGGTATTTCGGGGCACGAGTAGCATGACCTGGATGACCGAGGCGCTGGCTGCCGATCCGAGGGACGACCGTCCTGGCCCCAGGAGATCAGCGCACGCGACCGGGCGGCGGCTGACCGCCGGGGAACGGCGCGACCAACTCTTCGACGTGGCCCTCTCGCTCTTTGCCGAACGGGGCTACGCGGCCACCACCATGGACGACATCGCCGAGGCCGCCGGCGTGACCAAGCCCCTCGTCTACCAGCACTTCGACTCGAAGCGGGCGCTCTACCTGGAGCTGATGGACTTCGTGTCCCACAAGGTCATCGACGCCATCACCTCGTCGACGGCACAGGCCAGCGGGCCCCGTCAACAAGTCGAGCTCGGCTTCGCCGCCTACTTCGAGCTGGTGGTCGGGAACGAGGACGCCTTCCGGCTGCTCTATGGCCGAGACGCACCCGATGACCCCGAGCTGGGTGACGCACTCCGCCGGGTGGAAGACGCCATCGCCCAGGCCATTGACCCTCTCATCGACGCCGGGCTCGAACCCGAACACCGCCTCTTGTTGGCCTATGCCGTCGTGGGGATGGCCGAAGGCGCCAGCCGACATTGGATGGCCGGCCGCAGTGCGCGTGACCGGGCCGCAGGCGGCCAAGTTGCGAGCGGAACTGCGATAGGTCCGGTGGACGCAGACGAGCCCGACGACCGGGCGGCCACCAGTTTGGACGCCGGGATCTTGGCCATCCGCCTGGCCGACCTGGCCTGGGCCGGGCTGCGCCAGGTTCACCGCGTCTGATCGCTCCTACGAGTCTGATCCAGCACCGCTCGACCGGACTGAGTCAAACCGGACTCAGTCAACCCTGCAGCGGTCAACCGGAATTCCAGCTGGGTCAACCGGACCTCAGGTTGTCACGGCGCCCTGGACGACCGGCTGGCGGGTCGGCTGCAACACGCCCCCAGACCGTTCTGCCGTGATGGCGAACAAGGAGGCTGGTGCACTGGGGTTGACGCTGAACGCGGTCACTCCCGGGTCAGATCCGAGCAGGCCCAATGAGATCATCTGCCCGTTGATCTGGCCCCACAGCTGATATGTCTCGCCCGCCGGGAGCTTGGCGAGGTGCTGGGGTATCAGGTAGGCGGGACCCGTCGAAGTAAGGGCAACCGTCACCGAGGCGCCGTTGGCTGGGGCCGACCCGGAAGGAACGAGCTTCACCCGCTTGGTGGAGGGCTCCTCCAGTGCGGTCTGGACGGCGCCGGACAGGCCGGGCGTGCTGGCCGCCGTTTGCAGGTGGCTGACCTGATTGTTCAGGTGTGCAACCTGGACACCGAGCAGGATGGCCAGCACGGCTGCGGCCGTGGCCACCAGGGTGATCCCCCGGGTCACCAGGCGATGACGCCGCCGGCTCTGATCGAGGGGCATGACGGCTGCCGTCTCTGAGGAGGCTGCCGTCTCTGAGGATTCCGCCGCGCTGCGCTGGGCCGCGCTGCTCTCCGCCGCGCCGCTCTCGGCCCCCTCGTCGGCGAGCACGTCGTGGGTGCCCGGTGGGCGCTCCAGGCGGACCGCCAGCTTCTCCCAGGCCGGGCTGGCTGGGCTGTCGAGCCGATCGGCGATCCGGCCCCACAAGTCGGCGGGAGCCTCGGCGCCGGAGTTGGCCAGAAGGCCTGCAACCTCATGATGGCGAGCGACTTCGGCCGAGCAGCGGGGGCAGTCCCGGAGGTGGGCCTCGACCAGAGCTGCCTCGTCGGGATCGAGCGCGTCGAGGGCGTACGCACCTAGAAGGCCTGCAACCTCCTCATGGGGAACGTTGCTCACGGATCTCGTCACTGATTCACTCCTGCCGGCTCTACGCCCCGATCGGCCAGACTGGCGCGCAGCTTCGTCAACCCCATCCTAATTCGGCTCTTCACGGTTCCTTCGGGCGCCTGCAGCATGGTTGCCACCTCGCGATACGTGTGACCGCCGAAGTAGGCCAGCTCAATCGGCTTCCGCATATCGTCGGGAAGGTCGGCCAACGACTCCTTGACCTGATCGGCCACGGCCAGATCCCAGACGTGATGCTCGAGGTCGTATCCGGCTGTCGCCGTCTCACGGGACGTCCGCTCCTCCCGGCTCTTACGCGACTCCTCAGACCGGATCAGGTCTACAGACTTCCCGTGGGTCCGGGCCAGGAGGAAGGAGCGCAGCGTTCCTCGCTGCGAGTCGAACTTCTCGGGATGCTGCCACAGGTCCAAGAACACCTCTTGGGTGATCTCCTCGGCTGACGGGTCGTGCCGGAGCACCCGGCGGGCCAGCGCATGGATGGCTCCGCCGTGGCGCCGGTAGGCCTCGGCCAGCGCCGGCTCGTGCCAACGGGCGATAGCCACCACCAGGTTGGCGTCGCTCGCCGTCTCCAGATCGATCATCTCGGTAGCGTCTTCGGATCCGGTCGCCGGACCGGATGCCCGGATGCGCGAACTCTCCGATTCCTGGTCCGCCGAGTCCTCTGGATCGTCTGGCGAGGCCTGTGGACCGTCGGCCACGGCGGGCGCATTGCTCGCAGGGCCCGACGGATCGCTACCCGAGGCCTCGCCCGGAGCGCCACCACCGACAGGTGGTCGCTCAGGAACCATCGAAGGGCTTTGGACCGCTCAGAGCGATGCCTACCGTTGACCGTCGACCACCAGGTTCCACGGGTCGGCCCAATGGATCATCGAATCCGAGCTCGTTCACCAGTTGCCCCCCGAGGTTCGCATGGTCAGTTTGTCACTTGGCCGTCATCCGGTCCGGTCCCGGCGCCGAAGACCCCGTGATGCTTCGTGACCCGATGACTGATCAGCAGAAGAAGCCCAGGCACCTGACCTTTCGGCACGTGGCCCTGGGACTGACTTTCTGCGCCGCGGTCTCGCTCGCCGCCTGCTCCTCGAACAGCCCGGCCGCGGTGGCTCCGAAGAAGGGAGCGAACCCCACCTCCGGTCGGGCCAAGGGTGGTGGAAGCGAGACCATCGTGATCTCCAACTTCATGTTCTCTCCCATGAAGACGACCGTGGCCCCTGGGGCCACGGTCACCGTGACCAACAAGGACAGCGTCGATCACACACTCACCTCCAAGTCCGGGGGATTCGGCACCGGGGACATCCCCGGTGGGCAGTCCAAGACATTCACCGCCCCGGCAAAGGCCGGTTCGTACTCCTACATCTGCACGATTCACCAGTACATGACCGGGACCCTCGTCGTCTCCTGATGACGCGGCTGTCGCCGGTTCCGGCGCCGTCGCACTCCCGGAGTCGCAGCACCTCTCAGACTGCCCCAATCCCACACGGGCAGTGGCCCGGATGCCGGTGCGCGGCCTCGGTCGGCGACCGGGCTCCCGCGCCAGGGACCAGCACGGTTGCTACCATTTCGGTGCGGGCAGCTGATCGGAATGGCTTGTCCCGCGGGCATCCAGAACTCGGCTCAGCAACGAAGAAGCGACATGAGTTTCGACCTAGACACCTACCGCTCCATCTCAGCGAAGCTCGACACCGACGGCATCGACTTCGGGGCCTTCCGCGACGAGCCGCTGGCGCCCGATGCCCTCCGCTGCCTCCGCTACATGCGCGACGTCGAGAACCACACGGTGTGCTACCTCCGCGACATCCTGGTCACCCGAGCCCACAAGGACCCCGACGTCACGTCGTTCCTCACCTTTTGGAACTACGAGGAGTACTGGCACGGCGAGGCCATCGCCGAGGTCCTCGCCGCCCACGACGAGCCGGCCGGGAGGGGTCGGATCGCCGCGCTTCGCCAACGCCTGCCCAAGCGCGACGCCTGGCGCCCCCTCACCTTTCAGCTCGGCTCGCTCCTCACCCCTCACCTGACGGCGGTCCACATGACGTGGGGCGCCATCAACGAGTGGACCACCCAGGCCGGGTACGCCCGACTGGCCAAGCGAGCCGACCACCCGGTGCTCTCCGACCTGCTCAGACGGATCATGAAACAAGAGGGCCGCCACATCGACTTCTACGTCGATCAGGCCAAGAGCCGTCTGGCCGACAGCAGCGGCGCCCAAAAGCTGACCCGCTGGGCGCTCCGACGCTTCTGGGCGCCGGTGGGTAGCGGGGTCATGCCCGACGGCGAAGTCAAGTTCCTCAGCTCGTACCTGTTCGGCGGCCACGAGGGTTTTGCCATGGCCGAGCGCATCGACCGGCGGGTCGACGGTCTGCCCGGGATGGCCGGGCTCGACCTCATGCACGGCGTGGTCGCCGCCGCCTGACCGTCCGGGCCCTACGGGTCGGCGGGCTGGATGGCCGAAAACACGATTGGACAGGTAAACTTGGTAGGGTTGAGGCAGGAGCCTCGAGTCGGACCCGAATCAGACGGGCCCGTCACGATCACGGAGGCGTTCGATTCCGGCATCGCCATCATCCCTGTTCAGTTTTCCCAACCCGGTCAACGACTACGCGGCCGCGTACCGTGGCGACGGGCGTGGTCGTCCTGTGCGTCGCCACCATCGCCTTCCGCCAACCGTGGTTGCTCGTGCCCCTGACCTACGGGTTCTGGGCACGGGTGGCCACTGGGCCCACGCTCAGCCCGTTGGGCCAGCTCGCGACGCGCGTCGTCGCCCCTCGCCTGCCGGTGGGCCCCAACTTCGTCCCCGGACCGCCCAAGCGGTTCGCCCAGACCATCGGAGTGGCCTTCTCGTCGACCGCCCTGATCTTGTGGTTCGGCTTCGGACTATCCGCCGCTACCTGGGTGGTGACCGGTCTCCTCGCCGTGGCTGCCTTCCTCGAGGCGGCGTTCGGCCTGTGCCTCGGCTGCAAGACCTTTGCTCTCTTGATGAAGGCGGGGATCATCCCCGAACACGTGTGCGAGGCCTGTGCCGACATCTCGCTTCGTTCTGGGCCGCCTTACAACGTCGGTGCAGGTCAGAGCGTTGTAGCGCCGTACGAAACAGCATGACGTGCCGTCCGTGCTCACAAAGTTGGTCACAAGCGTTCACGACCGGGCTCCATCCACCATGGCGGCCACGGCACCGGCCGCCTGCGATCCCGCGTCGTCGAACAGGTGGCCGAAGCGGTCCATCGTGAGCACGGCGCTGGGATGACCGAGCCGCTTGGCCACCACGAGCGGTTGCTCCTTCGCCGCGATCAGGTGGGCCACGTCGGTGTGCCTGGTCTGCGGTCGCACCTCCGTCGTCCCTGTGACGACCACCGCGGACACCACAGGACGCCTTCGGCAGGGTCACGATGCTGCTCGGACAGGGTCGCCTCGCCCTCCCCTGCCACCCCGGCCTGCTCGGCCAGCTGTCGGCACAGGAGTTTGAGGAGCGAGAGTCCGGCACGGTACGGATCGCCGTGCCCGAGCGAGCGGGACACGATGACCTGGCCATGGCCCTCTGCCTGGCCGTAGGCACCGCCGACCTCTCTACCTCTGGCCCGGCCCGGGTCTACGCCGCCTCCGGTCGCCTCCAGCCCTGGTGCGGCGCGGCGCCCCGGTGTACCCGCGTGGGTGCAGCGATGACACCGAGGGGCAGTGCTTGCCCCGGGGACCTACCGATGACGGTCACCGAGGGTGTCCATCTTTGGATCAGACAGCTCGGCGCTGTTGATTGAACTTGACCGCGTTCACAACAATGCGCACCACCAGGCCCAAGAACAGCAGATCCAGCCACATCTGCAGCGTGACGGCCAGGCGAGCAGCCTCGGTCTTTGCGGTGATGTCGCCGAATCCGACAGTCGTGAAGACGGTGGTGGAGAAGTACATGGCATCGGTGCGGCTGACCGGTCCGCCGAACGTTGCGTGATTGGCGCGAGCCATGAGGAAGTACGTGGTCGCGAAGAGCAGCACGTAGAGCGGGACACTCAGCGCAAGCGCCTCGACGGCACGACCCGTTGGGTGGTCGGACCCGACGATCCTTCGGACCTGCCAAGCGATGATCCCCGTGAGCACTAGGACCCCGAGCGCCAGCTCCGCCACTACCCCCACACTGGAGCTGTGGTCCAAGGGGAGCACGAAGTAGACGGCCACGACCAAGGTGATCGTGAGACTTGTGCGCACTATTGCTGCGACGACGAGTCGTCTTCGATCTCGCAGACTCAGGTCGCTGTACGGCGTGTGTCGTGCCGGTGCCTCTGTTGCGGGCATGGTGGTTCCCTCTTCTCCTTGGACCATGCGTCATGCTGTCTGAGCAGAGCGCTTCTGGAGCCGATCAGCCACGAACATCACGAGCACACCGATGCCGACGCCAATCATGGTGAAGAGCACCCGCCGGCCTTCAGCGGCGTAGTTGGTCGGCTGGGGCAGGTCCGCCGCGATGAGCGCGGCACAGGCAATCGCGGCGGCGTAGTAGGCGTAGTTCACGCCACGAATGGCCACTCCGAGCGCTGCCAGGAGGATGATGATGACCTCGAGCGCGTGCTTGTTGCTGACCAGGATCAGGATCGGTATGGCTGCCGCCGCGCCTAAGGCCGCACCCACCAGACGCTGCTCGCCGAAGAGCTTGGATTGCTCGAGGCTCGGCTTCATCGCCACGATGGTGGCGATGGGCATCCAGTCGGCGCTGGGCAGGCCTCCTCCGAATGCGATGGCGGCGGAGGCGGCCAGCGCCAGTGCCCGGATCAACGCGAACAGGACGATCGGCCGTGTCAGCTGCACCGGGGATTGGCTCCCGGGGAGGTCCATGACCGGTGCAGGCCGCCATTTGCCCCTGCGCGCCACCCACACGAGGACCATGAGGGCGATCCACGCCGCGGCCCCGATCAACCAGGCCAGTGCCTGGTCCCATGCGCTGATCTTGAGATGATGTGTGTCATGAGTCGCAAGGGACAGCACGACGAGGAACCAGACGTTGAGCAGCAATCCCGCCGCGAATCGGTGGACCCCGAGCTTGACGGCCAAACCGCACGCCAGCGTGACGGCGAAGACCGCGAGGACCACGAAACCCCAGGCTTCATCTCCGACGTAGAAGCCAAACGCCGTCACCAGGGCACCAAGCAGAGCGAAGGCCGACATTCCCTCCACCCGCTTCCCGATAGCTCCACCGGGGTCGCTCTGAGCCACCAAGAGGACGGCGAAGACGACGGGGACGAAGTACTTCTGTTGGTTCGTCTGGACGATGGCAAACCACAGCAAGAACAGGAGGGCCGCGACGGCTGCTCCGCCCTTGACGTTCAGTTTCTCACCGTCGGTCGCGAACACTCTCTCTATCTGGCTCAGGGGCCAAGCCTGAGCCATCAGACGTGCTCGAGGGCGCCTGGACGAGTCGCCATCTCGTCCTCGGCGTGAGCGACGATCGGGAAGCCGCCCTGCCCCACCTCGAGCGGAGTGCGGTGGAAACCATGGAACGTGATCAACCCGCCGGAGAGAAATGCCGTGTCGGCGAAGTCGCGTTGCCTGAGGATGCAGTAAGCGATGTAGCTGCGGAAGCCAGATCGGCAGTAGGTGTACACCGGGCGGTCGTTGGCCACCTCACCGAGCCGGGCGCGGAGCTCGGTGTAGGGGATGTTGATCGCCTCGGGGATGTGCCAGTACTCGTACTCCGCCACCGTGCGCACGTCGAGGATCGTCGTCCTTCCGGCGCAGTCCGGGTAGTCCTCCGCATACCAGAGATCGATGTCGCCTCGCAGCAAGTTCGAGGCCTGGAAGCCGATCATGTTGACGGGGTCCTTTGCCGATCCGTAGGGAGGGGCGTAGGACAGCTCGACGTGCTCGAGGTCGTAAACGGTCATGCCGGTGCGCAAGGCGATGGCGAACACGTCGATCCGCTTGTCCACGCCGTCCCAGCCCAACACCTGGGCTCCCAGCAGCTTCCCATTCGATGGAATGAAGAGCACCTTGATAAACATGGGCGAGCTGCCCGGAAAATAGGCGGCATGGTCGTTCTGGTGGGTGTAGACCTTGCGGTATTCCATCCCACGCTCGCGCAACTGCGCCTCGGTCAGGCCCGTCCCACCGGCGGCCATCTCGAACGCTTTGACGATGGCCGTCCCTTGGCTGCCCCGATAGGCGCTCTGGCGACCACAGATGGCCTCGGCGGCGATGCGTCCCTCCCGGTTAGCCGGGCCGGCCAGCATCGACAGCACCGGCTCCCCCGTCAGCAGGTGCGGCGTTTCGATAGCATCGCCGGCAGCGAGGATGTCGGGTACCGATGTCCGCATCTGGGCGTCAACGGCGATGCCCCCCAGCGGCCCGGTCGCCACCCCGGTCATCTGGGCCAACTCGGCATTGGGTCGCACGCCGACGGCGAGCACGACGACGTCAGCGGTGAGCTCGGAGCCGTCCGAGAGTTCGACGACGAGCTCCCCGCCTTTCTCACGGATCGCCATGGCCGAGCTGTCGAGTCGGACATCCACGCCGTGGGTCGTGACGTGGAAGTCGAGAATCCTGGTCATCTCCGGATCCAGCCACGGCATCAGGCGGTCAGTGCGCTCGACGATGGCGGTTTCCAGTCCTCGGGGGCGGAAGGCCTCGGCCATCTCCAGGCCGATGTAACTGCCCCCGATGACGACGGCCCGAGTCGCACTGGTATCGAGCTCACCGATAATGCGATCCATGTCGGGAATGTTGCGCAGGACGTCGACTCGTGAAAGGTCGGCCCCGGGAATCGGTGGTCGGATGGGCTCGGCCCCAGGGCACAGCACCAGCTTGTCGTAGGCCTCCCGGTAGGTCCGTCCTTCCTCGACTCGTGTACCTCGACCTCTCTTGCCGTCGGGTCGATGCCGACCACCTCGTGGCCGGTGCGCACGTCGAGGGCCAGCGAGGCGGCCAGGCTCTCGGGCGTCTGGAGCAACAGGCTGTTGCGGTCGGGAATCTCGGCGCCGATGTGATAGGGAAGGCCGCAGTTGGCGAAAGAGACGTAGCGACCCCGCTCGAGAATCACGACCTCGGCCGAGTCGTCGAGCCGTCGTACCCGGGCACCGGTAGACGCGCCCGCGGCTACTCCTCCCACAATCACAACCTTCATGGCGGTTCCCCTTCGACTTGTTGGGCGACAGTACGCATCAGAGTCCTTCACCTGTCCGTTCCGTTGTCTGGATTGACGGACACGAGTTCGATGCCCAGTTCCTGTGCTCGCTCGATGAGCCCGAGTAGGTGCGCCTGGTCTGTCACGTCGCCGGTCAGCGTGGTCGTCCCCGAGTGCCGCTGCAACTGCATGCCGTCAAACAGGACTCCGAATGAATCGCCCAGCTCTCCGCGAAGGACGAGCCGATACCTGCAGGGTTGCACCCAGTTGTCGTCCATTTGGTTGCAGCCTTACATTCCGGCTGGCGACCCGTCATCACCTTCCGGCCCTATTCACCTAGGGGAGGTGTTAGCCGACCAGGACAGACCACCGGTCCTCACCCCCGGCCAAAGGGCCGACCAATGTCCACAGACAATGGAAGACAGATGTGGGCGGCGCTGCCGACCGAGGGAGTCCGTTGCGTTCGCCCGTGGACGCCCGCTAGAGAAGGCCCAGTTCGCGGCTCCGTTCGAGCGCGTCGACCCGCGAGCTCACGGCCAGCTTGCGGTAGATCGACCGAACGTGGCTATGGACCGTGTCGTGCGACACATACAGTTCCCGACCGATATCTCGCTCGGACAGATCGCTGCGAAGGAGCCTGAGCACCCCGAGCTCCCGTGGCGTCAGTGCGCGATCCTCGGACAGGACGCGGCGGCGGATCTGCGCTCGCCGCTCGAGGGAGCATAGTGACGCGGCCAGGATTCCTGGATCAGGGCAGTGGTCGAGAACCGATCTCGCTTCGGCTATCGCGACCGTGGCCGCCTTGTGTTCGCCTAGGGCGTCCAGCACCGGTGCCTTGCCGAGCAGCGCATGGGCCACCTGGATGGGCTGGCCAAAGGTCCGCGCCAGTGCGACGCCGTGCTCGATCAGCGGCAGCGCCTCCTCGGGCAGGCCACGTGCGGCCAGCGATACCCCCACCGCCAGAGGAACCGCGCCGACGGCCTCCTCCGTGCCGTGCTCCCGTCCGAATTGGGCCGCGGCATCGGCCAGGATGCGCTGTTCGTCAGCACAGCCCCGCTCGCCGGCTATCAGCGATCGATAGGCCAGCGACGACGTACCAGACAGCCACTGGGCGCTCGCGGGCGACAGCGCCGCTGATTCCGCAAACCACTTGTCGGCCTCGTCGCGCTCACCTTCGAAGTACAGGCCCACGCCGACCGCCCAGGAAGCCAACGGCCGCCAGGCCGACCCGGGGCCCTCAAGTTCGACCGCGCGGCGGGCATGTTCCAGCTGGGCGCCGACATCTCCCCAAGGGAAGCCGGCCCGTAGCATCGTCAGGCTCGCCCGAGCGGAGCTGAAGCCATCGCGCAGCGGTCCCGCTTCCAGATCGCCCAGCCGTTCGATCGCTACGATGGCCCGCGTCGCCTCTTCCTGCCTCGCAGAAAGTGAGAGCACCCACGCCTGAATCAGGAGCAGATGCACCTCGCTCGCCCGTACCTCCTCGGGGAGCTGCTGTAGCCAGGCCAGGACGGTGTCGTACCTCCACGTGTTGGCATACCTGATCCAGAGGGTTTCGATCAGCTCGACGGCTTCGGCGTAAGCCTCGCCCGCCACTGCGTGGTGGATCGCGTCGTCGATTGTCCCGTGATCACGATGCCAGGAGTAGGCGCGGCGGTGCAGCGTCGGGGCGAGGCCCGGCTCGCGCCGCTCGAGCTCAACCCGGAGCAGCTGCGCAAAGACGGGGTGAAAGCGGTACCACCCGGCCTCGTCGTCGAGCGGGACAAGGAACAGGTTGCTCCGTGACAGCGCATCGAGCGTCTCCGCTGAGCCCGCTTGGTCCATCACGGCATCGCACAGAGGGCCGGTCAACCGTTCGAGCATCGACGTGCGGAGCATCAACGCCTGTACTAGGGGGTCATGGGTCTCGAATACCTCCGTGACCAGGAAGTCGATAACGTGCCGGTTCGATCCGCCAAATGTGCGCACGAAAGCATGGCGGTCGGCGGCGGCCTGCAGCGAAAGGGCTGCGAGATAGAGCCCCGCCGGCCATCCCTCCGTCTTTCCCACCAGAACGTCGACATCTTCGGCTGTGAGGTCGAGCCCGAGGGGGCCGTTCAGGAATGCGTCCGCTTCCTCAGAGGTGAATCGCAGATCGGCGGCTCGTAGCTCGAGCAGCTCGCCGTGGGCTCGCAGACTGGCCACCGGCAGGGTTGGTTCCGTCCTGCTGGCGACCACGAGATGGAATCCGGGTGGCGCATGTTCGATGAACCACCGCACACTGGCGCGGGCCGGTTCGCTGGACATCCGGTGAAAGTCGTCCATGATGAGGGTGATCTCACCTTGGCCGTCCAGCTCGTTGACCAGACGAGGCAGGACCAGGTCAATCACCGGTGTCGCGACCGAATGCGCTGACGCCGACTTGTCGAGGTCGGGGCTCGCGCGGCATAACGCCCCAATCGCATGCGACCACAAGACCACCGGATCGTTGTCGCCATCGTCCAGCGTCAGCCACGCAACGAGTCTCTGATCGGCCTCGGCCTCGTACCAGGCCGAGAGAAGAGTGGTCTTTCCGAAGCCCGCCGGGCAGGCGACGAGCGTGAGCCTGCGGTCCCATCCGCCTCGTAGACGTTTCAGAAGGCGCTCGCGAGGGATCGACTGTTCTCGCACCGGCGGAGGCCGCAGCTTCGTGCCCACCAGGGTCGGCTGCTCGTCACCCTTGTTCCCCCCGCCGTCCAGGGCAGACTCTTGCAGGTCAGAGGTGTCGTGGCGGGCCTCCGGCAGTACCTGACGGAGTGACCGGCTCGGCCCCCGCCCACCAACGAGAGGCACCCTCGCTTGGGACATGGCGCTTAGCTTGCCAGTTCAGATTCCCTGCGACCATGGCCGAAAGTCCCAATCCAAGGGGGGCGCCTTTCCTTCGCACGCTCTCAGACCGGCTTCCAGGGCGACGTCAGACCCTGTTGATGATGCCGACCAGGCACTTCACCCTCGCGGCCTGTACCGTCGCCGGGCCGCGTGCCCCATTCCGTTTCCGACTCTCGACCCACAGCGAAAACGGGCAGCTTCCCCTAGGTGAATCCGGCGGACAGGTGATGACAGTTCGCCTACACGAGTGTGAACCTGCTGGAGGACGGACGTCGTCCGCCCTTATCGGGTTAAGCAAAGCAGCACCAGCAGCCCCCCTTGAATGCACAGAGAATGGAGAAAGCATCATGGCCAAATCTGATCCCGTGTTTGTCTACGTCGGCACCTACCCGAGCGAAGCGTCTGCCCGAGCCGACTACGACGTCGTGAAGGACCTCCACGCTGCAGGGGCCGTCGGCACCTATGACGCTTCAGTGGTCACCAAGGACCAGGACGGCAAGGTTCACGTCAACAAGGACGAGACCTCGACCCGCCACGGCGCTTGGGGCGGAGCAGCGGTCGGGGCGCTTGTCGGCATCATCTTCCCGCCGTCCGTCGTCGTCGGCGCCGCGGTTGGTGCGACGGTCGGCGGGGTGAGCGGTCACCTGTGGAAAGGCATGTCCCGGTCTGACGTGAAGGAGTTCGGGGACATCATCGATGCCGGGCAGGCCGCTCTCGTCATCGTTGGCCAGAGCACCATCGGTGATGCGATCGAGAAGGCCGACTTGAAGGCTGAGAAGCACGCGGCAAAGGAACTCGACGTGAGCGCCAAGGACATTGACCAGGCAGTTCAGGAAACAGCGCAGGAGCTCGGCTGATGCCGTAGCGACGGCGCAGGTGGCAACCGACGAATTGTGTATTGCCTGAGCAGTGCTTGCGTGCCATTGGCGCCATCGTGAGGTGTGGCACTTCAAAATGACGCCTCGGGTGAGTCGCGACAACGTCAAAGTTTCGTCAATTTGGAATTCCTAAACGAAAGGCAGAGATAGATGAGTGAAGACCGACCGCTCCTCGACACAGTGCTCGAGATGACCGTAGCTTCGATGAGCCGCACGAGCCTGAACGCCCGTGAGCTCATGATCGCCCGGGTCGCTGCGTTGGCAGCTGTCGACGCTCGGCCGGCGTCGTACCTGTTGAACATGTCAGCCGCCAGTGATGCCGGATTGACGCTCGAAGACGCCCAGGGCGCGCTGATTGCTGTTGCCCCGATCGTCGGTACTGCCAGGACCGTGTCCGCCGCCACTGCGATCGCCGAGGCCCTCGGACTGGCCCTGGCCATCGAGGACGCTATTGAGGAGAGGCAAGCATCATCCTGACTTACCGTCACTCCTTCGCCCACCCACCAGGTGTGTTCGAGGACACGTTTTCCTCGGACCCCGGGTCCCCGGCCCGAGACTGGCGTCACCTCTCAAACCCGCTCAGAACAGGCGCGCAGGCCGCGCCACCTACCGCAGCCGGGGAGCAAGCTCGGCGGTGAGCTGGGCCAGCTCCTTGGCACAGCTCACGTAGACCTCGTCCTCTCCCCCGGCCGGGTCTTCAACGTCCTCCCACAGCTCGATCTCGGTCGCGGCCAAGCCGAGAGCGGCCACCCGCTCGACGAGGGGACCGGGCCCGTCGGAAAGATCGCGAACCAGCCGGCGGATGGTGGCGGTGCGCTCGGCGGCCTCGGGATGCCGACGACGGACGTAGGCGACGTGCTCGCCGGCCATGGCGATGATCAGGTCGGCTCCGTCGACGTCGGCGTCGGTCAGTTGATGGCTGCGGTGGGCCGGAAACGATTCGACGCCGACCGAGGTCAAGGCATCGCGCGTCCGCCGGCTCATCGGTTGTCCCTCGACGACGAACGTCCCGGCCGTGACCACGCGTGCCGACACATCGGCGAGCAAAATGCCGGCCATGACCGACCGGGCCGCGTTTCCCGTACACAGGGTCAGAACGCTGGGTCTGTCCTGATCAGGCGGATGGTCGGCGGGCATCAGGTCACGCTACCTGGTGGTGGCTCCCCGCCGAGACCCGGCGGTCCATGGCCGAAGGCTGCGGGTGTCCCCACCCTGGCCACGTTTGGCTGCTACACCACATGGATGTGTCAACCACGGAGGACCCGCCCTCCACTCATAGATGACGAGAGGGCAATCAGATGCCAGAGTTCCGTCCAGGAAAGCAGTTCGTCGTCGGCGCCGTCGCCGGCTTGGTGATCGCCGGCGTCGGTGTGGGATTGGGGGTGGCCCTCACCAGCTCCCCCGGCGCAGCCCAGACGGTCTATACGACGGGGCCCACCGGGCCGCAGGGGCCACCGGGGCCCCAAGGCGTACGGGGATTTCCCGGGCCTACCGGACCGCAAGGCCCGGTAGGCGCAACCGGCCCAGCCGGCGCGCCGGGGCCCAAGGGGGCCACCGGTCCTCAGGGTCCCGCCGGCCCTGCCGGATCGGGCGGTTCACCGAGCGCGCTCACCACCAGCGTGGTCCAGGGGACGGCGGTCACCTCGACCGCTGATCCGGCTCCGGGCACGACGGTGTCGGCCACGGCCACCTGCCCGACCGGGCGGGTCCTCCTGGGAGGGGGCACCCAGGTGACGAGCCCACCCGTTCCCACGGCCGCCGGGGGAAGCACGACCACCACCAAGGCCGGCACCACGGCGACCACTCAGAGCGGGGTGGCCCTGCTCTCGTCGGAACCGTCGACAACCCGGTCATGGAAGGGGGTCGGCGTCGTGACCGCCCCGTTGGGAGCGGGAGCGACCATGTCCGTCCAGGTTTCGGTGGTGTGCGGCACGTAGGCGTGGACGCCCGTGACCGGCGGCGACGGCGCCAACCGATCGATGGTGCCAGTAGACCGACTGCGTCAGTTGATGTGGACGCCGGAGATAGCCCGGGCGATGATCAGCCGCTGGATCTCCGACGTGCCCTCGAAGATGGTGTAGATCTTCGAGTCCCGGTGCCACCGCTCCACCGGGTGCTCGCGGATGTAGCCGTAGCCGCCCATGATCTGGATGGCCTCCTCCGTCACGTAGACGGCGGTCTCGCCCGCGTACAGCTTGGACATCGACCCTTCGCCCGCGGTGAACTGTTTGCCGGTGTTGCCCATCCAGGCCGCCCGCCACACCAGTAGCCGGGATGCGTCGATCCGGGTCTTCATGTCGGCCAGCTTGAAGGCGATGGCCTGGTTCTCGATGATGGCCCGACCGAAGGCCTTGCGCTCCTGGGCGTAGTCCAGCGAGTACTCGTAGGCCGCCCGGGCGATGCCCAGGGCCTGGGCCCCGACGGTCGGACGCGAGGCCTCAAAGGTCTTCATGGCCGCCTGGCTGGAGGATCGCTTCCCCTCCCGGGCGCGGGCCAGCTTCTCGTCGAGCTTGTCCTTCCCGCCCAGCAAGCAATGGCCCGGCACGCGCACGCCGTCCAGGATCACCTCGGCGGTGTGTGAGGCACGGATGCCCATCTTTTGGAACTTCTGTCCCTGGGACAGCCCGGCCGTGTTGGGGGGCACGATGAAGCTGGCCTGGCCCCGAGAGCCGAGCTCGGGCTCGACCGACGCCACCACCACGTGGATGTCGGCGATGCCGCCGTTGGTGATCCATGTCTTGGTGCCGTTGATGACCCACTCGTCGGCCGCCTCGTCGTAGACGGCGCGGGTTCGCAGGGAGGAGACGTCGGACCCCGCATCGGGCTCGGAGACGGCGAAGGCGGCCGTCTGGATCTTGTCGGGGGTCCCGAAGCACTGGGGGCCCCACTCCATCAGCTGCTCGGGCGTGCCGTTGCCAGCGATGCCGGCCAGGCCCAGGGTGCTGCCGAATATGGACAGGGCGATCCCGGCGTCACCCCAGGAGAGCTCCTCGTTGGCGATGGGCAACAAGAGCCCGGTCGGGTCGAGGAAGCACTGGGTGATGAAATCGAACGAGTAGAGGCCGATCTCGGCCGCCTCCTCGATGATGGGCCACGGGGTCTCCTCCCGCTCGTCCCACTCGTGGCCGGCCGGGCGGACAACCGTCTCGGCGAAGTCGTGCACCCATTTCTGGATCTGGAGCTGGTCCTCGTTCAGGTCCATGGAGAAGTCGGACATGGCGTCCCCTTCCTGTTCCGGCCCCGGGGGGCTCTCTCGTTCCGGCCGATTGTGGTTCCGGTGTCATTCGGGTCTGGTTGGATGATGCAGCTGACCGCCGGGCGCGCTGCGGAATCGACGGCGCTCTACCCGTTGTTACTCAATGGTAACCCTTTGGCGGCTCCACCGCCAATGATGCTCCATTTCCCAGGTCAGATGGGCTTGACACGCCACCGTCCACCGCCACCAGCACCGAGGCGGCCACCGCCACGACCGTGACCGCCGAACCGACCAGGAAGGCCCCGGTGCCGCCCCGCAGGGTGAAGAGCCACCCACCCACGGCCGGTCCGATCACCCGGGCCAGGCTGGACAGCCCCTGTTGGATGCTGAGGGCCCCGCCCCGCCGCCACGAGGGGGCCCGGCCGGCTACCAGCAGCGCCAGGGTCGGGCTGACCAGCCCCTGGCCGACCGTGAGCACCACCAGGGGCAGGGCCAACCCGGCCAGCGAGTGGGCGGTGGGGAGGAGGGCCAGGCCGATGGCCTGGACCACCAGGCCGGTGACCAGGGAGATGGACTCACCCAGCCAGGCCACCATCCGGTGGACTAGCTGGGTCTGCACCAGCACGATGATGACCCCGATGACGGCGAACACGGCCCCGGTCCCCGACAGACCGAGCGAGGCGCGGCGGTTGGCGTAGAGGGCGAAGACGGCCTCGAAGGCGCTGAATGCGCTGACGCTGCACACCGTGGCGACGCCGAGGGCCAGGAGTACACGGCGCTGCCTGGTCTTCGCCGCCAGCGGGGGGGCGGCCCGGGCGGCGGCCGATTGTTCCCTGGCCGAGCGGGGATGGGTCTCGGGCAGGCGGACCAGGGCGACAACGGCGTTGGTCCCGGCGATGCCTGCGGCGACCAGGAACGGGAGCCGGGCACCGCCCAGCGCGGCGAGCGCGGCCAGCGCCGGCCCGGCCACGAAGCCGACGCCGAAGGCGGCTCCGAGGAGCCCGAACAGCCGTGGTCGTTCCGGCGGCTCGGCCATGTCGGCCACGGCGGCATGGGCCACCCCGAGCGATCCTCCCGATCCGCCGTCGATGATCCGGGCCACGAAGAGCAGCCAGATGCTGCCGGCCAGACCAGTGGCCAGACTGGCCACGGCCGTGCCCACCAGGGACACGACCAGGACCGGCTTGCGGCCGATCCGGTCCGAGAGCCGGCCCCACACCGGAGCCATGGCGAACTGCGCGACCGAGAACGAGGCGACCAACAGCCCGATGGTGGCTGGAGACGCCCCGAACCGTCTCGCGTAGAGCGGGAGCAAGGGGAAGACCATGCCGAAGCCGACCAGGTCGACGGCGACAGTGGTCCAGATGATCCCGAAACCGGGCGGCACGCGCCGACGGGCTCCCTCAGAGGGCGGAGTCTCGACCGGCGGTGCCGTGCGGTCTCTGGAGTGGAACCAGTACCTCACCGCCGCGTTCGCCGGAATGACGATGGGCGGGGAGCTGACCGGTGGTCCGAGTACGGGCCGGCGGCCCGTCCGGACCGGATGTTGCTAGCCCGCTGCGGGGCGGACGTCGACGGCCTGCAGGCCCTTGGGGCCCTCCTGCACGTCGAACTCGACCGCCTGACCTTCTTCAAGGCTGCGGAAGCCGTTCATCTGAATGGCGGAATGATGCACGAACACATCAGGTCCGCCACTGGGCTGCGAGATGAACCCGAAGCCCTTTTCGGCGTTGAACCACTTAACTGTTCCGGATGCCACGGTGGCATTCCCCTTTCCTGCAAACGTTACTTGCAGAGAGGGACCGCCTCGGAGGGCCATGCGATGCCACCCGAATTCGAGCAACTCGACGACGCTGAACCTTCTCGGACCTTCTCGGCGAGAAACGCTAGCAGCCCCGGCGCGATCGGCCCACAATTCGTGCCCTGTTCACCAAGTGTTCACCGGGGCCGGACTGGGGCCGGACCAGGGCCGTGGCCGGACCGGACCGAGCCCCGCCGACCCCGTCTCTCACCGGCGCCGGACCCTCGTCCCCGCGGCCGAGTCCTCCACCACCCAGCCCAGGCCGACCAACTGGTCGCGGAGCTCGTCGGCCAGGGCCCAGTCCCGAGCGGCCCGGGCCGCATCCCGCTCGGCGATGATCGCCGCCGTCTCGGGGTCGATCTCATCCTCGGCCCCGCTCGAGAGGGCCAGGCCGAGAGAGCCGCACAGGACGGCGACCGTTGTGGCCAGCCGGGCCGCCGTCCCGTCGTCGCCGGCGTCGGCCGACCGGTTGGCCCTGCGCACCAGCTCGAAGAGGCCGGCCAGGGCACCGGGGGTGTCGAGGTCGTCGTCCATCCGGTCGCAGAAGCGGGCGACGGCATCAGCATCGAGGTCACAGGCCGCACCCTCCCCCTCGACCACCGGTCCGTCGGCCAGCGGGTCGGCCGGACGGTACTGACGGGCCAACTCGTCCAGTCGGCTCAGCCCGGCCTCGGCGTCGGCCACCGTCTCGGGGGTCACCTCGATCGGCGACCGGTAGTGCGACCGCAGGACCAAGAGCCGGTAGGCCCGGGGATCGCTGCGGGCCAGCAGGTCGTCGAGTGACGTGAAGTTGCCGAGGGACTTCGACATCTTCTCGCCGTCGACGGTGACCCACCCGTTGTGCACCCAGTGATGGGCGAAGTCGCGGCCGAGGGCGACGGCCTGGGCCCGCTCGTTCTCGTGATGCGGGAAGATGAGGTCGATCGCCCCCCCGTGGACATCGAAGCCGTCACCCAGGAGGTCGAGGGACATGACCACGCACTCGGTGTGCCACCCGGGACGGCCCGGGCCCCACGGCGATCCCCACGTGGGCTCGCCCGGCTTGGCCTTCTTCCACAGGACGAAGTCGAGCGGCGACCGTTTCTCCTCCACCGCCTCGATCCGGGTGCCCGAACGCAGCGACTCCAACGGTTGGTGGGCCAACAGGCCGTAGCCGGGCACCCGGTCCACTGACAGATAGACCCCATCTGCCGTCTCGTAGGCCACGCCGTCAGACACCAGCTCCGCGATGACCTCGACCATGCGGGCCACGTAGGCGGTGGCGTGGGGCACCTGGTCGGGCCGGAGCACGCCCAGCGCCCCCATCGCCTGCCACCAGACCTCCTCGTAGTGGGCGGTCAGTTCACTCATCGCGATGCCGCGCTCGGCCGCCCGCTCGATCACCTTGTCGTCGATGTCGGTGATGTTGGAGACGTAGGTGACCTCGAGGCCCCGGAAGACGAGATAGCGGCGGAGCACGTCGAAGACGAGGGCGAACCGGCCGTGGCCGAGGTGGGGGGCGTCGTACACCGTCGGACCGCACACGTACACGGACACCTCGCCGGGGGCCCGGAGCTTCAGCTCCGATACCTCGCCGGTAGCGGTGTCGTGAAGGCGCAGCACGCAGGGTACGGTAACCCGATCATGAGCGCTGACGCGACATCGCCGCGCCCCGAAGAGGGCCTCGCCGAAGGCCGTCCGGACGGCCGGCCCGCAGGCGTGCCCGACAAGCCCGGCCTGGAGGGCCTCGAGCGGACCTGGTCCGCTCGCTGGGAGGAAGAGGGGACCTATGCGTTCGACCGTTCCGCTCCTCGGGAACGGGTCTTCTCCATCGACACCCCTCCCCCCACCGTGTCGGGCTCGCTCCACGTCGGCCACGTGTTCTCCTACACCCACACCGACGCCGTGGCCCGGTACCAGCGAATGCGGGGCAAGGCGGTGTTCTATCCGATGGGCTGGGACGACAACGGCCTACCCACCGAGCGCCGGGTGCAGAACCACTTCGGCGTCCGCTGCGACCCCGCCCTCCCCTACGAGCCGGGGTTCACCCCTCCCGACAAGCCCGGGAAGAACCCCGTCGCCATCTCCCGACCCAACTTCGTCGCCCTGTGCCACCAGCTGACCGAAGAGGACGAGCGGGTCTTCGAGCACCTGTGGCGCACGCTCGGACTGTCCGTCGACTGGTCGCACACCTACGCCACCATCTCGGAACGCTCGCAGCGGGTCTCCCAACGCGGCTTCCTCCACCTCCTGGCCCGGGGCCAGGCCTACCAGCAGACCGCCCCGACCCTGTGGGACATCGACTTCCGCACCGCCGTGTCCCAGGCCGAACTGGAGGACCGGGACCGCCCCGGCGCCTACCACCGCCTGCGCTTCGGCCGGGCCGGGGGCCCCGGCAGCGTGGACATCGAGACCACCCGGCCCGAGCTGCTCCCGGCCTGTGTCGCCCTGGTGGCCCATCCCGACGACGAGCGGTACCGGGCCCTGTTCGGCACCGACGTGGTTACCCCGCTGTTCGGGGTGCGGGTCCCCGTCGTGGCCCACGAGCTGGCCGATCCCGAGAAGGGGTCGGGCATCGCCATGGTCTGCACCTTCGGCGACACCACCGACGTGGTGTGGTGGCGGGAGCTCGGCCTGGCCACCCGGGCCATCGTCGGGCGCGACGGCCGGCTGGGCCCCGCACCCTGGGGCGAGCCGGGCTGGGAGTCCGAGGACCCGGTGGCCGCGGCCCGGCACTACGACGAGCTGGGCGGGCGTCCGGTCAAGCAGGCCCAGACCCGCATCGTCGAGCTCCTGGCCGAGGCCGGCGCCCTCATCGGCGAGCCGACCCTCATCACCCATCCGGTCAAGTTCTACGAGCGGGGCGAGCGACCGCTCGAGATCGTCTCGTCCCGGCAATGGTTCGTCCGCACCCTCGACCTGAAGGAGCGGCTGTTGGCCCGGGGCACCGAGCTGACCTGGCACCCGCCCTACATGGCCCACCGCTTCGCCTCCTGGGTCGAGGGTCTGACCTCGGACTGGAACATCTCCCGGCAGCGGTTCTTCGGGGTCCCCTTCCCGGTCTGGTATCCCGTCGACGCCGATGGAACCGTCGACTTCGCCACGCCCCTCGTGGCCCACGAGGACCGGCTCCCGGTCGACCCGTCCACCGACGTCCCCGACGGCTACACCGAGGCCCAGCGGGGAGCGCCGGGCGGGTTCGTGGGCGACCCCGACGTCATGGACACCTGGGCCACCTCGTCGCTCACGCCCCAGATCGCCGGGGGGTGGAGCACCGACCCCGACCTGTTCGATCGGGTCTTCCCCATGGACCTCCGGCCACAGGCCCACGACATCATCCGGACCTGGTTGTTCTCCACCGTGGTGCGCTCCGAACTCGAGCACGGCACCCTCCCCTGGGCCAACGCCGCCATCTCGGGCTGGGTGCTCGACCCGGACCGGAAGAAGATGTCCAAATCCAAGGGCAACGTCATCACCCCGCTCCCGCTGCTCGAGCAGCACGGGGCCGACGCCGTGCGCTACTGGGCGGCGAGCGGGCGGCCCGGCACCGACACCGCGGTCGACGAGGGGCAGATGAAGGTGGGTCGCCGCCTGGCCATCAAGGTGCTGAACGCCTCCCGGTTCGCCCTCGGCCGCCTCATCGACGAGGAGGGGGCCGTGACCACACTGGGGCTCCCCGCCATCACCGCACCCCTCGACCGGGCCATGCTCTCCCGGTTGTCCGGCGTGGTCGACGAGGCCACGGCCGCCTTCGAGGGCTTCGACTACGCCCGGGCGTTGGAGCGGACCGAGGCCTTCTTCTGGTCCTTCTGCGACGACTACCTGGAGCTGGTCAAGACGCGGTCCTACGGGGACCCGACCCAGCCCGGACCGGCGTCGGCCCGCAGCGCGCTGGCCCTGGCATTGTCAGTGCAGCTTCGGCTCCTCGCCCCGTTCCTGCCCTTCGTCACCGAAGAAGTGTGGTCGTGGTGGCAATCGGGCTCGGTCCACCAGGCCCCCTGGCCCGAAGGGGACGAGCTCGACCGGCCGGGCGCCGACCCCGCGATACTCGAGATTGTCTCGGAGGTACTCGGCCGGGTCCGCCGGGCCAAGACCGGGGCCAAGCGGTCGATGCGAGCACCGGTGGCCGTCCTGACCGTCACCGACAGCCCCGATCGGTTGGCCGCCCTCTCAGTGGCCGAGGACGACCTGCGCGATGCCGGCGGGGTGGTCGACCTGGTCACAAGGGTGGGCGACGAGCCGGCCGTCGACGTGGTCCTGGCCGAGGACGGCTGAGCGAGCACCGGGCTGAGCGAGTACCCGGTTTGAACGAGCTCACCGGCCAGGAGCGCACCGATCGGCCCGGCGGCCGGATTGGACATGCCGCGTCACCGGGTCGTTGAGCGCTGGGGATCCTGTGACCTCGGGGCGTCTGGTCAAGTCTCAGCTGGGGCCGCGGCCTCAGGAGTAGGGGGTCTGGGCGGCAACGTCGGTGAGGGTCCCGCCGCCTGACCGGGTCCGTATGGCCTCCAGGAACCGGACCGCTCCCATGGTGGTGTGGCGGCACCGGATCGAGGCCAGCACGTCGAAGGCATGTTGGGTACGGGGCAGCTCGACGTAGGCGACGGTGGACCGGGAGACCGATCGGAGCCGGGCCACGAAGTCCCTGGCCATGGTCACCGGCACCAGGGTGTCGTTCGCCCCGTGGAGCACGAACGTGGGTGGGGCCGACCGGTTGACCCGGTAGCTGGGCGACGCCTGTTCGAAACGCTCGGCGTGATCGCCGATGGAAGCCTTGAACACCCGTTTCTCGAGCAGCTCCACCAGGCCGGGCCCGTACGCTCCCGACGTGGCCGGGTCGCCGGTGAGGTCGTAGACCCCGTAGTAGGGGACGCAGGCCTGCACCGAGGTGTCGGCCCCCTCGAATCCCGGCTGCCACTCCGGTTCGTTCGGGGTCAGCGAGAGGAGCGAGGACAGATGGCCGCCCGCCGACCCGCCGGAGACGGCGACGAAGCCCGGGTCGCCCCCGTACTCGGCAATGTGCTCGTGGATCCAGACCAGGGCCCGCTTGCAGTCGACAATGTGCTCGGGCCAGGTGGCCCGGGGGCTCAGCCGGTAGTTGATGGCGACGCACACCCAGCCGCGTTCGATGAGCTCGTGCATCATGGGGATGCCCTGTTGCTTCTTGTCCCCGATCATCCAGGCGCCGCCGTGGATGTACAAGAGGACCGGTCCCCGTTCGGGGTGTCCGCTCCTGCGCTGGAGGATGTCGAGCTTGTGGCGGTAGTTGCCGTCGCCCCAGTAGTCGATGTTCTTAACCCGCTCGATCGACCGCCAGCGGAACGGGACGGCGATGGCCAGGCGCCACCAGTAGTTCCACGCCGGAGACAGGTCGATGCCCTCGGCGGGCACCGGAGCTCCGGTGGCCCGGTCGAGCGACGCCGTCACCAGGTCGCCGGCGTGATGGCTGACGACGGCCAGGCGGGCCAGGCCACACCAGGAGATCACCGCCACGGCCAGGCCGACCCATCCGGGCCAGGAACGGAAGGCCCCGGCCCAGGCGAAGAGGGCCGTGAGCGCGCCCTGGACCACGATCATCTGGATCGGAAGCTCGCCGGCGATCCAACCGAGGGCGAAGCTGATGACGGTCAGGGGCTCCCGCCGGAAGGGGAAGAAGGCGTTGACCACGAACGTGGCACCGACCAAGCTGACGGCTAGGAAGACCCAGGGCACGACACCATCAAAGCACTGCACCGCACCGCACCGTACGAGTGGGAGAGAGGCCGACAGGACCGAGGCGGTGGCCGGACAATGGCTGTGGCCCGGCCCGTTACGGCACCCGGGCGGCGCGATCGGTAGCCACGCCCCGGGAGTAGGCAAGGGGGGACTGTGGAACGACTGAGTGGGCTGGACGCCAGCTTTCTCTATCTCGAGACACCCAGCCTCCACATGCACGTAGCCATGACTACGGTGTTCGACCCGTCGACCATTCCCGCCGGCTACTCGTTCCCGGCACTGAAGCGGTTCATCGCCGAGCGCCTTCCCTACGCGCCGGTCTTCCAGCGCCGGCTGGTCGAGGTCCCGTTCCGGTTCGGCCATCCCGTGTGGATCGACGACCCTGACTTCGACATCGACTACCACGTGCGCCTGGCCGCCGTTCCCAGCCCCGGCGGCCTGTACGAGCTGGCCACCATCGCCGGCGACATCGCCGGTCGCCCCCTGGACCGGGCCCGGCCGTTGTGGGAGATGTGGGTGATCGAGGGCATGGCCGGCGGCCGCATCGGGTTCATCGCCAAGATGCACCACTCCACCGTCGACGGTGTCTCCGGAGCCGAGCTGTTGTCGGTCCTCTTCGACCTCGAGGCCGATCCACCGATGCGCCCGCCCCCGGAGACGGGCATAGTCGACACCCACGTGCCTTCCAGCCTCGAGCTGATCACCCAGGCCATGATGGCCCGGGCCATACGCCCATTCGAGATGGCCAAGGACGTCATCACCACCGGGCAGCGCATCCTGCACGTCCGCCAGGTGCGCCAGGGATCAGAGGCCCGTCCCGGCCTGGGCAAGGCGGCGCTGCCCTTGTCGGCGCCGCGCACGTCATTCAACGGTGCCCTGACCCGGCGGCGGTCGGTGGCCCTTTCGGCCGTCGGGCTCGACGACGTGAAGCGGCTGAAGGACGCCGCGGGCACGACGGTCAACGACGTGGTCCTGGCCATCTGCACCGGCGCCCTCCGCCTCTTCCTGATCGATGGCGATGAGCTACCCGACAAGTCCCTGGTGGCGGTGGTCCCCGTATCGGTACGGCCCACCAATCCTGCCATGGCCGGCTCCAACAAGGTCTCATCGATGTTCGTCCAGCTGCCGGCCCATCTCGACGACCCGATCCTCCGGTTGCAGGCCATTCACGAGGGGACCAAGGGGGCGAAGGCAGAGCACAATGCGCTCGGAGCCGAGACCCTCCTCAACTGGGCCGAGCACGCCACGCCGAACCTCTTTGCCGCCGCCGCCCGGTTCTACAGCCGGTTGAAGCTGGCCGACCGGCATCGCCCCATCGCCAACCTGGTGATCTCCAACGTCCCCGGGCCCGACTTTCCCCTCTACCTGGGTGGGGCCGAGCTCCAGGCCGGGTTCCCCTTGGGCCCGGTCATGGACGGAATGGGCGTGAACGTCACCATCATGAGTTACCGAGGCGTCCTCTACTGGGGCATCATGGCCTGCCCGGAGACGATCCCGAGGGTGTGGCACCTCGCCGCCTACATCCCGCTCGCCCTTGACGAGCTCCTGGCGGCCGTCGGCCTGGAGCCCGCCACCTACCGGAGCGAGGAGGCCGCCGATGCCGCCAGGGCGGCAGGGGTCAGCGGCATCCCCGGCCCCCAACCGTCTGACCGGTAATCGGCGAGGCGCGCCAGCCCCCTGTCTCGGCCTCGAGGTCGCAGCCCACCATGCGCTTGGCCACGGCCACGAAGTACTGCTCGAGCTCGCCGATGTGCATGGGCCCTCCTGGTGGAGCCATTGGCTGCAATGGGTGCACATGTCCGGGATGGTGGCCGCGGTCACCGTGAACGAGCTCGACCCGGGCCGTCCCCAGACGTCGAACACGCCGGTACGCGCCCCTCTTGCAGGTCAGCCACCGTCCGGTCGCGGAGGCGACGGCGGATGGCCATCACCACGTCGAGCTGTGAGCCGGACAGATGGCGATATTCACGGTTGGCCACCTGGGCGCCACCCTTCGCCCCGACGGGGCCCGGACGTAGATCTCCACGACGGCCGTCGGCGTCGGCCGGATCACCGCTCAAGGGGGCCAGGGCCGCGATCACCTCCTCGTCGAGTCGGCATACCGGTCACGGACGAGCACAGAGAGCGTGGCGGCCGCTAGCAACAGGCGCAGAGCCGGCTCCGAGAGCACCCGGGTGGTCCGATCCCCGCCCCCGAGGTGGGTTCCTCAACTGCGGCCGCATCGATCACGCCAACATCCTGCTCTGCCCGTTCGCCCCCGGTTCCCATGCTTGACCATGGGCCCGGGCCGTCCGATTTCATCGGGCGCCGGCTTACCAATGCTCCCAATGGACGACCTCAGCCAACGGCCTTCGAGCGGCGCGATGGAATTCGGTCCCTTTCGTGTAGGCGATCGGGAAGAGCCCCCCTTGCGTGTACAGCTCATAGGGAATCCCCAGCAATTCGGCCGCCTGCCGTTCGTGGCGGAGGAGCACGGTGGTCCACCCCGCCCCGAGCCCGCGCGTTCGCAATGCAAGAAAGAAGTTCCAGACTGCTGGAAAGAGTGACCCCCACAGTGCGGCCTGGGTGGCCACCGGCGCGTCGTCCACCCGTCCCAGGTGGCAGGGCACCAGCAGGACAGGGGCGTCCTGCATGTGTTGGCGAAGATACTCGGCCGAGGAACCCACGGCGTCCGCCCGCAGAGCTCGGACATCCTGGTCGTCGAGTTCGGGGAATGGCAGGCGCCGATACTCTCCTTCGTCGGAACGGTAGAGATCGGCCAGGGCCCGCTTGGTGTCGGGGTCGGTCACGAGCACCCAGTGCCACTCTTGGCGATTCGAAGCGGTCGGGGCCTGCAGGGCGATCGACAGGCACTCTTCGACGACCGATCGCTCCACAGGTTTGTCGAAGTCCAGGCGCTTACGCACTGTCCGAGTGGTGGTGAGCAGTTCTTCGGTCGTCAGGTCAACGCGCACAATGAGAGACTACGGACTGAGCGACTACCCACCGAGCGACAGCCCGGCGGCGAGCGAAGCGCCCAGTTCCCGGCAGTCGGCCAGGGCGCGGCGGTCGACTGCGCCAGCGACGGTGACGTACTCCTGTGCTCGGCGCCACGCCAGCCCGGTGGTGATCGCATCGATGGCCCGCACCGCTCCAGTGGCGTCGTTGTCCCCGTGCAGGTAGGCCCCAAAGGGGCGGCCCGCGGTGGCTTCCAGACACGGGTAGTAGATCTGATCGAAGAAATACTTGAGCGCGCCCGAGATGTACCCCAGGTTCACCGGGGTCCCCAGGAGGTAGCCGTCGGCCTCGAGGACGTCGCCAACCGTTGCGGACAGAGCTGGCCGCACCACCACGTCCACCCCTTCGATGGCGGGATCGTTGGCACCGGCCACCGCGTCCAAGAACATGGCGTGCATGCCCGGTGAGGGCGTGTGGTGCACTACCAGCAACCGGGGCATCGCGCCACGATAGCGACGAGGTGGACGCCCCTCCGGTTATGACCCCGGGCGACCGCCGAGCACCGCGCACCGAAGCCGCGGGACTGGAGATGGAGCCTGCGTGTTCAGACGCTTGCCAGTGGTGGCAGGAACGAGTCAGATCCCCATAACCTCGAGAACATGTGTCGGAACATCACAACACTTCGTGGCCTCGACCCGGTAGCTACCCCCGAGGAGATCGAGGCGGCCGCCCGCCAGTACGTCCGGAAGGTCGGGGGGGTCCAATCCCCTTCGGCGCGCACCGAACAAGCCGTCGAGCGAGCGGTGCGCCAGGTGCAAGAGGCGACTGCGGAGCTGTTGACTGCCCTGCCCCCTCGACGACAGCCTCCGCCCACACTGCCGCCCTTGCGCCGCCTGGCCTCCGAGCGGTCCTGACCCGGCCCACGAGTTCTGCGCCCTGAACTGCTCCGAAGCCCGGCGACCCCTGGCTCGTACGGCAGCGCTCCCATTGCGGTGTACGGTCGGGGTGGCTCACCGAGGGCCCGAGCGTTCCCGCTTCCGGGGACAGGATCGAAGGTCCCATGGTGGGACGCCAGACAACAGCCGAGCCAACGGCGAACCCCGAGGGCTCTGATCGCCCCGCAGGCACTGATCGCCCCGCATCTGACCGATCAGATGAGAGCGACACTCGACAATGTGGCCGGTGCCGGGAGTTCTTCCCCGCCGATGAGGCCGCCGATCCGACCCTTCAGGCGGCCTGGTGGCTGTGCCCAGCGTGCCGCACGAAGTTCTTCGGTTTGCCGTGACCGCCGCGGAGCCAGTCACTGGCATAGAACTCCTCATGGAGGTCGCCGGTGTGCTCGAGGCGGCCGCTGGGGCCTGCGACGACAAGGGCGACGCTGACCGCATCGCCCACCTGGCCGGACGGGTCCGCGCCTATTTGGCTTCGAGCCGATCCACCACCCCTCTCGGCATGCCGCGGATCGCCTCCTCGCCCAGCCGCCTGGCCGACGAGATGGTGGTCCATCGGACCACGACGGCCCAGACATCGCACATCCGCATCGTCCCCGACTGACTCCCTATCGAGGATCGGCTCGCCGGTTAAAGATGTGGTAATAACCTCTCGGCGCCTATAAAGAACTGTGCTTTCGTGCTACGCTGAGTACACCGCCGGCGCATGGTTGGCGCGGCCCGTTCGAGTCCTACCCGAGTTGGCTTAATCCACTCGACTGGAGCTCGAAAATGCCTGGCTTCTTTCACCCGCGCTTCGACGCGCCCGTGCTGGCCCGTCCCGGATCATGAGCCCGACCCCCGTGCTTATCGCAGAAGCGACCCCCGCGCTTGCCGCGGAAGTGGCCCCCGAACCGGTGCCGGCCCCCGATCCCACCATTGCCCCTCGGTGGTCCGACCAATTGTTCACCGCCTTCATCGTTGTCACCCCGATTGCCGCATTGGCCTGGGCGGCCCAACACTTCTGGCATCACGGCATCGGCTGGTTCGACCTTTCACTGGCCATCGTCCTGTATGCGATCACCGGACATGGGATCGCGCTCGGCTTTCATCGCTTGTTCACCCATCGCAGCTTCAAGGCCCACCGGTGGCTTCGGATCGCCTTGGCCGTCTCGGGCTCGATGGCCGTCGAAGGCTCGGTGATCGGCTGGGTGTCCAATCACCGCCGGCACCACGTCTATTCCGACCAGCCGGGGGACCCCCATTCGCCGTTGAGCTTCGGCCCGGGATTCCTGCCCCAGCTTCGTGGGTTAGGTCACGCCCACATGGGCTGGCTCTTCTCGGGGACACAGTCGAACCCGGAGAAGTGGAGCCGTGACCTCCTGGCCGATCGGGACATGGTCATGGTGTCGAAGCTGGTACCGGTGTGGATGGCATTGTCCTTGCTCGTGCCGTTCGGACTGGGATGGGCGGTGACCCACAGCATCACCGGGGCGCTCCTGGCCCTGCTGTGGGCGGGCGGTGTGCGCATCGCCCTGCTTCACCACGTGACCTGGAGTATCAACTCGCTCGCGCACATGTTCGGCGAGCGCCCCTACAAGAGCAACGATCACAGCGGCAATATCGCATGGCTTGCTGTCTTCAGCTTCGGCGAGTCCTGGCACAACACCCATCACGCCTTTCCGGCACTGGCTCGGCACGGGTGCGATGCCGGTCAGATCGACTCGTCAGCTCGCCTCTTGCGCATATTCGAGACCTTGGGATGGGCGTCGAAGGTCCGGTGGCCGACGCCGGGCCAACTCGCAAGCCGACGCATTCTCGCCCCAGCCTGAGCAGGGATTCACCACGGCACGACTGGAGGCCGACCGGAGCACTCAGTGCGAAACGCCAGGTGCCAGGTTGTCCCAGACCCGTTGCGACACGCCCTGGGTGGTGGCGATCCCGTAGTCGAACCCGTAGACGCCCTTCCCCACGGGATCATCCGTGGTCAGAACGGCCAGGACGTAGTTGCGATCCTGGCCTTGTACCCATCCCATGCTGTTGACCTGCCATGGACAGGACTCGTCCTGCTTGGTGCACGTCGGGAGGTACTTCCATCCGTTCTTGAGGGCGACGGTGACTCCGGGGACCGGGTTGGCGTAGTTCGGCCCGTCGCACGTCGTTCCCCAAGGACCACAGGTCACCCCCCATCGTTGCGTCGGGATGATGCTCTCCATCAGGTGGAGCCCGTAGTCTCTGGCATTCGTAGTGAGGATGTTGTTGTCGTAGGCGAGCGTCCGGACAATGTTCATCTGGTCGGCGGCCGTGGTCGTCGTGTTGCCCCATCCGTAGTAGGACGCCGACTCGCAGCCGACCTTCGTGTCGTTGGTCGGGATCGCCGTGTTGAATTGGGTAAGGGCATTGCAACCACCGCCAAAGTAGAACAGGGACGTCGCCGCCACGTTGTCACTCATCGTGATCATGTTCTGCATGAGGTACTGGATCGAATAGGGCACGCCGGACGGGATCGTCCCGGCCGTCCCCTGGAGCTGCTTGAGCCACATGGACAGGATGTCGGCCTTGACGATGCTGGCTGTGTATTGCGCGTTCGTCCCGTTGTCCAGCAGGTAGGTCTTGCCCGTGAGCTTGTCGAAGAGGGCCACCTGGGCCACACCCTGCCGGGTGTGGAGGTACGCGAGGACTCCGTGGAGGGGGTTCTTGGCGCTGGAGGTGCCGGTCGTCCCGGTCGTGCTGGGGGGACCGGCAGTGCTGGGAGCCCCGGTCGTGCTGGGGGCGCCGGTCGTGCTGGAGGTGCTGCCCGGGGTGCTGGAGGTGCTGCCCGGGGTGCTCGTTGTGCCGGAAGTGCTGGTCGTACTGGTGCTGTCGGCCACCTCTCGTAACGAAGGCGATTCGATGGCGACAGAGGACGAGTGCTGGCTGACGGCTCCCGACGGCGCCGCACCTCGGGCTCCCGTTGCATCGGTGTGGATGCCCCCGGTGAAGGCCAGGGCGCCGACTATTCCGCCAGCGGCGAGGAGGACGACCATGATCGAGGCCGGGACGGCACGCGAGGAGCAGAATGTCGGCACCGCTTCTCCCTCCCTCACGCTCACGACGACAGCCTTGCCGCGTGCCGGACAAGGTACCAGCAATGCGCAATCAGGCTACGGCCTTGCGCGTCCGCTCCCGATAGAACTCAGCCCTCAGGTCGTCCACTCGATGGGTAAACCGAAGGTGGCCGAGGGATCGGTTGCCGCCAACCCGCGCTCATGTCTCACCGTCGGGACTCCCGCCGCCTCCAACCCGGCCAGGGCCACGTCGAGCTCTGCCACTCGCAGCGCGTAGGAGTACAGCCGGGAGGATCCGTCGTTGCTGGCATAGGGACTCTCGGGCGTGAGCGCGGTGACCAGGCGCAGTGTCATGTCGCCGATCCCGAGGTCGATGGTCAGCTCACGGTCCTCGGGCCCCCGGGCGTTCCCGCTCACCGGTCTGGCGCCGGCCAGATCGGTCAGGAACGTCGCCGTGGACTCGGCATCGGTGACGGCTGCGGTGACCCAGGCCAGGCCGGTCACGTCGACCGCGCCGCCTCCCTCATCCTGGTGGCGCTCGTTGCCACCGAAGGTGTCGTCCGTCCATTCCATCAGCACGCCGTGGGTATCGCGGGGATGCATGAAGAAGTGCCGCCCGGGGATGTTTACGGCACCGATGCGGACGCCCCTCTCCACGAGGAGGTTCTGGACGGCCCACATGTCCTCGATCTCCCACGCCAACGAGTGCACGCCCGGGCCGTAGCGCTCGAGGAACTTGGCCACCGGACCATCCGGTGCTCCCTTCGACAGAAGGATGACCGGGTAGCCACCGAGCCGAAACATGCGAACATCGGTGCCCTCCAGATCGGCTTGGCCGCCCGAACGGATGTCGTCGGGATGCCGATCGCTGTTCAGGGCGCCGGCGCCCAGAACAGCGTTGAACCACTCGTGGGCGGAGGCGGCATCGTCGACGGCGAGCGCCACGCGATGGAGGTGACCGGGAACGACAAGTGACATGGGCCGATGCTACCCGGCGGACCCTTGTGGCCCCCGATGGCGCAGAGAGCACGGGCTGGTGCTCTGACTCTCATGTGCCTGGGTGCTTATCCATCGGTGAGATGCGCCTCTGTGTCGGGTATCCCGACCGATCGGGCGTACCATCGTGGTTCGCAAGCAAATTCGTCTCAGAGGTAGCGACGTGGCACATGCTGTCGTGATACAGGTGGAGATCGACCCGAACTCGGACATAGCACACCGCCACGCGATCCTGAGCGAATTTGTGATTCCTGAAGCTAAGGCGCTGCCCGGCTTTCAGAAGGGCACGTGGATGAATGACGGTGTTGGAACCGGCACGTGTGTCGTTGTGTTCGACACCGAAGACAACGCCAAGTCGGCAGTCACGCCGCTTACGCCTGCTGGAGGTCCCGCGGTGATCGTTAGCGGAGTCCAAGAAGTCGAGGTGGAGGTGGAGGTGGAGGCATAGCGCCGAACATCTGTCAAGCTGGTACATGCCGTTGCTGCGACCACCGACGTCATGTTGTCAACGGACCACTGGTGCCCGGCCGTGCGTGGGCCCGGCGACGTTGTATGTCCTTACCGGTAAGGGCAAGGTAGGCGACCAGAGAGGCGATGACTGCGGTCAGCACCAGACTCACCCGTCCGCTCCCCCAGCCAAGACCGCCCGCACTGGTGGGCTTGCCCATCCAGTCGGCGATCGAGGCACCGAGCGGCCGGGTGACGACGTAGGCAAACCAAAAGGCGAAGACAGGGTTCCAGCTGAAGCGCCAGTAGCCGATGGCGGGAATGGCGATCACCGCGGCGAAGAGCAGGATCGAGTAGCCATAACCCAGATGGAACGTCACGGCGGCCAAGTCGCCGACCGCGGTGCCGAGGGCGAAGGTGGCAACGACGGCCGCCCAGTAGAACATCTCTCGCCTGGCGGTGTCGATCGAGTGAATGGACAGCGTCTTCTCGGTCTTCTGCCAGACGAAGAAGACGGCGATCAGGACGAGGGCGAACAGCAGAGCCGACGCGATGTAGGGGACGCCGAGCCCGACGTGGAGCACGTCTGCCGCCATCGTCCCGAAGACACCGACCATGACGACGGCGAACCAGTAGGTCCAGGCCATGTAGCGCCGCATGGAGAACTGCAACACCAGCGCGACCACGAAGCCGACGAACCCCAAGAGGACGGCGGGAACCGGGTTCAGGGCGTGGACGAGGTAGTCGGACGTCGCCTCGCCCATTGCCGTTGACAGGCCCTTGATGATCCAGAAATAGGCGGTGATCTCCGGAACCCGGAGGGCGCCCCGGGCCGTCAGCCATGCGGGGCGCGGGCTCTCAACCATCCGGGAAGCCTGCCGCGGGAACCCCGCAGGACCAAATCGGATTCCTGAGAAATCCTCAGACGTTCCCGAGGGGGTGGTCGCTCCGGCCGGGACGGCGGCCCACTGCTCTCAACGGACGACGAAGTCGTCGAGGTCGGGCTCCTTCGTCCAGCTCCAATAGTCGACCAGCCGCCACGGGCTCAACACGTGGATCTCCCCATAGGCATTCTTGAAGAACGAGTGCTTCACCGACGGCTGCGACCACACCAGCTTCTTGATCTCTCGCTGCGTTCTCTCGTGCCAGTCGGCGTACTTCTCCTGGCGAGGCTCCATCGAGCGATGCCCGTTGTCGATGAGCTCCTCCAAGCATTTCGTGATGTAGCGCATCTGACACTCGGAGTGGAAGATGAGGCTGCCCCCGTGGGCCAGGTTCGTTCCCGGCCCGTACATGCAGAACAGGTTGGGGAACCCGGGCACGGTGATGCCCAGATAGGCCGCCGGCCGCTCGCCCCACAGGGAACGGAGATCAGCCCGGTCACGTCCGGTGATCTCCATGGGCCACAGGACCCGGTTGGCGTGGAAGCCGGTGGCGTAGACGATGACGTCGGCCACATGGCGTTGACCGTCGACGGTGACAACCGCGTCGGGCTCGATGTGGTCGATCCCCGTCCGGACCAGGTCAACGTCGTCCCGGGTCAGCGTGCGCAACCAGCTGCCGTTGTCCTGGAGGGTCCGCTTCCCCGTGGCCGGATAGTCGGGGACGACCTTGGCGATGAGGTCGGTATCGTCACCGACCTGGCTGGTGATCCAGTCGGTGAACATCTGGCGGGTGAACTCGTTCGACTCGCTGACCGCACGCTGCTGGTCGGGATAGTCGGGGTCGACGCGGGCCGCGGCCAGCCCCTTGTCGCATCCGGGCCAAAAGAGCAGGAAGCGGTACCAGCGCCCGTAGAAGGGCAGGTGGCGGAGGGCCCAACGCACGCCGGGCCCGACCCGCTCGTGGTAGTTCGGGTTGGGGAACATCCATTGGGCCGTCCGCTGGAAGACGGTCAGGTGCCCGACACGGTCGGCGATGGCCGGTGCGATCTGGAAGCCGCTCGCCCCTGCGCCGACCATGGCCACCCGCTTGTTGGTGAGGTCGACCGAGTGGTCCCAACGCGCCGAGTGGAATGACGGGCCGGCAAAGCTCTCCTGACCAGGGATCTCCGGAGTGTGCGGACGGTTCAGCTGACCGACAGCGGAGATGATGGCTCGGGCAACCAATCTCGATTCGGTCCCGTCCTTCGCCCGCACCCGCACCGTCCATGTGCCGCTCGGGTCATCCCATTCGGCGCCCAGCACTTCGTGCTCCCAGCGCACGTGGGAATCGATGTCGTGCTTTCGCATCACCGACTCGAAGTATGACTGGAGCTCAGGTTGCTGGGCGAAGAACTCCGTCCACGCATGGCTCGGCTCGAAGCTGTAGCAATAGAAGTGGTTGCCGACGTCGACCCGAGCACCGGGGTACGAATTCTCCCACCAGGTACCGCCGACCCCCGCGTTCTTCTCGACGATGGTGAAGGGGATCCCGGCCTCCTGCAGCCGGATGCCCGCCAGGAGCCCGGACTGTCCACAGCCGACGATGACGACGGGGAAGGCCTCACGGGCCGCGACATCGGCGGGGGCGTCCACCCGCCGGGCGTCGGTGCCGTCAAGCTCCATCTCCTCCATGAGCATGGGGACGTACTCGTCGGGCACGTCCTCGCACACCAGCCAGGACATCATCTCGTGCAAGAGCTCGGCCGAGACGGGCTCGGGCTCGGGACAGCCGCGGTCCCGGTAGTCGCTGATGACGCCCAGGGCGATAGCGCGGACTTCGGCCTTGTCCTCTTCGGACATATAGCCCTGGACCTCGTTGAGGAAGAGCCCGGCCGGCCCGAGCCGGCCACGAATGAGCTCCGGGTCCCCGGACATGTGGACCAGTGACAGCATCAGGGTCGGAATGCTGACATCCAACAGAGCCGCAGCGATGTCGTCGTCGGACGTGTCGAACGGCTCCCCCGCGTGCGGGTTGCGCATGTGGTCGGCCCTTTCTGAACGCGGACATCTCTGCTGCCCGATGTGCCACGGTACACAACATCTGGATTGTGCCGGCTAGCACAACGGTGCGATTGTGTCAGGAGAGCCCAGGGAGGACCCGTGTTGCACGTCGTCATTGATGGTCCACGCCAGGTCCGGGTGGACGAGGCTCCCGACGCCGTACCGCCCGACGCCGACGGCGCGGTGGTGGCGGTGGAGGCCGCCGGCATTTGTGGATCGGACCTGCACTTCTACGACGGGGACATCCCGGTGGGCGTGGGCTTCCCGGTGGGCCACGAGTTCATCGGCACCGTGGTCGAGGTGGGCTCGGGCGTGCGGTCGTTCCGGCCCGGCGACCGGGTGCTCACCGCATCGGTGGCCGGATGCGGGCATTGTGACGGTTGTGCGACCGGAGACCCGGTGACGTGCGTCGAGGGACCCAAGGTCTTCGGGTCGGGCGTGCTGCCCGGAGGACAGGCCTCCGCGGTGGCGGTGCCAGCAGCCGATTTCCAGATGCTGCGGATCCCCGAGGGGATCGACGACGAGGCGGCGCTGCTGCTTACCGACAACCTCAACACCGGGTGGATCGGAGCCAAGCGGGCCGACATCCCCGCTGGTGGCACGGTCGTCGTGCTCGGCCTCGGTGCCGTCGGGCTCTGCGCCGTGCGCGCCGCGCTCGGCACTCGGCGCCGGCAGGGTGCTGGGCGCCGATCCGGTGGCCGGACGCCGCGCCCTGGGCGCTGACTCGGGTGCGATCCCGATCGAGGGATCGACGATCGAGACGGTCCGGGAGGCAACCGGTGGGCGAGGGGCGGACGCGGTCATCGACGCCGTCGCCACCGATGCCACCCTCACCGACGCCCTGGCCTGTGTCCGGGCCGGGGGAACGGTCTCGGTCGTCGGTGTGCACAGCCTCGATCCCTTCCCGCTCCCCATCCTGTTGGGCCTGTTCCGGAGTGTCACCCTGCGCATGACCACCGCCCCGGTCCACCAGACCTGGAAGGAACTGGTCCCCCTGGTGGCCAACGGCCGGCTGCGGACCGACGGCGTCTTCACCCACCGATTCCCGTTGGCCGAGGCCCCCGAGGCCTACGCCGCAGCCGCGGCCCGGAGCGCCGACTGCATCAAGGTGTTGATCGAACCCTGACCGGCGAGGCCTCGGTGGTGCAGCCATGCCCGTTACCGCCGCGACGCCGCGACGCCGTCACCTGTCAGTCGGCGAGAGCCTGGTACACCAGCGCCCGCAGCTGAGCCCGGAACGGGTAGGTGCTCGAGGGCAGGAGCTGGGTCATGAACACAACGGTCAGGTCCTCGGCCGGGTCGACCCAGAATGCCGTGCTGGCCGCCCCGCCCCAGTAGTACTCCCCGGCCGACCCCGCGGTGGCCGTCGCCCCCGGCCCCTTGCCGATGGCGAACCCGAGACCGAAGCCGACCCCCTCGAACTCGGCCTCGCCGAAGCCGCCGGTGGCCAGGTCGGCCAGGTCGGCATCGTTGGGGAGGTGGTTGCACGTCATGAGCTCGAGGGTCTTGCGGCCCAGGAGGCGCCGGCCTTCGAGCTCGCCACCGTTGAGCAACATTTGGCAGAAGCGGAGGTAGTCGCCCGAGGTCGAGACGAGGCCGCCGGCGCCCGACAGGTAGGAGCGGGGCCGTCGATACGGGCTGTGCTCGGGATCGTCCTGCACGGCGGGCGGCCGACCGGGCCGGTAGTCGTAACAGGCGGCGAAGCGGGCCAACGAGCCGTCGGGCACGGCGAAGGCGGTGTCGATCATGCCCAGTGGCGCGAACACGTTGGCTTCCAGGTAGCGGTCGAACCGCTCGCCCGAGAGGATCTCGACCAATCGGGCACAGACGTCGGTGGAGAGCCCGTAATTCCAGCGTGAGCCCGGTTGGAACTTGAGCGGGTAGTCGGCCAACAACGAGCACACCCCCTCGAGCGTCATCCCGCTCCGGTTCTCCCGTAACGCGGCAGCGAAGCGATCGTCGGTCGGGTGGCCCGGGACCAGGCCGCCGGCCAGGCCGGTCATGTGGGTCAGTGCGTCTCGGACCGACACCGGACGATCCTGGTCGACGATCTGGATCGACCCGTCGGAGTGAAGCTCACCCACTTTGAGCCCACGCCACTCGGGTATGTAGCGATCGAGCGGGTCAGCCAGCTGGAACCGTCCCAGCTCGTAGAGCTGCATCAGAGCGAGCGAGGTCACCGGCTTGGTCATCGAGTAGATGCGCCAGACGGTGTCGTCTGCCACCGGCTTCGAGCGCTCGCGGTCCATGAGACCGAACGAACGCCAGTAGGCGACCTTGCCGCCTCGTGACACGGCCACCTGGCAGCCGGCGATCTTGCCGGTGGCCACATAGCGGGACTCGAAATGCTCGGTGATCCGCTCGAGGCGCGCCTGGTCGAATCCGGCCCCGTCCGGATCGACCTTCACCGGGCCATGCTCCGGTCCTTGGCCACCTCGTCGTAGGCGGCGTAGTCGGACAGCGTGTCGTCGGCGTGCTCGAACTCGAGCAGGCCGGCCGCACCCCACCGGTCCCGCAGGTAGCCGCCATTGGCGTCCAAGAGGCCGAGCTTGCCGACGTTCGGTACCAGCTTGGCGAAGAAACCCCGCTGGAAGCCGGCGAACGGGCTCGCCTTCATCTTGCCGGCGGCAGCCGAAAGATGGGGAACCAGGGCGCCGGCATCCACACCCAGACGCTCCCACATCTCCGGCGTCGTCGACCGGGCCCGGTTGCGCAGCGTGTTGTCCAAGAGGAACTCCTGGCGGTCCTTCAGCTCGGCGTCGGTCAATCCGGCGTAGAGCTCCTTGAGGGTGAGGATTCCGAAGGCGACGTGTCGAGCCTCGTCGGACATGACATAGCGAAGGAGCTTGGCCAGCAGCGGCTCCGAGGTCCGGCGCAGCATGTCGCCGAAGGCGGCCAGGGCCAGGCTCTCGATCACGATCTGCATGCCCAGGTAGGCGATGTCCCAGCGACTGTCCTCGAGCAAGACGGTGATCTGCTCTTCGAGGAAGGGGCTCATCGGGTACGCCTCCCCCACTTTGAGATCGAGGTACTTGGCAAAGACCTCGGTATGTCGGGCCTCGTCCATGGTCTGGGTGGCGGCGTAGTACTTGGCGTCGATCCACGGAACTGTCTCGACGATCTTGGCCGCGGTGAGCATGGCTCCCTGCTCGCCGTGCATGAACTGGCTGATCGAGGCCTTGAACATCTCGATGCCCAGCGCGGTGAACTCCCGGTCGCCCCAACTGGCGATGGGCGAGCCCGGCTCGGCCGCAGTGGCCCGGAACAGTTGCATGGACGGGGACCCCTGGTCGACCAGTCCCTCGGGATCGACATCGATGTCCCAGTCCAGGTCGGTCAGGCTGTTCCACTGTGAGCCCATGGCCTTGTTGTACAACGTGACCAGCTGGGTCCGGCACCGCTCGTAGTCCCAGAGGTACATGCGGTCGGCGTGGTCGTGGACAAGCTTGAAGGTCGCCGCCGTCTCGCCCCCGGCCACCAGGTGTTCGTTGTCGGCTGACGTCACTGTGGGCAACGCTACCGTGGATCGGGCCCTCGAACCGGGGCCGCCTACCGGTGGCCGTCGGGTCGGCTCCAATGTCAGGACGGATCGATGACCTGGACGATCGGCTGGGACACGCTCTGTCCGAACTCTCGGTCACCGCGGTAGACCACGTACGTGTTGTGCCCGCCGACCTCGAGCTTGGGCAGCACGAAGGAGGCCCGCCCCGTACTGTCGACCGCCTTGTCACCCGCCTTTTTCGAGTCGACATAGAGCTCGACCGACCCGGTCGGTGATCCCACGGCCGGGGCCACCGCCGTGACCGTGGCCGACACCGTCACCTGTTGGGCGGTGGTGGCCGGGTTGGCCGACGACGAGATCGAGGCCGTGGTCAACGCCCGCCGTACCTCCTGGCCCGAAGCGAGGGTGTCGCCACTCACACTGAAGTTGCCGGTGGGCACGTACTCGGCTCCCACCGTGTGTTGGCCAGTAGGCAACGTGAGAGGGGCCAGCGCGGCCGACCCGTTCTGCAGGGTGACGGCCGGTTTGGCCGAGCCGTCGACGGTGAAGACCACCGAGCCGGTGGGCTCGACTGTGGCCGGGCCGCGCTGGCGCACCGTGGCCGTGAACGTGATCGCCTGGTCGAAGTCCGCCGGGTTGGCCGAGGAGGTGACCTTTGTCACCGTAGCCACATTGGCGACCACCTGGTTCAGCGGTGGGCCGGTGATCGGGGCGAAGACCGGGTCACCGCTATAGCTTGCCGTGATGGTGTGGGTGGCAACCGGGAGCGTGGTGAGGGCCCCGAGCGTGGCCGTGGCATCACCACCTCCGGCACCGACGAGGGTCGCCGTGCCCAGGCTTTCGCTCCCGTCGAAGAACTGGACCGTGCCGGTGGGCACCGGTAGGTGGACCGTCGATGAGTTGGGCGACACCAAGGCACTGACGGTGACCGGTTGGCTGAACTCGGCAGGGTTGGCCGAAGAGGTGAGGGCCACCCGGGCCGGGGCGCCGGTGACGACCATGACCGCCTGGTGGGATGCATCCGGCAATACCCCGTTGGAGGCGGTCACGGTAAACGGGTAGCGCCCCGCGGTTTGCGGCGTCCCCGATAGCTGTCCGCCGAGCGAGAGGGAGAGCCCAGGAGGCAACGTGCCGTCGGTGACGGTCACGTTCGGAGCCGGGTTGCCGGCGACGGTGAAGCTGAATGTATAGGGGTGCAAGATGGTGCCCGGGGTCGGGTCACCGCTCAGGGTCGGGGCGCTGCCCGGATTGGTCACGATGACGGCCAGGCCATCGGGGCCGTCGGACACGCCAGAGGTGAGGATGGAACCCGGAGGCCCGAACGCCGATCCTCCACCGCCGCCGCCGGCCGGGAAGTCCCCACTGCCCGAACCGGCCCCTCCCCCGCCACCGCCGAAGTAGCCACCGCCACCTCCACCGCCGCCGGTGCCGTTACCCGCGCCCACGGTGCCCGCACCGCCGGTGCCGCCGGTGGCGCCCGTCCCGGCAAAACCGCCGTGGTACCCCGGGCCGCCAACCGAGTTCTGAGTGCCACCACCGCCACCGCCACCGCCCGCGACAGGACCCGAGCTGTCTGCGCCCGGCTGTCCCTGGCTGCCGCCCCCGGCCCCACCGGCGCGCCCCAGCTCGCGAATGCCCGGGCCCCCGGCCCCTGCGCCACCGCCGGCCACAGCGATACGGTCTGCCAACCCCGTTCCGCCCATACGGACGTCGGTGGCCCCACCCCCGCCGATGCCGCCGCCGCCCCGCAATCCTCCGACGCCGCCGGTACCACCTCCGTTGAAGCCACCGGCGCCGCCCGCACTGGTCCGGTCTGGCGGAAGGCCCCCTCGGCAACCGACGTTGACCTGAAGGGCCTGACCCGGTGTGACGGCCACTGTCGCCTGGACCCGCCCCCCGCGTCCGGGCGTCCCGGCCTGGAAGTCCTTGGCCCCGTTGGCCCCCTGCAGGTCGAGGTTGATCAGCGTGACGCCGTCGGGGACGATCCACGTGTCAGGGCGTCCGGTGCAACCGAAGCGGAACTGCTCCGAGGGGGCCGATGCGCCGCTGGCCGTGGGCGCAGCTATCGCCGGGGCTGCCATTCCGACCAGGGCGGATCCGATGCCGGCGATCACGACTGTCAATGCGACGACAACCGCGCCGATGCTGGTGCGGCCCCGAGCCGACATGGTCTCCCCCTTGTGTCCAACCCGTACTGAGGGTGGCAGCCGGCCCCCGGGCGGGAACTCGTGGCCGAACACTAGTGCCCCAACACGTTCTGCGGTCGCCAGGTCACGTAACCGGGCCTGACGTCGGGATCAGGGGGGCTTCGAACCCTTGTCGGACCGGGCTGCCGGTCGAGAGCGAGATTGCTACTGTTCGAAACCGGGTGGCCCGACCGAGGGCCTGACCGGGCCAGGGGGAAGCGTGACTGAGGAGAAGGCGCACACCAGACCGCTACGCACGGTCCTCTTCGTACCCGGCAGCGAGCCGGACCAGGTCGAGAAATCGCGGTCACATGGTGCCGACGCGGTGGTGCTCGATCTCGAGGAGCCCCGCACACCGTGCTCGGAGGCGGACCGCGAGCGGGCTCGCGGCATTGTCTCGGAGTTCCTCGCCGGTCCTCCCGGCGACCCGGACGGGGCGCTCTGGTTCGCCCGGGTCCAGCCCGTCGACACCGGTCAGACCCTGAAGGACCTGCGTGCGGTCATGCATCCGAAGCTGGCCGGGATCCTGTTGCCGAAGGTGCAGGGGCCACGCGACATCCATGGCGCCGACGCACTCCTCGCCTGTATGGAGGACGAATCAGCCCGGCCCCCCGGATCCACCATCATCTACCCGATCCTCGAGACCGCCCAGGCCCTTCGACTGGCCTACGACATCGCCATGGCCTCGCCGCGGGTCCTCTACATGGGCGGCGCCATCTCCCGGTTCGGAGACATTCACCGGGCCGTGGGCTTTCGCTGGTCGATGGAGGGCAGGGAGACCCTCTTCATCCGCTCCAAGGTCCTCCTCGACGCCAGGGCGGCCGGGATCCGCTATCCGATCAGCGGCATGTGGGGTGGGGACAGCGACGACCTGGACGGCCTCCGGGCCTGGGCCACCGAGCTCAGGGATCTCGGCTACTACGGGATGATGCTCGGCAATCCCGACCACATTCCCCTGGTCCACGAGGTCTTCTCTCCCACTGCCGACGAGCTCGCCTACTGGCACGATCTCGATCGCCTGGCCACCGAGGCGGAGGGACAGGATTCCGATCGGATCCTCTACGGCGACCCCAACCAGGGAGAGGGCCACGTGGTCCACATCGCCCACGTGGAGTCGGCCAGGATGAACCTGGTCTGGGCACGCGATCTGGGCCTGTCCGACTAGGAGTGTTGGCGACCCGGGATCAGCGGAACGGGTCGGTCCGGAACGAACGAGCACGAGGATCTCGAGGTGACACGCCGGTGACAACGACACGGAACATGACGGCAGCCGAAGTCCGTTCGGAGGTCGGGCACCCGATCGTGGACGCCGACGGGCACTTCATGGAGTTCATGCCCCTGGTCGACGCCGAGATACTCACATACCTCGAAGAGGCGGGCGGGGCCTCGCTCCGGGACCGCTTCCGGGCCCACGCCCAACAGCAGCTGGATACCGCGGTGTTCGAGGCCGACCGGTCCAGGCCCTCGGTGGTCGATGCCTGGCGGTCCATGCCCTCGTGGTGGGGGAATCCTGTCTCGGACCCCCGGGACCGGGCCACGGCATACCTCCCCCGCCTGATGTACGACCGCCTGGACGAACTGGGCATCGACTTCATGCTGATCTATCCGTCGTGGACGCTGGGTTTCCTCACCAACGCCGACGACGAGCTCCGCGCCCCGACCTGCCGGGCCACGAACCGGTACGTCGCCAACCTGTTCGCCCCCTATCGCGACCGACTCGAGCCCGGGGCGCTTATCCCCATGCAACACCCGGACGAGGCGGTGGCCGAGATCGACTTCGCCGTCCAGGAGCTCGGCTTCAAGTCGGTGGTGCTGGCCGGGCACGCCTTCCGGCCGGTGGGGCCGAAGGTCGGCATACCGGTGGGCTCGCGTCTCGACGTCTTCGGCCTCGACAGTCCGTATGACTACGACCCGGTATGGGAGGCCTGCGTACGCAACCGGGTTGCCCCGGCGTTCCACAGCTCCCTCCAGCAGGTGCACCCGGCCCGATCGATCACCAACTACGTCTTCAACCACGTCAACGGGATCGCCGGTGCCCACGAGGCCCTCTGCAAGGCGCTCTTCCTCGGGGGCGTGTACCGGCGATTCCCCGACCTTCGCATCGGCTTCCTCGAAGGCGGTGTGACCTGGGGATGTGCCCTGCTCGCCGACCTCATCGGGCACTGGGACAAGCGCGGTGGGCACGCCATCGGTGATCTCGATCCGGGCAGGCTCGATGTCGCCGCGGTGCTGGCCCTGGTCGAGAAGTACGGAAGTGCCGAGATGACCGCCAACCTGAGCCAACTGGGAGAGCACCTGTCCCGGCGCCCCGGCCGTCCCCTGGTGCTCGACGAGTTCGCCGCCGCAGGCGTCTCGAGCGTAGAGGAGATCATCGAGCCGTTCGAGACCCGGCTCTACTTCGGCTGCGAGGCCGACGACCCGTTGATCTCCTTCGGCTTCCACCTCGACCTCGACGGACACCGGGTGGCGTTGCGGCCGATGCTGGGAAGCGACGTGTCCCACTGGGACGCCCCGGTGATGCGCACCGTGATGGTCGAGGCCTACGAGCTGCTCGAGCGGGGAGCGGTCACGCCTCAGGAGTTCGAGCAGTTCACCTTCACCAACCCGGTCCGACTCCATGCCGGCGCGAACCCAAGGTTCTTCGACGGTACGGTCTGCGAGCACGAGGCCGCCGCGGCACTCTGAACAGGGCCCGAAGGTCAGGTGATGATGACACCGATAGCGCCCCGCACCTCGTCGGGCTGGCGGGTCTGATCGAGGCGAGCGACGTGAACGTCGTCTGGCCCGCGCCGTTCGGGCCGAGCAGCGAGAACGACCTGCGCAGGCCCCCGGCCTCGAGCGCCGACCCGACGGTCGCGGTGGCGATCACAGCGCGATTGGCCCGGAGTCGTGTGCCAGGGAGCGGCGCACGGTGACATCGCCGATTGCGGTGCGGGCGCGGACCTCCACCGTGTCCCCGCCTGCCTCTGGACGCTCAACCGAGTCGAGCTCGTTGTGCACACTTCCGAAGCGAGTGTCGAGGTCCAAATAGGCGGTCACTCCGTCGAGGACTCCGATGTCGACCTTGCCCATGGCGGTCTGGGCGAGCACCTCGCCGCGAGTCACCTCCCGGAGGCAGAGGTCCCCATTGGCCGTTTTGGCCTCGACGCTTGCCTGCGCCCGGTCGACCACGATGGTGCCGTTGGCCGAGTTCACCCGCAGGTCGCCGGTGACCTCACCGATCGAGGTGTCGCCGTTGGAGTTCTTGACCACGGCCGTGCCGTCGAGACGGCCCATCCGGACCGACCCCGAGCCCGTGGTGACCTCGGTGGGGCCGATTGCCTCACCGACCGCGATGTCACCGCTCCCAGACCTTAGAGACACCGGGCCGGCTCGCTCGATGTTGATGTCGCCGAGACCGGTCTTGTAGTGACACTCGCCCAGGCGTCCGGTGGCGTGCAGTACGGCGACCCCCGTTTGACCGTGTAGTTGCGACCCCGACGGCAGCTCGACCTGTACCGTGATCGCCTCGGTCTCGCTGCGCACGCCGAAGCGCCGCCACCCCTTGGGCCCCTTGATCACCAGCTCACCGTCAGCGAACTCGACGCCTGTGTGTTTGGCGGCAGACACATCGGGCTGCTTGGCGTCGTCGCTCGGGTGCACCTCGACAACGGTGTCACGACGGTCGCTGGCGACGATCCGGATGTTACCGACGCCGAGCTCCACCGTGACGGAGATCGGTGCCGGGGTATCGAACGTGGGCATGGCTGTCCTTTGAGTCGATGGGTGGGAGTCGATGGGCGGGTAGGTCTACGAGTGGGAGCGGTGGTGCCAGGAATCCCCTGGCCGGCGTTAACGGGCCCAGCCCGTGTAGCGCTGCGCACCGCGCGGGACACGACGGCCGGCCCGGGGTCCCGTGTCGGTTCGCTCCAACGCGGCGGCTGATGCGCGTACGAGCCAGGCGTTGACCGAGAGCCCCTCTATTCCGGCTGCGTCCTCGATACGGGTCTTGAGATGGTCGGGGAGGCGCAGGTTGATGCGCGACATCGTGTTGTCGTCGCCCTCGGCCGCCGACGGCGCCCCGGTACCCGTCACCGGGCCGACCTTCGTCTCACTGCCCCCGTACGGCGGGCCGTCGAGGTCGACCGGTGGCGGCGTCACCACGAACTCGGGGTCACGTCCCCGGAGGCGCACCTCGACCGATCCGGGGGCGAGGGCACAGGTGATCTCCTCCGCCGCCACCGCCAACACGTCGAGCAACGTGAGGCGGATCGCCGCCTCCAAGGGTGCGATCAGGCGCTCGGCCAGCGCGCTCGCTTCTTCGCCGCCGGCCCCGGCGGCCACTGCGAGCTGGCGCTGGAGGTTGTCGATGTAGATCCGGAGGTCCATGGCACCACTATGGCATCATTTTGGTGCCATGTCAACCGTAATTTGTGCCATGAGTGATGCCATCACCTTTCGGTAGGCACGACCGATCACTTGAAACTTCAAGCCCCACGGGAGAAGTCGTAGACTCATGGGTAGGGCCAGGAAGAAAAGAGGTGATCCACCGGCGCCGGCCGACATCCACTGGCTGGACGACGACCAGCAACAGGCCTGGCGCTCCCTGGCCACCATGATGACCAGGTTGCGTTGGGCCCTGGAATCCCAGCTGGAGAGGGATGCCGACTTGAGCTTTCTCGAGTATCACGCACTGGCCAGGCTGTCCGAGGAGCCGGGGCGAACCCTCCGGATGAGCGAGCTGGCTGCCGTGACCGACGCGTCGCTCTCCCGCTTGTCCCATCTGGTGCAGCGACTCGAGTCCTGGGGGTTCGTTCGCCGGGAACCCGATCCCACCGACGGTCGCTTCACTAACGCGATCCTGACCGACGCCGGGTTCTCAAAGCTCGTCGCCAGTGCGCCGGCGCACGTGGAAGCCGTGCGCGCCCTTTTGATCGACGAGTTCGATGCCGCCGAGATCGCTCGGCTCCGCCGGTACTCAGACCGGATGGTGGCTCGAATTGATGCCTCGAGTGGGAAGCAGGAATTGAGATGAGCGGGCCCGTGGACGCCGAAGACGTCCCGGACACGGTTGACACACTGGGTCCGGCGCCGGCGCCGGCCCCTGTCGTAGCCCTGAGTGACAGCCGGTTGGCCGGTGTCGGCTCGCTGCAGGTGCGCCGCGCCCTGCCGAACCGTGGCCGCCGCACGGTCGGGTCGTGGTGCTTCGCCGACCATTTCGGGCCGGTGGAAGCCGACGAGCAGCACCGGCCGGACATCGGGCCTCACCCCCACATGGGCCTACAGACCGTGACATGGCTGCTCGACGGCGAGCTCTGGCACCGGGACAGCCTGGGCTCCGAGCAAGTCATCCGTCCCGGTCAGCTCAATCTCATGACAGCTGGACAGGGAGTGGCTCACGCCGAAGAGGCGACCAGCGGGCACCGCAGTGCGCTGCACGGCGTGCAACTCTGGGTCGCCCAACCGTCGGCGACTCGGCACGGGGCACCGGCCTTTGAGCACCACGCTGAGCTACCGCAGGTCGAGCTGGATCACTGCGGGGCGACCGTCCTCATTGGAGAGCTCGCAGCCTCGGAGTCGCCGGCGCGCCGGGACACCGACCACGTCGGCGTCGATCTCCACCTGCTGGGCGGCGCCACGACCGTTCCTTTGGAGCTTGCCTTCGAATACGCCCTGTTCGTCATGAACGGCGCCATCCTGGTCGAGGGCACCGTTGCCACCCCGGGACACCTCGTGTATCTCGGTGCCGGTCGAGACGAGCTCGGCCTCAGCACCGACAGGCAGAGTCGCGTCCTACTGCTCGGGGGCACGCCCTATGAGGAGCGGCTGCTCATGTGGTGGAACTTCGTGGCCCGCACCAGGGAAGAAGTCGAGGCGGGGTACCTGGACTGGGCCACCGACTCCGGGCGCTTCGGGCGCGTCACCTCTGCCCTGCCCAGGATCGAGGTCGATCGGCCCGCGTGGATGCCGCGGTCGACCTGACCCCGGTCGCTCAGGTGAGGTCTTCGACGGGCCCGGATCTGAGAAACCGAGCCCGTCGCCATAGTCGCCCACCAGTAGCTCTACCGGAGTTTTTGCCGGCTCAGTCCCTACTCGAGGGCCTTGAGCTCGGCGCCGAGCGCGTTCAGCTGGTCGGCGGTGCCTTGCTCCCGCCAGGCCGGCTGCTCGAGCCCGTCGAGAAATGTCCCCTGCTCGGTGAGGACCAGCCGGGTGCCGTCGCCAGCGGCGTAGAGCTGGACGGTGGTCAACGACACGGTGGCCGGTCGGTTGCCTTGAGAGAGCACAGAGGTGTAGACGATCCGTTTGCCCTCGACGATGTCGCGGTAGACGGTCTCGAAGGTCAGCTCGTTCCCGTCGTGTCGGCCACGGTTGACCTCTTGGCCGCCGACCCGAAAATCGAGCCGATGGTCGGAGTCGGGGCCGCCGAACCACCGGCGTTTCGTCTCGGGGTCGGCCCAGGCTGCGAAAACCCGGGCCGGGGGCACCGGGTACTTCCGTTCGAGGGTGAAAGTGGCGTGGTTGACGGCGTGTTCGGTCATGAGTTGTTCCCTTCTTGTCGAGTTCGGGGTTCGTCGGCGAGGATTTCGCCGAGGCGGTCGAGACGGTGCTCCCAGGCAGTTCGTTGGGAACTGAGCCAGTCCTCGGCGAACCGCAGTCCCTCGGGGTCGACGTGACAGGTCCGCACCCGGCCCACTTTCTCCGAGCCGACTAGACCGCAGGCCTTGAGCACGCCGAGGTGCTGCATGACTGCTGGGAGGGACATGGTCAGGGGCTGGGCCAACTCCTTCACCGAGGCTGGGCCCTTGATCAATCGCTCCACGATGCTGCGTCGGCTCGGATCGACCAGCGCTTGGAACACCTGGTCGAGCCGCCCGGTTTGGTTAGGCATGACCTTAACTATATGGGACTAGAACCATATAGTAAAGAGGTAACTTAACTATTGATGCTTCGACTTAGGTGCTCGGTCGGGCAGTGAGGGCAGTGGGCACAGCGCCGGCATAGAGCTCCGTGGCTCGCCAGCAGTACCAGGCGACGATGGTGCGGTAGGGGTGGTAAGGCTCGCCCAGCGCATCCAGCTGTTTCGGGGTCGGGGTGGGGATTCCCCAGGCCAGGGCGAAGCCCTTGCGGACGCCGAGGTCCCCAGTGGGCCAGACATCGAGGCGGCGGAGCTGGAACATGAGGAACATCTCCGCTGACCACTTCCCGATGCCCCGGACGCTGGTCAGACGGGATACCACTTCCTCGTCGCCCTCGCGGGCCAGGCGTCGGCTATCGAGCACGACGGTGCCGTCGAGGACCTTGGTGGCCAGGTCTTGTAGGGAGAGAACCTTATTGCCGGACAGTCCGGCCGCGCGCAGGACTTCGGTCGGGGTGGCGAGGAGACGTTCGGGCGTAATCTCATCGTCGAGCGCATGTACCACACGCCCGTGGATCGCCTGGGCGGCCGCCCCGGCGAGCTGTTGGTGGGTGACCGAGCGGACAAGGGCGGCGAAGTGGGTGTCGGTCGCCCGGGGGAAGCTGGGCGGACCGGCCTCTGCCAACAGTCCAGCGATGACGGGGTCGCGCTGAGCCAGTAGGCGGGACGCCTGGCGGGGGCTGACCTTGCCGGACCGAGCGGGCGCAGGACCGCTCATCGTTGGCCTTCCCTGGTAGTCGGTCGGCGGGACGTGGCCCACGGCCATCGGCAATCGCTCGGGGTGGCAACGGCGCCGGTGGCCAGCGACTGATCTCGGCCGAGTACGGAGTCGAATACGGAGTGTCGAGGCCCGATCACCGTGTCGGCCGGCCACGCGACCACGATCAGTAGGGGGACGGCTGGTTGAATATCACGGCAAGGCTGACGATCTTCCCATCGCGAATACTGAAGTAGTTCGACATTACCAACTCGTCTGGAAGGTTTGTCTTGTCGTAGGTGCCGTCGTAGCGGGCCCGCACGATGGTGTCGCCGTAGTGGTCGACGACCTCGCGTACCTCCATCGTGACGTGGTCTCCGACCATCTCCTTTTCGACCCACCGCCGAATGGCGTCGGTCCCGTTGATCTCTCGCCGTGCGTCATTGACGTAGGCGTCGGGGGCAAAGGTGGCGACGACGGCGTCGGTGTCGAAGGAATTCACTGCGGTGATGTGATCGGCGACGACGCCGGTGAGCTCGGTTGCCATAGGACTGCTGTCTCCTCTCCTGGGCCGGGGGGCCCGTCGAGACCACGATGCTCCATCCCCCCACCGGAGGGTCAACGACCTGCCCGGACCTTGACTCTCCCCTAGAGGGAGAGTCAAGACTGAAGGGCGTGCAACCGTCCTTGGCCATTGGTGACTTCTCCCGGGGGACGCACCTGAGCATCAAGACCCTCCGCCACTATCACCGCCTCGGGCTGCTCGTGCCCGCCGAGGTCGATCCCGGATCGGGCTACCGCCGATACACGACCGAACAGATTCCCACCGCGCAGGTGATCCGCCGCTTCCGCGATCTGGGTATGCCCCTGGAAGAGATCGGCGAGGTACTCGGGGCGGCTGACATTGGAACCCGCAACGACCTGATCGCCGCCCATCTCGCCCGCCTGGAGCAGGAGTTGGCCGACACCCAGGCGGCCGTGGCCTCCCTGCGGGATCTGCTGCAGGGGCCGCCGCCCACTCTGCCCATCGAGCACCGGAGCGAGCCCGCGATCCAGTCGGCCGCCATCCGTGCCGTGGTCGGGCTCGAGGACCTGGGGCCCTGGTTTCAGGGGGCCATCGGGGAGCTCCATGCGACGCTGGCAGCCCAGGATGTGCCGACCACCGGTCCCCCCGGGGCAGTCGTTTCCAATGGCTTCTTCTCCGATGAGCGCGGCGAGATAACGACGTTCCTGCCTTCGGGCGAGGCCGTCTGTCCCGTGGGCCGGGTCACGGCCCACTCCCTACCGGCGACCGAGTTGGCCACGGTGGTACACGTCGGGTCGCACGCCGACATCGACCGCGCCTATGGGTCCCTGGCTGCGTACGTGTCCGAGCACGCACTGGCGGTGGACGGGCCGATTCGCGAACGGTACCTCGTTGGGCGGCACGACACGCCGGACGAAGCGGCCTGGCGCACCGAGATCGGCTGGCCGATATTCCGGGTTCGACCGGCGGGATAGGCGTACCGTCGGCGCCTCGTCCTTACTGAAGGCCCGGCCCGGCTCCGGGGCGCGGCCAGGGGTCGACGGTCTCGGATCCGTACTCCTCAGGGGCCATGTCTCGCACGGTCTCGGTGAACTGCCAGCGGTGGCCGGCCAGGTCCTCGATGGTACATTCCCGCTCGCCGTACGGCCGCTCAGTCGGCCCCTCGAGCACACGGGCCGCGTAGGACCGAGCCCGCTCGAATTCGGGCCTCCACGTCCACGACCCTGACCTTGAGGACATGAGTCACGATGCCGTCTCGGGGTGGCTGCTGCTCACCCCCGACATCGGCGACGATCATGGCCCGTCCTCGCCGATGCTCATCTGGGCAGCACCGGGCTTCCCTCGGTCTGTTGCGTTCAGTTCGAGGTGGCCACCAGGATCAGGTCGATCGGCCCGGTCCGACCGTGCTCCCCTGATGTCATAATCGACGAGCATGGAACCAAGCTGCTTCAACCTGGACATGCTGAAGGGGCAAGTCGCATTCGTGACCGGTGGAGCTACAGGGATCGGCTTGGAGATCTGCCGGGTGCTGGGGACACATGGCGCCCGCGTCACGATGGCCAGCCGAAAGACCGAGAACCTCGAAGCTGCCGTCGCCACCCTCGAAGCCGAGGGGATCGACGCCTCGTTCGGCGTCTGCGATGTCCGCGATGCGCAGGCGGTACGGGCGGTGATCGATCACCTGGTGTCCGAGTGCGGCAGGCTGGACATCGTGGTCAACGACGCCGCTGGCAATTTCCCGGCACCCATGTCGAAGATCTCGCCGAACGGGTTCAAAGCCGTCGTCGACATCGACCTGCTCGGAACATATAACGTGACCCGGGCGGCGTTCGATGCCTGGCTGCAGGCCCACGGCGGGAACATCGTGAACATCAGTGCTCCTTTCGACCAACGTGGCGTCGTCTACCAGTCGCATGTGGCCGCGGCCAAGGCCGGCGTCGATTCCCTGACCCGGAGTTGCGCCGTCGAGTGGGGACCCTACGGCATTCGGGTCAACGCCATCGCACCCGGTTCCATCGCGGGTACAGAGGGCGTTCGGCGCTTCGCTGAGGCCGTTCCCGGTAGCGACGATCGGCCCAAGAACCCGCTCGGCATGCACGGCCACGGATCAGATATCGCCTACCTGGCCCTCTTCCTGTGCAGCCCGGCCGCACGCTTCGTGTCCGGCCAGGTCATCGCGGTCGACGGCGCCGGCTCCGCCGACATGCTGCGCATGCAGGCTGGACCGATCTGACCCGCTCAGAGGATCCACCTCGGGGGCTTGCACTCGGCCCGTTCGACGGAACGGGCGTTGGAGCCGGTAGCGTCGTCAACATGACGCCGGAGGAGATCGCCGACCTCGCACACCTGCGCCGAGCGCGGGACCTCATCGACCGCGACTACGCCGAGCCCCTCGATGTCCCGGCCATGGCCAGTGCCGCGCTCATGTCGCCCGCCCACTTCTCACGGAAGTTCCGGGCCGCCTATGGCGAAACTCCGTACTCGTACCTCATGACCAGGCGCATCGAGCGGGCCAAGGCCCTACTGCGCCAGGGGAACTCGGTCACCGACACCTGCGTCGCCGTCGGATGTACGTCCCTCGGCTCGTTCAGCTCGCGCTTCACCGAGATCGTCGGCATGACGCCGTCGCAGTACGGCGCCCGCGACCATCGCGCCCTCGAGGTCGTTCCGTCGTGCGTGAGCATGTTCGCAACGCGACCGCGGCGTACCACAGTCGCGGTCTAAGCACGGCCGACCCGGCCCACCTGGTCAGCTCCGGGCCGGGGCGGGCCGGGGCGCCGGACGTTCGCCCCGCCCTGGCACTAAGCAGGATCGGAGAAGCACTCGGCGGGACGGTGCTCCTACTGTGGCGGTATGACCGTTTCCATCTCCGCAATGTTCATCCCCGTCCACGACCCCGACGACGCCCTCGGCTTCTATCGCGACGCGCTCGGCCTCGAGGTCCGCGCCGACATCGCGTCCGACGGTTTCCGCTGGGTCACCGTTGGCGCCCCGGGGCAGAACGTCGACATCGTGTTGTTCCAGCCGCACGGCGGTCGTTCGCAGGCCGAGGGCGACGCCCTCCTGTCACTCGTGACCCAAGGGTCGCTGCAGGCTGCGATCTTTCGCTCCGACGACCTCGACACGACCTTCGAGAAGGTCAGGGCGTCGGGCGCCGAGGTGCTCCAGGAGCCGGCCTCCCAACCCTGGGGAGTGCGCGACTGTGCGTTCCGGGACCCCTCGGGCAACCTCGTCCGCATCGCACAGGCCTGACCGTCCCCGATGCTGTGGCTAGGCCGAGGTCGAGGCGAGTGACCGTGAGCTGGCCGAACAAGGGCCGCGTTGTGACACTGGGACGAGATATCCCCGTCCGTTCAACTCGCTCCGGTCGGCGGCCGAATACATGAAAGGAAGTGAGATGCATGAAGACAATGACCTGCAGACAGCTGGGGGGACCATGCGATGTCCCGCTCCACGGACAGACCGCGGATGAGGTCATCAAGGCAGAGGACAAACATCTGGAGGAAATGGTCGCCCGGGGTGATGAAACGCACAAGAGTGCCTTGAAGGACATGAAGGGTAGGTGGAAGAAGCCGATATCGGGATTGGGGTGGTATCGGAGAGCAAAGCGAGACTTTGCTGCTCTTCCCGAGGACTGATCGGAGGTCGACGCCCCAGACGTCGCCGAGCGTCGGATGGATCAGATGCCCTTGGCTGGGTATGGCAGTGACGCGGCGTCGTTCAGGCGGCAGAGCGCTCGGCGACCGGCCGGCGACCCTCCCTTGCGCTCCCCATCTGCACGAGCCACGGCCAGATTGAAGTCGGCGCCGCCTCGATGGCGACGGCGCAGGTCGAGAGGAAGTCCGGGCTGCCCAAGAGGTCGTCCCCCGGCATGGCCCGGCCAACGTCCTCGGACGTCGCCCCCCACGTCAGGCACGTCCTGCGACCGACGCCAGATAGGTCGCGGCACCGACGGCGACGCCACCTCCGAGCCCCACCATCACGTGTCTCGCCAAGGCCCGTCTCCGGCGACACGGCTTTGCGGCGTGCCCGCCCTACACCGCATGGTGCTCGCGTTCGGATGCCGGCGCGAGCGACTCCGCTCGCTGGCGTATGCCGATGAGCATCTTGCGCATCATCGGGAAGTCGCCCAGCTCCATGAGGGCAACGCCGAAGAGCGCTCGCAGGGGATGTCGCCAGTCCGCCCCGGTCCGGAGTCGCACGACGAGTCGTGTGCCTTCGCCTACGGGCACGAGCTCCCAGGCCCAGACCGCGTCACTCTTCGCCCACACGAGCGACCTCTCGGGGACGACCGACGCCACGAGGAACGACGTGAGCGGCGAGGGGTGGCTATCCATGGGCGCGGCAACGTCGCCGATCTGAACCTGTTGGAACTGCTCCAACACCTGGTCTGCGCTCCGATGCCCCCTGTTGTCGAGGCGGTCGTAGCTGTAGAAGCCGGCTCGACCCACGCCGACCTGGGTCAGCCACGGCCACACCGATGACGGCGGTGCGCCAATCGTGAGCGCCCGAGTCGAACAGAATCGGATCGGCACCGCGATCGCATCTCCAGGCAACGGGGCGGCGATCTCGTCTGGCGTGGCGCCCCACGTGAGGTGCCAGCCGCGATAACCGGCAAAGGCGATCGCCACGCCGACGATAAACAAGGTCGGGTGCAACCAGGAGATCGAGCGGATGCAAGCCAACTCGACCAGGATCCAGCCCATCAGGGCCACGCCGGCACCGACGGCCATCAGGTTGGCTCGCCGCCTGCCGCTCCAGCTGCACACCGCCCCGGCCGCCATCGGCAGCGCGACTACCACGGCCAGGGCGACACCCCCGAACGCCGGGCTCTCGAAAGGGAGCCGAGCGTTGATCGTCGTTCCGAGATCGATCGAGCCGATCGCCAGCCCGACCGCACCAGCCATGGCCGACGCCGCGGTCAGACCCTCGGCGAGGGCCAAGCCGCGGCGTCGCTGCGGGTTGATCGGCTGGGCAGTCGCGGTCGCCATGGACCAAGCATCCACCGTTCCAACTCTGGAGGGCAGAGCCGAAAGTCCCGAGACGCGTGCGGTGCACTCACTTCGCCTGCCGGTCGATCCGAGTCGAAGCGAGCGGCTCGCCCGTTTCGAGCAGCGTCTTCAGGCTGGACAGGAACACGGGCCAGCCGTTCCTCACCATGGTGGCCGCCGTGCTTCCCGGCTCGAAGTCATCATGAACGACGGTCAGTTTGACCATCTCCCCGACCGGCTCGATGTCGAATGTGACTCGTGATCGCCGCTCACCGGCGAGCTTGGCAAATACCTCTTCTCCGAGTTGAAGCCGCTCGTTCAGCTCCGGGGTGAAGGTATGCCAGCTATAGGCCAGTTTCCGATATGGATCCGATTCGAGAACGATCTGCTCCGGGTCGGCGATGACGATGCCATTGTTGTCCCAGATCATGGGTGATCCCACCGTCCAGTCCGTTTCGAAGGTGGTCTGCCACCAGCGACGGGTGAACGACGGTTCGGTCAGCCCCTGCCACAGCCGTTCAGGTGTGGTCCTGATGTACGTCGTGTAGACGAATTGCGGCTTCTCCATCGGCGTTTCCTCCAATGCTCGTTTGAGGTCCGACAGGGATCGGACCCGTGCTCGGTCGTAGCGGTTGATCCAACGTTCGGCGATCTCATTGATCGGTGCAGCGTTGAGATAGTGGAGCTTGTCGCGACCCTGCCGGATGGTCGTGATGAGGTTGGCTGCCTCGAGAATGGCCAAGTGCTTGCTCACCGATTGACGGGCCATGTCCAAGTCTTCGGAGAGCTCCCGAAGGCTCTGCCCGTTGCGCGCATTCAGGCAGTCCAGTAGGTGACGGCGACTCGGGTCGGCGAGCGCCTTGAAAACATCGACCATGGCCCGGCCCACACCCAGCCGTTAGAACTTGAGGTCGTCGGGGAATGGGGTGCCCTTGCCCGTCTCGACGTAGCTCTTGAGGCTCAGGAGGAAATAGGCCCACCTGGCGCTGCAATGGGCCATGAAATCGACTGGCTCTCGCCAGTCGGCGTGGGTGAACAGGACCACGGTCTGGTCGTCCGCCTGTGTGAGGTCGAAGGTGAGCGTCGTCCCGACCCACTCGGCAGCGCCCTCCACACAGCGCCAGCTCACGTGTCCGTCGGGACTGAGCCGAGTGACTTCCATGACGGCGGCTGGTTCCGGCTGACCGAAGAAGAACTGGAGTCTCGACCCCTCGCTCGACTCTCCTCGGACTCCGTCTCGGGTCCACCACTCGGAGATCCCCTTCTCGGTCGCCACCGCCTCGTACACACTTCCGATCGGGGCTGAGATGCACACACGATGTCTGATGTCTGGCATTTGATCCTCCTCTTCTGCTCCCTCGCCGGTGGCCAGGGATAGGCAGCCATGTGGCTGCCTAACTATAGGCAGCCAGACAGCTGCCTGTCAATCCCAGTCGGTTCGTCGGCGGGGGCAGCAGCGCCGGACGGACGGCCTCAGACTCGTCCGAAGTGGGCTCCCGCTGCTGACCGCACTGCCCTTGACAGCGGCATCGGCATCTGTATCCTTTACTTATGACCATAGATAAAGAGCACAGCTCCGGTGCGGGCGGAGCGGCGGCGGCGCCGATCGAATTCCGGCTCGACGCCGCCTCGGGCGTGCCGACCTACCTGCAGCTTGTTCACCAGGTCGAGCACGCGCTGCGGCTCGGCTACCTCAAGCCCGGCGACCAGCTTCCCAGGGTCCGGGACGTGGTCGCCTCGCTGGCCATCAACCCGAACACGGTGCTGAAGGCCTACCGCGAACTGGAGACGAAGGGCCTCAGCGTCGGGCGGCCCGGCCAGGGCACGTTCATCGAGGCGACGCTCAGTCAGGTGGCCCTGCCCGAGCTGACCGCGCTTCGCCGCTCCCTGTCGGGCTGGCTGACCGCGGCGGACGGATCCGGGCTGGACGAAAACGGGATGGTGGCGCTGTTCACCAGCGCGCTGCGGGATTTCTATGAGCGCCGCAGCGGGTCGCGCACACGCGGCAGCGCAACGAGCGGCAATGCGGAGGGCGTCGCATGAACATCGTCGAGGCAAGCAGCCTGGGCAAGCGGTACGGCAGCACGCAAGCGCTGCGCGAGTGCTCGCTCGCCATCCCCGCCGGTCACGTGGCCGCACTGGTCGGTCCGAACGGCGCAGGCAAGAGCACGCTGTTGAACCTGGCCGTCGGCCTTTCGCAGCCGTCGGAGGGCGGCCTCACCGTGCTCGGCGGCCGTTCGCCCGGTTCGCCCGCCGCCCTGGACGGCATCGCATTCGTCGCCCAGGACACGCCGCTGTACAAGAACTTGTCGGTCGCGGACATGTTGCACCTGACCCGCAATCTGAACCGACACTTCGACCAGGCCTACGCGGAGGGCCGCCTAGCCGAGTTGGGTATCCCGGTGAAACGTAAGGCAGGCAAGCTATCCGGCGGCCAGCAGGCGCAGCTCGCGTTGACCCTGGCGCTGGCCCGACGGCCACGGCTGCTCGTGCTCGATGAGCCGGTGGCGATGCTCGACCCGATCGCCCGGCACGACTTCATGGCCACGGTGTTGACGGCGGCGGCCGACGACGGTGTGTCGGTGCTGCTGTCCTCCCACGTCCTCGCCGAGCTCGAACGGGTGGCCGACTACCTGATCGTGCTGGCTGAGGGCCGGGTGCAGATGGCCGGCGAGGTCGACGACTTGCTCACCGGTCACCGCATACTCACCGGCCCGGCCGCCGAGGTCGGTACATACGTCGAACGGCCGGTGGTGCATGCCCGGCGGGCCGAGGCGCAGGCGCACCTGCTGGTCCGGGCCACCGCCGATGACCCGGTCCCTTCGGGCTGGGAGGCGCATCCGGTCGGCCTGGAAGAGCTCGTCCTGGCCTACCTGCGCGAGCCCGGCTCCGCCGCGCTGCCTGGCCCGGCCCGCGGCAGGGACGCCGAGCCATCGGAGGTGACGAAGTGACCGCACTGACCGCGCTGTCCGGGTCCGCCCGTCCGAAGGAAGACGCGAGCCTGCGGCCCGTACCGTGGCCGCGAATGGTCTGGGTCACCTGGCGGCAGCACCGGATCGCGCTGGGCACCATGGCCGCGCTTCTGGGCGCGCTGGCTGTGTACGTATGGAGGTCCGGCCTTCAGCTGTATCACGCTCACGCCGCCGCGATCTCCTGCAACCCGGAAAGCTCCGGTGGCTGCGGCGACCTGATCACCACCTTCAATTTCACGAACCATGTTCTGGTGGGTGGCTACGCACTGCAGCTCGTGCCCCCGCTGATCGGAGCGTTCATCGGGGCGCCGGTGCTTGCTCGTGAGATCGAGACCGGCACGTTCCGCTACGCCTGGACCCAGGGCTTCGGGCCGTGGCGCTGGACACTGGCCAAGCTGGTGGTGCTCGGGGTGGTGGTGACCGCCGCCGCCGGTGCCCTCAGCATGCTGTTGTCCTGGTACTACCAACCGTATTTCGCCCCAGGCAACCAGGCCCTGAATCTTTCTGACGCGTCACCGTTCTCTTCGGCGTTGTTCAACCTGCGAGGGGTCTCATTCGCCGCCTGGACGCTAGTTGCCTTCGCGATCGGCGCCCTGGCCGGCTTGCTCATCCGTCGGGTCGTCCCCGCGATCATCGCCACCCTGGCCGCCAATGCCGGGCTCGCTCTTGTGGCTGCGAACGTCCTGCGCCGGCACTACCTGACCCCGCTGGTCACCAGCAACCCTAACGTGCCCGGCTCCGCGTGGATCCAGAGCCAGTGGTGGACCAAGGACGGCACGTTCGCGTTCGTCAGCTGGAGGGACGCCCCCCACGTCCTCCTCCAGCAGTGCGCTTCTCTTCCGGCGGGACCCCTTGGCAAGCCGTCGCAGGCAACCCTTGCCCAGTGCTTCGCCCAACACGGGTACACGCAATGGACCACCTACCAGCCGGCCAGCCGGTTCTGGCCGTTCCAGTGGATCGAGGGCGGCTGGCTGCTCGCCCTGTCAGTGCTGCTTATCGCCGTGACCGTATGGCTGGTCCGGCGCCGCGCCGTCTGAAGGCTGATGACCGGTATGCCCGCGAGGAGCACCCGTGAGCGTGGCGCACCCGCTGATCGAGCGTTCCCTGTCGAGGTACCCAGTCCAGGGCACTTGGTCGTGACTCCTTCGGCTGTGTCTGGTCGCGGGCGCGGGAGGTGAACGATGGTTGACTCGCCACTCGAGCCCTCAGCCGGGAGGACGCTCGAACCATCGGCTGACCGCCCGAGCACGTGGGGCGCCCGATCCCGTTTCGCCGTCCATCTCGGTCTGCTGGCCACGGCCGCGGCCGCACTCGGCACGCTGCAGCTGCTGCACGTGCGGGTCGCCTACCACTCCGACGTGGGCCTCGTCTTCGTCGGGCTGGTGGTCGTGCACTTGGTCCAGCGGCGCCGGACCCTCGCCCGCATGGCCAAGGGGGTCGTGCGGGCCAAGACGTTCGTCGAACGGAGAACCCGTCTCGCCCTGTCGGACCTCCTCCTCTTCTTCATCACCGCCAACGTGCTTGTGTCAGGCATCGTGGACTGGGGCCGTGGCGCACCGACGCAGCTGCCGCTGCCCAAGCCCTTCTACCGATGGCACCTCGACTCCGGATTCCTCCTCGTCGTCTGCCTGGCTGTGCACGTCTGGCGGCGGAGGAAGCGCCTCCGGCGGTCGACGATCCGATAGCGCCGGAGCGGGGCGGCGGAAAAGGCCCGCAGCCATACTGAGAGACGGACAGATGGACTCTGTCCGTCCCGCTGGGCCCGGTGGCACCCTCCAGCGCCATGTTTGTCTTTCTTTCGGGGGGTGAAGTGTCGATCCCGGCCTGCATCGTTCGTGTAGGGGGTGAGAGGTCGGGTTCCCGGTCTCGACGAATCCCCAGGGAGCGCATCTTGGTGGCGCCGCTGAGACGGAAAGGACGGACATGGGCAAGGTGATCGTCATGAACGGAGTGACGCTTGACGGCGTCATGCAAGGACCGGGCCGGCCGGACGAGGACACCCGGGACGGCTTTGAGCACGGCGGCTGGGGGATCCCATACGGCGACGAGGAGACAGTGGCCAAGATGGGCGAACGGATGGGCGAGGACCGGGCGTTTCTGTTCGGCCGACGAACCTACGAGGACCTGCTGACATCCTGGAACGACCGGGGCGGCCCCTTTAAGGAGGCGCTGAACGACGCCCACAAGTACGTCGCCTCGAGCAACCCGGCGGCCAGGCTCGACTGGCCGAACTCGACCCTGCTGCACGGCGACGTGCCGGCCGCGGTAGCAGACGTCAAGGAGGGCTCAGACACGAAGCTCGTGATCATGGGCAGCGGCGTGCTGATCGGTTCTCTCATGGCCGCCGATCTGATCGACGAGTATCTGCTGTCGATCACTCCTCTGGTCCTGGGCACCGGACGCCGGCTGTTTGCGGCCGGCACGCAGGCATCGCTGCGCCTGGTTGACAGCGTCACCACGAGCACGGGCGTGTTGATCGCCACGTTCGAGCGCGACCGGGGATAGAAGAGAAGGAGAGCGCTCCGGCCAGAATTGGGCGGCGGGTCCAGCACCGACCGGACGAGCTATGCGCGAGAAGGAGTCCACGATGAATCAGTACCTGCTGAGTATCTACCAGCCCGACGGCGACCCGCCACCGGCGGACGCCCTCGCCGAGATCGTCGGCGATGTACGCGCGGTCCGAGAGGAGATGCGTTCAGCGGGCGCGTGGGTGTTCTCAGCCGGCCTCTACGGGGCAAGCTCGGCGACGGTGGTGCATCCTCGCCGGGATGGGATGCCGATGACCGACGGGCCGTATGTGGAGGGCAAGGAGCACATTGGCGGCTTGACGATCATCAATGCGGCCAACCTCGATGAGGCACTCGAGTGGGGTCGCAAGCTGGCGAGGGCGACGACGCTCCCGATCGAGGTCCGGCCGTTCCAAGGCGACCTGGAAGACTAACGGCCGTTGTGCCCGTAGTTTCGCATTCCGAGATCGAGCGTGCATTCCGTGAGCAATACGGGCGTGCCGTGGCCGTCTTGGTCCGCGTGTTCGGTGACATCGACCTGGCCGAAGAAGCGGTCCAGGACGCGTTCACCACGGCGGTCGCAACCTGGCCCACCAGCGGGCTGCCGCCGGCTCCGGCCGGCTGGATCATCACCACGGCGCGCAATCGAGCGATCGACCGCTTGCGCCGCGAGTCGTCCCGTGACGATCGCCACGCCCAGGCGATGCTGCTCAGGGCACGCGACGAACCGCGAGGAGAGCCCGGTGAGGGACGATCGTCTTCGCCTGATCTTCACCTGTTGCCACCCTTCGCTGGACAACGCCGCGCAGGTGGCGCTCACGCTGCGGCTGCTCGGCGGACTGAGCACGCCCGAGATCGCTCGAGCCTTCTTGGTCTCCGAGTCGACGATGGCCCAGCGATTGGTACGAGCCAAGGGAAAGATCCGCGACGCGCGCATCCCCTACCGGATCCCCAAAGAGGCCGACCTGCCCGAACGTATGGCGTCGGTGCTTGCTGTCATCTATCTGATCTTCAATGAGGGCTATGCCGCCAGCTCGGGTGAAGGGCTGATCCGCGAGGACCTGACCACTGAAGCTATCCGCCTCGGCCGGCTGCTGGTCGAGCTGATGCCGGATGAGCCCGAACCGGTCGGGCTGTTAGCCCTGATGCTGCTCGAACAGGCCCGCGGCGACACTCGCATCACTCGGGAGGGCACACTCGTTCCCCTGCCCGAGCAGGATCGCGGCCGCTGGAACCCCACCCTGGTTCAGGAGGGACAGGAGCTCGTTCGCCGATGCCTACGGCGAAACCAGCCAGGGCCGTACCAGATCCAAGCCGCCATCAATGCCGTCCACAGCGACGCGCCCACCGCCGTGCACACCGACTGGACCCAGATCCTCGCCCTCTACGACCAGCTCCTCACGATCACCCCTTCTCCGGTTGTCGCCCTCAATCGATCCGTCGCGGTCGCTGAGATCGACGGCCCACGGGTGGCCCTCGAACTCATCGAGGAGCTACCCCTCGAGCACTACTACCTCTTCCACGCGATCCGGGCCGACCTCCTCCGACGCCTGGGCCACGGAGCCCAGGCCGAAGCCGCCTACCGGGCAGCGATCGAGCGTAGCGACAACGCCGCCGAGATCGCCTTCATGAACGAACGCATCTCAGCAATCAGAGCGGCCGAGCGATAGTCGGCCGCCGACGCGGAGACCTGGGATGATGCCTCGCCGCAGCCGCCGTGCGAGTCTCAATTGGCTAGACCCCAGGGGCCGGTGCCCGAACGTGTCCGAGGGGCATGTGAGCGGCCGCGACTCGGACATAGGCGGCTGGAGCGCTCGCTCGTTTTCCGACCGGAAGCTGCAAGCGGTGGACCGGCAAGGAGTTGGTCAACGCCGATGACTCCAGGTCAACGTCGAGACACCCGTCGAGGTGCGGCGCCATGTCGCCGCTCACCTTCCAACGACCGAACCCGTCGGCATCGAGAACCGTCGAGCGCGACCCCGACGCCGAGTGGACGGCGACCTCCGCCCGACGGGTCGCAGTTGGCATCGAGAAGAAGCTCGTAATCCACGATCCACGTCCGACTACCCTCGACGGCAGTCGTGCAGCCCCTGATCTTGAATCCACCATCGTTGTGACCGAAGTACGCCACCTCAAAGCCTGTCCGCGCCCCCAGGTGCCTCCAGGCTGCCGTGGCCGGCAGAGCGACGAAGGACTCTGGAGGCCGCATGGCCGTCCTACGGCCGGTCGCCGGCCGAAGCCGGGGAGTCGTCGCCGGCCCAGGTCCAGTGGGGAACCAGGCGAAGCGGGCGCATTTCGGTGTCAGAAGCGGCGGTGAACCAGATGAGGTGCTCCACATGATCGGGCTTGCCCTTGCCGAACAGCAGCTGCACGAGCGGGTCGGCCAGCACCATGGAATAGAAGGTGTCCTCCAGCCGGTGGAGGGCCTCGTCGCCTCCAGCGTGGTCAGAGAGAGAAGGCATGTGCGCTCCTTCGCCGCGGGTCAAGGACGGCCCACCACATTGAAGACCGGGTCCGTGCTGTTCTGCCAGGGAGACCCCGGCGGGCTTTCGCCGTGATCACGGCTACGATCAAGATGCAGTCGAGCCCGCGTCGGGGGCGGTCCGTTGGTCAGGATGTAGCTGGGGTGCGCCACAAGTCAATGTCGCCGTCAACCGCGTACCGGTCAATGGTGGCAATCTCATCGGACGTGAACTCCAGACCGTCGAGGGCGGTCACGTTTTGCTCGAGCTGGGCGACACTACTGGCCCCGATGAGCACGGAAGTGACTCGAGGGTCGCGCAAAGCCCAGGCGATAGCCATCTGGGCCAGGGACTGGCCTCTCCCGATGGCGATGCCGTTGAGGGCCCGGATGCGGGCGAGGTTTTCGTCGTTGAGCATGGCACGGGTGAGGGAACCGTCTCGGGAGGCCCTGGAGCCCTGGGGGATCCCATTGAGGTATCGGTCGCTGAGAAGCCCCTGGGCCAAGACAGAGAAGGCGATGCACCCGACTCCTTCAGCGCCAAGCACGTCAAGTAGGCGGTCTTCGATCCAGCGGTTGAACATCGAGTACGAGGGCTGGTGGATCAGCAGTGGGGTGCCGAGCTGGCGGAGGATGGTGACGGCCTCGGCCGTTCGCTGGTCCGAGTAGGAGGAGATGCCGACGTAGAGGGCCTTGCCGGAGGTGACGGCGGTATGGAGGGCGCCGAGGGATTCCTCAAGGGGCGTTTCGGGGTCGAAGTGGTGGTGGTAGAAGATGTCGACGTAGTCAAGCCCCAGGCGCCGCAGGCTCTGGTCGAGGCTGGCGACGAGGTACTTCCGAGAGCCGAGGTCGCCGTACGGTCCCGGCCACATGTCCCAACCGGCCTTGGTGGAGATCAGGAGCTCGTCGCGGTGATCGCGGAAGTCGTCGTGGAGGATCCGGGCAAAGTTGGTCTCGGCGCTCCCATAGGGCGGTCCGTAGTTGTTGGCCAGGTCGAAATGGGTGATACCCAGGTCGAAGGCTCGGCGCACGATGGCACGCTGGGTGTCGAGCGGTCGGTCGTCACCGAAGTTCTGCCACAGCCCGAGCGACACGGCAGGCAAGAGGATGCCGCTGCGCCCGCAACGGCGGTAGGTCATGGACTGGTAGCGATCTTCGGCGGGAACGTAGCTGGTCACTCGTGCGGCTGCTCCATCGTGGTGCTGCTGATGCACATATTCGCCACTACCAGCATCGCGCTGCTCGTTGACCAACGCACCTCCCGCTCATCAGCGGAAAAGTCGGCCTACCCCGTAGGTGACGGATGCAGCCACGATGGCCGCAAGCAATTGCCGACCGGCCGTGCGCCATACGCCCTGGCCGGAGAATGAGCCAATCGCTGCCCCGAGGGCAACGGCGGCCGATGCGCCGATGACGACGGAGGCGAGGACGGCGGCCGTTCCGCTGGTGATGAACCATGGCACCAGCGGGAGGAGGGCTCCAACCGAGAACGAGGCGAAGGACACCGCTGCGGCCTGCCAGGACGATCCCGGGTCGTCCGGATCGACGCCCAGCTCAAGCCGAGCGTGAGTATCGATGGCAACGTCTGGATTGGCCATGAGGATACGGGCGACGGTTTCTGCATCCGTGGGTGGGACACCCCGAGCCCGGTACATGCCAGCGAGCTCCCTCTGCTCGCCAACGGGATCGTCCGATAGCTCGGCCCGTTCAACATCGATCTCGTGTCGCACCAGGTCGTCATGGGCCCTCACCGAGACCAGCTCCCCCGCGGCCATCGAGAAGGCCCCGGCAAGCAGCCCCGCTACTCCCGCTACCCGTACCGCGGTGGCGCTGGTGCTCGCACCGGCAACTCCGAGTATGAGTGAGATGTTGGTGATCAGGCCATCCCCTGCACCGAGCACCCCGGCTCGGGCGGCGCTTCCCTGTACGTCTCGGTGACGACCACCACGTACGGGACGGGGCCTGAAGGGACGACTGAACACCGAGAGCAATCGGCCTGGCAAGGGTGCCGGGCGGGGGGAGGACTCTGCTGGCATGGCCTAGAGGATCAGTGCGTTCACGGCAACCCGACGACGTCACGCCGGAAGGGGCCACCGCCAGCTGTCGGGCTGAGTCTCGACCTCGACATGGCAACCGCCGGGCTCATCCTCCCAGCCTAAAACACCGCGACCGTTGAGGGCGGGGCCAGAAGACAACTTGGCGGTGCAGATCATCGCAACGCCACACAAGTGCCTTCCACCTGGTGGTTTGGAACAGAAGCCGAGAAAGCGACCCTGCCCGACCTGGGGTCGGAGACCGTTCGCGGTAAGGGACAGGCTTCACATAGCCTCTAGACCATGATGCACCTGGTCGTAGACGCCCGGGGAACCAGGATCCACTGCGTGGAAGAGGGGTCCGGTCGGTTGGTCCTACTCGTCCACGGGTTCCCCGAGTCGTGGTACTCGTGGCGTCATCAGCTGCCGGTGATCGCTGAGGCTGGGTTCCGGGCCGTCGCCATCGATGTCCGAGGGTACGGGAGATCCTCCGCCCCTCTCGAGGTCGACGCCTACGGGATGCTCCAGCACGTCAACGACAACCTCGGGGTCGTGGAGGCGTTGACCGGCCGGGACTCCCCGGCGGTCGTCATCGGCCACGACTGGGGGGCACCGATCGCCGCCAATTCGGCACTGCTGCGACCGGACATCTTCACCGCGGTCGCAATGCTCAGCGTCCCCTACAGCCCCCCGGGCGGTCGGCGGCCCACTGACGTCTTCGCCGAGAGGGGGAGGCAGGCCGGCCCAGAAGAAGAGTTCTATATCAACTACTTCCAGGAGCCGGGACGGGCCGAGCGGGAGGCCGAGATCGACGTGCGATCGTGGCTGCTCGGTTTCTACGTCGCCTCGTCAGCCGACGGGGTGAGGGCTGCGTCCGACGGAGGGACCATCGCCACCGTGGCTCGCGGCACGATGCTGCGAAACCGCTTTCCCGCCCCCGACCGGCTTCCCGATTGGCTCACCGAGGACGACCTCGGGTTCTACGTCGAGGAGTTCGAGCGGACCGGATTCCGGGGAGCCCTCAACCGCTACCGCAACGTGGACCGGGACTGGCAGGACCTCCAGCCCTGGAGGGGAGCGCCCCTCCGGGTCCCGTCCCTCTTCATCGGAGGGGAGGTGGACGGTCCGACCATGTGGGGGAGCGGGGCCATCGCCCGATTTCCCGATACCCTGCCGGACCTACGGGGCAGCCACATCCTCCCCGGGTGCGGTCACTGGGTCCAACAGGAGCGAGCCGACGATGTCAACCGACTCCTGGTCGACTGGCTGCAGTCGCTGTAAGAGTCGGGGCCGGCGGGGAAGGATCTGCCGACGGACCGATCGGCGGGGCCGGTCTCATCGGTTCGTGTCCGTGGTGATGTGGTCGAACAGGCCAGGACGGACGCGGGTGCGCACGCCTTGGGCCCACGGCTCGTCCAGCTCGGCGACCTGGAGGGCGGCGCCGTTGTTGAGCAACATGCCGAAGGCCAGGAACGCCTTGATCGTCACCGGGTCGAGCCCGGTCGTCTCGGCGACCGTCTGCCACATGCGCCCGAAGCTGTCGCGCACCGCGTCGCGAACCTCGGGGTCGCCGCAGGCGGCGAAGCCCTGGAGCTGTAAGAGCAGCGAGGTACGGTCGGCCAGCATCTCGTTGTACTGAGCACCCATCCGGCCGAGCGCACCGAGCCCGGTCTCCGATCCCGCCGCGGCGCCCATACCCTCGGTCATGCGGTCGAACGCCCCGACCACCACCTCGAGGAACAGGGCCTTCTTGGTCCCGAACATGCGGAAGATGTATGTCTGGGTGATCTCGGCACTTCGGGCGATCAGCTCGGTTGAGGCTCCATGAAGTCCATGATTGGCGAACTCACCCGCGGCGATCCCCAACACTTGGGATCGCCGTTCCGACCCGCTCATACGCACAGCCACGGCCATTAGATTATCAGTTACTAACTACTAACTGATATCTTGGTGTCGTGAACGACGACACCTGGGCCGGTCTGGCTGACAAATTCGCCGATGAGGCCTATGCCTCAGTCAAGGGGTACGTCCGCACCTATGTGATGCACCAGCACCTTCTGGAACACCTGCCGGCGCCTCCGGCACCTGTGCTCGACGTCGGTGGCGGCGCGGGCCATCAATCCTTTCCGCTGGCCCAAGCCGGTTACGACGTGACATTGCTTGACTCGTCGCCGGCGATGCTGGACAAGGCACGGCAGCGACTCGGGCGACTACCGGCTGAGGCCCGGCGTCGGGTGACGCTCTTGCCGGCCGACGGCTTCAACGCTGACGAGGCGGTGCATGGCCAACGCTTCGCCGGCGTGTTGTGCCACGGCGTGCTCGGGTACCTCGAGCAGCCGGAACCGTTTGTCCACCAGCTGTGCCGGTGCGCCGAGACCGGTGGCATCGTCTCGATCATGACGGGCAACGCCAAGGCGACGGCGGTGCAACCGGCTCTGGAACGAAGGTGGGACGATGCTCTGGCTGCGTTCGACGTCAGGAACGGGATCGGGGTGCTGGGTGTGCAGGGGCGAGCCGACACGGTGGAGGAAGTCAGCGGGCTCCTGCGCAGCGGGGGGGTCGAGCCGCTGCGCTGGTACGGGGTCTGGCTGTTCGTCGACTGGCTCGAGTTCAGTGGAGCCGAGTTAGACCCGAGCGATGCCAAGCAGGTCGCGGCGACGGCCGCGGTCGAACTCGAGGCCAGCCGACGGGACCCCTACCGCCAACTCAGTCGCGTCTTTCACCTTCTGGGACGCAAAGGTCCGACCTGAGGTTGGCTGGTTCATCCTTCATGACGGTTCGTCCCCTTGCTTCAACTGCTTTCGCTTCTCCTTTGCTTCTGCGTGCGCCGCTTCGGCGAGCCGTTTGATCGTGGCCAGGCGCCGGTCCCATTGGGCGGCGATGTCCGCCATGGCCCGAGTGGCCTGGACGAGGCGGTCGGCCTCGACCTGGTAGAGAACCTCTCGACCCTGCTTGCGTCGGCTGACCAACCCAGCCTTTTCGAGCACGACCAGATGTTTGGACACCGCTTGGCGGGAGAAGGGCACGTGGCCGGCCAACCACCACGCACTGACCTCGCCGTTGCTGACCAAGAGGTCGAGCACCCGTCGACGAGATGGCTCGCCGATGGCCGACCACAACTCATCATCGGTCTGCGCCGTCATCCCGGTCGGCGCTCCGCGAGCACGTGGGCGAGTCGGTCCAGGTACTCAGCCCAGCCTCCTCGGTGCTCGTCGGCATAACGTTGTTTCTCCGCGTCGGGCCAGTCGCGCAGCTCGTGGTCGCTCTCGGCCACTCGAAGCCGGGTCCGCTCGTCGCCCTCGGGCGTCAGCGTGAACTCGACGAGCATCGAGTTGCCGACCACTGGCTCCTCTCCTTCGGGATGGTTCCAGCGGAACGAGAAGAGGGTCGGTGGTTCGACCCTCTCCACCACGACGGGGCCGCCTTGGTCTCCGAACCCCATGTAGCCATGGGCGCCGGGTTCGATCACGAGTTCGACCCGATCGGCGAACCACAGGCTCATCTGATCGGGCTCGGTGATGGTGCGCCACACCACCTGTAGCGGTGCTTCGATCAGAACCTCCCGCTCGATCACCAAGCCGGTCATTGGTCTCGCTCCCCCTCGCTCAGTGCCCGCTTCCCCTCGAACTGCAACCCATCGTAGCACTTGAGGCGGATATGCAACTTAGTGTTGCACGTCTGAGGACGATATGCTACCTTTGATTGCACATAGAAGGGACGCCCTGCGCACTACTCCCGACAGGCAACACGACCGGAGGCAGGACAATGGCCGTACACACCGAGCAGATGACGAGCTTCAGCTACACGACCTACATCCAGGCCACGCCGGAGCGGGTCTGGCAGGGCCTCACCGACCCCGCCCTCACGAACCGTTACTGGCGGCACCAAAGGGCTGGTGCGAAGACCTTCCGTTCGAACTGGAAGAAGGGCTCAACCTGGGACTTGGTGCACGAGGAGGTCGGCCTCGTCGTGAGCGACCCCGAGCAGGTGATCCTTGAGTCCGCTCCCTACCGCCGGCTGGCCTACACCTGGCACACGTTCACCCTGGAATGGGCCGCCCAGGTGGGCATGGACGAAGCCACCGCTGACGCCTGGCGGGCTGAATGCCGGTCCAAGGTCGCCTTCGACATCGAGAGCACCGGGAACGGTGTGGTCAGGCTCACCGTCGTCCACGACGGCTTCGACCCCGGGAGCGACGTCCTCCAGGCCATCTCGAACGGCTGGCCTGCCGTGCTGGCCAGTCTCAAAACCCTCCTCGAGACCGGGTCGGCCCTGCGAACGTCGTAGGCTGCGCTGCCCCGGCACTCGCCATCAGTCACATCGACTGGTGGAGCCTGCCGGTCTGGCGACCGTTCCCGGCGCGATCGGCCCTCGCGCTCCTCGGCACTACCGGGCCGAGCGGGGGCCGCGGTGCACCCCTTGGACGATGGGTCGGTGTCTCAAGAGCATCGGTCATGGGATAGGAGAAGCGTCTTGGCAACGGTCTCACGGGATTCGATCGCCAGATGTGCCTTCGATGCCTCCGCCAGTGAGAAGGTTTGACCAACGAGGGGGACCAACTGTCCAGCTCCGACCTCAGCGAGGACGGCAGTAAGCAACCGAGAGCGATCGCCCTCGCTGTACTGGAGGTCGGCGATGGTGATCACGGTCACGCCTCGGCGGTCGGCCTCGCTGGGGTCGATGGGTGCGAACGAGCCGCTCGGGGTGCCGTGGGCCGAGAACCGGCCACCGTCGGCGATCAGCCCGAAGGCTCCTCCACCGATAGTCCCGCCGACGCCGTCGAGCACGAGGGTCGGGCGGCGTCCGCCGGTGGCGTCGAGAACCGCACCGGTCCAGCCTGCTTCGCCGTAGTCGATTGCCGCGGCTGCACCTGCTCCCGCCACGATTTCCCGTTTCGTGGAACCCCGGGCGGCACCGACCACCCGCACCCCGCGGGCCGCCAGCAGTTGGACGAGGAGAATCCCCATGCCGCCGGTGGCACCGAGGACTAACACCCACTCCCCCTGCACCGGAGCGGTCTTCTCCAGGACCCGCAGGGCGGTGGTGCCGTCGTGGAGAATGGCAGTGGCGTCGAGGAGGTCGACTCCATCGGGCACTGGGACGCAGTCCTCGAGGTCGACCGCCGCGAGCTCGGCGTAGCCACCGGTGCCGCCGGGTCCGCCCGTGTGGGCCACCACCGCCCGGCCCAGCCAGCTAGCGTCGACCCCCTCGCCAAGAGCGGCGACCGCGCCGCCCACACCGTTGCCCGGGACGTAGGGGGGCCGGATCGGGAAGTAGTCCGCGCCCTTGCCGGAACGGATCATGGTGTCCACGAACAACACGTCACAGGTCGCGGCGGCCACCACGATCTGAGCCGGCCCTGGAACGGGATCGGGCAACTGGCGCAGTGCAAGGACGTCAGGGGCGCCGTAGCGATCCACCTCTACGGCGCGCACGTCATGCCACCTCGTTCCCGAGATCGACCGGGGTCACGTCTCGGGTGGCTAAGCCAGGCTGGTTGGGGTCGACGTTGAACGAGACGATGCGCCGGGGATGGATCCGGATGATCTCGGGCGCCAGATGGCCTTGCCGGTCGTGGGTCCCGACCCCGGTCTCGGCGACGCCCCGGATCTCGAGAAAGTGAGCACCTTCCATCGACTGTTCGGTGACCTCGTCGACGACGAAGGCCACGTCCGGATTCGCCTGGACGTTGCGGTACTTGGCACTGCCGCCCATGTTGAACCCGGTGATGTCTATGGTGCCGAGCATTGGGTTGTAGGTGAAACCCAGCGGCTTGACCTGGGGGGTTCCGTTCGGCCCCAACGTGGCCAGGTGACCACGGGGCTGGCGGGAAAGGAATCGAACTTCGGCGTCGTGAAGGGTCATGTGATAGAGGTTAAGACCTCAGGTAAGGTTGAGGTCAAGCGAATGTCCAGATCCTCTCTTCCGTCGGTCGAGCTGACCGTAGGCCAGGTGGCCACACGCAGCGGCGTCACCGTCTCGGCCCTCCATTTCTACGAGGCTGAAGGCCTCATCTACAGCACGCGCACCACAGGGAACCAGCGGCGATTCCCGCGCGAGGTACTCCGGAGAGTGGCATTCATCCGCGCCTCTCAGGCCGTGGGCATCCCCCTCCGGCGCATCAAGGACGCCCTCGATCGCCTGCCGAACGGCCGCACGCCGACCGCCCGGGACTGGGAGCGGCTCTCCGGGTCGTGGCGGGACGACCTTGACCAGCGGATCATCGGCCTGCAGCACCTCCGGGATCGCCTCAGCGGTTGCATCGGCTGTGGATGCCTCTCCCTCGGTCTGTGCAAGCTCATGAACCCAGACGATCTTCTTGGCCAACAAGGACCGGGTCCGCGCAACTTGTGAGCACAGCGGACTGGCCGGGTGTATGCACCGTCGCGAACCGATCCTTCAGGCTGTTGACCGAGCCCCGTCGAACATTGCCGCGTCCGAGAAGGCGCCAGGCCGAGCTCCTGCTCGCGAACGACATTTCGCAAGGCACCAGATCCCGTGACCGGTGAGGTCGTTGCGCGACCTGGATAGTCGGACCGTCCGCCAGCCATCACGGGCAGCGCGGGACGCAGTCGGCCATCGCAGCTCACGCCTTGGCGTAGCCCTCGCGCAACCACGAGACGAGCTCGCCGTCGATCTGTACCGCGCTGGTGACCATAACCCGGTGGGTGACCATGGAGTTCCAGCTGCCCGCGTTCGTGAGCCGCTCGCTGGCATCGGTCCCCTTGAGCTTGATGCCGACGTCGAGTCGCCCGGCGGACACCTTCACGATGCCGAACTTCTTGCCGCTCCGCAGCAGGCTGATGTAGGAGTTGGTTGCTTGGGTACTGACATCGGACCCGAACTGGTGGACCTGCTTGAGGAGCTTGTCGTAGACAGGCCGCCACGCCGAACGCTTACCGGAAAAGTACCGGTCGACGCGATCCTGGTCGGTGAGCTTCGGAGCGTCGATCGCTCGCAGGCTCCCGTACATGGCCATGGCGTGCCCGTGGCCGAGGCCGTAGTCGGTCTTCAGCCAGTTGACGACGTGGCCGGCCTTCACGCCGGGACGCAACAGTCCCCGCTCGTCGGCCAACTTCTGGAAGTCCTCCACCGAGAGTCCCGTCCTCACTTCGATGGTGTCCAAGTAGGCCTGGTATGTCATCGTCCTCTCCTTTCCGGGGGCAGGAGGCTGCCTTCGGATGTCATTGGGTGACAGCCGTAGTACTAGACCGTATAGTACTACTTTGGGAACTGAGCCGTCTAGTACTCTTTCTGTAGGGCCAGTTCGTCCTATCAGAGTGGCCGTGGGAGGACCTTATGAGTGACCAACTATCACCAACCCGCTGGTCCGAGAAACATCGGCAGATCGCCGAGGCCGCAACCGCGCTCTTCCTGCGCAAGGGATACCCGGGAACGAGCATGGACGACGTCGCGGCCGAGGCGTCCGTCTCCAAGCAGACCGTCTACAAGCACTTCTCAGACAAGGAGCAGCTCTTCGCCGAGATCGTGTTGGCCACCACCGACCAAGTGGAAGGTCTCGTACGAATGGTCAGCACCGCCCTTGAGACCACGACGGATCTGGAGGCAGACCTCGGTGAGCTAGCCCGACAGTTCCTCACCACGCTCATGCGCCCCGAGCTTCTTCGGCTCCGGCGACTGGTCATCACCACTGCCGACCAGTTCCCCGAAATCGGGCGTTCCTGGTACGAGCAGGGCTTCGAGCGTGCACTCGCCACCCTCGCCACACAATTTGGACTGCTGTCGGCGCGGGGACTCCTGTGCACCGAGGATCCTCTCCTCGCCGCACACCACTTCGTCGGACTTCTGCTATGGATCCCGATCAATCGGGCCATGTTCACCGGCGACGAGAACAGCGAGCCGAGCGAGCTCTACGCATCCGCCGGCACCGCAACTGAAGCTTTCCTGCGCGCCTATGGTCCCCACGGGCCAGAGCAGAATCGATAGGTGCCGCCCAGGCCAATTGCCCGCGACGGCTGCATCGGGGTGGCGCTGGTTCGTGACCGCAGCCGGATGGAGCGGCGCGCCAATCTATGGCAGCCGACCCTCCCGCCTGGCTACCCGATCGCTGAGGTGTCGCCACTCGTCATCATCGCTTCTCCAGCAGGCCAAGTCCGCGCAGGCTCTCGGCGGTCTCGATGATCGTGGTTTCGGCTGGACGCGGTCGCCAACCGAGCTCGTTGCGAGCGCGGTCGTTATGGATGACCAGATCAGGCAACTCATCTCCCGGCGCTTCCTTTCTCGGTACCCGCTCAGCCAGTGGGCCGAGCCGGTCGCGAAGGATCTGGGCCAGCTGCACGTAGCTGATCGTCGGACCGTCGGCGAGAGCCAGGAAGCGCTTGCCGGCCGCCTCGGGCGTGGCCATCGCCCTCATGTGCAGGTCAGCGATGTCGCGCACGTCGGCGACGCCGAAGCGCTGGCGCGGCACGACGGACATCGTCCCGTCGAGCATCGCCTTGATCAGCTGCAGCGAGGAACGCGCCTCCGTGGTCAACGTCGGCCCGAGGATGAACGTCGGGTTGACCACCACGAGCTCGGTGCCGGCACCCTCTTGCTCGATGAAGTCCCAGGCAGCGCGCTCCGCGATCGCCTTGGCCCGGGGGTAGGGATGCAGTCCTGGCGTGTCCGGGTCGGTCCAGTCGACCTCGGTGTAGTCGGCGCTCGGCTTGGGTGAGTAACCGACCGCCGCGAACGACGAGGTCAGGACGACGCGCCGGGCGCCGGCATCGCGAGCGGCACGCAACACGCGGCGCGTGCCATCACGAGCGGGCACGATCAGCTCGTCCGGATCTTTCGGCTGGATCATCGGCGAGGCGACGTGATGGACCTCTTCGCAACCCGCTGCCGCGGCAGTCCAGCCCTCGTCGGCGGTCAAGTCGGCGGCGACGACCTCCAGGCCGCTGTCGTCCGCATCACCGCGATGCACCGCCGTGCGCACATCGGCCTCACGCTCCAGAGAGCGAACCGTCGCCCGCACCCGACGTCCGTCCCGCAGCAGCGCGGCGATCAGCTGCGTGCCCACATAACCGGACCCGCCGGTAACCAGCACCGGGCTCATCGCACCACCACCTCTTCCAGGCGGGGAATCATGTTCTGCAACCGCAGCTTCGCCTCGGTCTCCGCGTTGGCATCACGTTGCTCACGGGCATCCCACAACGCCGCCTTCGCTCGCAGATAGTCCAGATGCGTCCGTAGTGTCTCGATCTCAACCTCGATCCGCTCGGTATGACGCAACAGCAGATCACGCTGCTCACCCGCCGCCTCATGTCCACGCTCACGGTTGGCCTGGTAGGTACGCATGTCCTCGATTCCAACACCCATGGCGCGCAGGCAAGCCAGTGCCTGCAGCGTGTCCAGGTCCTCGTCGCGGTACCGCCGGTGCCCGCTACTCGGGTCACGGGCGATCGGGCCGATCAGCCCGACGTCCTCGTAGTAGCGCAGCGTAGGCTCGCTCAGTCCGCTGCGCCGGGACACATCCTGGATAGTGAGAGCTGTCATATGGACAGCAGAACACACCTCAAGCGCTTGAAGTCAAGGCTCACACCGTCCGGTCGGAGAGCCCTCCGCCCGATCTCCGCCCCCTGGGACCAAGGCGAAGCCGCTGGTCAGCCCCCTGTACCGTATGCAGAGGCGCGCCGACCAACCATCGGACGACCTTTGGTGTCACCTCCGAACAGTTCAAGCCGACCCGCGCCCACTCGCAGGACGCCGTCAGAGCGAAGGCCGGACAACGCCGAGTCATACCCCAACTCCCGGTGGTCGGGGTCATATCGGCGCCGCCAACTCCGCCCGCCACCCGTCGGGTGTCCAAAGACCCGATGCGCAAAGCGCGAACAGGCCCGACCATATTTCCAGATCCTTCCCCGCCACTACCAAGGTACACCAGGGTGGGGGTCTTGCTGCAAGGACCCCCGACGTGCTGACAATGCACGGCACAAGCCGGACCACAGGCGCCGGCGCGACCGACAGTTGGAATGAGAGGCCCGAGGGGCTCAGGGGAGGCGGACGTATGGGCAACTACGTGCTGGGTTTCCAAGAGATCGACCAGGCGCAAGTCGCGGGCGTTGGCGGCAAGGCCGCGAACCTGGGAGCGCTTTCGCGGATCGAAGGCATCCACGTACCGGCTGGCTTCTGTGTGACGACGGATGCCTTCCGGCGGATCGTGGCGGAAGCGCCGTCGATCGAGGATCGGATCGATCGGCTGTCGCGCCTGATCCCGGATGACCGGGAGGCGATCCGCACGCTCAGCGCGGAGATCCGCCGGATCCTCGAAGGGATCGCCATCCCCGACGATCTTGCTGCGGCGATCACCCGCTCGGTCGCCCGGCTCGGCGAACAAACTGCCTACGTGGTCCGATCGAGTGCGACAGCAGAGGACCTGGCGACGGCCTCCTTCGCCGGCCAGCAGGACACCTACCTGAACGTCGTGGGGTCAGCGGCGATCCTCGAGCACATCGCACGGTGCTGGGCCTCGCTCTTCACTGAGCGGGCCGTGACCTACCGCCTCCGGAACGGAATCGACCAGCGGAACGTCCACATGGCCGTGATCGTGCAGCAGATGGTCTTCCCGCAAGCGGCCGGCACTCTCTTCACGGCCGACCCGGTCACGTCAGACCGGAAGGTCGTCTCCGTGGAGGCCGCCTTCGGACTCGGCGAGGCCCTGGTCTCAGGCCGGGTGAACCCGGACGTCTACCAGGTGCGCGTAAGCGAGATCGTCGCCAAGGCAATTGGCACCAAGCAGCTGGCCATCTACGCCTCGCCGGCAGGCGGAACGCTGGAAGTGCCGATGGAGCCGGAGCGTCAGGAGGAGCCAGCACTAACGGATGCGCAGGTCGTGCATCTCGCGCAGCTGGGGCGCCGGATCGAAGGGCACTTGGGCGTCCCCCAGGACATCGAATGGTGCCTGGTCGATGACAGCTTCCAGATCGTCCAAAGCCGGCCGATCACCACACTGTTCCCTATCCCTGCGGCCGGCGACCAAGAGAACCATGTGTATGTGTCCGTCGGTCATGCGCAGATGATGACCGACGCTATGAAGCCCCTGGGGATCTCCTTTTGGCAGCTGACCACACCTCGGCCGATGTACGTGGCCGGTGGGAGGCTGTTCGTCGATGTCGCCTCGGACTTGGCGTCGCCCGCGAGCCGCGCCGGTCTCTTGGAGGTCATTGGGAAATCCGATCCGTTAATCGGGGACGCGCTTCAGAGCATCGTAGAACGCGGCGACTTCATCCTGTCGCTCCCGGACGAGGATCCCGGCGGGGCGCCGGCAGGCGGAGGGCAAGCCCCGATCGGGACCGATCCGGCCATCGTCACCGATCTGATCGGACGCAACCAAGAATCCGTCGCCGGCTTGAAACGCGACATCGCGACGATCTCCGGATCGCCCCTGTTCGACTTCATCCTGGCGGATATCCAGGAGCTGAAGCGGATCCTGTTCGATCCGCAGAGCCACCAGGTGTTCAACTCGGCGATGGAGGCCACGTGGTGGCTCAACGAGCAGTTGGAGGCATGGCTGGGCGAGAAGAACGCGGCCGACACGCTCACCCAGTCCGTCCCCCACAACGTCACGTCGGAGATGGGGTTGGCGCTCTTGGACGTCGCGGACGTGATCCGGCCGCATCCGGAGGTGGTGGATGTTCTGCGACAGGTCGAGGACGAGGATTTCCTGGACGAGCTGGCAAAACTTTCGGGCGGACAGGAAGCGCGGGACGCCATCTCGGCCTTCCTCGACATGTACGGCATGCGCTGCGTCGGCGAGATCGACATCACGAGGCCGCGTTGGAGCGAACGCCCTACCATGCTCGCGCCCGTGATCCTCGGCAATATCAAGAACTTCGAGCCGGGAGGCGGCGAGCAGCGCTTGGAGCAAGGGCGCCAGAAGGCGTGGACGAAGGAACAGGAACTGCTGGACCGCCTGCGGGCCATGCCGGGTGGACAACAGAAGGCCGAAGAGATCAAGCGGATGATCGACCGCGTTCGGACCTTCATCGGGTACCGGGAATACCCAAAGTACGGCATGGTCAGCCGCTACTTCGTCTACAAGCAAGCCCTGCTGGAGGAGGCTGGGCGCCTCATGCAGGCCCAGGTGCTTCGTGAGAAGGAGGACATCTTCTACCTCACGTTCCAGGAGCTCCACGAGGTCGTGCGCACGAACCAGCTGGATGATCTGCTCATCTCCCAGCGCAAGGACGCGTTTAGGTCGTATCAAGCGCTGACGCCGCCCCGGGTGCTCACGTCGGATGGCGAAGTCGTCGTTGGGGCATACCGACGCGACAACGTGCCGGCCGATGCGCTGGTCGGCTTGCCCGTTTCGGCCGGGACCATCGAGGGGCGGGCCCGCGTCGTCCTGGACATGGCGGAGGCCGATCTCGAACCGGGCGACATCCTGGTCACGGTCTATACGGACCCCAGCTGGACGCCCGTATTCCTCGCGATAACGGGCCTGGTGACGGAGGTCGGGGGCCTGATGACCCATGGCGCAGTCATAGCACGGGAGTACGGGTTGGCAGCCGTCGTAGGCGTGGAGCAAGCCACCCGGCTGATCCGAGATGGGCAGCAGATCCGCGTCAACGGAACGGACGGGTACGTCGAGATGCTGCCCTAGAAGATTGCGGAGCCATTCGAGGTGACCAATTGTTCGACCTCCGGCCCGGGTAGGTCAGGTGCGTTCGAAATCAAGCGGGACACGAAGACCATCGAGTGTGGCCCGGAGAAATGCGGTGTCATCCAACGGTTGCGAAGTTCTTGCCGGCATCGCGTCCAACAGGTCGAGGCGGCCTAGTCAGCGGCGGACCCGGTAGCGGATGTGCGTCGCCTCGGGCGTGTCGATCACTTGAACGACTTCCAACTCGACTCTCGCTGGCAACACCTCGAAAAGGCGGCGCCCGCCCCCGAACAGCACCGGGACTTGGTGGATCTGCAACTCATCGAGCACACCCGCATCGAGCGCCGCCTGTGCCGTATACGCGCCGTGGACCAACACATTGCGTCCACCTGCTGCAGCCTTTGCCTGTGCCATCGCGCTAACAATTCCATCCATCACATATGTCACCAATGGATAGGTCACGGCCAACGGCCCCGGCGGCCGGTGACTGGGCACGAAGATGGGGACACCGTCGTGGTGATCACCGCCCCAGTGATCGACCTGTTCCACGGTATTGCGACCGGAGAGAACCGCACCGGTCATTCTGATCTCCTCTAGAAAATGTTGGCCGATCCCCAACGCATCAATGGACTCTGCATTCGGCCCCGCGTCCAAAGCAAACCCGTACCACTCGTGCAGCCTTGTGAAGTCATCACCTCCGGGGTTGTCCGGTCCATCATTCGGACCAGCGATGTACCCGTCAAGGGACATCGACATGTAGAGCACTGACGCAGACACTTCCACCCCCTGTAGCCTCATAGTTAGAACCGTACGACATCGTGGCGTCCGTCGGTGCACTGGCAAACGCTCAACCGACTGCGATTCCGTGGTTGCAGGTTCAGATGACGATCAGACGAATGGCCGACGCGGCCCCGAGCGGATGGGTCGAGGCCTGCGTGAATCAGCGTGTCGTGCGGCGTGAGTGTCACCGGCTTGTTGATTCGCGGGGCGTTCGACGAGCGCGTCATTCTCGAACTTTGCGCCAACTCTGACCAGCGCGATGAGGTGGGCGGAATTTGTCGGCCCGCCTGCAGTGCCAGGTCGACTCGATGACTTTGAACGCCATCGCGTTCCGAGCTGAACTTCCGATCGAATCCCTCGGCCCAGATGTAGAGCGCTGCGGTGAGGAAGAAGAGCCAGTGCGAACATTCGTTGCCGGGTTCGTAAGGCGTTGTTCATTGACTTTTCCAGTCGATTGAGATTCGGTGGACCCGGTGCTCGTCGATCTGTGTGGTTGTCGGTCAGGTGTCGCGGTGCGCCATCCGGATCGAGGCCGCCGCTAAGGCGATGGCGGCATAGACGCCGAGGACCACCACGGCAGTGCCTGGCCTTAGGAGTCCCGCCGAATGGTTAACCGTGACGGCGGCCTGGAGTGCGGTACCGGGCACGTACTGACGAAGGCCGGCCGGAAGCAGCTGGCCGAAAGTGACGCCGCCCACGATGACCAGCACCAGTGTTGTGGTCGCCGCTGCGGTGTGTCGGATGAGGCCGCCGATCCCTACTCCGATGACAGCAATGAGGCTCACCGCCAGGGCACCGCACACCACCGCTTGGAGGACGCCGGGATGGGCGAAGGACACTTCGAGATGCTTGCCGGTGAAGATCCTTTGGCCGACTTCGAAGCTGACCACCGTAGTCAGCAGCGCCACGGGGAACACGAACGCCGCAGTGATCCCAGCCTTGGCTGCCAGTACCCGCCGCCTCGTGGGCGTGGCGGCAAAGGTGGACCGAATCATCCCGGTCATGTACTCGGCTGTCATGGCTCGGACGCCAAGTGCCGCGAGCAGCACGGCACCGACGAAGACGACACCGAAGAGGGAACAGGCGGTTGGGTCGAACATCTGGCGCTGCCCCGCTGTCATCTTCGTCCACTGTTGGACTTGGGAGACACAAAGGATCGCCCCAAGGGCAACCGAGATGACAATGGCCATGACCATCGTCCGCCAGGTGGAAGGCAGGGTGCGCAGCTTGGTCCACTCTGCCTTGGCAATCCTGCGGATCCTGGGAGTCCGCACCGGTGGAGCGGCGGGTGTGAAGTGAGTGGGGTCGATGGTGTAGGTCGCAGTGCTCATGTCAGGCTCCTTTGGTTGCGTCGACCAGCTGGCCGGCGTGGTAGTCGGTGTGGTCCTTGGTCAGGTCGAAATACGCCTCTTCGAGCGACGATCCCAGTGGGGCCAGCTCGACGAGGGTGATGTCGTGGGAACGAGCGGCTGCGCCGATCGTGGCGGAGTCCATTCCCGTCACGACCATGGCGCCGTCGGATTCACATTCGATCAGCGCGCCTCGCTGGGTCAGGGTCTCAGCCAGGTCGGCCTGCTCCACGGCCCGGACCCGGACACTCGAGGCCGTGTGCCGGATGATGAACTCATCGGTGCCGGCGTCGGCGATGATGTGGCCCCGACCGATCACGATCAGGTGATCGGCGGTCTGGGCCATCTCGCTCATGAGATGGCTCGAGAGGAACACCGTGCGGCCTTGTGATGCCAGGCACTTCATCAGGTTGCGGATCCAGAGGATGCCCTCGGGATCGAGGCCGTTGATCGGCTCGTCGAACATCACCGTCTCGGGGTCGCCGAGCAGTGCGCCAGCGATGCCGAGCCGCTGGTTCATGCCGAGCGAGAATGTGCCGACCTTCTTTCCTGCTACGTCACTGAGTCCGACGATGTCGAGCACTTCGGCCACCCGTCGCCGGGGGATGCCGTTGCTGTCGGCCATCCACATGAGGTGGTTGGCGGCACTGCGGCCGCCGACTATGGCTTTGGCGTCCAAGAGCGCCCCGACCGACCGGAGTGGGTCGGCCAGCTGGCCGTAGGGTTTGCCGTCCACGCGCACTTCGCCTGAAGTCGGGGCGTCGAGGCCCAGGATCATGCGCATGGTGGTCGACTTGCCGGCCCCGTTGGGGCCGAGGAAGCCGGTCACCTGCCCGGGCCGGACGGTAAAGGAGACCTCATTGACGGCCACGGTCTTGCCGTAGCGCTTGGTGAGGTGCGTTGCCTCGATCATGGTGCTTCCTTTCCTTGCCGATCTGGTCTGGGAAGCACCCTGCGCCCGGGACCTGAGGTTCCGCTGACGTGGCCCTGAGGTGGTCCGGGAAGCTCAGCCACGCTCCGCCTGGTCATCGGTCGTACCGTGGGGGTGTGGAAGTGAAGCTCTTCGGCGAGTTCGAGGTGGTCAGTGGGGGTGTGGCGATACAGATTCGTGGCGCCAAGCAGCGGGCCCTCCTGGCTCTCCTGGCGCTCAACCGGGGGCGACCCGTCAGCGCCGACCGTCTGATCGACCAGCTGTGGGGCGACGGGCAGACCGCCAAGCCAACCAATGCCTTGCAGGCGCAGATCGTCCAGCTGCGCCGAACTCTCGGAGCCTCCGCCATCGTCACCTCCGAATCCGGCTACGCGCTCAATATCAGTGCCGCTGACCTGGACGCGGCCCGATTCGAGGAGTTGGTGGCGCAAGGGCGCCGGCTGAGCACCGAGGGCGAGGTGGCCCGGGCGTCGGCCATGCTCGGTGACGCCCTCCGGTTGCGGCGAGGCGAGCCGCTGTCCGAGTTCGCCTATGCCGGCTTCGCCGACGCCGAGCGGGCCCATCTCAACGAGTTAGCCCTGGTGGCAACCGAGTTCCGAGTCGGAGCGGACCTGGAGCTTGGCCATCACAACGAGCTGGTGGGCGAGCTAGAAGCGCTGTGCCGTGACCACCCGCTACGCGAGCGACTTTGGGAGCTGCTCATGCTGGCGCTCTACCGAGCGGGACGCCAAGCCGAAGCGTTGCGGGCCTACACCGAGATCCGTGACCGCCTGGTCGACGAACTCGGGGTCGATCCGGGCTCGAGCCTGCGCGAGTTGGAAACCCGCGTCCTTGACCACGACCCGTCCCTCGTCGCCGAGCAGCCGCCAGCGCCCCGTGCGCCGGCGCGGCCGTCGGTGCCAGGCAACCTGCCCGAACCACTAAGCAGATTCCTCGGGCGTGACGCCGAACTGGAACAGGTGGGTGAAGCGATTGCCTCCAGCCGCTTGGTCACTCTGATCGGACCCGGTGGAGTGGGCAAGACCCGTCTGGCGGTGGAGGCTGCGGCCCGCTTGCGGGAACAGCATCCGGGCGGCACCTGGCTGATCGAACTGGCTGGCGTCACCGATCCCGAAGGGGTCGCCCCGGTCGCGGCCGGCACGCTCGGAGCCGTACGGCCTGCTCTGGTTGAAGCCCAGCCCTCTGGATCGACGGCCGAGCTCATCGCCCGCCACCTCGCCGGCTGCTCCATCGTGGTCGTCCTCGACAACTGCGAACACGTTATCGACGAGGCTGCCAGCCTCGCCCACACCCTGGTCGGAAAGGTACCCGGCCTTCGCCTCGTGGCCACCAGCCGCGAGCCACTCGGTGTTCCCGGCGAGATCCTCATACCCATAGCCGGGCTGGCATTTCCGGCTGCCATCGAGCTCTTCGTGGATCGTGCTCGTGCGGTCCAGCCAGGATTCGAAGGCGACGGCCCGGCCAAAGCGATCATCGACGGCATCTGCCGACGACTCGACGGCCTGCCCCTGGCCATCGAGCTTGCCGCCGCCCGCCTTCGAGCCCTCCCCCTGTCCACGCTGGCCGAGCGACTCGGCGACCGCTTCGCGCTGCTCACCCGCGGCGCCCGCACCGCGTTGCCCCGCCAACAGACGCTGCGTGCCGTCGTGGACTGGAGCTACGACCTCCTCTTTGAAGACGAGCGGCGCCTGTTCGCTCGGCTGTCGGTCTTCGTTGGCGGCTGCGAGCTCGAAGCCGTAGAGGCCATCTGTGTCGACAACGAGCTCCCGAGCACCGACGTCCTCGACGTCATGAGTCGGCTGGTGGACAAGTCCCTCGTCACGGCCCCGATATCCGGCGAGACCCGTTTCACTCAGCTGCAGACGTTGTGGGAGTACGGCACCACCCGCCTCGACGACTCCGACGAGGCCGAGACGGTTCGCACCAGACACGCCGCCTACTACCGCCGCTTCGCCGAGAACGCCAACGAACGCCTACGAGGTGCCAAAGCGTCCGAGTGGAGCGATCGGCTGACTCCAGAGTTGGGCAATCTGAAAGCTGCGCTCGATTGGCATGTGGGCACCGGGAACATCGATGCCGCCCTCTCCATGGTGTCCGGAATGGCCTGGCTATGGTTCGTCATCAGCGATTTTGCCGAAGGTGCCCGTTGGCTAGCCAGTGCGCTGGGCGCCGAAGGGAAACGCCGTGCTGAGCTGCAGGCCACCGCCCTCGTCTGGCACGGCTACTGCGTCGGGATGTCGCTCAGCCCGGCGGCAGGCGTCGTTGAATGTGAAGAGGCGATTGCCGTCTTGAGGCCGGGTGGCGACCCTGTTCGCCTGGCCGAGGCGCTCCTGCTTGGAGCGTCGGTACTGATACGCGCCCACCAATTCAATCGGTCGCTGGCGGCTTTGGCGGAAGCACAGCTGCTGCTCGGCCCTGATGACCAACGGTGGCTACTCGGTACACACGACACGATGGAGACGCAGATGCTCCTCGGGTCTCATGAGCACGGGTGGCTGCTTGGTACACACGACATGTTGGTCAGCTGGAATATGGCGTCGTTTGGGCGCCTCGACGAGGCCGAGGCAGCGGCCCTTTCGAGCATTGAGCGCTTCGACGCAGCGGGTGAAGTGTTGCTGGTCGTCAACGCCCTGAACGCTCTCGCCGGAGTTGCCGCGGCAAAAGGTGATTTCGGGGGCGCGTCAGTAGCGTACGAAGCGCTGTTGGAACGGTGCCGGGCTACCGGGCAGCACCCCTACCTGCCCTTTTGCCTCGTCTCTTTGGCCGGTGTGCGGGCCAAACAAGGTGACGCCGCCGCGGCCGACGAACTCTACCAAGAGGCGATCGGGTGCTGCTACAACCCGTGGCTCTCGGCCGACGCCATGGTCGGCCAAGCGGCCGTCGCCCGTCACCTCGGTGACCTGATACGGGCGAGAGGTTTGCTCGACACCGCCGCGGAGCGTTACCGGGACGCCGACCTTCCCGCCGGCCAAGCCCGGGTGCTTGCGGGACTGGCCTGGTGGGCGATCGGTGCAGATCAACCCGCCACTGCAGTCATCTTCGCGGCAGATGCCGTCAGAGCCGCAAAGGCAATCGGGGATCCCGAATCACAGCTGCTAGCCGATTCCGCCCTGGCCGCGGCCAAGGCAATTGCAGACCCCACTGAGAGCAACACCAACAACTTCGTCGCGTTGGCCCAACAGCGAGCCTCAGGTCTCTCGCATCGCTCCCTCACCGACGAGCCAGATCTGGTGGCACTCGCGAATCGGCTCACACCAACGGCGACCTGAACCAGCAAGGCCGCAGCTCGAGTTCTCTTTGAGCAGGACATCTCAATGCGTGGCACTGGTACCTCAGCACCACCTCAGGGTGGCCTCAGGCCAGAGGCCCAACCTGATAGTTGTGCATCGCGACCCAGTACAGCCCACAGCCTGGCTTGGCCAGTCGGCCTCTGCCGGTCCTGCGGTCGAGGACCACAGTCGGGTGGTCACGGCAAACATCCAGGCCGCCGCCTTCTATCGCCAAGCACAGCAGGCCGCCGATGCGTCCGACACGGTCACGGCGCTCCGTCGCGCGGTCACGGCCGATCCGACCTTCGGGCTCGCCATCGCCGATCTCGGCGCCTTCACCGAAACATCCTCGGGTGTCACCAGCGGCCGGCAGATGAACTGGGAGCGCCATCACATCGAAGTAGTCCGCACAGCGGCCGCCGGCAACCTCGGCCGAGCTGGTGACCTTCTGCGTGAGCATCTGGCCAGTGTCGGCTGCGACCCAGTCGCTCTGCGCATCGTCACAGAACTCCGACAGCGCGCAGGACAAAGGGAGGGGCTCGATGATCTGACCGGCCACCTTCCCGCTTGTCATTCTGTCTGGAGGAAGACCCATCCGGGGCCGCTGCCCCAAGCGTGAATGAATCATCGCAACCGCTCGTCTCTGGGCCCAGTTATCTCGGTTCGAGATAGGTTCCCGATCTTCCATCTCGGCCCGAACGCGAAACGGCTGGTCAGGCGCCCATGCCCTACGCACGAGAGGCGCTGACCAGCGTTTCAATGGTGGCGGGGGTTCAATCCCATCGCGCGTCCAAGACGCCCCGTCCAAGCGCCCAAGGCGGACGCGCACGCGGAGCGCTTCGTCCCCCCATCAGATGGGTGATCCTTCGTCGCACCAAGATGTGTCCGACGCCGGCCTGCAGCCGACTGCGCCGGGCCATGCTCGAATGGGTGATCAACCGCTCGAAGTGGCTGGTCACAGGTTCATAGCGCGCAATGAACCTGCGACTGCACCCGTGACCCTCCGGGTTCGGTGCCCGAAGGAACTCGCCCACAGGAGGCTGGGCGCTCCTGGTGGTGGCGCTCACTCTGGCCAAGGCGAGACCGTCTTGCAGCCGTATTCCTCGGGCGCAACGTCACGAACCGTCTGGGCGAATTCCCACCGGTGACCGGCCAGATCCTCGATCGTGCACTCGCGCTCCCCATACTCCCGGTCGATGGGTGGCTGCAGCCCCTGCGCCCCATGGGCGAGGGCTTGCTCATAGCGAGCGTCGACGTCGTCGACTCGTACCTTGATGACGTGGGTGTGGGCCCCCGGTTCCGGGGGCCGCCGCTCGCCTCCGACGTCCGCCACGATCATCGCTCCGTCGGTACCGATGCTCATTTGCGCCCGGTGGCTCTCGCCGATCCGGGTCCGCTCGACGAATCCGAAGGCCGAACTCAGCCACGCGACCGCTTCGCGTACGTCGGGATAGACCAGCACCGGTATCACCGTTGACGGCGGGATCGATCGGTTTCGTCTCACGCCACTCCTCCTTCGTGTTCCCGGACCTCGCGACGGAGCCCGGGCAACAGGCCGCTTGCCGACCTCCTTATGGTGGCTGATTTAGTCGAGCATTGCTCAGGGAGTTCCGGGGCGACCGGGCCTCCACGTCACGTCGCAGGGCAAGAGACCTCTAGGACGACGAGGTGCTGGTTGCCTGGACGGTTCCGAACATGGCGGCAACAGCTGCCAGAACTTCGAGCGATTCGTCAGAGGCGAGCACCCGAAGCACCGGTAGCCCACAATCCTGGCTGACATGCCACTCCAAGAAGCCGCAGCATGATTGCTCGGCGATCGCGAGTTCTTCAAGTTCCTTCTGCACCCCGGGCGCGGCTCGATACCGAACCTCAAGCTCATGAACGACCAAGCGAGAGTCAGGCATTGCAGATGCGTGCAGTGCCTTCCAACGGGCCAGGCGTGCCGGGCCATCGTCGGGCCCGAGCGTGCACGCAACGGGCAACCGGCTACGCGCTGCGCGCTCGGAACCGCTCGACACAGCCCAAGTTCAAGTCTGTGGCATCGACGGCTGTCAATGGTCGGCTTGTTTATCGACGGCTCGGGTTCCAAGGCCCGCGGCCGGCGGTTGGAGATGTCGTAAGACTATGCAATAGTTAGTCTATGCATCTAAATCGAACGGACCTCACCACCGGCGATTCGATCCTCGACGCCGTGGTGACGGCCAGCCGGGTGTTGGTGGCCATGGCCGCCCGGTCCCTTGCCGATGTCGGAGAGGAGGTGACGCTCACCCAGTACCGGTCGCTGGTGGTCCTGGCATCTCGCGGTCCGCAGGGCGTGGCCGCCCTCGCCGAGGCCGTGGTTGTCACCCCCCCGACGGCGTCACGGCTCGTCGACCGGCTGGTCCGCAAAGGACTGGTGCGGCGTCGGACGGACCGCCACGACCGGCGCCAGGTTCGCATCGGTCTGACCGAGGCCGGCCGGAGTCTTGTGGACCTGGTCACCGAACGGCGGCGAGTCGAGATCTCCCAGCTGTTGACGTCGATCGACCCTGAGGTCCAACGGTCGATGGCCGCCGGCCTGCAACAACTGGCCCAAGCGGCGGGTGAGGTGCCCGAGCAGGACTGGAGTACGGGATGGGACCTCTGAACCACAGAGGGTCTGACTCGACGTCGAGCGAGTCGCCTACCCGTCGGGACGCAACGAGTTCGCGAACGTCTTGGCGCGCCGCGATGGCTAAGGCGTCGCGATGGCTGGCTGGGGCCTCCTATCTGCAGAAGTGGCTGGTGCTCGGGGTGCTCATCGGCGCCATGGCGGGCACGGGCGCCATTGTCTTCTACGAAGCTCTGCTCGGCGCCACGCACCTCTTCCTCGGAATCTTCGCCGGCTACCACGTTCCGACCCCGATCGGCGAAGGCGGTTCTGCGGCGTCGGCGTCGTTCTCTCGGCCATGGGCATTGCCGCTCGTGGTCGGCGCCGGCGCACTGCTCGGCGCCGTCATCGTGTTCCGGTTTGCGCCCGATGCCGAGGGCCACGGGACCGACTCCGCCATCTCAGCGGTGCACCACAACCCGAGGGGCATTCGCTTCCGCACGGTCGTCGTCAAGATCCTGGCTTCGGCCCTGACCATCGGTTCGGGCGGTTCAGGGGGACGAGAGGGCCCGACTGGACAGATCAGCGCCGGCTTCGCCTCGCTGTTGGCCCGAGAGCTCGACCTGAGCCCAGCTGACGGTCGCACCGCGGTAGCAACCGGGATCGGTTCGGGCATAGGAGCTATCTTCGGGGCACCCCTCGGCGGAGCGGTGCTGGCCACCGAGATCCTCTATCGAGACGACTTCGACGTCGAAGCGCTGCTCCCCTGCTTTATCGCCTCGATCGTCGGGTACGTCATCTTCGGTGCTGCGATCGGGTACACGCCGCTCTTCGGTTTCAACGCCAGTTACCACTTCAGCAATCCCTCGCACCTCTTGTGGTTCGCCCTCATAGGGGTGCTGGGTGGCCTCATCGGGCTCCTCTACGCCAAGGGCTTCTACGGGATCGCAGCCGCGTTCACCCGCGTTCGACTCCCTCGCTGGGTGAAGCCGGCCATCGGCGGTGCGTTGGTGGGCTCTATCGCATTGGCCATCCCCGAGGTGCTCGGCACCGGATACGGCTGGATCCAACAAAGCCTCGGTCACCAGCTTCTCTCGCTCCCCCTGTGGATCGTTCTCATCTTGCCGTTCGCCCGCATCGTGGCGACCGGGCTGTCCATCGGCTCGGGCGGGTCGGGCGGCATTTTCGGACCCGGCATGGTCATCGGCGCCTTCATCGGGGCGTCGGTGTGGCGACTGTTCGACCCGATCGTTCCTTCCATGGGCCACAGCCCGACGCCGTATGTGATCGTGGGCATGATGTGCTGCTTCGGGAGCATCTCCCGGGCGCCGTTGGCGGTGATGCTCATGGTGGCGGAAATGACCGGCAGCCTGTCGATCCTCGCGCCTGCCATGGTTGCTGTCGGACTGGCCTGGTTCATCGTCCGACGCGGCGACGACACGATCTACCGCAGCCAGTTGAAGAGCCGAGCCGATGCGCCCGCCCAGCGTCTCCTGGTCGGGATGCCCCTCTTGGCCAATGTGCCTGTGAGCCAGGCGATGGCCCCGCCACGCCTCGTAGTCAATGGCGGCACATCGGTTTCGGTTGCTCGACGGCAGATCGAAAAGTTCGGCGTCCCGGGCGTGCCAGTGGTCGACAACAACGGTCGCTTCGAAGGTGTGGTGTCACTGGAAGATCTCAACCCTCTGGGCGACGAAACGGATACTCACACCATCGATGGCGCCGTCGACGCATCAACCCCGACCGTCGGCGAATCAGCTCACCTGGATGTGGCGCTCGACGCCCTCACCGCCGCCTCGCAACGCTGGATTCCCGTACTCGACAACGATCGTGCCGTCATCGGGACGATCGCCATCTCCGACGTGGTCAGGGGCTATCGACTCGGCCTAGTGACCAGCCTTCGCCAGCTGGACGGCACCGATGACGCTGCCGGCACCCACGACGTCGAGATCACTGTACGCTCCTCGCTGGTAAGCGCTCCGCTCCGACACGCCGGCCTCCCAGACGGCGTCATCGTGACCTCCATCCAACGAGGACGAGACCTCCTCGTCCCAGAGGGCGACACAGTGCTCCAAGCGGGCGACCAACTCGCGTTGATCGGCGAGCCCAACGACCTCGATGTGCTCGCAGTGAGGGCCTCGGGTGCTTCACGATGTCGGTCGACAAGAGGCGACCGATAAACACCCAAACGGCGCAATTTTGGCCGTACCAGAGCTCCCAAATCCGGCCCGCGGGAACGCGCCGTCTCACATTCTGATTAAACCTTCGGGTTAGAACCCGGACCAGAGAGTTGGCCGAAGTTGGTCGATCCGCCGGACGGTAGCCGATCAAACCGTACTCCGGTAGTCATGCCCAACCACCCGATCGAGTGTTCGGACCTCACGCGGGCGTCAGGGACGCACGAGGGTCGTCAAACGAGACACCACGCTCGGTCGTGCGTGATCGATCGCCACTTCGACCGCGGCAGTCACGAGCGACGCCCGAAGTGCGCTGTCAGAGATGAGACGCGCGCACGCTTCGGCGATTTTGTCGGCGCCGTCGGCCACGAGGAGATGGACGCCGTCGGTGACCGGTAGGCCCTCAGCACCCAGACGAGTGCTCACGACCGGACGGCGATGTGAAAATGCCTCGAGAATCTTCAGCCTGGTTCCGCCCCCGGCCCGTAAGGGCGCCACAGCAATCGTCGTCGCGCGGTACCAGGGGGTGACCCACAGGGGATCGAAGACTACTTCGACGTCCCGGTCAGCCGCGAGGCTTGTCACCCTTTCGTCCAGGTTGCTCCCGACCACTGCCACTCGCACCGATCGCCCGAGCCGACTCCTCAGGAGAGGCAATATGTCTCCGCACAGCCAACGAGCGGCGTCGACATTCGGTAGATAGCCGAAATTGCCGACGAACAACACGTCGACTGCCGGCCCTGTCCCCCCTTCGCCCGTGGGTGGTGTCGGGTTCGGAAGTACCTGTGCCTTCACGCCCGGATAGAGGGATTCGACTGCCGCTACTTCGTGAGGACTGGCCGCGAGGACCAGGTCGGCACGGGCGATGCACCTCTCGGCCATGCGCTCGTATTTGGTCGCGTCGGCTTCGGCAACCTCGGCCTCGGGTTCGTGGCCATCACCGCGATGCAGGGACGCGACGCTGCGAGCGGCCTTGGCGTCGTCCTCGTCGAGATCGAGGACGAAGCGGGCCCGACGGGTGCCGTCCGCCAGCCACGGCTCGGCGAGGCCCGCCAGGTACAGCCGGAAAACGTAGACCAGGTCGACGTCTCCACCTGCGAAATTGACGATCTCGGCCGCCGCCTCGGGCGTGCAGAACCTCGTTCGGAAAGGACGGGGGTAGGCGACGAGGGCTCGGCACCGCTCGTCGCGCGTAGAGATCCGGGGGACCCTCCGCAGAAACGGGTCTGCCAGCGACTCGGGCAGCAGCAGGGTCGCCCTGGCCAGCTCACGTACCCATTGGGAGACAGGGGCCTCGCCATAAACCGGCACGAACACGAACTGCACGTCGAAGGGGCCCGCCAGGGCCTCCAGGGCAACCCCGGCGCGGATTGCCCCGCCGCTGTCCGAGCCCGGCATGAACGGCGAGATGCAGACGGCCCGTGGACGAGGTTGACGCTGGCGTCTCCCACCAACGCTCACCGGCGGTACCAGCGCCTCGCTGTCGGGCCAAACCGCCGATCCGAGCGCGAAGTTCTGGAAGAACGGGCCCGTCGCACGGTCTGACCGCGTGACGTCGGGCGGGATCTCCGAGATGGTTCGAACCTCGGCCGAAGAGACGTAGGCGCGGCGGAGCATGGTCCCGTTCCAGCACACGTGGCGGACTGCACTGCGTTCCATCCATCGCCTCAGCTCGATGTCGAGAGGCAAAAGCCAACGATCGTCCGCCAACTCCCGCGCGAGAAGCGCGAGCCCTCGTCGGGCCCCTTCGTGGGTGATGACGTAGGAGTGAAGGCAATATGACGGCAGGGTGAGGACACGGCGTCTCGGGTCCGGTAAGGCGGCGATCTCTTTGATCTTCATCTGATTGCCCATGAAGACGAAATCAGCGTCGCGCGGCGTCTCGGCCCAGTACTGCGGACCGACTTCGGCGATATCGGGGTGGGGGAGTACATCGTCTTCGAAGATGAGGAGATTGGGGAGATTCTCCTCTACCACCCGCTCCCAGAGCCCGATCATCGACAACGAGCATCCGATTTCGCCTCGGCCGATACAAGGGTCGAAGAACCACCCGCGACGCTCGGCGACTGCACGAGGGTCACCGAGGAAGCCATCGACACCCTCTTCGAGGACGACGTTGCGGAACCCCACCTCACGCAATTTGGCCAACGAGTGTTCGGCGCGCCACCGCAGGCGGGGCAGATAGATCATCACCCCTCCGGTGGCTTGGATTTCGGCAAAAGAGTCAGGGAGTGTCATCGGGTGCTGCTTTGCCTATCCGAAGGCGGCTATCGTTGACGACCCGCCGCTCCGATTCCCGACCACCAGACGTAGCCCCGCGACGTTCTTGGCAGATCCACCTCTGACGAGCCGTGTTGTCATGGAATTGCTGTGACATCGTACGCTGTGGCTGGCAACGGTCGGTGGTGCTGAGATGCCCAGGGTGGCAACGCTGCGAAAAGGCAGACATCGCGCCGATAGCGCCCGTCGCCGCGCCCACTCTCGGTGGGCTCTCTCAAGTTGGCGATCGCGCATCTCAGCCCCCCATCGTGCCGCGAGGCGACCCAGCCCGACCGAGGGCGATCATGGCCATTTGCCTGTAACGGTCGGGTTCATCCGCTGCCTGTGCCAACTGCTCGAAGCAGGCGCTCGCCTCGAGGGAGCGGCCAAGTCGAAAGAGCGCAACGGCCAGGCCCTCGAGGGCCCAGCGGCCGAAGAGCTCGTCTGGGTAGGCCACTTCGGCGCCGTCGAGGCTCTCTGGCGCCGTGGCCACCAGTTTCTCGAATGTGGAAGCGGCCTCCTCGTTGCGCCCGCGGTCGAGTAGCCGCCGCCCCTCCCACCAGGCGAGCGCCCGGTCGTCGGGGAACCGCGCCAGTGCCTCGTCGAGCAGGTCGTCATACCGCCGTCCGAGGTCTTTGCGCCGGGCGATGAGGCTCAGGTAGGAAAGGATATGGGCCGCCGGTGATCCAGAGGGCTCGCTCGAGCGGGAGCGGATGATCGCTTCACCCCAAGCCTGTTCCGCTTCGACGTGGCGCCCGAGCCCGGCCAGGGCACAGCCATAGTCGTGCCACAGGAAGACCCGGTCGGGATCTACCGCGAGCGCCTGTTGGAGGAGGGGAAGGTTGCGGCGGAACTTCTCGACGAGACTACCCTCGTAGCCGAGATGGTCAATGACGAGCCCGCTTCGTGGGATGTTGTCGAGAGCGCCCTCGGCGGCAGCCCGCAGGCTGTCAAGCACCGTCTCGTGTATGACGCCTCGGAAGCGGATCGAAGGCTCGTTGCGCCATAGCCGGTATTCCCGGTAAGCCGTCCAGCCCATCCTCGGGTGGAGGTCAACCGTGAACCCGACTCCGCCCTCGCTGAGCAGGTGGCGAGCGGCTGCTCGGTTCCTCGGTCGCAACCGCTCGTCGGCATCTATGTAGAGCACCCACTCACCGAGCGCGAGATCGAGGGCGTAGTTCCGGGCGGCGGCAAAGTCGCCGGTCCAGGGATACTCCCTTACCCGAGCACCGGCATCGACCGCCAGCTTTATCGATTCGTCTGTCGAACCGGTGTCGACCACGACGACCTCGTCGGCGAAGGAGCGGAGGGACTGGAGGCAGTCCCCAAGAAGCCTGGCCTCGTCACGCACGATGAGGACGGCGCTCACCAGCGGGCGTCTCGTCGGCGCGGTCAAGGGTGGCCTGGCTCTCCTGGGAGAGCACGCAGGCTAAGGCACCTAGCCGCTATTGCCTGCGGCGGCTGATGGTTTAGCGGTGAGGAAGCTCTCAAGTGAGAAGGAGGACACGACCGGGACGGCAAAAGCGGCGACGCCAATGGTGCGCTGCACGAACTGCCGCCGATCCAGGGGCACTCTGCTCAGAACCTCACGCTCGACGGCTTCCTCGTCCACCGCCCACCCCTTCCATGTCTACTGCTAGCAAGATATCCCAGTAGCTCCCTTACGGCAAGCACGGCGTTCTCCAGGTCACCGCCGGCTCATGCCGATTCGTTGGAGTCGTAAGTCGGTCGAACCGGAAGCATCGGCCAACGTCCGGTCCCTCGTGTCGTGAAACGGGGACAGCAGGAGTGCCTCTCTGTCCTCCGGCGCCAGGCCAAGCGCCCGAGACCCTTGTGCACCCTTCGTGCGCGCTCTCAGCGCCAGCTCGAAAAGAGGTTCGACCACCGAGGGTTCAAGCACGGGGCGAGCCGACAGCCGGCTGGCCTTTTGTCAGCGAGCCGTATATCTCGGATGCGGCAACCGCCCCGAGGAAGGACGCCTCGCTGAGCTGGTACGTCTGGGGGAGGTTGGCGAGGTATTCGTGTGCCGCTGCCACGAGATCGAGATCCTCGGCCTTCATAGCCGCTTCCATCCGTGAACTGAAGTACAACGGGTAGTCGTCGCCCAGGTATTCGCGCACCGCACTGAGCGGGTTCACCAGGATTGGTGTGGCCCTGGTCATGCATTCGACGACGACGTTGTTTGCACCGGCAGCGTAGAGCTCAGCAAAGACGAGGTTGCAGGAGAGCAACTCGTCAAATGACCGGTTGTCGAGGAACGGCAGCGTCTCGACCATCGACTCGTCGATACGTAGACCGAGTGTTTGACGCTCGTCTTGGAAAAGCTGGTCGATGTAGAGCTCATGTTGGTGAACGATCGTTCGCTGCAACCTCCGTACCGGTAGGTCATAGATAGCATGCAGCTTCCGCAACCAGGTCCCGACCTGAATGATTCTCGGAGACGGATTGCTTCGGAAGCCGTCCATGTTGAACCGTAGGCGAGGCATTGCGTTCGGCAGCGGCACCGATTCCACCGGGACATCGACACGTGTCGCCCACCAATCCCTCACGGTCGCCGACAGCGTAAACAGGCCACGGCAGCTGGCCAGACTGTCCCGGAAGGCGCGTTCCGACAAAATCCGCATCGGCGATTGATCGATCGAATACCAAGACGGAACGTCTGGCGGGTTGTGCAAGAACCCAATCCATGGTGATCGATAAGGGATTGGGCCATCGAGATAGAAGGTATGTTCGACGAAGCCGTCGACAACGATGCCGTCATCGACATGGAGGGGCTGAAGCGCTTCCAATGCGGCCGACCACCCGGAACGATGGCGTCCATAGAAACGGGAGAGCGCCGCCGACAGGTCAAGAACTGGCGGGGGGAGCGCTAGCGGCTCGGCGGCGCGTTGCCAGATTGGCGAAGCGGGCGACGGTTGCACCGCAGAGTTCTTCGATCGGGGCGCGCTGAGGGTGCCGCTCAGCGCGATGCCCCGTTCATGCAGCGATCGGGTGTCGCAGCGAGTGAGCGTTCTCCAGGCCGGGTCCGCCGAAAGCGCCATCATGTTGATTGGGGGATCGCCATCATCGGCTGCGATCACCGCGAAACGACGCACCCAATCGGACAGAAGTTGTCCAATGGAAGCATCGGCGAACACGCTGGATGCCGCTAGGTGATTCGCCATCTCCTCTGACCGTCCGCACCGGAAGTACCGGCTGGCCAACCAGACGTGTGTGCTGAAGCGGACGACGCGTTGCTGCGAGGCGACGGACGTTGGCAGATCGGGATCGGAAAACAGTCGGTGCAGGACCACCGAGTGGGCGTGGGCCTGTGCGTCGATGTCCAGCGACGCGTTGGCGCAGTGCCGACGATATCGGGTCGTCACCCGCTCCAACCAAGCGGCGCGCCACCCCCGGAGGAGCAAGCGAAAGACGAGATCGACGTCCTCCATTTGACGCAAACCCACGTCATAGCCGCCGCATGCCGCGACTGACGCTCGGCGGAAGGCCATGGCACTTGGTAGTACGATCGGGTAGGCGACCCAATGCTCGAACGACAGGTCGTGAAGGCGGGTCCAGGGTGTGCGCGTCGCTACGGAACGACCGTCGGTGTCGATGACTTCCCATCCGCTGTGAACAATGGCCAGTTCGGGTCGTTGGTCGAGCAGAGCCAGCTGGTCTCGAACTCGAAACTTGTCGCTCAGCGCGTCGTCTGCGTCCAAGAAGACGACCATCCGCCCCCGCCCGGCTTCGAGTCCGCGGTTTCGCGCCTGCGACACGCCCATGTGGGAGGTGCTCAGCAAAGACACTCGAGGATCGGAGGGCAGCACTGCGGCAGGTGCGTCGTCGGAGCCGTCATCGACCACAATGACCTCTAGTTGGACTCCTTCTTGCATGAGCGCGCTGCGAACAGCGTCACCGAGGAAGGCACTGCTGTTGTGGACGGGCACCACCACAGTGACGTCGGGCGCCATGAGAGCAGGGATGATTTCACCTTCGGTTCCGACATGAGGAACCGAGGAATCGTGGCGATACGGCAAACGCGGGGTGGCGATAGTTGCTGTCTCGCCCAACGGAGTCGCTCGAACGACGGATCCAGCCGGCGCTTCGGCGGCGAGGCAAGCAAGCCAGCCGTTCAACACTGACCGCCCTCCTCGGCCAACGGCGAGATGTCGGCTCGATTCTGAAGATCAAAGCGGAGCGCAATGTTCCGCCTGGGGTCCTTGGGGATACGGAGGTCGAGGTTGAGTCCCGGCACGAAATCGAGCCACCTTCGATCGCAGGTCATCTCCTGTCCGGTCGGCAATAGCCAGCCCCCTCGGAGCTGCACCGCCAGATCGAGCATGGCCAGATCGTAGCTGGAGCCGGGGACGGAAACGTCCAGATCGGGGACGAGGATGGTGGTGACCTACAGGCTGGAAGGCACTGGCGCGGTCACCGGTCCGTGGACGAGTGGGACGACGACCACGCCATCGCTGAGATGGGACAGGAAGGACGCCTCCAAGCCGCCCGCGAGGCGGAGTCGGGATGCGGTAGCGATAGTGGTGCCGGTGTGGATCATTGCCGTACGCGTGATGCGAGGCGTGTCAGTAAACGTCGTAGCCCAGGGCTACGGCGCGGTCGTATTCGACGCCGGCGGCATCGAAGCTGCCAAGGGCGGCGAGGCGGTCTCCCAGTTCGCGATGCCAAAGAGCGACTTGGGGCTCATGCTCCACGACTGCCCGCCATGCCTCGACCGCCTGGGCCGCTGTCCCGTGACGGGTCCGCAATCGAGCCCGGTGCACCAGCAACCGGCCGTTATCTGGATCGGCGCGGACTGCCCGTTCCGCGATGTCAAACACCCACTCGCGCTGCTCGGCGGAAAGCTGGTCACCCAGTCCCTCTTCGCCGACGAGGAACTCGGCAAAAAGCGACAGGGTGCCGGGATCATCCGGATCGTGGGCGAAGGCCAACTGGACCGCAGTGAAAGCTCGAGTGCGATCGCCTCTACGGGCAAGGGTGTGCGCCAAGCGGCGGTAAAGCGCCGCTTGGCGCCGCGGCACGGCTTCGATGACGGCGTCAAGGATCTCCTCGTCGCTGCTCAGGTCCTCGGCGTCGATGACGAGCTGTGCCGCCTCTTGAGCGAGCTCGTCAGCTCTGGCCAAAAGCGCCCGCGCCAGTCCGAGGGAGCTTGTCGCACGCGCCGGTTCGTCGGCGAGGATCGCTCGGAACGTGGCGATGGCGGCCTCTTCATCGCCCGCCCGTCTCAGACCTTTGGCGGCCGATTCCCGTAGCGCAACGGCATTCGGTGGTGTCCGGTCGAGCGCGGACCGGTAGGCGTCGGCCGCCTCGGTTAACAAGCCGGTTTCGGCGAGGGCTTCGCCGAGCGCGAGGTACGACCACGGCGCGTCGGGCAATTCTGCGATAGCGGCTCGGAACGACGCGATGGCAGCTTCGTGGTCGCCCTGTGCGAATTCCCCGATGCCCTGCTGGTGCGCGCTGACAGGCCCCTTGGAGCGAAGGGGGGCTCTGGCATTTCGGATCAAGCTGCCGGCGTCCGCCTCGGGCATGTCAGGTGTTACTTTCGTCCGCGCCCGGCACGGTAATGGGGATCCCAAGCTGCGTCCGTTGCTCGCTGTCGACGTTACGCATGAACTGGGCGAGATCGTCGAACGACAATCTCGGTTCGGCCGTGATCCCGCATCCGGCGTAAACGAACAGCCCGCTGCGGAGATCGATGACCGCCGCCTCGCCGTCGTCGAACACGCCGCTGCCGGCGTAGGTCGCATTCGCTCGGTAGCCTCTCATTGATCTCCTGAAGCACGTGCTTGCGCTACGCGCACCGCGGTGGCCCACCCCCTGAGCTGGGCCTCGAGCTCGGCGATACGCTGGCGATCACTCCCGTGATCGTCGAGATTATCGATCGGTCTGGCGCTGAGGATGGTCCCATTTGTCCCGCGGCGGACTTCGAGGGCGGTGAGGATTTCCCGTGCCTCTGCCACCGCCGTATCGAGCGAGTCGTTCTCTATGAGCTGGCGCAATAGCTCTACCGCCGAGACGATTGAGGTATGGGTTGAACGGCTCGACACGCGTGCGCGCTGGTCCAGCGGCACGAGGGTGGCAGTGAGCTCAATCGAACGACGTCGGTCGACGAGATCGGCCCCCGTGGCCTGTAGACGTGCCGTCTCCTGGCCGGGGTGAGTGCGCCAATGGGCGAGCACGAGGGGCTCGTACCAGACGGGGCCGAGGACGGTGGCTCGCTTCAAGAAATCCCAATCGGTGCAAAAGGGTAGGTCGTCGCGATAGCCGCCGATGAGCTCGTACGTGGAGCGGCGGACCACCACGCCGGCGACCATCATGCGATGAGCCTCCGCCTCTTTGACCGCCAAGTCGGCAACGATCCCGGGCTTGGCTCTCTCGGGGGCTTGGGTCCATATCACCCGACCGCTGTCGTCGGTGCCTGATACCCGGCAATAGGCGGCCACGAGACCGGGGTCGGCGACAAGGGGCCGACCAAGCCGCTCGTAAAAACCCGGTATCACGAGATCGTCTTGGTGGTGCAGGTGCACCAGCTGGCCGCGAGCGCGGACGATTGCGGCGTTCCAATTACCGCCCAGGCCTTGTCGTTCGGCGTGGCGAATATAGTCGACGCGACGGCCGGCGACACGGGACACGATGGCACGAACGTCGGTGCTGGACGCGTCGTCGAGCACGACCAACTCCATATGGTCGGGACCGGGATCCTGATCGAGAACGCCCTTTATTGCTTCGATGAGATAGTCAGGGCGGGATTCCCACACGGGGAACATGACCGACCACAAAGGTCGAGACTCGGTGCCAGGAACAGGAGGGATCACCGGCACGTGGGCGCGGTGGCGCTCGGAGTACTCGACGACTGCTCGTTGGCGCTGTGGGCCATCGGGATCGTCGCGCCGCGGTGTCGGCTTCGGGCCGGCCTCTGGATCGAGGAACGGATGGCGGTCCCAGGGATCGGAAGGGTCAAGCAGCTCGCCAGGACCGATCTCGTGCAGCCTGGTTCGACTGGGCAGGCGGACCTTCTCGGCGCGGAACCGAGCGCGGTCGCCATGCCAGTCTCGAGCAAGCTCGTCGGCAGCAAAGACGCGCTGACCGTACTTTTCCGTCGCATGGTCCACGCTGAGGACTGGATAGTGGCGCATCACGAAAGGACGAGGGAAGACTCGCTGCTCGGCAAAGCGAACGTGATGTCCGGCGGAGCTAACTAAGTCGACCCGATCATGACGCTTCCAGGCGGTAATTCGCATCCGATCAGGAGTGTCGGGTGCATAGCGGTAGTACCAGCGCATGGCCGCCTCGAAATTCTGGCCGTTGAACGAAGGGTCTTCCAACGTTGGCGAGAACACGAATTCATCGAAGTCGACAGCGTTGAAGCCGCGGGCATCGACGTCAGCCAGACCCTCTAATAGCGTGCGATACGGTGGCGGAGCGTATCTCCGCTCGTCGGCGTCGACGTGGAGGTACCAGTCGGCTTGGTGCTCACGGGCGATTCGTTCTTTGAACCGCAGCTGGGTGGCGAGTTCGAACACGCCAGTCCAGGGCTGGTCCTCGATGCCGGCTACCCCGTGACCCAACCAGCGCTCGGCCGCCTCGCGGCTGCCGTCGGTTGAGCAGTTGTCGATGACGAAGACCTCGGCGCCCTGTTCCACGAGCTGCGTGAGTACCGAATCGAGGTGGCGAATCTCATTGCGCACGCCGAGTAACGCCAGTAGCCGCACCACGGTGCCTAGGTGATCAACGGGGAGTCGCGAAACCGCACTGCCCGCCCGCCAGCCAATGACCGATGGTGTTCCGAAGCACCCAGGTGCGACGTTCGGGGAGAACTATAGGCAGTACAACACGTCGTATCCCGACCGGGGAACATTGACGGTGAGACTACCCTGAAGGGTCCAGTTACCTCAACCGACCCCTTGTGCAGCACCATGAGGCTGGCCGCCTGTGGTCGTATCGTTTCTACCGCCTCGTCCGTCGCGTCCTCGAGGCGCTCCGCATCCTTGACTTGCCGCCTCTCTTCCCGGAGGACCTTACGGGTTATCGTGGCGAACGTCCGGCGAACCGATGGAGAGGGTGGAGATGCGAGGTCTGCTCGAGGTCGGCGAGTTGGAAGCTCAGATTGGACCGGTGCCGTCTGAGTTGCTGAGGCACGGCCGGCAATGACGATGGGGCCGCGGTCGACCGGTCTCCGCCGCCGGCGGGACGTCGGGTGCAGGCCGACCGCAGACCAGGAGCTACTCCTCCGAGCGGCAATGACCTCCGAGGGACATGCAGCCTGGGAGCAATGGCGGCGCCGTCACCCCGGCCTTGACAGGGTCGACCGCGACTCCTGGCGCGTCATGCCGATGCTCTACCGGCGACTCACCTCCGAGGGCATCGACTGGCCCGAGCTGCAACAGCTGGAGGCGGCGTACCGCGCCACGTGGGCCAGCAACCTACGGGTATTCGACGCCGGGGCGGACCTTATCTCCTGCCTCGAGTCCATAGGCATCCCGACCATGGTCCTCAAGGGCGGCGCGCTCGTTGACCTCCACTACCGGGACGCCGGACTTCGACCAATGGCCGACGTGGACGTGCTCGTGCCGACCGCCGTGGCGTCTCAGGCATTCGAGGCGCTCGAACGATCCGGCTGGCTCGAGCGAAGCGGCATTCCCTTCGCCAGGCAGCGAGTCACTCGCCACGCCGCCGCCTTCGTCGGCCCGGGTCGCCGGGAGGTCGACCTCCATTGGAACGCCCTCCAGGTGCCAGGGCCCGACGATGAGTTCTGGGAGGCGGCGGTACCCGCCCGGATTGGCCACGCCAGCACGCTCGCCATGAATCCTTGCCATGAGCTCTTTGTCCTCCTCGTCCACGGTACTGGACCCTTTGGAGCCCCTGTCCGGTGGGTTGCCGACTCGTTGATCGTCTTGGGCACCACCGGCGAGGCACTCGACTGGGATCGGTTCGTTCACGCCGCGGTCGGGCGCAGGGTGACTGTTCGAGTCGGAGCAGGACTGCGCTACCTGCACGAGGCGTTCGGCGCCGGCGTCCCGAAGTCGGTGCTCGACTACCTGGAAGCGTTCCCGGCCCCGCCACACGAACGGCTCTCTCATTGGGCCCTCACCCACGATCTTCGTCACGGTGCGACCTATCTGCATCAATGGGATCGTTGGCGCAGACTCCAGCGGCTCCTGCCGGCGGCCACCGGGGCGGATCACGGCTGCGAGGCGTCGTCGGTACCGGGCACCTTCGTCGAGTATCTGCAATGGAGCTGGGGACTGAGCACGCGAAGCGAGCTGGCGGCGCGGTTGGCCAGCAAGGTAGTCCAGATCGCGAGGTACGGGCGCTCGGATCCGACGGGCCGTCCCCTCGACCCGAGCGGTGGGGCCCGGGGCGAGGCGATGCCCCTCGCGGGGAGAGCTGCACCAGCCAGCCATACTGGCCGACCGCAGAAGGAACATAGACTTAGTTGGCGATATTTAGTTGGCGATCAAGTGGAAGAGAGGCGGACCGTTGGGGGAAGCAGTGAACGAGGTGGGTGAGCGCCCCCGGCACGGCGACGGCCTAGAGGTGAACGATGTCGCCGACGGCGTAGTCGTGTACCAGCCCAACCGAGACCGCGTGCATTTTCTCAATGCCACCGCAGCGCTGACCTTCGAGCTTTGTACAGGCGCCAACTCCCGCGAGGAGATCGTCCAAGCTGTCCGGATCGCATTCGACCTCGCCGATGCTCCTACCTCCGACATCGAGATGTGCTTGGCCCAGCTGCGCCAGGAGGGGCTCATCGAGTGACTTTGGCACGCCAGGTCCAACTCGGTCCATGCCGGGTGTGCATCGAGACCGACAGCCGAGACGTTTACGAGCAGCTTCGGTACCTGGACCATGATGCCGTCCAGTCAGTGCCCGCCATAACCAAGCTTGACCTTGGCGCCTGGAGGGAGGACCACTCCTTCCAGCTAGTCCGACAAGGCCGGCTGATCGGTCGGGTGAGCCAGCCAGAGGACGTCCTCGACCACTTCTACGCCATCGCCTATCGCGATGCGTTTGCCGCAATGGCCGCAGGCACCCTGCTGTTACACGGGGTGACCGTGGCACGCCGAGGCAGGCGAGCCCTTCTGGTTGGCCAGCCGCACGCCGGGAAGTCGACGTTGGCAGCTCGTCTTCTGATCGACGGCTTCGAGGTGAGCGGTGACGAGTACGCCGTCCTGGCCGACGAAAGGCTGGCCGCCTTTCCCCGCCGGTTCCATCTCAAGGCCGGCAGCCTGGCCCTGCTGCCCCAGTTGACCCGTATCGTGCCTAGCCTGCCGTTCTTCGACACGAGCTCCGGTCGCATCGTGGCCCTCGGTCCCACCGACCTCGGCCGACCCTGGGTGTTGGATCCAGGTCCGGTCGATGCCATCGTCGTCCTGGAGGCCAACCACGGCGGTCCTTCGACGCTCAGTGGCCTGCCCCAGCACGAGCTCGTACGACTGCTCATGATGCAGACGTTCACTCCTGATCCAGCCCCGCGGGGATGGATCACCAGTCTGAGCCAGCTCGTTGGTTCGGCTACCTGTAGCCGCATGGCCGTCGGGGACTTGGATACCGCAGTGATTGCCGTGGAGGCCCTACTTAGCTAGCCCGTTGATACCTCAGCGAGGGAGGTTGAGTCATGGACGAAGATCGCATGGACCGAGAGGATCTGGTCCGTCTTGGGCCAGACCGCCGGCGAATCCGTGGAGCGCTCGCAATGGCCGCCAGTACATGCCCCGGTCGTGGGGTGCCAGCACGGTCGGGCTGCTCTTTGCGTGTTTCCTCCCCCGTAGGCTGCAAGTAGTTCCTGGAGAGGTCCTTCGTTCCGACAAGGGGCGAGCCGGTTAAGGCCCAGCTGTACCCGAGCGAGCGCAAAGCGGCCGTGCCACATCCAAACGCGTCGCCGATCAACTCTTCGATCATCGACGTCACGATCACGCGAGCGTACGCCCAGAGGGCCAGTTCGTCGGTCTCACGCGATCCAGCACTCGGAGTAAGAGGATGGTCGCTCTTAGACGCACGCCCTGGCGTAGATCGCGGATTCCCCTCGGGCGCAACCTCTTTTTCCACGATCGACCGCCGAAATGATTGAACGAGTTCTGGACGGAGGCGGGCATCGCCGCCCAGGAATGACCCTTCTGCTCCAAGGCTTTTGCGAAATACCCTCCGACGTCGTAGGCCTTTTCAGGAGGCGAACGGTGGGTCACTTCGCGCCAGGCAAAGCTGGTGGTGATCATCTGCGTCCGTGCGTGATCGAGTAAGAGGACGCAGGGGTCTGGTCGCATGAGCAATGTGTACTCAAATGGTTCGCCGAACCGGGTCTCTCGATAGCTCATTTCTGGTGCAACTGCATAGGCGAGCATCGACTTGGACCCGAGTGCCGCGAGGAGCCTTGGAAGCCAGTTGGGTTCGAGAAACTCGACGTCCGAGTCGACGACCACGAAGTACTTGGTGCGGCATTCGTTTCGCCAACGATCGATCCAGTCGCTGTGACTCGTGTCCGCTGGTAACTCCTGAAGGGTCAGCAGGCCCTCAGCTGCCATCCGCCGGAGGAACTGCTGCGAGCCGTCCTCAGACGAGCAGTCCCCGACGACGAGCTGGAACGAGCCCCCGGCCAGCCTCCACATCGAACGCAAGCACAACTCGGTATAGAGGCGTGTGTTCTTTGACGCTACGTGGACAGTTGCGTCCAGCACACAAACTTCCGATGACGTCTTCCTGACCGCGGTGACAAGTCTCCCGAAGTGGTCAGCCCTCTCCCTCAATGCCGTCACGGGCCGACCCTCGCTTCCAGCGGTCCCATCCGTGGGGACCCGTGTCGGCTCATTGGTTCATCTTGCCCTAGGGACGAGTAGTCGGGCGCCGCCGGTCGGCTGGGAGGCCAGGTCGTCCGCGCCGGCGGCGAGCATGAGCGCCATGCAAAGGTCGTGGCCGGCCCGCTCGGCTGAGGCGGCGGCACCATCACCGGCCTCGTGTTCGGTGGCAAGGGGTGATCGAAGGATGGCGGCAATTCTATTGACCGTCCTTCAGGCTGGACGGGATGTGCTGTTTCAGTTCGAACCCATCGCTCAACTCCGGGGGAAGCGCGGCGTTTCGCCATTGGTTGATTCCTTTGTCATGCTCAGATTCGATGACATCGATGAGACAAGGCGGACCCTGTTCTGGAACGGCCGTCTTTCCGAGCGCCACTGCTTAACAGGTGGCAGCGGCGGTACGGATGGCAGCACGCCGAAGGTCCAGCAATGCCCTGAGCTGTGACCATTGCCTAACAGGCTCAACAGGACCCCGACGCTTTCAATCCGCTGTCATTCGGGCCCTGACAGCGCACGTCGGCGTCGTTGTCGACGACCTCCCGGCTGCTCTTGCGTTCTTCGTCGAACTTGGTCTGGAGCTGGAGGGCCGCATCGCCGGGTTGTGTGCCGTCGCGGGCCGCCGCTCGATCTCGGCGAGGCGGTCAGGGTCGAAGTGGCGGCCCCTTGTCGACGCCGAAGCCCCGTTTCAACCGCTGATCCTGCTCACGGTTGCCGGTCTCCTGGGTTGGCGGAGTGGGATACCGAGGGAGGCGCTCCGTTGACGACAGCCTGATTCGGCTCAGCCAATTTCGTGCCGAGGCGGGGGTTGAGTGCGTGGGTGCCTTGCAAGGTCTGAACCGGTAGGAAGCGGACTCCTACTTCGAGACCACCGGGGTTCGCGGGTTGGAGGTCCAACCGGGCGCCGTGAGCAGTGACAATGGCTTGCACGATGGAGAGGCCGAGGCCGAGGCCGTCGTGTTGGCCTGCGCGATCGCCGGTGAGGCGTTGGAAGGGTTGGAGAAGACGGTCGAGCTGGTCTGGGGGTACGACCGGCCCGGTGTTGGAGACCATGAGTGTGGGCTGCCCGTCTTGGGTCTTGACTACTACCTGGACGTTGCCGTCGGGATGGTTGTACCGGATGGCGTTGTCGACAAGGTTCGAGACGAGCCGTTCGATGAGGTGGACATCTCCGGTGAGCGGAGCGGGAAGAAGGAACGTATCGAGTCGTACCCGTTGGGCTTCGGCGGCAGATTGGCGGGTGTGGAGGACTTGGCTGGTGATCGACGCCAGGTCGAGCGGTTGGCGGTGATCGAGGCCTCGTTGGCTGCGGGCCAGGGTGAGGAGGGCTTCGATGAGTTGTTCTTGTTGCTGGCCGTTTTCGAGGAGGTCTTGGCAAACCGCTCGGTAGGACTCGATGGTTGCGTCGGGGTCGCTCAGGACCATTTCGAGGAGGGCGCGTTCGACGGTGATCGGGGTGCGTAGTTCGTGGGAGGCGTTGGCGGCGAAACGCCGTTGGGCGTCGAACGCGGCTTCGAGGCGGGACAGGAGTCCGTCGATGGTGTCGCTGAGGTCTTTCAGCTCGTCGGATGGACCATCGAGGCTGAGACGTTCGTGAAGGTTGTCTTCGGAGATCTTCCGGGTGGTGGCGGTGATGGTGCGCAGCGGTCGTAGCACCCGTCCGGCGACCAACCAGCCGAGAGCGATGGAGATGAGCACCATGGCGGCGAGGGCGATGCTGGAATCGACGAGAAGATGGTGGAGGTCATCGCCTCGAAGCTGGTTGGCCAGGCTGGTGGCGTCGACGGAGTTAGCCGGGCGCACGTTGGGGATTGCGCCGGCGATCTGGTCGCCACCGGCGCCGGTGGACTTTTGGCTGGCGACGGGGAAGTTGTGTTCGACGAGGATGTAGGTGATGGCGAGCAGCACGGCTCCCGAGGCGAGGAAGAGGGTGCCATAGAGCAGAGTGAGCCGTCCTCGCACGGTGGTGTTGGGATGCCCGAGCCGCCGGAGCGCAGTTCGGAGTCGGTCCGGAGGGTTCGTCATGGTGCTCAGGTGATCCGGTAGCCCACGGGGGACACGGTCTCGATGACTGGCGGGTCTCCGAGTTTGGCTCGCAACCGGCTGATGGTCATACGCACCGCGTTGGTGAACGGGTCGTAGCCGGCGGCCGCCTGGGCGGGAACCCTGCCCGCAATGCCAGCCTGGTTGGTGGCGTGCAGGGGGTCCCGCCCAACCAATCAAAGACCTGCATCTTCGACTATCGACGGGAAGTGCGATCCTGGCAGCGCCTGCTCGGACCCGATCTGCGTCACGCCGATGCGCTGTCGCCTCCCCACGGTTGAGAAGGGCTCAGGTCCTCGAAATGAGGGCAGCGCTCGAGGAGCGGAGCTAGTCATAACGCCCTATCTCGGTCCCCGGTCGTAGCGGCCGAGGTCGAGCGGCGCCACGTCGTGGTCGTCGCTTGGAAGCTGCAGGCGGGCCTCCACCGGTGTCTTGCCGTCGGCCCAACCGACGACGTCCAGGTGGCGGCGGTGGCGACCGGATCAGTGGCCGGGCCGGGGCGAAGCTTCCGCCCTCGCCGGGGCGCAAGCTCTCCTTGGTCAAGTACCATGCGCCGGCGCCCACGAAGACTCCGGCCCGGCAAGCACGACTGACCCTCGTCCGATTCTCAGGCGGGCGCCCATCCCGTGACATCTAGGACGATCTGGCCCTCTTTCCCTGCCTGCCTCCCCCCGCTCGCTGGATTAGTTAGCCTAATCTTCGTGGGCTAGGGGGAAATATGTATCGACGGAACAGGATCATCGGCGGTGTCGCCGTCGCCACGTTGGCGACAATCCTCGCCGCCTGCGGCTCCAGCTCTACGACCAGCTCGAGCGCTACGTCCACGACCGCCAGACCCACGCGGGGCTTCGAGGCCGGTGCGACGACTGGATGCACACCGGCCGTGATGGTGGTCCGCCATGCTGAGGATGGACCCAACCCCAAGGGTGGGGCCGACATCTTGGACGCCGCGGGTATCAAGCATGCGGCCTTGTATCCGGAGCTGTTTCGAAGCTATCTGGCCGAGAGTGGCACTGTCCTGCCTGGCGGGATCTGTCCGATCGGAAAGATCATCGCGATCAACCCGACGGGGAACCCGCAGAATTGGGGTCCGGGTACCAATCCCTACAAGACCATCGAGCCACTTGCCCAGTCCCTCAGCCTCAAGATAGAGGTCGGGGATGGCTCCATGCCATCCCCCGAGGATCCCAACGGCGTGTCCTACTCGACGGTATACAACTGGGACGCGCTCCAGCCGGCAGGGCGGTTTGGGCCGCAGCACGTGCGCCTGAAGTCGCTGCTGGCCAACGGAACGGGGACGCCAACGTCGACTGTCATCGCGTGGGACAAGCAGGGTCTGTATCCCAGCGCCGAAGACCTGAAGGGCAAGACCATCAACGGCAAGAAGCTCGAGACCTACTATCCCCCTGGTGTTCCGCTCTTGAAGGCGCTACCCACGAATCCGGATGCCATCGTTACGAACGCGAACTACATCCCCGAGCGCACTGACTTCTACGTCTTCGCCGATCAGGATCCCGCCAGTGGACAATTTAGCTTCACCAAGGCTTACAAGCAGGAGTACAGCAACGACGGTGGCAAGACCTGGCAGCCATACGCCGTTAGGATCGCCCCCACGGCCAACGCCCTCAGGATAGTGCCAGTTAGTTAGGGCTACCCGCGACGGCGCCAAAGGGCGGCACCGGTTCGACGGGTCATCGGTACGGCGCCTCGTCCTTGAACCCAGCGAGGACTAGCAGCCCCGCAATGTCAACCTCGTCGGTGGTGGCGCTGCAACTCACATTTACGTCGCAGATAGAGGCCATGATGCGGACGGGATCCTTGTTAATGCATGCTTTGTTAAGAGCCGCAAACTCGGTTGACTAGGGACTCGGGTCGCCGAGGCATTAATCGATCCACTGATTGAGATCGAGGGATTTTCGAATCAGTTGTGTGAACCGGGAGCGCAAAATTGGGACCTCACTCAGAACGACAGTAGATTGCAGGTTGGTGTTTGAGGAATGGCGTTTTTGGGGCCCTGTACATAGAGGACCTACTGAGCGCTTGACGCCGGTCCGTCGTGACACCCGTCAGCCGCTAGCGGGGTGATGGCCCGCCCGGTCTCGAGCAAGCTCTAACGCCATAGGCTGAGAGGGCCCCTATTCGTCAACAACGTTCTCCGACGCGTCGCATCAATTGCAACATCCACTGTGTGCGCAATGATTTTTCTAAACGGGTTTGGTACAATTCAGAGGTCTTCCGGCGAGACCGAGGGGGGGAAATGTCGAGTCTTGGTCGTTTTGGTACGCCTTGCCTAGGTGCGATCGGAGGGCGCGATCCGTCTCGAGGCAGGCGTGGCTTCACTCGGCTGGCTGTCTCCGGCGGTGAGACCTGCCCGCCTTCCAGGAGGGCGCGGGCAAGCGTGGACGGATCGTTGAGTGTGTCTCGCAGGTCCCCGATGAAGAGTGCAGTTGCGCTGGTCGTCGCGGGAGGTCTATCGATCGGACTGGCGGGCTGCGGCTCGGGCTCGGGGTCCAATCAGTCGTCGCCATCCGTGCCGAAAAGGCACTTGTTCGCTACAAGGGGTGTCAGCCTCCGCGTGATCAACAGGGATGAGGCCCGCACCACGGTCACGATCTGCGCAGTAAATGTGAGATGCAAGGACCCCGCAACACTCGGCGTCGACCAGTCGGTAGATATGGCCGCGGGCGAGGTGAATGGCGATATTCGCTACGCCGATGGCTATACCGTCAAATTCGATGCTGTTAATCCGGACATCGGAGCACCCTATATCGAATTGACGCCCCCGCCGGGCCCTGCTTACGCCGGCCAGGGCCCTCAAACCTTGAAGTTGAGCGAAGGGGAATGGGCTCTAACACCTCCAGGTGAGCTGGGCGGGTACCGCTTCAAGGGTGAGCGCGCCACCGACACCAGCGATTACAAGGTCATGAAGCTGACGGCCTACGCCAACGGGGCGAACGCCCCTTGCAGCTACCCAAATACCCTCTACCCAGACAGTCTGCCGAGCAGCGCGTGCTGACCCTGAGGGCCCACGTCTTGGGGGGCCGATGTGATCGTGCTGCGAGTCCTCTTTGACATGCCTGCTCGTTCCCGTCGCACATAGGGCACGAAGCGGTATGGGTCCTCGGGGAACCGAGAACCGAGCATCCGCAACTACCTGAACGGGGAGGGGGCGTCGGTGTACGCACAAGAATCGCCTTAGATGCCAGGTCGGCCAGCAGCTCGGAGATCTTGGTGAACGCCGCGCTGTAGCCCCGCCGGCAGGCTTGGTTCCAGTTGACCAGCTTGCGAAAGCGGCGTGAGAACTCGACCGCTTGTCGCTGTGCACCGGGGCGTCCCTTCCTCGGGATGGGCGACGTGCTTCACCCCGAGGGAGCAGAGTTCAGCCTCCACCTTCGCTTCGCCATAGCCACGGTCAGCCGTCACCGCCTTCGGCACCTTTCCGAACCGTGCCGCCACCCGGGCGACAGCCGGCACCAGCTTGGTCCGACGGGCCCACCCGAGGGCATGCAATGCGGCCACGGTCTTGCTTAGCTTGGCCACTCACAGAGGCGTGCCCGAAGGTCGGCCGACGAGCTAGCTCAAGCCCGCGGCGAGCATGAGCAGTTCGCGGGCCGGTCCGGCCGGAGGCAGGGGAGCACGGCGCCAAACTGCCCGCAGGTCGCGGGCAAGGTCGAGGGCTTCGACTGAGACCGCTTGCAGTCGTCCGGCGGCGATGTCGTCGGCGACCGTGAGCTCGCTGAGCACGGCGGGACCTGCTCCAGCGATGACAGCGGCCCGTACCGCCGCCGTGGTCGGGAGGGAGAGGGCGGGGTCCTCGAGTTCGACGGTCTCTCCGAGAATCTTCTTGACGGCTACGCCGAGCACCTCGCGAGTGCCCGATCCGTACTCTCGGACGACAAGCGGCGTCATCGCGAGCTGCAGGGCCGTGATCGGCCCGCGTCGTTTGGTCCAGGGGTGGGCGGGGGCGACGACCACAACTAGCCGGTCTCGGGCGACAGTGCGGTGCCGGAGGCCCTTGGGCGGCATCGGCCCTTCCACGAACCCGAGGTCCGCCTCTCCGGCTCGCACCTGGCTGGCGACAGCGGTGCTGTTGATGACCGTAAGCTCGACAGCAACCGATGGCTGATGGTTCCGATTGCGGCTGGCTTGGAACGCGACGAGCCAGGCGGGGAGTAGGTATTCGGCGATCGTAAGGCTGGCCGCGACCTGAAGTGTCGAATGGGCATCCGTGCGCAAAGCCGTCAGCCCCGCGTCCATTTCGTCAGCGAGGGTCAAGAGACGAGACGCCCATTCGGAAACGACTGTCCCGGCTGGTGTGAGGTTCGATCCCCGGGGCGTGCGTTCCAGGAGACTGACACCGCTCTGCCGCTCGATTGCCGCGATCCGGGCCGACACAGCTTGTTGGCTGACCCCGAGAACGGTGGCCGCCGCGTTGAGGCTGCCCGCCCCAGCGACGGTGACGAACACTTCCAGGGCGGACAGCTCAGGCATCCTCGGGCTCAGCATCGCTCGACTCCTGTCACAACTCATGCTTGTAGGTAGCCAATGCTAAGGCCCCTACTCCAGGGCAGCTCGCCGGCGCATCCTAATGACATGACTACCGCAACCGTGCTCCAACCAGTCGACCTGGGCGTGCCGCGCCGCCCGACACCGCGAACCAGGCACGCGGCTGCACGCATCGGGTTCTTGGCAGACTTGGAACGGCCCCGTCAGGTGTTCGCGATGCTCACCCCGAACTGGTTCGCGTCGGTGATGGGCACGGGCATCGTGGCGGTGGCCGCCGCCCGCCTCCCTGTCCAGTTCCCCGGCCTGCACGCCGCGGCCATGGGCATCTGGGCCCTCGCCTCTCTCATGCTCGTTGCCCTGGTCGCTGGAACGATCGCCCACTGGGAGCTCTATCCAGCCAATGCCCGCAGCCACACCCGCAACCCGGTCATGGCCCACTTCTACGGAGCCGTGCCTATGGCCGTGCTCACCGTCGGGGCCGCCACACTGCTCGTCGGCGCCGACGTCGTCGGGGAAGGGACGGCGGTGGACGCAGACTGGGTACTGTGGTTCACCGGCACAATCTTGGGCCTAATCGTCGCCGCGGCGGTCCCTTATCTGACTTTCACTCGCTATATGGTCAAGCCCGACAGTGCGTTCGGGGGCTGGCTGATGCCCATCGTCCCGCCCATGGTCTCCGCGTCCACAGGAGCGCTCCTGCTCCCCCACACGCCCGCCGGCCAGGGCCGCCTTGACCTACTGCTGTGCTGCTACGCCATGTTTGGCATCAGCCTCGTGGCGTCGATGATCATTATCACCCTCATCTGGTACCGCCTGGCCGTCCACAAAACCGGTGAGGCCCGCATGGTTCCCACCCTGTGGATTGTCCTCGGCCCACTCGGCCAGTCGATCACCGCCGCCACACTGCTCGGCGCGAACGCCCACCTGGTTGTCCCGGCCAGAGAAGCCGGCATCCTTAAGACCCTCGGCGTGCTCTATGGGATGCCCGTTTTGGGTTTCGCGCTGCTGTGGGCGGTCATCGCCGGCATGATTACGGTAAGCACTGCCCGAGACCACCTGCCCTTCTCGTTGACCTGGTGGTCGTTCACATTCCCCGTCGGCACCTGCGTCACCGGCACCATCGGCCTGGCGCTCGCAAGCGGCTCGACCATGCTCCGGTTCGCCGCCGTCGTGTTCTTCGCCGCGCTCGTGGCCGTCTGGCTCGTCGTCGCCTCTCGAACGGCGGTTGGGGTCGCCCGAGGTCACCTGTTCCTCCCGCTCACCCCTCCACCGAATGGCGATGCCATCAGGTCGAGGTCGGCAACCAGAGAGGACGGGTATGGCGGATCGGTCATGGTGCAGGGCGGCGCACCCCGAGCCAAAAGCGCGACACTCCCAAAAGTAGCCCACGGTATTGAGTAGGGCAGTTGCATAGGGCATGCCCAGTGCTGCCCTATGCAACCGCACGGCGGGCGGCACCGGTACGGCTAAGCCGCTGCGTAGACGCCGTGTGCGCGATGACACGGTGCATGGGGCAGTGCGCCCAGAGGTGGGAAGGTCCCCGAGTAAAAGCCCCGAGAAACCCAGATCTTCGACCTCGGGCAGAACGCGAAACCGCTGGTCAGGCGCCTGTGGCCTATGCACGGGACGCGCCGACCAGCGTTTCAATGGTGGTGGTGGTGTGGTTGGTCGGTTGGTTGGTGGCGGGGGGTTCGCTGTCAGTAGACCGCTTCACGCCTCATGCCCAACGTAGCTGCTAGTCACAGCGTCTGCCCTGTGCAGCCGCCTGGGCGCTGCACTGCTCAATATCGGCGAGCGCAGCGGCAGTCCCGAGAAACCCCCCATACGGATCGACCTTCGGGGTTTCGCGCCCGAAGGTCGATCCCGACGTCGTGTCGTCGTTCTGGAGCCAGCGCGCCAGCTCCGCCATTCGGTTTCGGATGGGGGCGACGTCGACCATCCAGTCGTTGTCATCCCACCCCGAAGTAGGTCCGGTACGCATCCCACGCCTACACGGCCCCCACGTGCTCGGCGCGGAGGGGGCCCAGGCCACCTACGACGGTGCGGAAGCGGTGTTGGAGGACGCCGCTCAGATCCCGGCCTACCGGCGAGCCCAGGACGTGGCGATCGAGAAGACCCTGGCGGCGCTGGCCGCGACCCGGGTCGGGGCAACCCGCCCGCGACTCCCTGACCCGCGGGCCGTGCCAGATGCCGACCGCTGATGCCCGCGACGGTCGCCGCGGGAATCAGCCCTGGAGCGTGACCACCACGCCGGTGTCCGCATAGGGAAAGGGGCCCTTACCCAGGTGTCGTACACTGTCCACCAGCCGCATGATCGGCACCATCAGGCCGTACTTGGCCTTCACCCTGGACGTGAGCGCCTCGAAGTCCGGACCGGAGGTCACCAGCTCAACGGTGCCGGTCACGGGCGTGGTCCCGGCTTTGACCTGGCCTCGGACGTCGCTCGGCTGCAGTGTCACGCTCGGGTTGTTCCGTAAGCGCTTGGCCTTGCCGGAGGCCGAGGAGGTCAAGAGGCCGATCCGGCCGCCGTCGAGCGGGACGATCCAGATCGCCGTCGCGACCGCCACCCCGGTCTTGCGGAAGGTGGTCACGGAAACGTACTTCTCCTGCGAAATCGTCTGTTCGGCGTTGCTTCCAGTCATCTGCTTCTCCTTTCTAATGTGATCTCCGAGATCGGGATCTGCGTTCGATGAGAGGACGATCGGCGAAGCAAGTAAAGGACACCAGGAGCCCTGAAATCTGTCAGGCGGGCTCGGGCCTCACGTCGAGGAGACGGGACAGAAGCAGACGTCGTTCGCCCTCGGAGGGCGCCAGCGAGGCGGCGATTTCCAGCTCCTCGGCAGCCTCTGCCGTCCGGCCAAGCCGTCGCAAGTTGTCGGCCAGAGCGGCGTGCCAGAGATGGGACCGCTCCAGCCCGACGATGGCCTCTAGCGCGGCCAGCCCGTGCTCGGGCCCATCGCGCTCAGTCACCGCAACGGCCCGGTTGAGCGCCACCACCGGGTTGGCTGCGACCGACCCGAGCAGGTCGTAGAGCTCGATGATCCCGTCCCAGTCGGTCTCGGACCAGCTCGTCGCGGTGGAGTGGGCCGCGGCCAGGTGAGCCTGAAGCTGGTAAGGCCCCGCCTTACGACCCGACCAGTCGACAGCTCCGTGCAACCACCGAGACCCTTCTGCAATGGTCTCCCGATTCCATCGACCGCGGTCTTGGTCGGCCAGGGTCACAACCTGGCCCTCGGCGTCGTTTCGCGCCGGGGTGCGAGCTGAGGTGAACAACAGCAGAGCCAGCAAAGACAGCACCTCGGGCTCGTCGGGCATCAACTCCACTAACAAACGGGCCAGGCGGACGGCCTCGGCCTCCAGATCCACCCGGGCCACCGCGTTCCCGCCGGTCGGGGCGTGGGCCTCGGTGGCGATCAGGTACACCACGGCTAGCACCGCGGCCAGACGTTCGGGGAGCTCCGCGTCGGAAGGAATTGCATAAGGGATGTGGGCGGTGGCGATCTTGGACCTCGCCCGTACCAGGCGCTTGGCCATGGTGGCCTCGGGCACCAAGAAGGCTCGGGCGATGGCATCCACTTCGAGGCGGGCCAGCGTGCGCAAGGCCAAGGCCACCTGGGCCTCCCGGCTGAGAGCGGGGTGGCAACAGGTGAAGATCAGGCGCAGCATGTCGTCTCGTAGCTCGCTTTCGGTCTCCATCGCGTCGATCACCTCCTCCATCTCGTCTTTCACGCGTTCCGTTCCCCATCGGAACGCCGCCGTCTCCTTGTCGGTTCTGGCCGACTCCCGTCTCAGGAGATCGAGCGCCTTGCGCCGGGCCACCACGGTCAGCCAAGCCCGTGGGTTCTCCGGGATCCCCGAAGCGGGCCAGGCGCCCAGAGCAGCGATCGTGGCCTCGGAGAGCGCGTCCTCGGCCACCGACAGGTCCCCGAACTGGCGCATCAGGGTGCCGAGCACTCTCGGGCCCTCCTCCCTCAGCACCTTGACCAAGGCGTCGCCGGCATCCATGGCCGGACGCCTAGGCGTGGTGTGGCGCGATCGGGCGGAGCTCGATCTTGCCCCTCCAAGCGGCCGGGATCTGGACCGCCCAGGCGATCGCCTCGTCAAGATCGGCCGTCTCCAGCACGAAGTAGCCGGCCAGGACTTCTTTTGCCTCCGCGTACGGACCGTCCGTCAACATCACGTCGCCGCCCCTGCCGCCCGAAACGGTGATGGTGGTCGACATGGTCACCGGGTGAAGCGCCTCACCGCCGCGCATCACCCCCGCTTCGGTGGCCCGCCGGGCGAACTCCGTATATTCGGGAGAGAACTCCGTCTCGGGAGGCTCGTCCCAGTACCGGTCTCGGTCGTAGTAACACAAAGCCACATACAGCGCCATCGTCAGAACTTCCTTCCTCTACTTCGCGGACATCTAACGTCTACTAGACGATCAAGGCTGTGCCAGGAGGACAGGGCATTTCGGCCGATTCCACTCGCGACCGAAACTCGATCCGGACAGCCCATCGGGGAACGAGCCCTAGTTCGCGGCGCTGTAGTGGTACGCCGCGACAAGCCAGCGGCCGTCGCGCTTGGCCAGCACCCACGTGGCCCGGACCGTGCCCTCGCTCGGCACTGCGTTCTGTCCGGGAAAAACGATCCCGCCCTCGCTGATCACGATGGCCGTGTCCTCGTTGAGGAACCGGACGTCTTGGGGTTGGTCGATCACCCGCGATCCCTTGAGCGGGCCCGCGAACGCACCCGCCATGGTGGCCTGGATCTCTTGCCGGTTCTTCTGGTAGACGCCGGGTTGGACCACGCTGGCGTCGTCGAGGTAGTCGGCCACGAACGCCTCGGCGTCGTTGGCCTCCCACGCCTCGTACACGCCCTTGAGGACGCCGAGAACCGCCTGCTGATCTGCCTTTGATCCAGTTGTCGTGGTTGTCATGGATTTCCTCGTTTCTCTCCTCGGAGTGGCGATCGCCGCTCGTCTAACTGATAGACGGACAGACCCGGTGGCAGAGGACACCAGTCTCAAAAGAACCCTCGTAGGCCTCGACTTCCTGTCCAGGGTCCGTCCGCTTGACGGGCGTCGTCGGCGGGGGCGAGTGACGACGCAGGGGCCATTGCGGTCGTTCGCCGGGACCGATAGCCCGTTGGCGGCGGCGACGTCGAACGCGACGTCGATCACATGCTGTATGGCCTGGGAAGATCGACCATTGCCGTGGCGTGGAGGCGGACAGAGACGGGTTCGGGCGAGGGCGACGGCCGGCCAGACAGTTCAATTCAAGAGGCCGAGGGCCCAGGGAGGTTGAAGAGTGCACCTGCATAGGGCATGCCCCATGCAGCCCTATGCACCGCAATCTCGACCGAGGACTCGACCTCGAAAGCGCTGCGTATGGCCCCACGCGCTGCGTCACCCTGCATGGGGCTGCATAGGGCACGGCTGAGTAGGTCCCGATAAAAAGCCCCGAGAAACGGCAATTCCACACACTCGCCCGAACGCGAAAACGCTGGTCAGGCACCTGTGCCCTATGCACGAGACGCGCCGACCAGCGTTTCAATGGTGGCGGGGGGAGGATTTGAACCTCCGACCTTCGGGTTATGAGCCCGACGAGCTACCAGACTGCTCCACCCCGCGCCGCGAACCACGAGACTACCACCGGTTCGAAGGCGTTCGTCCAGCGCCGGAACACCTCGGCCCGGCGGCCGGGCAACGCCCAGCCTGGCTGCCGCCAGCCCAGCGGGGCCGGGCAGCCAGGTGAGATGCCATTCGCCAGGCCGGTCCTATGCCGGGGCGGTCGAGGGCGTCGGGCTCGCCTTAGCCTTGGGCTTCGGGGCGATGGTGGTCGTCGTCGGGGCCTTGGGGGCGGTCGTCGTGGTCGTCTTCCCGCTTGCCGTCGGGCTCGAAGTTGGCGTGGTGGTGCTCGTCGATGGGGTACTACCGGGGGTCGCCGTACCCGTGAGCTGCTGGATGGCGTTCAGGTCCGACTCCATCCGGGAGATGTCGGTCTGATAGGCGCCCAGGTCCCCGTTCTTCAGGTCGGTCTGGGACTGCTGGTAGGCCTGCTGGGCATCGAGGAGGAGGCTCTGCACCTGTGGGGAGAGGGTCCCGCTCCCGCCCTCGGGCGAGGTGGACACCGGGGCCTGGAACACCTGGGTCAGGGCATCTTCGAGCGCCTGTTGGGCGTCGTTGTTCGGTCCGCCGGTACCCAGTGCGGCCTGCTTGCCGTAGACGGCGATCACCCCCTGCAACTCGGGGAAGGTATTGCGCGACGACTGGACATAGAGCGGCTGTATGTACAAGAGCGAATTGGCGATCGGGATCATCAACACGTTGCCCAGCTGCACGCTCGAGCCGTTCTGGTTCAGCAGGCTGATCTTGCTGGAGATGGACTGGGTTGCGTCGATCCGGGCCGCGACGAGAGACGGGCCGTCGACAGGTTGCCCACGAGGGGTGACGAACATCTGGATCTGCCCGTAGTGACCGGGATCGGATCCCGCGATCATGAACCCGGAAAGGGTCTGGATCTGGCTCCCCTTGGATACCGGGACGAGTGCATCGAGCAGGGTGAAAGTCTGTTTGGTCTGACCGGGGACCTGGAGCATCTGGTAGATCGGCGCCATCTTCACAACTTGGCCGGTCGACACGGCCTGGCCTTGGGCGTTGACAGTCTGGGTGGTGGCCAAGGCAGACGAGGGCGAGCCCGAGCCAGGGGTGGGCGAGAGGGTCCAGGCGTCGGCGGCGCTGTAGAAGCTGGTGGCGTTGGTGATGTGGTACTTCCCGTACATCGAGGCCTGTACGGTGAAGATATCCTCGGGGTAGCGGAGGTGGGCCCTGAGCGCTTTGGGCATCTTCGACGCCGGGGTGAACATGTTCGGGAAGGCCCGCTCGTAGGTTCGGATGATCGGGTCGTTGGGATCCATCACGTAGAAGGTCATCATGCCCGTATACGCGTCGGTCACCACTTTGACCGAGTTGCGGATGTAGTTGAAGTTGGCGGGAAGCCCGCTGGCCGAGGACAGGGCCGAGGTGTCGGCATTTTGCGCATAGGGGTAGCTGTCGGTCGTCGTGTACGCGTCCTGGATGTAGTCGATGTGCCCGTTCACCAGCGCCGCGTACGGGTCGGAGTCGAGGCTCAGGAACGGGGCGGCCTTGGCCACTCGGACCTGGATCTGGCGGTCGAACATCACCCTTGAGTTGGACGTCAACTGGTCGGAGATCAACATGTTGATGTCGCCGAAGCGGAAGGCGAACATGACCCGCCTGAAGAACGAGGAGAGCTGTACGCCCCCGTCCCCGCTGTAGTGGGTCTCCTGGTTCTGGCCGTCGACGAGCTGGTAGTCGATCTCGGGCTGCTTGGTGTTGGCAACCACGTACCCGGGCTCGTTCAGCCCGAAGTAGACCGACGGCTGGGTGATGGTGGGCGACCCCTTGGTCGAGAACGGGGGGACGCCCCCGACCCCGAAGACTGGGTCGCCATTGGACGTGGTCTGGTTCGAGGGCGACACGATCATGCCGTACCCGTGGGTGAACTGCAGGTGGGTGTTGACCCACGACGCCGCCGGGATGTCCGCGTCGTTGATCTCCCGGACTCCCACCACCGCCGGCGTCTCCGTGCCGTTCAAGGTGTAGCGGTCCACGCCCAGGGAGTTGAAGCTGTAATACGAGCGGATGTCCTGGAGCTTGTCGTAGGTCGGCTGGGTCACCAGCGGGTCCCACAGGCGCACGTTGCCGGTGGTGGCGCTGTTGGCGTTCAGCGTGTTGGCGTTCAGGGTCGTGACGGCCGGAAACGGCGTGTTGGTGATGCCGTTGAGGTTCATGGCTGACCGGGTGGCGGCGATGTTCCGCTGGATATAGGGGTGCTCCAAGGTGTTCTGGGCCGGGTTGACGCTAAACGCCTGCACCGCGGCCGGATAGATGGCCCCGGCGGTCAGGGCGACGAGGAACCACATGCCCACCCCGAGCACGGGCAGGGCCCAGCCCTGCCGGCGAATGTTGAAGATCAACAACAGGAATGCGGCCAGCGATACCAGAATCAGCAACTGCAAGGCCGGCAACCGGGCGTGGATGTCGGTGTAGCCGGGACCTTGGACGTACGCGTCCTTGGCATTGTCGAGGTTGTAACGCTGCAGGTAGTACCCGACCGCTTTCACCAACGCCATCAACCCGAGGATCACCGAGATGTGGGCCTTGACCGCCGGGCGGACCCTCGGCTTCGGTCCTTGGACCCGGATGCCGCCGTTGAGGTAGTGGGTGAGCACCGTGACCACGAAGATGACGATGAGCGCCACGAGGGCCCAGTGGACGAGGAAGTTCTCGAACGGCAGCTTGAACACGAAATAGCTGATGTCCCTGTGCCAGAGGGGATCCGTTTTCCCGAAGGAGACGCCGTTGCGGAAGAAGATCCAGTTCTGCCACTGGCCGAGGGCTTGTGAGCCCACGATGAGCGAGAGGATGATCACGATCGCAGCCCGGATCCACCGGGAGTACGGACCGACTATTTCCTGGTAACGCCGGACGAAGTCGTCCTCGGCGTCGGCCGCCTGCCCTCGTGGTGCGAGGCGTTCGGCCACAGTGAGGCTGGCCAGGAGCAGCGCGGCAAAGATCACGGAGAACGTGATCATCAGCCCGGCCTTGATCTCGAACAGGCTCCGCCACACTGAGTGGAGCCCGACCGACGAGAACCACAGAGCGTCGGTGTAGAAGACCGCAAAGGTACGCAACGATGCGATGAGGGCGATAATGACGATCAGGGCGATGATGATCCAGCGCCGGAGTCGGTGAGTGGTGGCGCGAGGACTCTTCGCCTCATCATCCGGTCTTCGCACGGGCAGCAGCCTAGGTGGCGGCGGGGACCAGCAGGCAGCGGCACCCCGAATGGGCAGGCGGATGCCGATGGCCGGTGGGGAAATCCTGTCCGGCCGGCTGTGGGCCGTTCAGTGCGTTGTCATCGCAGTCGGGACACGGGGTGGAACCGGGCGTCGACGCGGCGATCCACTCGATGTCCTGGGATGATCCGGCCACCGAGCCAGCCGAGAAGCCGGCGATCACGTAGTCGCCGGCCAGACGCTCGATGCGCTCACCCTTCCACTCCCGGAACGCCGCGCCGATGTGCTCGCTCACTGCGGACTCGTCGGCGTCGGCCAGCTCCTCGGTGTCGGCCAACCGACGCCGCAGAGGACCGACGATGGTGGTGGCCAGGTCATGGGCCACGCCCACCACGTGGTCGGCCAGCGGACCACCCTCGGACTGGTCACCGACGAACAGCCGACCGGCGCTGGCGGCCTGCTCCAGCTGGGGCAGGGCGGCGGTGGAATAGGCGTCGAGGTGCTCGACCTCGTCGGGCAGCAACCCGCTCGACCACGTCGACCCGCTGCTGCGCAGGCGGTCGAGGAGGTCGTTCTGGTCGTCTTGGAGCGTGCGCTTCAGCCGACGGGACAGGGCGGTGATGAGCGGTCCGACCAGCTCGTCCCGACGGCCCACGAGCGGGTTCGCGGCAACGGGTTCCTCGTCCCCCCCATCCGGTTCCTCCGGACTCGGCTCGTTGTCGGCGGCGTCGGTCCCCCGCCCGGCGCGGATCTTGGCGAACAGCTCGTCCACCGAGGGCGTCGGAGCGACGGCCTCGGTGCCGCTTCTTGAACCATCGCCCGCCGTTTCGGCCGCCGCCGCGCCTGGGCCGCCCTCTCCGGACCCGGGGGGACGCTCGGTCCCGTCGTCCTCCGCCGTTGCCCCACCGGGCTCGGACGCCGGCTCGGGCTCGTCGACGGCCTGGGACTCGGCCACCTCGATCTCGGCAGCAACGAAAGCCCCTTGTTCCGACGAGAGGGGCTCGCCCACCTCGCCCGGGTCGCCATCGAAGGTGGGGTGGTCGGCGACCACCACCCCGAGACCCGGCGAATCCGGCTCGCCCGCGCCGGTGGCCAACAAGACAGCCGCCTCCTCTTCCGGCGTGCCCTCGTAGGGCCGGGCGATCGCCTCGCGTCCGGCGGCCTCGGCGGCCAACCTGGCCTCGTCCTCGGCCCGGAACAACTCGTCGGCGATGCCGTCGACCGAGCGGCGCACGGTCCGCACCGTCTCGGCCAGGTGCTCCCGGCCCGCCCGCAGCTGCTCGATCTGGGCATGGAGCACCTTGCGGCGCCTCGACAGGTCGGCCAACACCCGGGAGCGGAGGGTCTGGGCCTCCTCGATCATCTCCCGACACTCGGCCCTGGCCTGGGCGAGCATCGCCTCGGACTCGTCGTGGGTCCGTTGCCGGTACTCGGTCACCGACGCTTCGGCCTGGGCCGTGCGTTCGGCCAGGGCCTGTTCGGCCTGGGCCCCGGATCGCCCGATCTCCTCTTGGGCCTCGCTGAGCAGGCGTGCAGCCTCCGCTTCCGCCTTGGCCACCATCTCGTGGGCGGCGTTGTGGGCGGTCTGGAGCACCCGGGCCGTCTCCTGACCGAGCGCCGACGCCAGCGTTCCCTCGTCGAGGACGGGGTTGGCCGCCCGGTGTTCGGCGTCGGCGACCTCGTGGCGGAGCTCGATCTCCCGCTCGGCCGCAACCCGCAGCGCATCGGCCACGAAGTCCAGAAAGGCCCGAACCTCCCCGGGGTCGAATCCACGGCGGACCGTACCGAACGTATGGCGGGCCACTTCATCGGGCGACAGGCTCGACGACGACGAGATGGACAACCGGCGATCCTCAGGCATAGCCAGAGCCTACGACGGGCGCTGCACCAAACCGTTCATCCCGAGGTGGTGCTGGCCGACAACGCGGGGACGTGCCCGCCATGGGCGGCGAGCACGGTGAGCGCCTGGTTGAGGGTCGACACCGCGTAGATGTGCAGTCCCGGGGTCTTCTTCGACAGGGCCGCCTTGTACTCCTCGGGAGGGACCAGGAAGATGGTGGCACCGGCTTGCTCCACCGCCACCGTCTTCTGGGCGACGCCGCCCACGTCGCCCACGTTGCCCTGGTCGTCCATGGTGCCGGTGGCCGCCACCGTCTGGCTGCCGGTGAGGTTGCCGCCCGACAGCGTGTCGATGACACCGAGGGTCATGGCCAGTCCGGCGGAGGGTCCACCGATGTTGGTGACGTCGATGGAGACCGGGAAGGGAAAGGAATAGTCGACCTGGTCCTGAGGATAGATGCCCAGGGTCACGGTGGCCTTCACGCCCCCGCCCACGTCGACCGTCGTGGTCCTGAGGGTGATCGATACCGGTTGGGGCGGCCCGGTGCCGCTCTTTCTCACCGACAGGGTGACCGTCTGCCCCGAGTGGTACTTCTTCAACGTCGCGCTGAGCGATTCGGCCGTCAGGGTGGGCGCGCCGTCGACCGCGGTGACCACGTCACCGACATGGAGGACGCCGTAGGCCGGGGTCCCGTTCCACACGGCGAAGAGCACGGCGCCGGCCGCCGTAGCCGGGACGGCATAGCCGAGCCGGCGAAGCGACGCCGCCTTGGCTGCCGCTTCGGCCTGGCTCATCTCGAGGGTGCCCTGGGCGTCGAGCTCCGAGGGCGGCGACCCGCCGGTCACCGATTCCAGAGGCTGGAGCACGGTGTTGCTGTCGAGCTTGAAGAACCAGTAGGTGAGGGCCGAGACCCGGCTGAGCACCACGTCGGTCAGCTTCACCGGGCGGGCGACGGGGTGGGCCTTGTTGGCCGGGACGGTGATGAACTGCTGCACCGATTGGGCGCTGCCCGGTTGGATGGCGTAGTAGTTCATGTTGATCCGGGACAAGACGACGACGGCCAGGACCAACACAGCGATGATCACGGCGGGAATGCTCAGCCAACGGCGGCGTCGGGGGCGGGGAGGCAACGGGGCGGCGGGCGGCGGGCGGTTGCCTCCCGTCGTCGGGAGGCTCGTGGCCACCTGCCTTCTCTCGATGTCTTCGGTCATAGTGGTGCGGTGGTCACTTCTCGTTCGCCGTCTGGCCCGTCGGGCCCGTCGGGCCCCGAGCCCCCGGAGCCGGCTGATTCGGGGCCTCAGCCTGCCACGGAACCGCCGGGATCCGACGTCACCAGCCGCCGGCGATCGGTGGCCCTGGCCGGCCACGTCGGCGACGAGCGGACAGCCCGGGACGGCTGGGCCGATACGGCCCCGACGGTGCGGGCCACGGCGCTGGGCGCCCTCGACCGGCTCGGCGCCTTGGGCGACGGCGAGCTGTCGGCCGCCCTCATCGACCCGGACCCAGCCGTGCGGCGCCGGGCCTGCGAACTGGCCGCCACCTACGCCGGCTGCGACGTTGCCGCTGCCCTCACTGACCCCGACCCGTCGGTGGTCGAGATGGCCGCCTGGGCGCTCGGGGAGCGAGAGGACCGAGAGGCGGTACCGGCGCTGTGCCTGATGGCCGACAGCGGGCAGGGCCACACCGACCCCTTGTGCCGGGAGGCGGCCGTCGCCGCCCTCGGGGCCATCGGTGACGACGCCGGCCTGCCTGCGGTCATGGCCGCCCTCGGTGACAAGCCGGCGATCCGCCGGCGGGCTGCGGTGGCGCTGGCCGCCTTCGAGGGACCGGAGGTGGAGGCGGCGTTGCGTGGATGCCTCGACGACCGCGACTGGCAGGTCCGCCAGGTGGCCGAGGACCTGCTGGCTGCTCAGTAGGGCCTCCCGCCCCGAGCCCCACTCACGAGGGCCCGCTCGCCCCGATGCCCGCTCAATGGGCCCCGGCCCAGGTTGCCAGCCGTCTCGCTGCCAGCCGCCTCGCTGCCAGCCGTCTCGCTGACCCTCCCCGGTCCCGGCTGCCGGCGACGGAGGTTCGCCGCTCAGTTCTCGGCCGCAGCGAAGATGGCGCGCAGGCTGTCGAACGCGTCGAGGCACTCGCCTGCTCCTTGGACGACGCACTCCAACGGGGTGGACACCAGGTGTACCGGTACCGCCGTCTCGTTGGCCAGCCGCAGGGCCAGCCCGCGGAGCAGGGCTCCCCCGCCGACCAGGTGGATTCCCCGGTAGATGATGTCCTGGGCCAACTCGGGCGGTGACTCGCTCAGGCAATCGATCACCGTGCTCACAATGGTGCTGACCTGTTCTTCGATCGCGCCCCGGATCTCCTTCGGCGAGAGGACCACCGTCTTGGGCAGGCCGGTCGACACCTCTCGCCCACGGACCTCGGCCCGCACCTCGCCGGCGTAGGCCATGGCCGAACCGATGGCCAGCTTGATGTCCTCGCCGGTGCGCTCGCCGATGGCGATGCCGTACCGGGTCCGCACATAACCCTGGATGGCGGCATCGATGTCGAAGCCGCCGCACCGGATGGCCCGGACGGCCACCAGGCCACCGAGCGAGATGACCGCCGTTTCGGTGGTCCCTCCACCCACGTCGACCACCATGTTGCCCATCGGCTCGTGAATGTCGAGTCCGGCACCCATGGCCGCGGCCATCGGTTGCTCGATGAGGTAGGCCGCGGAGGCCCCGGCCCGGCGGGCCGCCTCCTTCACAGCGCGGCGCTCGACCGAGGTGATGGCCGAGGGCACGCAGATCAGGACCCGTGGCCGGTTGAGCTTGGAGACACCGGCCCGCTTGAGGAGCAGGCGGATCATCCGCTCGGTGATGTCGAAGTCGGTGATGGCCCCCTGGCGCAGGGGGCGCACGGCGACGATGTAGCCGGGAGTGCGGCCGATCATCTGCCACGCCTCGTTCCCCACGGCCAGGACCTCGTGGGTGCGGGTGTTGAGGGCGATGACCGTCGGTTGGTTCAAGACGATGCCCCGGCCCTTGGCGTAGACGAGGGTATTGGCCGTTCCCAAATCGATAGCGAGGTCCCGAGCCACGGGGACATCGTAGGGCCCTCCCCTGGGTGTGGCGGTCCGCGGCACCCGGCGGGACCGGTCGAGATGATCACTCCGTGCCCCCCATATCCTGGGGCGACGTCCGCACAGAGGTCGACGTCGGTAGTCTGCAGTCGATGAACGGAGGGTTCCCGGAGGCCGAAGACCCACATCCCGACGACGCGGATGACGGAGATCCGGAGCTCGACCGGATTCGGGGTTGGGTGTCTCCCGAAGACCGATTGTGGCGACATCCGTCCGAGTTGGGCCGGTCCAGCTCCGTCCCGTCGGAGTCGGGCGTGGCCGGCACTCCTCGTCTCACCGCGGTCGACCGGAGCCGATCCCAGTGGGTGGCCAGCACCGCAGCCGTCTGTGTCGTCGGTGCGCTCCTGGTCGGCGGCCTGCTCATGGCCAATACCGGCGCGTCACCCACTGCCGCACCGGCCAACACGGCCACCACGGCCGACATCATCGCCGGGCCCACCACCGAAGCGGGTGAGACGCGCACGATCACCAGGCAACGGATGGCCCAGACGGTGTCGACCATCGGGCCCTCCATGGTCGCCCTCGCCGTCACCGTCGGCGGTCGGACCGTCGACAGCACGGGGGTGACCGTCGGCAGCGGTGGCATCGTGGTGGCATTGGCCAGCGCCATGGCCGGCGCGACGTCAGTGACCACGGTCGATCCCACCGGACGCCAAACGCCTGCCGCCGTACTGGCCAGCGACCCGACCTCCAACCTGGCCATCGTCCGCGTGAACGGCGCCCCGCCCGTGGCCCAGTTCAGTGAGGACACCGACATGAGGCCGGGCGATACCACGGTCGCCGTGGCCCCCGAGCTGAAGGCCGGCCGCACCGGCATCACCGATGCCGTCTACGCAGGAAGGGTCTGGTCGTCGGGCACCGCAGTGAATGCCGATGCCACCACGACGGCGATGTCGGCCACCACGGTCAACGCTCCGCTCAGTCCGGGAGACGCCGGGTGCGCCCTGATCAACCAGGCCGGGGACGTGGTCGGGATCATGGACACCACGACCACCCTGAAGGGCCGTCGGGTGTCGGTGTTCCTCCCCGCCGACCTCGTGGTCGGCGTGGCCGCCCAGCTGATGGCCACCGGTTCCGTGCAGCACGGCTGGCTGGGCGTCGATGCCAGCGATCTCACCGCGTCGACGTCGACCTCCGGTGCCAGCGCGGCCCAAACGGCCAGCACCACCACCTCAGGAACGACCCATGGGGCATTGGTCGATACCGTCCAGGCTGGCGGTGCGGCCGCCCAGGCGGGCATCCGGGTCGGCGATTCCATCGTGGACATCAACGGCCTTCCGGTCCGCTCCCTCGCCGACCTGAGAACCCGTCTCTACGCCGAACCACCGGGGGCGACGGTCACCGTGACCTACAGCAGGGACGGCGTCGACTCCACGGTCGGGGTCGAGTTGACCGGCGCATCGCCGACCAGTTGACCGCCGTAGCATGGAGTCATGACCTCTGAAGGCCCCGGGGACCGGGGCAGTCCGTTTCAGTTCCTGCTCGGCGACCTGATGAACATGCTGGGCGGCGCCAACACCGATCAGTGGGAGCTGACCCGAGCCTTCGGGCTCAACGTGGCCACCGGCGGCTCGGCCGAGCCCAACGTGGAGCCGTTGCAGCGGATCCGCCTGGAGGAGCTGGCCCGGGTGGCCGAGCTGCACGTGTCCGAGGCCACCGGCATGCCCGTCTCCTCGGATGGGCGGCGCGTGACCTGCATCCCGGTTGGACGGGGCGAATGGACGGCACGCGCCCTCGATGCGTGGCGGCCGGCATTGTCGGCCATGGCCGCCCCGGCCCCCGGATCACCGCCGGCCCAGCCGCCGACCGCACCGGAGAACCTCTTCGGCGGTGAGCTGTCCGGCGAGGGATTCGGCGAGCTCATGAACCAGTGGGCGGCTGCCATCGGCCCCATGTTCGTCGGACTCCAGCTTGGTTCGGTCGTCGGGCACCTCTCGCAGCGGGCGCTGGGCCAGTACGTGCTGGCCCTCCCGTGGCCGCCGGCCGACGAGCTCCTGATCGTCACGACCAACGTCGCCACGTTCGCCGAGGACTGGAGTTTGCCCGCGCAAGAGGCCCTGTTGTGGGTCTGCGCGCGCGAACTGGCCACCCACACGGTGCTGAGCCGTCCCGCAGTCCGCGGCCGTCTCGACGAGCTTGTGCGCGAGGTGGCCGAGTCGGCCGCGGCCGCCCAGGGCGGCCTGGCCGAGCAGCTGCAGGGACTGGGTGACGGCGGCATGGACATGGAATCACTCCAGTCGCTGTTCGGGGATCCCGAGGCCCTCCTCGGAGGTCTGTTGACGCCCGAGGCACGGCGCTCGTCGGACCGGTTGACCTCGTTGGCCGTGGTGGTCGATGCCTATGCCGATCACATCGCCGAGGTGGTCGGCGCATCCCTCGTCGGCTCGCATAGCCAGTTGGCCGAGGCCTGGTACCGGCGCCGGATCGAACGGGGCAAGGGTGAAGAGGCCGCCGGTTCGCTGTTCGGGCTCGACCTCGAGCAAGCCCAGGTCGACCGGGGGCGGGCTTTCGTCAGCGGGGTGATCGAACGGGCGGGCGAGGAAGGCCTGGGCCGGCTGTGGTCCTCGGAGCGCAACCTGCCCACGCCGGCCGAGGTCGACGCGCCCGGCCTGTGGTTGGAACGCATCGACCTCCCCGAGCTCGATCCACCGCCACCGGGACCCTGAGCCAGGGGCTCGCCCGGGTCAGGGGGCGGGCGAGCCGGTGGCCGGAGCTTCGGCCACCGGGGCCTCGGCGGCGGCGCCAGGGACCTCGGCTGCAGGAGGGGCGGCGACCTCTTCGTCGGGCACACCCAGGTCCCACTCCAACAGGATGTTCTCCCGCTCGGCGTCGCGCACCACGCGCTCCCGGTTCCTCCGGTACTGGGGGTCGTGCGGGGGGAGCAGCACCAGGCGCGCCTGGGTGCGCTGGCGGAACTCCTCGATGAGCTCACGGTCGCCGAAGTCGGACTGCACCTCCCAGTGCGGGGCGACAGGGCCGAGGTAGACCACCCGGACATGACCGCGCGGCGGTTGGGGCTCTTCGCTCTCGACCTCTGGCTCGTCGGTGGCCGGGGACATCACAGTGGGTTCCTCCTGGAAAGACAGCGGAGCAAGCCTACCCGGCGGCGGGATTGGCCCCGAGAGTGACGTTGATCGTCTGCGGCGTGCTCCCCCGGTAGATGCCGACCTTGACCGCGTCCCCCGGGTTCAGCGGCCCGAGGGCCGTGGTCAAGCTGCTCGCGGTCGGGATGGCCGTGCCGTTCAGCGAGACGATCACGTCGTTGACCTTCAACCCTCCCTGGTCGGCCGGGCTGCCCGACTGGACGCTGGTGACCAGGGCACCGGTGGACGGGCTCAGGTGGTCCTGTTGTTGCAGCGACGAGGTGACGGTGGTGACGGTGACCCCCATGTAGGCCTTGTTCACCGCCGGGGCCGGCGCCGGGCTGGCCGCCCCCGGGCCGCCCGATCCCCCCTGCCTGAGGCTGGCCAACTGGGGCTTCACCGAGTCGATGGCGATGGCGAAGCCGATGTTCTGGGTGGGTGCGTTCCCCTGGCTGCTGGCGGCCACTGCGGTGTTGATGCCGATGACCTGGGCCTGGGCGTTGACCAGGGGTCCACCCGAGTTCCCTGGGTTGATGGCCGCGTCGGTCTGCAACAGGCCCGAGAGGTTCTCCGTCGTGCCGTTGTCGGCCTGGGTCGACAGCGACCGGTTCTCGGCCGAGACGATGCCCTGGGTGACCGACGGGCCGCCCGACAGGGCGAGGGCGTTGCCGATGGCCAGGACGTCGTCGCCCACCTGGGTCTGCGCCGAGTTGCCCAACGTGACCGTGGGCAGGTTGGAGGCGCTGTCGATCTGGACGAGGGCCAGGTCGCGTCCGGGATCGGTCCCGATGACGTGGGCCGGCAACGACTTGGTCTGGCCGAACAGGGTGGCGGTCACCGAGGTGGCCCCGGAGACCACGTGGTTGTTGGTCAGCACCTCGCCTTGGGGAGTGAGGATCATGCCGGTACCGGCCGCTTCGACGAAGTCGCCACCGGCGCCCTGGATGGCGTGGCTGTCGATGGAGACCACCGCCGGTTCGACCTTGGCCAGCACCTCTTGGATGTCGTGCGGCTGGGTCAGCACGCTCTTGTTGGGGAAGAACTCCTTGACCACCGTCTGTTGATGGTTGACCCCGACCACCGCGCCGGCGATCGCACCCACCGCGCCGGCCAGGAGGGCGGTGGCGATCACCACCGTCAGCCAGTTCCGACGGGTGAGGGTGTGGCGCACGATCTGGCGCCGGGGCGGTGGTGGTTGGTAGGCCACCGGCGGCCCGTACCCGGGCGGGCCGTATCCCGGCGGCCCGAAGCCGCCGCCGGCGTACTGGCCAGGAAGTCCGTAGGGGCCAGGGGCCGGTGGGTACGGCGACCCCATCGGGTAGCCGGCCGGGCCGGGGGCCGGCGGCATGGCCGGGAGGGGCAGAGGTGCCGTGGGCGGCCCCGGTGGGACCTCGGGGACCGGGACCGGGGCACCAGGACGCGGGGCCGCTCGGCCCGGATCGGGATCGCCTCGACTGTGAGCAGGCCCGTCCCCCGGCCCGCCCGTCGGCTCTTCATAAGAAGAACCTGGTCCTCCATAAGAAAATTGTGAGGATTCCATCAACTCTGGCTCGATTCGCGCCGAAGAACACCTTGAAATGGGAGACTAGCGGTGGAACCGGCGGGAGCGGGATCAGCCTCGATCGCGACGATGCCGCCACCGAGTGTCAGGGAGGTCGTATGGGAACGGACTGGATGAGTCAGGGTAAGTGCCGGGAGCTCTCGCCGTCCTTCTTCTTCCCGAGCGACGGCATCGGTGTCCAAGAGGCGCAGCGGGTCTGTGCCGAGTGCCCGGTGGCCGAGGCCTGCCTCCAGTACGCACTGGACGAGCGGGTGGACCACGGGGTCTGGGGGGGCAAGTCCGAACGGGAGCGCCGCCGGATCCTCCGTCGCCGCCGCCTATCACACGCTGCTCGGGTCTGATCGGCTCGCTGGGCCCGGACGCCCGAAGGCGTGACCGTCGAGTGCGTCGTCAACATCAGCGAAGGCCGGGACCGACCGCTCATCGATCGGATCACATCGGCCGCTGAGCGGACACTGCTCGATGTCCATACCGACGCCGTCCACCACCGCTCGGTCCTGACCCTCGGCGGCCCCCACGACGAGATCGTCACCGCCTCACGGGCCGTGGTCAGCCGGGCCTGTGCTCTGATCGACATCCGGGAACACGCCGGCGTGCACCCCCGGCTCGGTGCGGCCGACGTCGTGCCCTTCGTCAGCCTCGACGGGGCCGACGACGAGGCCCTCGCCCTCAGGGACGACTTCGCCGGTTGGGCCGCCCGAGAGCTGGGGCTGCCGTGCTTCTTCTACGGCCCGGAGCGAAGCCTCCCCACCGTGCGGCGCGAAGCGTTCCGATCCCTCGCACCCGACACGGGACCGCCGACACCCCACCCCACCGCCGGCGCCTCGGCCGTCGGTGCCCGTCCCGTACTCGTGGCCTACAACGTCTGGGTCGCCGGCCCAGAACATGGCGAAGCGTCGGCGCTCGGGCTGGCCCGCCGGGTGGCGAGCGCCATCCGTGGCCCGGCTCTCCGGAGCCTGGGGCTGCCGGCCGGAGACCAGGCCCAGGTGAGCTGCAACCTGATCGATCCCGATGCCGTGGGGCCGGCCGAAGCCTATGACCTCATCGCCCGGACGGTCACCGAGCAGGGCGGTGCGGTGGTCCGGGCCGAACTGGTGGGCCTGGTCCCGTCCCGGGTGCTGGCCGACATTCCTGCCCGTCGCCATGCCCAGCTCGACCTCAGTCAGGACCGGACCATCGAGGCCCGCCTCGAGTCGGCCGGGAGCTTCCCCGCCCCGCTCAGGAGGCGCTGACGACGGACCGGCGTTGCATGGCGCGGGCCCGGCGGAGACGACGGCGCTCCCGCTCGGAGAGGCCACCCCAAATGCCGAATTTCTCCCCGTTAGCCAGGGCGTACTCCAAGCAGTCCTCTCGGACCACACAGCCGCGGCAGACCTCTTTGGCCTCCCGGGTCGATGCTCCCCGTTCGGGAAAGAAGAGATCGGGATCCACTCCCATGCAGTTGGCCTTGTTCTGCCAGCTGCGTTCCTGGCGTCCGTACAGAAGCGACACGATGTCCACCGGCACGCCTCCCCTCACCACTCAATTATCGATCGGGTCCGCTGGTTGCAGGCCCGCTATCGCATAGCACGTTTGTAACTACAACGGTGTCATCTTTCACTATTGACGCCCGAAACGCAAGATGAAATCCCGTGCGATCAGGAATTCGGTGCCCAAAGCACGGCTACAACAACGCTCAGCACACGGAGCGCGCCGGCACGAACAGCACGGAACGCGCGGGCATGAGGAGCACGAAGCGCGCGGAGAGGAGCAGCGCAGAACGCGCCGGCGGGAGCAGCGCTCAGCCGGCCCGGCGGCCGCGGGTGCGCAGCGTCCGTTTGTGTTGCAGGAAATCGACCAGGACGTAGTCGCCGAGCTCCCCGGGCGAGGTGGCGAACGCCCTCCCCTTGTTGATCCGGGTGAGCTGCTCGATGAAGCCCTGGAGGGCGCGGTCGGGATCGAGCAGGAACGTGTTGATGGTGATCCCGGCCCGTGTGCACCGCATGACTTCGGCCAGCGTGACCTCGAGCGTCTCGGCTACGGGCGGGTAGTTGAAGTAGACCTCGTAGTCGATGCCGCCTGCGGTGGTCATGATGTGGGCCGTCGGCTCGCCGTCGGTGACCAGGATGATCTGCTTCGTCCCCGGTTGGTGGGCGAGCATCTTGCGGGCCAGGATCAGCCCGTGCTGCAGGTTGGTGCCGTACACGTAGTCCCAGCTGACCGTAGGCAGGTCCTCGGGCTCGATGACCCGGGCCACCTCTGAGAACCCGACCACGCCCAGGTAGTCCCGGGGGAACCGGCTGGTGATGAGGGTGTGCAGGGCAAGAGCCATCTTCTTGGCCGGGACGAAGTTGTCCCGCATGGGCATGGAGAGGGACAGGTCGAGCAGGAGCACCGTCGCCGACCGGGTCAGCGCCTCGGTCTCGATGACCTCGAAGTCGTTGGGGGTGAGGCGGACGGGGATGCCGCTGCCGCCCCGGCGCACGGCGTTGTGCACGGTACGGGACAGGTCCAGGTTGAAGGGGTCCCCGAACTCGTACGCCTTGGTGGTCTCCTCCCGGTCGTGGCCGATACCCGACCAGGTGGCGCGGTGGTTCCCTACCCGGTCCTTGTCCAGCTGGCCGAACAGATCGGACAGGGCCTGTTGGCCGATGCGCCGGATGCCCTGGGGGGTCAGCTCGAAGCGCCCCTCGCGCTGTTCGATCAGGCCGGCGTCGGTCAGCTGCTTGGCCAGCTTGGCCAACCGGTCGAGGGACTTGGCCGCGTCGTCGCCCAGGTGCCGGGCCACCTTGTCCAGGTCGACCTCGGACAGCTGGGCCGGGGAGTTGGCCGAACGGAGGAAGGCCTCGAGCTCGTCGAGGTCGCGCAGGCGGGCGGCGGCGTCGGCGGCCCCGGACATGGACAGGGGGTCCTCACCGCTGAAGCGCATGCGCTGCTCCCAGCCGGCGTCGGGGAAGGCGCGCCGGAGGTTCTCACCCAATCGGTCGACCTGCCAACGGAGGTCCATGTCCTCGAGCAGCGCCTCGGCCAGCCCCTGGAGCTGGGCCCGTTGCTCGGGCGACATCGAGTTCCACATGGCCTGGGCCGCGGCCATCTGGGCGGCCAGCTGCTCGAGGAGCTCGTCGAGCGTGGCCGGTTGGCCGGGGAACAGGTCGCCGAAGCGGTCCATGAACGACTCGAAGCTGGGATCGAGGGGCTCGCCCGCCTCTCGTTGCTCGAGCATGCGGTTGAGGGCGTCGAACGCCTCGCGCATCCGGGCCAGCTGTTCGGGGTCCGGGTTGGCCATGGCCTCGGAGACCTGCTCGAAGTAGGTCCTCGTCACCTCCTCCCGGAGCTTCTCCATCAGCTCCTCGAAGTGCTGCCTGGCCTCGGAAGAGACGAACTCGTAGTTCTGGAGCCCCCTCACGGTCCCGGCCAGGTCGGAGGGGAGCAGGTCGAGCTGCATCCGGCGTTCGGTGGCCACCTCGTCGGTGACCTGCTGGCGGCGCTCGTCGCCCGACTCCCGGGCGGCCGACTCGAGCTGGTCGATGCCCTCGCGCTCCTCGTCGAGGACGTCTTGGAGCTCCTCGGCGATCTCGCTGTAGGCCCCGCCCAGGTCACCCCGGTCCAACTGGTCCTCGCGTTCGAGCCGCAGGCGGTCGAGGAGGTCACGCAGCCCCTGGACCTGGTCGCCGTCGGGGGTCTGCCACCCCCGGTTCAGCATGCGCTGCAGGGCTTCGTGCAGGTCCCCGTTGGCCAGCAGGTCATCGGTCAGCTCGGCCAGGACCGCATCGGTGTCGTCGATCAGGCCGTCCTGGGTGCCGTCCCAGCGGCGGTAGTCGAAGCGCCAGCCCACCGGTTCAGCCCCGGCCCCGGTAGGTGGCCCGGGTGCCCGCCGCTTCCTTGTTGAGCCGCTTGGTCAGGTGCAGGCCCTCGAGGACGAACTCCAACGCGCTGGCCACGACGGCGGGATCCTCCGAGCCGGCCAGGGCGAGGACCGGTCCTGACAACACGGGCATCCGGGTCAGCGTCTCGGCGTAGGCCGCCGACGGCAGGTCGTCGCCCGCGTGGACCACCGTGTCCTCGCTGAAGGCGGCCACCACTCCCTGGGGGTCCTGGAGCACGACCCGCCGGCGGAACACCATGAGGACGGCGGCCGAGACCAGCTGGGACATGAGCAGCTCCTCTCGCCCCTCCTCCAGGGTCTCGATCTCCACCTTGCCCTGCGTGGAGGCCACCAACGCCTGGAGGTCCGACACACGGGGCACGGCCTCGGTCTCGCCGGCCCGGAGGGCCCGGCGGGTGGCGTTGGCCGTCAGGGTCTCGTAGTTGGCGATCGTCAGCCGGACCGACACGCCGGACCGTTGGTTGAGATGGGGACTCTGCCGGGCCAGCTGGCTCAACTCGGCCACCACCTCGGCCATGAAGTCGGGCACCTCGACCCGGGTCACACCCCCGCCGGCGGCGGCGATGTCGTCGGGGACCCGTGACTCGGACCGGGCGATGGCCAGCTCCGTCTTGGCGTCGGGCGGGTAGTGGGTCCGGATCTGGGCGCCGAAGCGGTCCTTCAACGGGGTGATGATCCGGCCCCGGTTGGTGTAGTCCTCTGGGTTGGCCGTGGCCACCAGCATGATGTCCAAGGGGAGGCGGACCCGGTGGCCCCGAATCTGGACGTCGCGTTCCTCGAGCACGTTGAGCAGTCCGACCTGGATCCGCTCGGCCAGGTCAGGGAGCTCGTTCACGGCGAAGATGCCGCGGTTGAGCCGGGGGACCAGCCCGTAGTGGATGGTCAGCTCGTCGGAGAGGTACCGGCCCTCGGCCACCCGGATGGGATCGACCTCGCCGATGAGGTCGGCGATCGAGGTGTCCGGCGTGGCCAGCTTCTCGCCGTAGCGGTCACGGCGAGGGACCCAGGAGATGGGCGTGTCGTCGCCCTGCTCGGCCACCAGGTCCTTGGCGTAGCGGGATACCGGGGCGAACGGGTCGTCGTTGATCTCCGAGTGGGCGACGATGGGGAGCCACTCGTCGAGCAGGGCGACCAACGAGCGGATGAGCCGTGTCTTGGCCTGTCCCCGCTCGCCCAGCAAGATGATGTCGTGGCCGGCGAGGACGGCGTTCTCGAGCTGGGGCAGGACGGTGTCGTCGAAGCCCAGGACGCCCCGGACCAGGGGCTCACCGGCGGAGATCCGGGCGGCCGCATTGCGCCTGATCTCGGCGGCAACAGTCGAGGGCTGCCATCCTGATGCTCTGAGCTGGCCCAACGTGGTGACGTCCGGGGGAGGGCCGACAGGCGTCTCGGTGAGATCAGCGGCTTCGGTGAACTCGGGCGGGGTCATGACGACGAGCCTACGCGTGCCCAGGGGCGTCTCGTTCCGCGCCCGGCGCCGGAGCCGTTTCACACTGTCGCCGCGCCCGGCGCCGGCGCCGTTTCACACTGTCCGCGCGCCCACAACCGGCGCCGTTTCACACTGTCGGCCGCTCACGCGACGGCGCCGTTTCACACCATCCGTCGCTCCGCCAGCGGCGCCGTTTCACACCACCCCCGGCGGAGTGGAAAGATGATGCACCGTCAGCGCTCCGGGCCCCCGTGGCTCGCGCGGAATTCCAGGCCTTTACCGGCCGATAGAGGGAGGCTCGGCTTGACCACGTTGGAGGACGCAACAGTTACCCCGGTGGTCCTGGGAGGGGTACGTGGCGGACCGCCCGTCCCCACCCTGCGCAGGGACACCTGGTGGGTCCTGCCCGTGGTCACGGCCACCGTGCTCACCGCCTTCGTGGGCTATGCCACCTGGGCCGCATTCTCGAACAAGGATTACTTCGCCGGCGCCGCCTTCCACCGGAACCTGATCTCGCCATTCTACTCGCCCTGCCTCACGGCCAGCTGCGTCCCGGGCAGCCATCCGGGGACCATCATCACCTGGTGGACCATCTCCCCAGCGCTTCTCATCCTCATCTTCCCGCTGGGCTTCCGGCTCACCTGCTACTACTACCGGAAGGCCTACTACCGGTCCTTCTGGCTGTCGCCCCCGTCGTGCTCGGTGGCCGACGCCCACGCCTCCTACTCCGGCGAGTCGCGCTTCCCGCTCCTGCTCCAGAACATCCACCGCTACTTCTTCTTCGCCGGCCTGGTCTTCAACGTCATTCTGACCATCGACGTCGTCGTCGCCTTCCAGCAGCCGGGCCAGGGCATCGGCATCAGTGTGGGCACGGTCGTCCTGGCCATCAACGCCGTCCTCTTGTGGCTGTACTCGCTCAGCTGCCACTCCTGCCGCCACCTCTGCGGCGGCGGGGTGAAGCAGTTCTCCAAGTCCCCGATCAGGCACAAGATCTGGAAGGCGCTCACCCCGCTCAACGCCCGGCACATGCTGTTCGCCTGGATGAGCCTGGTGTTCGTGGCCCTCACCGACCTGTACGTGCGCCTGGTGGCGAGTGGCACCATCCATGACGCCGGCTTCCACTTCTAGAGGGACTGAGGACATGGCAGAGTACGAGACCCACGAATTCGACGTCATCGTCATCGGCGCCGGGGGTGCCGGGCTCCGGGCCGCCATCGAGGCCAAGGCGATGGGACTGCGCACCGCGCTGGTGTGCAAGTCGCTGCTGGGCAAGGCCCACACGGTGATGGCCGAGGGCGGCGTTGCCGCGGCCCTCGGGAACGTCTACTCCGAGGACAGCTGGCAGGTCCACTTCCGGGACACCATGCGCGGCGGCAAGATGCTCAACAACTGGCGGATGGCCCAACTCCACGCCCAAGAGGCCCCTGACCGGGTCCGCGAGCTCGAGGAGTGGGGGGCATTGTTCGACCGGACCAAGGACGGGCTGATCCTCCAGCGGGACTTCGGCGGCCACCGCTACGCCCGCCTGGCCCACGTCGGCGACCGCACCGGACTGGAGCTCATCCGGACCCTGCAGCAAAAGGCGGTGACCGACGGCATCGACGTGTTCATGGAGGTGAAGGTGCTCCGCCTGCTCCGGGACAGCGACGGCACCGTCTCCGGCCTGGTCGGCTACTGGCGCCCCAGCGGCGAGTTCGTGGTCTTCAAGGCCAAGTCCGTGGTGCTGGCCACGGGGAGCATCGGCAAGAGCTGGATGTACACCTCAAACTCCTGGGAGTCGACCGGGGACGGCCACGCCATGGCCCTGTGGGCCGGGGCCGACCTCATCGACATGGAGTCGGTGCAGTTCCACCCCACCGGGATGGTGTGGCCCCTGTCGGTCCGGGGCATCCTGGTCACCGAGGGGGTCCGGGGCGACGGCGGCGTGCTGAGGAACTCGGAGGGCACGCGCTTCATGTTCAACTACATCCCCGAGATGTTCGCGGCCGAGACGGCGGACACCGAGGAGGAGGCGGACCGCTGGTATGAGGACCACTCGCTCGGCCGGCGTACGCCGGAGTTGCTCCCCCGCGACGAGGTGGCCCGGTCGATCAACAGCGAGGTGAAGGCCGGCCGCGGGAGCCCGCACGGCGGCGTCTTCCTCGACATCGCCAGCCGCCGGAGCGCCGAGTACATCCGCCGCCGCCTCCCGTCGATGTACCACCAATTCAAGGAGCTGGCCGGGGTGGATATCACCACCGAGGCCATGGAGGTCGGCCCGACCTGCCACTACGTCATGGGTGGTATCCGGGTGGAGGCCGACTCGACCGCGGCCACCACTCCCGGCCTCTTCGCCGCGGGCGAGGTGGCCGGCGGGATGCACGGCGCCAACCGGCTGGGCGGGAACTCGCTGTCCGACCTCTTGGTCTTCGGTCGGCGGGCCGGGCTGGGCGCAGCCGAGTACGCCGCTGGGCGCACCGGTGCCCCCTCGGTCGACCAGGCCGAGGTGGACGAGGCCGTGGCCGCCGCCCAGGCCCCCTTCGACCGGGAGGATGGGGAGAACCCCTACGACGTACACCACGACCTCCAGCGGACCATGCAGAGCCTGGTCGGCATCATCAGGACCGACGCCGAGCTGAAGGAGGCCCTGGGCAAGATCGAGGAGCTCGAGGAGCGCGCCGCCAACATCAGCATTAGCGGTGGTCGCCCCTACAACCCGGGATGGAATCTGGCCACCGACCTGCCCTCCATGTTGACCGTGTCCCGGACGGTCGCCCAGGGGGCGCTGAACCGCAAGGAGAGCCGGGGCGGTCACACGCGGGACGACTACCCGCTGCCCGACCCCGAGCTGGGCAAGGTCAACTTCGTCCAACGCATCCCGGCCGACGCCGAGCACCACGGTGGGCCCGGCGGCGTCCCGCCGGTGCGCAGCATCACCATCGACCCCGAGCCCTTGCCGGTGATGCCCGACGAGCTCGCGGCCCTGTTCGAGGAGGCGCACTGATGGCTGACGAGACCCTTACCGAGGAGTCCGGCGAGCCCGAGACTCCGCCCACCACCGACGACGGCGACGGCGACGTCGGCCGTGGCGACGGTGGCGGCGGCGGCGACCATGAGCATGGCGCGCTGCCCTCGGCCACTCCCGCACCCGCTCCCTCCGACCCGGTGGAGCCGGTGCAAGAGAGTGGTGACGTGACCATGCACCTGTGGCGCGGGGACGCCGACGGCGGCGATTTCGAGACCTACGAACTCCCGGCCCAAGAGGGCGAGGTGGTCCTGGACGTGATCCACCGGGTCCAGGCCGTCCATGCTCCCGACTTGGCCTGCCGCTGGAACTGCAAGGCAGGCAAGTGCGGGTCGTGCTCGGCCGAGATCAACGGCAAGCCTGCTCTCATGTGCATGACCCGGATGGACACCCTGCCCGAGGGCGAGGCGGTCACCGTGGCCCCGCTGCGGACATTCCCCATCCTGCGGGATCTGGTGACCGACGTCTCCTATAACTACGAGGTGGCGAAGAGGGTCCCGCCCTTCGCTCCTCGGGCCAAGACCGAGGACGAGGTCGAAGCCGGGGGCTACCGGATGCAGCAGATGGACGTCGAGCGGAGCCAGGAGTTCCGCAAGTGCATCGAGTGCTTCTTGTGTCAGGACGTCTGCCACGTCATACGGGACCACGAGGACAACAAGACGGCCTACGCCGGCCCGCGCTTCTTCATCCGGTCGGCCGAGCTGGAGATGCACCCTCTCGACACCAACGACCGGCGCCAGCTGCTCCAAGACGAGCAGGGCCTGGGCAAGTGCAACATCACCAAGTGCTGCACCGAGGTCTGCCCCGAGCACATCAAGATCACCGACAACGCCATCATCCCCATGAAGGAGCGGGTGGTCGACGCCACCTACGATCCCGTCGCCTGGCTGGGACGAAAGATCCGGCGCCGGACCAAGCGCAGCGCGGCCGAAGCGGCTGCATCGTCGCCGGCCCACGGGCCGGCGGCCGTCATGCCGGCCCAGCCGGTCGAGAACGCACTGGTAGACTGAGCACCGTGGGAGCCGTGTGCCCCGGTTCCTGAGCGCCGAGTGGATCGACGCCTTCGATGAGGCCCTCGAGGACGTGGTCCTGCCCGAGCCCAGTGCGGACGCCGGCCTCGCCGCATCGAGCGGGCGATTCGCCGTGGCCCAGCACGTGCAGGGCGGCCCGGACGGCGACGTCACCGTCTTGTTGACGGTGGACGCCGGCTCGCTCCGGGTGGCGCGGGTGGACGGGGACGATCCCGAGCCCCGGCCCGACGTCACCATCGTCCTCTCCTATGAGGACGCCGTCGCCCTCTCCACCGGAGAGCTGCCGGCAGCCGAGGCGATCCGGGCCGGGCGCATCAAGGTCCGCGGCGACCTCTCGGTCCTGGCCGCAGGACAGGCCATGATGGTGGCCGCCCAGCCCCACATCCGGGAGCTGGCCGCGGGGACGACCTACTGAGAGCCCGCGAGAGCCGACGGCGAGTGGAGGGGCCATGGAGGTAGTCAACAGCCGGACGATCATCCATCCCACCGACCTCGCCCGGTCCCTCGAGTTCTACGGGTCGAAGCTCGGCCTGGCCGTGGCCCGGGAGTTCGGCTCCGGTGCGTTCCGGGGCGTGGTGTACTTCCTGGGCGGCGGCTTCATCGAGATCTCCGGCCACCGCGACCGCGGCGGCGGCTCCCCAGACGGTCCCACCGATCGCGCTGTGGCTGCAGGTTCGAGATGTCGCGGCGACGGTGGACGAGCTGTCCCATCGGGGCGTGCCCATCGTCCGGGCCCCCGAGCTCGAGCCATGGGGTCTCATCGAGGCGTGGATCGATGACCCTGACGGACTGCGCATCCATGTGGTCGAGATTCCCGAGGACCACCCCATCCGCCGAGACGTACGCGACCTGCCCGGCTGAGCTGTCGGCTCGGGGTGGCTGTTCGATCGAGCGGGGCCCGGCCCGGGTCCATCTCGATGAACCATTCGGAGACCGCATCGAGCTCGTCCGGGGCTGATCGGGACCCGTTTGACCTGGTGGGAAGGGCCTATGACATTGGGGCGGGCAGGCGGGTATTGTCGGCTCCCAGCACAGTCTACGAAGGGGGAACCCCGTGGCATTGTCCGGATTCATGGACGACCAGGTGCTCCAGCATTACCGAGCGCTCCTCGACGCCGAGGACGGAGCGTTCGACGCACTGGAGCACGCGTGCGAAGACGGCGACCGAGGCCATTGGGAGGCCGACGTGGCCGAATGGCAGCAGGCGCTGCACAAGAAGATCGTCTTCCTCCAGCGGCTCGGCTTGGAGATGCCCCAGCTGGCCTCGACCTGAGCCCCCGACGCTGACCGGGGGGTCACCCCCGGGCCGGCCGGGCGCCGGCCCCCCGGTTACGTGGCGCGGGACGTTCCCGGCTTGGGTTAGGGCAACAGGGCGGCCACGTCGGAGCGCTCGGACTCGAGCTCCTCGGTCGTCACCCGGATCCGATCGGTGGCGAACTCGTCGTGGCTGAGGCCCTCGACCACGGTCCACCCGCCGTGGCCGTCGGAGCGGACCGGGAAACCGAACTGCAGGCCCTCGGGAACGCCGTACTCGCCCTTGGAGACGACGGCCAGGGAGGTGAACTCGTCCCCCGGGGTGACGTCGGTGATGCTCACCACCGAGTCGATCACCGCGTTGGCCGCCGAGGCGGCCGACGACAGGCCCCGGGCCTCGATGATCGCTGCCCCCCGCTTCTGCACGGTGGTGATGAAGTCCCCCTCGAGCCAGGCCGAGTCCGTGATGACCTCGGTCACCGGCTTGCCGTCGACGCGGGCGTTGGCGAAGTCGGGGAACTGGGTGGAGGAATGGTTGCCCCAGATGGCCAGGTGTGTGACCGACGAGACCGGCACCCCGGCCCGCTGGGCCAACTGGCTCTTGGCCCGGTTCTCGTCCAGCCGGGTCATGGCGAACCAGCGATCGACCGGGACCTCGGGAGCGTGGGACCGGGCGATGAGGCAGTTGGTGTTGCAGGGGTTGCCCACCACCAGGATGCGGACATCCGAGGCGGCGTGGGCGGCGACGGCCTGGCCCTGTGGCTGGAAGATCCCACCGTTGATGTTGAGTAGGTCGCTCCGTTCCATGCCCGCCTTGCGGGGGACCGACCCGACCAGCAGGGCCCAGTTGGTGCCGTCGAAGGCCGTCTTGAGATCAGCGGTGGCCACGATGTCACTGACCAGGGGGAAGGCCGAGTCGTCGAGCTCCATCACCACGCCCTCGAGGGCCTTCATGCCCGGCTCGATCTCGAGCAGGCGCAGCACGATCGGCTGGTCGGGCCCGAGGAGCTGGCCGGAGGCGATCCGGAACAGGAGGGAGTAGCCGATCTGGCCGGCTGCTCCGGTGACGGTGACGTGAACGGGTGTCTTGGCCATGGCGCCGAGGCTATCCGTGTGCCCGGCAAGGGTCGAACCAGCGGCTCGGGCCGGTTACCGGCGGCCGGCCCTCGGGCTGGTCAGAGGCGGTCGACGATCGCCGAAGCGAACTCAGAGCACTTCACCTCGGTGGCCCCGTCCATCAACCGGGCGAAGTCGTAGGTGACGACCTTGTCGGCGATGGTCTTCTCCAGGGCCTGGACGATGTCGGAGGCCGCGTCCGTCCACCCGAGATGCTCGAACATCATGACGCCCGACAGCAGCACCGACCCGGGGTTGACCTTGTCCTGCCCGGCGTACTTGGGAGCCGTGCCGTGGGTCGCCTCGAAGATCCCGTGGCCGGTGACGTAATTGATGTTGCCACCCGGGGCGATGCCGATGCCCCCGACCTGAGCGGCCAGGGCGTCGGACAGGTAGTCGCCGTTCAGATTGGTGGTGGCGATGACGTCGAAGTCGGACGGTCGGGTGAGGACCTGTTGCAGGGTGATGTCGGCGATGTTGTCCTTGACCAGCAGCTTGTCACCGGGCTTGCCGTCGCAGTCCTCCCAGCCCACGGCGACGTCGGCGAACTCTTCGCGAACCAGGTCGTAGCCCCAGTTCCGGAAGGCCCCCTCGGTGAACTTTTGGATGTTCCCCTTGTGGACCATGGTCACGCTCTCCCGCTTGTGGGAGAGGGCGTAGTTGATGGATGCCCGGATCAGGCGCTTGGAGCCGAGCTCGGAGATGGGCTTGATGCCGATTCCCGAACCCTCCCGGATCTCCCAACCCATCTCGTCACGGAGGAAGGCCGACAGCTTGGCCGCGTCGGGGGTATAGGCCTCGGCCTCGAGCCCGGCATAGATGTCCTCGGTGTTCTCCCGGAAGATCACCATGTCGACCGCCTCGGGATGGAGCACGGGGGAGGGCACACCGGTGAACCAGCGCACCGGGCGCAAACACACGTACAGGTCGAGGATCTGGCGGAGGGCCACGTTGAGCGAACGGATGCCGCCGCCGACCGGCGTGGTCAGCGGGCCCTTGATGCCGATCAGGTGGGACCGGAACGCCTCGACCGTCTCGTCGGGCAGCCAGTTCCCGGTCTCGTCGAATGCCTTCTGCCCGGCCAGGACTTCCTTCCAGGCGATGGTCTTGCCCGCCTTGGTGGCGGCCGCGTCGAGAACCAGCTTGGCCGCCGGCCAGATGTCGACGCCGGTGCCGTCACCCTCGATGAAGGGGATGATGGGTTGGTCGGGCACGTGGAGGGTGCCGTCGGCACCAAGGGTGATCTTTTCGGGCATGGCCGCAGCCTATCGGTGACGACACCCGGTGCCGCCAGCTCGAAGGTTGGGGCACATCGGCGCCGACTGTCGCCCGACCACCCAACGGCGGGGCCCGGCGAATCATCAGTCGGTCAACGCACTCCGGGCCCCAGCTCGAGGGCGTCGTAGATCTCGCGGGTCGCACTGGACCGGTTCAACGTGTAGAAGTGCAGCCCCGGAACACCGGTAGCCAAGAGCTTTTCGCACAGCTCGATGGCCATGGCCACGCCGGTCCGGCGGACCGCCTCGGCGCCGCCCTCCTCCGACGCCGCCTCGAGGCGCGCCACCATCGCCGGGGGCAGGGCGCTGCCCATTTCGGCCATGCGGGGGATCGAGCGCAGGGACGTCACCGGCATGATCCCGGGAAGGACCGGCTTGTCCACACCCAGGGCGGACAGGTCGTCGACCAGGTCGACGTACTCGTCGGCGTCGAAGAAGAACTGGGTGACGGCGAAGTCGGCCAGGCGCAGCTTCTCGGCCAGGTAGTGGCGGTCGCTCTCCCGCGACGGGGAAGCCGGGTGACCAGCCGGGTGTGCGGCCACCCCGATGGAGAAGCCGCCGATGGCTCGGGCCAGCTCGACCAGCTCCCGGGCGTGCCGGAGCTCGCCGGGGCCATCGGCCGGATCGGTGGGCGGATCACCGCCCAGCGCCATCAGGTTCTCGACGCCGGCCTGGCGGAAGGAGACCAGGATCTCGGCCAGCTCCAGGCGGGTGTGGGCCACACAGATCAGGTGGGCCATCGGCGTGAGCGACGTGGCATGCCTCATGCCAGACACCAGGTCGTAGGTCCGGGCCCGGGAGGAGGGCCCGCCCCGGTAGGTCACCGAGACGAACGAGGGCCCGAGCGGTTCGAGCTCGCGGATGGTCCGCGTGAGCGTCACTTGCTCGGCATCGGTCTTGGGCGGGAAGAACTCGAACGAGTAGGTCGGCCCGCCGGCCAACAGGTCTGCAATCCTGGGCATAGCTGGACAAGCCTACCGCCGGCCTGTCGAACGGTCCCGCCCCGGCGACCCCGGGCACGCCAGCGGGTGCGCCGCAGGCCGGTGCCCGTGAGCGGGCAACGGCGGGGTTAGGGTTTCCGGTGCCATGCACAAGGGCCGCCTGGAAAGCCTCAGCGACAGCGTCTTCGCCGTGGCCATGACCCTGCTGGTCTTCGACCTCCGCCTGCCGCCCTCCGACCTGGTCGGCGGGTTCGACCACTACTTCACCAGCCGGTGGCCGCACTATGTCGGCTTCCCCCTGTCCTTCGCCATGATCGCCATGATCTAGGTGGAACACCACTGGATCTTCCATCAGCTCCGGGAGGTGGACAACGTCCTGGTCGGCATAAACATGTTGCTGCTGGGCCTAGTGGTGCTGCTCCCCTTCCCGACCGCCACGCTCGCCCGGACCGTGTCCTGGATCCTGGGCCTCAACGACCGCTACCCGGGCTTCAGCCTCAAGTAGCACCGGCGCCCACTGCACACCGACCGGCCCGCTCGATGTCGGTCGATGTGCAGGGCCCGTTCCTCTGCACCACGGTCCCTCTGCACCAGCGTTCGCCCACGGCGCCGTCGTGTCAGAGGACGGGCGCCATCCCTGCTGCGCCATCCCAAGAGCGCGATCCCTCCGGCCTGTGGATTCCTACTCCGCGATCCCTACTGCGGGACGGGCGGTTGGGCATCCACCGCCGGCTCCGCCTGCCCGATCTGACCGGTATACGGTTCACCGACCTGGACCGGCTCCGGGTAGTTGCTGACCACGATGGTGCTAGCGATCTTGTCCCACAGCTCCTGCCTGTTCTTGTCCCACATGAGCATGAACACAAGGACGACCCACGCGGGGAAGAAGATCGACGAGATGAGGCCCATGACGATCCACTTGCCCACGAACTCACGCAGGAACATCGTCCCCCACGGCGCCACCTCACCTGTGTCGAGCTTCACCACCTTGATGCGCAAGATCTGCATGGCTGGCGTCTCGCCCGAGCGCCAGATGATCAACGACCATATGAGGTAGCCGATGAACACGGTGATGATGGCCAGCCCAACGTCCAGCGCGTACTGGCCAAATCGTCGTCCCGCGGTGGTCATGGTGACGCCGACGGGTAGCATCTTGACCTGCTCGCAGTATTCGCAGCTGACCCGATCGGTCGCCGACGGTTGCCCGCATCGCGGGCACGGGAGCGCGGGCACGAAGGCGACCGGAGCGGGACCCGACGGAGCCGGGCCTGCGTACGGAGTGGATCCGGGAGCCGATTGAGCGGCTGCCCCTGTCCCCGCATCCGGCGGGTACCAGTTGCCGTCCGATGCCTGCCACCATCCTTCGCCCTGCGACACGCTGCTCATGGCGCTCACCCCTTCATGCGCCGCTCAGTGGCGGCCTCACTGCGCATCGTAACCAGATCAGTCCGGCCGCGCTCGGGTAGGGATCCTGCGTGGATGGCAGTGGGATATCTAGACGTCGGCCCGCCCGTAGTCGTCCTCTAGCCGGACGATGTCGTCCTCCCCGAAGTACTCCCCGTGCTGGACCTCGACGAACACCACGTTGGCCGGGCCCGGGTTCTCGATGCGGTGATCGGTGCCGACCGGGATGTCGACCGACTGGCCAGCGACGAGCGCGAGCCGGGACCCGTCCAGCGTGACCGTCGGGGTACCGGCGACGATGAACCAGTGCTCGGAGCGGCGGTCGTGACGCTGGTAGCTCAGGCGCTTCCCGGGCAGCACGACGATTCGCTTCACCTTGTGGGTGCTGTCGTCGTCGAGCACGGTATAGCTGCCCCACGGCCGCTGGTCGGTCTCCAGACCGTTCCCGGCGGCCATCACGCCGCCCGCTCGGCGGCCCGGACGGCGTTGCGCAACAGCATGGCCCGGGTCATGGGTCCGACCCCGCCCAGGCGCGGGGTGAGCCATCCGGCCACCTCGGCCACCGACTCGTCCACATCGGAGAGCAGCTTCTTGCCCTGCCAGGAGGTCCCCGCCCCCACCACCGCGGCCCCCGGCTTGACCATGTGCGGGGTCACCAGGCCGGCGCGCCCAGCCGCGGCCACCACCACGTCACCCTGGCGCACGAGGGCCGACAGGTCGTCGACGCCGGTGTGGACCACAGTGACGGCCGCGTTGCAGCCGGGGCGCTTCATGGCCAAAAGCAGGGCCAGAGGCCGCCCGATGGTCAGGCCCCGGCCGATCACCACCACGTGCCGTCCCTCGACGGGCACGTCGTTGGCGTGCAGCAGGTCGACGATGCCGGCCGGGGTGCACGGCAACGGCCCCGGCGCCCCCATGACCAGGCGCCCGAGATTGGTCGGGTGCAGCCCGTCGACGTCCTTTTCCGGGTCGACGGCCAAGAGCACCCGCTCCTCGTCGAGCCCCTCAGGCAGGGGCAGCTGGACCAGGTAGGCGTGCACGGCCGGGTCCTGGTTGAACCGGGCCACCACCGACTCGAGCTCGACCTGCGTCGTGGTGGCCGGCAGGTGCTCGTGGACCGAGTTGATACCCACCTCGGCACAGTCGGCGATCTTCATGGCCACGTACCGGGAGCTGGGCCCGTCGTCCCCGACCAGGATCGTCCCCAGGCCCACGTGGACGCCGGCCGCGCGCAGGCGGGCCACCCGATCGGTGACCTCGGCCCGGATCCGGGCGGCCAGCGCCTCGCCGTCGAGCACCTTGGCCGTCATCGCGCTCCTCGCATGGTCCTCGGCCCCCGCCTCAGTGCCGGAAGTGGCGTTCGCCACCCGTCGTCACCACGGCGATCCCCGCCTCGTCAGCCGCGGCCATGACCTCGCCGTCGCGGATGGACCCTCCGGGCTGGACGACCGCGCCCACCCCGGCGTTGGCCAGCACCAACAAGCCGTCGGCAAAGGGGAAGAAGGCATCGCTGGCCGCGGCCCCACCCCGGGCCCGGGAACCCGCCTTGGACGCGGCCAGCTCGGCCGCCACCACCCGGGACTGCTGGCCGGCGCCGACGCCCACGGCCTGGCCCTCGGTGACGATGGCGATGGCGTTCGACGTGGTCCGGGCGCACACCCGCCAGGCCAAGGCCAGGTCGCGCCATTGCGAATCGGTCGGCTGCTTCTCCGTGGCCACCTGCCACTCCGACGGCTGGGCCACGAACCGGTCGGCGTCCTGGACCAGGAAGCTGCCGCCCAGGCTCCGGAACTGGCGCACCAGCGGCTCGGGCGCCGGCGCCGAGAGCAGGCGGGTCGCCTTGCGCTTGGACGAGAGGCGGGCCAGCCCGTCGTCGTCGTAGGAGGCGGCGATGATGAGGTCGGCCTGTGGTCCTTCGGCGATCCGCTCGGCCACGGCGAGGCTCATCCGGCCGCCGACGGCCACCACCCCCCCGAAGGCAGAGACGGGGTCGCTCTCGAGCGCGCGCTGGTAGGCGGTGGGCAGGTCGGCCGCCACCGCCGCCCCACAGGGGTTGGCGTGCTTGATGATGGCCACGGCCACGTCGTCGTCCGAAGCCAGCTCGTGGACGAGGCGCCAGGCGGCGTCGGCGTCGAAGATGTTCAGGTAGGAGAGCTCCTTGCCCCCGTGCTGGACGACGTCGTCCCACCAGGTGCCCTCTCCGAGGACCCGGTAGCGGGCGCCGTGCTGGTGCGGGTTCTCGCCGTAGCGCATCGATGCGGCCCGCTCCAAGCTGAGATGGATGCTCGGGGGCAGGGCATCGCCCTCGTCGAACCAGGCCACGATGGCGGCGTCATAGGCCGCGGTGTGGGCGAATGCGGCCCGGGCCAGTCGCTCCCTCGTCTTGTCCGACAGCGACCCGCCGGACCGGAGCTCGTCGAGGACCGTGCCGTAGTCGTCCGGGTCGACCAGCACCCCGACGTGGGCGTGGTTCTTCGCCGCGGCCCGGACCATGGTGGGGCCGCCCACATCGATGAGCTCGATCGAGGGGTCCGAGCTGAACGGGTAGAGGTTGCAGACCACCAGGTCGATGAGGCCGATGTCCCGGCGGGCCACGTCGGCCATGTGATCGGGGTCGGACCGGTCGGCCAGGATCCCACCGTGGACGGTGGGGTGGAGGGTCTTGACCCTGCCGCCCAGCATCTCGGGGGCGCCGGTCAGGTCGGCCACCTCGGTGTGGGCGATGCCGGCCCGGCCGAGGGCTTCGGACGTCCCCCCGCTCGAGACCAGCTCCCAGCCGAGATCGACCAGGCCGCGGGCCAGGTCCTCCACGCCGGTCTTGTCGTACACGGACAGCAACGCCCTCATGCCTCCACCTCCGGCCCTGATCCTCGTGCATGGGCCGGGGTGGCCGCCAGCCCGTCCACGAAGGTGCGGATGGTCGCCGGGTAGAGCATCCGTTCCACTTCCTTGATCCGCTCGTGGAGGCTCTCCTCGGTGTCGCCGGGACGGACGGGCACGGTCTGTTGGGCCAGGATGGGCCCGGCGTCCATCTCCACGGTGGCCACGTGCACCGTGGTGCCCGTTTCGGCCACACCGGCAGCCAGGGCCTCACGCACTGCGTGCCAGCCGGGGAAGGCGGGCAGCAGGGCCGGATGGGTGTTGAGGATCCGTCCCGGGTAGGCGGTGTGGACGGGCTCGGCCAGGACGGTCCCGAATCCGGCCATGACCACCACGTCGACATCGTGGTGCTGCAGCACGTCGGTGAGGGCAACCGTGTAGGCGGTACGGTCGAATCCCGCGCCGAAGCCGCCGAAGGCGGCCCGGTCCACTTGTTCGGACGCAACCCGGTGCGCAGCGGCCACTTCCAGGGCCCGACAGGGCCGGTCGACGATCACCAGCCGGACCGGCAGGTCGCTGTCCAAAATGGCCTCCAGAATGGTGCCGCTCCCTGACGCCAATACCCCGATGCCGAGAGAACCATGGGGGTCGCTGCGGGCCACGGGGGCACGCTACCAGCGGGGTGGCCGATCTCACCCGCCCTGACCCGCCCCGACCCGCCGTCATTCGCTGTCACTCGGGCGGGAGCCGGCACGCAAGTCGGCGCCCGGCGGCCACCGGGCGCCCGCCCGACCGCCCGGTCCGGCCATCGACGCCCAGCGCGTTTGTGGAGTCGCCCCGACGCGTGATTGCATCGGCGCCGTGCGAAAGGCAGCTCCCCTACTGGTGGCGGCTGGGGTCCTCGCTTCGTTGGCCTGTTCGGCCGGGGCGGCCGCCGCTCCCAGCCCCAGCCTGTCCTCCCTGGTCACAGGCCATATCCCTGCCGGATTCGTGCCCACGGCCCGAGGGAACGGCGCGTCGGACCTTCCCACCACCACCGAACCGGGTGCGCAGACCGGCCAGGTGCCGGTCAGTCCAGAGCTGTACCTGAGGGACCCGGCAAAGGCCAACGGCGGCGCCACGTTGCCCACGCTGTGGCGGCTGTGGTGGGACCCGACCTCGCAGCAGGCCCTCACCGTTTCGCTGGCCCGGTACTCCGATGGCTCGCAGGCCGAGAAGGCCGTCGCCGAGCTGGATGCCGCGCTCACCGGGTCGGTGAAGAACAGCGGCCTCACCCTGACGTCCGTCTTCGTCCCCAACGGCCTCCCCGGCGGGCGCGGCTACAACCTCTCGGCCGCCACCTCGGCCACCCCGACCAAGTCCCCGTTCACCGTGAGCGCGGTGTTGTTCCGCGGCGGGCCGGTGGAGTACCTGGTCTCCATCCTGGCCGGCGGCACCGAGCCGGCCACCGGGGCGGTGAGCTCGTTGGCCGTCGCCCAGTACCACGCCGTGTCCCAGCCGCCGGTCGGCACGCCCGTCGCCGTCCCCACCGGCTCCTCCTGGCCGTGGATCATCGCCGGCGTCCTGGTCGTGCTGTTGGTCGCCGCCTTCTTCGCCCGACGCCGGGCCGTGGCCCGCAGGCGCCGCCACCGCCACCGCCATCGGCGTACGCCCCGGGGATCGCCGCCCACCAGACCGGAGATCCCGCTACGCCGGTGACCGGTCGAGTGCTCAGGGCTGCAGGGTGCGGAGCAGGGTCTCGTCGAACGCCTCGAGGGAAGCCAGGATGGCATCGCAGAACCCCCACCGGGGCGACGACCGCGCCGCCGCCTCCGGCACGACCACCACTCGCATCCGGGCCGCCTTGGCCGCGATCGCCCCGTTGAACGAGTCCTCGACGGCCAGGCAGGCGACGGGGTCCACGCCCAGCTTGTCCGCCGTGGTCAGGTACGAGCCGGGGTGGGGCTTGCCCATCGGCTCCCACTCGGCCGAGTGCCAGACCGAGACCAGCGACTCGATGTCGAGCCGGCGGAGGGCGGCCTCGATGACCACCGCGTACGATCCCGAGCAGACGGCCACCTCCAGGCCCAAGCGGCGGCACAGGGCCAGGGCCTCGACCGAGCCGGGCATGGGCGCACCCTCGGCGGCGATGAGGTCGGCCACCGACGCAGTGATGCCCCGCTCCACCTCGACCGGGCTCGGACCGGGCCAGGGAAAGCGCTCCCACCAGTAGCGGACGGCATCGTCGATCCGCAGCCCCATCGTCTGGCGCACCTCGGACCCGGTCAGGTGCAGGCCGAGCTGGCCGAAGACCTCTATCTCGGCCTGGCGCCAGAACGGCTCGGAGTCGATCAGCAAGCCGTCCAGATCGAAGATGACCGCGCCGATCGGACGGGCGGCGTAGGCCGACGCCGAGGCAACGTCGGTGATCAGCCCAGCTTCCGGACGATGTCGACCATGGCCTCACCTGCTTCGGTCGGGTTCTGGGCGACGGTGACGCCCGCATGGGACAGCGCATCCATCTTGGCCTGGGCCGTGCCCTTGGATCCCGAGATGATGGCGCCGGCGTGGCCCATCTTCCGGCCCGGGGGGGCGGTCACGCCGGCCACGTAGGACACCACCGGCTTGGTCACCGACGAGGCGATGTAGTCGGCCGCCTCCTCCTCGGCCGACCCGCCGATCTCGCCGATCATCATGATGGCCCGGGTATCGGGATCGGCCTCGAAGGCCTCCAGGCAGTCGATGAAGCTGGTCCCCGGCACCGGGTCACCGCCGATGCCCACGCAGGTGGTCTGGCCCACACCCTGCTGGGACAGCTCGTGAAGGGCCTGGTAGGTCAGCGTGCCCGATCGGCTGACGATGCCGACGGGACCACCGGCCAAGGCGATGTCACCGGACGTGATGCCGATATTGCACTTCCCGGGCGAGATGATCCCCGGGCAGTTCGGCCCGAGCAGGCGGGTCCCTGGGAACAGGCGGCGCAGCCGGTTGAAGGCCAACGCCTCGTCCTGGGCCGGGATCCCCTCGGTGATGCACACCACGAAGGGAATGCCGGCCGCGGCCGCCTCGATGATGGCGTCGGCCGCGAACTTCGGGGGCACCGAGATGAACGAGGCAGTGGCCCCGGTGGCCGCCACCGCCTCGGCCACGGTGGCGTACACGGGGATCCCCTCGACCTCCGATCCGCCCCGGTTGGGGTTGGTGCCGGCCACGACCTTGGTCCCGTAGTCCCGGTTGCGGAGCCCGTGATAGAGGCCCTGGCTGGTGGGGCTGATGCCCTGGATCACGACAGTGGTGTTCTCGTCGACGAAGATGCTCATGACTTTCCTCCTGCCAGGGCGACGGCGCGTCGGGCGGCGTCGATCATGGTCGGCTCGGCGACCAGGCGATCCGAGAGGTGGTCGGACAGGATCTGCCGACCGGCGACGGCGTTGGTTCCGTCGAGCCGTAAGACGATCGGCGACGAGATGTCGACCCGCTTGAGGGCCTCGAGGACGCCGTTGGCCACCTCGTCGACCCGGGTGATGCCGCCGAAGATGTTGACGAAGATCGACCGCACGGCCGGGTCCGAGTTGATGACCTCGAGTGCGGCCGCCATGACGTCGGCGTTGGCGCCTCCTCCGATGTCGAGGAAGTTGGCCGCGGTACCCCCGCACTGGTTGACCACGTCGAGCGTGCTCATGGCCAGTCCCGCTCCGTTGGCGATGATCCCCACCGAGCCGTCGAGCCCGATGTAGTTCAGCCCACGGGCCTTGGCCCGAGCCTCGCGCTCGTCCTCCACGTCACTGCCGGCGAACTCCTCCCATTCCGGGTGCCGGAAGGCGGCATTGTCGTCGAGGGTGACCTTGGCGTCGAGGGCGTGGACCCGCCCCTCAGGGGTGAGGATGAGCGGGTTGATCTCGGCCAGGTCACAGTCCCCCTCGACGTAGCAGCGGTAGAGGCGGACGAGGAGCTCGGCCGCCTGCGACCGGGCCACCTCGTCCAGGTTGGCCCGGTCGACCCAGGCCCGGGCCTCCTCCTCGGACAGGCCGTCGACCGGGTCGATGTGCAACATGGCAATGGCGTCGGGATTGGAGACGGCCACCTCTTCGATCTCGACACCCCCCTCGGCCGAGAGCATGCCCAAGTGGAGCTTGGCCCCGCGGTCCAAGGTGAAGCTGGCGTAATACTCGGTGGCGATGTCGGAGGCGTGCTCGATCCACAGGCGCTCGACCACGTGGCCCTTGATGTCGAGCCCGAGGATGTTCCCGGCGTGGTTGCGCACCTCGTCGGCGTCGTTGGCCAGCTTCACGCCCCCGGCCTTGCCGCGACCCCCCACTTTGACCTGTGCCTTGACCACGACCGGATAGCCGGCCTGATCAGCCTGCTCGACGGCCTCGTCGACCGTATCGGCCACACCTCCTTTGGACGTGGGAATGCCGAACCGGGCGAAGTACTGCTTGCCCTGGTACTCGAAGAGATCCACCGGATCCGTTCCTCTCTGTTCGCTCGTCTTGCTGTTCGCTCGTCTTGCTGTTCGCTCGTGTTGCTGTCTGCTCGTCGTGCTGGTGCTGTTCGCTCGCTGGTTGGCTTGCTGCTCTACCGTGCTGCTGCTCTCCATGGCTGGTGCTGCTCTCCATGGCTGGTGCTGCTCTCCATGGCTGGTGCTGCTCTGCATGGCCGTGCTGTCGATCGTGGGGGACCGGGACTGGGGCTTTGGTCGCCGAGTTCAGGCGCCCTCACGGCCGTCGAGGGTCTCCTCGAGCCACTGCCCGATGGCGGGAAGCGGCGCACCCGGGGTGAACACTTCGGCCACCCCCTGGTCCTTCAAGATCGGGATGTCGCCCTCGGGAATGATCCCACCCACCAGGACGAGGACGTCGTCGCGGTCCGCCTCCTTCAGCCCGGCGATGACCCGGGGCACCAAGGTAAGGTGAGCGCCCGAGAGGAGCGACAGGCCGACGGCGTCAGCGTCCTCTTGGATCACGGCCCGGACCACCTGTTCGGGCGTTTGGTGCAGTCCGGTGTAGATGACTTCGAAGCCCGCATCCCGGAGCGCTCGGGCTATGACCTTGGCGCCGCGGTCATGCCCGTCGAGACCGGGCTTGGCCACGACCACTCGGTATGGTCGTTTCACGGCGCCGATACTAAGCGCTGACCGCACATCGAGCGCCAAACGAGGCGCCGCCTGCCTGGTCAGCGGGGTTCGCCGGGTGCGCCCTGACCCGAATTGGGCGTGGTACGTTCGTGGCCAGGCGTGCGAAGTCGACTACCCATATCGGAGGGCACCGTGGCCACGCCGGCCGAAGCCGTGGAACCACCCGACGACAGCGCGCCTCACCAGAGGCGGAACACGCCCCACGCGGTGCTCCCGGGGCTGGTCCGCATGGCCCGTCCCCGCCAGTGGATCAAGAACCTGTTGGTCTTTGTGGCCCCCGGCGCGGCCGGGGTCCTGACCCACGGCAACACCTTCCTCAAGGCCCTCGCGGCTTTTGGCATCTTCTGCATCGCCGCCTCGGGGACATACTTCATCAACGACACCATCGACGCCGAGCGGGACCGCCTCCATCCGACCAAGCGGTACCGCCCGGTGGCCTCGGGCGTGGTCTCGCCGACGATGGCCGTCGGGGTGGGCTCGGTGTTGTTGGCCATGTCCTTCGGACTGGCCTGGTGGTTGGCCGGCTACCGGTTGGCCCTGGTCGTGGGGTTGTACGTCGTCATCACCACGGTGTACAGCCTCTGGCTCAAGCACGAACCGATCATTGACCTGGCCGCTGTCAGTTCCGGTTTCGTCTTGCGGGCCATCGCCGGGGGCATCGCCACCGGTGTCGTCCTGTCCGACTGGTTCCTCATCGTGGCCACCTTCGGCTCGTTGCTCATCGTCACCGGCAAGCGCTCGGGCGAGCAGAAGCTCCTCGGGACGAACCAAGCCCAGGTGCGCCAGACGCTCGGCCGCTACGACCCCGCCTTTTTGCAAACGGTCCGGACCCTGTCGGCGGCGGTCACGGTCACTGCGTACTGCCTGTGGGCCTTCGACCGGGCCGTCGCCATCCACCCGGGCCATCATCCGATCTGGTTCCAGCTCTCGATCGTGCCCTTCGTGCTCGGCCTGCTCCACGTGGTCCGCCAGCTCGATGCGGGCAAGGGATCGACGCCCGAAGACATGGCGCTGGGGGACCGCAGGCTCCAGATCTACGGCGTCTCCTGGGTCATCCTGATCGTGGTCGGGGTCTATGGCTGACCAGGCCGGGCAAACGAGCAGGTCGAGGGCCGGCGCCGTGCGTTCGTTGTTGACCGGGTGGGGACGCACTCCTGCCACCGCGGCCGACGTCGTCCACGCCGTCCATCCTGACATCGTCGACGGCGTGGTCAGCGAGGCCATCGGCGGCGGGGGCCGGGCCGACCGGGGCCTGATCGCTCGAGGGCTGGGGCGAAGCTACGGGGACGCCGCACAGAACGCGGGCGGAACCGTCATCGACGCCACCTGGCTCGACGCCGTCCACCATGTCGACCTCGAGGCCGGACTGATCACCGTGGGTGCCGGCATCAGCCTCCAGACCCTGATGGAGCGGTTCGTGCCCCTCGGATGGTTCGTCCCGGTAACCCCGGGGACCCGGCTGGTGACCGTGGGCGGTGCCATCGCCGCCGACATCCACGGGAAGAACCACCACCGCGACGGCAGCTTCTGCAGCCATGTCACGGCCATGACCCTGGTCACGCCCACCGGGGCCAGAGACGTCTCACCGTCGTCGGACCCCGACCTGTTCTGGGCCACGGCCGGAGGCATGGGGCTCACCGGGGTGGTCACCCGAGCCACGCTGCAGATGATCCCGGTGGAATCGAGCTACATACTGGTCGACACCGAGCGCGCCATCGACCTGGACGACGCCATGTCCCGCATGACCTCGGGCGACGACCGCTACCGCTATTCGGTCACGTGGATCGACTGCCAGTCCACCGGCAAGAACCTCGGGCGCTCGGTGCTCACCCGCGGTGATCATGCCCGGCTCGACCAACTCCCTCCTGCCCTGCGCCGATCCCCGGACAAGGCCCGCCGGTTCGCGCCCCGAACACTGGTCAACGTCCCTCTCACCCCGCCCAGCGGCCTGCTCAACCCACTGACCGTGGGGGCGTTCAACGAGTTCTGGTTCCGAAAGGCACCCAAGTTCCAGGTGGGCAAGCCCCACCACATGACCGGGTTCTTCCATCCCCTGGACGGAGTGGGCTCTTGGAACCGGCTGTACGGGACGCGGGGATTTCTCCAGTACCAGTTCGTAGTGGGCGACGAGCAGGCCGAATCGGTGCGCAAGATCATCGAGCGGCTGACCGAGCTCAAGCTGGCGTCGTTCCTGGCCGTGTTGAAGCGGTTCGGCCCCGGGGACCCCGGTCCCGTCTCGTTCCCCATGCCGGGATGGACGCTGGCCCTCGATCTCCCGGTCGGCCATGACGGCCTCGACCGCTTGCTCGACGACTTCGACGAGGAGGTTGCCGGGGTCGGTGGCCGCGTCTATCTGGCCAAGGACTCGCGGCTTTCGCCCGACATGTTCGAGCGGATGTACCCCGACGTCGACAGGTGGCGCGCCGTGCGCGACCGGGTCGACCCCGAGCACGTGCTGCAGTCGGACCTCAGCCGGCGGCTCGGACTCACTGGGACGACGGGCGCGGCCACCCGGCCGGGCGCCACGGCGGCGAGGAATACGGCCACCGAAAGAGCGACAAGCAACGGTGAACCGGCCCCGGCGGTGACGAAGTCGACGATGGCGGCGGCGAAGTCGACGAAGTCCAAGGCGGCGAAGAAGGCGGCCTCCGCGGCCAAGAAGTCCACGCCGGTCCGCAAATCGGCGACGAAGAAGACTGCGGCCAAGCGGGCCGCAACCAAGGCCGCAACCAAGCCCGGACCCAAGAGGGCGTCAGCGGCTCAGGCGGTGTCGGCCGATTCCGCGCAAGCAGCAGGGCGCGACCAAGATCAACAAGCTCAAGGTGCCGCAGGCGCCGACACAGGAAGAGGACGGACCGAACAATGATCGACGCCACTGGACGACCGCAGTCAGTGCTGGTGTTGGGAGGGTCGTCTCAGATCGCCCAGGCCATCGTCACCCAACTGGTCCCCGGGCGATGCCGGACCGTCGTCCTGGCCGGTCGGAAGTCCCCTCGTCTGACCGAGGCTGCGGCTGTGGCCCGCTCAGCTGGGGCCGATGTCGTCGAAGAGGTGGAATTCGATGTCACCGACACGGGCGGCCACACCCAGTTCGCCGACGAGGTCTTCAAGCGCTTCGGCGACTTCGACGTCGTCGTCGTAGCCGCCGGGGTGCTGGGCGACCAGGACATCGACGAGCACGACCCGGCCTCGGCCGCCGCCGTGATCACCACCAACTTCACCGGGGTGGCCGCGGCCATGCTGGCCGTCTCAGCCCGGCTTCGCTCGCAGGGGCACGGCCGTCTCGTGGTGCTCTCGTCGGTGGCCGGCATACGGGCCCGCCGGGCCAACTTCATCTACGGCTCGTCAAAGGCGGGGTTGGACGCCTTCGCCCAAGGTCTGGCCGATTCCCTGGTGGGCAGCGGCGTCCGGGTGATGATCGTGCGCCCTGGCTTCGTGATCGGGCGGATGACCGAGGGCATGCGGGCCCAGCCGTTCGCCACGACGCCCGAGGCGGTGGCCACCGAGGTCGTCCACGGAATCGAGCGGGGCGCCTCCGACGTCTACGTCCCATCGTTGCTCCGGTGGTTCTTTGTGGCCATGCGCCACCTGCCCCGCGTCGTGTGGCGGCGCCTGCCCAGCTGACGGCTCGGCCCGGTTGAATGAGGCGGTCAGCGTCCGCTGCCGCCCAGCCTACGAAACCGCCCAGCCGACGGCGCTTCCGGGCTGAACGGCGGTTGCCCGCCTCGATCAGGGGACGCGGGCGGACATGGTGATGAAGTCCCGCGAGCTGGGCGAGAAATAGCGTGACGGCGAGTTCACCTCGTCGCTGGTCAACCGCGTGCCGTTGGCCCCCGAGGCCGGCTGACCTGCGGCCGGTGCGAAGCTGAAGAAGTTGACCCAGGAGGTGTTGATGTCCAACTCCATCGCTCGCACCGCCCCGGCGTGCTGCAGGACGTTAGCCAAGTCGACGATGTTCAGCCCCGACCCGCCGACGTAGACGAGGGCCCCGCTGGCGGTGACGCCGACCCCGGACCGCCACACCCGAGCCGCGCCGCCGAGGGTGTTGCCCCACCGGCTGTTGTCCGTCACGTTGAGGCCGGCGACCGGTTGACCGTTGGCCACGATCAAGTCGAGGTTCTGCCGCACGGCGACGACGTTCGGGTTCATCGACACGTCCTCGTTCCAGGCGCCCACGGTGGGGGTGCCGTTTCGGTAGATGACCAGCGACGCCGCCCCGTTGACCAATGGGATGGCGGTGTGACCGTCGGCGTAGTAACCGCCCTGGGCGTCCTGCATCAGGAACCCCGAGTTGAACGCAGCGACCAGGGAAGTCGCCGCGCTGGCCGGGATGGGCGAGTTGTTCACGTACGGGCCGCCGGAGCCGGGAATCGACTCACCCTCGTACAGGGACGCCTTGAGCAGCGTGGTGTCCATCCAAGCCACACCGGTGACCTCGCTCGTGTACGTCGAGTCAGGGCGAACGTAAGCGGCGTACACGGCGGGGATACCGCCCACGGTTCGGCCGATCGGGTGCCACTGGCCCTCGCCCGCGATCGGCGGCGTGGCCAGCGGGACCATCGGCGCCGGCGGCGGGAGGTGGGGCGGCCCCACGGTGGGGGCGGCGATGGCCGTCTTGGTCGGTGCCGGGATGGCCCCGGACTTGGGCTTGCCCCCCTTCGGCGGCTGATGGTGGGAGTACCAGAAGTTCTCCACCGAGGTCACGATGCTGCCGCCGCCGTTCTCGCGCAGCCACTCCACGAAGCGGGTGCTCACTGGCCCGTTGGCCGGGTTGGTCATGGCCGACCCGAGCGATACCCAGATCGGGGTCATCAACAAGAGCACGACCAAGAGGATCGAAAGCTTGGGGTGGCGACCGAAAATCGTGCGGCGGCCACGGACCCGTTCGCGGTGCCGCTGTCTGCGAATGCGCCGGCGCTGCCTGGCCGTGCCGGCCCCACCGGCTCGGTGTCGGTGACCCGAGCTCTGGTAGGCAGAGGGACGCTCGGGCGGCCCACCCGGCCGACGAGCACGGGGCCGGTCGTCGACAGCCAACTGGGGTTCGCTCGGTTGCAACTCGGAGCCGCGTGGCGGCTGCCCCTGCCCGTTGGCGCGGCGCGGCGGCTGCCCCTGCCCGTTGGCGCGGCGCGGCGGCTGTCCCTGGCCGCCAGACCCGCTCGCCGGACGCTGCCGCGAGCCGTTACCCCGGGGCGGGAGGACCGCCGGGAGGACCGCCGGGAGGACCACCGGGACGACTGGGTGGGGGGACGGTCGATCCGTCGTCCAGGACCTCGCGGCCTCCGCTGTCGCGCGTCACCATGGCGGCGCCCCGCGACGGACGTCGGTCGTTGTCATCGTGATGGTGCAGGTTGGCGGGGCCAAAACATCCTCCACTGGCTCAGCCCGAGCCCGGCCGGGTTCAGCAGTGAGCCCCCACGGGGAACGCTCCGCCGCTGGTCGGTCCGCCGAGCTAGTCATAGAGATCGTCGCCCACAGTCTCGCATGCCCGAGGCGCCGACCGTAGATACCCCCATTCGTCGCTGTCTCAGCGGCCTCACAGTGCCGGCCGGATGGGACCGGGGCGACGGCCGAGCCGGTCAGGCACGCTTGAGCGGTGCCATCCGGAGCAGCAGTTGCTTCCGGCCGACTCCGCCGAACTGCACCGTGGCCTCCGCATTCTCGCCCGAACCGCTGGTGGCGAGCACCGTTCCCTCCCCCCAACGGCCGTGCACCACCACATCTCCAGCCGAGAGCCCGAGCGCCTCGGCCCCGGTGGAGACCGGATCGGGGCGCTTGACACCGCTGGCGTACCGGTCCCCCGGCGTGGCGATCCCTGTCCCGAACCGGCTCAGGCCCGGCGTGCCCGACGGCCGGTCGTTCTCCCAAGCGTCACGGCCGGGCGCCGAGCGGCTCCCTCCGTAGTGGCCGTTCGGTGCGCCCACTTCCCTCACCAGTTCGGTCGGCATCTCCGACAGGAACCGACTGGGCACATTGCTGCCGGTCTTGCCGAACAGCATGCGGCTCCAGGCGTGAGAGACGAAGAGGTACTTCTCGGCCCGGGTGATCCCGACGTAGCACAGCCGCCGCTCCTCTTCGAGCTCGACGGGGTCCCCGAGGGCCCGGAAGTGGGGAAAGATGCCGTCTTCCATCCCGACCAGGAAGACGGCCGGGAACTCCAGGCCCTTGGCGATGTGGAGGGTCATGAGCGATACCCGGCTGGGATCGCCGTCGAGCTCGTCGGAGTCGGCCACCAGGGAGGCCGCCTCCAAGAACTCGGGCAGGGAGCGGTACTCGGCCGCCACCCCGGCCAGCTCGTCGATGTTCTCGACCCGCCCGAGGGCCTCGATGCTGCCCTCGGCCAGGAGCTCGCTGCGGTACCCGGTGCGCTCGGCCACTGCCGAGGTCAGCTCACCCGGCCCGAGCAGCCCGTCGGCCTCGGCCGCGCCCATGCCCCCGCCCCGTTCGTCGTCGCGGCCCAGCTCGTCGGGCTCATCAGGCCAGGCGCCCTCTTCGGGGAATGCATCGAAGGCCTCGTCCACCCCGGGCTGCGACCGGGCCATCCGGATTCGCAACTCGTCGAGCAGCCGGGCCAGGTCGTCGAGGGCCCTCGCGGCCTTGCCGGTGATCCCGGCCTCGTCGGCCCGGCCGACGGCCTCGCCGAAGGACACCCCGTTGAGTTGGGCCCAGCCGGCCAGCCGGGCCACCGACGTCTCCCCCACTCCCCGCTTGGGCACGTTGACGATGCGCCGCCAGCTCACCTCGTCGTCCGGGTTGACCAGTACCCGCAAGTAGGCCAGCACGTCCTTCACCTCGCGGCGGTCGTAGAACCGGGTGCCCCCCACGACCTTGTAGGGGACCTCGTAGCGGACCAGCGCCTCTTCGAGGGCGCGGCTCTGGGCGTTGGTCCGGTAGAAGACGGCCACATCGCCCCACCGGACTCCCTCTTCCCGGTGGAGCCGGCCGATCTCGCTCGACACCCACGCGGCCTCGTCGTGCTCGTCCTCGGCCCGGTAGCGGGTGACGATGTCCCCGGCGCCCACGTCGGTCCACAACGTCTTCGGCTTCCGGGAGACGTTGTTGGCGATCACCGCGTTGGCCGCATCGAGGATGGTCTGGGTGGACCGGAAGTTCTGCTCCAGGGTCACGGTGGTGGCATCGGGGAACGCGGCCTCGAACTCCAAGATGTTGGTGATGTCCGCCCCCCGGAACCGGTAGACGGACTGGTCGCTGTCCCCCACCACCACGATGTTGCGGTGCTCACCGGCCAAGAGCACGGCCAGCGCGTTCTGGACCGCGTTGGTGTCCTGGAACTCGTCGATGAGGATGTGGGTGAACCGCTGGCGGTAGAGCTCCAGGACGTCGGGGTGCTCCCGGAAAAGCCGTACCGCGTTGAGCAAGAGGTCATCGAAGTCCATGGCGTTGGCTGCCACCATCCGACGCTGGTACTCGTCGTAGACGTCGGCGATCCGTCGGTCGAAGATGGTCACAGTGGCCGCTCGGTACTCGGCCGGCCCTTGCTGGTTCGACTTGGCTTGGCTGATCTGGCCGAGGACGCTGCGGGGCGACAGCTTCTTCGTGTCGATGTCCAGCTCTCGGCAGATGATCTCGGTCAGGCGACGCGAATCGGCATCGTCGTAGATGGTGAACGAGCCCTTGTACCCGAGGCGATCGCCGTGGGCCCGGAGGATGCGGACGCAGGCCGAGTGGAAGGTGGACACCCACATGCGCCGGCCCCGGGGGCCGACCAGAGCGGCCACCCGCTGGCGCATCTCCTCGGCGGCCTTGTTGGTGAAGGTGATGGCCAGTATCTGCCAGGGGGCGGCGTCGCCCATGGCGATGAGGTGGGCGATCCGCCGGGTGAGGACCCGGGTCTTCCCCGACCCGGCCCCGGCCACGATCAGGAGCGGGCTGCCCCGATGGGTGACGGCGTCCCGCTGCGGCCCGGTCAGTCCCTCGAGGAGCTCATGGGCCGCCACCTGGCGGACCCCACCGCCTCCGACGTCATCGCTGCGGCCCGACGACCGCGTGCTGCCGTCCACGGCCGTCACTCCCATTCAATAGTGCCGGGGGGCTTGGACGTGATGTCCAGAGCCACCCGGTTGACGCCTTCGACCTCGTTGATGATCCGCGAGGAAAGGCGCTCGAGCACGTCGTAGGGCAATCGGGCCCAGTCGGCCGTCATGGCGTCGTCACTGGTGACGGCCCGGATCACGATGGGGTAGGCGTAGGTGCGGCCGTCGCCCATGACCCCCACGGTGCGCACAGCGGGGAGCACGGCGAAACTCTGCCAGAGCTGGCGATAGAGGCCGGCGCGGCGGATCTCCTCGGTCACGATGGCATCGGCGGCCCGGAGGATGTCGGCCCGCTCGGGGGTGGCCTCGCCCACGATGCGAACGGCCAGGCCGGGACCGGGGAACGGCTGACGCCAGACGATGTCGGGGGGCAGGCCCAGCTCCTCGCCCACCGCCCGGACCTCGTCTTTGAACAACAACCGCAACGGCTCGACCAGGTCGAAGGCCAGATCGTCGGGGAGGCCACCGACATTGTGGTGCGACTTGATCTTGGCCGCATCGGCCGAGCCCGACTCGATGACATCGGGATAGAGCGTGCCCTGGACCAGATAGCCGGCGGCCTTCCCGGCCCCGTCGGGTCGGGTCGAGCCGTCAGGTCTGGTCGCGCTCTCCCCGCTGACCAGGTCCCGGGCCACCTCTTCGAAGACGCGGATGAACAGCTCGCCGATGGTCTTGCGCTTCACCTCGGGATCGGTGACCCCGGCCAGCGCCGAGAAGAACCGGTCGGCCGCCTTCACGTGGACCAGGTCGATGTGGAACTGCCGCCGGAATGTCTCTTCGACCTGTTCGCTCTCGCCGGACCGCATGAGGCCGGTGTCGACGAACACGCAGGTCAGCTGGTCGCCGATGGCCTTGTGCACCAGGGCGGCAGCCACGGCCGAGTCCACCCCGCCCGACAGGGCGCAAAGGACGCGGGCCGAGCCGACCTGGTCCTGAACGGCGGCCACCTGGGCCTCGATGATCGAGGTGTGGGTCCACGATGGCGGGCAACCACAGACGTCGTAGAGGAACCGCTCGAGGAGGTCCCGGCCCCGCTCGGTGTGGACCACCTCGGGGTGGAACTGCACGCCATAGATGCGACGGACGGGGTCGTGCAGCGCGGCGACCGGGGCGTCGGCGCTCTGGGCGGTGGGGACGAACCCCTCGGGGACGACGGCGATGCCGTCGGCGTGGCTCATCCACACTTCGGCGTCGGTCGGCCAGTCGACGAACAACGGGGAGCGCTCGGTCAGGGTCACCGTGGTGCGCCCGTACTCCCCCCGGCCGGTGCGGGCCACCTCGCCGCCGAGCTGCAGGGTCAGCAGCTGGGCGCCGTAGCAGATACCGAGGATCGGAACGCCCGAGTCGTAGATGGCCGGGTCGATGGCCGGCGCCGGCGTCTCGTTCACCGACTTCGGGCCGCCGGACAGGATGATGCCCTGGGGTCGGTGGGCCAGCAGCTCGCCGGCGGTGGCCGTGTGGGGCACGATCTCGGAGTAGACGTGGGCCTCACGCACCCGCCGGGCGATCAGCTGGGCGTACTGGGCCCCGAAGTCGACCACCAGGATCGGCCCGTCCGCCGGGCCGGTGCCGGGCCCCGGGCCGGTCGTGGTCAATGGCCCATGCCCACGCCCTGCGAGCGTTGCAGGTCCTTGCCCTCGGTCTGGAGCGACGGGGCCACCATGACCTCGGCCTTTTGGAACTCCTTCACCGACTGGTACCCGCAGGTGGCCATGGCCGTGCGCAGCGCCCCGAACAGGTTCATCCGGCCGTCGTTCTCATGGGCCGGGCCGAGCAGGATCTCTTGGAGGGTGCCCCGGGTGGTGGTCTGGACCCGCGCCCCCCGGGGGAGGGTGGGATGGAAGGTGGCCATGCCCCAGTGGAAGCCGCGAGCGGGGGCCTCGACGGCGGACGACAACGGGGAGCCCAGCATCACCGCATCGGCCCCGCAGGCGATGGCCTTGGCGATGTCGCCACCCTTGGACATACCACCGTCGGCGATCACATGGCAGTAGACCCCGGTCTCGTCGAGGTGCCGCATCCGGGCGCCGGCCACGTCGGCGATGGCCGTGGCCTGGGGAACGCCGATACCGAGGACGCCCCTGGTGGTGCAGGCGTTGCCCGGGCCCACCCCGACCAGGACGCCCACCGCTCCGGTCCGCATGAGGTGAAGGCCGGCCTGGTAGGAGGCACAGCCGCCGACGATGATCGGGATCTCGAACTCACGGATGAATCGCTTGAGGTTGAGCGGTTCGGCCGTCTTGGAGACGTGCTCGGCCGAGACCACCGTGCCCTGGATGACCAGGAGGTCCAACTCCGCCTCGAGCAGGGCGGCGGAGAACATCTGGGTCTTTTGCGGGGTGACCGATGCGGCGGTGGTGATACCGGCCGCCTTCATCTCCCTGATGCGCTGGGTGACCAGGTCCAGCTGCACCGGCTCGGCGTACATCTGCTGCATGCGGGCGGTGGCCTTGTCAGCCGAGAGCTCGCGGATCTCGTCGAAGAGGTTGGTGGGGTCCTCGTAGCGCGTCCAGAGACCCTCGAGGTTCAAGACCCCCAGCCCGCCCAGGCGCCCGACCTCGATGGCCGTCGTCGGGCTGACGACGCCGTCCATGGCCGAGGCCATGAGGGGCAGCTCGAACTGGTAGGCATCGATTTCCCAGCTGATGTCCACGTCCTCGGGATCTCGCGTCCGGCGGCTGGGGACGATGGCGATGTCGTCGAATCCGTACGCCCTCCGTCCCGATTTGAAGATGCCGATCTCGATTTCAGCCACGGTGTCGTCCTCCGGCCCTTGTCGCGCTCATCCGAAAACCGTGCAGCACGCCCCCGACATCACCGCGCCCATCGGCATGGCTACACGATACCGCCTGGAGGCCCTCGCCCCAGCGACACGGTCGACGTCGGGAGCGGCCCTTTCCCCCATGGCGGCGTGGGCCGATTCCCCCGATCCGGCATGGGCCGACCGAGGCTGGGCCGGGTCAGTTCCCGAGTGGCTCGCCGGTGCCGAGGGCCAGGCTCAAGAGGTCGACCAGGATCCGAGCCGTGGCTCCCCAGATGATCTCGCCGCCGGCCTCGAAGAACCAGACGGGGAACTCGGGGTCCGGGCGCCCATCGAACTGCGGGCCCCCGGGCACCGACCACCACTCCTCGTGGAACACGCCGTCGACCAGGAGGTCGGCCAGGGCCAGGTCGAAGATCCTGGCCACCTCGCCCGGGTTGGCGGCCAGGGTCGGCCGGCCCTCGAGCGTGCCCACCACCGGGGTGACGAGGGTGTTGGACGACGACGTCGCCAGCTGATCGAGCGTGCCGACGACCGAGACGGCGGTCGGGTCGAGCCCGACCTCCTCCCACGCCTCCCGGAGGGCCCCGGCGACGACCTCCTCGCCGGCATCGAGCCGGCCGCCGGGAAAGGCCACCTCGTCGCGATGAGAGCGCAGGTCACTCGATCGCACGGTCAGGATGACCCGGGTTTCGCCGGCCTGCTCGTAGAGGGGAACGAGCACGGCGGCGGTGGGTCCCGTCGCCTTCCCCTCGAACGCGGCCGTCTGCCGTCGCCGGTCGGGAGAGCCGGCAACCCAGCCGCCCCCCGCGGCCACAGCGGCCCGCACCTGTTCGAGGCCGATCGATGCGCGGCGGGTCTCGTCCAGCTCCGCCCATCGCGCTGGTCGCCCGGCCCGGCTCCCGGCCGGGCGGGGAATGACCTGTCTGGGTGTGCTCGGATCAACAGTCGGGGGTGGCATGGGTGGCTCCAGGCTATGTCGAACCGCGGCCGGGCCGAGCCGGACACCCCGGTTGAGAACGGCCGTTCCCGCAGGTAGAGAGCAAACCGACTACCCAACCTGGGGTCCCCCGTCGTGAGGAGCCCAATCACCACCGGCAAATTCGCATCATGCCGATCTGGGGCCGGCAGGGTTGAGCACGAATACGTGGCCGCCCCGGCGGGTGGCTCGGGGCAATGTCAGACTGCTCGACGATGAGCACGGCAAGACGATGAGCACGGCAATAGGCGGTCGCTGCGACGGGCGCTTCGAGGCGGTCCGAGCGGCATTCGCGGCCAACTTCGCCGAGCAGGGCGAGGTGGGCGCGGCGGTCAGCGTGATCGTCGACGGCCAGCTGGTCGTCGATCTGGTCGGGGGGTGGGCCGACCCGGCCAGCCGGCGCCCCTGGGAGCCGACCACCCTGGTGGACTTCTACTCGGTGGGCAAGGCCGTGATCGGACTGCTGGCCCTGCAGCTCGTCGATGCCGGCCACATCGGCCTCGACAGCCGGATGGCATCGGTGTGGCCCGAGTTCGGCCAGGGGGGCAAGGAGCCGGCCACGGTGCGCCACGCCCTGTCGCACCAGGCCGGGGTGCCGGCCATCCGGGAGCCCCTCACCAACGAGGACCTGTGGGATTGGGACCGGATGACAGGCGCCGTGGCCGGGACCGAGGCCTGGTGGGAGCCGGGGACCCGCCACGCCTACCACACCAACACCTACGGCCACCTGGTGGGCGAGCTCATCCGACGAACGACGGGCGAGATGCCCGGGACGAGGTTGCACACCGTGGCCGACTCACTGGGCGCCGACCTCTGGTTCGGCGTCCCCCAGTCCGAACAGGAGCGATGCGCCACGGTGATCTGGGCCTCGCCGCTCGATCCGGCGGGGATCCAGATGGACAGGCTCGTCGGCGATCCCCTCATGGTGGCCCTCGGGTACTTCAATCCTCCCGGGTACTCCTCGGTCGGCGTGATCAACACCGTCCCCTGGCGATCGGCGCAGGTTCCCTCGACCAACGGGCACGGCACCGCGACCGGTGTGGCCCGCTTCTACGCCGCCCTGCTCGAGCCCAACCGTCTGCTCTCGCCCAGCCTGCTGGCCGAGGCTACCAGTGCGCAGTCCGAGGGCTATTGCCCGGTACTGGGTGAGGAGACCACCTTCGGGCTGGGCTTCAAGCCCAGCGTCGCTCGCCGACCGTTCGGGCCGAACCCGGGGAGCTTCGGGCACTTCGGCACCGGAGGTGCGGTCGGTTTCGCCGACCCGGAGGCCAATGTGGCCTTCGGCTACGTCATGAACCACGTGATCCCGAGGTGGCAGAGCACCCGCAATCGGGCGTTGATCGACGCCGTCTACCGGTCTCTGTGAGTCGCGGCCGGCAACGCACGTCGTGAGTCGGGGCCCGGAATGCACGTCGGCCGGGCCCCGAAGGACCCGGCCGAGCGCAACCCTTCCTGGCCGCCTGAGCGGCCGGGGGTCTTACATCATGCCGCCCATGCCACCCATGCCGCCGCCCATGGCGGCCGCGGCAGCCGCGGCAGCGGCCGGATCGGCCTTCTCGGGCTTGTCAGCCACCAGTGCCTCGGTGGTGAGCAGCAGGCCGGCGATGGAGGCGGCGTTCTGCAACGCCGACCGGGTCACCTTGGCCGGGTCGATGACGCCCACCTTGACCAGGTCCTCGAACTCACCGGTGGCCGCGTTCAGGCCGACCGAACCGCTCTCGGACTCGACCTGACGGACCGAGACCGAGCCCTCGAGCCCGGCATTGTCGGCGATGATACGAAGCGGCTCGGCCAGGGCCTTGGCCACGATCGATGCACCGGTCGCCTCGTCGCCCTCTAGCGAGCTGATGACCTTTTGGACGGCGGAACGGGAGCGGACCAGAGCAGTACCGCCTCCGGCCACGATGCCCTCTTCGACCGCGGCCCGGGTGGCGGAGAGAGCATCCTCGATGCGGTGCTTCTTCTCCTTCAACTCCACCTCGGTGGCGGCACCGACCTTGACCACGGCCACCCCGCCGGCCAGCTTGGCCAGGCGCTCTTGGAGCTTCTCCCGGTCCCAGTCGGAGTCGGTGTCGTCGATCTCGCGCTTGATCTGGGCGATGCGGCCCTTTACCTCGTCCTCGCTACCGCCGCCGTCCACGATGGTCGTGTCGTCCTTGGTGACGATGACCCGGCGGGCACTGCCCAGCAGGTCGACGGTGGTGGTGTCGAGCTTGAGCCCGATCTCCTCGGAGATGACCTGTCCACCGGTGAGCACGGCGATGTCCTGCAGCGTCGCCTTCCGGCGCTCCCCGAACCCGGGGGCCTTGACGGCCACCGAGGTGAACGTGCCCCGGATCTTGTTGACGACCAGGGTGGCGAGGGCCTCGCCCTCGATGTCCTCGGCGATGATCAGCAGCGGCTTCGCCGTCTGCATGACCTTCTCCAGGACCGGGACCAGGTCGTGGACGGCGCTGATCTTCTGGTTTGCGAAGAGGATCAACGGTTCGTCGAGCACCGCTTCCTGGCGCTCGGTGTCGGTGACGAAGTACGGGGAAAGGTAGCCCTTGTCAAATTGCATGCCCTCGGTGAACTCGAGGTCGATGCCGAAGGTGTTGGACTCCTCGACGGTCACGGTGCCGTCCTTGCCCACCTTGTCGATGGCGTCAGCCAGCACATCGCCGATGGCGCTGTCGGCCGCGGATATCGCGGCGATCTGGGCGATCTCCGTCTTGGAGTCGATCTCCTTGGACTGCTCCTTGATGGAATCGACGGCCGCTGTGACCGCTTTGTCGATTCCCTTGCGCAGGCCTAGCGGGTTTGCACCGGCGGCCACATTGCGGAGCCCTTCACGGATGAGGGCCTGGGCCAGGACGGTGGCGGTGGTGGTGCCATCGCCGGCGACGTCGTTGGTCTTCGTCGCCACTTCCTTGACCAGCTGGGCGCCCATGTTCTCGAAGGCGTCCTCGAGCTCCACCTCACGGGCGATGGACACGCCGTCGTTGGTGATCGTGGGAGCTCCGAACTTCTTCTCGATCACCACATTGCGGCCCTTCGGCCCGAGGGTGACCTTGACCGTGTCGGCGAGCTTGTTCACTCCCGCCTCCAGGCCGCGCCGGGCGGCCTCGTCGAACTTGAGGATCTTGGGCATTACTTACCTACCTTTGCCAGGACGTCACGACTCGACAGGATCAACAGATCCTCGCCGTCGGACGTGATCTCGGTGCCTCCGTACTTGGAGTAGACGACCGTGTCGCCAACGGCGATGTCCAAGGGGACGAGCTCGCCCGAGCTCTCGGCCCGGCGGCCCGGTCCCACGGCCAGGACTTCTCCCTGCTGGGGCTTCTCTTTGGCGGTATCGGGGATGACCAGGCCGGACGCCGTGGTCTCCTCCGACTCGCCGGGGCGGACGACGATGCGGTCGTCAAGTGGATGCAGACTCATGTGATCGGGCCTCCTGTGGCACGCTTTAGCACTCGAACGTTGCGAGTGCTAACGATAGCGACCTCCGGGGCCTGAGGCAACCGCGGCCCCATCATCCCTGGTCAGAGGGGCCAGTGGTCCAATCAGGCCGGGAGGACGAGGCGCAGATTGGGATCGGCGCCGAGTGTCAACGGGCTGGGATCGGCGTGATTGAGGCGCCACCAGCCGGCGGCGGCCACCATGGCGGCATTATCGGTGCACAACGCCCGGCTGGGCAGGAACGCCCCGATCCCGTCCTCGGCGCAGGCCGCCTGGACCCGCCGCCGAAGGAGCGAGTTGGCCGCCACACCGCCGGCCAGGCACAGGGCCCTCGCCCCTACGTCGGCCGCGGCCCTGCGCCCCTTGGCCACCAGGACGTCCACCACCGCAGCCTGGAACGAGGCGGCCACGTCCTCGGTGGCCGCCTCGGGGTGCTTGCGGACCGTGTTGACCACCGAGGTCTTCAGGCCGCTGAAGGAGAAGTCGTAGCCCTCCCCCAGGAACGCCCGGGGAAAGGCAAACGCCTCCGGATCACCGTCCCCGGCCACCCGGTCGATGACCGGGCCCCCGGGATACCCGAGCCCGAGGAAGCGGGCGACCTTGTCGAAGGCCTCCCCGGCGGCATCGTCGATGGTCCCTCCCAACGAGCGGTAGTGCCCCGGGGCGGTCACCTCGACCAGCAGCGTGTGGCCGCCCGAGACGAGGAGGACGACCAGGGGCCAACCCAGGTCGGGCTGCTCCAGGAGCGAGGCGAACAGGTGGGCTTCGAGATGGTTCACCCCCACGAAGGGCACATCCCAGGCCAGGGCCAGGGCCTTGGCCTCGGCCAGGCCCACCAACAGCGAACCGATGAGGCCGGGGCCATAGGTGACGGCGATGGCGTCGACCCCCGCGCCCGACAGGCCCGATCCCGCCGCGGTCAGGGCGTCGGCCAGGACCGGGGTCAGGAGCTCGACGTGGGCCCGGCCGGCCAGCTCGGGCACCACGCCTCCGTAGCGGGCGTGCAGGTCGATCTGGCTGGCCACCACCGACGAGGCGATAGCCGTGCCCTGGTCCACCACCGACGCGGCCGTCTCGTCACAGGACGTCTCGATCCCCAGCACCCGGTCGATGGTCAACGGGAGACCCGCAAGTCAGGGGGCAGCTCGGCCTCGATCGAGGCGAGCCGGGCCTGGTAGGTGTCGGAGTCGATCGAGCGGGCCCACATCACCAGGGCATCTTCCCCTGTTTCGGCGTAGTAGTTCGGGCGGAGGCCGACCGGGGCCATGCCGAAGCGCCGGTAGAGAGCGAGGGCGGGCTCGTTGCCCACCCGGACCTCGAGCGTGAGGTGCCGGGATCCCCGCTCGATGGCCGAGCGGGCCAGGTCCAACAACAGGACCGTGGCGATCCCGCGGCCCTGCCAGGCCGGATCCACGGCGATGTTGTTCACGTGGGCATCCTCCTCGATGAGCATCAACCCGGCGAACCCGACCAGGTCCCGCTCGATCCACGCCGTCCGGTAGATGCGCGACTTCCGCTGGGCCAACTCGTCGGCGAACAGGCGGTGGGACCAGGGGCGCGGGTAGACGGCCTGCTCGATGGCCAGGACATGCTTGATGTCGCGGCTGCGCATGGGGGCCAACCGGAGGTCGTAGCGGGGTGCCGGGGCCACGTTCACGAGGGCCGTCCCCGGGTTGCTGCCGGCCTGGAGGCGGGGCTCCCGTCCGCGGGAATACGGCTCCTGCCAGAGGCGGCCGGGCTCCCGGCCGCCACGACGGGGGCCCGCTGCTCCCAGTTGATGGCTGCATCGGCCTCCCGCAGGTAGTGAGGGAGGACGGCCGTCGGGTCTGCCGGGATGGCACCACGCCGGAGCCGGAGGGCGGCCAGCCGAGCCAGCGTCTCCGGCGGGGGAGCCAGCAGCGGGGCGCCGGAGAGTGGCTCCACTCCGCTCACCTGATCGAACGCGTCCCGGTAGCGGGCGGCGCCGTCCCCCACCAGTACCAGCGGACCGTCACCGGTCTCGCCGGTGTCAGCGTCGCGGTCAGCGCCGGTCCCGGCTTCGGCGCCCATCTCCGCCAGGCTCTCGACCAGGGCCTGGGGCGCGAAGCGAGCCGGTGGGGACACCTCGTGTCGGGCCGGGTCCCACTCCGAGCGTGGGCCGCCGTCGAACCGGTAGCGGGCGGCGAACACCTCGCTCCGCCGGGCGTCGACCACTGCGACCACCCGGCAGGGCGAATCGGACGACCGTCGCTCGACGGCCGCACGGGCCAGGATGTCGAGGCTGCCGACGGCTACCACCCCGATGCCCAGGCCTTGGCCCAGGGCCTTGGCCGTGGCCACGCCCACCCGGAGCCCGGTGAACAGACCGGGCCCGACATCGACGGCGATCACGTCCACGGCGGCCAGGGCCACGCCGGCCTGCTCGCACACGTCGTGCACCGCCGGGGCCAGGGCCTCTGCGTGACGTCGGCCACCCGTCTCGGTCACGGCCGGCTGAGGGGGGACGTCACCGAGCAGGGCCGCACCGACCAGGTCGGTCGCCGACTCCAGGGCCAGGACGATCACCGGGCCGCCGCCCACGGCTCGACCGCGGCTACGAGGCGCGGCCACCGGTCATCCCAAGCCGTGCCGATCGGCCGGATGGTGATCGAACGAGCGTCCTCGTTCGCCCCGGCATCGTTCGTCGAGCCCTCGGCGGAGGGGCCGGGAACGATGGTGACGGTCAGCGATCCGGCACCGAGGATGGGCTCGGCCACGTCGCCCCATTCCACCACGGCGACGCCACCATCCTCGACCAGCTCGCCCAGCCCCAGGTCGACGATCTCCTGGAGGTGCTCGAGGCGGTAGACGTCGGCGTGGAACAGCGTCCGGACCGTTCCGGTCCCGGTGCGGTACTGCCGGACCAGGGCGAACGTCGGGCTGGTGATGGTCTCGCACACCCCGAGACCGCGACCGAACCCCTGGGCGAAGGCGGTCTTGCCCGCCCCCAGGTCCCCGGCCAACAACACGATGTCCCCGGGGACGCAGAGTCGGGCCAGAGCGGTGGCCACTAAGCGGGTCCCGTCCACGTCGGCCGTGATGCAGTGCAACGCCAAGGGTACGGGGCCGGTCATGGCGACCAGCCGAGGAGCCGCTTGGCCCGGATCAGATCGGCACGCATCTCGGCCACGACCGCACCTCCAGAGCGCAATGCGGCGGCCGGATGGTAGGTGGGGACCAGGTGGCCACGCCCGAACGGGTACGAGCGTCCCCGGACCGTTCGGATGCCGTCGGTCGTCTCGAGAAGGAGTTTCATGGCGAAGTTCCCCAGGGTGACCACGACGGTGGGCTGGATGAGATCGAGCTGGGCAGTCAGATACGGACGGCAGGTGGCGATCTCGATCGGTCGCGGGTCGCGGTTGTCCGGAGGGCGGCACTTGACCACGTTGGCGATGTAGCAGGCGCTGCGGTCGATGCCGAGCTCCTCGGCCATCAACCGATCGAGCAGCTTGCCCGATCGGCCCACGAAGGGCTCGCCTTGGAGATCCTCGTCCCTCCCCGGAGCCTCCCCCACGAACACCAACTCGGCCTCTGGTGCCCCTACCCCGAAGACCACCTGGGTGCGGTGCTCCGACAAAGGGCATCGGGTACACGTCGATGCCTCCCGGGCGAGGTCGGCCAGTGCGGTCGGCTCGGCCACGGGCGAATCGTACCGCCACCGGGCCGGCGTCCGTTCGGCCGGCCACCGTTCGGCCGGCCACCGTCGAGCCCGGGCAGCCCCGACGGTGGAACCGGGGTCAGCTCGGGGGCGGAGCGCGTCACCCCGGGAGTCAGGCAGCCCCGGAGGAGGGGTCGGGCGCGCCGGAGGGGTTAGGCAGCCCCGGAGGAGGGGTCAGGCTGCGCCGGAAGTTGCCTGGACCGAGACCGAGAAATCGTGGAGCAGCCCGTTGAGCTCATCCGGCCGCTCGAGCATGACCATGTGGCCGCACCCGGGCAGGACCCGGAGGACGGCGTCGGGTATGGCGGCAGCCATCCGGCGAGCGTGGAACGGGGGTAGGAGGACGTCGCGGGAACCGGCCACGATCCGGGTGGGGAGCCTGATCTCGCCGAGGCGGGCCCGCACGTCGTAGCCGACCAACGAGACCAGGAGATCGGCCATGGCGCTGGGCGACATGGCCGAGGTCAGCGAACGGGTCAGCTCCAAGTCGAGCGCGGTCGGCCTCGAGCCGAAGGCCAGCCTGATGGCCCACGAAGCGAGGTCCTCGCCCGGGAGCAACCCCCACCCGCGCCGCTCGGCCGAAGCCAGGGTCCGAGCGGTCAGCGCCGTCATCCTGCCCGTCACCAGCGGCCACAGGGGCACGCCGGTGACCGGGCCGGCTGTCGTAGCCACCAGGACCAGGCCGGCCACGTGCTGGGCCACGAGGTCCGGATCGTCCAACGCGGCGATCAGCGAGACCATGCCCCCCATCGAGTGGCCGACCAGGACGGCATCGACCACCGCCAGGCTGTCGAGGACATCGAGGGTGTCCCGGGCCAGGCGATCGAATGTGTACCGGTCGGAACCGGCGACCGACGGGCCATGGCCCCGCTGGTCGATGGCGATGACCCGATGGCGATCGGCCAACGCCGTGAACTGCCGGACCCAGACTGCGCCCGACAGCGTCACCCCGTGGACCAGCACGATCGGAGGCCCGGCACCCAGCTCCACCGCGTGGATCATCCCGCCGTCGCCGGTGGCCACGTCGTGGTGGGTGAGATCGTTGACCATCCGCAGACCGGCGCTGGCCAGCGCCTCCTCGGTCGCCCGCCAGCGGCGCGTCCAGTGCCGCTGGGCGACAAAGGCTCCGCCCGCGGCCAGAGCGGTTGCCGCCGCGCCCACGGCGACCAGGCGGCCGGACGGCCGGGTGAACGATCGGCTCATGTGGCCACCCGGGGCACCCGGGGACCGATGGCGCACAGCACCTCGTAGTTGATGGTCCCCAGCAGTTCGGCCCACTCCGCTGCCGTCACTGTCGCGTCGTCCTGGCGCCCGAGTAGGACGACCTCGTCTCCGACGGCCGGCGCCGTCGGCCCGGGCGGCCCACAGTCGATGACGATCTGGTCCATGGTGACCATGCCGGCCAGCGGGCGCCGGACTCCCCCCACCAGCACCTGGCCGCCGCGCTCGAACAGGCGCCGCGGCACCCCGTCGGCATACCCGATGGGAGCGGTGGCCACCACCGATCGCTCGGCCAGGGCGCGGTGGCGGCCGTAGGACGGCCGCTCGCCACCATCGAGCTCCCGGACGTAGCTGACCCGGGCCTTCAGTGAGAGGGCCGGCTGCAGTCGGCCACCCCCGATGGCCTCGGCCAGGACCGCACGGTGGTCTGGGTGGGGAAGCTCCCCGTAGACGGCAATGCCGCAGCGGACCAAATCGCGTCGGGCACCGGGGTGGGCGATGGTCCCGGCCGAGTTGGCCGCGTGGACGAGCGCGGGGCGGTGACCAGCGGCGGCCAGCTCGGCCAAACAGGCGTCGAAGCGGTCGAGTTGTTCCCGGGTGAAGGCCCGGTCCTCTTCCGTCCGTCCGTCGGCCACGGCCAGGTGGGTCCACACCCCCTGGAGGACCAGGCTCTCCTGGGCGCCGACCAGCTCGGCCAGAGAGGCCGCCTCGGAGGGGTCGGCACCGACTCGGTGCATGCCCGTGTCGACCTTGAGGTGCACGTCGACCCGGTCCCGGCTCCGGTCAGCGGCCGACGCGGCCGCGGCCGCCACTGCTCGGATCCCCCGCCGCGTGTACACGGTGGGGACCAGCTTCCGCGCCACCGCCTCTTCGACGGCATCGAGCGGTGGTTCGGAGAGAAGCAGGATGGGCGCGTCGATACCCGCCTCGCGCAAGACCACGCCCTCTTCGACCAGGGCCACGGCCAACCAGGTGGCCCCGCCCTCCAGCGCGGCGCGGGCCACGTCCACCGATCCGTGCCCATAGCCGTCCGCCTTGACCACGGCGCTCAACGCCGCCGGTGCGGCCAGTTCCGCCAACAGGGCAGCGTTGTGCCGGATGGCCCCGAGATCTATCTCGGCCCACGCCGGGCGCCAATGCCCCTTACCCATCTCGGAACTTACCCATCTCGGAACTTACCCATCTCGGAACCTATCCATGTCGGATCGGGGAACCGCCCGCCGGCCCGTGGGCCCGAGATCCGATGGCCGATCGGGCCTGGGACAGGACGCCCGAGACCAGCAGGGGGAGATCGCCGGCGACGAGCCCTTCGACCGCCCCGTTGGCGGCGGCACGACCGTGGACATGGGCGGCCAGACCGGCCGCTTCGAGCGGGGACACCCCCCGGGCGATGAAGGCGCCGATCACGCCGGAGAGGACGTCGCCCGTTCCCGCCGTGGCCAGCGCCGGCGTTCCTGCCAGTCCGAGCACGACCCGGCCCCCGGGCTCGGCCACCGCGGTGGTCGTCCCCTTGACCAGGGCCACCGCCCCCGATGCTTCGGCCAGGTGGCGGGCGGCGGCGATCCGATCGGGCCCCGGTGCCCGCCCTGCCAGTCGCCGGTACTCGCCGTCGTGGGGAGTGAGCACCACCGTCGACACGGACGAAAGGGGGGCCTCCATTTCCCCCAATGCGAAGAGTCCGTCAGCGTCGACGACGACCGGCACCGGCGAGCGGGCCACCAGCTGCCGGAGATCGGCCGCCGTGGACCCGTCCCGCCCGAGGCCCGGGCCCACCACCACCACCTGGCACCGCATCGCCTGGGACAAGGCCGCGTCGGCCCAGCCGGCCCGGGGCAGGGTCACGCTCACCGCTTCGGACGCCGGGGTCCGGCCCACATCGGCCCCCGGGAATGCCCAGCCGCACCATACCGGCCCCGGCCCGGTAGGCGGCCATGGCGCACATCCCCGCCGCCCCGGTCATGCCGGGTGACCCGGCCACCACCAGCACGGCCGAGTTCCATTTGTGGTCCTCCCGCTCTCGGGCAGGGAGCAGGTCGACGATGTCGTCGTCGGTCATGGCCATCACCCGGGCGCCCTCGACGGGGAGGCCGATGTCGGCCACGGTGACCCGACCGGCAAACGCCGGCCCGTCCGCTTGGACCAGACCGGGCTTCAAGGCGGCGAAGGTCACCGTGCTGGTGGCGGGCAACGGTGAGCCCGAGGCCACCCCCGAGTTGCCATCTATGCCCGACGGGATGTCCACCGCGAGCACCAGGGTCCCGGACGCCACCGTCGGTGACCGGTACTCGCCTCGGAAACCGGTGCCGAAGGCGGCGTCGATGACCAGGTCGGCTGCACCGAGCCCCGGGTGGTGCCACCGAGACGTCGACGACCTCGACCCGGGCGCCTCGACTGGCGGAGCAGCGAGGCCGCCACCCGGCCATCGGCGCCGTTGTTCCCCTTCCCGGCCACCACGACGATCCGGCGGCCGTAGGCCCCGCCCAACAAGCCCAACGCGGCCACGGCCACCGCCATGCCCGCCCGCCCCACCAGGACGTCGAGCGAGACGGAGGCCTGGGCCCGGGCGTCGATGGCCTGCATCTCGGCCACGGTGAGCACGGGCTGCACGGTCAGGCCCCGTCCCCCGGGCTGGCGTCCCGATACCACCGGGCCGGTCCCCCTCGGCCAGCACCGAGGCCATGGCCACCGAGTCGGTATGGGTCAACGACAGGTGCCAGCGGTCGACGCCGGCAGCCCGGGCGGCAGATCCTCGGCCGCGCCCGACAGGGCCAGGTGCGGGCGGCCCGAGCCCCGAGCGCACCACTTCGACGTCGACGAAGGAGAAGGCCCCCAGGCCGACGCCGAGCGCCTTCATCGTGGCCTCTTTGGCCGCGAACCGGGTGGCCAACCGGGCCGTCGGGTCGGCTGCCCGGGACGCATAGGCCCGCTCATCGTCGGTGAACAGGCGGGAGGTGAGCCGGGGCCGGCGAGCCGAACAGCGTCCCGGAACCGGTGCAGGTCGACTGCATCGACGCCGATCCCCACCACCGTGCCGCTGCCTGGTCCCCCCGTCACTCGACGGTGACGACCTTGGCCAGGTTCCGCGGCCGGTCCACGTCGTGCCCGTGGAGGCGGGCCAGCGAGTAGGCGAAGAGCTGCAGGGGGACCACGTCGACGATCGGGGCGAACAGCTGGTGCGTCTGGGGCACCCACAGCACGGCGTCGGCCTGGCCCGCCGTCTCGTCGTCGCCGTCGTTGGCCACCAGCACCACCGTCGCCCCTCGGCTCTTCACCTCTTCGACGTTGGACATCATCTTCTCCCACAGGCTGGTGCGGGTGGCCACCCCGATCACAACCGTTCCCGGTTCGACCAGGGCTATCGGCCCGTGCTTCAGCTCGCCGGCGGGGAAGCCCTTCGGCACGCAGGTAGGAGAGCTCCTTCAGCTTGAGCGACCCTTCGAGGGCGACAGGGTAGCCGACGTGGCGCCCGAGGAAGATGAAGGACGCCGAGTCGCGGTAGGCGGCGGGCCACCTCCTCCACGCGGCCGCCCGGCTCATCGCCGACTCCACCTTGGCGGGAAGGTCGCCCATGGCCGCCAACAGGTCAAGGGCCTCGGCCGGGTACAGCGTTCCCCTCAGTTGGGCCAGGTACAGGGCCAGGATCTCGAGCGCAGTGATCTGGGCCAGGTGGGTCTTGGTGGCGGCGACGCCGATCTCCGGGCCGGCCCGGGTATAGAGGACGGCGTCGGCCTCCCGGGCCATCGACGAGTCGACGACGTTGGAGATGACCAGGACCTTGGCGTTCCATCGCCGGGCCTCGCGGAGGGCCTCGGAGCGTGTCCACCGTCTCGCCCGACTGGCTCACGCCGATCACCAGGGTGTGGGAGTCGAGCACCGGGTCCCGATAGCGGAACTCACTGGCGATGTCGATCTCCACGGGCAGGCGGGCCCAGTGCTCGATTGCGTACTTGGCCATGAGCCCGGCGTGGTAACTGCTCCCGCAGGCCACGATGAAGATCTTGTCCACCGAGCGCAGCTCGTCGTCGGAGAGCCGCATCTCGTCGAGGGCCAGGGGCCGTCAGGGAGCTGACCGCCCGAGCAGGGTGTCGGCCACCGCCCGGGGCTGCTCGTGCATCTCCTTGCTCATGTAATCGTCGTAGCCGTCCTTACGGGCGGCATCGAGGTCCCATTCCACGCTGAGCGGCTTGGGCGAGATCTCGGTGCCGTCCATGGTGGTCACCCGGATGGCCCCCGGCCGCAGCTCGGCGACCTCGTCGTCCTCGAGGAGCGAAGAAGGTACGGGTCCGGCCCAACAGCGCGGGGATGTCCGAGGCCAGGAAGGCCTCGGTGTCGGTTCACGCCCATGATGAGCGGCGACACCCGGCGGGCGGCCACGATGAGGTCGGGCTCGTCACGGCTGACCACGGCCAGGGCGAAGGCCCCCCGGACCCGGCGGAGGGCGGCACGGACGGCGCCGACCAGGCCACCGGCCGGGTTGAGGAGAAGGGCCGATTCGACCAGGTGGGCCAGCACCTCGGTGTCGGTCTCGGACTCCAGATCGTGCTCCACCTTGAAGAGCTCGTCTGAAAGCTCGTGGTGGTTCTCGATGATCCCGTTGTGGATCAGGGCGATGCGGCCGGTGCAGTCCACGTGAGGATGGGCGTTGGTCACCGACGGTCGGCCGTGGGTGGCCCAACGGGTGTGGCCGATGCCGGTGATCGCCAGACGTTGGGGCCATGGCTGCTTGTTTGGTCAGCTCGTTGAGCGACCGGGTGCCGTGGGCCGCCCGGCCCCGCCACAGGCTGCCATCGCCACTCCCGGGGGACCAGGGCGATGCCGGCGGAGTCATAGCCGCGGTACTCCAGCCGGGACAGGCCTTCGAGCAGGACGTCGAGTGTGTCGTCGCTGCCGGTCACGCCGATGATGCCGCACATGGGCTACGAGGCTACCTGTACGGCAGGCCGTGACCACGCGCTCGCCGGGCAGGCCGGCGTCACGCCCGGTGGCCGTCGGCCGGTGGGTCAACCCGGCGTGGCCGCCGCCGCCTGGAGCTCGTAGGCGACCAGGGCGCTCAGGCGTTGGGCGATCTCCTCGGCCACGCCCTCGCCGGCCGCCTCGACCATCACCCGGACCAGGGGTTCGGTCCCGCTGGGCCGGAGCAGCACCCGGCCGGTCTCGGACAGGCGCTCCTGCTCCTCCGCCACCGCCGACCAGACGGCGTCGGCGCCGGCCAGCAGCTCGGTGTTGGGCACGGGCACGTTGACCAGCACCTGGGGCACCCGGATGATCAGGCCCGAGACCAGCTCGTCGAGGGGCTTGCCCACCCGGGTGACCAAGTCGGCCAGGACCAGCCCGGTCAGCAGGCCGTCGCCGGTCGTGGCCAGCTCGCCGGAACACGATGTGCCCGGACTGTTCGCCACCGAGAGCCAGTCCGTCGACGTCGAGCGCGGCCAGGACGTGCCGGTCCCCGACCGGGGTCTCCTTCACCACGATGCCCCGCTCGGCCATGGCCAGTCGGAAGCCCAGGTTGGTCATGACCGTGACCACCACGGTGTTTCCGGCCAGCAGCCCCCGATCGGCCAGGTCGACGGCGAAGAGGGCCAACAGCTCGTCTCCGCCGATGAGCGTCCCGGTGCGGTCGACGGCCAGCAGCCGGTCGGCGTCGCCGTCGAGGGCCAGGCCGAGGTCGGCAGTGGGCCAGCACGGCGGCAGCCAAGGTCTCGGTGTGGGTCGACCCGCATCCGGCGTTGATGTTGCTGCCGTCGGGGTCGGACTCCGATGACCACGACATCGGCTCCCAGCCGCTCGAAGACCTCCCCGGCCAGGGCGGAGGCGGCCCCGTTGGCGCAGTCGACGACGATGCCGCAACCCCTCGAACCGGCGACCCTCGATGCGATGCGACCAGGTGGTCGACATAGGCCTTTCCGGCATCGGCCTCAATGACCAGGCGACCCACGCCGTGCCCCTCGGGGTTCCTCGGACCGCGGACGGCCGGATCCAGGATGCTCACCAACGCCTCCTCGATGGCCGTCTCCGTCTCGGTGGTCAACTTCACGCCCCCCCGGGCGAAGAGCTTGATGCCGTTGTCGGCAAAGGGATTGTGGGAGGCGGACACCACGGCAGCCGGGAGGTCGCGCTGGGCCGACATCCAGGCCAAGGCGGGCGTGGGCAGCACACCCACGTCGATCACGTCGGCGCCCTCGCCGGCCAGGCCGGCGGCCAGCGCCGCTTGGAGGAGCGGGCCCGAGCGCCGGGTGTCCCGACCCACGACGAAAGCCTCGGCAGGCAAGATGCGAGCCGTGGCTCGTCCGAGCGCGAAGACCAGCTCGGGAGTGAGCTCGGCGTTGGCGATGCCTCTGACGCCATCGGTGCCGAACCGGGCCTGGACCATGCGTTGGCGAACTACCGCTTCGAGTACTGGGGCGCCTTGCGGGCCTTCTTCAAGCCGTACTTCTTGCTCTCCTTCTCCCGCGCGTCGCGGGTGAGGAATCCTGCCTTCTTCAAGGCGGCGCGGTGTTCGGGGTCGAGAGCGCAGAGGGCGCGGGCTATGCCCAGGCGGAAGGCACCGGCCTGGCCGGACACCCCGCCGCCGTCGATGGTGACGTCGATGTTCCACAACTCGGACGTCTCGGTCAGCCGGAGGGGCTCGGTCACAATCATCCGGTGGGTGGCCGAGGTGAAGTAGTCCTCGAACTTGTGCTTGTTGACAGTGATGGTTCCGTCTCCGGAACGGAACCGCACACGGGCGACCGCCTGTTTGCGGCGTCCGGTGGTCTGGCAGAGAGGGGTGTTGGCCACGGGGAGCTCCTAGTCGTCTTTGTTCGGGTGCCGCGCTCAGGCCCCGCCGCGGGTCGAAGCCAGCCGGCGGGCGCCGGGCAGGTTCAACGGCGCGGGGGCCTGCGCAGCGTGAGGATGGTCGGGACCGGCGTAGACCTTCAGCTTCTCGAGCATCTGGCGGCCGAGCCGGTTCTTGGGCAGCATGCCCCGGATGGCGTTGCGCACCACCTCTTCGGGGCGGTCCTCCAACAGCCGGGCGTACGAGGTTGTGGTCAGCCCACCGGGATAGCCACTGTGCCGATGGGAGAGCTTGGAGTCGGCCTTGCCTGCGGTGAGCACCACCTTGGCGGCATTGATGACCACTACGTGGTCGCCGGTGTCGACGTGAGGGGCGAAGATCGGCTTGTGCTTGCCCCGCAGGATGGCGGCCACCTCGGTGGACAGGCGGCCGAGGACCAGTTCGTCAGCGTCGACGAGGTGCCAGGCACGGGTGATGTCAGCGGGCTTCGGGGAGAACGTACGCACAAAAGATCCTTGTTCGGTGATGCCGGGCTGTGGTTCGGAGCCGGTTCGGAGCCAAATCGCCTGTGTCGCTCGTCAACGGCTGGCCGCAACGGGGCCACAGAGTTGTGAACGGCAGAGCGGTCACGGGCTAACCCAGCGGGCTACAACGATACGACGAAAGACCCCTGGTCGGCAAGCCGGCCTGGCTGGGACGGCCGGCCCGGGGTCGGCCCAGGCTGGGACCCGGCCCGTCGGCCCGCACGGCGCCCGGCCCTGGCTGGGACGGCCGGCCCGGGGTCAGGAGCCATAGCGCACGGCAACGAGGCACAGGCCGTGGGGTGGGGCGGGCCGGGAAGCCTCCTGGCGGTCGGCGGAACGGAGGATCCACAGCATGTCCGAGGCCCGTTTCCTCCCCCGACCGACATCGACCAGCGTCCCGACCAAGGAGCGCACCATTTGGTGACAGAAGGCATTGGCCTCGATCTCGAAGGCCAGGAGGGCCCCGTCGGCCGGCAAGAGGGCCGCGTGGCCGTCGGGCGAGCCGTGTGGGCTGGTCTGGCTGCGGGCACCCCGGCCCCCGGACCCGGCCCGGGCCCCGGCAGCGTCCACCACCGACCACCGGGCGTCGACCACCCGTCGCATGATGGGGTCGTCGGCCGTCGTGCCCGGCACCCGGCGGCAAAAGGCGCGGAAATCATGCTCCCCCAAAAGTGCATCGGAGGCCGCGGCCATGGCCCGCAGGTCGAGTTGATCGGAGACATGCCAGGTCACGCCGGCGAGCAGGGGGTCCGGGACCGGGGCGTTGACGACCAGATAGCGGTACCGCCGGCCCGTAGCCGAACGCCGGGCGTCGAAACCGGCCGGGGCTGGTCCCGCCTCGCGGACCACGATGGCCGGACCCAGTTGCCGGTTGCAGGAGCGCATCAGGTCCTCGGGATCGAGACCGGCGGCGACAATCGGCGGGAGATCGACATGGACCACCTGGTCCTGGGCGTGAACGCCGGTGTCGGTCCGGCCCGCGCAGGTCAGACTGAGCGACGAGCGGGTGAAGCGGCCCAGGGCATCAGAAAGGGCCCCGGCCACCGTGACCTGGCCGTTCTGAGCGGCGAAACCATGGAAACCGGACCCGTTGTAGGCGATCCTGAGGCGCCACCGCACCGAGCCACCGGCCGCTGCGTTCTGGCCCTCTGCATCGTGAGCCCTAGGGCCTTGGCCCCCAGGACCTGGATCTTGGCCTCTCGGACCGGGGTCGTGACCCGGGTCGGCGGGAGGATCGCCTGGGCGCCCGCTTGGGCCAGACCCCCCGGACGGGGGGGCCAGGCTCAAGCCGATTCGACGAATTCGATGCGGGCCATCGGGGCGTTGTCGCCCTGACGGTTCCCGAGCTTCAGGATCCGGAGGTATCCCCCGGGACGGTCCACGTAGCGAGGCCCGATCTCCTCGAACAGCTTGTGGGCCATGTCCTTGTCCCGGATGAACGCCACCACCTGGCGGTGGCGGTGGACGCCACCCTTGGCTGCCGCGGTGATGCACTTCTCGGCCACGGGCCGGAGGGCCTTGGCCTTGGCCTCCGTGGTGACCAGGGACTCCGCCGCGATCAGCGAGGCGACCAAGTTGCCCATCATGGCCTTCTGGTGGGCCGAGCTGCCGCCGAACCGGCGGCTCTTCTTCGGGGTTCCGAGCATGACGTCAGTCCTTCACCCGCAGGGACAGGCCCCGCTCGTCGAGCTTCTGGAGCACCTCGTCGAGCGACTTCTGCCCGAAGTTGGTGATGTTCAACAGGTCGTCCAACGAGCGGTCGACCAGTTCGCCGATGGTGTTGATCTGGGCCCGCTTCAGGCAGTTCCGCGGCCGTTCGGTGAGGTCCAGGTCCTCGATGCGGAGGTCGAGATCCGGGGAACCGGTGCCGACGGTGCCGACTTCGCCCAGCTCCAGGCCCTGGGGAGCGTCCTCGAGGTCGGCGACCAAGCTGACCAGGGTGCGCAGCGTGTCGCCAGCCGAGGCCAGCGCCTCACGGGGGGTGAGGGAGCCGTCGGTCTCGATGTCGAGGACCAGGCGGTCGAAGTCGGTCGACTGCTCCACCCGGACGGGCTCGACGGTGAAGGCCACCCGGCGCACCGGGGAGAAGATGGCATCGACGGGGATGACCCCGATGACCGATGAGCGCTTGTTCTTGTCCGCCGACGAGTAGCCCCGCCCCCGCTCCACGGTCAGGTCCACAGCCAGCCGGCCCTTGGCGTTCAACGAGGCGATGTGCTGTCCGGGACTGAGGACCTCCACGTCCGCAGTCACCTGGATGTCGCCTGCGGTGGCGTCGCCGGGGCCCCGCTTGTCCAAGCGGATGGTCACCGGCTCATCGCTGTGCACCTTGAACAGGACGTCCTTCAGGTTCAAGAGGAGGTCGGTGATGTCCTCTTTCACGCCGGGCAGGGTGGTGAACTCGTGCAGCGCCTCATCGAAGCGCACCTGGGTGACAGATGCGCCTGGAATCGACGACAACAGGGTGCGGCGCAGGGAGTTGCCAAGGGTGTGGCCGAAGCCGGGATCGAGAGGACCGACGGCAAACCTCTGCCGGTTGTCCTCTGCTTCGCCGATGGCTTCGACGGTAGGTCGCTGGATGATGAGCATGCTGATCGTGGCTCCTCGACGGTGTGTTGCTCAGGTCTGGTGCTGGTGGTCGCTCTGTGGCGCTGACTGGCTCGGTACTGGACTGGCTCGGTACTGACTGGCTTGGTGCTCGGCCTACTTCGGGCTCGGTGCTCGGCCTACTTGGAGTACAGCTCGACGATGAGCTGCTCTTGAACGGGCTCGTCGATGTGCTCGCGTAGGGGGAGGGAGAACACCTTCACGGCGAACTTGTCCCCGACGGTCTCGAGCCAGGGCGGGAGCTGCCGATCGAGGGTGTCCATGTTCCGCCGCACCGGGAACAGCTCCCGGGAGGACTGCTTCAGGCTGATGACGTCGTCCTTGCGGACCCGGTAGCTCGGAATGGTGACCCGCTTCCCGTTCACCTGGACGTGACCGTGGCGGACGAACTGGCGGGCCTGGGAGCGGCTGGCGCCCCACCCGGCCCGGAAGGCCACATTGTCGAGACGGAGCTCGAGCATGCGCAACAGGTTCTCGCCGGTGATGCCCGGGGCCCGGCTGGCCTCGCCGTAGAGGTTACGGAACTGCTTCTCGAGCAGGCCGTAGATGCGGCGAGCCTTCTGCTTCTCACGCAGCTGCCCCAGGTACTCCGAGCCCTGCCGCATGCGGTCACGGCCGTGCTCGCCGGGCGGATAGGCGCGGCTGTGACGGTCGGTGACCGCCTCGGAGACGGGGCACTTCATCGAGTAGCAGCGCTCTCCCTTCAAGAAGAGCTTGGTGCGCTCGCGGCGGCAAAGCCGGCAGACGGGTCCGGTGTATCTGGCCATGTGTGTTTCCTCTGATCCCTTCGATCTTCGCCCGGCTCAGACCCGGCGCCGCTTCTTGGGGCGGCAGCCGTTGTGCGGGATGGGGGTGACATCTTTGATGCCGGCTACTTCGATGCCGGCGGCGGCCAGGGACCGGATGGCGGTCTCCCGGCCCGAACCGGGGCCGCGGACCAGCACATCGACTCGGCGGACGCCGTGCTCCATGGCCTTTTTGGCACAGGCCTCGGCGGCCAGCTGAGCGGCGAACGGCGTGGACTTGCGCGATCCCTTGAAGCCGACGTTTCCGGCCGAGGCCCAGGCCAGCACATTGCCCTCGGGGTCGGCGATGGACACGATGGTGTTGTTGAACGAGCTCTTGATGTGGGCGACGCCGAAGGCGATGTTCTTGCGCTCTTTGCGACGGGGCCGACGAGCGCCGCCTGCTGCCTTGGTGGGCTTGGCCATTACTTGCGGACCTTCTTCTTGCCGGCGACCGTCTTCTTCGGTCCCTTACGGGTACGGGCGTTGGTGTGGGTGCGCTGGCCGTGGACGGGCAAGCCCTTGCGATGGCGGACGCCTTGGTAGCAGCCGATCTCCATCTTCCGCTTGATGTCCTGGGACACGTCACGCCGCAGGTCGCCTTCGACCTGGTAGTTGGCATCGATGAACGTGCGCAGACGGGTCACCTCTTCGTCGGTGAGGTCACGGACGCGGGTATCGGGGCTGGTCTCGGTGACCGCGCAGATGTTCTGAGCGGTCGTCCGGCCGATGCCGAAGATATAGGTGAGTGCGATCTCCAACCGCTTCTCGCGGGGGATATCGACGCCGCTGATTCGAGCCACGCTGTTCTTCCTTCTTCCTAGTCCTGTGCTTTCGGTCCTCGAGCCCGCGAGCCCTAGCCCTGCCGTTGCTTGTGGCGGGGGTTCTCGCAGATGACGACCACCCGCCGATGCCGGCGGATCACCTTGCACTTCTCACACATCGGCTTGACGCTGGGTCGAACCTTCATGTTCCTGCACCTCTCTCACGAACTTCACGAACTGCTCTTGTTGCCTGCCGCCATCGCTTTCTGTTCCTGCCGTGGCCCTGCTGCCCTGTTCTTGCTCTTTGTCCTACCGCCCGGCTGGTGACCTACCGCCCGATTGGAGCCCCAGCGCCCGGTAGACCGTGCCGCCGTCCCTAGGCAACCCGAACGTGGGCTGGCCAACCGGCCGGCCGCCGGTCTCGAGCGGGTGGGTCACTTGTAGCGGTAGGTGATCCGCCCTCGGGCCAGGTCGTAGGGGGTGATCTCCACCTGTACGCGGTCGCCGGGAAGGATGCGGATGCGGTGCATGCGCATCTTCCCCGAGCTGTGCGCCAGTACCTTGTGGCCGTTCTCCAGCTCGACGCGGAACATGGCGTTCGGCAGCGGCTCGACGACGGTTCCCTCCAGTACGATGGCATCTTCCTTGGGCTTGGGCAGGTGATTCTCCTCGAAACTCTGTTGTGCTCATTCCGCTCGCCCCACGGCCAGCGTGCAGCACACGATCGGCATGTTGTCGTAGCACCGCACCGCCGTCGGCAGAGCACCAGAGGAGCGCTACCGGGAGCGGGGTCGGCACGCCATCACACACCGGTGGCGAGCCGAAGGATTAGTTTAGCCTGTTCGCGGGCATTTGCCACTTCGATTGGTGGATCGGGCCCGGACAGGCACTTCTGGCTGCCCTCAGGGAACGGTGAACACCTCGGGCCCGTCGTCGGTCACGGCGATGGTGTGCTCGAAATGGGCCGACATGCGCCCGTCGGCCGTGATCACGCTCCACCCGTCGTCGAGCTGTACCGTCTCGGGACCCCCGGCGTTGACCATCGGCTCGACGGCGAAGACCATCCCCGATTTGAGCATCGGCCCCGGCGTCCCGGGCCAGTAGTTGGGCACCTGGGGCTCCTCGTGCATGGCCGTGCCAATGGCATGGCCCACGTACTCACGTACCACGGTGAACCCAGCACGCTCCGCGACTTTCTGGACGGCCCGTCCGACCTCATGCAGGCGGTTTCCCGGACGCAGCTGCTCGATGCCCGACCAGAGGCTGGCCTCGGTCACCTCCAACAGCCGGGCGGCCTCGGGGCTGATCTCACCGATGCCGGCCGTGTAGGCAGCATCGCCGTGGTAGCCCTCGATGATCGCTCCGCAGTCGACCGAGAGGATGTCGCCCTCGGCCAGGACCACCGAGTCCGAGGGGATGCCATGGACGATCATCGAGTTGGGTGAGGTGCAGATGACCGCCGGGAACCCGTGGTAGTTGAGGAAGTTCGACTTCGCCCCCCGACGCTGGAGGACGTCCCGGGCCACCTGGTCGATGGCCGCGGTGGTGATGCCCGGGCGGAGCACGGCCCTGGTCGCCTCGTGCATCTCGGCCACGACCTTGCCCGCCTTGCGCATCTTTTCCAGCTCGTCGGGGTTCCGTTTCACCGACATGACCCTAGGGTGCCGAGCCGGCCGCTCACGCGCAGCGCCACCGGGCCGGCCTCCCGGCCCTGACCTGTCACCGGGCCGGACTGGCGTCCCTGCAGCGCCACCGGGCCGGCCTCGCGTCCCTCCCCTCTCACCGCACCGGCCTCCCGCCCCTCCGGTCGCGGTAGTCCTCGATCACCCGGACCAGGCGACGGGTCACCGAGTCCGGGGAGCCCGAGCCGTTCACTGCGGCCAGCTGGTTCCGTTCCCGGTACCACTCGATCAGGGGAGCGGTCTGGCGCTCGTATATTTCCAGGCGGCGGGAGATCGCCTCTTCGCGGTCGTCCTCCCGCTGGACGACCTCGCCGCCGCACACATCACAGGTCCAGTTGATCAACGGTGGGGACGAGACCGAGTAGTTGGCCCCGCAGTCCACGCACACCCGGCGAGCGGCCAGCCGGCGGAGCACCTGGGCGGTCGAGACCTCGATGTCGACGGTGAGGTCGAGATCCATGGGGGCGAGGAGGCCGGCCAGCGCCTCGGCCTGGGCCACGGTGCGCGGGCAACCGTCGAGGACGAAGCCCCGGGCCCGGACGTCGCCCTCGTTCAGCCGCTCGGAGACCATGTCCATGATGAGGTCGTCGCTCAGCAGCTCGCCCTTGTCCATCAGGTCCTTGGCCTTCTTGCCCAGGGGCGTGCCCTGCTTGACCGCGGCCCGCAACATGTCCCCGGTGGAGACATGAGGGACGACGTAGTGGTGGGAGAGACGCACACACTGCGTCCCCTTACCTGCCCCCTGCTTGCCGAGGACTACGAGCCTGGCGCCGGGTACCACTTACTTGAGAAAGCCCTCGTAGTTTCGCATCATGAGCTGGCTGTCGATCTGCTTCATCGTCTCGAGCGCAACGCCCACAGCGATCAGGAGGGTCACTCCGTAGAAGGGGTAGCCGGTCATGTGCCATGCCGCCATCAAGACCGAGGGCACGACCGCCACCCCCCCCAGGAACAGGGCCCCCGGCCACGTGATCCGGTTCAGGATGTGAGCCAAATAGCGCTCGGTGGGCACGCCGGGCCGGATGCCGGGGATATAGCCGCCCTGCTTTCGGATGATGTCAGCCTGCTGGTGCGGGTCGAAGGCCACGTAGACATAGAAGAACGTGAACAACATGATGAGGACGAAGTACGTGAAGATGTACACCGGGCTGGTCGGGGTGATGTTGTGGTTCACCCAGGTCCGGAAGGTCGCCGACGGGACGATGTTCGACAGCAGCACCGGGATGTACAGGACGGAGCTGGCAAAGATGATGGGGATGACGCCGGACTGGTTGACCTTCAGCGGGATGTAGGTGTTGGAGCCGCCGACGGTCTTGCGACCAACCACCCGTTTGGCGAAGGTGACGGGAATCCGCCGTTGACCCTGGTCGACGAACACGATCAGCACCAAGAGGGCCACCGACACGAGCAGGATGACGGCGAACTTGAACCGCCCACCCTCTTGGAGCACGGTGTTCATCCCACTGGGGATGCCGGCCACCACGTTGGCGAAGATGAGGATGGACATGCCCTGGCCTATACCCCGCTGGGTGATCAGCTCACCCAGCCACATGACGAAGGCGGTGCCGGCCGTCAGGGTCAACACGATGAACGCGCCCCGCCAGATGGAGTAATGGAGAATCAGGTCGATGTTCTGGTTCGTCCCGAACAGGCCGCCCCCGCCCTTGTGGAACAGGTAGACGAGCCCGGTCGACTGCATGACGGCCAGGGCGATGGTCAGGTACCGGGTGGTCTGGGTCAACTTCTTCTGACCCACCGCCCCCTGGTCACGCCACTCCTCGAGCTTGGGGATCACAGTCGCCAGCAGCTGGATGATGATGCTCGACGTGATGTAGGGCATGATCCCCAGCCCGAACACGGCCATGCGGGTGAGCGCCCCGCCCGAGAACAGGTTCAGGAAGCCGAGGACCCCCGACGACTTGGCCGCCGAGGTGACCTGCTGGATCTTGGAGAAGTCGATGAACGGCGCCGGGACGTTGGCGCCGAACTGGTAGATGGCGATGACGGTGAGCGTGAACAGGACCTTCTTGCGCAGGTCCGGAATACGGAAGATGTTGGCCAAACTGGAGAGCATGCAGGCCCCTCGACGCCTTTCGGTCGGTCGATGCTACCGGTTGGTGAGGGCGTTGCCCTTGGCGGGCGGGCGGTCGCTGCCGAAGGGCAGTGGCACTACCGTGACCGAGCCGCCGGCTCCGGTGATGGCGGCTTCGGCCGACTTGGAGAAGGCGTGGGCCTCGACCCGCAACGGGCGGGACAGCTCGCCTCCTCCGAGGATCTTCACCAGGGCGTTCTTCTTGGCCAGCCCGGCCGCCACCAGGGCGGCCAGATCGGCACGGTCGCCGCCGACCGCGCTGAGGGCGCCGACGTTGACCGGTGTGTACTCGACCCGGAACGGGTTCTTGAACCCGCGCAGCTTGGGGATCCGCTGCATGAGCGGCAGCTGGCCGCCCTCGAACCCTGCGGGGATCTGGCCCCGCGCCGCCTGGCCCTTGGTCCCTCGGCCTGCGGTCTTGCCGCCCTTGCCGGCGATGCCTCGGCCGACCCGGCGGCGCGGCCGGGTGGACCCGGCCGGTGGTCGTAGCTCATGAACCTTCATCGAGCACCTCTCTCGTCCTCACGGGCCGGGGTGACCTCGACCAAAAAGGGCACCCTGGCCAGCATCCCCCTGATTTCCGGCCGATCGGGCAGCACGTTGGTGCGGCCGACGCCGCGTAGTCCCAGAGCACGCAGGGTACCTCGGTGCTTGGGCTTGGTGCCGATGCCCGAGCGCACCTGGGTGACGCGGATCCAGCCGGTCGACGGGCCCGGATCGGTCGATGTCGACTCGGCCATGCTCAGCTCACCTCCGTGAAGAGGTCACCCTCACGGCGCCGTTCCCGGTAGGCCTGGAGCACGCCGCGGGGGATGACGTCGTCGGCCCGCTTGCCCCGGAGTACGGCGATCTCGTCCGGCCGCTTCAGGCCCTTCAGCCCGGCGATGGTGGCGTGGGCCACGTTGATCCCGTTGGACGAACCGAGCGACTTGGCCAGGATGTCCCGGATGCCGGCCATCTCCAGGATGGCCCGGGCCGCGCCCCCGGCGATCACGCCGGTACCGGGAGCCGCCGGCTTCAGCATCACCCGTCCGGCGCCACTCTCGCCCACGATCGGGTGGGTGATGGTGGAGCCGGCCAGGGGCACCTCGAAGACGTTCTTGCGCGCCTCTTCGATGCCCTTTTGCACAGCCAGGCCGGCCTCTTTGGCCTTGCCGTAGCCCAGGCCGACGTTGCCGTTCCCGTCGCCCACCACCATGAGGGCGGCAAAGGAGAACCGGCGGCCGCCCTTGACCACCTTGGACACCCGGTTGACCCGGATGGTGCGCTCTTCGTATTGCAGTTCGGCCATCAGAACTCCAGTCCTTCGGCACGGGCCGCGTCCGCCAGTGCGGCGACCCGTCCGTGGTAGGTGAATCCGCCCCGGTCGAAGACCACGGTGGTGACGCCGGCTGCCTTGGCCCGCGAGGCCACCAGCGTGCCCACCGCCTTGGCCGCGTCGATGTTGCTGCCCGGCTTACCCCGGAGATCGACCTCCACGGTCGACGCGGCGGCGACGGTGCGCCCGGCCAGGTCGTCGATGAGCTGGGCGGAAATGTGCTTGTTGGAGCGGAAGACGGCCAGGCGCGGTCGCTCGGCCGTGCCCGCGATCCGTCGGCGGACCCGCGAGTGGCGCCGGCGCCGGAGCTCGAGCTTGTGATCGGTTGCACGTCCCATTTACTTCGCTGCCTTCCCTGCCTTGCGGACGACCCGCTCACCGGCGTACCGGACCCCTTTGCCCTTGTAGGGCTCGGGCTTGCGGAGCTTCCGGATGTCGGCCGCCACTTGGCCGACCTTCTCCTTGTCGATCCCCTTCACGATGATGCGGGTGGGGGTGGGCACCTCGAAGGTCACGCCGTCGGGTGCGTTCACGTTCACCGCATGCGAGTAGCCGAGGGCCAGCTCCAGGGCGCCCGCGCCCTTGGGGACGGCGCGGTACCCGACACCGACGATCTCCAGCTCCTTGCTGTAGCCGGCGGTCACGCCGACCACCATGTTGGCCACCAGCGACCGGGTGAGGCCGTGGAGGGCGCGGTTCTGCCGCTGGTCGTCAGGCCGCTCCACCAGCACCTGGTCCCCGTCCTGGCGGACGGTGATGACGGCGGGCAGGGTGCGGGCCAGCTCGCCCTGGGGCCCTTTGACCGTGACCCGGTTGCCCTCGGACAGCGCCACGGACACGCCGGAGGGGACGGGAATGGGCGATCGCCCGATGCGGGACATCAGCGACCACCCCCACGACCGGCCAGGGCGCGGCCGGTGATGGCGCCGCCCGTCGGGCGGCGGTTGCCACACGAAGCTCGATCACCACACATAGCAAAGAACCTCCCCGCCCATGCGGCGCTTGCGGGCCTCACGGTCGGTCATCAGACCCTTGGACGTCGACACCACGGCCACGCCCATGCCGCCGAGGACCCGGGGCATCTTGTCGGCCCGGGCATAGATGCGCAGGCCGGGCTTGGACACCCGCTTGATCCCCGAGATGGTCCGGGCGCGGTCCGGGCGCGTACTTCATGATGATCTCGAGGGTGCGCCCGGGCTTGTCGACGTTGTCGTTCACCTCGAAGCCGCTGATGTAGCCCTCGTCGACCAGGATGGCGGCCAGGGACTCCTTCAACTTCGAACCCGGCATCTTCACCGTGTCGAAGTGGGCCGTGTTGGCGTTCCGGATGCGGGTGAGCATGTCGGCAATGGGATCGGTCATGGTCATCGGTCGTCTCCTCCCCTCACCAGCTAGCCTTGGTCACGCCGGGGATCTCGCCGGCGTGCACCATCACCCGCAGGCAGATGCGGCACAGGCCGAACTTGCGGTAGACGGACTTCGGGCCGACCGCATCGCCGGCAGCGGGTGTACCCGCGTACCTTGAACTTCGGTGTGCGCTGTTGCTTCTCGATCAGAGCCTTCTTCGCCATGGGGTTACTGGTTCTCCTGTCGGAACGGGAAACCGAAAGCGGCCAGGAGTGCCCGGCCCTCGTCGTCGGTACGTGCTGTGGTGGCGATGGTGATGTCCATGCCTCGGGTGGTGTCGATGCGGTCGTAGTCGACCTCGGGGAAGATGAGCTGCTCGGTGACCCCGAAGGTGTAGTTGCCGTGCCCGTCGAAGGATCTCGGCGACAAGCCCCGGAAGTCACGGATGCGGGGGATGGCCGTGGCGATCAGACGGTCGAAGAACTCCCAGGCCCGGTCGCCCCGCAGGGTCACCTTGGCCCCGATCTCCTGGCCCTCCCGGAGCTTGAACCCGGCGATCGACTTCTTGGCCCGGGTGACCACCGGCTTTTGCCCGGTGATGGTCTCCAGGTCGGTCATGGCCCCCTCGATGAGCGACTTCTGCTGGGTGGCCCGGCCCACGCCCATGTTGAGGACGATCTTGGACAGGCGGGGCACCTCCATGATGTTGGCCAGGCCCAGGGTCTCCTGGAGCTGGGCCCGCACCTCGTCGTCGTAGCGGATCTTCAGGCGGGGTCGAGTGGCGCCAATGGCAGGGGCCATCACAGATCACCGCCGCACTTGCGGCAGACCCGCACTTTGCGTCCGTTCTCGTCGATCCGTATGCCGATCCGGGTGGGGCCACACGAGCCGCACACGATGGCCACCGAGGACACGGACACGGGCATGAACTTGTCGATGACCCCACCCTGCATGGTGGCGCGGGTCGGCTTGGCGTGACGCTTGGCCACGTGGACGCCTTCGACGATGACCCGGCCCTCGGACGGGATGGCCCGAACAACATCGGCCCGCTTGCCCTTGTCCTTGCCCGAGATGACCTCTACCTTGTCTCCCTTGCGGATACGCATCACAACACCTCCGGTGCTAGTGAGACAATCCGCATGAATCGCTTGTCGCGCAGCTCGCGGCCGACCGGGCCAAAGATGCGGGTCCCACGTGGTTGGCTGCTGGTCGTTGATCAAGACGGCGGCGTTCTCGTCGAAACGGATGTAGCTGCCGTCGGGCCGACGCTTTTCCTTCTTGGTGCGGACGACGACGCACTTGACGACGTCGCCCCGTTTCACCGCCGCGCCGGGGATGGCGTCTTTGACCGTGGCCACGAAGACGTCCCCGATCGAGGCGTAGCGGCGGCGCGAGCCGCCCAGTACCTTGATGCAGAGCACCTCTTTGGCCCCGGAATTGTCGGCGACCCGAAGTCGGGATTCCTGTTGGATCATCGGGCCCGCTCCAGCACTTCGCCCAGCCGCCAGCGCTTCAGCTTGGACAGTGGGCGGGTCTCGATCACTCGGACCCGGTCCCCGACCTTGGCCGAGTTGTCCTGATCGTGGACGTAGAGGCGCTTGGTCCGCTGCACCGTCTTCCCGTAGCGGGGATGGCGCACTCGCTCGACCACGGACACCACCACGGTGGACTCCATGCCGTCGGAGACGACAATGCCCTCACGGACCTTGCGGCGGTTCGCCCGCTCGTCGGTCGTCGACTCGTCGGCCATCAGCCCTCTTCCTCCACATCGTCGTCGGCCACCCCGGCCGTTGCTGTGGGCGCGGCCACCCTGGCGGCTTGGCCCCCTGCTCCTCGGTGTCCGCGTCAGCATCCTCCACGTCGGCGTCCTCCACCTCGGCACCAGCACTGTCGGCCTCGGCGTCCTCCACCTCGGCGTCAGCGTTGTCGGCCTCGGCGTCCTCCACCTCGGCGTCAGCGTTGACGGCCTCGGCGTCCTCGTTCTCCTCGGCCCGCTCGGCCGCCCGGCGCTCGGCTGCTGGGACCCTGGTCCGGCCCAGCGCCTTGTCCTCGGCCCGCTGGCGGGCCACAGCCTGGTGGACGGGGATGTCCTCCACGGCCAGCCCCTCGGCCTCGGCGATCTCCCGAGCCCGGATCTCGGTGAGGAGTCGGGCGATGTCCTTGCGGACGTGGCCCATCCGGGAGAAGTTGTCGAACTGACCGGTGGCCAGCTGGAAGCGGAGGTTGAAGAGCTCGCGCTCGTGACTCGTTGAGACGGACCTCGAGCTCGTCGACGTCGAGCTCGACAATGTCGGCTGCGGTGGCCATCAGACCTGGACCTCCGGCGTCCCGTGGGTGCCGGGACGAATGACGAACTTGGCTTTGAACGGGAGCTTCTGAATGGCGCGGTCCATGGCCTCTTTGGCCAGGCCCTGCTCCACGCCGGCTAGCTCGAAGAGGATCCGGCCCGGCTTGACCACGGCCACCCAATGCTCCGGGTTTCCCTTGCCCGAGCCCATACGGGTCTCGGCCGGCTTCTGGGTAACCGGACGGTCAGGGAACACCCGGATCCACACCTTGCCCCCGCGCTTGACGTGACGGGTCATGGCGATTCTGGCCGCCTCGATCTGGCGGGCTGTGAGCCAGCCTGGCTCAAGGGCCTGAATGCCGAAGTCACCGAAGTTGACCGTGGCACCGCCCTTGGCTGCGCCGGTCATCCGGCCGCGCTGTTGCTTGCGATGCTTGACCTTGCGGGGCATCAACATGTCAGTCCACCTCCTTGCGGAAGTGCGGGGTCTCGTGGTGCTCGCGGGTCCGGCGCTCGATCTCCTCGTCCTCGCTGAGGATGCGCTCGAGCTCGTCGGGCACCTCTGGCGTGGCGACGATGTCGGCAGTGTCCCGGTCGACCATGTCCTCGGGCACCTCCGGCGATTCACCGGCACCGTCGCCCACGACCACGCTGCCCGGTGCGCCCTGCTCGGCCCGGCGGCGGCCACCACCGGCGGTGATGAGCCGGCGCGGTGGCGCGCCCTGCCCGGACGTCTCGCCCACGGCCATGGCCGCCTCGCGGTTGATCTTCTCCTCAGAGGAGATCTTGTACGGGAGGATGTCGCCCTTGTAGATCCATACCTTGACGCCGATGCGGCCGAAGGTGGTCTTGGCCTCACGGAAGCCGTAGTCGATGTCGGCCCGGAGGGTATGGAGCGGCACCCGGCCCTCCCGGTAGGACTCCTTGCGGGCCATCTCCGAACCGCCGAGGCGGCCCGAGCACTGGACGCGGACCCCGAGGGCACCGGCCTTCTGCACCGTCTGGATGGCCCGCTTCATGGCCCGGCGGAAGGCGACCCGTCGGGCCAGCTGGTCGCAGATCCCCTGGGCGATGAGGGCGGCGTCCAGCTCGGGCTGCTTGATCTCCTGGATGTTCAGCTGGATGCGGTTGACCAAGCCGGTGATCTCCTCGATCTTCTTCTTCAAGCGGTCGGCCTCGGACCCCCGCCGGCCGATGACGATGCCGGGGCGGGCCGTGTGGATGTCGACACGGAGGCGGTCACGCGTCCGCTCCACCTCGATGCGGCTGACGGCAGCCGACTCGAGCTGCGACATGAGGAAGTCGCGGATCTTCCAGTCCTCGATCACGCAGTTCTGATAGTTGCGCTCCTCGAACCACCGGGACTTCCAATCGGTGGTCACGCCGAGGCGGAACCCGTAGGGGTTGACCTTCTGGCCCATCTACTTGCCCTTCTTTTCGGCGCTCGCGCCGCTCGTCTCGTCGGACGACGTCGCCTGGGCGTCGGCCCCTTCGTCTTCAGCTGCGTCTACTGCCACCGTGTCTTCGGCGGCGTCTGTGTCGTCTGCCTGGTCGGCTGTGTCTGTGTCGGCATCCGTGTCGAAGTCCTCGACCTCGTCGTCTGTGTCGAAGTCCTCGACCTCGTCGTCGTCTGTGTCGAAGTCTTCGACCTCGTCGTCGTCTGTGTCGAAGTCCTCGACCTCGTCGTCTGTGTCGAAGTCCTCGACCTCGTCGTCTGTGTCGAAGTCCTCGACCTCGTCGATGTCGGGCTCGACGACGTCGAGCACTTCATCCGGTTCGAGCTCATCGACCTCCGGCGCCGACGATGGCCGGGACGTCTCCGCCTCGGACCGCTGGCGGCGGCGGGACCCGGCCACCCGGCGTGAGCGCTGGGTGCCGGTGGCGGCCAGCTTGGCCCGGCGGCGGGCCAGGCGCTCCTCGGGCAGGCGGCTCACGATGATGGTGACGTGACTGGAGCGCTTGCGGATCCGGGTGGCCCGGCCCCGGGCCCGGGGGCGCCAGCGCTTGAGGGTGCTGCCCTCGTCGGCGAAGCAGGCCGAGACGTAGAGCTCCTCACCGTTCAACCCGTCGTTGTGGACGGCATTGGCGACGGCCGAAGCCAGGACCTTTCCGATGATGGTCGCGGCCTCGCGGTCACCGAGCGCCAGGGTCTCGGCCGCACGGTCGACGTCCTGGCCGCGGATGAGGTCCAGCACCTGGCGCGCCTTGTTGGGCGAGATCCGGGTGTGACGGAGGACGGCTCGCGTCCCCTCCCGCTCGTTTGTCTTCACACCGGGCATGTCAGCGCCTTCCCGCCCGCTCTTGGCCGGCGTGGAACTTGAAGGTCCGGGTGGGAGAGAACTCCCCCAGCTTGTGGCCGACCATCGACTCGGTCACGTAGACGGGCACGTGCTTGCGCCCGTCGTGGACGGCGATGGTGTGGCCCACCATGTCGGGAATGATCGTCGAGCGGCGGGACCACGTCTTGATGACTCTCTTGTCCCCGGCCGCGTTCAGGGCGTCCACCTTCTTCAGGAGGTGGTCGTCGACGAAGGGGCCCTTCTTCAAGCTGCGAGGCATGGCGTGCGGTTCCCTCTACTTCCTACCGCCGAGCGCCGCGTGTGCGGCGCCTGCGGACGATCATCTTGTCGGAGTCCTTGTGACGTGGCCGGGTACGACCCTCGGGCTTGCCCCAGGGTGAGACCGGATGGCGGCCACCGGAGGACTTGCCCTCGCCGCCGCCCAGCGGGTGGTCAACCGGGTTCATGGCCACGCCCCGGGTCTGGGGGCGCTTGCCCTTCCAGCGGTTACGACCGGCCTTGCCGATCTTGATCAGCTCGGCCTCGGCGTTCCCCACCGTGCCCAGGGTGCCCCGGCAGTCGATCGACACCCGGCGCATTTCGGTCGACGGCAGCCGCAGGGTGGCGAAGAGCCCCTCTTTGGCCACCAGCTGGATGCTCATGCCCGCGCCGCGGGCCAACTTGCCCCCGCCGCCCGGCCGCAGCTCGACATTGTGGACGACCGAGCCCACCGGGATGAACCGGAGGGGCAGCGCATTCCCAGAACGGATCTCGGCACCCTGGCCGGACTGGAGGCGGTCGCCCACCTTCACACCGGAGGGGGCGAGGATGTAGCGCTTCTCGCCGTCGAAGTAGTGGAGCAGGGCGATGCGGGCGTTGCGGTTGGGGTCGTACTCGATGGCCGCGACCTTGGCCGGCACGCCGTCCTTGTCCCGCTTGAAGTCGACCAGGCGGTACTGCTGCTTGTGGCCGCCGCCGCGGTGGCGGGAGGTCTTGCGCCCATAGGCGTTGCGCCCACCGGTGTTCGGCTTGGGGGCGAGCAACGACTTCTCGGGCCGGTCCCGGGTGATCTCGGCGAAGTCGGAGACCGTCTGGAACCGGCGGCCGGCACTGGTTGGCTTGCGTGAACGGAGGGGCATTGTCGGTCTCGAATCCTCAGCTCTCGAACAGATCGATCGAGTCACCCGATTGCAGGGTGACCATGGCCCGCTTGGTATCGACCCGATGGCCGACGGTGTTGTTGCGGCGGTTCCGCTTCGACTTCCCCTTGCGGTTCAGGGTGTTGACCTTGGTGACGCGGACCCCGAAGGCCTGCTCCACGGCCAGGCGGACTTCGATCTTGGTGGCGTCGGGGTCGACGACGAAGACGTAGACGTTGTTGTCCATCAGGGCGTAGGTCTTCTCCGACACAACCGGTCGCAAGAGGATGTTGTGGGCATCTCTCATGAGTCGCTCCCCTCGGAGGCCGTGTCTGTCCCGGCCTCTGGCTCGGTCTCTGGCTCGACGGTGTCTGCGGCCTCCACCGTGGTGGCAGTGCCTTCCTGGGCGGCCGTATCCGGCTCGGCCGCTGGCTCAGCGGCTGCGCCTGTCCCGGCGGCTGCGCCCGTCCCGGCGGCAGTGTCTTCCTTGGCTAAATCGGCCTTGGCGGTGTCAGTCTTGGCGGCAGTGGCCGGGCTGGCCGTCTCGCCTCCCGGTGTTGCGCCCCCGGGGAGGGTGGCGTCGGTGAACACGATCCAGTCGTTGCAGAGGATGTCATAGGCATTGAGCTCGGTGATCAGGATGGTCTGGACCTCGGCGAGGTTGCCGAAGGAGCGGTCGGCGTACCCGTCCTCGGCTCCCAGCACCAGCAGGACCCGGCCCTTGAGCCCGAGGGCCGAGAGGGCGGCAACCGCGTCCTTGGTCTTGGGCACGTCGAAGGCCCACCGGTCGACGACCGCGACCTTCCCGCCCGTCGCCCGGTCGGACAGGGCGGACCGGAGGGCGAGCTGCACCATCTTCTTGGGGGTCTTCTGGGCATAGCTGCGCGGCTTCGGGCCGAGAGCCACGCCTCCCCCCACCCACTGCGGTGAGCGGGTGGACCCCTGACGGGCCCGGCCGGTGCCCTTTTGGCGGAATGGCTTGGCCCCCCCACCTCGGACCTCGGACCGGGTCTTGGTCGACTGGGTGCCGGCACGGGCCGCGGCCAGCTGGGCCGTGACCACCTGGTGGAGGACGTCCTTGTTGGGGACGATCCCGAAGGTGTCGGGATCGAGCCCGACCGTGCCCAGCTCGGTCCCGTCCTGGCTTCGCCGGGTCACCGTGTAGTGCTTCGGCTCGGGACGGAGAAAGCGGCGGATGGCGGCCGGGGACGCGGTCTCCGGATCGACGACGGCCGTTCCCGAGCGGGCGGCAGTTCCTGGTTGACTGGCGCTCACGATGCCCGCCCTCCCTTGACCGCCGGGGCCTTGATGGCATCACGGAGGACGACCATGCCGCCGCGCGGTCCGGGCACGGCGCCCTTGATGAGGACCAGCTCCCGGTCGGGATCGGCCTGGACAACCTCGAGGTTCAACGTGGTGACCTGCTCGCCGCCCATACGCCCTGCCATCTTGGTCCCCTTGAACACCCGGGACGGGGTGGCGCAGGCACCGATGGACCCGGGCGAGCGGTGCTTCTTGTGGTTACCGTGCGAGGCGCCCTGGCCTTTGAAGTTGTGACGCTTCATGCCTCCGGCGAAACCCTTGCCCTTGCTCACGGCGATGGCGTCGACCAGCTCGCCGGGCTGGAGGAGATCAGCGGTCAACTGCTGGCCGACCTCGTAGGACTCGGCGTCGTCGATCCGCAGCTCGACCAGGCGGCGGCCCGGGTCCACGCCGGCCTTGCCGAAGTGGCCTTGCTCGGGCTTGGTCAGGGTGGTCGCCCGCCGGTAGCCCCAGGTCACCTGCAGGGCGGTGTAGCCCTCCCGTTCGGTCGTCTTGACCTGGACGATGCGGACCGGCGCCACGCGCACCACCGTCACCGGGATGGCCCGGTTCTGATCGTCCCAAATTTGGGTCATTCCGACCTTTTCGCCCACGATCGCCTTGGTGGCCACTGGAGCTTCTCCGTCTCGACTCTTCTGTGCTTGCTCGGCGCCGGCCGGCGCCGATGTGTCACTGCTCAACTACGTTCCATCTGCTTCGACTGCTGCCCAGGCACGCCGGTCAGCTCCGAAACCCACGGTTCAGCCGGTGCATCGGATGGCTCCGGCTTGCATGCAGACGCTCCGCTCGGATCAACCCGAGCGGAGCGCTCGCCTTGTTGGGCCCGAGGTCCCTGCCGGTTTCCCGGTAGGCGCTCGAGCACGTCTTACTCGACAGTGTCAGGCCGAAATCGACCCGGCTGAATACGCTACACCATCCCTGCGCAGGGTGCATCCGCCCCCAGGGCGACGGAACGTGCCCTAGACGGTCTGGATCTTGATCTCGATGTCCACGCCGGCGGGAAGGTCGAGCCGCTGCAGGGAGTCGACCGTCTTGGGCGTGTGCTCCACGATGTCGACCAGGCGCTTGTGCACCCGCATCTCGAAGTGCTCGCGGCTGTCCTTGTACTTGTGAGGCGACCGGATCACCGTGTAGCGATGCTTTTCCGTGGGGAGGGGCACCGGACCCAGCACCTTCGCCTGAGTACGGATGACCGTCTGGACGATCTTCTCGGTCGACTGGTCGAGAATCTCGTGGTCATAGGCCTTGAGGCGAATGCGGATCTTCTGTCGGGGGCCTTCTGCTGCCATGGGTGGCGGCGTCCTCTCTTGGAGTGGTGCGTGGTGCCGGACTAGGCGAGGATCTTGGTGACCCGACCGGAGGCCACGGTGCGGCCACCCTCTCGGATGGCGAACCGGAGGCCCTCGTCCATGGCGATCGGCTTGCCCAGCTCCACCGTCATGTCCGTGTTGTCCCCGGGCATGACCATCTCGGTGCCCTCGGGCAACTCGATGGTGCCGGTCACGTCGGTGGTCCGGAAGTAGAACTGGGGCCGGTAGTTGGTGAAGAACGGCTTGTGCCGGCCACCCTCGTCCTTATTCAGGACGTAGACGGTCGCCTCGAACTTGGTATGGGGTGTGATGGAGCCGGGCTTGCACAGCACCTGGCCCCGCTCCACCTCCTCCTTCTTCGTGCCTCGGAGCAGCGCACCGATGTTGTCGCCGGCACGGCCCTCGTCGAGCAGCTTCCGGAACATCTCGATGCCGGTGACCGTCGTACGCTGGGTGTCGCGGAGGCCGACGATCTCGACCTCCTCGCCCACCTTGACCACGCCCTGCTCCACCTTGCCGGTGACGACCGTGCCACGGCCGGTGATGGACATGACGTCCTCGATCGACATGAGGAAGGGCTTCTCCACGTCGCGGATGGGCTCGGGGATGTAGGAGTCCACCGCATCCATCAGCTCGGTGATCTTGGCCGCGGCCTCGGCGTCGCCCTCGAGCGCCTTCAGGGCGCTGACCCGCACGATGGGCGTGTCGTCACCGGGGAACTCGTTGTCGTTGAGCAGCTCGCGCACCTCGAGCTCGACCAGGTCCAGGAGCTCCTCGTCGTCGACGATGTCCGCCTTGTTCAGGGCCACGACGATGTAGGGAACGCCGACCTGGCGGGCCAAGAGGACGTGCTCACGGGTCTGGGGCATGGGCCCGTCGGCGGCCGAGACCACGAGGATGGCCCCGTCCACCTGGGCTGCGCCGGTGATCATGTTCTTGATGTAGTCGGCGTGCCCCGGCATGTCGACGTGGGCATAGTGGCGGTTGGCCGTCTCGTACTCGACGTGGGCGATCGAGATGGTGATGCCCCGCTGCTTCTCTTCGGGCGCCTTGTCGATCTGGTCGAAGGGGGTGAACTCAGTCGTGGGGTCGTTATCGTGGAGGACCTTGGTAATGGCCGCGGTGAGCGTGGTCTTCCCGTGGTCGATGTGCCCCATCGTTCCCACGTTGACATGGGGCTTATTGCGCTCAAACTTCTTCTTGGCCATGGCTGGGGTAATGCTCCCTGGGTCTCGGGCGGCGCCCCCTCGGGCCCGCCACGACGGAGGCGGATGCCTTCCGTCCTTCCTCATGTGTCCTACTGCGTTACTGGTACTGCATCCTGGTACTGCTCGATCCTTCTGGTGTCGCTACCGGGGCCGCCGCCCGGGCTACCGGTCTGACGACTACTCCCCGCGCGCCTTGGCGATGATCTCCCTGGCGATCGATTCGGGGACCTCGTTGTACGCATGGAACTGCATGGAGTACGTGGCTCGTCCCTGCGTACGCGAGCGCAGGTCAGTAGCGTAGCCGAACATATCGCTCAGCGGGACCTGGGCCTTCACGATGTGGCTGGTCCCCCGCTGTTCCATGCCCTCGACCTTGCCCCGGCGAGACGAGAGGTCACCGATCACGTCGCCCATGTACTCCTCGGGGGTGGTCACCTCGACGGCCATCACCGGCTCGAGCAGCACGGGGCTGGCCAAGTTGGCCGCCTTCTTGATGGCCATGGACCCGGCGATCTTGAAGGCCATCTCCGATGAGTCCACGTCGTGGTACGAGCCGTAGGTCAGGGTGACGCGGATGTCCACGGTGGGGTACCCGGCCAGCACGCCCGAGGTGATCGACTCCTGGATGCCGGCGTCGACCGAGGGGATGTACTCCTTCGGGATGGCACCACCGGTGATCTTGTCGATGAACTCGTAGCCGCCGCCCGGGCCGGTCGGCTCCAAGGTGATGACCACGTGGCCGTACTGGCCCTTGCCGCCGGTCTGGCGGACATAGCGGGTCTCGACCTTCTCCACCGTCTTGCGGACGGTCTCGCGGTAGGCCACCTGGGGCTTGCCCACGTTGGCGTCGACGTTGAACTCGCGGAGCATCCGGTCGACCAGCACCTCGAGGTGCAGCTCGCCCATGCCCGAGATGACCGTCTGGCCGGTCTCCTCGTCGGACTGGACCCGGAAGGTCGGGTCCTCTTCCGACAACGAGAACAGGGCCTTGGACAGCTTGTCCTGGTCGGCCTTGGTCTTGGGCTCCACGGCGACGTGGATGACCGGCTCGGGAAAGGTGAGCGACTCCAAGATGACCTGGTCGCTGGGATCGCACAGGGTGTCGCCGGTGGTGGTCTGCTTCAGGCCGACCACGGCGACGATGTCGCCGGCGTAGACCGAGTCCAGGTCCTCGCGGTGGTTGGCGTGCATCTGCAGGATGCGGCCGACCCGCTCCTTGCGCTCTTTGGTCGAGTTGATGATGCCCGACCCCTTGGCCAAAGACCCCGAGTAGACGCGGATGTAGGTGAGCTTGCCCACGTACGGGTCGGTCATGATCTTGAAGGCCAGGGCCGAGAACGGGGCCGAGTCGTCCGAGGGCCGGTCGACCAGTCGATCCTCGTGGCGAGGCAGGTGGCCCACCGTCGGCGGGATGTCCAGCGGGCTCGGGAGGTAGTCGACCACTGCGTCCAACATGGGCTGTACGCCCTTGTTCTTGAAGGCAGAGCCGCACAGCACGGGAACGGCGAAGTTGCCCAGGGTCACCGTGCGCAGGGCGCGCTCGGAGGTCGGTGGGGAGGATCTCCTCTTCGCCCAGGTACTTCTCCATGATGGTGTCGTCGTGGTTGGACAGGACGTCGATGAGCTGGTGGAGGGCATCCTCGGCCTCGGACTTGAGCTCGGCCGGGATCTCCTCTTCCTGCCACTCCTCGCCCATGCCCTCGTCCCAGACCAGGGCGCGCATGTGCACCAGGTCGACCACGCCGCGGAAGCCGCTCTCGGCCCCGATGGGCAGCTGGACGACGGCAGGGACGGCGTCGAGGCGATCCTTGATCATCTCGACCGAGCGGGTGAAGTCGGCACCGATCCGGTCCATCTTGTTGATGAAACAGATCCGGGGGACTTCGTACTTGTTGGCCTGCCGCCAGACCGTCTCGGTCTGGGGCTCCACGCCGGCGACGGCGTCGAACACGGCCACGGCGCCGTCCAGGACGCGCAGGGAGCGCTCGACCTCGACGGTGAAGTCGACGTGCCCGGGCGTGTCGATGATGTTGATCACCGTGTCCCGCCAGTTGCAGGTGGTGGCGGCCGAGGTGATGGTGATGCCCCGCTCCTGCTCTTGGATCATCCAGTCCATGGTGGCCGCGCCCTCGTGGACCTCACCGATCTTGTAGTTCTTCCCCGTGTAGTACAGGATGCGCTCGGTCGTGGTCGTCTTGCCCGCGTCGATGTGGGCCATGATCCCGATGTTGCGGGTCTTGGACAGGGGATGATTGCGGTTGGGCGCTTCAGCCATGGTGAATCAGCTCTCGGGTCGTGCTTGTGGATGGTGGTCGTGGCCGGCGGCGCGGACGGTCCCGCACTCGACTACCAGCGATAGTGGGCGAAGGCCTTGTTGGACTCCGCCATCTTGTGGAGGTCCTCACGGCGCTTCACTGCGGTGCCGATGCCGTTGGCCGCATCGCGGATCTCGTTGGACAGCCGCTCGGCCATCGTCTTCTCCCGGCGCTGCTGGGAGTACCCGACCAACCAACGGATGGCCAGGGTGGTGGCCCGACGGGGGCGCACCTCGACGGGCACCTGATAGGTGGCCCCACCGACGCGTCGAGGGCGCACCTCGAGCTCGGGGCGCACGTTCTCGACGGCCTTCTTCAAGACGGCGACCGGGTCGGTGCCCATCTTCTCCTCGACGTCGGTCAACGCGGTGTAGACGATGCGCTCGGCCAGGGTGCGCTTGCCCCGGCTCAGGACCTTGTTCACCACCTGGGTGACCAGGACCGACCGGTAGACCGGGTCGGGCATGAGCTCGCGGCGTACGGCCGGACCTTTGCGGGGCATCTCAGGACTCCTTCTTCGCGCCGTACCGACTGCGAGCCTGGTTGCGGTCCCGGACCCCGGAGGCGTCGAGAGTGCCGCGGATCACCTTGTAGCGGACACCGGGCAGGTCCTTCACCCGGCCGCCTCGGACCAGGACGATGGAGTGCTCCTGGAGGTTGTGCCCCTCACCGGGGATGTAGGCGGTGATCTCGGCGCCACTGGTCAGGCGCACGCGGGCCACCTTGCGCAGGGCCGAGTTCGGCTTCTTCGGCGTATGGGTGTACACCCGCGTGCATACGCCCCGTCGCTGGGGCGCGCCCCGGAGCGCCGGGGTCTTCGTCTTGGTTGCCTTGGTGGCTCGACCCTTGCGGACGAGCTGGGAAATCGTGGGCACGCGTTACCTCTACGTTTGAACTGCGGGGTGGCCTGCGGAACGGGGCACAACGCGCATACCGGCGGAGTGCCCGTGCAGACAGGAAATCTTACGGCATCGGCCCCCTGCAGGGCAAACGGGTCCAGGCCGCACCGGCGGCCCCCGGCCTACACCTCGGGGAGCGGTCGCCTGGGCCAGTGTAGTGGCGAACGGGACGACCTCATCCGCGCCACCGCGGCCTGATCCGGCATCCGGAGGCTCATCCGGGACCCAGCGGGCTCCTCCCGCCGCTCGACGCACCGACGGGGCCCTCGGGGCCCCGTCGGTGCGTGGTCATCGTCTTCCTCGTGCTCCCGCGACCGGGTGGAGACCCGCTCGGGAGCCGGCCTCCGGTCCGGACAGGAGCGGTCAGGTACCGGTCTCGGCTGCGCCCTCACCGGTCGTCGGCGCCGGATCGCCCGCACCCAGGCCGGGCTCGACGGGGGTGGCCGTGCCACCGTCGGCGTCGTCGCTCGAGGGAACTGCGCCCAACCAACTGGCGTCGATCTCCGAGCTGAAGTTCTCGACCGGTCCGTCGCCGCCGGTGTCCCTGAGCCACGCGGCCAGGTCCTCGGTGCCGGCATCGCCCTCGGACCCGAGGGCCCAGAAGGGAAGGGCTTCGGCGCCGGGCATCTCGAGCCGGATGTCCCGGTACCGCTCCATACCCGAGCCGGCCGGGATCAGCTTCCCGATGATGATGTTCTCCTTCAGGCCGTAGAGCTGGTCGGACTTGCCCTCGATGGCCGCCTCGGTCAGCACCCGGGTGGTCTCCTGGAAGGAGGCCGCCGACAGCCAGCTCTCGGTGGCCAACGAGGCCTTGGTGATCCCCATCAGCTCGGGACGACCCTCGGCCGGGCGCTTGCCGTCTTGGACCAGCTCCCGGTTGACCTCGGCGTAGGACCGGTTGTCGACGCGCTCGCCCGGCAGGAACGGGGCGTCGCCCGGCTCGGCCACCAGGACCCGGCGCAGCATCTGGCGCACGATCAGCTCGATGTGCTTGTCGTGGATGGACACGCCCTGGTCCCGGTAGACCTTCTGGACCTCTTCGACCAGGTACTGCTGGGTCTCCCGGATGCCCTTGACGTCGAGGAGCTCCTTGGGGTCCTTCGGGCCCTCGACCAGCGCGTCCCCGGCGCCGACCTCCTGGCCGTCGGTGACCTCGAGGTGGGCCCGCTGGGCGACCAGCACCGTCTCCTCGGCTCCGTCATCGGCGACCACGGTGATGCGGCGGCCGCTCTCCTCTTCCTCCACCCGGACCACGCCGGAGTGGCGGGCCAGCACGGCGGCGCCCTTGGGGGTGCGAGCCTCGAACAGCTCCACCACCCGGGGCAGTCCGTGGGTGATGTCCTCGCCGACGATGCCGCCGGTGTGGAACGTCCGCATGGTCAGCTGGGTGCCGGGCTCGCCGATGGACTGGGCGGCGATGACGCCGACCGCCTCGCCGAGCTCGATCATCATGCCGGTGGCCAGCGACTGGCCGTAGCAGGCCGCGCAGATGCCCTGCTCGGCCTCACAGGTCAGCACCGACCGGGTGCGGACCCGGTCCACCCCCGGGTCGTCGCGCAGGCGGTTGACCACATCGTCGAGCAGGATGGTGCCGGCCTTGATCGTCGACTTGTCGGACAGGACGACATCGTCGACGGTGATGCGACCGTAGACGCGGGTCTCCAGGTACGAGCGCCGGCCGGCCTCGTCGGGAACGATGTTGTCGATCCAGATGCCGCGGGTGCTCCCGCAATCGTCCTCGCGGACGATCAGTTCCTGAGCCACGTCGACCAGTCGCCGGGTCAGGTATCCCGAGTCGGCAGTCCGGAGGGCGGTGTCGGCCAGTCCCTTGCGGGCACCGTGGGTCGAGATGAAGTACTCGAGCACGGACAGACCTTCCCGGAAGGACGACTTGATGGGCCGGGGGATCATCTCACCGCGAGGGTTCGAGACCAGGCCCTTCATGCCGGCGATCTGGCGGATCTGCTGGGCGTTTCCTCGAGCACCCGAGTCGACCATCATGTCGAGCGGGTTGAAGGCGATCTTGGAGAGTGACTTCTCCATGGCCCGGCCCACTTCGGAGTTGGCCGATGTCCAGATCTCGATCTCCTTCTGGCGACGCTCGTCGTCGGTGATGATGCCCCGCTTGAACTGGGTCTCAGCCTTGTCCGCTTCCTTTTCGTAGCGGTCGAGGATGGACTGCTTGTCCGGTGGGGTGCGCACGTCGTTGATGGAGATGGTCAGACCCGACTGGGCGGCGTAGCGGAACCCGAGGGCCTTGATGCGGTCGAGGCTCTCGGCCACCAGGTGCTTGGGATAGTTGGCCGCCACCTCTTCGACGATGGAGCCGATCGAGGTGTTGCGCTTGCCCACGATGTCGTTGATGAAGCGGTACCCGTCGGGCAGGCCGGAGTTGAAGAACAGCCGGCCGGCCGTCGTCACCAGTTCGATGCGGTCGCCGTCGATATGGGCATCGTCGATATCGTTGGCCCGCTCGATGGACTGGGCCAGCGGGGTACCGGCCTCGGGCCGGATGACGATCTTGGCCTGCAGGTGGATGTCCCCCGCATCGAAGGCCGCTTCCACCTCGTAGGCGTGGCGAAAGACCCGTCCCTCACCCTTCTCGCCGTCGACGGCCAGGGTCAGGTAGTAGATGCCGAACACCATGTCCTGGGTGGGAACGGTGATCGGGCGACCGGTGGCCGGGGACAGGATGTTGTTGGCCGACAGCATGAGCACGCGCGCCTCGGCCTGGGCCTCGGCCGAGAGCGGGAGATGGACGGCCATCTGGTCGCCGTCGAAGTCGGCGTTGAAGGCCGTGCACACGAGCGGGTGGACCTGAATGGCCTTGCCCTCGACCAGGACCGGCTCGAAGGCCTGGATGCCCAGGCGGTGCAGGGTCGGCGCCCGGTTCAACAGCACCGGGTGCTCCTTGATGACCCCCTCGAGCACGTCCCACACCTGGGGACGCCGACGCTCGACCATGCGCTTGGCCGACTTGATGTTCTGAGCCAGCTCGGCATCGACCAGCCGCTTCATGACGAAGGGCTTGAAGAGCTCGAGCGCCATCAGCTTGGGCAGGCCGCACTGGTGGAGCTGGAGGGTCGGTCCGATGACGATGACCGAACGGCCCGAGTAGTCGACCCGCTTGCCCAGCAGGTTCTGGCGGAACCGGCCCTGCTTGCCCTTCAACATGTCGGACAGGCTCTTCAGCGGGCGATTGCCCGGCCCGGTGACGGGACGGCCGCGGCGGCCGTTGTCGAACAGGGCGTCGACCGCCTCTTGGAGCATCCGCTTCTCGTTGTTGATGATGATCTCGGGCGCGCCCAGGTCCAACAGGCGCTTCAGCCGGTTGTTCCGGTTGATCACCCGGCGGTAGAGGTCGTTGAGGTCCGAGGTGGCGAAGCGGCCACCATCGAGCTGGACCATGGGACGGAGGTCGGGTGGGATGACCGGCACCGACTCGAGGATCATGGCCCGGGGGTCGTTGACCCGGCGGCCGTGCTCGTCGCGCCGGTTGAAGGCGGTGACGATCTTCAGCCGCTTGATGGCCTTCTGGCGGCGCTGGGCCGACAGGGGCTTGCGCCCGTCGGCCGCGTCCACCATCTCGCGCAGCTTGACCTCTTCGACGTCGAGGTCGATGCGCTCGATCAGGCGGGAGATGGCCTCGGCCCCCATGCCCCCCTCGAAGTAGTCCTCGTAGCGGATGCGCAGCTCGCGCCACAGCATCTCGTCTTCCAGGATCTTCCGGGAGTGCAGGCTCTTGAACTCGTCGAAGGCCCGCTGGGCCAGCTCGAGCTCGGTCTGGTACCGCTCGCGGAGGCTGCCGATCTCCTTTTCGACGTTGCGCTGCCGGGCCTTGATCTCGGTGTCCTTGGCCCCCGACGACTCGAGCTCGGCCAGCTCCTCCTCGAGGGCCTTGAACCGGGCGTCGAGGGCCAGGTCGCGCTTGCGCTCGATGTCGGTGAGCTCGTCGCGGAGCTCGGCCTCCAGCGTGGGCAGGTCCTCGTGGCGCTTGGCCTCGTCGACCCAGGTGACCAGGTTGGCGGCGAAGTAGATGACCTTCTCGAGCTGCTTGGCCTTCAGCTCCTCGCGGGCTTCGGTGCCCATGAGGAGGTAGGCCAACCAGCTGCGGGTGCCGCGAAGGTACCAGATGTGGACGACGGGGGCGGCCAGCTCGATGTGGCCCATGCGCTCGCGCCGGACCTTGGACCGGGTGACCTCCACCCCGCAGCGCTCACAGATGATGCCGCGGAAGCGGACGCGCTTGTACTTACCGCAGTAGCACTCCCAGTCCTTGGTCGGGCCGAAGATCTTCTCGCAGAAGAGGCCGTCCTTTTCCGGGCGCAGGGTCCGGTAGTTGATGGTCTCCGGCTTCTTCACCTCGCCGTTGGACCAGCCTCGGATCGAGTCGGCCGTGGCCAAACCGATCCTCAGTTGGTCGAAGTTGTTGACATCCAACATCAGAAACCCCTTTCCGCTGCACGCCGAGCATCTTCTTCGTCCGACCCACGCTCGGGACGGCTGATGTCGATACCAAGCTCTTCGGCCGTGCGGAACACGTCCTCGTCCAGCTCGCGCATCTCGATCTCCTCGCCGGTGGTGGACAGCACCTCCACGTCGAGACAGAGCGACTGCATTTCTTTGATGAGCACCTTGAAGCTCTCCGGGATACCCGGCTCGGGGATGTTCTCCCCCTTGACGATGGCCTCGTAGACCTTGACCCGGCCGAGCACGTCGTCGGACTTGATGGTGAGCAGCTCCTGGAGGGCATAGGCGGCGCCGAACGCCTCGAGCGCCCACACCTCCATCTCCCCGAAACGCTGGCCACCGAACTGGGCCTTCCCACCCAGCGGCTGCTGGGTGATCATCGAGTACGGGCCGGTCGACCGGGCGTGGATCTTGTCGTCGACCAGGTGGTGCAGCTTCAAGATGTAGACGTACCCGACCGAGA
>CAVWLO010000002.1:0-345000 GCA_963755985.1 uncultured Acidimicrobiaceae bacterium
GTTCCGAGGTACTTCGAGCTCGTGTCATGGCTGTCTCCCTGACCGACTTGTCCGGTCTCCCCGCTCATCGAGGTTGCGAAGGCTGATCTGAGCCTCTGGGACCCATTTCTCAAGCTATCACTCGATATTGGGCTCTCCCTAGTCACCCTCACGGCGTTGTCTCCGGTCCTTCGCCTGGCCTCGCATTCGCTGAGAAGATGCTCCACGTCAGGTCCCATCCTGTTCCGTCAGGCTCGGTTGGGGCGGCGACAGCACCCGTGTCACGATCTTGCAGTTTCGCAGCATGAGAACTCCCCAGTCACCCAGCGAATTATACGCCTTCACCTCCTGATAACGAGGGGCGAGGACCTCTCAATAATGCTCTTGGACCTACGGAAGAAGCTGGACGAGGGCGATCGCATCACACTGAATTGGTCGCTTTCTCCGCAACACCAAACATCATGAGCTCCCCAAAATTTGGGACGTCCTGCGTGGTGACATGTCCCAGAGCCGGCCCACTGCCCCTCTTTGTGCAAGGTTTCTTTATTTGAACCAGACCAGTCCGCTAGACGGTTCGAGGTCCGACCCGGAATCACCGGGGGCTGCGGCAGGTATCGGGACGCAATCAGCTAAGCATGGAGGACCTGACGTCAGCTCGATTATCTATACGTCGCATCATGGTCATTTTGGTGGGACCTCAAGATCGTCCATACTCCACGCACGATGGTGCACGGATTTCGCGCCAGATCGATCCGGGTCGGCTCCAAAGCCGGATCCATATCGCAGCCCACCCAACTTCGATCGCATGAACTGTCCTTCCACTTCACTATTGTATGCGAAAGGCATCGGTATTTTATCCTTGAGATCGCTCCAGAGCTCGCAATATGCAGAGCTTTCTGTGGAGCCGAGAATCGCGATACGGACATTGACATCGCTCGCTCGCCTTCCTGCCATTCCCAGTCGTGCAAACGGACAATGGCCGGCCCCCTCGAAGCCCCGAGAGCTGCCGCTTCATCTACCTGACAAGTCAAACCCACCGTCCAGCCCACTATCGAGCGGCGCCCATTCGGCAAGTGGGTCCAACAACACGGGACCGACAACTGCCCCTAGCTAGGCGACTGTCCTGCCGGGGGGCCATCTGCGAGGACATTTCGCCAGCCCGTCCAGCCATGGTCGTCGTGAAGCACTGGTCGCGTCCCGCCGAATGGTGGGGATTGAGCACGCAATCCTCGGCGGCGATCAGTCAGAGGGCGTTAGCTCCCCGACTGTCGCATGGTCATTATCCACGACGGCGTAGAGCTTGGCCATAGAGGCTTCGGAGAAGTACCTCCGTTCGGTGATCCGGCTCGGCGGTGCCGTCCTTCTCGACGTCCACGACGAGTGGGTGGCCACCGAACGGAGGTACTTCTCCGAAGCCTCTATGGCCAAGCTCTTACGCCGTCGTGGATAATGACCATGCGACAGTCGGGGGAGCTCATCTGGCCTCTCTGACTGATCGCCGCCGAGGATTGCGTGCTCAATCCCCACCATTCGGCGGGACGCGACCCGTGCTTCGCGACGACCATGGCTGGACGGGCTGGCGAAATGTCCTCGCAGATGGCCCCCCGGCAGGACAGTCGCCTAGCTAGGGGCAGTTGTCGGTCCCGTGTTGTTCGACCCACTTGCCGAATGGGCGCCACTCGATGGCGCTCGGGCTCGGACGGTGGTTTTGACTTGTCGCCAGGTCAGTGAAGCGGCACTCTCAGGCTTCAAGGAGCTTTCGATGGGGCCGGCCAGTATCCATTTGCACGACTGGGAATGGCAGGAAGGCGAGCGAGCGAATGTCAATGTCCCGTCCTGCGGGCGACTCAGTGGTTCCACAGAAAGCTCTGCATATTGCGAGCTCTGGAGCGATCTCAAGGATGATGCAGTTGGATTGCCGATGCCTTTCGTGGTAACACGATGATTCGAAGTGGAAGGACATTTCATGCGATCGAAGTTGGGTGGGCTGCGATATGGATTCGGTTTTGGAGCCAACCGGATCAATATGCACCAAAGCCGTGCACCATTGTGCGTGGCGTATCGAACAGGATCTTGAGGTCCCACCAGAACGACCATGAAGCGACGTAGAGGTAGTCGAGCTGCCGCAGGTCATCCGTGCTCAGCTGATTGCGACCTGAAACTTGCCAGAGCCCAGTGATCCCCGGTCGGACCTCGAACCGCCGAGCCGGACCATCCTTCGAGGAAGGACTCGTTGGGCACGAAGGGCCTTGGGCCGACAATGGACATGTCACCACGCAGCACATTGAAGAACTGAGGGAGCTCATCAAGTCCGCTCTTACGGAGAAGGCGTCCGATTTTGGTGATGCGGTCGCCCTCATCAAGCTTCTTTCTCAGCTCGAAGAGCGGCATTGATAGGTCGTCGCTCTTCCGTTGTCATCGGATGGATGCGTGGTCTCCGTTGGTCACTGGCGAACCCGCATGCTGCGAAACTTGAGAATGGTAAACGGGTCCCGGCGCCGGCCCAGCCTGGCCTGACGGAACAAGACGGGCCCTGGCGAAGACACCTTCACCGCCAGTGCGACAAGGAGAAGGATGGGAGACAACGCAATGAGGGTGACTAGGGAGAGCGAAATATCAAGCGATCTCTTGAGGAACCGATCCCACAGGCTCAGGTCTGCCCTTGCCACTTCGATGAGGGGCAGACCGGACAGATCGGTGAGATTGGACCGCCACGACACCAGCTCGAAGTACCTCGGAACGAACGTTAGGTGGACAGTGTCCTGCAGTGCGCGATAAACGGCGATCGTGTCGTGGGCCATTCGATCCGGATAGGTGACGATGACTCTTTTGATTTGGAGCTCTTCACACAGTCGGGGAAGATCCTGGACGGTTCCGATGGCACCGTCGTCAGGTTCGACGTCATCGACCACACGTCCGACGAGGGAGAGGCCCTTGTTCAGACCGACATAGGTGGCGACCCGCTCCGGGAGCGCCCCGGCGCCCACCACGAGGACGCGACTGACGGTGAGGGCATGCAGCATGGACCGAATGATGGAACGTCCAACCACGACGAATACCACTGCCACGATGACCATCACGATGAGCTGGGTGGGCCAAGGTTCCGCAAAATCCGTTGTTGCGTGCAGTAGTGCACCGACGCCAATAGTCAGGACACATGCTGCGCCTATGGCGAAGAGCAAGTCGTGAAGTTCTTTGAATGTGCTTGGCCCGAGGTCTCGGCGGTTCGACCGGTAGGAGCCCGACAGCGCAAGCGCCGCGACGACGGCCACTGGGAAGAAGGAATCGTGGATGAGGTTCCAACCAAACTTCGCCATCGAGTTGTTCGGAACATTGGAGACTCCGGCCAGGAGCACCAGCGCGACGGGCATCGCTGCGCATGTTGCCAGGAGATCAACACTTAGAAGTCCCGCCGCATGTGCGGCGTCAGTAACCGACCCGGGCCGCTTGTCGGTGAGCTTGGGTACCGCTGGTCTGGACGAGCGCCGGGTCCCGGGCGACTTGCGCGTTCGAGATCGCCTTTGGCCAGCAACGTCTTGCCGACGCACTTTCTCGGCGGTAACCACCCGATCAAAGTTCCGCATACTTCCTCGATTGTGTGGTACCTAGAATCCGCCGCTTGTGGCATGCTCCCGACCACTAGTCACCCTACCCGGGCTTCCACTCTCTTCCAAGGATGGATTTGCCAGCAACGGAAAAGATTGCGTTGCTGGACAATGAACGCCGCGTTAACTCGCGGCTGGCCGAGTGGCGCTACGGCCCCGTGTGGCATAGGCGGTCCCGCTCGCTGCGTCGTCGAGGCTGGGAAGGACCATCGTCAAGCAGCGAGAAGTGGTCACGCCGGAATTGCGACACCCGACCATGCGAAGCATTACGACATGGAAGGCAAGGGGCTGCATGGCGGAGAAGAATTGCGTTGCAATCGTTCGCGTCCGGTGGCGGCAAGTGCGATCTGCTGACTCGTCCGACCACGCCCTGTGTACTCGCGACTTCAGGCCGTGGGTTTCTGGGAACGGCTGCCGCTTCTGCACGACGATTGCCGACACTCGAGCCGATTTACCGGCACCGAGGTTACTGACACGTAACCAGCTGTACCGCAATGCGGGGACCATATGAGGCGGTTGCGACCTCAAATACCCAACCACAGACCTAGTTCATCGAAGATTCATATTCCTCGTCGAAGGCTTCGCCACGAGCGCTAGCTGTGCGGTCTCTTGCCTGCACCGATGGCATCGGTGAACCAGGCCAATGACCTCAAAGTCTGCCGTCAATTTGGGTTCGGTCGGCGCTCGGCTGCTACCGGATGGCCCAGCATCCGCTCTGATAGCTCGTGTTGGAGCCCGCGAGCTCGTCGGTCGCCCGCCGGTCCGTGGCGACCCAAAATCACCGCAAAGGTCGAACCACGGGCCGAGGGGCTGAAGTAATGTGACCGCGGTGGACCCTACGGAAGAACCCGGCCTTCTTGGACTATGCGCGGATTCTGTGGCGTCGCAAGCTGACCATCCTGTTGGTCATGGTCATCGCGGTTGCGGCGACGGTGGGCGTGGACTTTGTCCGAGGCAAGAAGTACCAGGGGACGGCCCAGCTCCTCCTTCTCTCGCAGACTCGCGGGACCGATGGGGTCATAACTCCTTTGACTCCTACCGACATACTTACCGACATCGGCCTTGTTCAGGGCTCAACCGTCAAGGCGCTCGTGGCCAAGTCGTTGAAGACTTCGCCTCCGGCAGTTTCGGTCGCAGAACAGGGAACGACCGAAATCGCCACGGTGTCCGTAACCTCGAGCAATCCCGTGTTCGCGGCGAATGCGGCAAATGCCTATGCCAACGCCTATATCCAAGCGAGTCAACAGCGCTTTCTTGCGTCTGCGCAAGCAGCACAGAACCAGCTGCAGGCGCAGATCAATGCGTTGCAGACGCAGATCAATGCGGTGCAGACGCAGATAAACCAGGCTGATCCCAAGAACACAGCACTTCTCTCGAACCTGGACAATCAGCTCGGTTCTTTGACGGGCCAGCAGACGACGCTGCAGACACAACTCAGCCAGATCCAAGTGAACGTGGCTCAGACGCCAAGTGGCGGCCAGCTGGTGCAGCCGGCGACGCCGAACTACAGCCCGGTGTCACCGAAGCGAGTCACCGATGCGCTGATAGCCCTTGGTGTCGGGTTGGTCCTCGGCATCGGTCTTGCCCTGCTCCGGGAACGACTGGACGACCGCATCCGAACCAAGGCTGAGCTCGAGCGAGTGGCCGGAGGACTTCCTTCACTTGGGCTCATCCCGACGGTCAGCGAGTGGCGCGACAAGAAGAAGCCGTTCCTTGTCGCAGCCGAACATCGAAGTCGCCTCCGGCCGAGGCCTACCGCGGGCTTCGAACGTCGATCCAGTTCATCGGACTTGATCGCGCCATCAAGACCGTACAGATCACCAGCCCTGCCGCCACCGACGGCAAGACCACTACCTCGGCGAACCTCGCCGTGACGATGGCCGAGTCCGGTCAGAACGTCGTGCTGGTCAGCTGCGATCTCCGTAGACCGCGGATCCATGAGTTCTTCGGGTTGGCCAACAACTTCGGGTTCACGTCGGTGCTTGTTGGTGACACGACGCTTGAGGACGCACTCATCAGCGTGCCGAAGTTCGGGAACCTGACCGTCCTACCGTCGGGTCCGGTCCCGCCCAATCCGTCCGAACTGCTCGGAAGCACGAAGGCCAGCGAGGTCTTCGCTCGTCTTGCCCAAGCAGCGGACGTTGTGATCATCGACAGCCCGCCCGTCCTCCCAGTCACCGACGCTGCCGTATTGGCTGGCCATGTGGACGCTGTCGTTCTCGTCGCTGCTGCCCAGACGACGACCCGGAGGGACATCACCCGATCGATCGAGGTGCTGAACCGGGTCGACGCTCCGATTGTCGGAGTTGTCCTGAACGGAGCCTCCGAAGCGGACTGCTACGTCTACTACCGGTACGGGGATCAGTACGGCTACGGGTACGCGACTCGAAAGGAGCCACGGGGAGGGGTGCAGAGCAACGGGAGCGGTGGATTGGGGTCCCAGCAGGGCGACTTGGTGCACCAAAATGGAGCGACTCCTCACTCCGATCAGGAGTCCCAGGAGCCCCTCCCGACCGTCGGGTCAGTCGAGAAGATCGTCCGAGACGCCTGACTCGGGGTTAGCCCTGAGCACATTCTTACGTGGCAGTCCACAAACACGAACAGCAACGCCCCTGGCACGAGTTTCGCTACGGCGCACGCCATTGGCTGAAACACCGACGAGGTGAGAAGCACGCGCACCGACGACGTCGGGTGTCGGAAGCCGAACGTGTCCGCCGCCGCCGCCGCGTCCTGGCCAGAACTGGGATCGGCGTGTTTCTCGTGGTCGTGGTCGCCGCAATCTTGGGTGCGTTCACCTGGCACTCGTTGAGTCAGGCCCGGACGTCTCTCAACAGCGCCCGGGCCGCAGTGGACCAACTCGAGAGCAACAAACACGAACTGCTGACGGCTTCCGGGCGGGCCGCCGCCGGCCGCACCCTCGCCCAGATCTCGGCGGACGCTGCCGCCGCCGATCAGACCCTTCGATCCTCGACCGGCCTCAAGGTCTTCGGCTGGCTGCCGGTTCTCCACACCCAGCGGCAAGGTTTGCTCGACCTCGCCTCCGACGTGCACACGACGGCGACCACGGGTGACCAGTTGTTGTCTCAGGTCAATGCGCTCGTAGCCGACAGCCAAGGTTCCACCGTTTCGATCACCCAGCTCGAGAACCTTCGTGCCGCTGTTGATACGGCGTTGACCACCCTCAGGGGCTTGAACCGGCCGTCATCCGGACTGATCGGAAGCCTGGGGGATGCCAGGACGAAGTTTGACAACGCCGATGCGACGTTCGTGAACCAGTTGGACCGGGGCCAGCAGATCATTTCGTATGCTCTTCCCTTTCTCGGCGCCAACGGGCCACGCTCCTATCTCTTGGTCGGGGAGAACAATGCCGAGATGCGCGATCAGGGAGCGGTCCTGTCGGTCGGGACCCTTCAGACTCAGGACGGAAAAATGACCGTGGTCAACCCGACGAGCGTGGGCGACCTCACGCTCAAGACCCCCGCGAACTATCCGATTCCTGCGGGTATGCAGCAGGTCTTCGGCGGGTATCTGCCGACACAGGTATGGCAGTCTGCAGATGCCACGGCAGGGTTCCCGTGGACCGGCGGCGATCTCCAGGCCATGTACGCGCAAGCCACCGGACAGCACGTGAACGGTGTCCTGGCCCTTGACGTCCCGGCAGTGGCAAGCCTCTTGCAGCTGACCGGTCCGGTGACCGTGCCGGGAATTGCACAGCCGATCACCGCCGCCAATGTCTCAGGGATTTTGCTGAATCAGCTCTACAACGGCATACCGGTCAACACCGAGCGCCATGATGAACTCACGGCCGTGGCCAAAGCCGTGGTCGACCAACTGTCGAACGAGAAGGTGGACCTGGCCACCCTGGCCAACACGCTCTCTCAGGACGTGGCTGGTCGCCATCTCCTGGTGTGGGACGAGGTCCCGTCGTACCAGGCGACATTGGTCAAATTCGGGGGTGCGGGAGCGGTCGACGGCTCGGACGACTCCCGAACGTTCCATGCTGCTGTGGAAAACGCGACGGCGACCAAGCTGGACTATTACGTCAACGTGTCGGTCAGCCAGCAGATCTACCTGAAGCCCAACAACGAGGCTGAGGTGGACACGGCCATCACGGTGGTCAATCGCGCTCCCGCCGGGGCCAAGCCATCCAACCAGCTCGGTCCCGACAACATCCACTCGTTCCAGGTCGGCCAGTACGTGGGGAACGCGTATCTCTGGGGTCCCGCGGGTGCAGGTATCACCCAGGCCGGGAGCACATTCGAATCGGGGTTGAACGTCACCCCTGCATCCGTTTCGGTGCTGCCTCAGCAGCAGAGCACGGTCACATTCAAGACGGTGATTCCCAATGCCGTGCGAGACGGGAAGCTGACTCTGTCTTATGTTCCACAGCCGAGATTGACCCCGGAAACGGTTTCGGCCACGGTACAAGCCACCGGATGGAAGCTCGGGAGCCAGCAAACGCAGCATGCAACCCTGACGAAAACAAATGCGTTGACCTGGGAATTGGTTCGAGGCTAGTCTGCTGCAGATACACGAAACACGATGTTCATCACGATCCGTGCTTTGGGGACGGTCACCGTGTTAGTGTTTTGTGTAAGTAACCGGGACCGAATTGAGTTGGTTCTGACGGCGAGAAGGGCGGCAATATGCGCAGACTGATGGCCTTAGGCGCCGCAGCAGTGGTGGGCGCGGTGCTCTTTATGGGCGCTCCTGCCTTTGCAGCTCCCGGATATCCGCCTCCGATCGTCGGGACCCCGCCGCCGACGACTGGTCTAACCGCGACGTCGGTGACGTGCCCCGTCGGCTCGACCTGCACACTTACCTTTACCGGCTTCCTTCCGGGTTCGACCGTTCAGATCTTCATTGCCGGGCAGTTGGCCGCGACTCTCACGGTTCCTGCTAGTGGTTCGTTTACCATCACAGTGGCCGTGACCGATCCGCACATCAGCGTGAACGGTGGGCCACTGATTGCTGTTCCTTACGGAGCGAACTTGGTGACTGCTACTGGCACCACAGCTAGTGGCCAACCTGGGTCGGTTTCGGGCACGGTGACCATTCCGTCTCCGGCTACGAACACTGCTACCGGGGGAACTTCGGGGGCAGCTGGTAGTGGGGGAGCGGCTGGCACATCGGGTGCTTCCGGTACATCGGGCACCGCTAGTACGAGCTCTAGCTCGGGAGGCCTCGCCTTCACGGGTGCCCAGATCGGAATGATGGTCGGCGGAGGCCTGATCCTTCTGGTCGCCGGTACGGGCCTCGTGCTCGTCACCCGCCAGCGCCGCTCAAGCGCCATCTGAGCCGCCTGCCGGAACGACCGGCTGCCGAGAAATCCCTTGCGCTGCTGGTTGCTGCGTCGCGACGAAACCCCGCCCAGCATTGCTAGGCGGGGTTTCGAAGACCGACTCTCGCCAGCCGGGTGAAGTGACATTACCGGACCTGTGGTACGGGAAGGGGGATCTCACGTAAACGTCAAATAAAAGAGCCCTGGCCCAGGAGCACGGCGGCGAGACCAGCGCTAGTGGGCCAAGGCGGTATGTAGTTATATCACTACTGGTAGTGAGATAAACACCGGGCGACGATCTTTCGTGCTCCGGAGGAGGCTACAGTCGTGTGGGCTGCCTCTTTGTCGGAACTGCCGGCAGGGGGCTAGTCGCGGCGAGAGAAAGGGGCTGGATATGTGCCCTGGTGGTTCTGGCTGCTTATCGCGCTGATACCGTCGATTCTTGTCGGTGGCGTCTGGCCTATCTTGGTGACCGCTCAGGATCGTCGGTGGGAAGCCAGGCGGCCGCTGGGCCGGATTGTCCCGATCCGCTCAGGATCGAGAAGAAGGGATTCGACGCACCGCCACAAGACCGGATAGTCACGAGGCACGCACTTCCAGCGAGACCGTGACCTAATCAGTCAGTGGCATCAGTCAGTGGCCTTCGTCGTTCTGGTCTGATCCACGTGGAGCAGGATCGGTAGCGCCGCGGTGAAGATAACCAGCGCCGCCGTCTGTGGCCACAGGACGCCGTAGCGGACCAAGAAGGCGCCGAAGATGGCACTGACGGCGAAGATACCGATCGACGTGCTCCGCCTGCCGGCGCGGTGGTTGTCTCCCCCGGCCAGACGGGTGTCGGTGAGCAATCCGGTCATGGTCAGGGTCATAACGTTGGTGGCCAGGTCAGGCACGCCCCATCTCCGGACGGCCGCATTCTGGATCCCCATACCGAAGGCCAGGATGCCGATCACGGTGAAGCGGGCGTCGCCGTGATACTGGGGATGGACGATGAGCGTCGCCACCACTGCGCCTGCCAGGGCCAGCCACTCGACGGCGAAGGCGATCCGGTGCCTGCCCAGTGACGACCGGAGCCTGACCAGACGGCCTCCAGCTACTGCCCCGATGGCGAATGTCCCGAGAGCGATGACATAGGGCAGTACCGACAGATTGGTTGCCGTTCCCTTCGTGCCGATGGCAAAGGCCAGGTACACCAGGTTGCCCGTCATGATCTCGGCGAAGACCTGACCGAGGCCCAGGAAACAGGCCGCATCGAGCATGCCGCAGATGCACGTGATCAGGTAGATCCCGACGATCAGAGGCGGGAGACGCCGACTGGGCAGGTCCACGGGCAACCCGTTCCCAGAATCCTCAGCTGCTCGAGGACTTGAAGAGCTGGGTGACCACCGCCTCGACCTTGGTGGCGATCGCCTTCTGCCCTGCGGGCGTCGGGTGGAAGGCAGCGGGGTTGGGGTCTTCCAGGCTCGAGTAGTGCGGATAGATCGAGAACCCGTAGGCCATCGGTGCGACGTAGCTACCGGTTGTGTCGGTGGCACACCACTGGTGGCCGTCGTAGGTGTTGGACAGATCAGCCACCGCGATGTTCGTGTCGTGATGCTCGGTGGCGTAGGCGTTGATCGTCGTGACGATGTCCCGGTCGAGCTGGGTGACCAGTGAGGAGAAGTAGGTCAGCTGGTCGTTGTAGAGCAGCCAGGTGTCCGGGCAGAAGTTCTTCCCCCCGGCCGGGGCGTTGGCTGGGAGCGGGTTGGCATAGGTGGTGAACACGATCTTCGGCGGTTGGCCCTTGGACCCGAGCCGGGTTCCTCTCGCCTCGATCCAGCCGGCCAGGGTGGTGAGGTTCTTCTCCAGAGTGGGGATGTAGTCGGTGAAGTCGTGCTTGACGACATCGTTGGGCCCGTTCGGCTGGGCCGCGGTGCATTGGACGGCGGAGAACGGGTGGTAATAGACGTACTCGGCGCACTGGGTGACGATGTCCACGAACTTCACGTCGTCGGCCCCCAGGGTGACCAGCACCAGATTGGGATCGGCGGCCGTGTAGCTCGGGTTGAGGGCGGTGCGGGTGTCCCAGTTGCCGAACTCGGGCGGCACGGTGGCGCTCCACGGACCGGAGATCCCCTTCTCGAACGTGGCCCCGGTGCAGGCCAGCTGAGTGAATGATGCCTTCGGGTAGGTCGCCGCCAGCACCTGGCCGTAGGCATCGGCCGACTGGTGGCAATCCTGATAGGGACCGGCCCAGGTCGGATTGGCGTCGGCCGGGCCCACCCACTTGCCGGTCGAGGTGTTGAAGGTGAAGCCGTAGAGGGTCCCCTCACCCGAGGCGATCGAGTCCCCGAGCTGGACGATGGCGGTCGGCCCGGTGGTCGGCGGCGTGGACGCCGAGGCCGAATGACGAGCCGCCGGCGACGACGCTCGACAGGGTGAGCAGAGCGCAGAGGACTGTCGCCAATCGGCTCTTGAGCTTGGTCCTCGGGGCGATCATGAGGGACGGATCCGGCTCGAGGATGGGTTGGGTTCATGACCGAGTCGTCCCGCCATAGCATCGAGATGTTACCCAGAGGTAGCCCCAGCGAGTAGGCATGGAAGCCGGTCATGACCGAAGAGGACACCCACGACGAGATCATCCTGACCTTGAGCTGTCCCGACCGGGTGGGGATCGTCCATGCCGTCGCCGGGTTCCTGGCCGCGAGGACGATCAACATCGTCGACAGCAAGCAGTTTGCCGATCCTTCGACCGGCCGGTTCTTCATGCGGGTCCAGGCCGTTCCCCCGCCGGGAGCGCAGCTCGAGGTGCTCCGTCAGGAATTCGGCTCCCTGGCCGAGCAGTTCGACATGACCTTCGAACTGCATGACGCCCGTGAGCGGCCCCGGGTCCTGATCCTCGTCAGCCGGCTCGGGCACTGCCTCAACGACCTGCTCTACCGGCACAGCATCGGTGCATTGAAGGCCGAGATGGTGGCGATCGTGTCCAACCATCGGGACTTCGAGGACCTGGCCCGCTCGTCCGGCATCGACTTCCACCACTTGCCCATCACGGCCGAGACCAAGGAGGCACAAGAGGCGAAGTTGCGCACGCTGGTCGACGAGCTGCGGGTCGACCTGGTGGTCCTGGCCCGGTACATGCAGATCCTCACCGATCCGACGGTGGAGCAGCTGGCCGGCCGAGCCATCAACATCCACCACTCGTTCCTGCCCAGCTTCAAGGGAGCGTCCCCGTACCGGCAGGCCTACGAGCGGGGCGTGAAGGTCATCGGGGCCACGGCCCACTACGTGACCAGCGAGCTCGACGAGGGTCCGATCATCGAGCAGGAAGTTGCCCGGGTCGACCATGCTCACTCACCCGAGCAGCTGGCCGAGGTGGGCCGGGACATCGAGTGCGTCACCCTGGCCCGGGCGGTGCGGTGGCACACCGAGCACCGGGTGATGCTGAGCGGCCACCGCACGATCGTCTTCAAGTGATTGCAGTTCTCATGGGCCGTCCGTCCCAAAGGTGAGCGCCGTGTGGCCCAAACCGCCAACCCGAGCACCGGGATGGCCAATGCCACGATGACCAGCGCCGTGATGACGACCTTTCCGTGGTGCGACCAATGCCCTGCTCGTTGGGAGAGAGCCTAACTCTCCCCGAGAACGTGCCAGGCGACCGTCACAACATGAGTGGGCTCGACGCGGATCTCGATCGCAATAGGTCGACCGCCAGTACTCGAGACCACTCGAGGCGGTGCGGTCCTCACCTCGTGGTGGGGGAGCGAGCGCACCAAACCCTCGCCGGTGAGCTTGGCGGCAGCCTCTCGCGCCGTCCAGATTCGGGAGAAATTTCGAGCCGCGCACCGTCGGCCGTCGCCGATCGCTTGACCCGAGCAGCCTCGCTAGAAGTGAACCATCGCCCGGCGAGAGCGACGTGATCGGTCGGCCGCGTCGCGACTCGATGTCTACGCCAACCTCGTGCTCCGGAGTTCTCCGTGAGCGTCTCGCCTCCCGAGACGATCGCACGGACGCTGGCCGGCATGGCACGGTTGTCGAGTAGCCCATCTAGAACGCTCGGAACGGTGCTGAGGAGGGAGATCTCGACCTCGGGGTCACGCAGGGCGAGCAGGCTGTCGATGACGACGGCGCAACCCCCGACGGCGAGGGGGGCGTAGATCTCGAGCACCGAGAAGTCGAAGTTGAGCGAAAACCCGACCAGGACACGGCTCAGCTCGGCGACACTGAAGGTCCGTGACGCCCAAGAGAGCAAGTTGACGATCTCGGCGTGCTGGATGACAACGGCTTTGGGTGTGCCGGTCGTCCCCGAGGTGAAGAGAACATAGGCAGGATCGTTTGCCTCGGGCCGGAGCGGTGGGTCGGTTCCACGCGACTCGGTTGCCCCGAAGTCGGCGCAGGCCAGTCGTGAGACGCCGGGGGCAGCCAGGCTGGCGGCTCATCGTCATGGAGGACGAGGCACAGCGGGACGGCGGTGGCCATGGCGCCGAGCCTGGCCGCCGGATAGGTCGGGTCGAGGGGAAGGTAGGTGGCGCCGGCTCGAAGGACACCGAGAAGCATCGCGATCATGGCCCCGCAGCGGCGGAACGAGACGCCGACAACGTCGCCGCCTCCGATCCCGGCGGTGGCAAGGGCGTCGGCCATGCAGGCCGATCGGGCGTCCAACTCGGCATAGGTCATGGTCCCGTCGGGGCCGACGACGGCGAGAGCGTCGGGCGTCCGGCTGGCCTGGGATGAGAATGAGCTCGACGACGCTGCGGGCGGCAGGCAGCGGCTCGGGCTCACGACACGATGCCTGCACCTGGCCTAGCTCCTCGCCGTCGAGCAGTGGGAGTTGGCTCAGCCGCCGCGAGGAGTCTGCGATGCCGTCCGCCAGCAGCCGCTGGAGGCGATGGCAAAGGTCGTCGGCCTGCTGGCGATCGAAGACGGCCAGGTCGAACTCGACCCGACCGACGATTTCGGCTCCCCCGTCGTAGAAGTCGCAGCTGAGATAGAATTTGGCCGTGCCGGTATGGACTTCGACCCGACTGGCAACGATGCCCTCTCCGAAGCCGGGAACGGCATCCAGACCGCGCAAGCTGGCAGACGACCTGGACGAGCGTGTTGAGGTCTCCGCTCGAGGCGGATCGTGCGTCGGCCACCATGCGCTCGTACGGGTACTCCTGGTTGGCGAGGGCATCGAGGGTGACGGCGCGCACTTGTGTAACGAGCTCGTCGAAGGTGGGGTCGCCGTCGAGGTTCACCCGCAAGGGCAAGATGTCGGCGAGCATCCCGACGGTGTCTGCAGATCCCGCTCGCTGCCGGTTGGCAGCCGGGGTGCCGACGACGAGGTCACTGGTGCCGGCGAGTCGAGACAGGGTTGCCGTGAGGCCAGCCAAAATGACTACGAACGGTGTAATCCGGCGCCGTCGCGCCAACCGGCGCAACGCCTCTGCACTCTCGGCGTCGATGGTGAACTCGGTGACATCACCCCCGGAACCGGGAGAGGTCGAGAGGCCCCTGCAGACGGAGGGCAAAGGGCACGTTGTAGAGAGCCGGGTCGGCGGCGAGAATGGAGCGAGCGAGGATGCCCTGCTCGGCTAGCGAGATCGCTTCGTCGTCGCTGTTCGGCATCGGTTGGGCTTCAACACGGGGCGCCGTGCCGATCGGACGAGGCTTATCTCCATCGAGCAGCAGTTCCATGCGGGCGAGCGTCGCCGGTCCCTCAGCGAAAAAATCCAGCGTGAGGCGCCGCCCGAAGCGAAGTTCAACGGCAGAGAGCAGCGCCAGGGCTTGCATCGAGTCACCGCCGAGGGCGAAGAAGTCCACATCGTCGGGCACCGGATCGATCCCGAGGAGCTTGCCCCAGATGGCCGCGACCACGAGGTGCTGCTTCGTGCTCGCGGACGCCGTAGCAGAGTCTGCGGCCACGTCCGCTCCGCAACCAGACGGCTGTTTCACGCCTAGACAGTATCCTCGTCCTCTCGACGCCGCTCGACGAAAACAAGCGCCGGTGTCGGTTGGTTCGCGGCCCACGACCTCCTCCCGCGACGAGCACGCTAAGCGGTCCCACGTGGGCCACCTGGTGCGCTCATGTTCCCAGCACTCATTGGTGGGATGATGTGACAACGATTAGTTGCGCCCGAGCTGACTCTCAATTTCGGGTGCGGCGCCCAAACAGAACCGTTCGCTATAGCCGCCCGGGCGCGGTATGCCGAGTCGGATCTCCCGCCCGACAGTTCGTTTCCGCCCCCGTACGAGACTCAGATCCTGGTGCGGGTGGGCGGCGACCCGTCACTCAACAGGCACCAGCGCCGACTCGGAGCCCCCGTCAGGGTGAGCCGCTGCGATCTCGCGTTGATGCTGATGCCCGAATACGGCCAGGTAGTCGGCCACCACTCCGGGATCGCTGCCATCGTGACGCAGTCCGACGAACCGATCGGGACGGACGGCCAGGATGGTGACCCCGTCGACGCCGAGTTGATCGGCCACCGACCGGTCCATGCGGCCGACCGGTAGGCCCTCGGGCCGGGTGCACAGGCCGATGACGGCATCGACCGGTCGGTCGAGGGAGAGCGCCCGCAGCTCGTCCGTGAGCTTGAGGATGTCTTCGCTGTCAGCGCCGTCTCCGCCCAGGACGAACACCGTGTGGCCCGGGCGGTGGGCGAGCTCGTGGAGGGCACAGGGCTCTCCGCCCAGCGGTTGGACGGCAGCAGTGGTCGGGAGGAGATCGCCCGGCCCCAGGCGATCGTTGGCGTCGCCCCGAACCAGGCCGGAGTCGGCGTAGCAGCGGTCGAGCTCGGCCGCGGCGACGGCCTCATGATGGGAGGTCGAGGGATCGGTGAAGGCCCGGCGCATCTCGGCGTCCCGCGCTGTCCTCTCCTCTGTCGCGGTCATGGCCTGGTTGCTCTCGAAGGCGTCACCCGACTCGGCGATGCGCAGGGCGATCGGGCGGCGTTCGGCCTCGTAGCTGTCGAGAAGGCCGGGCCCCTCCGCCCCCTGACAGACCAAGGCCAGCTTCCAGCCCAGGTTGAACGCATCCTGCACACCGGTGTTCATGCCGTGACCCTCCGCCGGCGAGCAGGCGTGGGCGGCGTCGCCGGCCAGGAGCACCCGGCCCGACCGGAAACGGGACGCGACACGCGAGTGGCAGTAGAACCGGGTCGGGTTCTCCACCTCGGCGAACTCGAGCGACGGCGCGTACCGGCGCATGGTGGCGGTGGCGTCGGCGACCAGGTCGCTCGTCTCCGACGTCGGGCGGACGTAGACCCGCCAGCGCCGGTGGGGGAGCGGGGTGAGGATCACCGGCGGCACGTCGAAGTGGGCGAAGCTCAGGTCGAAGTCGTCGTTCCATCCCACGAGCGTGGCATCGAACACGGCCCACGAGACTTCGAGGTCTGTCCCCGGAAAGTCGATCTGGGCCAGCTGACGCGTCGTGCTGTGCAGTCCGTCGCACCCGACGATCCAAGAGGTGGCCACGTCACGGCGTTCCCCGTGCTGCTCGATGGTGGCGACGATGCCATCGGTCCGCTCGTGGATATCGACGAGGCGGGTCGAACGCATCACCCCACCACCGTGGTCTTCGAGGAAGTCGGTGAGCACCGATTCGGTGAACTCCTCGGAGAGACCCAGGTCGAAGCCATACCGACTGTCGGCCCCGGTGAGGTTCAGCTGGCCCAGCGGTTGACCGTCCGACCGCAACTGCGCGCCGCGGACCTTCACGCCCTCGTCGAGGAAGCGGCCGGCCAGCCCCAGCGCTTCGAAGATCTCGATCGACCGGGCGTGGACCACGGTGGCCCGGTCCCAACCGAGCGGGGCATCGTGGGCGTCGATCAACAGGCAGCCGACGTCGCGCCGGGCCAGCTCCGCGGCCAGGAGCAGCCCGGTGGGACCGGCACCGACCACGACGACGGGCGGGTCAGGCCGGCCGGTGGCCGTCGCAGGGGTCTCGGGCACTTCCACATGATGACAGTCCCACTGGATCCAACCAAGTGGAGATTGTACGAAGTCACACCCATCGATAGAGTTCTGTGCGGTCTCACCGGGGAGACCTGACCGCAGTGGGAGGATCAGATGGGACTGCAGATTGGCGAGACGGCGCCGGACTTCGAGGCCGACTCCACCGAGGGCCGGATCAAGTTCCACGACTGGATCGGCGACACCCACTTCAACGTGTCCAAGCTCTACGGGATGCTTCCCGCCTCGGCCTCGGGCGACTGGAACCAGGGGGAGGACGTCATCATGACCGGCACGGTGTCCAATGACGAGGCCAAGGAGATCTACGGCACATGGCAGGAACCGAAGCCCTACATCCGCATCGTGGCCCAGCCGAGCTGAACCCCCAGCCGTAGCCCAGTCGGTCCAAACCGGATATGAGAACCTGATGCGAGTACTAGTCCTGGGTGCCGGCTTCGGCGGCTTGGAGCTGACCACCAGACTGTCCGACGAGCTCGGCGAGGCGGCTGAGGTCGTCCTCATCGACCAGGCCGAGGGGTTCATCTTCGGCTTCTCCAAGCTGGACGTGATGTTCGGGCGGACCGTTCCCACTGCCGTCCTCCATCCCTACCGGGACCTGGTGAAGCCGGGGGTGCGCTTCGTGCGGGCCACCATCGAGGCCATCGACCCCGAGCATCGGCGGGTGGAGACCGATGCCGGCTCCTTCGACGGCGACGTCATGGTCGTCGCCCTCGGTGCCGACCTGGACCCCGGCGCCACCCCTGGACTGGTGGAGGGTGGCCACGAGTTCTACACCGTGCCCGGGGCCTTCGCCCTCCGTGACGTCCTGGCCGACTTCCCGGGCGGCCGGGTGGTGGTCGGGGTGACCTCGACCCCGTTCAAGTGCCCGCCCGCCCCGAGTGAGACGGCTCTGCTCGTCCACGACTTCCTCACCGAGCGCGGGCTGCGGGAGCACTCGGAGGTCTCGTTGGTCATGCCCATGGGGGCTCCCATCCCGCCGTCCCCGGCCGCGTCGGAGGCATTGCTGGCCGCCTTCGCCGAGCGGGATATCGGCTGGCGTCCCAACCAGCGGATCGTGGCCCTGGAGCCGGGCCGGAAGGTGGCCACCACCGTCGACGGCGACGAGATCCCCTACGACCTGTTCCTCGGGGTGCCGGTGCACAAGGCGCCCGGCGTGGTCGAGGCATCGGGGATGTGCGTCGACGGGTGGATCCCCGTGGATCCCTCCACCCTCGAGACCTCTTTTCCCGGCGTCTATGCGGTGGGCGACGTCACCAGCGTGGGGACGCCCAAGGCGGGGGTGTTCGCCGAGGGACAAGCGGGCGTGGTGGCAGCCGCCCTCATCGCCGCGGCCGCCGATGGGCAGACCCCGGTGACCTACGACGGGCACGGCCAGTGCTACCTCGAGTTCGGGCAGGGCCAGGTGGCCCGGGTCAACGTGACCTTCCTGGCCGGGCAGACACCGACCGGCAGCTACGAAGCGCCATCGAGCGGGTTGGCCGACCAGAAGGCCGAGTTCGGCTCGACCAGGATCCGACGGTGGTTCGGTCGCGACTGGTCGACGTTCTGAGTTGTCCCTCGTCGATAGCTGATCACGACCGATCAGTGGAGGCCCGTGCGAGCGGCAAGCGCCGTGTGGCCCAGACGGCGAGCCAGAGCGCCGGGACAGCCAGCGCCACGATGACCAGGGCAGCCAGGACCGCCCTTTCCGGGGGCGGGACCAGGTCGAAGAAGTGGCGGGCGAAGGGGACGACCCAGACCAGCACGCCGCCGACGGCCATGGCCGCCACCAGCAGCAGCCGGGGAAGGGTCAGGGGCCGGGCGACCACGGCCAGGACGACGATCCCGAGGGCCAACAGGGTGAGGGTGGCGATGGTCTGGGCCTCGACGTTGGTGGCGCCGTAGACGTCCCGAGCCAACAGGTAGGCGGCCAGGGTCGCCGCCCCCACCACCACGCCGGCGGGGAGGGCGAAGGCCAGCACCCGGTCGACGAAGCCGGACCGGGCCCTCGGCTCCCCGGGGGCGAAGGCCAGGAAGAAGCCGGGGATCCCGATGGTCAGCCCACTGACCAGGGTCAGGTGGCGGGGGAAGAACGGGTAGGGCACGGCGGCGATGCCCACGGCCGTGGCCAGAACCACGGCGTAGGCCGTCTTGGTCACAAACAGGTTGGCCAGGCGCTCGACGTTGGCGATCACCCGTCGACCCTCGCCCAGGATCCGGGGCACGGCGGCGAACGAGCTGTCGAGCAGCACGATCCGCCCGACGGCCCGGGTGGCCGGGCTGCCCGAGCCCATGGCCATCCCGAGGTCGGCCGCCTTCAGGGCCGGGATGTCGTTGACCCCGTCGCCGGTCATGGCCACGACGTGGCCCTTGGCCTGCAGGGCGGTGACGATGGCGCGCTTTTGGTGCGGTTGCACCCGGCCCAGCACGCTCGTCCCTGCGATCACCTCGGCCAGTTCGGCCGGGTCGTCGGGGAGGGTCCGGGCATCGACGGGGTGCTCGGCTCCGGGGATTCCCACCCGGGCGGCCACCGCGCCGACCGTCTCCGCGTTGTCGCCCGAGAGCACCTTGAGAACGATGCCCTGGGCCAGCAGGTAGCCGATGGTGGCCTCGGTCTCGGGACGGAGCCGCTCCTCGAACACGACCAGGGCCGAGGGGGTGAGCCCGGGCGGCAGGTCCTCGCCGTCGAGCGGTGCGTCCGAGCGGGCGAGCAGCAGCACCCGGCGGCCGACCGAGGTGTGCTCGGCCACCGTCGCCTTCGCCGTCTCGGCGAGCTCGGGGGCCACGATCTCGGGGGCGCCGATGACCCAGCTCCGATGGGGTCCGAACTCGACCGCGCTCCACTTGCGGGCCGAGGAGAACGGGACCACGTTGCTCACGGCCCAGCCGTCGGGGGAGGGCAGCGACCGGGCGGCCAGCATGGTGGCATTGGGGTTGGGGTCGGACGCGGCCATGGCCCCCAGGGCCTGGCGGGCCAGCCCGTCGTCGAGGCCGATGACGTCAAGGAGATCGATGCCCGGATCGGTCAAGGTCCCGGTCTTGTCCAGGCAGACGACGTCGACCCGGGCCAGGCCCTCGATGGCCGCCAGTTCCTGGACCAGCACCCGGCGTCGGGCCAGCCGGACGGCAGCCAGGGTGAAGGCCGCGGTGGTCAGGAGGACCAGGCCCTCGGGCACCATGGCCCCGACACCGGCCACCGAGCCCCGGAGGGCCTCGTCGAGCGACTGGTCGGCCCGGGTCATCTGGCTGACGATGAGGAGGAGCCCGACCGGCACCATCACCCAGGTCACCAGGCGCAGGATCCGGTTGATCCCCTGCTGGAGTTCGGAGTGCACGAGGCTGAAGCGCCGGGCGTCGCCCTGCAGCCGCTGGGCGAAGGCATCCCCGCCCACCAGGGCGACCCGCATGACGCCGCTCCCGGCGACGATCACGCTGCCCGAGAGGACGGGATCGCCGGGGTGCTTCTCGACGGCCAGGGACTCACCGGTCAGCAGGGACTCGTCGACCTCGAGCCCGCCGTCGATCTCGACGCTCCCGTCGGCCACCACCTGGTCGCCCGGGCGCAGCTCGAGCATGTCGTCGACCACCACCGCCTCGACCGCCAGTTCGACGGTGCGGCCCTCCCGTACGGCGTGGGCGGTGGGCGCGGTGAGGACGGCCAGGCGGTCGAGGGTCCGCTTGGACCGCAGCTCCTGGAAGACGCCGGCCACCGTGTTGACCACCAGGACCACGACGAAGATGCCGTCCTTGATCGGCCCCACGATGAGGATCACCACGAAGAGCACGCCCAGGATGGCGTTGAACCGGGTGGCCACGTTGGCCCGCAGGATCTGGGCCACGCTCCGTCCGCTGGTCGTGCCGTGCACGTTGGCCCGGCCGTCGGCCATCCGGGCGGCCACCTGTTCGCTGCTCAGCCCGACCTGGGCCGAAACGGGCTCCCGGGTGGCGGCCAACTCGTCCTCGTTCAGGGATGACATGTCGGGTGTGCTCGTCGCGGGGGTTCAGGTGCGCCGGTCATCGTGCGAACAACATTAGAAGGAGCAGGTCGACATCGAGTGGCCAGTGCACCACTGGCATAGGGAGAGCAATCGCGGCATCGTTCCCAATGATCCGCAAGGTTGTCGCCTGAGCTCCGTTTTGCCAACGCGGGACCGGACGATCCCCGCTCGCGAACGACCCCGACCAGGTTTGGCCGGGGTCGTCGCGTCGCCAGAAGGTCAATACGTATCAAATTTCTCGAAACTGACCGCAAGGTTCGTATTCCCGGCCCGTTCCTCACACACCTCGGACGGCCGTTCTCCAAAGGGCAGCTCCTGAGTCACCAAGGTCGAGGAGGTGGCATGTACAAACCAGTGGGAGTCGGTACTGGAACGGCAGCTGGTGGTGCACTTGCGTTTACAGGAATGAACATCCTTCCGTGGGTGATGTTGGGTGTGGGAATGCTCGTCGTCGGTGCGGTATTACTTCGCCTGACGATGGTGAGAACCCGTCGGTAGACCATGCGCTTTGGAAAGAGAGAAGTGCATGACGGCCGAACCGATGGAGCCCAAGATCGCCGTTGTTCCCCGTCGGGCTGGCAACGATGACAAGCGTGCAACCCTCTGTTCCCCATCCGATGGGCCAGCGCACATTCGATATCCCGCCCGGGGACAGCGACGGATGTGCGCGGACTCTGCGATGGTTCATCTGGGCCGCGTCCGCGGCCATCGTGGCTTGTCTCGCGCTCTCGTTTCATGGCGCACAAGTGATCGAGGCCCAAGCAAATGGCTGGCTCGTCGCACATGCCTTCGGATTGAACACCCTGACCGCCGGTGGCCAGCCCACGATCTATTTCTTTCAGGCGTCGCCAGGCCACGGCGTTTCAGGAGGTTTGGCCGCCCTGGTCGTCACGCCGGAATGCTCCGTGCTGCTGATGTTGATCCCGCTCATGGCTCTCTTCGGTCTGCTGCTCGGACTCGGAAGGCTCAAGAATCGCAACCTCCTACTCGCCACCGCGGTGGCCGCGGTGATCATGATCGCCATCAACCAACTACGTCTGGCCATGATCATCGGTTTCATCCGGCTGTTCGGGTTCCCACGCGGCTATCCGATCAGTCACATCTACATCGGTTCGGTTTTCGCCGTGTTCGGATTCGCGTTGGCGATATTTGTCTTCATCAAGATCGCCTCACGCGACGGTTCGCACGCTCCTGGAAGCACGGAGTAGGCCCGTGCTGATCATTCAGGGGTTCGGATTGATGGTGACCGTGACCTTCATTTCATATGTGGTTGCCATCATGCTTCCCTACCTTCGCCACCACCCCGTGCCGCCGGCAAGATCCGAGGTGTTCAACTGGCACGTGCTGATCCCCTGCTGTGACGAGGCCACCGTCATCGGGACCACGCTCGCTCGCCTGCGGAAGTCCTTCCCGTCAGCCTCCGTCTGGATCATCGATGACGACAGCCACGATGAGACGGCCCAGATCGTGCGCGCCGCAGCTGCCGACGATGACGTGGTCCACCTAGTGGAGCGCACGGGGCCCACGGCTCGCTCGGGAAAGGGAGCGGCGCTGAACGCCGGGTACCGAATCCTCTGTAGGTCGTTACCGCCCGAGACAGACCACAGCCGGACGATCGTCACGGTGATGGATGCTGATGGTTCTCTCAGCCTCGATGCATTCGACCGTTGCGCGGGCGACCAGGGATTTGGCGATGCCAGCGTCGGGGCCGTGCAGGTCGGAGTCCACATGATCAATCGGGACGATCCGACGCCGAGGGCTGACCGTGGACGGATCGGAAATTCGTTTGCTCGTTTGCTGGTACGCATGCAAGATCTCGAGTTCCGGGCGACCATCGCCGCCATGCAGTTTCTGCGGGTCGGCTGCAGGAGCGTAGGCCTGGGCGGAAACGGTCAGTTCACCCGATTGTCCATGCTCGACGACATCGCAATGCGCGAGGGTGACCCTTGGCATGGCGCCCTCTTGGAGGACTACGAGCTGGGCGTCCACGCACTCCTGGCCGGTTGGCAGATCCGGTACGTCCACGATGCCTATGTGGAGCAAGAGGGACTGACCAGCTTTTGGCGCCTCATCAAGCAGAGGACGAGATGGTCTCAGGGCAACATGCAGTGTGCTCGCTACCTTCCAAAGATCCTTGCGTCTCCGAGCATGACGGGCCGAGGCGCCCTTGAAGCAAGTTACTTCTTGGTCCTTCCATTCGTGCAGGTGATCGGGGCGATTGCGTGGCCGGCGTTGGTCGGGTATATGACCTTTCAGGCCGCGAGCTATCAGGGAGGGATCCTCGCTTGGATCGGCCAGTTCTGGGCCCTTTCCCTGTTCGCGTTCACCCTCGGGATTTTGCCCTTCGTTCTCTGGGGACCCATCTATCGCCGGAAGTGCGAGCCGCAAAGCAGCAGGCTGCGATCGATCGGTTGGGGCTTCGCCTACTGGCTCTACGTCTACTACATGTACGCCTGCAACCTCTGGGGGTTCTACCGATTGGTCACGGGCAACAGCGGATGGGTCAAGACCAAGCGGAATGCCGAAATTGTCTCTCCCCTCGTCGCGGGGGCCGAGTCGTGAGACAGCACTCCAATCCTCATTCTCGACGCCCGAGCCCTGCTCTTACATACGAGCTCAAACAAAGGAGCCACATGAAACGAATAACCACGCAGCCGAGAAGGCGGTTCGCGCTTCTCTGTCGAGGGATCGGCGCCACCGGTCTGACCGTTTGCCTTGGGCTCTTGCTCACGGCCCCAGCTTCTGCTGTCCCAGTCGTGTCCCAGGCCACGGCGAATGCCCTCCATGCAACCGTGCTGGGAGGTGCGCTCCTTGACTCGGGCACGTTCACGGCGTCGAACGATGGGACCACCCAAACCACGACAGGCAACGCCAACCCGGCCCTCACCGTGCTGGGCACGCAGACCCTCATTACCGCGGGTGCGCTGCCTCAGACGGCAACGGCGAACACCGATGGCACCTCGGCGGCTTGTGGCGGCGTCCTTGGCGGCGGCGGCACTGTGGTGATCGGGCCCACCGGACTCTGTGGAGTCAACATTACCGACGGAGTGACATTGGGGATTCCCTCAGTAGTTCCCGGCGGCCCCCCCCTCCTGGCCATCGGGGCCAATGCCATCATCGGAGAGTGCCAGGCCGCCGGAGGCAATCCTCCGACAGCCTCGGGTACGGCTGACCTTGCCGCCCTCAGTGTTACCGTCCTCGGCCAGGGGCTGTCCATTCCCGTGGACCCGCCTGCCAACACGACGGTCGGCATTCCCGGTGTCGCTACTCTTGTACTCAACGAACAGAGCAGTACGGGAACGGGGGAGATCAACGAGACGGCATTCGACCTCACCCTGTTGGGAGTAGTGGGCGGCGGCGTCCACATCACGTTGGGCAACGTGACCTGTGGGCCGAACGCCCAGAGCGCGCCGACCCCGATTGCGTCTGCGTCATCGTGGCCGGTATTCGGCGGCATCGCGGCCGCGGCGATACTGATCGGTGGTGGCGTATTCACGTGGCGCCGGTACGCATAGCCGCTCTGGTCCAAAAGCGTCGCTCCCTTAGTCGGGAAGCGATAGGCGGAGGGTAAAGGTACATTGTTCAGATGTGTTTCCGAGACGCCGCCGGGGCATTCGCCCTCGGCGGCGTCTCGGCCATGTGAGCCAACGAGGACGTTGAGGGCCTCCCCGCGATGAGTTCCGAGATCGGCCGCGGCAAGGTCATGCTCATCTTCGGGACCCGACCCGAGGCAATCAAACTCGCCCCTGTCGCTCTCGCCCTCCGGACATCTCCCCAGTTTGAGCCGGTCATCTGCGTTACCGCTCAACATCGCGATCTGCTCGACCCAGTACTGCAGCTCTTCGGAATGAAGCCGTCCCACGACTTGAATGTCTACACTCCGGGTCAGACGCTGAGTCACATGGCATCCCGGTGCATTGAGCGCCTCGCTCCGATACTGGAAGCCGAAAAGCCTGAGGCCGTGATGGTGCAAGGAGACACGCTCAGTACCTTTGCCGGAGCCCTGGTGGGTTTCTACCATCAGGTACCGGTTATCCACTTGGAGGCTGGGCTCCGGACGGGTGATCCGATGTCTCCGTTTCCGGAGGAGATCAATCGTCGGCTCACATCCCATCTGGCATCACTGCATCTCGCGCCTACACCCACCTCGCGGGCGAATCTGGTCGGGGAAGGATGTGATCCGGCGACGATCGTGGTCACGGGCAATACCGTCATCGATGCCTTGTTATGGACGGTGGAGCATACGACAAGGGTGCCGGCTGGGGTTGAGGGTCATAAGGGACCCATACTCGTCGTCACGGCCCACCGTCGCGAATCCTGGGGGGAGCCGATGCGTGAGGTCGGAAGAGCGCTCGCTGATATCGCTCGAGCCGAAAAGGATCTCTTGATCTTCGTCTCGGCCCATCCGAATCCGGTCGTTCGCGAGGCGTTGGTGCCCGAAGTTCGTGAGCTCGCCAATGTCGTGATCTCGGAGCCATGTGCCTACGACGAATTCTGCCTGTTAATGCGGCGGGCCACCATGATCCTGACCGACAGCGGTGGTATCCAAGAGGAAGGGCCTAGCCTGGGCAAGCCGGTTCTTGTAATGCGGGACACTACTGAGCGACCCGAAGCGGTCACGGCAGGCACGGTCCGGCTGGTCGGTACTGACCGGCGACGGATCGTCGAATCCGTGGTGGAGCTCCTGCACGATCAACGTGCATACAACGCAATGGCTCAAGCGGTAAACCCCTACGGCGACGGCCGGGCGACCGAGCGGGTCATTGGGGCACTCCATCACTTCTTTTATGAAGCGTCAAAGCCGGCTGACTTTGATGCAAACGGTCTGACACCGGACCGTGTCGGTCGCCCGTCCAAGATTGACGTTTGACAATCTCCACACGTGCGGTGAGGACGGCCTGACGTTCGAGGGTCCGCTTCGACCACGGCTCTTGGACGACACCGGTCACGGTGACCTTTGTCAACGGCATCTGGCCGCTTTGTCCCGCTACGCCGGACCGCAGTAGCACGGTCGGACCGAAGTTCCGGGCACGGGGGTGGTCGTCGGCTGGCAAGTACGCCCGCCGACCATGAAGCCGGCCGATAACATCCCCACCCTATTCCGATTCCGCCTCGGCCTCCATCCTCGTCACCGCCGGCGCGCCCGGACTCGTCGGACAGGCGCGCCATCATGAGGATCGCCGCCAGGCGCCTGGGCGCCGGGTCGGTCGGCGCCGTGCTCCTGCGGGCCGCGTTGGTCTGCGCCATGCTCCTGGGCGCCGCATTGGTCGGCACCGGTCCTCGTGGAATCGGGTCAGCTGCGACGCCTACCACGACCACGACGACCACCACGCCTCCGGGGAACTTCGTCCCCGGTCCCGGACGTCGCTCGGGGCTGGTGGCCATCGGAGGCGGCCGCTCGATCTACCTGACCTGTCGGGGGACAGGGTCGCCGACGGTCGTGTTCATCTCCGGGCGATCGGACCGGGCCGATATCTGGTCGACGAGGGCCGACCCCAGCTACCGGGGGCCGGCCGTGTTGCCGGGCACGGCCTCGCTCACCCGGGTGTGCGCCTACGACCGCCCGGGCACGGTCACCATCACCGGATCGCAGGTGGCCGTGAGCCGGTCCACTCCGGTGCCCCAGCCGACCACGGCAGCCGGAGACGTCACCGACCTGCACGCCGTGTTGACCGCGGCCAAGGTTCCCGGGCCCTACTTGCTGGTGGCTCACTCCTTTGGCGGTCTCATCGCCCGGCTGTACGCGGCCGACTATCCGAAGTCGGTATCGGGCCTGGTGCTGGTGGACACGTTGACCGAGCTGCTCTACGACAACCTGTCGCCACCGGAGCGGGCCGTGTGGCTGACGCTGAACAGCGACTACTCGCCCGACCTGGACCAGTTCCTGGTCCAGGAGAAGACGGACCTGACGGCCAGCTTCGATGCACTGCGCGCGGCCAAGCCGCTCCGCCGAATGCCGGCTGTGGTCCTGGCCTCGGACCAGCCCTACGTCCTGAAGGCGGACAGCCTGCCGCCCGGGGTCCCTACCAGCTTCGGGTCGGTCATCTTCCAGGCCCACCTGGCCGGACAGCGGACCCTGGCCCAGCGGTTGAGGGCGAAGCTCGTCCTCGACACTCAGGCCAGCCACTACGTGCAGACCGAGCAGCCGCAGCTGGTCATCAACTCGGTCCGCCACGTGCTCGACCGGATCCGGGGGGTGCCCGACCCGAAGGGGCTCAGCTTCGTGGCCCGACCGAACCCGGCTCTCGGTCGGCAGGGGTCATGAGACTCCTGCTTCAGGTTCGAGGGGTGTCGTGGCGTTCTGCCCGTGGCCGCTCCACGACGAACCATCCCACCAGCGAAGCCTGGCTACGCCCCAGGCATTGACCGGGACCAACAAACTGGGCGTGTGGACCGAGACCCGCGTCCTGCGTCGCCTCACCTACCTGGCCCACATCTACGCCAACCATCCCGTGAAGGCGATTCCGCTCACTCAGGACGATCTGGCCTTCATGGCCGGCACCACTCGACAGACGGTCAATCGAGTGCTCGGCCACGCCCAGGGGGACGGACTCCTGAGTCTTTCTCGGGGTCGCATCGTGATCACCGACCGGGTCGAACTGGGGCACAGGGCCAAGCTGTGACCCAATGGTTCACCGGCGAGATCTGCTGAAGTGGTGTTGCCAGTACGTCGGGTACCGGCCATCTTCAAGCACCAGCAGTGGCGCTCGACCGCGGTTAACGTCCAAGAGTCTGCGGTCGAACAGGGAGATCAGCCATGCACGCCATCGTGATCCACGCCAACGTTTCCAACCTGGCCGAGGCGAAGCGGGGCCTCGACGAGGAAGTCATACCAATGATGAAGGGAGCCCCCGGATTCCTCGGCGCCTACTTCGTGGCTGTCGACGACTCACACGGGGTCTCGATCGAGGTGTTTGAGACCGAAGAGCAGGCCCGCGCCGCCGCGCCTCCCGAGGGGGCCGAGGCACCCGGCGTGACGCTGGGCACCATCCAATTCGGTGAGGTCATCGGCTCGGCCTGACGGTTTGCGGCGGCCCTGTCTGGGTCTCTGGCGCCTTCGGGGGGCTGTTCTCCTCTCCGGTGATCGTCGTCATGTCCTGCTGGAGATCAACGCCCTGGTGGCCAACGCGAGGCTCAGTTTCGTGGTTCGGCGCTCGGCCGGTAGGCGTGCGTGTGGCGGGTCCGATTTCGGCTTCCCGCTTCCCACGCGCTGATGGACAGCGCAGCTGCCGCTCCGACCAGAACAAAGAGACCGAACCCGACCATGCCCAGAGCCGAAGCGACTCGGTGCCCCATGCCGGCCACGGCCGTGCGATGGGTTGTCGTTGCCGCTGACCCGTCATGGTCGATCATGCCCTCGTCTCCCTTCGACCGCTCGTTTGTGGTCCGGTACAACTGTGGACCCGGAAGCTAAGAGGAACCTGTGAGCATGCTTATGGCAGACCGAGAATCCCGGGTGCGTCGGCTCGCGGAGGTGGGCGTCAGTCAGCAATTAGCCTCTTGTACGAACAGCTCAGCGGAGAGGACTCACGGCCGTGATCTTCATGGAGCTCATCTTTGACGCCGCGCCTGAGGCCCGGGATGAGGTCATCTCGTTGGCCCGTCGGACGACGGCGGCAACGCACCGAGAAGAGGGCTGCATGCTCTATCGATTCAGCACCGACATCGAACGTCCCAATCGATTCATCTTGCACGAGCTGTGGGAGTGCGAAGAGGCCTTGACCGCTCACCTCCGAACGGAAGCAGTCAAGAACTTCTGGGAGGAGCTGCCCGAAGGAGGCCGCATCGTCGCCAGCGCAGCGTGGGAGGGACCACTGGTGTCGTACACGCCGCCAGACCCCGAGCAATTGCAATAGGGCCTGCGCAGCGGCGGTGACGGCACATGGTCACGGGAGGTCGATGACCAGCTCCTCGGAGGCCGCCGTCACCAGCATCGATGCGTCGGAGAAACGAGCGGCGATGGCGTCGATGGCGTCGTCGGTCCGCGACGGGTCGTGGTGGAAGAGGAGGACCCGGTCGGCGCCGGCGGCCCGGGCGAAGCCGACGGCGTAACCCGAGGACGAGTGACCCCAATCGGCCCGTTCCGGGAGCTCGGCATCGGTGTACTGGGCGTCGTGAATGAGCACGTTGCACCCTCGGGCCAGGGTCATGGCGGTGGAGTGGTACTCGCCGAGCTCATCGTCGCCGGGGCCCAGGTTCAGTGGCGCGTGGTCGCTGAGATAGGCGATCGACGAGGATCCATCGGTGATCCGATAGCCGAAGCTGCGCCCACCCTTGTGCGGGATGTCCAGGGCGTGGACGGTGAACCCCTCGATCTGGTGCTCACCCGGTTCGAGCGAACGAAACGCCCACTTTCCCCGCAGCCCTGATGGAGTGATGGGAAAGTAGGGGTTGGACATCATGCCGGCCAGCACCGACTCGGGGTCGCCCTGGGCCGGCATGTAGAGCTCCACCACCGCGTCGGGCCGGTCGGCCGCGGAGAAGAAGGGCAATCCCTGGGTGTGGTCCCAGTGCAGGTGGCCGAGCAGGATGGTGCCGCGAAATGGCTCGCCGTCGAGCAGCTTGGTCACCCGCCGGATCCCCGTTCCCGCATCGAGGATCAGCGAGGGCGGCTCGCCGTCGTGGCACAGGGCGACACACGACGTGTGACCTCCGTAGCGCACGAACTCGGGCCCGGGGGCGGGAGTCGAACCCCGGACGCCGCAGAGGATCAGCCTCATGCCATCGACCAGCGACGGGCACCCGCCGTCGATCGGCGAGGCCGGAGGGGCACGGAGAGCCTCAACGGGCCAGGGTCATCGGCGGTCAGCATGGTTGGGTCTCTGTTTCGCTACGGGGCGATAGTGGCCCGGCTGTCAGGGGTCCCCGGCGGAGGGCCGGTGGGCCCGACCGTGTCCGACGGTGGCTCAGGGTCGAGGCCATCATCATCGACCACCACGATCTCGGCCAACAACACGTCGTCGTCGTAGTCGTCCACGATCTCCTGGTTGGGGGCCGGCGTGAGGTAGCCCACGGCAAAGCCGGTCACGCTGCAGGCGATCAGGAGCGGGAGCCAGTGGCTCGGACCGGGTGTGAAGATGTCGAGTGCCGAGAAGGTGAAGGTCAACACGAGCCCCACCCCGAAACCGGGTATGAAGAACCGGACCCCCCGGAGCCATCGATTGGCCGGCAAGGTGTGTCGGGCCAGGGCGACCAGGGCCAAGGCCAGGGCTGAGACGGTGAGGACGAGCACGGCCAGTCCGAAGAGCCCGTAGAGGGACTGCAGGGAGCCGTGCACCTTGATGACCAGCGATCTCGTCGAGAGCTGGTTGCCGTTCGGGCCGAGGAGTGCGAGCGTCCCGGCCACCAGCCCGGTGGCCTGGCTCCCGATGCCATTCACGTTGAGCGCGAAGGCCAGCGTCTTCGTGCCTCCAGGTGGGATCACGAGGCCGACCGAGGTGTCGTAGGAGAACAGGGGAAGCCCGATGACGGCACCCTCGAGCCGCACCGTGGCCGCCTGGATCGTCGAGGAGCCGGTGTTCTGCACCGCGATGCGGACGAGCGTCGACCGATCCGGGTAGATGTCCACCGGGTGCGCGTCGGTCGACAGCGAGACGGGCTGACCGTTGATCACCGCCCCGAAGCGGGGCGCGGGCGCCGCGGCCCAGGCCGGGACCACCGGGGCGAGCGTGAGCAGCGAGATCAGGCCCAGTGCGCCGGCCACCAGCAAGGCCGCGGCCCACCGTCGAGCAGTCCACCGGCTAGCCCGATACATGTCAGGTCCTGCCGGTCGGGGACGGCGCGCCACCGACAGGAGCGCTCCGGTGGGCGACCAGGACGAGGCGATTGGAACGGCGGCGGACTCGGGCCCGGCGCCCCATCTCCACCGCGGCCAGGGCAGCGGCCAGCCCTGCTCCGGCCCCGACGACCATCGGGATGAGATAGCCGGGCCAGGTCGGGCTCGAGATGCCGAGCATCCAACTCCAGAGGGCCGTGGTCACACCGGCGAAGATGCCGACGATGGCCAATCCGACGACCGAAGACCGAGTGGACCTCCGGTAGCCCCGACGGAGGACTCGCAACAGTGATTCAACATAGGAGCCGACGACCAACAGCAACACGATGCCGACCAGTCCCCCGAAGGTCAGAAAGGGCGAGCGCTGGGCCTGGGCCGGGAAGTCGTCCACCAGCCCGCCGTGGGCACCGACGACCTGCAACGAGCCCGACAACTTCCCGCCCACCACATAGCGACCGATGCTGGCGTCGACCGACGTGAACCAACCGCTCGATGTGCGGACCAAGGGCACGGTTGTCGAGTGCACGATGTTGACGCCGCCCAGGGAGAGGACGATCTGGGCCGTGGCCGGTGTCGTGGTCGAGCTCAACTGGTGGAGCACGATGGGAATGTTGTGGTCGAGGTTGAGCGGTACGGGCCCGGCCGTGGGATCGTGACCGTTGATGGTGACCACACCGGGGGCCAGCTGGGGCCGGGGCGGCGAGGAGCCCACGCCCAGGAGCCCGAGGACCAACATGATGAGGGTGAGCCCAGCGGCGACCCACACCAGCACCGACGGGAAGGGCGGCATCTCCAGGCTCTGGCGGCGAAGGGGCATCAGGTCGTCCAGGGCCAGGTCCTGGCCTGCTCCTGCTCCCACGTGCACTTCGATGGCCGGTCGGACGACGGCATGGGTGTCGGAGGTGACGGCGGTGGGCGCCGTGCTCTTGGCGCTGACCAGTATCGATCCGGTGTCGCGCAGGGAGACGCCGGTTCGCTCGAGCCAGTCGTTGCCCCACGCCCCGCCGGCGGCCGTACCGATGGCGACCCCGAATTCCTCGGCCGACTCGAAGCGATCGCCGGGGGCCGTGGCCAGCGCTCGCATGGTGGCCTCGGCCAGCGGGGCCGGGACGGTGGGCGCGACCTCGGTCAACGGCGTCGCCGTCTCGTTGATGTGCCGGAGCACGATGGCGAGCGAGCCGCCGTCCTCCCGGTACGGGAGCTGCCCCGAGAGCAGCTCGAAGAGCATGACCCCGACCGCGTACACGTCGGTGGCCGGTCCGAGGTCGGCACCGCTGGCTTGCTCGGGAGCCATGTAGGCGGGGGTGCCCAAGAGCTCACCACTCGGGCTGGCCAGGACGTCGTTCCGGCCGAGCACATGGGCAATCCCGAAGTCGGTCACCTTGAGCGAATGGTCGGCACCGAAGAGCACGTTCTCCGGTTTGATGTCGCGGTGGAGGACTCCGTGTTGATGGGCGCCGTGCAGGCCCGAGCACACGGCCAACGCGATGGCGCAGGCCGTCGGCTGATCGAATCCCTGATCGACGAAATGCTGCCAGACCGTACCCCCGGCCAACCGTTCCATGACCAGGATGCAGGTGTCGTCGTGCTCCACGTAGTCGTAGACGGGAACCACGTGGGGATGGTCGATCGAGGCCAGGACCCGCGCTTCGGACAAGAAGCGGGACCGTACCGACTGGTTGCTCACGAGCGAGGGAGGCAGCTGCTTGATCGCCACCTCCCGACCGAGCTGGCGATGGCGTCCGGCCACCACGACGCCGAACCCTCCGCGTCCGAGCTCGTCGCCGATCTCGTACCCAGGCAAAGCAGCGCTCAGCGTGCCGTTGCTCTCCACCAGGCTCCTTTGCGGTGATGACGGGTGGCTCACAGTCCGACCGCTTGTCTATATTTGGGCCACCGAAGGTCATGAAAGCATATAACCAGGGGGTGCGGCGAGAGCTGGTCCGAGAAGCAGGACCTGCGAACGTGAGCTGAATCTCGAGAGGGACCACCCGTCTCGAGCTGAGTCTTCCCAGGGGGCGCACGGGCCGACCGGTGCCCGTCGGCCGACGGGGAGGAGGTGTGATGGCCGAGGAGTCGAGTTCCGGAGTGGCCGCACCAGCCTTCGCTCACGTGGTGGTGGACCCCGGGACTCCGGTCGAATCCACCCTGGCGCTGACCGACCGGCTGTTCGTCGGCCGAGAGTGTGCCGGCGTCGACGAGTCCCATCGAATCGTCTTGAGCGAGGATCTGGCCATCTCGCGCAATCACCTCGAACTGCGGGTGGATCCTGAGCGCTCGGCCGTCGTGGTCGTCGACACGTCGAGCAACGGGAGCCGGGTGAACGGCATCCGGATCGAGCGCTCGGTGGCCGTCCCCCTGAGCGACGGCGACTCGATCCAACTCGGTGACCACGTGCTCAAGCTCAGGATCGTGGCTGAGCCCACCCGACCGGTCCGGGCCGCTCCATCACGCGAGACGGTGTCGGTCGCCAAACCCACGACCATGGTCCTGCTCGTCGGCGATCTCATCAACTTCTCGACCGTGTCGGAGTACGCCGACCATCGAGTGCTGGCCCGCGACATCGACCATGTCTATGCCGAGCTGCGGCAGCTGTTGAGCCGGTTTCGGGGAACCCTGGTCGACTACGTGGGCGATGCGTTCTTTGCCGGTTGGGAGTTCGACGTCGACCCGGAGGCACCCGTCCATGCCCTCGAGTTCGCACTGGCCGCAGCCGCGATGGTGTCCGAGATCACTGCCCACATCGAACTGCGCTACGCCGACGGTTCGCCACTGAAGATGGGTTGGGGAGCATCGATGGGATCGGTCGTGATGCAGTTGATGCCGGGGGCCGTGCTCATGGTCCTCGGTGATGCCACCAATGTGGCCTTTCGGATCTCGAGCATCGCCAATCGTGAGGGGCGTCCGGCGATCATCGCCACCGACCCCGTGCGAAAGGCGGCGGGCGGCTCGTTCGCCTTCGGTGATCCGGAGACGGTGACGGTCAAGGGACGGATGTCGGTCGAGACCATCTACGGGGTGTCTGCCCACTGAGTCGGCCATAGTCGGCGACGTTGCGCGGTCCTCCCGCCGCCCTCCGTCACCGAGCGGATTGCCTCGGTGACCAGGGGTTCTGGGCGGGGGCCGACGGCTGTTCGACGGGTTATCGCAGGTCAACATAGGCTTCTGCAGTGCCAACTGCCGGCCGGGCCGTACGGCGAGCCAGTTCGTCTTCGAGGAGGGGTCGTGCGCTCCGTCCCGTGCTTGCCGCCGTCCTGGTTGCGGGCGGGTGCAGCCTCGGTGTTGCGGGAGCGGTGCTGTTGTCGGAAAGCCCGGCCAGTGCCGCCACCTGTAACGACTCCTGGGTCGGTTCGGCGGGCGGGGATTGGAACACCGCCAGCAATTGGTCGACCAACAGTGTCCCCACCTCGAGCAGCGACGTCTGTATCGGCGTGGCGCCCAGCGTCGGAGGAACCTACACCGTCACGCTCAACACCAGTACCCAGGTGGCCGCACTGACCATCGGCGGCGCGGGCGGCACGCAGACCCTGCAGATCGGCACGGCCGGAGCTTTACTCCTGAGTGGTGGCACGGTGACCAACGGGGCCAACGGGGCCATCGCCAACCAGGGCACCTTCACGGTGGAAGCGGGCGGTCTCGGGGCTCAGGGCACCTTCAACCAGGATGCCGGGACGACCTCGGGCAACCCCATCACGATCAACAATGCCAACCTCAACTTCACCAACACCGGCGCGTCGAGCTTCAGCTTCACCTCGGCCGGCGGCCACCTGTCGGGGAACATGGCCGCCGGGCAGAGCGTTGCCATCAACTCGGCCACGGTGACAGTCGCCGGTCCGCTCATCAATGCCGGTGTCATCCAGGCCTCGGGCACCGGGTCCACCCTGAACGTGTCGGGGGGCACGTTGACCAATACCGGCACCATCGAGGCCGACGCGGGCAGCACCGGCGCCTTCACCCTGGACGGCACCTATGACAACCAGGGCGCCGCCCCCGGCGGCATCGTGGACGACGCCTCGATGACCCTCAACGGGGCGACGCTGACCAACGAGGGGGCGATCACGGTGGCGAGCGGGGCCACCCTCACCCAGGTGGCCGGCACGGTGACCAACGGGGCCAACGGGGCCATCGCCAACCAGGGCACCTTCACGGTGGAAGCGGGCGGTCTCGGGGCTCAGGGCACCTTCAACCAGGATGCCGGGACGACCTCGGGCAACCCCATCACGATCAACAATGCCAACCTCAACTTCACCAACACCGGCGCGTCGAGCTTCAGCTTCACCTCGGCCGGCGGCCACCTGTCGGGGAACATGGCCGCCGGGCAGAGCGTTGCCATCAACTCGGCCACGGTGACAGTCGCCGGTCCGCTCATCAATGCCGGTGTCATCCAGGCCTCGGGCACCGGGTCCACCCTGAACGTGTCGGGGGGCACGTTGACCAATACCGGCACCATCGAGGCCGACGCGGGCAGCACCGGCGCCTTCACCCTGGACGGCACCTATGACAACCAGGGCGCCGCCCCCGGCGGCATCGTGGACGACGCCTCGATGACCCTCAACGGGGCGACGCTGACCAACGAGGGGGCGATCACGGTGGCGAGCGGGGCCACCCTCACCCAGGTGGCCGGCACGGTGACCAACGGGGCCAACGGGGCCATCGCCAACCAGGGCACCTTCACGGTGGAAGCGGGCGGTCTCGGGGCTCAGGGCACCTTCAACCAGGATGCCGGGACGACCTCGGGCAACCCCATCACGATCAACAATGCCAACCTCAACTTCACCAACACCGGCGCGTCGAGCTTCAGCTTCACCTCGGCCGGCGGCCACCTGTCGGGGAACATGGCCGCCGGGCAGAGCGTTGCCATCAACTCGGCCACGGTGACAGTCGCCGGTCCGCTCATCAATGCCGGTGTCATCCAGGCCTCGGGCACCGGGTCCACCCTGAACGTGTCGGGGGGCACGTTGACCAATACCGGCACCATCGAGGCCGACGCGGGCAGCACCGGCGCCTTCACCCTGGACGGCACCTATGACAACCAGGGCGCCGCCCCCGGCGGCATCGTGGACGACGCCTCGATGACCCTCAACGGGGCGACGCTGACCAACGAGGGGGCGATCACGGTGGCGAGCGGGGCCACCCTCACCCAGGTGGCCGGCACGGTGACCAACGGGGCCAACGGGGCCATCGCCAACCAGGGCACCTTCACGGTGGAAGCGGGCGGTCTCGGGGCTCAGGGCACCTTCAACCAGGATGCCGGGACGACCTCGGGCAACCCCATCACGATCAACAATGCCAACCTCAACTTCACCAACACCGGCGCGTCGAGCTTCAGCTTCACCTCGGCCGGCGGCCACCTGTCGGGGAACATGGCCGCCGGTCAGAGCGTCGTTCTGCAAGCCGGTGCGAGCGTGAGCATCACGGGCGGCACGCTTATCAACAACGGGTCGATCATCTCGCAGGCGACGACGGCAGGAACGACAATCAGCGGGTCGTTGATCAACAACGGGACATTCGAGGTCGAGTCGGGTCAGGCCACCACCATCCAGGGTGCTTACAGCCAGGGGAGCGGCGGCTCCCTCACGGTCGACGTCACCGGCCCCAGTACCTTCGGACACCTGTCCGTGACCGGGACAGCGACGTTGAGCGGGCAGCTGGCCGTCAACACGAGTGGCTTCACTCCCACTGTGGGACAGAGCTTCGCCATCATCACCAACTCTGGCGCCCGCAGTGGCCAGTTCTCCTCGTACTCGTTCGGTACTCAGCCCTACACGACCGTCTACAAGGCGAACGCCGTCGACCTCGTCGTTGTCGCCGGCCTCGCCATCACGACGACGTCGTTGCCCAATGGCGTGGTCGGAACGGCCTACCCCACTGCCGCTCTGGCTGCTTCCGGGGGAACGACTCCCTACAGCTGGCAGGTGACGGTAGGATCCCTGCCCGCAGGGCTCACCCTCAACCCGTCGACCGGTGCGATTACCGGGACGCCGACCGGCCCGGGTGGGAGCTCGAGCTTCACGGTCACCGTCACCGACTCAGGGGTTCCCGACCAGACGCAGTCGGCGAACCTCTCGATCACCGTCGATGCCGCGCCCAGCTTCACGGCCGACAGCCCACCGCTCACGGCCACCGTCGGCACCGCCTACGCCTATACCTTCCAAGCCACCGGCACCCCGGACACCATCACCTACTCGCTGGCCGAGGGTGCGCCGACGTTCTTGTCCATCGACCCCGAATCCGGGGCCGTCACCGGCACCCCGCCCACCGGCACCACCAGCTTCACCTATTCGGTCACCGCCTCCAATGGGGTGAGCCCTGACGCGACGGCCGGGCCCTTCACTGTCACGGTCAGCGCCCCCCCAACCTTCACCGCCGACAGCCCACCGCTCACGGCCACCGTCGGCACCGCCTACGCCTATACCTTCGCGGCCACCGGCACTCCGGACACCATCACCTACTCGCTGGCCGAGGGTGCCCCCGCCTTCTTGTCCATCGACCCGACCACTGGGGCGGTGACCGGCACTCCGCCCATCGGCACGACCAGCTTTACCTACTCGGTCACCGCCTCCAACGGGGTGAGCCCTGACGCCACGGCCGGGCCCTTCACTGTCACCGTCAGCGCCCGCCCAACCTTCACGGCCGACAGCCCACCGCTCACGGCCACGGTCGGGAGCCCCTACGCCTATACCTTCGCGGCCACCGGCACTCCGGACACCATCACCTACTCGCTGGCCGAGGGTGCCCCCACCTTCTTGTCCATCGACCCTGTGACCGGGGCCGTCACCGGCACCCCGCCGACGGGCACGACCAGCTTCACCTATTCGGTCACCGCCTCCAATGGGGTGAGCCCTGACGCCACGGCCGGGCCCTTCGACGTGGTCGTCAGCCCGGCCAACGCCGCGCCCACCTTCACGGCCGACAGCCCACCGCTCACGGCCACGGTCGGGACCCCCTACGCCTATACCTTCCAGGCCACCGGCACCCCGGACACCATCACCTACTCACTGGCCGAGGGTGCCCCCGACCTTCCTGTCGATCGACCCGACCACCGGGGCCGTCACCGGCACCCCTCCACGGGCACGACCAGCTTCACCTATTCGGTCACCGCCTCCAACGGGGTGAGCCCTGACGCCACCGCCGGGCCCTTCGACGTGGTCGTCAGCCCGGCCAACGCCGCGCCCACCTTCACGGCCGACAGCCCACCGCTCACCGCCACGGCCAATAGCCCCTACGCCTATACCTTCGCGGCCACCGGCACTCCGGACACCATCACCTACTCGCTGGCCGAGGGTGCGCCCGACCTTCTTGTCCATCGACCCGTGACCGGGGCGGTGACCGGCACCCCGCCGACGGGCACGACCAGCTTCACCTACTCGGTCATCGCCTCCAACGGGGTGAGCCCTGACGCAACGGCCGGGCCCTTCACTGTCACCGTCAGCCCGGCCAACGCCGCGCCCACCTTCACGGCCGACAGCCCACCGCTCACCGCCACGGTCGGCACCCCCTACGCCTATACCTTCGCGGCCACCGGCACTCCGGACACCATCACCTACTCGCTGGCCGAGGGTGCCCCCGCCTTCTTGTCCATCGACCCGATCACCGGGGCGGTGACCGGCACCCCGCCCACCGGCACGACCAGCTTCACCTACTCGGTCATCGCCTCCAACGGGGTGAGCCCTGACGCAACGGCCGGGCCCTTCACTGTCACCGTCAGCCCAGCCAATGCGGCGCCCACCTTCACGGCCGACAGCCCACCGCTGACGGCCACCGTCGGCACCCGCTACGCCTATACCTTCCAGCGACGGGCACTCCGGACACCATCACCTACTCACTGGCCGAGGGTGCGCCGACCTTCTTGTCCATCGACCCGACCACCGGGGCCGTGACCGGCACCCCACCCACGGCACGACCAGCTTCACCTACTCGGTCATCGCCTCCAACGGGGTGAGCCCTGACGCCACCGCCGGGCCCTTCACTGTCACGGTCAGCCCAGCCAATGCGGCGCCCACCTTCACGGCCGACAGCCCACCGCTGACGGCCACCGTCGGCACCCCCTACGCCTATACCTTCGCGGCCACCGGCACTCCGGACACCATCACCTACTCACTGGCCGAGGGTGCGCCGACCTTCCTGTCGATCGACCCGACCACCGGGGCCGTGACCGGCACCCCACCCATCGGCACGACCAGCTTCACCTACTCGGTCATCGCCTCCAACGGGGTGAGCCCTGACGCCACGGCCGGGCCCTTCACTGTCACCGTCAGCCCGGCCAATGCGGCGCCCACCTTCACGGCCGACAGCCCACCGCTCACGGCCACCGTCGGCACCCCCTACGCCTATACCTTCCGGCCACCGGCACTCCGGACACCATCACCTATTCGCTGGCCGAGGGTGCGCCGACCTTCTTGTCCATCGACCCGATCACCGGGGCGGTGACCGGGACCCCACCCACCGGCACGACCAGCTTCACCTACTCGGTCATCGCCTCCAACGGGGTGAGCCCTGACGCCACGGCCGGGCCCTTCACTGTCACGGTCAGCCCAGCCAATGCGGCGCCCACCTTCACGGCCGACAGCCCACCGCTGACGGCCACCGTCGGCACCCCCTACGCCTACACCTTCCAAGCCACGGGCACCCCGGACACCATCACCTACTCACTGGCCGAGGGTGCGCCGACCTTCCTGTCGATCGACCCGACCACCGGGGCGCTGACCGGCACCCCACCCACGGGCACGACCAGCTTCACCTACTCGGTCACCGCCTCCAACGGGGTGAGCCCTGACGCCACCGCCGGGCCCTTCACTGTCACGGTCAGCCCAGCCAATGCGGCGCCCACCTTCACGGCCGACAGCCCACCGCTGACGGCCACCGTCGGCACCCCCTACGCCTATACCTTCCAGCGACGGGCACCCCGGACACCATCACCTACTCACTGGCCGAGGGTGCGCCGACCTTCCTGTCGATCGACCCGACCACCGGGGCGCGTGACCGGCACCCCACCCATCGGCACGACCAGCTTCACCTACTCGGTCATCGCCTCCAACGGGGTGAGCCCTGACGCCACCGCCGGGCCCTTCACTGTCACCGTCAGCCCAGCCAACGCGGCGCCCACCTTCACGGCCGACAGCCCACCGCTGACGGCCACCGTCGGCACCCCCTACGCCTATACCTTCCAAGCGACGGGCACCCCGGACACCATCACCTACTCACTGGCCGAGGGTGCGCCGACCTTCCTGTCGATCGACCCGACCACCGGGGCGCGTGACCGGCACCCCACCCATCGGCACGACCAGCTTCACCTACTCGGTCATCGCCTCCAACGGGGTGAGCCCTGACGCCACGGCCGGGCCCTTCACTGTCACGGTCAGCCCAGCCAATGCGGCGCCCACCTTCACGGCCGACAGCCCGCCGCTGACGGCCACCGTCGGCACCCCCTACGCCTATACCTTCCGGCGACGGGCACCCCGGACACCATCACCTACTCACTGGCCGAGGGTGCGCCGACCTTCCTGTCGATCGACCCGACCACCGGGGCGCTGACCGGCACCCCGCCCATCGGCACGACCAGCTTCACCTACTCGGTCATCGCCTCCAACGGGGTGAGCCCTGACGCGACGGCCGGGCCCTTCACTGTCACGGTCAGCCCAGCCAATGCGGCGCCCACCTTCACGGCCGACAGCCCACCGCTGACGGCCACCGTCGGCACCCCCTACGCCTACACCTTCCAGCGACGGGCACTCCGGACACCATCACCTACTCACTGGCCGAGGGTGCGCCGACCTTCCTGTCGATCGACCCGACCACCGGGGCGCTGACCGGCACCCCACCCATCGGCACGACCAGCTTCACCTACTCGGTCATCGCCTCCAACGGGGTGAGCCCTGACGCCACCGCCGGGCCCTTCACTGTCACCGTCAGCCCAGCCAATGCGGCGCCCACCTTCACGGCCGACAGCCCACCGCTGACGGCCACCGTCGGCACCCCCTACGCCTATACCTTCGCGGCCACGGGCACCCCGGACACCATCACCTACTCACTGGCCGAGGGTGCGCCGACCTTCCTGTCGATCGACCCGACCACCGGGGCCGTCACCGGCACCCCACCCATCGGCACCACCAGCTTCACCTACTCGGTCACTGCCTCCAACGGGGTGAGCCCTGACGCCACCGCCGGGCCCTTCACTGTCACGGTCAGCCCAGCCAACGCGGCGCCCACCTTCACGGCCGACAGCCCACCGCTGACGGCCACCGTCGGCACCCCCTACGCCTATACCTTCGCGGCCACCGGCACCCCGGACACCATCACCTACTCACTGGCCACCGGGGCGCCGACCTTCCTGTCGATCGACCCGACCACCGGGGCCGTCACCGGCACCCCACCCATCGGCACCACCAGCTTCACCTACTCGGTCACTGCCTCCAACGGGGTGAGCCCTGACGCCACCGCCGGGCCCTTCACTGTCACGGTCAGCCCAGCCAACGCGGCGCCCACCTTCACGGCCGACAGCCCACCGCTGACGGCCACCGTCGGCACCCCCTACGCCTATACCTTCGCGGCCACCGGCACTCCGGACACCATCACCTATTCACTGGCCACCGGTGCGCCGACCTTCCTGTCCATCGACCCGACCACCGGGGCCGTGACCGGGACCCCACCCACCGGCACGACCAGCTTCACCTACTCGGTCATCGCCTCCAACGGGGTGAGCCCTGACGCCACCGCCGGGCCCTTCACTGTCACGGTCAGCCCAGCCAACGCGGCGCCCACCTTCACGGCCGACAGCCCACCGCTGACGGCCACCGTCGGCACCCGCTACGCCTATACCTTCCCGGCGACGGGCACCCCGGACACCATCACCTATTCGCTGGCTACCGGGGCGCCCACCTTCCTGTCGATCGACCCGACCACCGGGGCCGTGACCGGGACCCCACCCACCGGCACCACCAGCTTCACCTACTCGGTCATCGCCTCCAACGGGGTGAGCCCTGACGCCACCGCCGGGCCCTTCGTGATCGCGGTGGCACCGCCACCTCCACCACCACCTCCACCCACCTCCTCCTCCTCCACCACCACCACCACCGCCACCACCACCACCACCACCGCCACCACCACCACCGCCTCCACCGCCACCGCCTCCACCGCCGCCGCCTCCACCGCCGCCGCCGCCTCCACCGCCGCCGCCACCTCCGATACCTGGACCGACGCCTCCGACACCGGGACCGACGCCTCCGACACCGGGACCGACGCCTCCGACACCCACGATAGGAACGGGACCGACGCCTCAGCCGGCGTCGTTTGGCAGTGCATTTTCTTCAATTCCCTCGGCGCTGGGAGTGGGACTCGGACCCGTCTTCGTCGGGCCGTCTCTGCAGTTCACCCCGTTCACGCCTCCTCTGCTTGGGGTCCTCCCGGCCACTGCCACCCCGCTCTTTGGTGTCGGCTCGGTTCTGCCCCGTGGCACGGGACCAGTCAGGCTTGTGCTGGGCCACGCCACGGTCGTGCCCGGGGAAGCGACGAAAGTGACTGGCGCCGGATGTCCGGCCGGTATGCCAGTGTTCCTCACGATCGGTGGCCGGCACGTCGGTTCGGCGACAGCCAACAGTCAGGGCGTGTTCACCGCCATGATCACTCCGGCCATCGAAAAGGCGGGACAGGTGACGGTTACGGCAAGTTGCGGCGCGACTCAGATGAACTCGGTTTTGGCCGTCGTCGTTTCCTCTTCAGTGGCAACACCGGCCGGGAGCACTGCGGCAGTGTTCGCGGCGTTCGTCCTGCTCGCCTTGGTGCTGATTCGGGGTCAATACTCCAGCAGCGCCACTCGGCGCCGCAGGCGTCGCGGCGCAGCCGACATTCTGGATGCAGACCAACCGTGAGTCGCCATGGCGGCGGTGCTCCATGCCTTGGATCGCGGCCGCTACCGTTCCTCGTCTTCCCGCCGATGTCCCTTGCTCAGTTCCAGAAGGGCCTCGTGGTCGATGTGGTCGCCGGGTACCACGGCGATCTTGGTCGCGGTGATGGCCCTCAGCGTGGAGGTCCTCTTTCCCCCCTCCAACAGGGCCCGCTCGCCCAACAGCGCCCCAGGACCCAGTTCGGCCAAGGCCTCACCATCGACTTCCACGCTGACTACACCGTCGAGAATTAAGAAGAGCTCGCTCTCCTCCGCTCCTTGTTCGGTGATCACGTCGCCGGCGCGCAGCGATCGAATGAGCGGGGCCACGTCGCCTTGCATCAGCGTGACGGACAGTTGTCGCTCGAGTGCGGTCTCCACCGCAGTGGTCAGGGCGGGGGAGTCGGCATCGCCCCAAGGGCTGTGCCGACCGAACGCCGACTTCGACCAGTCGGAGAAATCGATCAAGCCGCTCTTTGTCTCGATCTCACCCTTGGTGCCATAGAGCCAGTGTCGGGGAAATGAGCTCGCACCGACTAGTTCGTGAGCTGATGAGCCGTCGGCCCGAATGGTCAGGGAAAGTGTCGTCCACGCCAGCGGCGCGGAGAACTGCACGAAGGGAGCTCGTCGTACCCGGCGAGGAGCGGGCACGCCCGTTCGTCCCCCCGCAGTCTGCGTGAACACCACGGCGTCGGGCTGGACGACGGGGTCGGGGCGGAGGTCGGGCAACGAGGTGGCCTGAAATGTCGCTTGGCGACCGCCGACGCGGAGAGTCGTGGATCCGATCAGCCCGTTTCCGGACTGGCCCCATTCGACGATCCGTCCGTCGTTAACTTCGATCCACGCCTGCAGAACGTTGGCGAATCGGAACCGGTCGGCGTCCCGGAGCTCCATGATGTCGTCGAGGACGTCGGGAGGCGGCTGGTCATAATGAGCCAGGCCCCATGAGAACGGGAGCTTGGTCAGTGCACCACTGATCGCCTCCGAGGGAATCCAACTGATGGAGGTCACCGCTGACTCAAATCGCATGAGGACTCCTCTGTGGCCACTCTGGGTAACCGAAGCAGCTCGGTATGTGCACGATATTGCCTACGGGGATGCTTTTCCACCGGTCCTGCCGACCTGCGCCGGAAAGGTCGCATGGTGGGGAAATGATGTCCTGCTCCGGTTCAAAACTTCCACCAAATGGAAGACCCTGGACGTGGAGAGCTTTCGGTCGTTGGCGAGAATTGCCCAGGGACGGCCAGCGAGCCGTAACGGCGACCGCCGTGTTGGCTAAGGCATGCTGCGAAGGCGTCGAGTCGGGTAGCGCCCCCGAACACTGGGGTTACCGTCCTAGCGGCTCCACCCAGCTGTTTTGAGGGTAACGGAACGGCGATGGATCGCTCGTTTATGCGTTCCAGGCTACTTATTGGCGTTCCAGAAGGTACCGTCCACTCATGGCAAGCCATGACGTCACTATTGACCTCCCCACCCGATTCGTGCTCCATTCGGACGTGACCTTCGTCGTATGGAGTGACGACGCCAAGCTCGGTGAGCTCCAGGTAAGCAAAGGTTCCATCGACTGGCTGCCCGGCAACGGCCGTACCCGCTACCGGATGCGCTGGGAGAAGTTCAACGAGGTCATGAAGAGAGAAGGCCGCGCGACGCCGCGTTAGGGCGCCCCAGTGAGCCGCGTCGGTGGGAGCGGCTCAGCACTTTCAGCCATGGTCAACATTCGGGAGAAGATCTCGGCAGCGCATGACTCGGGGGAGGCATGGCTGGTGTCAACCGTCATGTCGTACACGACGCCCTCGTGAACAAGTGCAGCCTGGGACTCAGCCATTCCCGGAACCCGGTCTGGGCGCAAGGCCTCCCTTGCTCTTACTATGTCGCGGTCGCAGTTCACGCCGACCCATAGCACTCCGAGGCGTCCAAAGGCCGCTCGCAGCCGTTCCTGACTCTTTCGACCGCCGAGAAATACGTCGTCAAATATGACGCCAGTCCCACTGGCGGCAATCGCGGCAACACCGCGATACCAGGACGCCTCAAGGTCCTTCCACCCAGGGCCGAGGTGGACTCGCCCGCTATCGCCAATATGAAGAAGAGATCCATCTTCGAGCCCCTCGTTGGGCATCGCCCTGATCAGGTCATCGATGCCGAGCAGCAACCACGGTGCCGTGAATATCGCTTGAAGACCCCGGGCGAGCGTTGTCTTGCCCGACGAAGACACGCCGTTCAAGACGATGACTTGAGTGCCCACACGGGCAAGGTAACACTGCCCAGTAACGCCGGCGAGGTGGTCCGTCATTCAAGGCGGAAGAACCTGAGTGCGAACTTTCGCAAGCGCGCGAGAGCGATCAATCGGCAACGGCAAACGAGAGCCGCTCCTGGCAACCATGCATATCGACGGCTAGGAGCACGGCCGCTCGGCGTGGATTGCGATCCTGACAATCGCACTCGGTGGCGGCTTGGGCGCCAGCGAGCAGTCGTTGTTGGCGGCCAGGGGGCAGATCCTGGTGACCGCCCATAGAGGCCGGCCGGTCGTGGGACGCCTATGGAACGAGGTGGAACTCGATCCGGTACAGGAGCGTGTCGTCATGGACCGGTCCAGCGTGGGCGGCGCGGCGGCGCAGGGCTTCCCGGTCCTGCTCTCCGGCCCGGGCGACATCTTCGGCATCGATGGAGAAGAAGGGAACGAGCTCGATCGAGTCGACTTCAAGGTGGGTGTCGCCCATCGGGTAGCGGCCGCCTGGCTTCACCTTCGGCTGACGCCACAGGCGGAATGTGACGGTGATGTCGCCGGCCAGGACGTCGTGGCGTAACTCGCGGCTGAACTGCACCGTCTTCGAGCTTAGGGCGACGTTCGTGACCGGGCCGACGATCACCGAGTGCAATGCCGGCCCCGGTCTCCTCATCCGTGGGGGGCCTTTCGGCGAGCCCTCGGCTCGTCCAACGTCTCAGGTCCACTCAGCCAATCCGCCCGACGGAGGGGCGACAGAATTCCGAGGTCACCGAGAATGCTGGCCCCGAGGCCTTCGGCCGTCTTCTGGTCCAGGCGTCCCGACAGGACTCCAACGATCACGGCGGGGGAGCCGGTGAGGACGAGGTCGGGTGATGTCGCTGAGCCGGCACGGAATCGGACCTCTCCTTGGACCGATTCCATCGTCACTGGGGATCCGTCAGCCCGAATCTCTACTTCTGCTCGAGGACGATCGGCCTGTACCCCGCCGAAGATGAAGCCCACCGGAAACTCGAGCCAGGTGCTGCGGAAGGTCTCGGTTTCTTCCATCTCATCCATGAGCGGCGACGCCCACCGGGCCAGGGCGCGGAGCGGTTCACCGAGATACTCGCCCCAATCCGTCAAGCGGTAGCGACCCTGGTCGTCCCGAGCCACGACGCCGTCCTCTTCGAGCTGGCGCAGTCGCGCCGCCAAGAGGTTGGTCGGGATGCCGGGAAGGCCGGATTGGAGATCGCGATAGCGGTTGGCCCCGAGCAGCAACTCGCGGGCGATCAACAGTGTCCAGCGGTCGCCGACGATGTCGAGCGCCTTGGCCAGAGCGCAGTACTGGTCGTAGGAACGCATGACCCCAGCATATCGGTGAACTAGATTAAATCAAGTGTAATAGCTTGACTTAGTCGCTCCTCGGCTTTATAAAAGAAAGTATGCACAGACGCTCCCTCGTCCTGGCCGCCCTCTGCCTCGCTGCATTCATCATCAGCCTCGACGTCACGATCGTGAACGTGGCGTTGCCCACACTGGTTCGGAAACTCGGGGCAAACTCGACGCAGCTCCAGTGGGTGGTCGACGCCTACAGCCTCGTCTTCGCCGCCCTGATCTTGGCCGCGGGCAGCCTGAGCGACCGGTTCGGGCGAAAGGGCACACTGCTCGTTGGGCTGGCCGTCTTCGCCATGGGAAGTCTGGCTGGAGCCGCGTCGGGGACGACGGGGGAGCTCATCGGCTCACGAGCGGTGATGGGACTCGGGGCCGCGCTCATGTTCCCGTCCACTCTCTCGTTGCTGGTGAACGTGTTCACCGAGCGCAAGGAGCGGGCCCAGGCCATCGGATTGTGGGGCGCCACCACCGGTGTCGGCATCGCTATGGGCCCGATCGTCGGCGGATGGCTCCTCGGGCGATTTTGGTGGGGGAGCGTGTTCCTGTTGATGGCCATCGTTGCCGGGGTGATCGCGGCGCTCGTGGCCCTCTCGGTCCCGACGTCACGGGATCCAAGGACGCCGCCGCTCGACTGGCTGGGCTTGGCCCTTTCGACTGCCGGCATGGCTGTCCTTGTCTTCGGAGTCATCGAAGCTCCCGGCTGGGGGTGGCAGTCCCCGCTGTCTCTGGCGACCATCGCCGGTGGAGCGGCACTGCTCGCCATCTTCGTCATGGCCGAGCGGCGGAGGGAGCACCCGATGCTCGATGTCGTCCTGTTCAGAAATCCACGATTCACGGCCGCCAGTGTCTCCGTCGCCATCTCGTTCTTCGCCCTGTCGGGTTTCATCTTCCTCGTCACCCAGTACTTCCAGTTCGTGAAGAACTTCTCTCCGCTGGGGACCGGAGTCCGGCTCCTGCCGGTGGCCGCTTCTGTGGCCGTGACATCGGTGCTGGGCACGAAGCTCGCCGTGCGGGTCGGCAACAAGGTGATCGTCGGAGCCGGGCTGTTGCTCTTCGCCACAGGGCTGTTCTGGACCTCGACCGCGTCTGGTTCCACCTCCTACCCGGTCATCGTCGGCCAGATGCTGTTCCTCGGGTCGGGGATGGGCCTGACCAGCGCTCCAGCCACCGAGGCGATCATGGGCGCGGTCCCGGCCGCCAAGGCGGGGATCGGGTCGGCGGTGAACGACGCCACCCGACTGTTCGGTGGCACGCTCGGCGTCGCCGTCATCGGGAGCGTCGCCACCTCGCTGTACACGAGCCGGCTGGCGACGACCCTGCCCGCTGGAATTCCCGGTCGGGCCGTCACAAGCGCCAAGGGCTCAGTCGGGGGCGCGGTGATCGCCTCCGGTGTGCTCTCGCACGCGGGGTTCGGCCGGGCGGCACACGGACTGGCCACTACCGCGACCGATGCGTTCCTCTACAGCATGTCGGGGGGCTGTCGAGTGGCCGGCGCCATCAGTGTGGTCGGGGCCGTGGTGGCCATCGCCTTCCTCCCGGCCCGGCCGGGCAAGGACGGAACGGCCGCAGTGCGGGACTCGGGGGCGGTAGCGAACCTGGCTGCACCGGAGTGGGCGGACGACGCACGGGTCGGCACCTGAGTCGACACGACTGGCTCAGTGACCATCGCGATCGGTCCGGAGACCCGACCGTCGCTGGCTAGGTCAGGTCAGCTGGATACGTGATCGAGACCTCTCCGATCGACTGGGGAAAGTCGCGCCGATTGTTGGTGATGAAGCGGTCGGCGCCAGCCGACACGGCCGTCGCCAGATGCACGGCATCGGCCGACCGCAAGCGGTACCAGGCACCGAGCGCCACGGCGATCGAGGCGATCGCCTCGTCCACCGGGCGCAGGTCGAGGCGGGCAAGCAGTGCGGCGAGTGCCGCGACCTCGTCATCACTGCCGTCACCCGTCGCCTTGGTCAGCACCTCGGGTAGGAGCAGCGTTGATCCGACCCCGGCCAGGACGCCGGCATCGTCCGGCGAATCCTCGGGGAAGAGGGCCAGCACCGACCGGCCGAGCGGGTGGCCAGGCGCCGCGGCATAGATCAAGACGTCCGCGTCGAATGCGTCCATCAGGACCGTGCGTCTCGGTCCGTCCTGATCGCGCTGACCAACTCATCGGCGCGCGCCGCGCTGATCCCGATGCTCTGCTTGAGCGAGGTTCGCCGACCGACCGCCAGCGCCGTCCGGGTCTTGTCCGCCGTCCTCAGCGCGTGCTCGGCGCGGCGGCTTCGTAACGTGTCCGGCCGGACGACCACGGCCACCGGCCGACCGTGCCGGGTGATCGTGACCTCTTCCCCTTTGTCGACGCGGTCGAGCACGTCGGGGAGTGCTGCCCGTGCATCGCTGACCGTCATGGTGGTCATGTACGTGAGCGTACATCGTTGTACGTAACGGCGTGTCTCTGAACATCAGGCCGTGGCCGACCATCGGCGTCACGAGTCGGTGGCGTCCAGCTCCACCGGGGTGGCGATGACGTCGACCAGGGCATCGGAACGCAGGACGGTCAGGGCCAGCGGCTGGCCGATGGCATCGCCGAGCATCAGGCGCTGCAGGGTCTGGGCGCTGACCACCGCCTCGCGGTTGGCACTGAGTAGGAGGTCGCCGGTGTGCAAGCCGGCCCGCGCCGCTGGTCCGCCGGGGACGACCTCGGCGATGCGCAGGCCCGTCTTCTGTGACCGTTGCCCAGCCAGCAGCGGGGGCAACGGAGCCGGGGTCCCGGCTACGCCCAGGTAGGCCCGGCGCACGCGCCCCTCGGCCATCAGGGCGGCGATGATCTGGCGGGTGATCGAGTTGATGGGAATGGCCAGGCCGACGCCGACGCCGGCGACGGCCGTGTTGATGCCGACCACGGCACCCGAGGCCACGACCAGGGCACCACCCGAGTTGCCGGGGTTGAGGGCGGCGTCGGTCTGGATCACATCGTCGATGATCCGCACGTTTTGGCCCGCTCTGGTCGGCAGCGAGCGGCCGAGGGCGCTGACGACGCCGGCGGTGATGCTGCCGGCCAGACCGAGCGGGTTGCCCACCGCCACCACCAGCTGCCCCACCTTGAGCTGGGCCGCCTCGCCCAGCCGGGCCGGGGCCGGGGTCACGCCGTCGGCGCGGACCACGGCCAGGTCCGAGAGCCGATCGGTGCCCACGACGTGGAAGGGGACGGCGGTGCCGTCGGCAAAGGCGACCCGGCCGGCCTCAGCCGATCCGACCACGTGGGCGTTGGTGAGCAGGAACCCGTCGTTGGTGAAGACCACGGCCGAGCCCGCCCCGCCGGCATAGCTGCCGTCCGGTTGACGATGGGAGACCTCAAGGGCGGCGACCCGGGGGGTCAACTGCTCGGCCACCGAGACCACGACCTGGGAATATGCGTCCAACGGCCCGACGTCTCGCTCGGGCGTCTCTGAAAGGGTGTCACTCACTGCACCAGCTCCTGATTACAAGATTACGTCCCTCTTGAACAGAGAATAGGCGTGACTTGTTCCTTTCGTTCGGGCCCGGACATATCGTCCGATCGATTCGGATGGTCCACCCGATGTCATCCTGATCGACGAGCTAGCCTTCGCTTGGCGAGGAGGTGGGAATGGTGCGAGTCCGACAACGGAACCCGCTGCCTGGTGTCCTCGCGTCCGTTCTGTTGGTGAGCGGCATGGCGCTGGCCGCGGTCCTGGTCGGACCGGCCGTGCCTGCCGGAGCGGATCCGGCACCGAGCCCTGTGGTCTCCCAACTGCAGCCGTCCTCCGGCACGGCTGGCGGTGGGACCACCGTGGTCATCACCGGTTCAGGCTTCACGGGGGCGACCGCAGTCTCGTTCGGGCCCAACACGTCGTCAGCATTCACCGTCGACTCCGACACGACGATCACCGCCAGCGCACCGGTAGGAGCGTCGGCCGTCGACGTGACCGTCACGGCCGGCGGCGGCGTCAGTCCCGTCTCGGTCGGCGATCAGTTCACCTATATCGGTGGGCCTGCCGACATCGGATCGAGCGGAGGATCCTTGACCGTCAACGGTGTTCCCACCCTGTTCTCCGGCGTGAACGCCTTCGAACTGGGGACATCATGGGGCACAAACGCGGGATGTGGCACCATGCTCGACGACACCCAGCTCGACTCCTTCTTCACTTCTCTCCGGCCGGGATCGCTGGTACGGTTCTCAGCCTTCCAGGCCACCATGGTGACCAACTACTTCACCCACACTCTGGACTGGGCGCCGCTCGACCGAGTCTTCGAGGCTGCCGCCCGCGACCACCAGTACCTGGTACCGATGCTCACCGGACAGGGTGCCCCCTGCGATGGTGGCCATTGGCAGGGCCCATCCTGGTACACGGGGGGCTATCAGGACGTCTTCAACAGTGCTGCCAACAGCGATGGAAGAGGCTTGACCCCGCTGTCGTACTGGGACTTCCTCCAAGCGGTCGTCAACCGGTACAAGGCGTCGCCGGCCCTCGCCCTCTGGGAGCCGATCAGCGAGCCCGAGGCCTCGACCTGCGCAAGCCAGTACCAACCTTCGGACTGCTCCGGTCATCAGACATGCCCGGACGAGACGGTGGCCGCGTCTGCGCTTCGATCGTTCTTCGACGTGGTGGGCGGTGAGATCCACGCGCTCGACCCCAACCATCTGGTCGAGAGCGGCATGTTGGGAGGCGGGCAGTGCGGGACCGGCGGATCGGACTTCGAATACGTCTCGGCCAGCCCCGGTATCGACGTCGGCTCGTTTCATGACTACTACGGCGGCAACGTCCTCATCGGGGGAGACCAGTGGAATGGTGTCGGTTTGCGCATCCAACAGATGGCCGATCTGGGCAAGCCGCTGATCGACGGCGAGCTCGGCATCGCCGCCGCCAACGGCAGCACAGCCTGTGTGAGCCCCACCGATCGAACAACGGAGGTCGGGTCCAAGGACACCGCCCAGTACGGCGCCGGCATAGCGGCCATCCTGGTCTGGAACTGGTCGCCCGACACTCCGACTTGGTGCGATTACAACGTCAATGCCGGCGATCCATTGATGACCTTGTTGGGCCAGGGCCGGCCTGGGCTTGGGGGATCGTCCTCGGTGGCACCCGGCGTATCGGCCGTCAGCTCGGCCGAAAGTCCGGTGACGGCTGGAACCGAGGTGACGGTGAGCGGATCGGGCTTCACCGGGAGCACCGCTGTGGCCTTTGCCGGGGAGGCGGCATCGAGCTACTTCGTCGACGCCGACGGCACCCTCTCTGCGGTCGTACCACCGAACGTGACCGGATCGGTCGATGTGACCGTGACCGGGCCGGGTGGAACGAGTGCCACCACCTCCTCTGATCAGCTCACCGTGACCTGACGGCAACGGATCCGGTCGTTCCGGCTGGTGTGCGGATCATCGCTCGGCGCCCGAGAGGCCGGACTCCTCCATTGGTTCGGACCAGCCCGACTGGGAAGCGGGGTCCACCAGCCCGTGGGGGGTCTTCTCCCACTCGGACGGTTTACGGATGAGCTGGTAGAGGGCACGCCAGGCCGCGGTTGAGTGCAACAGCCAATACACCGGATTCAAGAAGGCGTAGCCCAGGAGCTTCCACTGCTTCCGACGCCGGAGGGCGTACATGTTGATCGCCACCATCGTCAGTGTCCCGAAGACCAGGCTGAAGGTGTTCATGGCCGTGATGTAGTCGTTTACGTGATAGTTGTGCAGCGGCAGACCGTAGATGCCGTACAGACCCAGGAACACCACCAGGGGATTGATCAGGAATGTGGCCGGCGTGCCGCCGATGAAGAAGTAGAGGCCCACCACCCCGCGCCAACCCGTCGTCCGGTAGAGCTCTCGGACGGAGCGGGTGTGCACTGCCGTCGTCACCATGAACCCCTTGATCCAGCGGGTGCGCTGGCGTATCCACGGCCATGTGGCTGAGCACGCCTCCTCCCAGGTGGTCGACTGCACCGTTCCCACCCGATAGCCGTGAGCCTTGCACCGAATGCCAAGATCGGCGTCCTCGGTGACGTTGTAGGGATCCCATCCGCCCAGCTCTCGGAGCCTGTCAGTACGGAAATGATTGGAGGTACCGCCGAGCGGCATCGGCAGGCCCAGGGCGTCGACCCCGACGAGCATGTAGTCGAACCACACCGAATACTCGATGGTGAACATGCGGGTCAAGAAGTTCTGGTCGGAATTGAAGTAGTTGAGCCGCGCTTGCAGGCAGGCCACGTCGTCGGTCTCTTGAGCGAATGCGTCGACGACCTCCCGGAGCTGAGACGGCTCCGGACGGTCTTCGGCGTCGTAGATGACCAAGTACTGGCCCCGAGCCAAGAGCAGGCCCACGTTGCAACCCCGAGGCTTGGTCCGGGGCGTGCCGTCCGGGAGGATGACAATGCGGACGTTGTCGGGCGGCCGTAGGGCCTTGGCCGTGGCGATCGTCTCTGCATCGTCCTCCTCCAAGAGGACGAGCACTTGCTTCTTCGATCGCGGGTAGTCGAGCGCGTCGATGCGGGCCAGCACCTCGGGAAGGACGTTGGCCTCGCGGTAACAGGGCACAAGAATGGTGTAGTCGGGCAGGTCCCGGTCGGAGAGCCGGGATCGCACCGGCGCCGTTCCCGCGATCACCTCACGAGCCTCCGCTTCTTCGGCCAGGCGCAGCTGGCGCCCTCCCACCAGGCACAGGATGACCTTGGTGGCGATGCTGATGTCGAAGATGAGGTTCAATCCGGCGACCAGGACGGCCAGGCCGACCAGAGGCTGCCAGATGGCAAAGGCGACCATGACCACCGCGGCGGCCACCAGGCCGGCCACCTGGAACCGGGTGATCCCGTAGCGAGCCGAGAGGTGAGGGCGGGCCTCGGCCAGCGACTCGGCCGCGTGTTGGGCGATCGCGCCACCGGCGGCGTGGCTCACCGCGTCGATGAGGTCCCAGTCCGTGGTGATCAGCAAGTCGATCCGATCGGCCTGGTACTCGGCGGCCAGGTGGGCGACGGGCACTTGTTCCGGATCGGCTGTCGCCACCCAAAGGACTGACTCGCCCCCGTCGGTGCCGAAGCGCCACGGGAGCCAGCGCTCGCGAAGCATGTCGGCCACGTCATTGTCTTGCACGAGGTCGACATCGGGTGGCGTCACCACCAGATCGACGAAGGGGAGGGAGATCACTTCGGCCAAGGCTCGGTACAAGGTGGTCCGGCGGACGAGGCCGTGGACCAAGAGCACGGTTCCGATCCATCCCCCCTCCGATCGGTGCAACTCGACGGCCCGCTCGGCATCTTCGGGAGAGAGCATTTGTCTTCGGACCAGCTCGTTGACCAGGTCAACGCGGGTTTGATGGGCCATGGCCGTGTCGGCGTTGTCCATCAGGATTGACTTCCGGAGACGAGCTGCTGTGCCGGCTGTTGGTTGAAATTGTCCAAGCGGTAGATGACGTAGGGGCCGAAGCGAGCCTCGGCGACGAACATGCCGTTGAACACGCCCCGATGACCGAGCGCGTCCCACACGCGGTCCTGGCGGTCGCCGGGCTGGGTGACGATCCAGGTCGCCTGGGACGGATGACGCAGGGTATTGGTCCATTGCGCCCCCGAGAAGGTGGCGGCGATCCGGTGCAAGCCAATTCCCATGTTGGGAAGGTAGGGAAAGGCGACGTCGTCGACCAGGATGATGCCGGTGGTGGCGTCGCGTCTCAGCCAGGCAGCTGCGGCGAAACCGGGTGCGGCCCCCTGTAGCTCCGCCCTGGCCTCAACGACGGTGATGGCCGAGGCGGGCAGGCTGTGGGAGACGAGTCCCGATACGGTCCCGACCGATACGGCGACGATGAGGGCCACCGTTACGATGGGTCGAACGATCGACCGGGGGCGGAGCGGCGCGGACCTTTCCCGCTCCCCGTCACTGGGGTGGGTCGTCCGGAACAACCGGAGTGACTGGGCCACGGCCACGGCCACGAAGGGAAGAACTTCGGTCACGTATCGGGTGTTGTAGGTGCCGCTCGGGATCAGCTGGGGAAGCTGGATGATGATCTGTCCCGTATAGAGGGAGTAGACGAGAAAGACCCCGGGCACGGCCAGGAGCAGCCAGAGCTCTCGCTGCCAGCCGCGCCAGCGGAGCACGACAACGGCCAGACCGAGCACGGCCAGGGCGGCCGTTCCCTTACCGACGATGTCGAGCAGCGTCCGGCCGAAGAGGGCCGCCGCGGTGACCGCGTGGTGTTGAGCGGGAAGGAGGCCCAACTTGGCCTGGACGGCCGACTGCACCTGAGCGGAGAACGGACCCTGCTGGAAGGCCAAGGGATTGCCGAACACGGCCCAGTTGTAGATGACCCACCACGTGGCGATGATCACCGGTATGGCGCCGAATGCGGCCACCTGCTTCCACAGCGTCGGACCCCAGCCCACCCGGTGCCACGTCAGCAAGGCGACCAGGACCCCGGCACATCCGGCGAAGGCCCAGCCCTCGTACCGACAGAGCATGGCCATGCCGGTGGGCAGTCCGCAGAAGATCACGGTCATGCCGGGCGAGTACCGTCGCCCGCTGTTCGCCCATCCGAGCAGCCCGACCACGGCCAGGCTGATCCCGGCAACGAGAAACGGCTCCACCAGTGGCGAGGAGGCGATGAAGATCCATGAGACATTGGTCATCATCACCGCGGCCGCGACGTAGCCGGCGCCCCGTCCGACCCCGATCCGTTCGCAGATCCGGAAGACGCACACCGTTGTGACCACCGCGCAGATGGAGGACGGGACCGCCCCGGCCAAGCCGTTGTGCCATGCCGCCGTCCACAAGGAGGGCACGGCGTCGATGACGTGGGGGAGGGGGAGCCAGACCGTTCCGATTTGCGACACCCCGGGGTTGGGTCCGTCGAAGAGCCGCCGAGCCACCGTGAGGTGGTATCGGGAGTCGTTGTAGGCCAACAGCAAATGGTGGTTCCACGACCACCACAACATGGCTGCCTGCACCGCGGAGGCCATGCCCGCGACCGGGACCCAACCGGTCCACCAGCCTCTCCGGGGACCGGCCCGGTTGGACAGAGATCTGAGGTCGAGTCTCGGCACGCTCTCGGCCGGGTTGGGGAGGAGGTCTCGAGGGGCGACATCGACCAGCGCGGCCGATCGAGGAGCTACCGACGTCATGAGCTGTCCGGGACGGGTCCCACTCCTTCGCCGTCAGCGGACGACGCCAACGATGCATCGTGGGGACCATCGTCATGCCTCTGCTTCTCGGCCGCGGCCCGTCGACGTCTCAAGCGGCTCGTGCGTATGGTCAGCCACAGGATGCGGACGACGATCAGGGCAAACACCACGGCCAGGCCGATGATGAGCCAGAGGGGAATGCCCAAGCTTCCCGATGGGCTCGGAGCAAGAGCCTGGGTGGCGATGGACTGGCCGTTGATGACCCTGAGCACGCCGTCCGACGTCGTCACCGCGACCTGCGCGGTGCCCAACCCGTACCAGCCGGTGGGGTCGTTGAGCACCGCATTGGTCAACGTTCCTGATAGTCCCGCGTCCTGGTAGGCACCCGAGAGGAGCACGTCGTGGTTGTGGAAGCTGTACGCCTCGAGAGCGGCGAAGGGTTGGTCGACCGTATAGGCAATATGTAGGTTGTCACTGGCCAAGACCCGGAAGGGCGAGAGCTGCAGTGGGCCACCGAGCGAACTGGCATCGGCGCCGGTTGCCCCAACCACCAGATCGGTGGAGCCAACGTCACCGGGCACCTCGGAGGTCGACACCAGGTGGAGGGGAGGGGCAACGGGCAGGATCTGAGCCAGTGAGACCAGGAGCCGGCACGCGTCGATCAGGTTCGCGTTGTTCGGGGTGACCAGGTCGACACCGAGGCCAGAAGCCAGATTCTGGGGAGAGCGATTGAAGCCCGGGGGGAGCGTCTGCCCCGACCGGGCTGAGAAGCCCGATGCCGGATTGATGGTGAGCTGTATGGGGAGCGCACCAGAGAGGCAATTGCCGCCGGGTGGCGAATAGTTGAGCATGTACTCGACTTGTTGGTTGCGGTTCAGGATCGAGGACGGGGTGTTGGCCTGGAAGTCCAGTGTTCCGGAATTGCCCAGGGCCTTGCTGGCCACGATGTAGCCGCCGACCAGGACGCTGAACGTTCCCGAGCTGTTGGGGGCGAGTGGCGTATAGGTTGCCTGCACCCGCACCTGGAGTTGTGAGATGGGCGCGCCGAAGTCAGCCTGGGTCAACGCCTGGGACACACTGGTGGACCCGACACCGGCCAAGGTGGTCTGCGTCCCGAGCTGGGCCAGGGTGATCTGGCGGGTGCCGTCCGGTTCGACGACAACCTGCGATTGGTTGGGTCCGAGCTGTGACTGGCCCACCGACGTGGCCGAGGGGGCGGTCGCCAAGCCCAGCTGGGCCCGACCGATCGTGTCCGCCGCCTGGGTCAAGCCCGACCCTCGTCCAGATACCACGAGCACCGGGGCGGTCCCGTCCTCCTCCACGTGGACCTGTGAGGCCGGTCCGGTCGGTGACACCGAGATCTGCACGTCGCGAGCAAGGACGCCGATGTCATGGGGCGGCGGAGAGCCGGTCTGGACGTTCACCGTGGTACCCGGACCGTATTGTTGGGCCACGATGGCGACGGCCTGCATGGTGGCCAAGGTGGCGCTGTTCGCCTCCTCTTCGGTGAGACCCGAAAGGTTGGGGGCCCAGACGGTCACGGTCTGCAGGTTGGTCGGCCAGAAATCTGCTGGTGTAGTGGGCTCGACCACCGCTCCGGTCAACAGGCCAGCTGCGGACTGGACGACGGCGACGGTTGACTTCGGTGCCACACAGCCGGCTTGGTTGGCCAGGTCCAAGTCGACATGGACGTGGATCGGCACCTGGCCGTTCTGCTCGTCGGCGGCCGACAGCGGGGCGAAGATCTGGGAGACCCCGTCCACCGTGGTCAAGGTAACGGGAAGGACATTGCTCGGCGTGGTCACCGTGGCAACGCCTCCGGTCACCGGACCCCGGACCAGGATGCTGGCGACGAAACCCGTTGGCACGGTGCTGTTCGGTGTCGGCAGCGAGAAAAAGGCGTCGCCCGAAGGGGTGGTAAGCGTCTGAGCCTTGCCGTGGACCAACAGTGGCACGGCGAGTGCCCCTCCTGGAGTCGTTCCCAAGTCCAGTGGCGGTGGACTCGGTGTCGCGGCCGATGCAGATACCCCAGGGAACGAGAGAGACCCGACCCCTGACCCGAGCAGCATCACCAGCAGCGAGAAGATAATGCCCCGTGCCTTGCGGAACCTGTTCTTCCTGCATGGGGGAGGGTGCGAGCCGAAAGGGTGGGGGTCGGTCATCGCAAGATCTTTCGTGTTCAGGGGCCCCATGACCACGCGCGTTCGTCGTGGGGCCTCGAGTTGGATCAGAAAGGGTGATGACCGGACGCTGGGTACGCCTCTGAGCTCCGGTGCAGCTATCGCCGGTTAAGCCAGTAAACCAGCATTCCGTGGTCAAAGCACTGACCTGGCGTGAATTCTGTCAAATCCATTCCCACCGTCTATGGAATGTCATGTTGTATGAGTGCGTTGCGGTCAGAGGAAGGGCCCCCCGATCGAAGTCGAATGCCACCGGACCGTGGCAGGGGAGTGAGCGGCGACCTGCCCCTGGTGAACTACGCGGCGACGACGCCCGAGCGGATGGAATCCCGAGCGGATGGAACATGGCGCGACGGGCGTCGGGTTCCTCCGGCCGGTCAGCGGACCAAGGGCCCGGGATAGGCCGCCTCGGCCTGCGCCGTCAGGCGTTTGGTCTGTCGTCGGACGACGAGGATGGCGGCGACGATCGTGGCCACAGCCAGGACCACGAAGACGATGGTCAGTGTCCCCGAAAGCGATTGCAGCGTATGGCCGGCGAAGTAGGCACCGAATCCGTACGCCGATGCCCAGATGATGCCTCCCGACGCGTTGAAAGCCAGAAAGCGCCGGTAGTGCATCCTGGTCGTGCCGGCCAAGAATGCGGCGTAGGTCCGCAAGACGGTGACGAAGCGGCCAAAGAACACGACCTTTCCGCCATGGCGGGCGAACAGATACCGAGCCACCTTGATCTTGGCCTCGTCGATGCGGACGTAGTGGCCGTACCGAAGGAGGAGGCGGTAGCCGCCCTTGTCTCCGATCCAGTAGCCGATGGTGTCGCCGACGATGGCACCGGTCGCGGCCGCGGCCACGATGGCAACGGGATTGAGACGGTGGGTGACCCCGGCATAGGTCCCCGCCGCGATGAGCACGGTCTCCCCTGGGACGGGGATGCCGAGGCTCTCGAGGCCCACCAGCACCAGGACGGCCACGTACCCGTAGGTCACGATCAGGTGTTCAATGCTCATCTCTGGCCCACCCATGCACCAGAGGGTCGCCCCATGCCATGTGCTGTCCTGCTTCTGTCTGCATCGGCTCAGCTGGAATCGCGCCGACCACCCGAAGCTTTGCTGCGAAACGGTCCGGCGTCGCACCGGAAGCCTCAGTCGTTCCTCAGCCAAGCGCACCGCCGAAGGTGGAGGCCGTTGGGTAGTACCGCTACCCCTGATACCCCGTCGGGACCGGTGGCCGGCCGATCAGGACGACCTACGTCTCCCGGCGGAGAGCGGCGACCACGGCGTGGGGTCGAGGGTTGACCATGGCCCGACCGCCGATCACGACGGTCGGCACGGTCTCGTTGCCATCGGCGACCGAGCGGACGTACCCGGCCGCGTCGTGGTCACGCCAGATGTTGACCCATTCGGCCCGCAGCCGGTGTGCTCGGAGCGTCCAGCGGAGGCGAAGGCAGAACACACAGCCGGGGCGCCAGTAGATGGTGACCATGGTCCCGTCGCCCGGGTGCCCGTCCACTCAGCTCTTTTCAGCGACCGCAAGCCCGACGTCGCCCAGGCCGGGGTGGAGGGCCTCGATCGGGTCTCGCAGATCGTCGATGTAGCCGAGGGAATAGGCACCCCGCTGGTAGCCCATGAGCTGGAGGAGCTCGACCGGCAGGGTCTGCGCCAGCTCGCGGGGCGTGGCCAGGTACTGGTTCTCCTCCTGGCGCAGCCAGGCCAGGTTGTAGGTGATGTTGATGCCGATCCGCACCTGGTCGGTCCCGTTTGCCCCGCCGCCGTGGTTCACGCTGCCGGAGTAGAAGAGCACCGAGCCGCGCTCCATCTCTGCCGGATCGGTGTCGTCGTGGGTGAAGGGCTCGGCGTCGCCGGCCGTGCTGCTGCCGAGGACGATCCGGGTGGCCCCGTTCTCCTCGGTGAACTCGGTCAGGGCCCAGATGGTGTTGCACTGGACCTCGTAGCCGGTCGGGAAGGGAAAGAAGTCGAAGGCCCATCGGTCCTTGTGGATGGCCTGGGCCGGTTGGCCGGGGCCGATGGCGATGGCCTGGGTCAGATGCAGCTGGAAGTTGGTGGCGTGAGCCAGGAGCACCCTCGCCGTCCCCAGGGCCAGCGGGTGCATCACCAGCTGGCGGGCGGCGGGCGAGCGGGCGATCAGGGCCCCGGTCCGCCGGGTGAGGAGGCCGCCGAAGTCGTCGCTTCCGAGCGGTGTGGCATCGAGGTATGGCTTGAGCTCCACTTCGATGTCGTCCATGAGGTCGGGGGCGGCCACGCCATCGACCACGACGGCTCCCTCCTCCTTCACGATTTCGGCCACGATCTCGCCGCTGGCGTCGGCGGGAAGATGTCTGACGGGCATCGCTCCACCTCATCTCGTTGCGCGTCCCACCGAAGGCTAATGGACCGGCTTGGTTACATGAGGGAGATGGCGACCTCCTCCAGCGCGTCCATCTGCTCCTGCATGCCGCCCTCCATCCCCGAGTCGATGATCGCGTCCCTGACCTCCCGGCTCGGGCACACGGTGAGCAGGGCGAGCACGGTGCGCCCGTCCTCTTCGGTGAACGTCGCCGTGGTCAGCGAATTCCCGGCATCGGGCATGCCCTCGAAGGACTCGGTGTAGACGAGCCGCTCCTCGGGGACGATCTCGCGGTACTCACCATGGAAGCCGACCTCGAATCCGGCATTGGCCGTCATCACGTACCGCCAGGTGCCGCCGACCCGCAGGTCGATCTCGGCCACGGTCACCTCACCGCGCTGTCCGCTCCACCAGCGCTTGATCAGCTCGGCCGTGGTCCAGGCCTGGTAGACCAACCGCTTCGGCGCGTCGAACTCCCGCGTGATGAGGATCTGATCATCGGCTGGGAGCGTCACCTTCGCCGTACCGCTACTCGCTGCCATCTGCTCTCTCCTTTTCCTTGAGCTCGTCCAACACGACGTCCAGCCGGTCGAACCGTTCCGACCATGAGCGCTCGTAGGGCTTGACCCAGTCGTAGATCGGCCTGAGCGCCGGGCCGTTGATCCGATACAGCCGTTGCCGTCCTTCGTCACGCACTGCAACCACTTCCACTTCCCTCAGTACCCGCAGGTGCTTTGACACCTGCGGTTGGGCCAGGCCCAGCCGCAGGACCAGGTCGTTGACCGGCAGCTCCCCGGGACCGAGTGCGTCGACGATCTGTCGTCGCCGGGGCTCGGCCATGGCATTGAAGACATCGGCTGTCGTCGCGGCTCGGGCCATGGGTCAATCATATGTCGATATAGGTATATGTCAAGTCCGCCCTTTGGGGTCGGCTGGCCGGGAAGAACCCGTTCGATCCAAGCGTTTCATGAGGGCTGGTTCGACCCCGTCCGTCGGTGGGGACACGGGTCAGGCCGGCAGGGATGGAATCGGAGACGAAGGGGAGTGGGCTGGTTGCCGTGCAGGAATTGCGGTGATGTCGTGGCGCCGGAGCGGGTGGAGCTGGGCTACGACTATTGCCTGAAAGAGGAGTGCCAGCGGCGCTGCATGGAGCCGGTCCTGTTGGCCGCGGTCGGCGTCAACAAGGCGGCCGACTACTACACGCGAGCAGACGAGGTGCTGCCTCTCCCCGGTCCCGCCCGTCGGGCCGCGACCGGAGACGACGACGCCGGCGAGGCCCCCCGCCGCCGAGCCCGGTCACCGCGGCGGAAGCGGGCCCCGAGCACCTTGGACCGCCTCCAGGCCGAGGAGGTGGCGCTCGATGCCGCTCTGGCCCAGAACTACCAGCGGTTCTCCCGGGGCGAGATCACGGCCAAGGAGATGGACCGCCGGCGCCTGCACCTCATCGGCGCCTTCAACCAGCTGGTGAGGAGCGAGAACATTCGGTATCGCTCGATGCTGCGAAGCCAAGCGAGGCCGATCCGCTGACCGGGGCCGGTCCCAGCCGGAGGGACACGCACCGTCCGTTGCTGACCGTGGGGCACGGGACGCTGGCGGCCGACGTGCTGGCCGCGCGACTGCACGAGGCGGGCGTGGAGCTGGTCATCGATGTCCGGACCGCACCGGGGAGCCGCAGGTTCCCGCAATTCGGGCGGTCGGAGCTCGAGCGATGGCTGCCCGACGCCGGCATGGCCTACCGATGGGAGCGGGACCTGGGCGGGTTCCGAAAGACCTCCCCGTCGTCGGCCAACGTCGCCCTCCACAATGCCAGTTTCCGCGGCTACGCCGATTACATGGAGACGCCGCAATTTTGGGCCGCGCTCGACCGCCTCCTCGATGAGGCCTCGCGCCGGCCGACGGCCGTGATGTGCTCGGAATCCCTCTGGTGGCGCTGTCACCGCCGGCTGGTCGCCGACGCGGTGGTGTTGGTCAAGGAGATCCCGGTCCGCCACCTCATGCACAACGGCAACGTCGCCGAGCACGCGGTGACGTCAGGGGCTCGCCTGACCGAGTCCAAGTTGGTCCGCTACGACGTCGGGGCGACCCCCACCCTGGCCATCGGCGAGCCCACCGAGCAGAGTCCCGGTGACCAGGACGGCGCCCCATCCTGAATCGGCCAATTCGGCAGGAGCGGCCACCGGAAGAGCACGACGACCCTACGGCCGAGGCCGCGGGTCGGTGGCCCACGGGGATCGTCCGCACCCCCGCAAAGAAGAACGGGACGGTCACCGGTATCTGACTCGGGAGTTGTAATAAGAATGATTCCCATATACGCTGTCCTGGGCAACCACCGATGACCCGTGCGTGAAGGAGCCGAATCTCAATGCAAGGACCTGGACCGATCTCACTGGCCCCGGCGAGTTGGCTGCATCGGGTTCGCAGGGCCCTGGCCCTGTGCGCGGCCGGAGCAATACTGGTTGTGGCCTGCGGTTCCTATGCCCGGGCGGCCGACGCGGCCACCACCTCCGGGGCCAGCGGCACGACGATCCAGGTGGTCGCCAGCATCAACGCCTGGGGAAGTATTGCCAGCCAGATCGGCGGGAGGCATGCTCATGTAGTGAGCATCATTACCAATCCGAATACCGATCCCCACGTGTACGAGCCCACCGCGGCCGATGCCAAGACGGTGGCCGGGGCGCAGATGGTGATCGAGAACGGGATCGGCTACGACCCGTGGATGCCGAAGCTGTTGGCGGCCGACACCAACCAGCCCACCGTCCTCAACGTGGGGACGCTCGTCGGGGTGGCCGACGGCGGGAACCCCCATCGTTGGTACAACCCGACCGACGTGCAGACCGTGATCAACCAGATCGTGGCCGACTACCAGAAGCTCGACCCAGCTGACAGCGCCTACTTCGCCCAACAGCGCACCACCTTCAACAACGTCGCCCTCAAGCAGTACAACGCCACCCTGGCCTCCATCAAGGCCAAGTACAGCGGGACTCCGGTGGGTGCGTCGGAGTCGATCTTCTCCATGCTCGCCCCGGCCCTCGGCGTCAACCTGATCACCCCGTACTCGTTCCTGAAGGCGATCAGCGAGGGCACCGACGTGTCCGCGGCCGACAAGCAGACCATCGACAACCAGATCACCCACCACCTGATCAAGGTGTACGTCTACAACAGCCAGAACGTCACGCCCGATGTCCAGGCCCAGCTGTCCCAGGTGAAAGCCGAGCACATCCCCTACGCCACCATCACCGAGACCCTGGCTCCACCTCGCTCCACCTATCAGGCCTGGCAGACCAAGCAACTCCTCGGCATCGAGGCCGCGCTGGCCACCGCGGCCAAGGGGAGCTAGTGAGAGCGATGTGGAGCCCGGGATGAGGGCCGGCACGACGACGGGCGTCAGGAGGGCCGAGGTCGAGCACCTGGGCGCGGCGACCGGTCCGGCCCCGGCGACGACCACCGGAGGGACAGGGGCCGAGCCCGATCCGGCTGTTCACTTCGAGGGGGCGGCGGTCACCCTCGGAGGCCGGGTCATCTGGTCGGATGTCACGCTGACCATCGCCGGTGGGGAGTTCGTCGCCGTCCTCGGGCCGAACGGCGTGGGCAAGTCCACCTTGGTCAAAGCGGCACTCGGCTTGCTCCCCCTCTCGGCCGGCTCGGCCACCGTCTTGGGCCGTCCCCCGGGCCAGGCCGGGCGCGAGATCGGGTACCTCCCGCAGCGTCGCAGCTTCGATCCCGGTCTTCGGGTACGCGGGATCGATGTCGTCGCCCTCGGGGCCGATGGCGAGCGATGGGGAACGGCCTTCCCCGGCGCCTCGCGCCTGTTCCCCTCTCGCCGCCGGGCCCGTGAGCGAGTCGACGAGGTGATCGAGTTGGTCGGTGCGAGCGAGTTCGCCGCCCGTCCGATCGGCGAGGTGTCCGGCGGCGAGCAGCAGCGGCTCCTCATCGCTCAGGCCCTGGTGCGACGGCCCCGTCTGCTGGTGCTCGACGAGCCGCTCGACAGTCTCGACCTCCCCAACCAGGCCGGGGTGGCCGCGCTCATCTCGCGGGTGTGCCAGGCCCAGGGCGTCACCGTCCTATTGGTGGCCCACGACGTCAATCCGATCCTCTCCTACCTGGACCGGGTGGTCTACATCGCTCGGGGTGGGGCCGTCTCGGGGACGCCGGCCGAGGTCATCACCTCGGCCACCCTGACCGCCCTCTACGACACGCCGGTCGAAGTGCTGCAGACGTCCGACGGGAGGCTCGTCGTCGTGGGCCAACCGGAGGCTCCCGCTCACCACTCGGACCGCCATACCGGCCTGGCCCGGTGATGCCCGCCGGTCTGGCGCCGGCCATGGGCGCGACCGGGCTGACCTGGAACCTGAGCGACGACGTCCATCAGCTCTTCGCCCTGCACTTCATGGTCAACGCCTTCCGGGCCGGGACGGTGGTCGCCGTCATCGCCGGTGCCATCGGTTGGTTCATGGTCCTGCGCCGCCAGAGCTTTGCCGGGCACACCCTGGCCGTCGTGTCCTTCCCCGGTGCCGCCGGTGCCATCCTCATCGGGGTCAGCGCCACCGCCGGGTACTTCGCCGCCGCCATCGCCGCCGCACTGGTCATCGCCCTCGTGCCCCGGTCGGCCGGCGGACAGGGCTACAGCCAGGAGTCGGCGGTCATCGGCACCGTGCAGGCCTTCGCCCTGGCCTGCGGGGTCCTCTTCGTCAGCCTCTACGGGGGGTTTCTCAACAGCCTCACCGGCCTGCTGTTCGGCACGTTCCTCGGCATCTCCAACTCGCAGGTGCTCACCCTGGCCCTGGTGGCCGCGGGCGCCCTGTCCGTCCTCGCCCTCATCGCCCGGCCCCTGTTCTTCTCGACCATCGATCCCGACGTGGCCCGGGCCCGCGGCGTCCCGGTCCGCTTCCTGTCGGTCGTCTACCTCGTCCTGCTGGCCTGCGCGGCGGCCGAGGTGAGCCAGATCACCGGCGCCCTCCTCGTCTTCGCCCTCTTGGTCATGCCGGCCGGGGCGGCCCAGCGCCTCACCGCCCGACCGGCACTCAGCTTTGCCCTCACGATCGTCCTGGCCGTGGCCATCACCTGGCTGGGACTGGCCGTCGGGTACTTCTCCATCTACCCGGTCGGCTTTTTCATCACCACCTTCGGCTTCGCCGCCTTCGTCCTCGCCGCCGCGGCCCAGGCGATCAGGCGCCGCCTGGGCCGCCGGCGCCCGGTGGCCGCGGTCACGCCATGATGCTGCTCGTCGCCAATCCGTTCGTGGGCATCGCCCACATGTTCGAGCAGCCGTACCTGCGCTACGCCTTCGTGGCCGGGACAGCCATCTCGCTCGCCTCGGGCCTGGTCGGCTACTTCGTGGTGCTGCGGGGACAGGTCTTCACCGGTGACGCCCTGAGCCATGTGGCTGTGACCGGGGCCTTGGCCGCATTGGCTGCCGGGATCGGGCTTCTCGTCGGGCTCTACGCCGCCTGCGTGGCCATGGCCCTGGCCATGGCCGCCCTCGGGACCCGGGGGCGAGCCGACGACACGGTGATCGGGAGCGTCTTTGCCTGGATCCTCGGATTGGGCGCGCTGTTTCTCACCGTCTACACGACGTCGTCCAACGGGACCAACGGCACCTCGGGCATCAACGTGTTGTTCGGGTCCATCTTCGGCCTCTCCAGGTCGCAGACCGTCGCGGCCGTGGCCGTCACGGTTGGGGTGGTGGTGAGCACCATCGCCATCGCCCGGCCCCTGCTGTTCGCCAGCATCGACGGCGCGGTGGCCAGCGCCCGGCAGGTTCCGGTGCGCTTCCTGGGCTTCTTCTTCTTGACCCTGGTCGGCCTGACCGCGGCAGCCGCCACCCAGGCCGTGGGCGCGCTCTTGCTCCTGGGGCTCCTCGCCGCCCCCGCCGGCGCCGCCCAGCGTCTCACCGCTCGGCCCTTCCGGGCCATGTGGCTCTCGGGGGCGATCGCCGTCTTGTCGATGTGGGTGGGGCTGTCCATTGCCTATGCCGCACCGCAGATCCCTCCGAGCTTCTCGATCCTGGCCGTGGCCACCGCGTCCTATGCCCTCGCCTTCGTCGTCACCGCCGGGCTCACGCGCCTCCGGTCGTTCGGCGCACACCATGGTGGCCAGGTTCGACTCAGTGGGGTCGACGGTCGTCCCTGAGCGGGAAGGCGTGGGGGCGACGGGTGGCCGCACCCGCCCGGGTGCCGGCGGGCAGGGCGATCAGGCCGGGAGGCAGTCGGGGCAGAGGCCCACGAGATCGACCCGGTGCTCGGTGACCCGGTAGCCCTGGCGCTCGGCGATCTCCCGGGCGGTATCGCCGAGGGCCCGCTCCAGGCGCTGGGACGGAGGGATGTCCTCGACCCGCCCGCAGGCCGCACAGACCAGATGATGGTGGTGACCGGAGAGCTCCTCGGCCAGCTCGAAGCGCCCGTGATCGTCGGTGCCGGCCACCCGGCGCACCACCCCGACCTCGATGAGGGCGGTGAGGTTGCGATAGGCGCTCGATTGGGGCAGCTCGGGCGCGGCGACGAGGATCTCGGGGATGGTGAGCGGCCGGGCCGACGCGGCCAGGGTCTCGACCAACACCTTGCGGAGGGGTGTGTAGCGCTGGTCGAGCCCGGCCAGGCGGACGCCGATGGCGTCGTGCAGCGACGGGGCGATGGTCATGTCAGTCGGGGCCTCTCGACGGCTCGATACGGGCTGCTCAGTGCTCAGTGCTCAGTGCTCAGTGCTCGTCCCAGTGACCGTCGTGGGCGGCGTGGCGGTGGGCGTCGTGGACGTAGTCGGTGTGGTCGCCGTGGGAGACGGCCTCGTGCCCACAATCAGGACCATGGACGTGGTCGTCGTGATCGTCGTGCACGACATGGGTGTCGACGGTGCACTCGTCCCAATGGCCCTCGTGGCCATGGTGGGTGTGACCGTCGTGCAGGTAGTCGGTGTGATCGCCGTGGGCGATGGCGACATGCCCGCAGTGCTCGCCGTGGACGTGATCGTGCTCGGTGTGGGTGTCGTGGGTGGTGGTCATGGCAGGTTCAGTGCTCCTGTGGTGTCGTTGGTTCGGTTGCTAGATGAGAGGGGGATGGCAGGGTGGCCAGCTCGTTGCCGTGGGTCAGGGCATCCCGGGCGATGTGGGCCACGTGCTCGTCGGCCAGTGCGTAGGCCGTCTCCTTGCCCCGTCGCGTTCCCACCACCAGGCCGGTGTTGCGCAGGACCCTGAGGTGCTGGGACGTGAGAGACTGGGACGTGCCCAGGCGCTCGACCAGCTCGTGGACGCAGCGGGGGCCCTCGGCCAGCTCCAAGACGATGGCCAGACGGTGGGGGGCGCCGAGGGCCCGGAGCAACTCCCCAGCCGCGGTCAGAGCGGCAAGGTCGGTCTGGGGACTGGGCGTCGGATGCACGACAGCCATCACATGAACATATTAGCAGATCTTCATAACAAGGCAAATTCCGGGGTTTCCGGGGCGACTCGCCAGGGCCCGCGTTTCGGGGTCACTGGCGGGACGTGCCCGGCTGTGGTTCAGGTATCTAACCTGGCAGCAATGAGCACGGCGCCACTGAGCAGACAGCGGAAGCGACTCGTGGCCGTCATCGTGCCGATCCAGGTGCTCCTCGCCGTGCTCGCCTGGCGAGACCTGGGCCGTCGGACCGACGACCAGGTTCGGGGCCAGAAACGATTCTGGCGGATCTTCGTGATGATGAACCCCGGCAACGCCGTGGCCTACTGGCTGTTCGGGCGTCGCTGAGCCGACAGCCCATCCTGCGGACCGAGGGGCAGGAGCGCCATTGCCGGGCCGTGCACGCCCGGAGAGCGTGCGGCAGGACCAGGCTGTACACAGAACCAGGCTGTACAGGAGCAAGGAGGGCAATGGCCGGCGACGTGAGGAGTGACGTGAGGAGCGGAGCGGGCGAATACCAGACCATTCGGTACGAGCGCATCGGGGACATCGGCACCCTGACCCTCGCCCGTCCGGCCAAGCGCAACGCACAGAACCCGTTGATGTGGGAGGAGCTGGCCCACCTCGGGGTCGAGCTCTTGCCCGACGAGACCCTCCGCTGCCTGGTGGTGACGGGGGAGGGGGCGACGTTCTCGGCCGGCATCGACCTCGTCGAGGGCCTGGCCGGGATGCTGGCCGACGGGGCCGGACGGACCGACGACGAGGACACCCTGGCCGTGGGCCTCGCCATGGCGGGCACATTCAACTGGATCCCTGATCTCGGGTGCGCCAGTGTCGCCGCCGTGCGGGGCCACGCCTACGGCGCCGGCCTGCAGCTGGCCCTGGCCTGCGACTTCCGTATCTTCGCCGAGGGCACCCAGGTCGGCCTGCTCGAGACCCGCTTCGGGATCATGCCCGACATGGGCGCCACCGTCCGGCTGCCCCGGATCGTCGGTGAGAGCCGGGCGAGGGAGCTGATCCTCCTCGGCGAGATCATCGACGCGGCCGAGGCCTATCGCATCGGCCTGGCCAACCGGGTGGTGGCCGACGGAGACCTCGACGCGGCCGCCGCCGATCTGGCCGGGCGCCTGGCCTCGCAGCCCCCGATCGCGGTGCGGGGGGCCAGGCGGGCCATCGACGCCGCGTGGCACCTCGGGCCCGAGGAGAGTTTCAAGTTGGCCGTGGAGGCCCAGATCCGCTGCCTGCGGTCCGAGGACTTCAAGGAGGCCGGCGTGGCCATGGCCGAAGGCCGGAGTCCTCAGTGGCGGGGACGCTGACCGACACCAGCTCGGCGCTCGGGCGGCACGAGCGCGGCACACCATGGGGTCTGGATCGGGGACGCGAGGTGAGAGGAGCCGTCGGCTCGGGCCGACCGGAGACTACGTGACGGTGGCGGAGGCCGCGAGGGTGCCGAAGAGACAGCCGCCCGAAAATGCCCGGGTTCCGAGCTGTGTGTCCAGTGCGATCGCACCGGACTCACTCACTCGGACCACCGATGAACCGACGACGAGTCGATGGGGACCCACTCGGTAGACACGGTCATCGGGGGCCGGACCGAGAGACAGCGTGAATATGGTCATCGGGCCGCTTCCGCCGATGTCAGCCGTGATCGACGGGTTCGGCAACAAGCTGACCACGACGTTGTGCAGCGTGACGGTCCGGTTGGAGCGATCGTCCCGCACCACGATGGCTCCCCCGAGGTTCACCGTGCCGAAGGCCGATTTCGTCCAGACGGTGCCACCACGCACCGGCAGGGCAACGGCGTGCGTCCCGGAGGCCCCTGGCTCGGTCCCAAGGGAGATCTCGGTGCCCGTCTCCAGCGACGCAGCCGCGCCGATCTCGAGTGTCGTCCGGCCCGAGGTCGGCGTGACCTGTCCCTCCCACGGACCAAAGATGCACGCCCCCGCGGGCGGGGCCAGCGATATCGCGGCCGCAGAGGCGAGGACGCCGGCCGTCACCAGTGTCCCCCCGACACGCCAGCCAGGAAGCCGGTGACGGGCCAAACCCTTTCCCTTCTTTCGTGACCGGGATGGTCGACGCTGATCGGTGCGCTGTGTGTGCTCGCGCCCGAGGAGGATTATCTCACCTCGCCGACTCCGGTCAGGCGGCTGCATACCCCTGGTTCGGTACCCCGAGATAGGGAAACTGACCCAGGTAGGTCTCGGTCCCCTTGGCCGTGGTGTCAGTGGCCGAGGAGGTCAGCCCCTGGGTGATGGCCTTGACCGCGCCGTCGGCCACGTAGCCCGGGTCAACCAGGCCCAAGAGTGCGCCGGCCAGCGCCTGTATCTCGATAACGACCACGTCGTCAAAGACGCGACGACCGTTCGGGAACCCGGCGAGATCGCCTCCCAGTGCCCCAAGGTTGTTCCCGACCAGTTGGCCGCCCTGGTTGGCCACCGGAGGGATGGCCAGGTTCAGCCGGAGCATGTCGGCCTGGGCCGCGCCGGTGAAGGTCGAGTAGGTGGGCGACACGACACCGGCTGGGATGCCGGTCAACAGGATGGCCACGATGTCGGCCCGGTTGGGTGAACCGGCGTTGTAGGCGGCCAAATGGGGAAAGACCGTCGGTCCCCCATTCGGTGTGTACAGAGCGGGCAGAAGTCTCGCCAGTTCGGGATTGGTATAGAACGGCGCAAACTGGGAGTCCCCCGACGGCGGCTCGGCATTCCAGGTGTCCTTCTTGGCCATCGGGATCAACACCTCGTTGATGAGGGGGTTGCCCAACCGTGAGACCTGCACATTGGGACCGACCCCGAGGAGGTTCCCCGGGGCCCCCTCGTACACGCGGACCTTGGAGCGGCTGGCCGTGGTCCACACCCCGATGCACGAAGAGGCCACGGCCGGATTGGACGGTGTGGAACCATTGCCGGTGAGCTGCCCGATGGGGACCTGCAGGGCCAGTGAGTGCACGTTGAGCCCGGCCGTCGCATTGATGCCGGCCATGGCCGTCAGCGGAGCACCGACGCCGAACGTGTTGTGCAGATTGGCGAGAGGCCGCAAGACGCCGAGGTCGAAGATGGAACCAAGGTCGACGAAGAAGCCCTCGGCTCGCTGCCCGGCGAAGGCCTTGACCCCGGATCCAACGCTCTGGATCGCCGGGGCAGCCAAGGCGGCGGCATAGTTCGGGGTGGACAGGGGGCCGATGTTGCAGGGAGGACAGGGCAGGTTCGTGCCCAGGTTCGTCACTCTGCCGCTCGGGTAGTCGACGCGCTGTAAGGAGTACGTCTGCACCCGGTTCCACGACGGTGAGCTGAGGGACTGTATCGGCCCCGTGTTGTACAAGAAGGTGTTCGGGTTCTTGACCGTCGTCGTGAACCGGAACTGATATGAGATTTCCGGGTTCGCATCTCCGTTGTTGTCGATGAGGATCTCGTAGAGCACGTCGTCGCCGAACTCGAAGAAGTTCGGCCCGCCATCGGCTGGCTGCAACGGCACGTAGTTGGCGATCAACGTGACCGTCGACGGGTTGTCGGGGCTGATGAAGGCGTAGAGGTCGGTGCTGTCTGCCGCGGGATCTTTGGATACCTCGGGTGCTTCACGATGGGAGGACATTGCTCACCTCACGGGGTCGATACGACGATGGACGAATGCTGCGGTTACGAGTACGTCACAACTGGTGGCGGGACGGTCTCACTGGCTTGTTCGGTACGGCCCATCTCCCGGATGACGGAAATCAGCGATCTTCTTTCTTTTCATCTCAATGTCATCCACGCAGCATCGAACGCACCGTCGGCCGAAGGGTGCGTTCCCACTCCGGGTCGCAACGGTTCTTTCACTCCGAGGGGCGATCGACCACCGCTTGGCCGACAGGCGGCCTGGCCATCCGCCGCCCGACAAATGTGGAGCGTCTTCCATCCGGATCCGCTGTTGGTGCCGAATCCCATGCAACAGTGATGTCGACCAGCCTCAATTAGTGGTGAGGCGACAGTGTGAGAGTGAGGACGAGAACAATGTCCGAGTTGAGTCGCAGGGTCTTTCTCATTCGGGGATCGCTGGGTGCCGCCGCGGTTGGTGCGGCCGCAGCCATGCCCGGGTTGCCGGCTTTCATATCTGCAGCCGACGGTGAGGCACCGGCAGCCGATGGCGCTGCCACTGCGGCCATCGAGGGCACTCCGACCATGAGTGAGCCACTCATCGCCCACATCAAGGATCTGCAGACGGGGGAGATGACGCTGTACATGGGCCAACAGGAGTTCAGCTACTCCGATCCGGACCTTGCCACCCGCATCTTTCGCGCCGCCAAGTAGGGGCCTCGACTTCAGACCGATCCGGTCCGCAACTGAGAGGTGCTTCATGTCATATCGCGAGTCGCCAGTTCCAGGTCCAGCCGAAACGACGGGTCCCAGCCAGGGGTCGGTCGTCCTTGACATCGGGGCCGAAGTCGGAGCCCTGATTGTCCGAACGGCGCACGACCTCGAAGGCGTGGAGATCGAGATACGGCGGCTCCCTGAAGGTTGGCACGGTGCCCACGTGGCCGTCCGGGCCCGACCCTTACCGGGGACACCCGTCTATGCCGCTGTCTTCGGACAGCTTCGAGCGGGCTCCTATGAACTGCGACAAAGGCCGGCCACCCGTGATGCCTACATCCACCATGTCGACGTGATCGGTGGGAAGGTCGTCGAAACGGCCTGGCCGGAGGGCGAAGAGTGAAGGGGGCCGTTGCTCGTGCCTTGACCGGCGACGGTTGCCCTATCGGCGCCGGGTAGTCCGGATCGTCCGGGCTCGAACCGCAGTGCCGGCGGGCTGTTTCACCAGTCCGCGCTCCAGAGCCACCGAGCAGGATCACTCAACGGTTCCGACTGGTCGCAACAGCTACCATCCCTCTGATGAGCCGTCACACCGGAGTCATCCTCGCCGAGGTGGGATTCTTGTTGATTGTGTTCGCCGGCATCTGGTTTGTCGCCGCTCAAATCCCGGCCTTCAAGATGCCCACGACCAGAAATATCGTCGCGGGCATTGCCCTCGCCGTTGCCGGCGTGCTTCTCATTATCGCCACGCACTGGGGTCACTTCGGCGGACCATCCTGAATGTGTGCCGTTGCCGAAGGGCCGGCGACTAGTGATGATCGAAACCGACCGCCCGGTATCACGCCGTCGTCCTCTCGCCGGCTGACTGAATCGGGGCAACGGCCGACAGGTCGATCGAACCGGGAACCGCGTCTGGTTCCGGCTTGGCTTCGACCTGCTCGGGAACAGATGCCCGAAGGGTCGACAGCCCCGCTGCTCGGTAGAGGGCCTGACGAGGGTCAGTCGAGTCGGTCATCTGCCCGAGCTTCTCCCGAGCGTTCCGGAACTCCTCGCTGAACGGCAGGTCGCCAGTCGTCCTCTTGACCTCGGTCTCCAAGGAGGTCCTCATCTTTTGCAGGTCCCGCAGGAGAGAGGAGAGCTTTTGGACGGCGGCGGGCAATTTGTCCGGCCCGAGGACGACCAGGGCGACGATGCCGATGAGGAGCAGCTTGGCCGGGTCGAGAGAGAACATGGAGGCTCCTAGATGTTTGGCGGTTCGATGACTTCGGACCCGGTACTCCGACAATGGCTGCGAGCAATTGTCGCGAGCAACGGACCGGTGGGTGAGATGACTTCAAACGGGGTCGGAGTCCTCTTTGCTTGCCCGTTGTAACTCGGTCTTGGCTTGCCCGATGGACTGAATTCGGTTCGGGCACCGGTGTGGCCAAGGGATGGCCATTTCATCAGGCGGCCATGGAGGTCGGGTTGAATGCGACGGGAGACCCCGACGTTGTCTGGGCCCCCGGGTACATGCCCAGCACGAAGTACAAGATGGCCGCGTGTTGCATCTCGACCGGGGCGATGCTCGACGCCACCTGGACGGCCTTCTTGCTCGTGAGCATCGAGGCCTCCGCTTGATAGGTCTGGGCCGCGATGTTCTCGAGCATGAGGGCCAACTCACCGAGCTGGGTCACGTTGGTCACGTTGCCAAAGGCGGCCTGCACGGTCGGGGTCAGCTTGGGGTCGGTCACGGTGATCGCCTTCTTGCCGCTCCCGGTCAACAAGCTGTTCCAGGCCGCCGCATGCGACGTGTGCTGGGACAGTGCCGTCTGGGCGAACGTGACGACCGCCGGGGGAACGGTGCCCAACTTGCCGGCCGTCGCCGCGCTGATCCCGCTCTGGTAGGCGTAGATGGCGAGGTTCTCCAGGCTGGCGGCCAGCGCGGCGACGGCCAGGTCGCCGGTGAGCCCCTGCTCAGGGTTGCCGCTGGTGGCCGGGGTCACCGATGCGGAGGTGGCCGCCGCGGCCAGGGCAGGCGTCGAGCCCACGGCGGCCAGCACGCCGGCTCCGGCCACCGCGCCCCCGACGCCCAAGAGGAAGGTTCGCCTGCTGGTGGGCGGGCGCGTTCCCGAGCGAATCTCGTCGTGCCATTCGGCCAAGCTGGACTGGAGGGCGGGCGAGCCCTCATCGTGGTCCAACTGTTCCAAATCCTTGGTCATGGCCTGAATCTCGGACTCGGTTACTGCGAGTTCGCTGCGTCGGATTCTCACTTGACGGCTCCTTGGCTGGCTGGGGCGGCTGAAATGGTCGGATAGAAGGCGTTCGGGAACCCGATGCTGCCCGCCGCGGCCGGCAGTGAGGCGACATTGGTCGGCGACAAGGTGATGAGCTGCGGTGCGTTGGCCATGAGCAGTGCTTGGACTGCCCGCAGCACTGCGGCGTGCTGGGCCTCGATGCCCATGATGCTGGCCATGAGTGCCTTGTTGGATTTCGATGTCAGGTTGGGCACGTCGTTGACATACGTCTCAGCCGCGATGTTCTCGAGCTCGAGGGCAAGCGAGACGACACCGGCCGATCCCTGTTCGGCCGAAGCGCCGGTGAGGCCGGCAACCGCCTTGTTGACCACAGGCACGAACGTCGGGTCCGGCTTGTTCTGGGTCGCCGCTCCCATGTTCTTCAGGGCACTGTTGAATGCGGCCAGGTGCTGACTGTGTTGGTCCATCGTCACCATGGCGAACTTGGACACGACCGGATTGGCCGCCGACCCACCAATGTAGGGGAGTGTCAGGGCCGTCTTGTAGGTGTTGACCGCGAGCACTTCGATGGAGGCTGCCGTCTGCAGCATCTGTACGTCGGGAGACGAGCTGGCCAACGCGGGTGAGGCGAGCATGCCCAAGAGGAGCCCTCCGCCGGCCGCGGCAAGCATCCCGGCACGGGCCAGACTGGTGTTGAGACCCCGCCGGTGCTCAGCGGCGAACAGCTGGTTCTCGAGTGGATCGCTTTTGTCGATCGCGGCCGGACCCCGGTCGGTCACTTCGGCCAGTGGTGGCACGGTGGCTCTGAGTGCGTCCGCCTGCATGTCCTGGGACTCCACCAGCAGTTCGCTGAGGACCCTGGGGTCACCGATCATCTAGACCTCCTCGGGCGGTATGCCCTGTCGTTGGGTTCCGGCGATGCCGGATGGCATCCCCGTCCTCGGAATGTGCAGACGGGGAGTCACTGTTCTTCGGCGCGAACCGTCGGACGGATGACCGATGTGGGAAAGGTGTGTCCCCACCGAGCTCTCTCATGCTGTCCGACGGCCAACCAGATCCGCGTGTCTGGTCGCGACCGTCGCTAGCGTGCTGGGCAGCGTCCATCATCTACGGATTGACCTTGTACGGCACGGTGCGGACGACGAGCTGACCCCTGGTTTCGCCGGTCGGGTCAGGCCGGGGCGCTGTTCGTGGTCAGCAGTACCCTGGGGTTCCTCGGGCGGTGGCTGATCGTGACCAGGTCTTGAGGCTCAGTCGCCCGCCCACGGTCCGACGCCCCCCACCCGCTCAGGGGTGATGCGAAGCACGTACCCGGGGGCGTCAAACCCCGGAGGTGGGAACACCGCGTCGGGGCCCAGGTACACGTGGGCCAGCTGTTGGAGGAGTTTCGCAGCACCGCCCTCCTGCACGCGGGCCCGGCCGTACACGACGAGGTACTCGCGCAGGCCGCGCTCGTTGCTGTCCCGGCCCTCGACGGACAGGACGACGCGCCGATCTCGCTCGACGTTGCGCACCTTGCGCCGGTGCAACATGTGGCCGCTGACGATCTCGTCACCGTCCAGGCCGACCCACACGCAACTCAGTTGTGGGCTTCCATCGTCGTTCAGGGTTACGAGGTGGACCAGTGCATCGGAATCCAACAGCTCACGCGCCTCGGGGGTCAAGATGGTCATGGTCTTCCTGTGCCTCGCTCATGGCTGTCCGGCCGCTTCCCCGACGGCAGGGGAGCGCGGTCATCGCCTTGGCCCTCGGCCGACGTCGTCTGCTCGGCCTCCAGGTGCAGGCGAAGGCGCACCTCGGGATAGATCTTGAACAGGGGCATGGTCGGCACGGCCATGTCGAAGCGGCTGATGTCGAAGACCTGGGTGCCGGCCACGATCATGGTCCGCTCGATCTGTTCGGGCCGGTTGAAGCTGCGCCGCAGGCGTTCATGGGCGGTGGCGGTGATCACCCCGCCGACCCGCTGGGTGATGCCGTGGAGGGTCACGTCGCCGTGCACCGCGTAGCAGTTGCCCTCGCCCATGTGCTGGAGGGACGTCAGCTCCACGGTGACGACCGGGTAGCGCCGGGCGTCGACCCGGCGGAGGAGCTCCCCGTCGTAGATGGCGTTGCCCGAGGTGAGCTCGGTCACCCGGACTTCGAGGCGAGCGGCGGGCATCGTGTCCTTGGCGATGAGGCCGTCGTGCAGCTCGACGTCGATCCAGCCGTCGAGGCTGGTGGCGCTGAAGGCGATGGGACCGACGCTCGAGCGGGCCTCGACGGTCAGGCTCGACCGGTCCGACCTGACCTCGAACCGGTCCGGGCGGCCGGCGGCCGGGCTCGACGACTGGGTCTGGCTCTCCCCGGCTTCGATGCCCATGGCGTCCAGACGCCTGGCGTTGGTGTACCAGTAGCGCTGCAGGACCAGGTCCAGGCTGTTCCGCTCCCGGGACACGATCGACATCCATGCCTCGAGCGCCTGTTCGCCCTCGGGCGTGACGGCATGGACATGACGGGTGGAGCCGGCGGTGGGCGCCGCGTCCCAGCTCCGCACCAGGCCGTCGCCCTCGAGCTCGGCCAGCGCCCGGTAGACACTCGGGCGGTCCACCTTTCCCAGGCCCAGGCTGGGCAGCGCATCGCAGAGGAGGTACCCGTGCCGGGGCTCCTCGGTCAGCAACAAGAGGAGGGCCGGGTACAAGAAGTTCCGTGGTGGGCTGACCACGAAGCGACACCGTCCCTGCGGAGCGGTGTCAGGGGCCCCGGGCCAGGTCTCCTCCCACGCCTGGTCCAGGTCTGCTCCCGCAGCGTCCCCTGGTGCTTTGGCCACGTTCACCCCCCTACCGGAGTTCGACGACCTTTCGTGTGTGATCCTTCCGAGCTGGCGACCACGCGAATTCGCCTTCAACTCGTTTTTAGCACTGCGGCGCGGTCAATGACGCGGCCGGCATGTCGCCTGGCCCGACGGGGCCGGTCACCGCCGGGCCGGGTCGAACTCCAATACCTGTGTGAGTCGGATGTTGTTGCCGGACGGATCCCGGAACGACGTGTCGATGCCGTAGGGCTGGGCCGTGGGTGGATCGTTGCACTCGACGCCGCGGGCCGAAAGCTCGTCGTAGCTCGCCTGGCAGTCGTCCGTCTCGAGGAACAACGTGCCGCCCGCACCCTTGGCCACCAGCTCGGCCAGTTGGGCGCTGTCGTCGGCATCGAGCATGGGAGGGCCAGGCACCGGCATCAGCACCAGACCGACGTCGTCTTGGCCCGGAGGGCCCACGCAGAGCCAGCGGAAGTTCCACGCCTCCATGGTCACGTCGGCGCGCACCTCCCAGCCGAGCGTCCGGGTATAGAAGGTGAGCGCCTCGTCTTGATCGTGCACCCAAAATTGTGCGTTGGCGATCCTGGTCATCGGGTCCTCCTGCCGTGTGGGTAGGACGCCGAGCCTAAGAGGTGGTGGTCACGCCGTCTTCTCGAAACGTGCGGTTTTGCGGGCGTGCGTAGGCCAGGGCCACGCACCGGGGGATCCGCACCTGCCCGGCCGCGGGCGGGTGGGCCGCCCGGTAGGCCAGCGGTGTCTGGCCGAAGACCCGGCGGAAGCTGGTGGTGAACGAGCCCACGCTGTGGGCGCCGACCGCGTAGCAGATGTCGGCGATCGACCAGTCGGACGTGCACAGCAGGGCCGCAGCCCGCTCGAGCCGCCGGGTCAGCAGGTACTGATGGGGCGACTCGCCGAACGCCCGCTTGAACTGGCGACTGAAGTGGGCCGGCGAGAGGGTGGCGGCGGCGGCCAGATCGGCCACCGAGAGCGACTCGGCGTACCGGGCGTCAGCCAGGTCCTTGGCCCGCAGCAGATGGCGGGACGCCGGGTTGGCCGTCACGACCGCCCCGCGTCAGTCCGGGTCGTCGCCGGAGCACTTCGCACAGAGCCCCAGGATGGCGAAGTGCTTCGGATCGATGGAGAAGCCGAGCTTGGACTTGGCCGCACGGGCCAGACCCCGGAATATGTCGTCCGGTGCCTCGATCATGGTTCCGCATTCGGAGCAGACGAAGTGGGCGTGGGCATGGGAGGCCAAGAGATAGCTCGACGGGCCGTGTCCGAGGTGGGAGTGGGCGATGACCCCCAGCTCCTCCAACTCTTCGAGGTTGCGATAGATGGTCGAGACGTGCACGTCCGGCGCTCGCCGCTGCACCGCCTCGGCCAGGGCCTCGACACTCAGGTGCCCGTCCGCCTCGAACAGCACCTCCAACAGGATGCGACGCGATGAGGTGACCCGACCGCCGCGAGCGCGGAGGAAGTCGAGCACCGCGTCAACCGACGTGAGCTCGGCATGTTCCACCTGACCGAGCGGCTTGCTCATCGCCCCAGGATAGCGGTGGGGTATGGCAGCGACCCACTCCTTATTGCATGCTCTTCGTATTTGCCATAGGTTGGTGGCCCGACACCCATCTCAAGGAGGGTCCTTGTGACCGATGCCGCTCTTGATGACGCCGCATGTGCCACCATCTACCCGTCCCGGCTGGCCAAGCTGCGTAGCGGGCTGACCCGGAGGGAATGGCTGCGGGTCGGGGGCATGGTCCTGGTCGTCGTGGGCCTCAACGCGGTGGGCTGGGGCCTGCTGGCCGCCGCGTCGGGGCACCACTACCACGTCTCCAAGACCGGTCTGTTCGGGTTCGGGACAGGGATACTGGCCTACACGCTCGGCATGCGGCACGCCTTCGACGCCGATCACATCGCGGCCATCGACAACACGACCCGGAAACTGGTGAACGACGGGAAACGGCCCCTCAGCGTCGGCTTCTTCTTCTCGCTCGGGCACTCGACCATCGTGTTCTTGTTGGCCGTCTTCTTGAACTTCGGGATCCGGGCCCTCGACTCCCAGGTCAGCAACGGCGCCTCGGGCCTCCACCAGACGACGGGGATCATCGGCACCTCGGTGTCGGGTGGGTTCCTCTATCTGATCGCCGGGCTGAACCTGATCGTGCTGGTCGGCATCGCCAAGGTGTACCGGGACATGAAGTCGGGGCGATTCGACGACGCCGAGCTCGAGCGGCAGCTGAACAACCGAGGGCTCATGAACCGCTTCTTCGGGAGCTACGCCAAGCGGATCGACAGGCCCGGGAAGATGTACCCGGTCGGCCTCCTCTTCGGGCTGGGGTTCGACACCGCCACCGAGGTCGCCCTCCTCGTGCTGGCCGGGACGGCCGTCGCCGGCGGCCTTCCCTTCTGGGCCATCTTGTCCCTGCCCATCCTGTTCGCCGCGGGCATGACCATGTTCGACACCATCGACGGCTGCTTCATGAACTTTGCCTATGACTGGGCCTTCTCCAAGCCCGTCCGCAAGGTCTTCTACAACCTCACCATCACTGGGCTCTCGGTATTCGTGGCCCTGTTCATCGGCACCATCGAGATCGTCGGCCTGATCGGCTCGGAGCTCAACATCAACAACCCCTTCTTCAACTTCTTCGCCAACTTCAACATCAACACGGCTGGCTTCGTCATCGTCGGGGCCTTCCTGGCCACCTGGGTCGCCGCCATCACCTACTGGCATTTCGGGAACGTCGAGCAGAAGTGGGACGCGAGGATGATCCCCACCGAGCCGGCCGAAGCCACCGCCTCGGGCTGACGCGTGCTCGGGTCGCCTTGGCCCGACCCAGCGCTGATGGAGGGCGACGGGCGGCCAGTCAGGCGATGTTCGACCTCTCCCGGGCCAGGAGCTGTTGTTCGATCAGTGCGTCGAGGCTGAAGCGCCCGGGCCCCAAAATGGCGATGATCAAGGCCAGAACGGCGAGGGCCAGGTTCAATTGATAGCCGGGAGGCACCGTCACCGAGTTGATCCCGGTCGACCAGGTCACGGTGATCATGGCCATGACCATGTCCCCGAACAGGGCGACGCCGGCCAGGCGGGTGCACAGCCCGAGGGCGATGGCCATAGCGCCGCCGAACTCGATGACGCCGCCCACCACGGCGAACAGGCCGCCGGGGTGCAGGTGAGCGGTGTTCGAGAAGTACAGCGCGGTCCGGTGCAGGCCCGGCCCATTGAACCACCCGAAGAGCTTCCCTCCGCCGTAGTAGATGAAGATCCAGGCCAGCGCGATCCGCCCGGCGACCAGGGCGATGTCCACCGGTAGGGCCGCGGGGCGAGTGGTGAACACGACGGCCAACACCGACCGGCCCGCTCGCGGTTGGGGCCGCAGCGACGTCGTCACCATCGAGCCGCCTCCCAGGCATCGTTCGACCGGCCGGCAGTGGGGGCGACGGTCGTGGGCCTTGTGACCGGCGGCAACGGGCGGAATGGGGCGATGAGCTGCGAGGCGAGGACCGAGACATGGCGGGGCCGGGGTGCGGCCTGCTCGACGATGAGGGGTCGACCGGGCAGCCCGGTGTCGATCCGCACCGTCCCTTCGGTCGGGAACACCGCGGTATGGAACAGCTGGTCCCAGATGGTCAAGGCGAAGCCGAGATTGACGTCCTGAGGTCCGACCAGCCTGTGGTGGATGCGGTGGTAGTTCGGGCTGACCAGGATCCGCCCGAGGGGCCCGAAGCCCAGCCTGGTGTTGGAGTGGGCGAAGGCGACGACGGCGCCGTAGACGACGAGCACGGTGACCGACAAGGCCCCGTTGGCCAAGAGCGCCAGTCCCGGCAACAGCGCGATCAGGTAGGAGACATGGATGAGTGGATGGGTGCGGAACACGGTCAGCACGCTCATGTCCTCTTGCGAATGATGCAGCTCGTGGAAGCGCCACAGCATCCGGACACGGTGATTGGCCAGGTGCACGAACCAGTTGCAACCGTCCATCGCCACCAGGATCACGGCGATGGCGACCCACCGGGGGACCGGACCCATCCTCGGCAGCACGATCCACGGGAGCAACCGGCGGACCACCTCGGCGAACGAGAGGGTCAGCGCGGTCACCAGCGGAACCACGAGCGTGGCGTTCATGACCGTGATGAGCAGGTCATGGCGATAGCCCCGGGCGAAGAGGGGCCGCTCCTGGGCCGGCCAGACCCGCTCCACGACGAGGAAGACCCCGATGATGGCCAGGGTCAGCGGACCGACCACCACGACGCGCAGGCTGGTCAGGGACCCGGCGAAGGCGGCACCGCCCCAGCCACTGGACCAACCGATCCCCACCAGGAGCGCGGCCAGGACCAGGACCCAGCACGCGGGTAGGTAGACCCGCCGCGACAGGGCCGGCCGTCGCCGCGTCGTCTCCATCCCCCGTCGCTCCGGCGTTCGGGGAAGGGGGTCCCGGGCCGGTGCGTCTAGGACAGCAGACATGACCGCGGTCCAATGGCGACTCCTGGCACTAGAACGAGACCCCGCCTGTTCCGGCACTTGACCCGCCGGCCGTGGAACTGGGGCTCGAGCTGGCCGTTGCCGCCGTTCCACTGGGCGTGATCACGGACCACTTGCCCCAGGGATCGGTGATGTTGCCGTTCGCCTGCCCGGCGCCGGAGTCTCCGGCGAAGTAGTACAGCGGCTTGCCGAAATAAGTCACCTGGAGCGCGCCACCGCTCCGCTTGATCGTGCCGAGCTTGGCTGCCTTCACACCGCTCCCGGCCGATGGCTTCGTCGTTCCCTTGGGCAGCAGGACCTCGGGCCACACCTTCAGGCACGCCGCCGTGCAGGGCGTCTTGCTCGCCTTCAGGGTGTAGACCGTCTTGCCGCTCACCAGGATCGTGCCGAACTGGGAGTTCTGGGTGGTGGAGACGGCGGTTGCCGTCGCCGCACCGGCGGGTCCTGGCGGCGGCGAACGATGCGGCCAGGCCGCCCACCGCCACCATGGCGCCCGCCACACGTGCGATCGGGACTCTGCGATTCGCCCTTCGGCGCTGGGTCGGCTCCATGTCCTGTATCTCCTCGTTGTGTCGTCTCTGATTACTGTCACTGATTACCGTCCCTGATGAGTAGGGACTACGGCCGAGATTGGTCGAGGGATCACTCCAGAGAGGGTCTTTGCTCTCCGTGCCGGGGCTACCAGACACCGGGGAGCAGCCTCCACCGGACCTGGCTCCGGTATCGATCGTAGGCCTCGTTCGTCGCCAACAGGCGATCTTCGGCCATGGCCCGTCCGACGTTGCAGCCCGACGCGAACAGCAGCACCAGCGCGTTGCGCACCGACATGCTCTGCAGCAGATACCCGATCTGAAGGAGCAGGTAGGACGCATAGATCGGATGGCGGACGACGGCGTAGGGACCACGGGTCACCAGCCCCCGGTCGGCCGGGGCAAAGCCGAAGGAGCGGCCGAGGGCCAGGAAGGACAGGACACAGATGGCCAGGCCGACCAACTGAAAGGCCAGGCCGGCGTGCACCCCCCAGACGGGATGGGCGCCAAAGGGCCGGAACAGGACGCCACCGAACGTCCCGCCGAAGGCGAGGAGCCAGTCGCCCATGCGGCGGGTGACCGTGCGGGCCGGGCGCCGGATGAGGTAGGCGATCACCACCCACATCTGCTCGACGAAGAACGCCCCGCCGAGCAGGCGGTGCGTCTGCAGGTATGCCTCCAGGGTGGCCTGGGCGAAGAGGGCGGCGCCGGCGGCTCCGATGAGATTGGCCGAGATCCGGATGAGCCGCTCGGCCCGAGGAGAGAGTAACTCGGGCGCCAGAACACGCTGGAGTAAGGAGACGGGCGACGGGCCGCCGGCCGCATCGGGCGCGGGACGAGCGGGCGCCGGTGCGTTCGGGACGCTGGTGGTGCGCGGCCCGGACCCGGTCACGCCGACAGCCGCGCGCTGGCGATAGTCGTGCCGTCCAAGGCGACCAGGCGAGCAGATCGCACGGTGTCAGCCGGCGCGGCCAGGGGCGCACCCCAGGCCCCGTATCCACCGGAGAGCTTGAAGACCCCGACCGTCTGGACCTTTCCCCCGGCCAGGACCACCTGGCACTTGACCGTGCCCGACCATCCGTCCTTGTTGATCGTCATGAACACCCAGGCGGGACCGCCCGCCGAGACCGTGACCTGCCCAAGAGCGTGACCTCCTGAGGTGAGGGTAGCGCTCCTGACGTTAGCCGCCTCAACCGGATTGTGGTGGGCCCGGGGGGCGACGAGCGATCCAAGGCCAAAGCCGAGGAGGGCCAGGACGGCAGCGACGGCGGCGACGGCACCGAGCACCCGGGCAGGCCGGAACCGCTTGGGGGAATGGTCTTCGGCCGGGGCCTGGAGCTTCGCCGCCAGTCGGAGCTCGAAGCCAAGCGGGGGCTCCACTTCCGGGGCGAGCAGCAACACCGAGTCGGCCGCGTCGGCCAGCCGTTCGAGGGTGGCCGCGCACCGCGGGCACGAGCCCACGTGGTCGAGCACCTCGGACCGGCTCCGACCGTCCAGGATGCCGAGCGCGAGCTCGGTCAGCTCGTCCTGCAGGGATGCACAACGACGTGGGTCTTCAGTGCCGCCAATCATTGGGCCTCCTCGATCACGACGGCCTCTCGAAGCTTGGCCATCCCCGAGCGGATCCGGCCCTTCGCCGTTCCGACCGGGATGGCTTCCGCTGTCGCGATTTCTGTGGCCGTCCGCCCGTACATGGCCGCCAACAGGACGGCCCGACGCTGATCGGTCGAGAGCCCGGCGAACGCGGCTCGGACGCGATCGAGCGAGTCTGCGTCGACCGCAGCGTCCTCGGGATGGCGCTCGGCGCTCATGAGCTCGATGAAGACCCCGTCATCGGGGTCGGTGGGACTGCTGCGCCGGACCCGCAGGGCGTCGATGGCCAGGTTCCGGGTGATGGTCAGCGCCCACGTGGCCACCGATCCGCGCCGTGGGTCAAAGACCTGTGCATGCCGGATGACCCGGATGAACGCCTCCTGGGCGATGTCCTCGGCCAGGGAGGCATCGTCAACGATCCCGATGGCCAGTCCGAACAGGCGGCGCTGGTAGCGACGGACAAAGGCCAGGCCCGACTGGTCATCGCCGACCGCCATCCCCGAGAGCAGGGCCTCGTCGGAAATGCTGTCCTCGTCTCGGCTGCTGCTCCTGACCACACCCGGTACTACGGCCGGGAGCCCAAAAAGGATCATCCTGGCGCTGATTTCTCCTCGTCACGGGAGGCCACGTCGTCGGGTCGGGCCGTCAGTGCCGGAATCCGACTGATCCACCCGTAGACATCGGTCGTAGTACCGGTGTCGACGAGATGAGGAGCGAACGGCATGGAATCACCGAACGGAAACCAACGTGCAGCCCGCCGCTTCGCCTCTCGCGCCGCGGTTGCCGCCCTGGCCGTCGGGGCGCTCTCGTTGTCGACGACCATGGGCGACACCGCCGGTGCGGCGGCCCGGCGCCAGCCGAACCGCATCATCGCCACCACGGAGAATGCCCGGTTCGGCACCATCCTGGTCAGCGGCAAGACGGTCTATACGCTGAAGGCGAGCACCACCCCTTGCACGACCCAGTGCCTGAAGGTGTGGCCCGAGGTCCTCGTGCCCAGGGGAACGACCAAGGCACAGGCCGGGAGTGGCGTCCGTGCGTCCATGCTCGGCACCATCAAGCGGAGCCGCGGTGCTCGGCAGGTGACCTATGGCGGAAAGCCGCTGTACTACTTCGCCGGAGACTCCAGTGCCGGGCAGGTGAACGGCAATGTGACCGATACCTGGGGAACGTGGTCGGTCGTCGTGACGGCAAAGCCGGAACAATCCTCCGCGGCACCGACCACTGCGCCGGCACCAGCGGCGGCGGGACCGACGACCACGATGCCGGAGAGCCCGACCACCTCGCCCGGCCCCGGGTCGTCGCCGAGCCAGGGCACATCGCCCCCTCCCATCTCGGGATCGACGAGCTCGCCCCCCCCGACCTCGCCGCCTGCCACCTCGCCGCCGGACACGTCGCCTCCGGCGACCTCCCCGCCGGCCACATCGCCTCCGGCGACCTCCCCGCCGGCCACATCGCCTCCGGCGACGATGCCACCCGGCTCAGGCGGTGTGGGGTTCTGAGCCCGACGACAGCCGCAACGCCGCTTGACCGACCGAGTCAGGCCCTGGACTGATCCTGGGTTTCTTCCGGTCTAGAGTGCCAGTGCGAAGGGGAGTAGCCCCTAATCGGTGGTCGACATACTGGCTCCTCGGAGCCCGGTCACCGGACCTGTCCGCAGGTGGGTGAGACCTTCGTTCCAGCCATGTTGTCGTGGCCGGGGCGAAGGTGGACCCTTCGGCCCGGCGAGAGAGGCCGCCCTGAGCATCGCCATCATTGCGGCAGTCTTTCCGATCATCTTCGTCGGGGAGCTGCCGGACAAGACCATGTTTGCTTCGCTCGTCATGTCGACGCGCGGAAGACCACGGGCCGTGTGGCTGGGAGCGGCAGCCGCGTTCGTCGTCCACGTGGTCATCGCCACCACCGTCGGGGTTGCCCTCTTCCACTTGGTCCCGTCCCGGGTGCTCGACGGGATCGTGGCCCTCATGTTCCTTGCCGGGGCGGGGTTGGCCGTTCGAGAGGCCGCCAAGTCCCATCAGGAAGCGGTACTGGTCGAGCGGGAGGCAGCTTCGGGCCGGCGGGTGGTGACGACGGCGTTCATCGTCATCTTCTTGGCCGAATGGGGAGACTTGACCCAGATCTTGACGGCCAACCTGGCCGCCCACTACCACTCGCCCCTGTCGGTTGGGGTGGGAGCGGTGCTGGCCCTCTGGGCGGTGGCCGCCCTGGCGGTGATCGGAGGACAGAGTGTGCTGCGATTCGTCAATCTCCGGACCGTGCGGGTGGTGACGGCAGTGGTCCTCGTGGTGTTGGCCGGCCTCGCCGGCTGGCAGGCGCTTCGCTAGGTCACGTTCGGCTCGGACGCTGCGTTCGCCGACGCGACCGGTGAGCGCGACGGCTCAGACGGCGACGGATCAGACGGCAACTTGTCAGACGGCAACTTGTCAGACGGCAACGAATCAGGCAGAGCAGCATCGAACCAGTGGGCGGTGGCGGTGTGTGCCGTCAGGGAACCGGCCACCCGCGTGGCTGCGGCGGCCATGGTCCGGTGGCGCCCGGGCGGGGCTCCATCGAGCAGCTCGTTCCAGAACACAGCCCATCCGCCCCCGAGGGAATCGTTGCGGCCGACGGCGCTCAGCAGACGGGTGACGGCGGCGACGACCCGGGGCCGACCCAACAGTGCAGCCTGGGTGGCGGCGGCGATCCGGTGATAGGGGAGGTGTTGGGCCGCGAGGGTGGCGCGGTAGCGCTCGGCGGCCCGGCCCGGTTGCTGAAGCACGGACTCGGCGGCCGAGCGCCCGCTACCCATGGCTTGGGCGATCCCCTCGCCTTGCAGCGGGTTGACCAGGCCGGCCGCGTCGCCCACCAGCAACACCCGTCCCGCGGCCGGCGTGGTCCCGACCATTCCCATCTTGAGCCAGCCCCCGAGGCGCCGTGAGGCAGACGGCGGCCCCGTGTCGGTGAGGAGGCCGAGGACCTGGCAGTGCTCGAGGAAGGCGGGCAGGGCCCGGACCGCGGCCGCTCCCGCTTGCCGGTCCGACCGGGTACCGACGCCGAGACCCACGTTGGCGTACCCGTCCTCGCCGGGAAAGACCCACCCGTAGCCGGGGAACGCCTGCCAGGGTGTGGGCTCCCACAGGACGATGGCCGGGAGGTCGACCGCCTCGGGCAGGTAGGCCCGCACGGCGAACCCCCACAGGACCCTCTTCGCATCGACCAGACCGGCCGCGGCGGCGACACCACTGGTGGCCCCGTCGGCCCCGATGACGAAGTCGGCCTGGAGCTCGTGCCCCGTGCCCATCCGGAACCCGTCGATTCCGTCCTTCACCCCGAGCGGCTCGGCCGCCCGCCCGTGGATCGGTTCGGCTCCGGCGGCGATGGCGGCCTGGTGGAGGGTGGCGTCGAAGACGGTCCGGGTGACGGCGGTGCCGTGTCCCGGGTAGGTGAGGCCATCGGCACTGGGCAAGCGGACCCGGCGACCGGTCGGACCGACGACCAGCATGTCGCCGACATCGCGGCCGGCCGGCATCGGTATACCCAGATCGGCCAGCACCTGGAGGCCGCGGGGACCGACCAGGTCGCCGCACGCCTTGTCCCGGGGAAAGGTCGCCTTGTCGACCAATGCCACCCGCGCCCCGCCGGTGGCCAGAACATAGGCGGCGATGCTGCCGGCGGGGCCGCCCCCGATCACCAGGGCGTCGTAGCGTGATGAGCCCACAGGGCCCCTTCCTTGCTCGTTGCTTGCTCGTTGCTTGCTCGTTGCTTGCTGGTTGCTTGCTGGCCGGGCCTACAGTGAGATTCTCACTCGAGAAGGAGCCATCGTGCCGAGCTCTCCCGGCGATCGGAACCGATTTGCCCAGCAATTGTTCGCCATGCTCCCACAGCGCTACGACGAACTGGCCGAGATCCTCTCCATGGGCCAGAACGGCCGGTGGCGGCGGGCCATGGTCGACCGGATCGTGGCCGCGTCGCCCGGCACCGTGCTCGACGTCGCCTCGGGGACGGCCGGGGTGGCCCTGCAGCTGGCGTCGCGGACCGCGGCCGACGTCGTCGGTCTGGATCTGACCGAGACCATGTTGGCCCGTGGGCAGTCCAACATCGCCGAAGCCGGATTGAACAAGCGCATTCAATTGGTGGCCGGGCGGGGCGAGCAACTGCCGTTCCCCGACGCTGCCTTCGACTCACTGACTTTCACCTACCTGCTCCGCTACGTGGACGACCCCCAAGCCACGCTCGACGAGCTCGCTCGGGTGGTGAAGCCCGGCGGTACCGTCGCCAGCCTCGAGTTCCTCGCCCCTCCGAGTCACTTCTGGCGGACGTGGTGGTGGCTCTACACCCGGCTCCTGCTCCCCATCGGAGGGTTGGTGACGGGAGGGCCCGAGTGGTTCAGGGTGGGCCGTTTCCTCGGGCCCAGCATCTCGCACCACTACCGGGACTATCCGGTGTCGTGGACGGTCGAGGCGTGGCGCCGGGCCGGGCTCAAGGACGTCGGAGTCCGGATCATGAGCCTCGGTGGTGGCCTGGTGATGTGGGGAACTCGCAGCGGTGCATGAACCTGACCCCGACCCCCGCGGGTCGGATCGGCCCGCGCCGGCCCCCTTGCCGCCATCGGTCGACTCCGGGGCTGAGCATCGACCCGCCTTCTACGCCGCCCGGCCGGGAGGCTTGAGGGACTGGTGGACGCTGCTCCACCCTCCGTACACCGCGTGGCACCTGGCCTATGTGGTGATCGGCGCATGCCTGGCCCCCCGCGTCGACCTCACCCGGCTGGTGGCCACCTTGCTGGCCTTCCTCTTCGCCGTCGGGTTCGCCGCCCATGCTCTCGACGAGCTCCACGGGCGGCCCCTCGGTACCCGGATTCCCACGCCGGCTCTGGTTGCCCTGACCCTCGTGGGCCTGGCCGGTGCGATCGCCTTGGGCGTGGCCGGGCTGTCCCGAGTCGGCTGGCCCCTGGTCCCGTTCATGGTGCTCGGCCCCCTGCTGGTGGTCGCCTACAACATGGAGTTGTTCGGCGGGGTGGTCCACACCGACGCAGGATTCGCCCTCGCCTGGGGTTCGTTCCCGGTGCTGGTGGCCTACGTGGCCCAGACCGGGCGTCTGGCCCTGAGCCCGGTGCTGGCCGCGGTGGCTGCGTTCGCGCTGTCCCTGGCCCAGCGCCGGCTGAGCACCCCGGCGCGGCTCATCCGTCGTCGCGCCGCCGAAGTTGAAGGACGCGTGACCTTGCGGGGGGGTGCGTCGATCCCGATTGACCAACGCACCCTGTTGGCCCCCCTGGAGGGAGCGCTCGTGGCCATGGCCTGGGCCGTGGTGTTCCTGGCCACCTCGCTGGCCGTCACCCGACTGGGCTGATGAGGGCAACTTGTGCCTGGACAGAACCTCAGATGAGGTCGGCCAGGCCGCCCCAGCCCTCCGGCGCCGGCGCCAGGCGCCAGAACTGCTCTGGAGCCCTGCCGTCGAGTCGCGGGCTGAGGGCGTGGTCCTGCTCCAAGGGCGGGATCTGGCTGGCGTAGCACCAGATGGCGCGGCGCTTTCGCTGCTCGTCCTCTTGGTGGGGGACGATGGCCGGGGTCGGCCACGGCCCGTGGCGCAGCAACCGGGCGACCCGCCAGGCCAACAGGCCGGGGATGTGCTTGTACCCGGCGTCCTCGTAGCAGTACCAGGACAGATCCTGATGGTTCTCTCGAACGAGCATGGCCGCCTGGTGGGTGACGTCGTGGTCGGGATTGGCCAGGCCCATGGGGGCGAAGACGGCGGTGGGCCTCGGGGAGAGGACGGCTTGTTCCAGGACGGGTGCGATGTCGTTCGGAGTCGGACGATCCTCGGGCGCCAGGTACTGGTGATCGGGGAAGTCCAGCCACTGGGGTGTCGCCTCCAGGACCGCCATGGCCCGCCGGTCCTCCTCTCGGCGGGCAGCGACCACGTCGTCACCGGCACGGAAGCCGCCGAGCGCGTCCCACGGGCTGGGCTCTTCCGGGTAGGTCGGAGGTCGGCCGCCCATGACGGTCACCACGGTGGTGCCCGGGTAGCTGGCGATCAGATGGCCGGCCCCCATGGCCGCATCGTCGAAGTGGGGTGAGAGGATCACGAGTTGACGCAGCTCTTCCCGGTCCACCACACCCCATGTCAGGTCGGCCGTTGCCACCTGGGCCTCCAAATCGGATCGTCTCGCAGGAGACCGTAGTCGCATCTGCCCTCGCCGACTGGGCCCGGCCGTCGATCTCACCGATGGACCGTTTGGGCCTCTCCCGTGACTCCATATGCTCGCTGGGATATGCGGTCGCGTGGAGAGGGGGGCTTCACTCACGTTCGATGGAGGAACCGATGAGCACAACGAGCGCCCCCCAGCGGCCGACCACGGTCTCGGTTTCCGACGGGGAGGCCAATCACACTCGTCGGTGGTGGATCCTCGCCGTGCTGGGCATCGCCCAGCTCATGGTCATCCTCGACAACACCATCGTCAACATCGCCCTCCCGACGGCCCAGCATGCCCTTGCCTTCTCCAACGCCGACCGGCAGTGGATCGTGACCGCCTATTCGCTGGCCTTCGGCAGCCTCTTGCTCCTCGGGGGCCGTATCGGGGACATCATCGGGCGCAAGCGCGCCCTGCTCATCGCCTTGGTCGGCTTCGCCGGCGCCTCGGCGTTGGGGGGCGCATCGGTCAGCTTCCCCATGCTGGTGATCGCCCGGAGTGTCCAGGGCGCCTTCGGGGCGCTGTTGGCCCCGTCGGTGCTTGCCCTCCTGACCACCACCTTCACCGATCCGACCGAGCGAGGCAAGGCCTTTGGCATCTACGGCGGCATCGCCGGCGCCGGAGGGGCGCTCGGACTCCTGCTTGGGGGCATTCTGACCTCGTATGCCTCGTGGCGGTGGACCCTGTTCGTCAATCTCGCCTTCGCGGCCATCGCCGCCGTCGGCGCACTGTTGTGGCTGAAGAACGACAAGGCCGCCGACCGTGACCCGCTCGACCTCACCGGGTTGTTCTTGGTCACCGGTGGGTTGTTCTGTCTTGTCTACGGCCTCTCCCATGCCGAGACCACCGCCTGGAGCAATCCGTACACCATCGGGTTCCTCATCCTCGGTGTCGTGCTCCTGTCCGTCTTCGCCTTCGTCGAGACCCGGGTGCCCTACCCGTTGTTGCCGCCCCGGGTGGTGCGGAACCGGACGCGGGGCGGCTCCATGCTGGCCATGTTGTTCGCCAGCATCGGGATCTTCGGCGTCTTCCTCTTCCTCACCTACTACCTCCAGGGCACATTGGGTTTCAGCCCGGTGAAGACCGGTTTCGCCTTCCTCCCGATGGTCGCCGCGCTGGCCACCACCGCCCAGGTGTCCAACCGGGTCTTGTTGCCCCGGGTCGGGCCCAGGATCATCATCCCCATCGGCCTGCTCATCGACGCCGTGGCCATGTACCTGCTCCACCTGGTCGGGCTGCACAGCTCGTACGTCAGCCATGTACTCCCGTTCATCATCCTGTTGGGCGTCGGTTTCGGGCTGAGCCTGGCCCCGTCCTTCAGTACCGGCACCCTCGGCTTGCGCCCCCATGACGCCGGCGTGGGCTCGGCCGCCCTCAATACCAGCCAGCAGGTGGGCGGCTCCATCGGCACGGCCCTGCTCAACACGCTGGCTGCCGGTGCGGCCACCGCCTACCTGGTCGGGCGGGCGGCCAGCCCGGCCAACCTGAAGGCGGCCGCCCTGCACAGCTACACGACCGCATTCCTGTGGTCGTCCCTCATCTTCGTGGTCGGAGCCGTGGTTGCCGCGGCCGTCCTCCGGTGGGGGAACCTCGGGGCGCTGGCCAGAGCGCCCGAGGAGGCTCAACCCGCGGCCCAACCGGCCTGACCGTCAGCGGAGGATCCGGTGTTGATCGGGTTCGGGTGCCGAGGCAAACGAACCGTGCTGCGGCTTTCCCGCAGGCTCGAACGTGAGGACGGTCACGCCGGTGCTGGTGGTCCTGGTATCGACCAACTTGAGCGGGCGGCCAGGTCACGACCCTCGAAGAGCTTTCTCCCCGCGCCGAGGACGACCGGGTAGATCAACAGCCGGTATTCGTCGACGAGGTCGTGGGCCATGAGCGTCCGCACCAGCTGCCCGCTGCCGTGGACCTGTAACTCGTTTCCTGGTTGTGCCTTCAGGTCGGTGACCGCACCGACGACCTGAGCCTTGATGGCTCTCGAGTTGGACCAGGCCAAGCGGTCGAGCGTGGTCGACACGACGTACTTGGGGAGTTTGTTGAGGGCGGCGGCGATCGGGTTGTCGTCGGTGACCTGCGGCCAGTGACCGGCAAAGATCTCGTAGGTCCGTCTGCCCAGCAGGAAGGCATCGACCTGGTTGAAATAGCCACTCATGATCTCGCCCATGTCGTTGTCGGCGTAGGGCACCAACCAGCCGCCGTCCTCGAAACCATCGGTCCGGTCCTGTTCGTCATCCTCCCCCGAATCGAGCTCTCTCGTTCCCCTAATCTTTCCTGTGACCAATCCGTGACGGCCAGGCCGTACCCAGGCCGGGACCGTCGCTCGTGAAGGGGATCCACACGGCTGATCCGAACTGGGCAGAGCAGGTGACGGCCGTCGCCACAGCCGTCGGCGCCCTGGGCCTCCTGGGCGCAATCGGCGCGGCGGTCGTTGCCGGCCGACAGGTGAAAGAGGCCAGGAAAGCGCGCGAGTCCCAGATGGCGGCCGACTTCCTCCGCCGGTGGGACGAAGACGCTCTGGTGGAGACGAGGCGCCTGGTGGGCGAGTTCGAAACGAAGGAGGATCTCTGTACCGCCTTCCAGGGTTTCATCGCGGCCAACGCCCGGGAGGCCTACGTGCTCTATCGGGAGCTCGACTACTTCGAACAGCTGGCCGCGCTCGAATACCTTGGTCATTTCGATTTCGAGCTCATCAAGGTGATGCTCGGCCGCACATTGATCGACCGTTGGGCCATGTGGAAGCCGTCGATCGACGCCATGCACGGAGCCATCGGTTATCCCATGTTCGAGGCGTTGGTCACCAAGATGAGGGAGGCCACCGACCTTTCGGCCAGGGCCCCCACCGCCTGAATCGGGTGTGCGGGATGGACGTGCGTTTCCCGGTTGGCTTCGCGGGGTAGATGCCGCGTACCTCGGCCCGTGGGCGCGGATCCCGCCAACTGCGTTCCGGGTCGGGGTCCAGCTGCTTGCGTCTGCCTCAGAACCCTCCGAGTCCCTTGCCGATGAGCACGACTCCGATCACCAACAACAAGACGGCCATGACGGTCGTGTTGTTGTGCTCGAGCCAAGTGTTCAGCGAGGACAGCATGGGCTGTGCCTTGGCCCCCATGATTCGGTAGAGCACCACGGGCACGAGGACGGTCGTGGCCGCCAGGGCCACGAAGATCACCGCGGCACCGACGTGGCCTGCTGGCGAGGTCGGCGCCTGGGAGATGGCAATCCCGCCGCCCAGGATCATGATCACGTTCTTGGGGTTGATGGCCGAGAGCCCGACCCCGAGGGCGGCGCTCTTCATCGGCGTGACGTTCTCGATGGACTGCAGCCATTTCGGCAATGCGTCCGCCTCCCCTGGTGCCGGTCGCCTCCGCCAGTTCCGGAGGCCGAGGAAGAGCACGGCGATCCCGAGTACGAGCTTGACGGTTGATGTCCCGGTCGATTGCGACCCGTCCGAGGTGGTGCCGATCGATCCGGCCACGGCCAACACCACCGCGGTCACCCCGGCGATGCCGACGAGCCAGCCAATCCCGAAGGCCGTGCTGTTGGCCCCGGCCCGTTTCGACAGCAGCATGAGGATGACCGCGATGATGGGGATGGGACTGATCGCCACTCCGATGGCAAAGGGGAGACTCTCACCGATCGCTTGCCCCATGACGCTCCTCGATTGCTGGCGGACACAGATTCTGCTCCATCGGCCTATGCCGCCGCATCTGGACGATCGGCGCTCATCTCGCAGCGGTACCGTCAGCGATCGACGGGGCTGTTGTGGTACGCCTCCACCGACCATTGGCCGTCGCGCTCGGCCAGCACCCAGGTGGCGCGCACCAACCGGGAAGCAGGGACGCCGCCCTCGCCGGCCATGAGGACGCCGCGCTCGCTGATCACACTGCGCCCTCTTCCGCCTTGCGCCGACCCGGCCAGCCGTTCCGGCCACGCCGGCGACACCTTGGTGATCGGCGGGTCAGGGTCAGGTCGACGGCTCGAGGTGGGCGTCGGCCCAAGCCCGCTCCAGGACCTCCAGGACGGCCTCGGCCGGCTGAGCCCCGGAGATCCCGTATCGCCGGTCGATGACGAAGAAGGGGACGCCGGTCGCCCCCAGCGAGCGGGCGGAGGCCTCGTCCTCGGCCACCTCGTCGGTGTACTCGTCGCCGGCCAGCACCCGGCGCACCTCGTCGCGTTCCAGCCCGGCCTCGGCGGCCAGCTCGGTCAACGAGTCGTGGTCGAAGACCGATGCCTGCTCGGTGAAATAGGCCCGATGGAGCCGCTCGACCAGCTGATCCTGCCGATTGCCCTCCTTGGCCAGGTGGACCAGGCGGTGGGCGTCCCTCGTGTTGCCAATGGCCAGACCGCCGAGGTGGAACTCGAGCCCGTCTTCGGCCGCCCGCTGCTCCATCTGCGACTGGGCCTCGACCGCCTGCTCGAGGGTCATGCCGTAGCGGGAGGCCGACAATTCGGTCGTCGGTGTCGTTCGCCCGGTCGGCGCCGTCGGGTCGAGCTCAAAGGACCGATAAGTGACTTCCACGTCGCCGCCGTGTTCGAACTCGCCCAGCGCATGCTCGAATCGCCGCTTGCCCAGATAGCACCACGGGCACACGACGTCGGACCAGATCTCTACCTGCATGTGATTTTGAACGCCCGGCGTTGGCGATTCCTTCCGGCCTGGCCTTCCCCACCTTTCCGACCTGGCCCTTCGTCCGGTCCGAACATGTCTCATTCCCCCGACTACCCAAAAATCGGTATTCACAAGGCGAAGGAATCGGACAACTATGCGTAGGGAGGAGCGCGCATCAGCGCGCGAAAAGGTCAGACCGGGGAGGGTCGCGAACATGAGCGAACGACGGATGAGTCGGTGGATGGGGCCCCTCGGGCTCGGGGTCCTGGTGCTGCTGGGCCTCGGGTTTGCCGGGCTGGGAGGGAGCCATCCGGGCGAAAACGCCTCGGGGGCGGCCGTCATCGCCAACAACAACGCCCACGTAGCCCAGCAATGGGCGAAGGCCTACGTCATCGGCCTCGGACTGGCTGCACTGGTGGTCTACGTGAGCCACCTCCGTGGCCTCCTGCCCGGCCGCAACGGGAGCCGCACCCTCGCCAACATGTCGTTTGCCGCCGGCATGAGCGAGCCGCCGCAAGCGGCCCGTGCCGTCGTCAGAAGCGCCAGCGGGTGGCGCCGCCTGGCTCCATCGTGCCCACAGCAGTGGCGGTGTGTGCCGTGAGGCGGTACACGAACCACGGCGGGGGTCCGGCCGATGGTGCGCTGAAGTCGGCTGTCAGTGCCTGACCGGAGTCGTCGACGCGGGCCGGCCAGCCCTCGGCGGCCCAACGGGTGGCCATGGCCGCGACCGTGGGCCGGTCGGTGACCCTTCGGGCTTCGCCCTCGACCACGAGGTCGAACTCCTGGGTGGCGAGGCTCAGGGTGCAGCGTGGGTCCCGGGCCAGGTTCCTGCCCTTGCGGGTGTCACCGCCGGTCTCGAACCAGAACGTGCCGTCGGCCCAGAGAGCCCCCACCCCGGTGAGGTGGGGGCTCCCGTCCCGGTTGATGGTGGCCAACCAGCAGGTGTGACGGTTGGGGCCGCCGGTGTCCGGCGCCTGGGACACGCCGGCATCGAGGCGGCCTTCGATGCGGCCCCAGTCGAGCGGGGGCGAGCCGTAGATGGTGTCGAGGTTGGTCGTTTCCATGATGCCTATGACGCTACCAACGGCCCCAAGTCATCGGCTCGGACGAGCAACGAGACGCGTGCTCGGTCCAGTCGATCCCCTGCCCGGCGGCCATCAACTCCATCGCGTGGCCGAGTCCACATGGGGCCCCACCCACTCTGGCATTGCCGGTAGCCGGAGGGCTCCGCTTCACGCTCGCGGCGACCGGCATCTCGCGCTGGCCCTGATGACACCGCCGTGGCTGAGCGCGACAATTGGTCCCGAGTGTGATCGTGCCCGGGTACGGGCCCCGCGGGACGAATGATCGCTAAAGGAGACCAGTACATGCCCTACGTCACCGTTGGTAAGGAGAACTCCGGCAACATCGAGATCTACTACGAGGACCACGGTTCGGGGCAGCCGGTGGTGCTCATTCACGGGTACCCACTCAGCGGGGCCTCGTGGGAGAGGCAGGTCCCTGTCCTCTTGGAGTCGGGCTACCGGGTGATCACCTACGACCGCCGTGGGTTCGGCCAATCGAGCCAGCCCACCGTGGGCTACGACTACGACACCTTCGCCGCCGATCTCAAGGCCGTGGTCGACACCCTCGATCTCCGGGACATGGTCCTGGCCGGCTTCTCGATGGGCACCGGCGAGGTGACCAGGTATCTGGGAACCTACGGCTCCGGTCGGGTGAGCAAGGCCGCTCTGTTGGGACCGATCCCTCCGTTCCTCCTCCAGACCGGCGACAACCCCAAGGGCGTCCCGCAGAGCGTCTTCGACGGCTTCAGCGAGACCATCAAGAAGGACCGCTACGGGTGGTTCAAGTTCTTCTTCGACAATTTCTACAACGTCGACGAGCTCCACGGCACCCGGATCAGCGACGAGGCCTGGAACGCCAGCTTCCAGGTGGCCGCCGGCTCCTCCGCCTACGCCACCTTGGCCTGTGTCCCGACCTGGCTGACCGACTTCCGCGACGACCTGCCCAAGATCGACGTTCCTTTACTCGTCCTCCAGGGCACCGAGGACCGCATCCTCCCCATCGAGGCGACCGGCCGCCGCCTGCCGGAACTGGTGAAGGACATACGGTTCGTCGAGGTCCCCGGCGGCCCGCACAACATCGGCTGGACCCACCCCGAGGTGGTCAATGCCGAGCTCCTCGGCTTCCTGCAGTAGTCGAATCGGCGACCGGGCGTAGGCTCGACGCCAGCGCCCCGGGCTTCTTGCAGCAAAGACCACCCCGAAGGGGGCACCACCCTGCAGGGTGCACAACGCCACCGTGGGAGGCGAGCATGGAGAACGGCGAGGCCGGAACAGTGAAGAGCACACGTCTCGGACGAGCCCAGCGCTTCCTGATCCATATCGGTCACTTCGACCCGGTCTGGGCCGATGAGTTGCTGTCCCCCCAGGTGATCTATCGGGTCGCCGGACATCATGCGCTCGCCGGTGTCTTCTCGGGTCGGGACCAAGTCACGAGCCACCTCTCCAAGGTCCTGGAGGTGACAGGTGGGACGATCGACCCCATCAAATGGGAGGACTGGCTGGTGGGGGAGAGTCATGTGGCCACCATCGCCAACCTCCGTATGCACGCCGACCATCGGTCCTTTGCCGCACGCATGATCTACCTGGTGGAGTTCGACGATGCCGACCTGATCGTCAGCATCAGGGCGTTCTTCGAGGATGAGGACGCGGCCAGGCAGTTCTTCGGCCCCTGATCTCCTGGTTCGGGCGCCCGTAGGAAAGTAGTCTCGGAGGTGAGGGGCCACCAGCCGGTGAGAGGAGTGCACCGTGAGAGGAAACAGGCTGCTCAAGCGGCAGATCCGTGAAGTCCTCACCGGGCTGGGATCGGGCCAGAACGGTGTGGCCGCGGCGCTCGGCGATATCGGCGTGCGGGCCGAGCCGAGAGACCCCCGGGAGTGTGCCATCGCCGTGTACCTGCGGGCCGTCGTCGGGATCGACCATCGGATCCGCTCGCTCGCCGTGCAGCCGACCGACGTCAAGGTACTCACCGAACCGGTCCGATTCGGGTTGCCCAACATCGTCACGGTCCGGCTACCCGAGCCGGTCCGCCGGTTCATCGAGGCGTTCGACCAGGCGGCCTATCCGAATCTGATTCGGGCGAACCACGAGGGGGACGAGGGGGCGCTGGCGGCCCCGTTCAGCCGCCGGTAGCCGGTACGCCCCGACTCGCAGCCGAGCGGGGTGGGCACGCTACGACATGGCCGCCCAGGCCGAGCCGCCGGGATCGGAGGCATCGGGGGCCACGCCCTGGTTCCACCATTTGGCCTGGAAGCCGACGCCCCGGTAGACAACCTGGCTGCCCGCCGGGTAGACGCTCGAGGCTGACCACGCCGGGTACGTCCCAGTGGGCAGGGTGGTACTGGTCACCGCGCTTTGGCCGGCCAGGACCGGCCCGATGAGCAACCACGGCGTCTCTGACGCACCGGTCACCGGGGTGTTGGGGGCCTGCCCCTGGTTCCACCACTTGGCCTGGTAGATGGTGTGCTTCCATACCACCTTGGTGCCGGCCGGGTAGCTGCCACTCATCTCCCAGATCGGGTACGGGCTGGTGAAGGGATTGTCCGGCCCGGTGGGTGCCGCGGCCGCCGCGGTCACCGCCGAGGCGGCCGCGGCCGACCGACCCGTGAGCTGGTTGAAGAGGGCCGAGAAGGCGAGGGGTTGTTGGGACAGCCCGCTGCAGTTGTTGGCCGCCTGACCGGGGCTGGGGTCGTTGGGGCCACAGGGCATGTCGCGGTTCAGCGACCAAAAGGACAGCCGGCCCATGCCCTTGGCGTTGGCGAAGTTCACCAGCTGCTGGGCGTCGCTCGAGGTGAAGGTCTCGTCGGCCGTGTCGTTCTGCCCGATCATGGGGGTGGCCCCCACCTTGTTCCAGGCCTGGGCCGTGGTCAGCTGGTTGCCGGCCTGGAGATAGGCGGCCTGGACCTGCTGCTGGCCGGCGGTCAGCGACTGCTCGACGGCGTCGATCATGGATGTCGACGCGGGCTTGGACGTTCCGAAGTCCATGGTCATGAGGTTCACCCCGGCCAGGTCGACGTGGGCGTCGAGCATCGACTGCACCACCTGGGTACCGGCGTCGGTGAGCCCGGTCGGGCTGGCCGGAAGGGTGAGCCAGACGGCAAGGTGCCCGCCGGCGGCCCGGACGGTCTTTTGCACGTTGTGCACCGCCTCCGCCCGCCGGGCCAGGGCCGCGGTGTCGGTCAGCGCCGCCCCTTCGATGTCGAAGTCGACGGTGGTCAGCTGGTAGCGGTTGACGACGCCCAGGTAGGCGTAGGTCAGGCCGTCGACGCTGGTGCAGGTGGTGGCCAGCTCCTGGTTGGCCTGGCCCCCGAAGGAGACCATGACGTCACCGTGGAGCTGGCGGTAGCGGGCGATCCGGTTGTCGAGCGACAGGCTCTGCTCGGCCTGGTCGAGCGAGTAGGCCCCGCCCCAGCTGGGGGTGCAGCCCGAGCTCGGGTCGGCCACCACGAACCCGAGCACCACCGAGTGGGCCACGTTGGAGCTCGGGATCTGGAACTGCGACGTCGGCGTGAGCGTGGTGTCGACGTAGGGGGCAAACCAGGGCGCCGCCACCGGCGTGGCTGCTCTGGCACTGGTTGTCCGGGTCACCAGCTTCATGGTGCCGGCCACGGCGACGGCCACGACCAGGAGGGCCACGGCGATCCGCCACACGGAGAGCTTCTGGCGTGGCGGTTCATAGGGTTCCTGGTCCATCTCAGGACGCCCGTTCCGTGACCGGCTCGTCGGCGTCGGCCGGCTGCCCGTCGGCTTGGGTGTGGAGCGCGGCGTCGGGATCCTCGTGGACAGCCAGATGGAGGCTCGGCCTCGGCTCGTCGGCCGGCTCGGCCTGCTTGTACTGGTATTTGTACTTGTATTTGTACTTGGCCTTCTTCTTCTTCTTCTTCTTCTTCTCGCCCGGGCCCGGGTCGGGCTCTCCCGCCGGCGAGCGCGGAGGAGCGGCGCCATCGTCGGTCAACAGGTCGGGCTCGGGTCCTGCGTCGCTGGTCATGCCCGCGTCTCTCGTCATGGGGGACTCCTTGGCCGCCTCGGCCTGCCGGGCCATGGCGTACTCCCGGACGGCTGGGTGCCCGTCGTAGTGGTTGTCGGCGGTGCCGTTGTGGAGCACCATCGACCAGTGGGCCGGGGCCAGGGCCTCGGGCCGTCGGGAGGCCGGCGGAGGCGGGAGGGGCTTGTAGAGGTGCTTCACCGTGTTGAGCCAGAGGTCGACGATCGAGTGCCGCAGCCCCAAGAAGGCCACGATGGCGTAGCTGGCCAGGACCAGGTTCAGCGCGGCGAACACGGCGTTGACCCAGCGGTGGCCGGGGACGTCCCGGTACAGCGTGTAGGCGGACAGGGCGACCAGGGCGTAGGGAACCAGGACGAACAGGGCCGGGGTGGTGGTCCGGTTGCGCACCTTGGGCGTGCGGGCGAAGGCGATCTTCTTGCCGCTGAGGGCCTGGCCGACTGACTTGAAGACCCCTGAGAGGTTGACCGGCAACAAGATGAGGTTGAACCCGTAGATGCGGGCCACGTCGGAGCGCTTGTAGCCGCACCGCTTCAGGTCGCTGGCCATCACGGCGAAATAGGGCATGGCCGCCACGATGACCAAGGGGGAGAGCAGCCGGTTGTCGAAGGGGTAGGCCAACATGAGCACCAGGGCGATGCTGGCCCAGCAGATGGAAGCCAGGTAGTTCACCCGCAGCATCCGCTCGCCCAGGCGCATGCGGTCGCCCCGCCGCTTCCGCTCCTTGGCGTTCCGCCACAGCTTGGGCAGGATGAGCAGGCCGCCGTCGGCCCACCGCTGCCGCTGGACGCAGAGCGACCCGAAATCGGGCGGCGTGGCGCTGTAGCTCAGGCGCTCCGGGTAGTTGACCAGCGTCCAGCCGTGCACACCCAGGTCCACACTCGATTCGGTGTCCTCGATGACCGTGTTGTCCTGGACGTACCGGTGGATGGGCCAGCCGTTCACCTCGTCGGCCTCGTCCAGGTCGTCGAGGGCCCGCTTGCGGATGACCGCGTTGGCCCCCACCCAGAAGGTGGCGTCGTAGTAGGTCATGCCCTGATGGACGATGTGCTGGATGTCGGTGCTGGCCCCGGCGATCCGTTCGAGACGGGTCGCCGAGCCGGGGAAGGCGGAATACGGGGTCTGGGCCACGGCCACCCGCTCGTTCTCCGGCTGCTCGAGCAGGTAGACCAGGCGCAGGCAGTACTCGGCCAAGAGGACGCTGTCTGCGTCCAGGGTCAGGATGTAATCGGGATCGGGGACCGACATGCTGCTCGAGTGGGCCGGCGCCGGCACCAGCACGCGCCGCCCCTCGACCATCTCGTCGCGGTAGCTCCCGCCCATGAGGCCGATGTAGCTGTTCAGGTTCATGGCCTTGTTGGGCTCGGCCGACAGCGACCCGTACTGCTTGCGCTCGAAGCTGACCAGCTTGGCCTGGAAGGTCCAGGCCAGCCGGCGGTAGAGCCGCAGGATGCGGTCGGCGGGCAAGGTGGCACCGTCCTGGGCCGCGGCGTCGAGGGCCGCGGCCACCCCCAAGAGGTCCGAGGCCAGAGCCCGCACCACCTGGTCGACGAAGAACTGGTCGGCGTGGTCCACGATCTCCTCGTCGTCGGCCAACCGGGTGAGCCAGGCCGCGGCCAGTCCGTAGGTGGACCCGACCCGACGGATTTCCTCGGCGTCGGGCTGGTAGTCGGGCGATACCCGCGACTCGAAGGCCTCGAGGGCCCGGGTGAAGGTCTCGCTCGGGCCCGAGAGCAATTCGGCGATTTCGTCGGGCAACGCCCGGGCGGCCTCGAGCATGGCCACATGGCTGGGGTCGGTCGGCTCGGGCGGGTCGTCGATGAGCAGGGCCACCCGCATGTTCGGGTACTCCTGGAGGGCGGCCGACAACAGGGTGGTGCGGACCACCCGGACGTCCTCCCGGTAGGAGGGCACGAGGACGGTCAGCGTGGGCATCGTCCGGTCGAACAAGCCGTCGAGGAGGGCGCGGGGAACGCGGCGGTGGGCCCGCGTGCGGTGGAGGAAGCCCTGCCGGGTGACCAGGTAGGCCAGGGCCGACCCGGTGAGGGCGGTCACGATCACCAGGTAGGAGATGGCCTCGAGCGAGAACCGCAGGCCGCCGGGCTTTCCGGTCAGGAAGTGGCTGAGGGTCACCGAGAGGAGGTAGCCCACCCAGGCCAGGACGGTGACCACGATGGCCACCCGGCCCACGGTCAGGGAGTGGTCGCTGCGTTGCGGCGCCACCGCCGGGAGGGTCGTCCGCTTGTCGGCACCCCATTGGCGCCGCCTGGTCTTGCCTGTCTTGCCTGTGCTCATGGCACCCGTCTCCTCGGCCGGTTCGGCTCGATCGTCCACTGGCGGCGGCCATCCCGCTGGCCACCGACCCGGCGACTGGAGCGCCGGAACGGGTCGTCGTGATCCGATGAGGAGCATCATGAACGGGCGCCGTCCCATGGCCGTTTGCCTGTCGTCCCCCGTTTTTCGGGGTCCCGTATCGCCGATGGCCGGCCGTCTCGACTGACGCCGGCGTCAGGACCAGTGCATATGGCTTCCTGGGACGCCGATGGGACAATTCCGGGTGGCGACCGAGATTGGCCAGCGAGGTCGCCATCAACCGAGCCGGGGCGTCCTCCACCGGTGTTTCCCGCCTCCACATCTCCGCGAATTGGGTGCGGTGGGCGACGTCATATCGGCGCCGTTTCGCCGAGACGTGGGCAGAACCAAACCCCTCGCCACCCTGACCACCCATCCCGGGCGGTTCGTACCGGGCGGCTCGCCGGCCCGCCCGTGTCACCGACCGTGTTCACCGATCGCAGGCTCGATCCGGTCTCTGGCTACAGGTCTCTGGCTACAGGTCTCTGGCTGCTCGTCACTGGTTACTCGTAGGTGATGGACACCGCCGCATCGATACGCCCGACAGCCGATTCCACCCCGTCGTAATCATCTGCGGTCCCGTAGACGCTGTAGATCATCTCGCCGAAGCCCCGACGCCAGTCGACCGCGTCCCCGGGGCCGCGGTTGATGGTCACGGCCTCCACGCCTGGCACCCGCCCGAGCTGGTCCTCGCCGCTCATGGCCGAGATGCGGGTGGCCGAGGTCGGCGGGGGGGCGACCCGCCGGTAGGCGACCCTCGGGAACGACAGGGGCGGCTCCACGCTGGGCGGGACACCCAGGGCGAGCTCCATGGCCAGCCTCAGCATCGACACCCCCCCGGTGGCCAGCCCGAGCAATTCGGGTATGCCGCCGCCGATCCGTCCGTTCACCTCGAGGACGGACGGCCCCGCCGGGGTGAACTTGACCTCGGTGTGGTGGCAGCCGTGCCTGACCTCGAGGACGGACAGGGCGGTACTGGCCAGGTCGAGAGCGGCACGACGGTCGTCGGGGCCGATGTCGCTGGGCAGGATGCTGCCCGTCTCGCGGAAAGGGTCGGCGAAGGGGAACCGGCCGGTCACGGCCAGGTGATGGATGGACCCGGCGTGTACGAAGGTCTCGACCGAGACGACATCGGAGAAGCGCGAGGCCGCCGGCTGGGCATCTTCGAGGAATCCTTCGAGTATCCAGCCGGCCTGCTCGGTGCGGCCCGCCGGCGGTGCCTCGAAGAGCCGGCCGAGCTCTGCTGCGTCGGCCACCGGGATGACGTTTCGGCTGCCGCCGCCCTGCCTGGGCTTCAGCACCGCCGGGAACTGCATGTCTCGAGCCAGGCGCTCCGCTTCGGGCCCGTCGATCCCGTCGAGGAGGATCAGGAAGGGTGGGACGGCGAGTCCGGCGTCCCGCATCATCTGGCGTTGGAGCTTCTTGTCGGTGAGCCGCTCGGCCACCGTTGGGGAATGGAAGGCCAGACCCAGCCGAGTCGCCACCTCGGCCAGCAGGACCGTTCTGCGGTCGTTCAATGCCATGATCCCGGTCGGGTCGGTGGCACCGAGCGCCTCGACCATCTGGCCGGCCTCCATGCCCGCCGTGTTCACGACGGGCCCGAACTTCCGCAGCAGGCGCTCGACCTCGACCATCCCGGGCTCATCGAGGTCGACGGCCCAGATGGGCCGACACAGCCCGCGCGCCGCCTCACCGAGAAGGAAGGCGGATGGGGAGGCGCGGTCGTAGGGGATGATCACCCCGCGCTCGCTGCCGTCGCCATCCATGGGGCGGCCAGCGGTCACGCCGTCACCGGCCAAGGTGGTCCCCCCGGGGTTCCGACACCGCGGGGCCGGCACGTTCGGACATGGCTCTTGTGAGCCGCCCACTGCGTCGCTGTCCGATGGCCTGTCGGTGTGTCACTGAATGGGGACATCGAAAAACGCCTGGTCAGGAACCACTCTACTCGCCAAATGAGGCGAAGACGCCGACCCTCGAGGAGGTCTTCGACCGAGCCGGCGTCACGGTAGGCGAAGGTCCGCCACCTCGGTGCCACCCTGGGTCGGCGTCTGCTCGCTACGGCCAGGAGGCATTGGGTGTCGGCCCCCGCCGCCGATGGCGTAGCCGGAGCAGGCTGCGGCTACCGAGCGGTCAGCTGCCCACCGGCGCCGAGGGCTCGAAGGCGACCGGGATGTGCTTCACCCCGTTGATGAAGTTCGACTGCAGCCGCTCGACCTTGCCGTCCTGGCGCAGGTCGGGCATGCGGTCGAGGAGGCGATCGAACATCACCTTGATCTCCATCCGGGCCAGGTTGGCCCCCAGGCAGAAATGGGGCCCGCCACCGCCGAAGGCGATGTGGTTGTTGGGGGTCCGGGTGATGTCGAAGACATCGGCGTCGTCGAAGACGGTCTCGTCCCGGTTGGCCGACGTGTGCCAGAACACGATCTTGTCGCCCGCGGCGATCGGGTGGCCGCCGAGCTCGGTGTCGCTGACGGCCGAGCGCCGGAAGTGCATGACCGGGGTGACGAAGCGGAGCATCTCCTCCACCGCACCGGGGAGGAGCGATCGGTCGGCTCGGAGCTTCTCCCACTGGTCGGGATGGTCGAAGAAGGCGACCATGGCCCCCGAGATCAGGTTCCTGGTCGTCTCGTTGCCGGCCACGGCCAATAGCAGGAAGAACAGATCGATCTCGGTGGTCGAGAGCTCATCCCCGTCCATCTCGGCCGTGGACAGCACGCTGATCAGGTCCTCGTGGGGGTCGCCCTTCTTCTTGGCCACCAGCTCGTCGCAGTAGGCGAACAGCTCCATGGCCGCCATGGCGTTGGCCGCACCGGGGTCGTTGCTGGGGGCGGCGGGCGCCGTGTCGCCGTCGGAGTACTCCTCGTCCTGGGAGCCGATCATCCGGTTGGACCAGTCAAAGACCAGGTGCCGGTCCTCTTGGGGGACGCCCATGAGCTCGGCGATGACCTGGAGGGGCAGCTCGGCCGAGATCTCGGTCACGAAGTCGGCGCTGCCCTTCTCGCAGACGTCGTCGATAATGGCATCGGCATACCCGACCACTTTGGCCTCGAGGTCACGGACCATCTTGGGGGTGAACCCCTTGTTGACCAGCCGCCGGTAGCGGGTGTGCATGGGCGGGTCCATGTTCAGCATCATCAGCCGCTGCTGTTCGAGGTTCTCGGGATCCATGTCCATGAACAGCGCGCTGCCCTGATAGGAGGAGAACCGGTCGAACTCCCGGTTCACCGTCACGCAGTCGTCGTAGCGGGTCACGACCCAAAAGCCCCCTCCGTTGCTGAGGGGATCGTCCTGCCACCAGACGGGCGCCTCTTTGCGCAGGAGGGCGAACCAGTCGTAGGGGACACCGTTCACGAAGTTCTTCGAGTCACACAGGTCGATGTCGGACAGTTGCATGGCGCCCCTCCCGGGTGATCGTCCCATCAGGTTTCTAGAACCTGTATCAAAACGAGCTTAGGACAATCGGGGCCGGTGGGCTACCGCGGCCGGAGGGCGCTGCCATCCCGGGTACCGTGTCAGCACTCGTCGTTTCCGAGCCCCTTCCGGCCATCGAGAACAGCAGGTGCGATCGTGCTCTACCAGGCCTATCAGGCACACCGGGACCTGACCGCCCCGGCCCGGGCGTTGGCCGGGCTGGCCCGGTGGACGGCGGGCGAGCTGCCCGACGCCTGGACCGACAACGCGCTGTCCCGCCGGCTGTCGGCCGGCTACGAGATGGTGGGCCGGTCCCGGCTGATCCATGAGCGGCCCCCCTTCGGCATCGACCGGGTGACGGTGGCCGGGCGGACCATCGCCGTGCGCGAGGAAGTGGCCCTCGCCACCCCGTTCTCCACCCTCCTCCACTTCGCCAAGGACGACGTCACCGGGCCCCAGCCCACCGTGCTCCTGGTCACCGCGTTGGCCGGGCACTTCTCGACCTTGCTCCGCTCCACCATCCGGTCCCTTCTGGCCGACCACGATGTCTACGTCACCGACTGGCTGAACGCCCGCGACGTCGGGGTGGAGCACGGCGCGTTCGGGTTCGACGACTACGTCGGCCAGCTGATCACCTTCCTCGAGCACATCGGGCCTGGCACCCATCTGATGGCCGTGTGCCAGCCGTGCCCGGCCGCGCTGACTGCGGCGTCGCTGATGGCCGCGGCCGGCAACCGGGCCCAGCCCAAGAGCGTGGTGCTCATGGCCGGCCCGGTGGACACCCGGGTCAGCCCGACCAAGGTGAACGAACTGGCCCACGCCAAGCCGATCAGCTGGTTCGAGCAGAACGTGATCGCCACGGTCCCGCTCCGGTACCGGGGCGCCACCCGCCGGGTCTACCCGGGCTTCATCCAGGTGTCGGGGTTCGTGGCCATGAACCTCGGGCGCCACGTCCAACAGCACATCGCCCTCTACAACGACTTGGTCCGGGGCGACTACGACGAGGCCAAGGGGATCGAGGACTTCTACGACGAGTACTTCGCCGTGCTCGACATGCCGGCCGAGTTCTACCTGGAGACGGTGGACCGGGTCTTCCAGCGCGAGCTGCTGGCCCAGGGCCTGCTGACCTGGCGGGGCGTGCCGGTCGAGCCCGGCGCCATCCGGCGCACGGCCCTGCTCACCGTGGAAGGGGAGAAGGACGACGTGTGCGGCATCGGCCAGACCATGGCCGCCCAGGCGCTGTGCTCGGGCATCAAGCCGTCGAAGAAGCGCCACCACCTCCAGCCCGGCGTGGGCCACTACGGGGTGTTCAGCGGGAGCCGCTGGGAGAAGCAGATCTACCCGATCGTGCGGAACTTCATTCTGGCCAACGACTGAGGCGCCCCCGGTCCCTCAGTCAGGGCCAGCGTGACCTGAGGCGTCCCCGGTCGAATCAGAACTCCATCTCGAGCTCCTCGACGTCCTCCGGTTCCTTCTTGGCCTCCTCGGTCCACTCCACCATCTCCGGGAGGGCGAGGATCGTCGCCGTGTAGTCGTTCGACAGCGAGCCCACCTTGACGTCGTAGGTCCGGATCCGGGTGCACACCGGGGCGAACATGGCGTCGGCCAGGGTCGGCCGGGCACCGAAGAGGAAGGGGCCGCCCGAGCCGGGGATGCACTCGTTCCAGATGGTCTCGATCCGGTCGAGGTCGGCCCGGGCCCCGGCCCAAACCGGGAAGCCGGGATGATCGGCCTTCAGGTTCATGGGCAGGGCCGACCGCAGGTTGGCGAAGCCCGACTGGATCTCCCCGGAGACCGAGCGGCACCTGGCCCGCTCGACCACGCCGGCCGGGAGCAGGCCCCGTTCGGGGTCAAGCTCGTGGAGGTACTCGGCGATGGCGATCGTGCTCCACACCGCGACCTCCCCGTGGGTGAGCCGCGGCACCAGCAGGGACGGGGAGAGCATGAGCAGCTCGGCCCGGGCCCCGGGGTCGTGGCTGTCGACCGACTCGACGGTGAAGTCGATGCCCGAGAACCGGCAGAGCAGCCAGCCCCGGAGCGACCAGGCCCCGTAGTTCTTGCTGTTGATGGTGAGGACTGCCCGGGACATGCGGGGGTCAGGCGGCCTTCTTCGCCACCGGGGCGGGGGCCGGCGTCGGTGCCGTCATGCTCACCAGGCTGGACAGGAAGGCGTGCTGGGCCTCGAGCAGGCGTCCGGCGAAGGAGAAGGTGGCGTCGACCGTCTCACCCGGCGTCGGCATCTTGTCGGCGAAGGGCATCGACGACAGGTCCGGACGGAAGGTGTCGAAGGCCGACGAGGTCGACTGCAGGGCACCGAGGGTCCAGCCCTGGCTGGTCTCGATGGCCTTGATCACGCCGTCTTGGACCTTCTCGGTGACTTCGATTGCATTCATGGTGTTGCCTTTCTGTCGGTGTGTCGTGTCTGTCGGTGTGTCGTGTCTGTCGTGTCTGGGGGTGTGTCGGGTGGATCTGACGGTGTGCTGTGGGAGGGAAGGGGTACGAGGGATGGCCGCATGCTCACGGGGCCAGCACGTAGCGGCCCGGCGCCGCCTCGATCGTCGGGTGGCGGTCGCTCCCCAGTCGGGTCGGTGCGCACCGTTGCCCGCCCGACCGTGACTGGGCCCAATCGGACCACTGTTCCCACCATGAGCCCGGGTGCGACTCGGCCCCGGCCAACCACTCGTCGGGGTCCGATCCCTGCACCGGTCCGAGGGAGACGCTCATCTTGGGGTTGCCGGGTGGATTGACCAGGCTCTGAATATGGCCCGAGCGGGACAGCGCGAACTGGCTCGTGCCCCCGAGCAACTGGGTCGTCGCATAGCAGGCCTTCCAGTCGGTCAGGTGGTCGGTGCGGGCGGCGACGACGAAGGCGTCGCACTCGACCTTGCTCAGGTCGACCGGGGACCCGAGCACCGGGAACGTCCCCCGGGCCAGCGAGTTGTTGGCGAACATGTCCAAGAAGTCGGCGTGGAGCCCGGCCGGCAGGCGGGTGGGGTCGGCGTTCCACGACAGCACGTCGAAGGCGGGCGGCCGGTCACCGAGGAGGTTGGAGCCGACCCAGTAGTTCCAAATGAGGTCGTTCGGTCGCAACAGGCAGAACAGGGCGGCGGCCTCGTGGGCCGGCAGCACGCCGCGACGACGGGTCTGCTCGAGGGCCTTGTCGACCACCGGTTGGCTCCCGAACAGGCCGATCATGGTGGGGACGGAGAAGTCGAGGAGGGTGACGGCGAAGGTGGCCGCGTTGACCAGGGCGTCGTGGGTGGCGGCCAGATGTCCGAGGAGCCCGGCCGTGGTGATCCCGCCCGCGCACAGAGAGACCGTGTTGACCTGGTCGGCGCCCGAGATCTCGGTTGCCGCCCGCAGCGCCTCTTCGACGCCGGCCACGTAGGTGTCGAGGTTCCAGTGGCCCTGTTCGGCGGTGGGGTTGCGCCAGCTCACCAGGAACATCTGGTAGCCCTGTCCGACCACGTACTCCACGAAGCTCCGGCCCGGGGCGAGGTCCATGAAGTAGTACTTGTTGATCTGTGGCGGCACGAGCACGATCGGCGTCGAGCGGACGGTGTCGGTGGTCGGGGCGTACTGCAGCAACTCGCACACCTCGTTGCGGAAGACGACGGCGCCGGGAGTGACGGCCAGGTTGCGGCCGACCTCGAAGGCGTCGGGGTCGACGGTGCGGGGGAATCCGTGGTTGAACCGGACATCGCGGGCGATGTTGGCCAGGCCCGAGACCATGCTCCGGCCCCCGGTCTCGTAGGCCCGGACCACCGCGTCGGGGTTCAGGGCCAACACGTTGGTGGGCGCCAGCGTCGAGGTCACCAGGGCGGTGGCGAACCGGGCCCGCTCACGGGTGCGCCAGTCGAGGTCGGCTTCCTCGACCAGGTCGAAGGCGGTCTTCGAGCAGGCCAGGTAGGTCTGCCCGAGCCGCCGGAAGGCAGGGTTCTCGGTCCAGGCCCGGTTGGCGAACCGGCGGTCGCCCGCCTCGGGGGCGACGGTGGACCGGCCCACGGCGATCTTGGACAACTCCACCCCGAGACCGGCCACCCGACGGGGGAGCGCGCCGGTCGCCGTCCTCGCCGCCACCCGGACGACTGCATCAGCCAGGCCGAGCCGGTCCACACCACCCAACAGCCGCGCCGCCCTCGATCGCGGGCGTGGTCGAGCCGGGGACATGGTGTCCATGAATGCGTGGCCTCCGATACGGGGGAACTCGTAGGGAACGGCCGGGACGGCCTCGGGTCCATTCAACTCCCCGCGGATGTCCATTGATGGAACAGAACGTTTCCATTGGATAAACGGTGTCCGACCGGCGCGTGACCACCCGGTCCACGAGGGCACGAAACCGCGCCAAGTCGCCTGTCGCCGCCCCCGCGTGACCAAGCCTTCACACGGCGACATCTTCCCGAAACATGGGCTCCGTAGAGTCTTGGTCATGCCGACGGCTCGATCTCTCGGAATCGAGGAAGAGCTGCAGGTCATAGACGCCGATACCCTGCAGCTGGCCTTTCGGGCACCCCAGCTACTCAATCGCCTGCCCGACCGGGGGTTCGCCGCCGAGCTGCAGCGCAGCACGGTGGAGACCAACACCGCGGTCTGCAACTCGCTCGACGGGCTGAGCCGCGAGGTGCAGGCGCTCCGGACCGATCTGATCACCGCGGCCAACCACCAGGGCCTGGCCGTGGCCGCGGCGGGGACCGCTCCGCTGTCGAGCGCGGCCGACCTGGAGCTGACCGCGCTCGGCCGCTACAGCCGGATGCAGCAGGACTATCGTCTGCTGGTTGACCAACACCTCGTCTGTGGTCTGCAGGTCCATGTCGACGTGGAGGACTCCGACCTGGCCGTCCGCCTCATCCCGTGGGTTGAGAGCGCGCTGCCCACGCTGCTTGCCCTCTCGGCCAGCTCGCCCTTCTTCGAGGGCGAGGACACCGGCTATGCCAGTGTGCGCACCGTGATCTGGCAGCGGTGGCCGACGGCGGGGCGCACCCCCCGGCTCGAGACGTACGCCGAGTACCGGGAGCTGATCCAGAGCCTTATCGATGCGAGCGTGATCTCGGACGACAAGATGGCCTACTTCGACGTCCGGCCCTCCCCGCATCTCCCCACCCTCGAGCTGCGGGTGTGCGACTCCTGCCCGCTGGTCGACGACGCCATCCTCATCGCCGGGCTGTTCCGAGCCGCGGTGGAGCGAGCCATCGACGCCGAGTCGACCGGGGGCACGAGGCCGAACCGCTCGGGGCCGCTGTACCGCGCCGCCATGTGGCGGGCCGCCCGGAGCGGCCTGTCGGACACGCTGATCGACGGTGGGCCCGAACCGGTCGCCCTGCCCGCCACCGAGGTGGTGGGCCATCTGGTCGACGATCTCCGGCCCCAGCTGGAGGACTCGGGCGACTGGGAGGTGATCTCGGAGCTGACCGCGGCGGCCATGGCCCGGGGCACGTCGAGCGAGCGCCAACGGGACCGATACGCCGAGCGCGGACGGGTGGACGACATCGTTCGCCAGCTGATCCGAGAGACCGAGGGTCGGGCCGACCGTCCCCGTTCGAGGACCCGGTGGTCGGCGAGCTACCGGGTGCCGGCCGCAGACGAGGCGGTCCACCCGACCGGGATCCCCTATTCGACCTACGAGCCCATCTTCAAGGTCCTGGAGCAATTCGACCCGGCCGAGACCTCGATTCGGGCCACGCGGGCCCGGGATCAGGGGCTCACGTTCGGGGTCGGCGGGGAGCAGCGCCCCTTCCCGGTCGATCTGGTCCCTCGGGTCATACCGGCCCACGAATGGGCTGTCCTGGCGTTGGGCCTCACCCAGCGGGCCCGGGCCATCGAGGCCTACCTGCGGGACGCCTACGGGCGGGCCGAGATCGTCCGGGACGGCGTGATGGCTCCCGACGCCATCACCAGTTGTAGCGGGTGGCGCCCCGAGGGGCGCCTCTTGCCCGACGACGTGGTGCGGGCACCGGTGATCGGCTTCGACCTGGTGCGCGACGCCATCGGCGGCTGGCGTGTGCTCGAGGACAACGCCCGGGTTCCCTCCGGTGTGGGCTACGCGGTGGCCATGCGCCGCCTGATGCACGAGGTGATGCCCGAGCTCTTTGCCGCCGTTCACATGCGGAACGCCGAGGACGCCCTGGCCCTGATCGGCCGCACCCTGCGAGGTTGTTCCCCGCTGGCCGACCCCACCGTCGCCCTGCTGTCCGAGGGGGCCGACAACTCCGGCTGGTTCGAACATCGGCTCATCGCCGAGGAGGTGGGTCTGCTCCTGGCCCAACCGAGCGAGGTGGAGGTCAAAGGGGACACGGTGGTGGTCGGGGGGCGCCAGGTCGACGTCCTCTATCTTCGCCTGGGCTGCGAGCTCGTCGACCTCGTCGACGTCAGCGGCCGCCCCGTCGGCGCCCAGGTGCTCGATGCCGCCCAGCAGGGAAACGTGGTCGTGGTGAACGCCCCGGGCAACGGGATCGCCGACGACAAGGCGATGTACTGCTACGTGCCCGACCTCATCGCCTATTACCTGAGGGAACGACCCCTGCTCGCTCCCGTTCCCACCTATCGGTGCGCCGACCCGGACGAGCGCACGGTCGTCCTCGATCGCCTCGATGCCCTGGTGACCAAGCCGGTCGGCGGCTACGGCGGGAGCGGGGTCCTCATCGGGCCCGAGGCGAGCCCATCGGAGCTCGACCGACGATCGAAGGAGATCCTGGCGGACCCGGGTGCCTGGGTGGCCCAGGAGGTGGTCACCCTGTCCACCCTTCCCACCCTCGTCGCCGGGCGGTTGGAGCCTCGACACGTCGACCTTCGGGCCTTCGTCTACCTGACCGGGACCGGTGCCGGTGAGGCCGAACTGGCCGGTCTGGCCCTGACCCGGGTGGCGCCGGCCGGCAGCATGGTGGTCAATTCCACCCGGGGGGGAGGGGCCAAGGACACCTGGGTCTTGCTCGACCGGGACGACGACCTTCGGGGAGGGGGCGCGCATGTGCGGTCTCGCCGGTGAGGTCCGCTTCGATGGACAACGGGCCGATGTGGCGGCGGTGGAGCGCAGCTGCGCGGTCATGAGCCCTCGGGGTCCCGACGGGTCCGGGATCTGGGCCCAGGGGCGGGCCGCCCTCGGCCATCGCCGGCTGTCGATCATCGATCTCTCGGCCAGGGGGGCTCAGCCCATGGTCGACCCGTTCGTCGGTGTGACCATCGTCTTCAACGGCTGTATCTACAACTACCGCCAGCTCCGATCAGAGCTGTCGGCCAAGGGGCACTCGTTCTTCTCCCACTCGGACACCGAGGTCGTGGCCAAGGCCTTCGCCGAGTGGGGAACGGGATGCGTCTCGCACTTCCACGGCATGTTCGCCTTCGCCATCCTCGAGCACGAAAGCGGTCGACTGGTGCTCGGGCGAGACCGGCTGGGCATCAAGCCGTTGTACGTGACTCGGTCGGACGACCGGCTCCGGTTCGCCTCCACCCTCCCGGCCCTGCTCGCCGCCGGTGGCGTCGACACCTCGATCGACCGCGCCGCCCTCGGCTACTACATGACCTTTCATTCCGTCGTCCCGGCCCCCCACACCATCCTCAACGGCATCCGCAAGCTGCCACCGGCCACCGTCCGGGTGATCGAGCCCGATGGGCGAACCCGGGACCAGCTGTACTGGGACCCGGCCTTCGCTCGCGACGGAGCGAGACGCGACCTGTCCGCCGAGGACTGGCAGGATGCCCTGATCGATGCGCTGCGCACGGCGGTCGAGCGGCGGCAGGTGGCCGATGTCCCCGTCGGCGTGCTCTTGTCCGGAGGCATCGACTCGAGCCTGGTCGTGGCCCTGCTGGCCGAGGCGGGTCAGAAGGACCTCTCCACCTTCAGCGTCGGCTTCGACGATGCCGGCGGTGAGTCGGGCAACGAGTTCGAGTACTCGGGCCTGGTGGCCGCCCATTTCGGGACTGACCACCACCGCATCAAGATCGAGAGCTCGCGTCTCCTCCCCGCCATCGACGGTGCCATCCAGTCCATGAGCGAGCCGATGGTCAGCCATGACTGCGTGGCCTTCTATCTGCTCAGCCAGGAGGTGTCCCGCCATGTGAAGGTCGTCCAGTCGGGCCAGGGGGCCGATGAGGTGCTGGGGGGCTATGACTGGTACCCACCCCTCGAAGGGGTCGAGCGGGACCACGCGGTGGAGGCCTATGCATCGGTGTTCTTCGATCGACGGTTCTCAGAGCTGAACCAGTTGCTGTCCGACCAATGGCGCCTGGCCGAGGATGTCCCCACCGATTTCATCCGGGCGCACTTCGGTCGCCCCGGCGCGGAGACGACGGTGGATGCTGCGCTCCGGAATGACACGACGATCATGTTGGTCGACGATCCGGTGAAGCGGGTCGACAACATGACGATGGCCTGGGGGCTGGAGGCGAGGGTGCCCTTTCTCGACCACGAGCTCGTCGAGCTGGCCGGACGGATCCCGCCCGCGCTGAAGTTGGCGAGCGGCGGCAAGGGCGTGCTCAAGGCGGCCAGCCGGGGCATCGTGCCCGACGCGGTGATCGACCGGACCAAGGGATATTTCCCCGTGCCGGCCATCCGTCAGCTCGAGGGCCCCTATCTCGAGCGGGTGCGCGCCGCCCTGACCGACCCCGCCGCCGTCGCCCGCGGCCTGTTCCGGCCCGAGGCGGTCGACGGCATGCTGGCGGCCCCGAACGAGACTCGGACCACCCTCGGCTCCAATGCCCTCTGGCAGCTGGGCGTGATCGAGATGTGGTTGCAGGCCATGGGCATCACCACGGCGTGAGCGATCTCGAACACGGGGCGCCGTCCCTGGCCGACCTCGAGGCACAGGCTGACGACCTGGTCGGTGCCTGGGGTTGTTGGGCCCCCACGCTCGCCCCTGACGGCGACCGGATGGCCTACGTGAGCGACCGGCGGGGCCAGCCGGAGCTCTGGATCGGGCCGGTGGACGGGACCGACCCGGCCACGGTGGTGGAGTTGTCCGATGACCCGGTGCTGTCGGTGCGCTGGTCGCCCGATGGGCGATGGCTGGCCTGTTCGGTCGCCACCGGCGGCGGCGTCCGCTCGGAGGTATGGGTGCTGCGCCCGGATGGATCGGACCGGCGCCGGCTGGCCGGTTCGCCCGAGCACGCCGCCCTCGGGCCCTGGGCCCGGCGGGGACATCGCCTGGTCGTCACCCTGCACGATGAGCACACGGCGGCCAATCGGTGCGTGCTGATCGACCCGGAGACCGGGACGGAGGAACCCATTGCCTCGGGTGGCCTCGTCCACGTCTTGGACCTCTCGGCCGACGAGCGCTTCGCCCTGCTGCGCGACGGCCGGCGCGGCGCCCACTTCTGCCTGCTCCTCGACCGGCGGTCCGACACCGTGCACGACGTGCTTCCCTACGCCGGTACCGGCTCGACCGACAGCGGGCTCATCCGGCCGCCGCCCAGCGGGGAGGACGCCGCCCTCGTCGCCTACGTCGTCACCGACGCGGGACAGGCTCGGCCCGAGCTGGTGGCCGTGCCCCTCGGCCCCGACGGCGTCCGGGCCGAGGTCGGGGCGCTGGCCCACCGGGGCGACGCCGAGCTCGAGTTCATCGATGCCGATGACGCCGGAAGGCGCATGCTGCTGGCCTGGAACGTGGAGGGCGGCAGCCAGTTGGAGCTGCTCGACCCGTCCTCGGGCACGGGACGATCGGTGGAGGACCTGCCCGGCTCGGTGGTCAGCGGGGCCGTCGTGTCCCGGGACGGCCGCCGGGCGGTGGTGGCCGTCGAAGGGCCGGCTTCCCCGTCGAGGCTCTGGGCCCTCGACCTCGAGACGGGGCGCTGGCGTCCGCTCGCCCCCACCGACGAGGCCGACCACCGGTGCGGTTCGCCCACACTCGAGCGCTTCGAGTCCCACGACGGCCTGGAGATCACCGCCTGGCTCTACCGGCCGCCGGCCGGGACCGTCGGCGGCCCCGCGGTGGTGAGCATCCACGGCGGGCCCGAGAGCCAGGAGCGACCGGTGTTCAACCCGCAACACCAGCTCCTGGCCGCGGCGGGCATGGTCGTGCTGGCGCCGAACATCCGGGGATCCTCGGGATTCGGTCGAACCTTCGTCCACGCCGACGACCGGTTCGGGCGCCTGGACGCCATCGCCGATGTCGCCGCCTGTGCCCGGTGGCTGGTCGCCCAGGGACTGGCCGACCCCGACCGGATCGCGGTGAGCGGGCGATCCTACGGGGGCTATGTGACGCTGATGGCCCTCTTGGACTATCCGGCCCTGTTTGCCGCCGGGGTCGACATCTGCGGCATGTCCGACCTCACCACCTTCTTTCGTGACACCGAACCATGGATCGCCGAGGCCGCGGTGACCAAGTACGGCGATCCGGAACAAGATGCATGGTTGCTGGCCAGCCTCTCGCCCCTTCGCCGGGCCGAACGTATCCGGGCCCCGTTGTTGGTCGTCCACGGGGAGCTGGACACCAACGTGCCCGTCACCGAGGCTCGCCAGATCGTCGGAGCCCTGTCCGGGCGCGGCCACGAGGTCGAATACCTGGAGCTGGCCGGTGAAGGACACGAGTACCGGCGGGAATCGTCCCGACGCCTCTTGTTGGTGACCATGGTCCGGTTCTTGACCCGCACCCTCGTGCACCGCCCGGCCCGTCGGCCCGAACACGTCCGCTGAGGCTCGGTCGCCGGGCGCCCGGGCCGGAGACGGGCTGCCCGCTTCGAAGGGGGGGACGGCCGTGCCGGTCCATGGGGTGGTCGGTAACCCCCACGGCCGGTTGCCCGCCTAGGCCTAGGGGACCGGTTGGGGTTGGGCCAGACGGTGATCCGACTGCTCGACAAGCCACGAGAAGAGTCGCATCTGGTGGACCTGGTCGGGAAGCTGTTCGGGGTGCCATTGCACGGCGACGATCCGATGCCGCCTGTCCTCGAGTGCCTCGATCGTCCCGTCCTCGGCCCAGGCCACCGGCCGGAGGCCATCACCCACGCGGTCCACGGCCTGATGGTGGAGCGAGTTGACCCCCAGCTCGTCGACCCCGAGAATCCGCCGCAGCTCGCTGTCAGGAGCAATGCGGACGGCGTGGACCAGCTCCAGGCGGCGCTCGACCACGAGATGGGGCTCGGTGGTGACCTCCGGAAGGTGCTGGACGAGGGTTCCGCCCCGGGCCACGTTCAGGAGCTGGATGCCGCGACAGATGGCCAGGACGGGTAGGCCGAGAGCCTCCGCTTCTGCAACCAGGCCCACCTCTGCTTCATCGCGCTCGGTGTCGACGCCCCCTGATTCGGGCGACTGCTCGGCGCGGTAGCGGCCGGGTTCGATGTCCCCGCCCCCGGTCATGACGAGGCCGTCGGCCCGCCCCAACAGGTGCGAGGAGCTGGGCCGAGCAGTCAGGAGGAAGGGAATGCCACCGGCCTCGGCGATCCGGTCGCCGTAGTCACGCTGGGTCCCGTCGATCATGCGCCCGTTGGCGGCCGCGATCCGTCCGACGCTGACGGCGATGTACCTGGTCTGGTCGTCCGAGAACGAGTCGCTCACGGGCGACGTCCTTTGCTTCCGGCGTGTGAGAGGCGTCCCACGAGTTCTACTCCTGCGTTGTTTCCGGCATGTAACGGGCAGGTTATTTATCTTCGCACCTGTACCCGATCGTCGGCGCCGGCATGGGTTTCAAGGCGGCCGTCGGGGTAGCGTTCTTCATGGCTGACGGCGTCCTGCTCGATATCGACGGGGTACTCACCGTCTCGTGGGAGCCGCTGCCCGGTGCGGTCGAGGCCATCCGGTGGCTCCAGGCCGAGGGCATCGGGTTCCGCCTGCTCACCAACACGTCCTCGAGGTCGCGCCGGGAGATCGCCGACCGTCTGGCGGCCAGGGGCATGGCCGTCGGCGTGGACCACATCCTCACCGCGGTGACCAGCGCGGCCCGGTACCTGGCTGCCCACTACGCCGGGGTGGGCTGCCTGGTCGTGAACGAGGGCGCGCTGGGGGAGGACCTCGCCGGCGTCGAGTCGGTCGACGCCCGGGCCGCCGGAGTGGTGCTGCTCGGCGGGGCCGGCCCGAGCACCGGCTACGCCGAGCTCGATGCCGCTTTCAAGCTGGCCGTGGCCGGTGCCCCGGTCGTCGCCCTGCACCGCAATACGCGGTACCAGACGGCCGAAGGCCCGGCCCTCGACATGGGGGCGTTCATCCTCGGTATCGAGGCCGCCGCCGGCATGGAGGTCGTGGCCGTGGGTAAGCCGGCCGCCGCCATCTTCGAGTCGGCCCTGGCCGACCTCGGGATCGGGGCCCGGGCTGCGGTGATGGTCGGGGACGACATCGGCTCGGACGTCCTCGGCGCCCAGGCCGTGGGGATCACCGGCGTGCTGGTGAGGACGGGAAAGTTCCGGCCCTCGGATCTCGAGGGCCTCGAGGGCGGCGCCCCCCGGCCCGACCATGTGATCGGCGACATCGGAGAGCTCCCCGCCCTCTTTCGGAGGCTGGCCTCGTGACCTGGCCCACCGAGCTCAGCGGTGCTGGCGCCAGCCGCGCTCGAAGGGGAGGCGCCACGAGCGGGGCGCGATGAGGTCCTGGATGGCCGGCGGTCCCCACGAGCCGACCCGGTAGAGCTGCACCTCGGGCGGTTCCTCGAGCAACGGTTGGGACACCTCCCAGAGCCGCTCGATGCCCTCGGCGTTCGTGAACAGCGTGTGGTCCCCGCTCATGGCGTCGTGGATCAGGCGCTCGTACGCCTCGAGCACGCTCTCGGCGTGCTCGGTCTCGTGCAACGCGAACTGAAGGCTGAGCTTCTCGAGCTTCATCCCCGGGCCCGGCTGCTTGCCGTAGAAGGAGAGCGACAGCTTGGACGAGTCGGCCAGGTCGAAGGTGAGATGGTCGGGGCCGAGGGTGCCGACCCCGGACCCGGCCGGGAACATCGACTTGGGCGGTTCCCGGAAGGCGATGGAGACGATGCGGGCCCCTTCGGCCATCTTCTTCCCCGTCCGGAGGAAGAAGGGCACCCCGGCCCAGCGCCAGTTGTCGATCTCGCAGCGCAGGGCGATGAACGTCTCGGTGTCCGAGCCGGGCGACACCCCCTCGCTCCAGCCATAGCCCTCGTACTGGCCCCGGACCACGTCGCTCGGCTTGATCGGCCGCAGCGAGCGGAACACCTTGTTCTTCTCCTCACTGATGGCTCGGGGCTCGAGGGCGGTCGGCGGCTCCATGGCCACGAAGGCCAGGATCTGGAAGAGGTGGGTCACCACCATGTCCCGGAAGGCACCGGTCTGCTCGTAGAAGGGCCCCCGCGAGCCGATCCCGAGGGTCTCGGGCACGTCGATCTGTATGTGGTCGATGTGCTGGCGGTTCCAGATGGGCTCGAAGAGCCCGTTGGCGAACCGGAAGGCCAGGATGTTCTGGGCCGCTTCCTTCCCGAGGAAGTGGTCGATGCGGAACACCTGGTCCTCTTCGAAGATCTGCTGCACGGCGGCATTCAGCCGACGGCTGCTCGGGAGGTCGGTACCGAAGGGCTTCTCCATGATGATGCGGGCCCGGTCGACGAGCGCGGCGTCGGCCAGGGTGCGCACGACCGAGTCGGCCGCGTGGGGCGGGATGCTGAGGTAGTGGAGGTGGCGCGCCTCGGCGTTCAGTGCGGTCTCGGCCTCCCGGACCGACTCGGCCAGGCCGGCGGCGCCGCGTGATCCCGACACGTAGCGGATGTTCCCGCTGAACCGGCGCCAACTGTCGTCCCCGACCGTGCACCGGGCGAACTCGTCGCAGGCCCGCCTGGCCAGGGCACCGTACCCGTCGTCATCGAGTTCCTCGAGGGAGGTGGCCACGATGCGGCAGTCGGGGAGCAGGCCGGCCTCGGCAAGGTGGAACAGGCCGGGGAGGAGCTTCCGGCGAGCCAGGTCACCGGTCGCCCCGAACAGCACGACGACGTGGGGAGGAAGCGGGGCATGGTTCCCGTTGGCCCGCGCCGTCCGGTCGGCTTCGTTGGTCAGGGTCACCATCAGGACTCAGGGAAACGAGACAAACGAGGACCTCCTCGGCCTTTCGTGCCGTCCGAAGGTCGGCCGTCGGACGCCCACCCGGGCACGCACCCACGGTACGGGGCCTTCGTTACCGGCGCGTTGCCGGCAGCAATCCATCATGTGAACGGAAGGAGAACGTTGCTTCAACCGGCGGCGACCGGGGGAGGCACGGGGCTGGTGGCCTGGTCGCGACGCAGCACGGCCAGGAGCTCCTCGTACGGCCCGAGCAGGTAGGCCTCGTCCCCGCCGCCGAAGCGGGTCCCCCGCCGTGGCGGGTGCTCGAGCCGCCCCCCTTCCCCGCTCCGGTGCAGGGCGATGACCCGGGTCCGGGCCGAGAGGTCGGACATGGCCAGCCCCTGCAGCCCCCCCTGTGGGGCGATCGTGAGCCGGCCGACGAGGAAGGGCTGCCGGTCGACGTAGAAGGTGCTGAGGACGTCGAGCCCCAGCGCCGCCCCGACGAACCAGGGGGCGGCCAGCGACGAGGTCGACCGGACATGGCGGAACCCGAAGCTCTGTTCCATGAGCCGGGCCAGGTCCCGGTCGAAGACCCGCAGGACGACGGGGACCTCGTCCCAGCGCGGGCCGAGCGACTCCCGGATGGCCAGCCCCGTCTCGATGTTGGTGAGATCGGCGCTGGTCAGGACGGCCACGGCCGAGGCGTCCTGGAGGTTGACCATGCGATGGGTCTGGACCTGGGTGGCATCGGCGATCACCACCGGGACGCCCAGGGCCCGGGCCTGGGCCAGATAGCGGTTGTTCCCGTCCCGCTCGATGACCACCACCCGCTGGTGCTCGGCGATGAGTCCCTTGACCACGGCGATGCCTACCGAGCCGAGCCCGACCACGACGACGTGGTCGGCCATGCCGTGGACCTCGCGCCGCCCGAGCGAGCGCTCGATGCGCCGGCTGACGAGGATGTTGGTGAAGAGGGCGAACCCGGTCGAGACCAGGGCCACCCCGATGACGATGAGGGCGATCCCGAAGACCTTCATGGGCGTGTCCTGTGCCGCGAAGCTGTAGTCGCCGTAGCCGACGGTGGCCACCGTCTCCACCGCGAAGTAGGCCGCGGTCAGCACGCCCAGCCGGCTGTGGGTACCGGGCACGTCATAGGCGAAGCGGAGGACGACGGTGGCCAGGGCGATGAGGGTCAACAGTGAGGCAATGACGATGGCCAGCGCCTTGTTGTCGTCCTCCCAGAGGACGGACAGCTGGCGTGCGATCCGGGTGGTGAAGGCCACCGTTCGCTGGGGTGCCCGGGGGTCGGTCGGGTCGCTGATCCCGCCTTGTTGCAGTTCGTGCACCGTCCCCAGCACGGCCACCCGGTCGCCGGGGGCGACAGCGTGGTCCCGGCCCGGGCACTGGGCCATCTCGCCCCCGTCGGCCGGCATGATGGCCACCGGGGCCAGGTGGCCGAAGTGGCCCCGGAAGGTCGGGTGGGCGGTATCCGAATCGGGCACCTCCACCTGGACGACGGCGAAGCGCACGCCCCCCAGCTCGATGTCGTGGGCGTTGCGGTGCAGGCAGGCCTCGACGAACGACGGCGCGGCCAGGGTGGCCACGTCGAGGACGGAGCCCCGCCCCGACACCCGTTCCAGGGCCCGGGCCACGGACGGGTTGGCCAGCTGGACCACGATGCGGGCGTCGGGGCGCAGCTCCCGGATGCGCAAGGCGGTCTCCAAGGTGTGTATCTCGTTGATCTCGACGCAGACCACGGCGAGGGCCCGGGCCAGGCCGGCCTCGAGCAGGGCGTCGCCGAGGTAGGCGCTGCGACGGATGTGGGGGACGCCCCAGTCCTGGAGGACCCGGGCGAAGCGCGGGTCTGCGTCGTCGTCGACCACGATGACCGGTGTGCCGCTCAGGTGGAACTGCTCGACCATGCGGAGCCCGACGCCCTGGAGGCCGCACACGATCACGTGGTCGCTCAGCTCCGGCCCCGCTTGTGGTTCCACGCCCCTACGTTCTCGATCTGGTCGGTCGGTGACTGCGGCTTCGTGCCGCGACCCGGGCTGCCTCGGGCCCCGACGGGCTACAGGATGAAGAGCATCTCCTGGTAGGTGGGGAGGGGCCACAGGTCGTCGGCCACCAGGGTCTCGAGCGCGTCGGCCGCGGCCCTGGTCGCGGCCATCGCCGGCAGCAAGCCCTTTTGGGCGTGCTCGGCCCGCTTCTCTTCGGTGTCGATGTCGTCGAAGTCGATCGCCGAGCGGAGGCCGGCGATGCCGGACCGCAAGGCCCTGAGGGAGCTCGATACCTCGTCCAGGGTGGAGGTGTCGGTCTCCTGGCCGATGGCCGCCAGGCTCGAGGTGTTGAGGGCCAACTCGGTCTGGTAGCGCAGCGCGGCCGGCAGGATGATGGTGGTGGCCATCTCGAGGGTCAGGGCCGCCTCGACGCCGATGGAGAGGATGTACTGCTCGAGGGCGATCTCGTAGCGGCTGTGCATCTCCCGGTGGTTGAAGACGCCGTAGCGGCTGAAGAGGTCCATCGACTCCTCGGTGATCAGCTCGGGCAGGGCGTCGAGGGTGGTCTTGAGGTTGGGCAGGCCGCGCTCGGCCGCCTCGCATCTGCCACTCGTCGGCGTACCCGTCGTCGTTGAAGACGACGGCGCCGTGGTCGGTGATGATGTCGTGGAGGACGGTCTGCACGGCGGCATTGAACTCGGTCCCTGGGCGACCTGGCTTTCGAGCTCGGTGGCGATGTGGTCGAGGGCCTCGGCCAGGATGGTGTTGATGGTGACCATCGGGCCGGCGATCGACTGCAGCGAGCCGGGGGCCCGGAACTCGAAGCGGTTGCCGGTGAAGGCGAACGGGCTGGTCCGGTTGCGGTCACCCGGATCGGTGGGCAGCACCGGGAGGGTGTCCACGCCGATCTCGATGGTCCCCTTCTCCTTGGACGAGGTGGCGCCGCCTGCGGCGATCTGGTCGAAGACGTCGGCCAGCTGATCGCCCAGGAAGATCGAGATGATGGCCGGCGGGGCCTCGTTGGCTCCGAGCCGGTGGTCGTTGGTCGCCGAGGCGACCGAGGCCCGCAACAGGCCGCCGAACTTGTGGACCGAGCGGATCACCGCGGCGCAGAACACCAGGAACTGGGCGTTGTCGTGCGGGTGTGTCCCCGGGGAGCAGGAGGTTCCCCTGGGTGGAGTTGCCGAGCGAGAAGTTGACGTGCTTGCCCGACCCGTTGATCCCCTCGAACGGCTTCTCGTGGAAGAGGCATTCCATGCCGTGCTTTTGGGCCACTCGCTTGAGCGTGGTCATGAGCAGCTGCTGGTGGTCGGCGGCGACGTTGGACCGCTCGAACATGGGGGCCAGCTCGAACTGGCCCGGAGCCACCTCGTTGTGGCGGGTCTTGGCCGGGATGCCCAGCTTGAACAGCTCGCGCTCGCAATCCATCATGTAGGCCAGGACCCGTTCGGGGATGGCCCCGAAGTAGTGGTCGTCGAACTCCTGGCCCTTGGGGGGCTTGGCCCCGAACAGGGTGCGCCCCGAGTTGAGCAGGTCGGGTCGGGTCAGGAAGAAGCTCCGGTCGATCAGGAAGTACTCCTGCTCGGCGCCGGCGAAGGACACCACGGCATCGGGGTCCTCGTGGCCGAAGAGGTGGAGGATGCGCTCGGCCTGCTTGGCCATGGCCTGTTGCGACCGCAGCAGCGGGGTCTTGTTGTCGAGGGCCTCCCCGGTCATCGACACGAACACGGTCGGGATGCACAACGTGTTCCCGTTGGGGTTCTCGAGGATGTAGGCCGGGCTGGTCACGTCCCAGCCGGTGTAGCCCCGGGCCTCGAAGGTGGCCCGCAGGCCGCCGTTCGGGAAGCTGGACGCGTCCGGCTCGCCCTGGGTGAGGGTCTTGCCCGCGAACTCGGCGATGGCGCTGCCGTCGCCTCCGGGCTCGAAGAAGCTGTCGTGCTTCTCGGCCGTGAGGTGGGTGAGGGGGTAGAAGACGTGGGCGTAGTGGGTGGCCCCCTTCTCCATGGCCCAGTCCTTCATGACGACGGCGACCACGTCGGCCACCGTCGGGTCGAGCGGCTTCGAGTGCTCGATGGTGGCCATGACCGACTTGAACACCGGCTTGGGCAGGCGCTTCTGCATCACCGCCTTGGTGAAGACGTTCTCACCGAAGATCTCGCCCGGTGGTTCCGCCGCCGGAAAGATCGGGGCCGGCGCCCGGTAGTGCCGGACCGACTCGATTGCTCCCAAACGTGCCGTGCTTCCCATCGTTCGCTCCTGAGAACCCGGGCCAGTCGTCACCTGGCCGAACGTGCGCGGTCACCGAGGACGACTCGGCGGTGGATGGGACAGAACTTAGAGAGCCTGCGTATCGATTGGGTTTCCAAATTATGAACGCTGTGGTCGGAGCGCCCGGGCCCGGTTAGAACGCGTAGCAGTTAGATTCGCCCGTCCAGTTAGCATGGTCCGTCCAGGACGCCACCGAAGGGGGGACACAGCCGATGCATCTCGAGGAGACCCCCGAGCAGGTGGCCCTCCGGGCCGAACTGCGCACCTATTTCGCCGAGGTGATCACCGACCAGATCCGCGACGCCCTCGACTTCGAGCCCGAGGGCGGGGCCGTGTACCGCTCGGTGATCCGCCGCATGGGCAAGGACGGCTGGTTGGGCATCGGCTGGCCCAAGGAATTCGGCGGGCAGGGCCGCCCGGCCACCGACCAGTTCATCTTCTTCAACGAGGTCCAGCGGGCCCGGGCCCCGTTCCCCTTCGTCACCTTGAACACGGTCGGCCCCACCCTGATGCGCTACGGGTCCGACGAGCAGAAGTCCTTCTTCCTCCCCGGCATCCTGGCCGGCGAGATCAACTTCGCCATCGGCTATACCGAGCCCGGTGCCGGCACCGACCTGGCCTCGTTGCGCACCAAGGCCACGAGGGACGGCGACGAATGGGTCATCGACGGGGCCAAGGTCTTCACCAGCGGCGCCGACCAGGCCGACTACATCTGGCTGGCCACCCGCACCGACCCCGACGCCCCCAAGCACAAGGGCATCTCGATCTTTCTCGTGCCCACCGCCTCAACCGGGTTCTCGTGCACCCCGATCGTGACCGTCGGGGGCGTGGCCACCACGGCCAGCTACTACGACGGCGTGCGGGTGCCCGAGGGCGCGCTGGTCGGGGCACTGAACGAGGGCTGGACCATGATCACCAACCAGCTCAACCACGAGCGGGTGGGCCTCGCCGCCTTGGCCTCGCTGGCCCACCGGCTGTGGGCCGAGACGGCGGCGTGGGCCATCGAGCACGACCTGGCCGACGTGCCCTGGATCCAGGCCGACCTGGCCCGCACCCACGCCCTGCTCGAGGCCCAGCGCCTGTTGAACTGGCGGATGACGGCGGCGGTGAACGACGGGACCCTGGGCCCGGCCGACTCCTCGTCGGTCAAGGTGTTCGGCACCGAGTCCACCGTCGAGGTGTACCGGGTCCTGCTCGGCATCGTCGGCGCCGGCGGCTACCTGGCCCCGGGGACGCCGGGGGCGGTGCTGCACGGCGAGCTCGAGCGGGCCGGCCGCCAGGCGCAGATCAACACGTTCGGCGGCGGGGTCAACGAGATCCAGCGGGAGATCCTGGCCACCGCCGGGTTGGGCATGAAGCGGGGTGCACGTTGAGCACCGAGACCAACGAGACCGGGGAGACGGCGGGGATCCCGGGCGCACTGAGCGGCCCGGCTCTCCAGGAGAAGTTCGACTCCTTCACCGGCCAGTCGAGCGGGCCGCCGTCCACCGGGGCCGAGCCGGTGAACCGGGTCATGATCCGCCACTGGGTGGAGGCCATCGGGGACTACAACCCGGTGTACTTGGACGAGGGCGCGGCCAAAGACGCCGGCTTCCCCGGGGTGATCGCCCCGCCCACCATGCTCCAGGCCTGGACCATGCGCGGCCTCCGGCTCCACCAGGACGTCGACGCGGCCCGCAAGGCCGGGCAGAGCTCCGGCACGGTGCAGGACCAGGTGATGACGCTGCTGGACGCGGCCGGCTTCACCTCGGTGGTGGCCACCAACTGCGAACAGCACTACGAGCGGCCGCTCGCCCTGGGCGATGAGATCACCGTGTCGTCGGTGATCGAGTCGATCTCACCCGAGAAGACGACGGCTCTGGGCGTGGGCCACTTCGTCACCGACCGACAGGACTACACCGATGCCAGCGGCGCCCTGGTCGGCACCACCCGGTTCCGCATTGCTCAAGTTCCGTCCCCGCTCGGCCCCGCCGGCATCGGAGTCGGCTTCCGGCGAGGCGGCCCCACCCGAATCAGATACGGCCGAGGCGCCGACCCGCCCGTTGCGTCCCCGTCCTGCCCTGACCCAGGACAACTCGTTCTTCTTCGAGGGGGCGAAGGAGGGCAAGCTGTTGATCCAGCGATGTTCCGAGTGCGGCACCCTCCGGCATCCGCCCCGCCCGGCCTGTCCGAACTGCCGGTCCTTCCGGTGGGACGCGGTGCAGGCCTCGGGTCGGGGCACGATCTACAGCTTCGTGGTCAACCACCATCCCCAGGTCCCCGCCTTCGACTACCCGCTCGTCGTGGCCCTGGTCGAACTGGAGGAGGGGACCCGCCTGGTGGCCAACGTCTCGCACATGACGCCCGAGACGGTGGCCATCGGTATGCCCGTGATCGCCGAGTTCGAGGACTTCGACGACGACCTGTCCCTCCCGGTCTTCCGACCGGCCGACGGCTCGGGCGAGGAACCGGCCCCCGCGGCCGAGCGGGCCGAGGGGCGAGCCTGATGGACTTCACCTTTTCCGAGGAGCAAGAGGCGGTGCGCCAGTCGGCCGAGGCCATCTTCTCCGGACTGGTCACGCCCGACCGAGTGAAGGAGACCGAGGCCGGCGAGGAGCGCGTCGACCGGGCCCTGTGGGCCGAGCTGGCCCAGGCCGACCTGCTCGGGTTGGCCCTGCCCGAGGCGGTCGACGGCGGCGGCTACGGGTTGGTCGAGCTCTGCTCGGTGCTCGAGGCCCAGGGCCGGGTGGTCGCCCCGATCCCGCTGTGGGCCACGCTGGTGCTCGGGGCCCTGCCGGTGGCCGAGTTCGGCTCCGAACAGCTCCGGGCCCACTGGCTGCCCGGCGTGGTCGCCGGCGAGGTGATCCTGACCGCGGCGCTGGCCGACGTGGCCGGCGACCTGGCCAGCGGGGGGCCGGGCCGGCCCACGGTCGCGGCCAGGCCCCGGAAGAAGAGGGGCGGCTACAAGCTCTCGGGCACGGCCATGGCCGTGCCCGACGCCCATGTGGCCGACCGGGTGCTGGTCCCGGCGGCCACCCCGGACGGCGGGACCATCGTCGCCCTGGTCGACCCTCTGGCCGACGGGGTCACCATGGAACGGGCGGTGACCACCAACCGGGAGGTCCACCCCCATCTCCACTTCGACCAGGTGGTGATACCCGAGGGCGACCTGTTGGCCGGGGGCGACCCTGGTCGTGGCGCGGCCGTGGTCTCGTGGATCCTCGAGCGGGCCTGGACCGGGCTCTGCGCCCTCCAGGTCGGGGTGGCCGAGGCGGCGCTGGCCCAGACGGCCGAGTACCTCAACACCCGCGAGCAGTTCGGGAAGCCGCTGTCCACCTTCCAGGGCACCCTCCTCCGGGCGGCCGACGCAGCCATCGACATCGAGGCCATCCGGGTCACCCTGTGGCAGGCGGCCTGGCGGCTCGACCACGGGCTCGACGCCCACCTGGCCGTGGCCGTGGCCATCTGGTTCGCGTCGGACGCCGGCCAACGGGTGGTGCACGCCACCCAGCACCTCCACGGCGGCCTGGGGGCCGACGTCGACTACCCCGTCCACCGCTACTTCCTGTGGGGGAAACAGATCGAGCTGTTGTTGGGCTCCGGGTCGAGCCAGCTGGCCCGGTTGGGGGCACTGCTGGTGGCCGACCTCCGGGCCGGTGCGGCGGTGTCGGCATGAGCAGCGCCTTCCACGCCATCGGCATCGAGGGCCGCACCCGCACCTTCGACGAGGTGTCGGAGGGGGACCGGCTCGACGAGCTGGCCATCCCGCTGACCCGGACCCTCATCGCCTCGACCGCCCTCGCCTCGCGCGACTACCAGGACGTCCACCACGACCCCGAGCTGGCCCAGCGGCGCGGCTCCAAGGACATCTTCATGAACATCCTCACCACCAACGGCTTCGTCGGCCGGTTCGTCACCGACTGGGCCGGCCCGGGGGCGGTGCTGACCGACGTGAACATACGCCTGGGCGCGCCCAACTACCCCAAGGACACCATGACCCTGACCGGCTCGGTGACGAAGAAGGAGGACGGCCTCGACACCGAGGGACGCGGGGCCATCGAGGTGTCGCTTACAGGGTCCAACTCGCTCGGCGACCACGTGACCGGCACGGTGCGGGTGCTGTTGCCGGCCGGCGCACCGGGTCCCGAGAGGGGCCGAGTGATGGCGGGAACCGGTTCCTCCTCCCATGCCTTCGTGGGCAACACCGCGGTGGTGGGCATCGGGGCCACCGAGTTCTCCAAGCAGTCGGGGCGCAGCGAGCTCCGGCTGGCAGTGGAGGCGGTCGACGCCGCCCTGTCCGACGCCGGCATCGCGCCGAGCGAGGTGGAGGGCATGGTCACCTACACGGCCGACACCAACCCCGAGATCAACGTGGCCCAGTCCCTCGGTATGGGCGAGCTCACCTTCTTCTCCCGCGTCCACTACGGGGGCGGGGCCGGCTGCGGGACCATCCAGCAGGCGGCGCTGGCCGTCCAGGCCGGGGTGGCCGACGTGGTCGTCTGCTACCGCGCCTTCAACGAGCGCTCGGGGAACCGGTTCGGGGCCGGCGTGCAGAACCGGCCGCCCGTCCCCAACGCCGAGGCGGCCCACTTCGCCTGGTACGCCCCCCAGGGCCTGCTCACCCCGGCCCAGTGGGTGGCCATGGCCGCCCAGCGCTACCTGCATCTGACCGGGGCGACCAGCGAGGACCTGGGCCGGGTGGCCGTGGCCGACCGCAGGCACGCGGCCACCAACCCCAAGGCCTGGTACTACGGGAAGCCCATCACCCTCGAGGACCATCAAGCCTCGCGCTGGATCGTCGAGCCGCTCCACCTCCTCGACTGCTGCCAGGAGACCGACGGGGGACAGGCCCTGGTCGTCACCTCGCTCGAGCGGGCCCGCTCGCTCCGCCAGCCTCCAGCCGTCATCCGGGCCGCGGCCCAGGGCTCGGGCGACGGCCAGGAGATGATGACCAGCTACTACATGGAGGACCTCTCCGGGCTGGCCGAGATGGGCGTGGTCGCCCGCCAGCTGTGGGAGACCTCCGGCCTCACGCCGGCCGACATCCAGACCGCCGTCCTCTACGACCACTTCACCCCCTATGTCCTCTCCCAGCTGGAGGAGCTCGGCTTCTGCGCCAAGGGGGACGCCAAGGACTTCGTGCGCGACGGCAACATCGAGCTCGGGGGCTCCCTGCCCATCAACACCCACGGAGGCCAGCTGGGCGAGGCCTACCTGCACGGGCATGAACGGGATCGCCGAGGGGGTGCGCCAGGTGCGGGGCACGTCGGTCAACCAGGTGGACGAGGTGGAGCACGTGCTGGTGACCTCGGGGACCGGGGTGCCGACCAGCGGGCTCATACTCGGGGTGGACCGGTAGCCGCCTAGGCCAGCATCTCCAGGTCCACGTCGAGTGCTCGATAAGTCGCCACGGCTCGCCGGTCTCGAGTGGCGAGTCGCAGATGATGCTCAACGGCAACTGCTCCGACCAGCGCGTCGTAGACGGACCCTCCGGCGATGTCGAGCAGCGACAGGCGACCCAGCAGATCCTCACTCGCTGTCGAACCGAGAAACCGCGAGGCAGGAAAGTTCCGGGCGAGGATCTGTCCGACGGCGCGGGGAGTTCGGCGAAGTGGCGGCGGTAGACGGGTGAGGACGGAGAGCGTCTCAAACGCAGCGTGGCCGGCGAGCCCGATGCGCCGGTCGCCCACTGCATCGACGGTTGCCTCGTGGTTGTCGTGATCGAGGAGAACCAGGGCCACGGCCACACTGGTGTCAACCAGCAGGTCGGTGGCCGTCACGGCTGATCGGCATCGCGAAGGGCCCTCACCGTGTCGTCATCGATGGACATGCCGCTGGTGCCAATGACGAGCCGGCCGTCTGGGCCCTCCTCGATCTCTTCGCTGGCGATGGGTTCGATGCGGATGCCTGTCCCGTCCCTCACTACGTTGACCTCTCCTGGAAGCAGGCCAAGATAGGCACGCAATGGCTTTGGAATAACCAATCTGCCTGCCCTGTCAATGGTTGCTTTCATACCATTAGTTTACCATTGACCTGTAGACCTATGGAGCTGGGCGTTGCCTAGACGAGCCGCCGGTCGGTGGCCCACTTGGTGAGCTCGTGGCGAGTGGAGAGTTGTAGCTTGCGTAGGACCGACGAGACGTGTGACTCCACCGTCTTGGCCGAGATGGTGAGGTCCCGGGCCACCTCTTTGTAGGTGTACCCGCGGGCGATGAGCCGCAGGACCTGCCGCTCTCGCGGCGAGAGCTGATCGAGCTCGGGATCGAGCCCAGGGGTCAGGCTGTCGACACCGTTGACACCGCTTCCGCCGGCAAAGGCATCCAGCACGAAGCCGGCCAGACGGGGCGAGAACACCGCGTCACCCGCTTGCACCCGGTGCACGGCCTGGAGGAGCTCATCGCCCGAGATGGTCTTGGTGACATAACCCCGGGCCCCGGCCCGGATGACCGCGATGACGTCCTCGGGCGCGTCGGAGACCGACAGGGCCAGGAACTGCACCTCGGGATGGTGGGGTGTCACCCCGCCCAGGACGGCCTGGCCGCCGCCACCGGGAAGGTGGACGTCGAGGAGGACGACATCGGGCGTCCGCTCGTTGATCAGCTCCACCGCCGCGTCGACCTCGTCGGCCTCACCGATGACCTCGACCTCGTCGCCCAGCTCGGCCCGCACCCCCGATCGGAACATGGCGTGGTCGTCGACCAGGAAGATACGGGGCCGGCCCCGCTCACTCACGAGGCCGGCCCCGCTCACTCACGAGGGGGGCTACTGCTGTGCTCACGAGGCCAACTCCCGACGGGCTCACGAGGCGGCTCGCCTGCTGTGCTCACGAGGCCATCTCCCGACGGGGCATCGACAGCTCGACCTCGGTCCCCGCCCCGGGGGTCGAGTGGATGATCGCCGAGCCGCCGTAGCGGGCCATGCGGGCCCGGATGGACTGGGCGATGCCCTGGCGGTCTCTGGGGACAGCCGAGGGATCGAAACCCCGCCCCCGGTCGCGGACGAAGATCATGGCGGCATGCTGCTCCACTTCGGCGTAGAACGACACCTGCGGCGCCCCCGACCACTTGGCCGCGTTCACCGTTGCCTCCCGGGAGGCATCGAGCAGCGCCCGCAGCGGGTCGGTCAGCCGGCAGTCGCCGACCACCACCACCTGAACGGTGATCCCGTGATCGGCCTCCACCTGACGCTGGATGACGCCGATGCCCTCGGCCACCGTCGCCGCATCGTCGCCGATGGTGCCGGGGGACCGGCCCTCGAACAGCCAGGACCGGAGCTCGCGTTCCTGGGCCCGAGCCAGCCGGATCACCTGTCGGGGGTCGTCGGCCGAACGCTGGATCAGAGCCAATGTCTGGAGGACCGAGTCGTGCACGTGGGCCGCCATCTGGGCCCGGTCCTCGGCCATGGCCCGGGCCTGGCGCTCGGACAGCAGGTCGCGGACCAGGCTGAGCCACCACGGGCCGAAGACGACGACGATGGCCGTGACCACCAGCACGGCGCCGGCAACCGGTCGCAGGGCGGCGGCGGTGCGGTGCCCGATGACGAGGACGAACAGGCCGCCGATGCCGAGGACCACACCGACGGTGACCCGCAGGACCAGGGCAAAGCGGCCGTGGCGCTCCACCCCGGTGCGGAGCATGGGCATGAGCTCGTCGTTGATCCAGACCTTTTCTTCCTCGCTGGCGTTACGCCGGATGAGGATGGCCCCGACGGCGGCCAGGAACACGGGCCAGGCGAACGAGCCGACGTAGCCGACGTGCAGCGCGGCCGCCACCACCTGCACCACCACGAAGGCGGGGACGAGGGCGATGACCAGCCTGATGCCCCGCCGATCGGCGGCGGCCCGGGACACGATCGAGGTGGTCTCGCCCTGGAGGGGAAAGAAGAGCCAGGCCAGGGCGTAGACCAGGATCCCGACGCCGCTGGCCAGCGTCAGCAGGGCGAACCCGATCCGCACCAGGGTGACGTCGATGCCGGTGGCGGCCGAAAGGCCGCCGCACACGCCGGCCAGGACCCGGGTGTCGGTGCTGCGGCGGATCGGCCCCCGCAGGTGCGGGTGGGGGCGGTGGTGGCCGCGACGGCGCCGATCCGGGCGGCCGTCAACAGGCCGGCGCCGCCCTCCCGGTGGGCCGCTCCAGCGCGGATCGGGTCCTCGGCCCTGCGGTCCGCAGTAGGGGGCCTGTGGACTGCCGGCCGGCTCCGGGGAGGGCATCTCGGGGGAGGGCATCTCGGGGGCTCGCACGCCGCGATCGGTCGATTCGTCGATAGTCGATGATCGCGCACTGGAGCGGAGGGGGGCATCAGGGACATCCCTGACCCCGCGGACCCAGAGTCAGGGTCCGGACCGGGTCATGCCGGATTTCGCTCTGGCCGGTGGCCGATCAAGCTGCAGGCATGGACACCGATGCCTCTCACAGCCCATCACCTGGTCCTGCCGCCACGGGTCCCGATGGTGGCGGTTCCCGACCCCGTTCGACGGCGATCAGCCCCGACCACCTGCGCCGGCCCCGCCAGGGCCGCATGCTGGCCGGCGTGGCTGTCGGCGTCGCCGAGTGCTTCGACCTCGACCCCACCGTCGTCCGGATCGGGTTCGTCGCCCTTAGCTTGCTCGGCGGCCTCGCCGTCCCGCTCTACCTGGCCGGGTGGCTGCTGATGCCGGCTGAGGGCGCCGACTTGTCGGTGGGCGAGGAGCTCCTGGCCCAGGCGCGAGCCAGCTGATCGCCGTGGCACCGATCGAGTTTGGAGAACAGACCGTGCGCTACCGCCGGGACCACGGTCGCCCGGCCGGTGGGCGCCGGCCGATGGCCGACCCGACCATCCGGGCCTCGGATGCCGAGCGTGCCGCGGTGGCCGACAACCTGTCCCGCCACTTCGCCGACGGTCGGCTCGACCAGGTCGAGTTCAAGCGGCGGTTGGACCAGGCCATGGAGGCGACCACCCGGGGCGACCTGGACGGGCTGTTCGACGACCTGCCGCCTTTACCGTCGGATGCTCCACCAGAGCCCGAGCACCGACGGTGGATCGGGGTTCGGCTCGTTGCCCTGATGGCCATGGCCGTCATCGTTGTCACCCTGGTGGCGCTGGCGGCCAGGCCCGATCACGAGTGGTTCCGCGTGCCCTGGCTGTTCGTCGTGCTGGCCGGGCTCCTCTTGTGGCGTCGGGCCCGGCACCACCGCCTGGGCGGCTACCGCCGATCCGAGCTCGAGCAGTAGGCCCGGGTCACTCGGCCCGGGTCACCCGGCCCGGGTCACCCGTCGCCACGGGTCCACCCTCGGCTAATCCTTGATATAGCAGCTCTTGTAGGTCCCGTAGATGGGGTCGCCCCCGAAGGTGGACGTGTTGCAGGTCACCGGAGCCATGACCCCTGTCTTGTAGAGGTACTTCCCGCCGGCGCCGTAGGCGACTTCTTTGTTGCCGCTGACCGTGCAGAGAAGTCCCTCGCTGGCGCAGAAGGTATAGCCCTGAGGCCCGGTGGGCAGCGGGCCGAGGGTGAAGGTGATGGCGAGTGCATGGCTCGAGATGGCGTAGGCGCTCTGCGAGTCTCCCGAGCAGGCCAAGCTGGCCCCCAGGCACTGTCCTGCGAAGGTGATGAACACAATGTTGGGGCTGCTGGTCTGCTGCAGTCTGACCCGTTGGGACGCGAGCTGCTTGGTGGGAGTCTCGACGGTGACGGTGTACTCCGCCCAGGACTTCTCGTAGCCGCACGTCTCGACAATGCTGCCCGGATTGGTGATGAAGAAATCGCTCCCGGCCGTCTTCACGCAGTTTGATTCGTACGTGAACTTGTTGCTCGACGTCGTTCCTTTCGGGAGCTGGTCGAGGTTGGTCTTCAGATAGATCGTGTAGGCCGTCGATTCCCTGGACGTCGGGGGACGCGTCGTCGAGGTCGGCTTGTTGGTGCTCGCCCCCGCCGCTGACATACCGGCGATCGGACCGAGGACGGAGAGAACGGTCACACCGACGGCCATCACCCCGAGATTGCGCAGCTGTCTGGTCCGGGGCTTGCTCGCGTTGACCGGTTTGACTGCGTTTCGCCTGCGCATGAGAGCCTCCGAGGATATCGAATCATGTAAGATAACGGTGTACGATAACACGTCGGAGGTGGGGGTTCTTGGAGGCGGGCGGTCGGCGGTCCGGTGCTCTGGGTGCGGGGTCCGGGGCCCGGGGGTGCAGGGGGTCCAGGGGCCCGGGGGTCCAGGGGCCCGGGGGTCCAGGGGTCCAGGGGTCCAGGGGTCCGGGGTAGTCCGAGGCCAGTGGGTAGCCTCGAACCATGAGCATCGAGACACGTCCGCTGGGGCGAACCGGAGTGGACGTGACCATCCTCGGGTACGGCGCCATGGAACTGCGGGGACAGCGGCGAGGCCCGGCCATCGATGACGAGGAGGCGGGCCGGCTGCTCAATGCCGTCCTCGACGGCGGCATCAACATCATCGACACCGCCATCGATTACGGCCGGAGCGAGGAGCTCATCGGCCGGTACGTGGGCGGGCGCCGCGACGAGTACTTCCTCGCATCGAAGTGCGGGTGCTTACGGGGCGACCCGCCCCCGGGGGCCACGCCGCCGTTCCCTCACGACTACAGCGCCGGGAACATCAGGGCCGGGACCGAGCAGAGCCTCCGCCGGCTGGGTACCGACCGGCTCGACCTCCTGCAGGTGCACATGTCGCCCAGCCGCACCCAGATGGAGGCGGACGGAACGGTCGAGACCCTGATCGCCCTGCGCGACGAGGGAAAGGTCCGCTTCATCGGGATGTCGGGGATCCTGCCCAACCTGCCCGACCACATCGCCATGGGCGTCTTCGAGGTCTTCCAGATCCCCTACTCGGCCGTCCAGCGCGAGCACGAGGACCTGATCACCGCGGCCGCCGCGGCCGGGGCGGGCACCCTGATCCGGGGCGGCGCGGCGCGCGGCGGTCCCTCCGAGGACAAGGACTGGCGCCAGGGCCCGCTCGGGCTGTCCGAGGGCGAAGGGGAGCGCCGCTGGAACGCCTCGGGCGTGGACGACCTGCGCGGGGACATGGGCCGGCTCGAGTTCGTACTGCGCTTCACCCTCAGCCACCCGGCCCTGTCGAGCACCATCGTCGGCACCGCGGCGATGGAGCACCTCCGCACCAACCTGGCCATTGCCGAGAAGGGCCCGTTGCCGACCGACCTCTATGAAGAAGCCAAGGGGCGCCTGGCCGCCTCCGGTTCGGCCTGAGCCCTGTTCTGGCTCATGCAGGTCCCTCAGTCGCTACCGGAGGAGACCTGGTCGTTCCCCGACGAGACCTGGTGGGCAGGCCGTTCACGGACCAACTCGGGATAGCGACCGTCGTCGAAGGCGGCAATGAACTGGCCCACCGGTTTCGGGACCGGGACGAGCATGGTGCCGTGAAAGTAGAACGGGGTCGACGGCGTCGTCGATGCCTTCAGACAGTTGCTCCCGACTGCCACTGATTGGACACGCGAATCGGATCCCAGGACTGCGCCCAGATAGAGCGCCACCGCGCAACCTTCCGGGTTCTTCGGCACACCCCGGATACCGACCCGCTGCAGTGTCGTCGCTACATCCCGGTGACTGGGCCCCAGATCGGTGAGGAGGCCTTGGATCTGCTGCTTCAGCTGACGCCGACTGCCCATGTCTGCCCCCGATCCGGAGTCCTGTGTACCCCCTACCCCTTACCTCCCATCGCGTAACGTGTCAATCCAAAGTGGAATCCGACCCTGCTAGCAGGGCCGTCGACCGGGAGCCGGCGATGGGTACGATTCTCCTATGGACTACGTCTCGCTCGGCTCCACCGGCTTGAAAGTGTCCCGGGTCTGCCTCGGCTGTATGTCCTACGGGGATCCCGACCGGGGAAACCAGCCCTGGTCGCTGGACAAAGAGGCGGCCGAGCCGTTCTTCCGTCAGGCCCTCGAAAGCGGGATCAACTTCTTCGACACGGCCAACGTCTACTCGGCGGGTACCAGCGAGGAGATCACCGGGCACACCCTGTTGTCGATGGCGCCCCGTGACGAGTTGGTCATCGCCACCAAGGTCTGGGGCCCTACCCGCCGCGGGCCCAACGGGCGGGGCCTCTCTCGCAAGGCGATCATGGCTGAGATCGACAACAGTCTGCGACGGTTGGGCACGGACTACGTGGACCTCTACCAGATCCACCGCTGGGACTACGAGACGCCCATTGAGGAAACCCTCGAAGCCCTCCACGATGTGGTCAAGGCGGGCAAGGCCCGCTACATCGGCGCTTCGAGCATGCGCGCCTGGCAGTTCGCTCAGGCCCTGTACCTCGCCGACCTCAACGGTTGGACCCGGTTCGTGACCATGCAGAACTACTACAACCTGCTGTACCGGGAGGAGGAGCGGGAGATGCTCCCCCTCTGCGTCGACCAGGGCATCGGGTCAATTCCCTGGAGCCCACTGGCCCGGGGCCGGCTGACCCGGCCGTGGACGGAGCAGACCAAGCGGTCGGAGAGCGACGAATTCGGCCGCAGCATCTACACCGACGACGACCGGCCCATCGTCGATGCCGTCATGGACCTCGCCGACCGACGCGGGGTCACCCCGGCCCAGATTGCCCTGGCCTGGGTGCTGTCCAAGCCCGCGGTGAGCAGCCCGATCGTCGGGGCGACCAAGCCCCAGCACTTGACCGATGCCATCGCCGCCGTCGGCCTTCGCCTTGACGACTCAGAGATCGAATTGCTCGAGAAGGGCTACCAGCCCCACCGGGTCCTCGGCATCGAGGTCGGCTGACCTCCTCTCGGAGCGCCGAACCGCCGGTGGGTCCATGAGCCGGCTTCACCGGCCAGCCATCACCAGGTGGCGATCTCGGGGATGACCGAGGTGCCCAGCATGTCGAGCACGTCGAGGGGCAGGCCCGGCCCCATGGCGTAGGCCACGGTGAAACCCAGGTCGTGTTGGGCACGGAGCTCGTCGAGCACGGCCCCGGGCTCGCTCTGCGGCCCGACGATGATGGTCGAGGTCTTCTCGATCTCGTCGTAGTCGCGTCCCTCTCGCCCGCAGTGCTCGGCCAGCACCTCGAGCTTGTGGGCGGCCTCGGGCCCACCGAAGATGTTGCAGGCATCGGCATATTTGGCCACCAGACGAAGGGTCTTGCGCTCACCGGTCCCCCCGATCATGAGCTTGGGCCGAGGCCGGCTCAGGGTCTGGGGCGAGTTCAGCGTGCGCCCCAGGTGGTAATGGCTGCCGTTGAAGGCCCCGTCGTCATCGCCCCACATCTGCAGGCAGATCTGCAGGGCCTCCTCCAAGCGCTCGAACCGCTCGGCCGTGGGCGGGAAGGGGAGGCCGAGCCCGGCCGCCTCCTCGTCGTTCCATGCCGCGCCGATACCGAGGCCGGCCCGGCCACCCGAGAGGACGTCGAGGGTGCTGACCGCCTTGGCCACGAGGCCCGGCTCCCGGTAGACGACCCCGGTCACCAGTGTGTGCAGCAGGACCCGCTCGGTGCTGGCGGCCAGGAAGCCGAGGGTGGTGTAGGCCTCGAGCATGGCGTGCTCGGGGGGACCGAGCAAGCCGATCTGCCAGACGTGGTCCATGACGGTCAGGCGGCCGACGCCGGCATCCTCTGCGGCCTTGGCCACCCGGACCAGGTCGGACCCGAGCTCGGCGTCCCCTCCCGGCCAGGTGAAGTCGTCAATGTGCAATCCAAGTTCCATCGTGGGTGTCCTTCCGTCGGTCCTGTCACGCACGATAGGAGACTGCTTCCCGGCGGCCGCGGGCGACGGCTACGGCCCGTTCAGACACGGGGGGCGGCGGCTGCTTCGCCAGGAGGGGTGGCCGCGCCCGCCGTGGCCACGTCCTGCGGGTAGGTTCGCAGCGCTCGGAACAGGATGAACGCGTTGGCGGCCAGGGGAACCAGCATGATCACGAACGTCCATTGGAGCCCGGACCGGCCCCCTCCGAAGCCGTACTGGGACACGGCCCCGAACAACAGGGGAGCGAGGGCCTGGGCGCCGGTCCGGAGCAAGGTGCGGAGCCCCTCGGCCCGGCCCCAGAGCAGCGGGGGCACGATGTCCAGGCGGGCCGCGTCGATGGGCGGGTTCTGAGCCGACAGCATGAAGGCGGCAACAACGATGTAGGGCAGGGCCATGAGCACGCTGCGGGTGAAGAGGGCGGGAATGAACATCACGGTGGTGATGGCCGCGGCCACCGCACTGACCAAGATGCGGGCGTTCACGTACCGGCGATGGAGCAGGTAGTCGCTGAACCGGCCGCTGAGGAGGACGCCGAGGAGCGCCCCCGCCCCGATGAGGAGCATGAAGAAGTTGGCCAGCACCTGCCCGACGCTGTACTGGTCCCGAACGAACTCGACACCGAAGGTTTGCACCCCGGCCAGGAAGTAGTAGCCGCAGGCGCTGGCCACGATGAGGATCACGTTGGTCCGGATACGGAGTACGAAGCGGGTCGCCGCGACAATGCCCATCTTTGCCGCATCACCCCGGAGCACCAGTCGTTCGTCGGGCTGGATGGTCCGCTCCCGGACGAGCCGCTGGGCATCGGTCTCCTGGGATTGCTCCTGGGATTGCTCCTGGGATTGCACAGCTCCGTCGACCCCGTCGACCAGGCCCAGCTTCGGCGTCACCGGGTTGTCGGTGGGCACGATGGCCGTCCCTGCCGTCGGCTCGAGGGGTGCTCGGGCCCCTCGGGCCGGCTCGGGAAGGCGGAAGACGAACCAGGCCAGCACGAAAGCGGGTACGCCCAGCACGGCAAAGGCCGCACGCCAGGACAGGGCGGCGACGTCGCCGGTCACGGCGAAGCCGAGGCCGGCACCGAGCAGCTCGCCGGCGAGTACGTAGCCGTAGATTCGGCCCCGTTCGGCACTGGCGAAGTAGTCCCCGACCAGCGAGGCCACGATCGGCCCAGCCGCCGCGGTGAGGACGCCCAGGACCAGGCGGGTCAGGAGCAGCTCGCCGAACGAGCTCACGGTCGCACTCCAGATCATCGCCATGCCCCAGAACGAGATGGCGATCCCAAGGACCACGGTCCGGCGCGTCTTGTCGGCGAGGATGCCGAAGGGGACGCTGGCCACCGCGGCGACCAATGAGCTCACCGCGACCAGGAGGCCGATATCGGTATTGGAGATCCCGAGCCCGTTGCGGAGCTCGATGGCCGAGGCCCCGACGGTGGCGGTGTCTGCGCTGCTGAGCCCGAGGACACAGGCCAACAGGACGATGACCTTCGTGCGGTTACGACCGCCGAGGGTGAACTCCAACCGGCGCTGGGCCCGTCTCGCCCCCCGCCCGATGAGGCCCCGGACGACAGCAGCCCTGGTCGACTGGTCGGCGCCCGGGACGGGCCTGTCGCCGAACGGGCCCGTCATTCCAGCTCCACGGCGTCAAGGCGTCGACCGATGAGCACGATCGTACCGAAGTCACCTCCTCGTCCTGACAACTGGCCCGACCGGTCCTGCTTCTGGGCCGTGAGCTGCTCCGAGCCCGAACACAGTCGGGTGAGCCAGTCGGCCGGCTGATCCTGTTCGCCGGGGTCCGAACACGCCGCGCCGTCTCCCGGTCTGAACGAGTGGGGGTAGCCGACGTCAACGGTTCCCCTCGACATTCCCTATCTTCCCAATGGCCAAAATCCGCAGATCGAGTACGTGTACAGGAAAAACGGGGTATGAATTTAATGTACAAGTACAGCAACTAGGACGAACACTCGTACCAAGGGACACCGACGGGCGGCACCCGTGGGCGGCACCCGTTGGCGGCCGTGCCCACCGGGTACTGAGCCGTGGCCGGTGCGCTCGTCGCCGGGGCCGCCACCGGGTTCGGGGTCACGCCCGGCTCGACGCCCGCCGCCGCGAGCCCAGCCGATCCGGCCGTCAGGGTTACCGGCACCACGCCGGCGGCGAGTGCGACCAGTGTCGAACGGGGTCTCATGGTTCGGTCCCATACCCACTGCCGGGCCAGGACTATCCGGGTCACCGCTCGGCGGGCCACCGGCCACCGGCCACCGGCCGGCAGGACGCAACCGTGCTGGTCGTAACAACCGTGCTGGCCGAAAGAGGCCAAGTTCTTGGTTGCTGGCTGCCGCCGAGGAACTGCCCGTCGTCGTTCTTCGTTACGATGCCGAAGTAGACCTGATCGCGTCGTTACCGGCTAGGACTGCGAGTGGGTTGTCCCCGCCCGTGTTATCGAACCGTCCACTGCACCAGGGAGGTCTCGGGCGTGGCTGAAGTCGAGTCGGTGGGGGGAGCGACGGGGGGAGAGGGTGACGTCGTGACCAAGACCAGCCCGCGATCGGTGGCCGATACGGTGGCGCGTCTCAGTGAGCTGGTCAGGGCCCAGGGGATGAAGCTGTTCGCCGTTGTCGACCAGCAGGCTGAGGCACGCCGGGTGGGGCTGGAGTTGCGTCAGACCACACTGGTCCTCTTCGGGAGCCCGGCCGCCGGTACCCCGGTCATGGCGGCCGCTCCTTTGTCCGCCCTCGACCTGCCCCTGAAGGTGCTGGTTTGGGAGGACGGGGAGGACGGGGACCAGACCAAGGTCTCCTACGTTGCCCCCCACGCACTGGCCACCCGCCACCGGCTCCCGGCTGAGCTGGCCCAGAACCTGGCCGGCATCAACCAGCTCACCGACGCGCTGGTTTCCCCCTGATTGGGCGGGTCGGCAGATCTGATTGGGCGGATCGGTATATAGATCCGAGCCGAGCCGACCAATTGCCGAGCAGGCCAATTGCCGAGCTGGTCCGCGCCGCTCCCCGCTCAGGTCCCGGTCACCTCGGGATCCAGGCTGACCGTCTCGTCGAGCGCCTTGGGCGGATACACGACCCAGTGGATGACCGCGGCGAGGATGCCGCCGACGAGCGGGGCCACGATGAACAGCCAGACCTGCGACAGGGCCGAGCCGCCCACGATGAGGGCGGGCCCGAGGCTCCGGGCCGGGTTCACCGAGGTGCCGGTGATGGGGATGCCGATCAGGTGGACGACGGTCAGCGTCAGGCCGATGACCACGCCGGCTGTGGCCGCGTTGGCGATCTTGTTGGTCACCCCCAGCACGACGAAGACGAACAGGGCGGTGAGGATCACCTCGGCCACGAACGCCCCGCCCCAGGTGATGTGGATGAACGAGTTCTTGCCGTAGCCGTCGGCGCCGAGGCCGGTGCGGGAGGTGCTGTAGAAGGGCGAGGCCTTGAACACGGCCCACAGGACGAGCGCGCCGAGGATCCCGCCCACGAACTGGGCGACCCAGTAGACCACGGCCTCGATGGGCTGGATGCGCCCCGACAGCGCTGCCCCCAGGGTCACGGCCGGGTTGACGTGACAGCCCGAGATCGGACCGAGCACGTAGACGAGGCCCAGGAGCACGAGCCCGAAGGCGAGCGCAGTGGCCACCACGCCGGCGGCCAGGCTCAGCCCCGCGAACCGGAAACCAGGCCCGAAGCTGAGCGTGGCCACCCCCACGGCGAAGAAGACCAGGATGAACGTCCCGAGCAACTCGGCGAACGACTTTCGCAGCAATCCAGTACCCATCCCCGACCTCCTGTTTGGGCACCGTTGGGTGCCACTTGGTGTCCCACGGGGAGGGTAACCCTGCTGGATCGCGAGTGGGGGACCATCGCCCGACAGCCGGGCATGGCCAGTCGAGGAGCTGGCCGACGCGCCGATTCGGCGGTCAACGGTGGAGGGTCGACACCGTCCCGCCGAACCAGGGGTGGGCCCGCTCGAGCTGGCCGGCCAGGCGGAACAGCGTGGCCTCGTCGCCGAAGCGCCCGACCACCTGGGAGCCGATGGGTATGCCGCCCGCCAACCGGTCCAGAGGAAGTGACATGGCCGGCTGCCCGGTCAGGTTCACCAGGTAGGTAAAGGCGGTCATCGACCCCGAGGTCTGGATGAAGCGATCGAGGTCGTCGCCTCCGAGCGCACCCGAGGGGGCCCGGCGGTTGGGCCAAGGTGGGCGTGACCAACACGTCGATGTCATCGAACAGCTCGCCCATGGTCCGGCCGAGGCGGTGCATGGCCTGGACGGCGGCGATGTAGGCGGCGGCGCTGGTCGAGCGGCCATGGTCGACCAGCAGGCGCGGTCATCGGCTCGAGGTCGTCGGGGCCCAGGGTCCGGCCCGTGCCGGCCAGGTAGGAGTCGACGCCCACGGCGACCTGGGCGGGCACGATGGAGGAGCGGGCGGCCACCAGGTCTTCGAGGATCGGCGGCCACAGCCGAGGTACGACATCGTGGCCGAGCTGCGCGCAGCGCCGGGCGGTGGCCTCGGCCGCATCCCGGCAGGCCGGGTCGACGGGCGTGCCGGTGGGGGCCTCGACGATGAGGCCGATGCGCAACGGCGCCGGGTCCACGCCGGCATCAACCAGGTAGGACCCGGAGGCGGGCGGGGCCCAGTAGGGGTCGCCGGCCATGGGCCCGGCGGTGGCATCGAGGGCGGCGGCGCTGTCCCGCACCGAGCGGGTGACCACGTGCTGGGTGCTCATACCGTTCCAGCCCTCGCTCCGCTCCGGGCCGACGGGGACACGGCCCCGGGTCGGCTTCAGGCCGAAGAGCCCGCAGCACGAGGCGGGTATGCGGATGGAACCGCCGCCGTCGCTGGCGTGGGCCAGGGCGAAGATGCCCGAGGCCACCGCGGCGGCCGCGCCGCCACTCGAGCCGCCCGAGGTCACGCCGAGGTCCCACGGGTTGTGGGTGGGCCCGGACAGGGCCGGCTCGGTGCTCGGGCTCAGGCCCAGCTCCGGGGTGTTGGTCTTGGCCACGAGGACCAGACCAGCCCGGCGGTAGCGGGCGATGACCTCGGAATCGTCGGCGCTGGGCGGCCCCGGTGCGAAGAGGCGGCTGCCGTTGGTGGTGGTCAGCCCGGCCACGTTGGTCCACAGGTCCTTGATGGCGAAGGGCACCCCCCGGAAGGGGCCAGGTGGCAGCCCGGCGTCGATGGCCCGTCGAGCCCGGTCCTCGAACCGCGTGGTGACCGCGTTGACCGCCGGATTGACCGCCTCGATCGAGGCCATGGCCTGGTCGAGCAGCTCGTGGGCCGAGACGTCGCCCGACCGGACCAACTCGGCCAGGCCCAGGGCGTCGTGTTGTCCGACCAGGTTCATGGTCTCACTCGCACGGGGCTCACTCGCACGGACGGGGACCGGCCTCCCAGCCGGCCCGGTCACTGTCAGAAGTTGATCGTCGTGTCCGTCTTGTTCTTCAGGGCCCGGCGCAGGGCCTCATTGGCGTTGTCGGGCAGGCCGTCGAGGGGTCGGGCGAGCTCGTCCATCGTCGGCCCGAACTTCTCCCCCAAGGGCTTGAGGGCCTCGAGGTCGAAGTCGTAGAGGGCGGCGGCGTTGCCGTGGAGGATCTTGCGCCGATCGGTCGGCTCGAGGTCGGAGAAGACGGCTCGGAGGTTCTCCCGGGTCAGCGGGTAGGTGCCCTCGTCGTGGGGGTAGTCCGACCCCCACATGAGCCGGTCGGTCCCCAGGCGATGGCGGATGTTGGCGTCGGCGATGGTCGGCTGGGACATCCCCACCCAGCAGTTCTGGGCGAAGTAGTCGCTGGCCGACTTGGGCAGCACGTGGTCCTGGTCGAAGCGGAGCTCGCCCTGGGCGCCCGTGCCCCGGATCATCTTCAGGGTCCCGTCCAGCCGGTCGAGCAGGGGCGGGATCCACGAGGCCCCCATCTCGGTCATGACGAACTTGAGCCTCGGATGGCGCTCGAAGACCCCCGACAACAACAGGTGGACGAAGGGTCGCTGGGAGTAGAAGCCCACCTCGGTGATGTAGAGGACCATCGACAGCGGACCCGAGCCGTAGTCGGGGACCCCGATGCCACCGTGGCTGTGCACGGGGACCTCGAGGTCCTCGCAGACATCCCACAGGGGCTCGTAGTAGGGGTCGTAGAGAGGCTTCACCCAGGTGACGTCGGGTGGGGGATTGGGCAACAGGACCCCGCCCCGCAAGCCGTGCTCTTTGATCCACCGGACGTCTTCGATGGCGTCGTCCACGTCGTTTATGAAGATCTGGCCGATCCCGGCCCTTCGCTCGGGGAACTCGTTGCACCAGTCGACCAGCCACCGGTTGTGGGCCCGGATGCCGGCCAGGCGGTGCTGGTAGTCGGCGGGCGGCGGGGGCGGGGCAAAGAGCACGAAGCTCGGGAAGAAGGGGGGCACGGTGTTCGGGAACAGGACCTCGCCCACCACCCCGTCGGCCTCTTGTTGGCTGTTGCGCATCTCGTTGTCCCAGTTGCGCAGGCGCCGGTTGTCCCCGAGGTCCCGGAAGGGGTTCTTGTACTTGGCCCGCCAGGCGTCGAAGTCCTCCAGATAGGCGGGGTCGAGGTACTCCCGGTACTGGGCGTGGCTCCCCCCGGCGTGGCAGTCGGCCGAGATGATGGTGGTGCCGACGGCCCCGCCGTCAGCAGTGGCGGTGCTGGGCGCGGTGGTCGGCGCTTCGGTGCTGGGGGCCATCGGGTTCCTCCTCGGCTCGGTCGTCGCTCGCTGGGTCACCGGCTCGGCTCGGTCGTCGTGCTCGGCTCGGTCGTCGCTCGGCTGGGTCATCGGGACGATCTGGAATCTGATTCTAGATACTAGCGCGCCCGGGAGGCCCCCGGCGGCGGGGAGAAGATCAGGTCGATGGTCTGGAAGACGCTGCGGTACACACGCTCGATCTCGATGCGTCCCAGCGCCCAGGCATGGAGCATCGATCCCATCACGATGGCGGCGATGCCGGTGATCTCCCTCGCCTCGTTCACCGGCAACGTGTCGAGGGCGGTGGCGAAGGTGGCCAGGTTGTGGTCACTGAACACGGCGAACATCTCCCGCGCATGACCATCGGTCGAGTTCTCCAGCACGATCTCCAGCCTCAGGAATTGCGGATGGCGCTCGAAGGCGCGGATGACCCGGCCGAAGAGGTCGGTGAGCCGCTCCTGGCTGGTCTGGCCGCTCAAGGGACGGCGGGCGATGGCCCGCCGGAACGAGCTGGCCCACTCGAGCATGACCGCGGCGTAGAGGTGCTCCTTGGAGCTGAAGTAGTGGTACATCGTCCCGAGGGCGACGTCGGCCCGCTGGGCCACGTCGCGCACATGGATGGTCTCGTACTCGCCCTCTTCGAGCAGCCCGAGCGCAGCCGACACGATCCGGTCCCGCCGCGCCCGTTGTCCCGGCCTCAGCGAGTCCGGGTGCTCCATCTGTGTGGACATCAGGAGGTCTTGCTCATGGTCGGCTCATGGTCGCCTCGGGATGATAGTTGGCCTCCCCGGCGGCGCCGGGCGGGCTCGGTGCCGGTGGGCCGTGTACGCTCCCGCTTCACCGCCAGGGGGAGTCGGGCTCGGCAACTAGAGTTTGGTTCTGGTTTGGTCGGGGAGCAACCGAGTCGGTCCGGGCTCCGTACGTCTACTACCGGCAGATCGAACGAGGAGGCAGCCATGGCAGAGCAATTGGTCCTGACGGACGACCCATCGGAGGGGGTCAGGCGCCTGACCCTCAACCGGCCGGAGAAGCGGAACGCCTTGAGCAACGCCCTCCGGGGCGAGCTGTTCGAAGCAATCCACACGGCCGACGCCGACGACGACGTCCGGGTGACCATCATCCGGGGCGCGGGCAAGTGCTTCTCGTCCGGCTACGACCTCGGGAACGCCAACGAGGGGGTGCCCCTTCCCTTCTATACGGCACCGGGCGAAGGGCAGTGGCCCCGCCACGTGACCGAGGGCTGGATGAGCATCTGGGACCTGGCCAAGCCGGTCATCGCCCAGGTGCATGGCTACTGTCTGGCCGGCGGGAGCGAGTTGGCCACCGGCTGCGACCTGGTCGTGGTGGCCGAGGACGCCGAGATCGGCTACCCGGCCGTCCGCTTCGGCGTCCCGGACATGCACTTCCACGCCTGGTTCATGGGCATGCGCACGGCCATGGACATGATGCTGACCGGTGACTCGATCTCGGGGACCGAGGCGGCCCGGCTGGGCTGGGCCAACTACGCCTACCCGGCCGAGGAGCTCGACGACCAGGTGCTGGCCTATGCCGAGCGCATCGCCAAGATGCCGACCGACCTGGTCAAGCTGAACAAGCGCCTGGTCCACCGGACCATGGAGGTCATGGGGCTCCGCACGGCCATCCGGATGGGAACCGAGATCTGCGCCCTCGGCATCCACCAGCCCACGCTCAAGCAGTTCGTGTCGGACATCCAAAGCGGTGGCCTGACCGAGACGCTGAGCAAGCGGGACTCGCCCTACGGCGACTACCGGACCTCCGAGGCAGAGCCTGGGTAGGGCGCGCCGTCGGCCTGGAGAGCCGGTGTGTGGGGGCGGGATCTGGGTAGGATCAGCTCGGGAACCAGGAGGGCATCGGATGGGCATCCGCCAGGCGCTTCACTCGTGGCCGGTCGTCAAGCAGCTGATCGGAGCCGACCGGTGGGGGCGGGGCACGGCCGTCCAGTCGGCCCGTAGTGCCGGGCTGGAGCCCCGGACCAAGACGGCCGACCAGGTGGTCAAGAGTGTCTGCCCGTACTGCGCGGTGGGCTGCGGCCAGCGGGTGTACGTGACCGACGGCAAGGTCGTCCAGATCGAAGGGGACCCCGACTCGCCCGTCTCCCGGGGGCGGCTGTGCCCCAAGGGCTCGGCCAGCGAGCAACTGGTCAACACCCCCAGCCGGCTGACCACGGTCAAGTACCGCCGCCCCCATGGCACCGAGTGGGAGGAGCTCTCCCTTGAGCGGGCCATGGCCATGGTCGCCGACCGGGTGGTTGAGAGCCGGGCCCGGACCTGGCAGGAGGCCGACGAGCACGGCAATGCCCTGCGCCGCACCCTCGGGTTCGCCAGCCTGGGCGGTGCCACGCTGGACAACGAAGAGAACTACCTGATCAAGAAATTGTTCACCGCCCTCGGGGCCATACAGATCGAGAACCAGGCCCGCATATGACACAGCGCCACGGTGCCCAGTTTGGGTGCCTCGTTCGGTCGTGGGGGAGCCACGTCCTTCCAGCAGGACCTCCAGAACGCTGACTGCATCGTCATCCAGGGCTCGAACATGGCCGAGTGCCATCCGGTCGGCTTCCAGTGGGTGATGGAGGCCAAGGCCCGCGGGGCCAGGGTCATCCACGTCGACCCGCGGTTCACCCGGACCTCGGCGCTGGCCGACCAGTACGTACCCCTGCGGGCCGGCAGCGACATCGCCTTTTTGGGCGGGATCGTGAACTACATCCTGTCCAGCGAGAAGTACTTCGCCGACTACGTCGTCGCCTACACAAACGCGTCGACCCTGGTGGACGAGGGCTTTGTCGACACCGAAGACCTCGGTGGGATGTTCTCGGGCTACGACCCCGAGACGGGGACCTACGACTCGAGCAGCTGGGCGTACCAGGGGGCGTCGCAACCGGCGGCCGGCGGTGGGGGTCACACCGGCGATGAGACGGGCGACCAGAGGAGCGCGGGCGGGGACGTGTTCGGGAGCGGCGGCGCCCAGGTGCACGGCAGCGATCTGGAGCGGGACGAGACCCTCCAGCACCCGCGCTGTGTCTTCCAGGTGCTGAAGCGCCACTACGCCCGCTACACCCCCGAGATGGTGGAGGAGGTGTGCGGCGTGCCGGCCGAGGAATTCGAGCGGGTGTGCGAGGCGGTCACGGCCAACAGCGGCCGGGACCGCACGACGGCGTGGGTCTACTCGGTCGGGTGGACCCAGCACTCGGTGGGCGTGCAGTACATCCGGGGCGCGGCCATCATCCAGCTCCTCTTGGGCAACATGGGCCGGCCCGGCGGCGGCATCCTGGCCCTCCGGGGACATGCCAGCATCCAGGGGTCGACCGACATTCCCACGCTGTTCAACCTGCTTCCCGGGTACCTGCCCATGCCCAAGGCGGGCACCGACCACACCCTGGCTGACTACGTCGGGTCGATCACCACCGAGGGCCAGAAGGGCTTCTGGAGCTCGGCCGAGGCCTACACGGTCAGCCTGCTCAAGAGCTACTGGGGCGATGCCGCCACCGAGGACAACGACTTCTGCTTCGACTACCTGCCCCGGTTGACCGGCGACCACGGCACCTACCAGACGACCATGCTCATGAACGACGGCCAGGTCGACGGGTTCTTCGTGGTGGGCCAGAACCCGGCGGTGGGCTCGGCCCACGGCCGGCTCCAGCGGCTGGGCATGGCCAAGCTCAAATGGTTGGTGGTGCGGGACTTCCAGGCGATCGAGTCGGCCACCTTCTGGAAGGACGGCCCCGAGATCGCCACCGGCGAGCTGCGGACCGAAGACATCGGGACCGAGGTCTTCTTGTTCCCCGCCGCCGCCCACACCGAAAAGGACGGCAGCTTCACCCAGACCCAGCGGATGTTGCAGTGGCACCACAAGGCCGTCGAGCCGCCCGGCGATGCCCGCAGCGACCTGCATTTCTTCTTCCACCTCGGCCGGCTGGTCCGGGAGCGGCTCGAGGGCTCCGAGCTCGAGCGCGATCGCCCCGTCCTGGACCTGGTCTGGGACTACCCGGTCGACGACCGGGGCGACCCGTCGGCCGACGCCGTCCTGGCCGAGGTCAACGGCCGCCACCTCACCGGAGAGAAGGCCGGCCAGATGCTCAGCAGCTACACCGAGATGGAGGCCGACGGCTCGACCACCGGGGGCTGCTGGATCTACACGGGCGTCTACGCCGACGGGGTCAACCAGTCCAAGCGACGAAAGCCCGGACGCGAGCAGTCCTGGGTGGCGCCGGAGTGGGGCTGGGCCTGGCCCCTGAACCGGCGCACCCTCTACAACCGGGCCTCGGCCGACCCGAGCGGTAGGCCCTGGAGCGAGCGGAAGGCCTACGTGTGGTGGGACGCCGAGGCCAAGAAGTGGTCGGGTCACGACGTGCCCGACTTCCCGGTGACCACCGACCCCTCGTACCGCCCGCCGCCCGGCCTGGGCGGACCTGAGGGCCTGGCCGGGGACGACCCGTTCGTCATGCAGTCGGACGGGAAGGGCTGGCTCTATGCGCCGAGCGGGCTGGTGGACGGGCCCATGCCCACCCACTACGAGGCGACGGAGTCCCCGCTGCGCAACGCCATGTACGGCCAGCAGGCCAACCCGACCCGCGAGATCTACCGGCGGGCGGACAACCTGATGAACCCCTCGCCCCCCGAGCCGGGCAGCGAGGTCTTCCCCTACGTGGTGACGACCTACCGGCTGACCGAGCACCACACGGCCGGGGGGATGAGCCGGTGGCTCCCGTACCTGGCCGAGCTGCAGCCGGAGTTCTTCTGCGAGGTGTCCCCCGAGCTGGCCGGCGAGCGCGGGCTCCAACACCTGGGCTGGGCGACCATCGTCACCGCCCGTACCGCGGTGGAGGCGAGGGTGCTGGTCACCGAGCGGATGGTGCCCCTGACCGTAGGCGGTCGCACCATCCACCAGATCGGGCTGCCCTACCACTGGGGGGTCGGCGGCGACGCGCTGGTCAGCGGCGACTCGGCCAACGACCTGCTCGGGGTCCAGCTCGACGCCAACGTCCTCATTCAGGAGAGCAAGGTGGCCAGCTGCGACGTCCGGCCCGGCCGCCGCCCGACCGGCCCCGCGCTCTTGGCCTACGTGGACGAGTACCGCCGCCGGGCCGGCATCACGCCCGAGACGGGCACGGCCCACCAGACGAAGGAGGACGAGGGGTGACCGAAACCTTCGTGGATCCCGTCGATCCGGCCCGGGCCGCGGGCTGGACCGACCCCCCCAGGCGGAAGGGCTTCTTCACCGACACCTCCATCTGCATCGGGTGCAAGGCCTGCGAGGTGGCCTGCAAGGAATGGAACGGCGTCCCCGAGGACGGCCTGGAGCTCCTCGGCTCCTCCTACGACAACACCGGCGCGCTCGGGGCCAGCACCTGGCGCCACGTGGCCTTCATCGAGCAGCCTAGGGCGACGGGTTCACAGGTCTCGGGGTGGGCCCGGCCGTCCGGCCAGGCGGCCGAGGCCGAGCCAAGGGAGGACCGGCCCGAGTTCCGGTGGCTCATGTCCTCGGACGTGTGCAAGCACTGCACGTCGGCCGCCTGCCTCGACGTGTGCCCGACCGGCTCGCTCTTCCGCACCGAGTTCGGGACGGTGGTCGTCCAAGAGGACATCTGCAACGGGTGCGGGTACTGCGTGCCCGCCTGCCCCTTCGGGGTCATCGACCGGCGCATCGGCGAGAAGGGGGTCACCAAGAACGTCGGCATCGCCCAGAAATGCACCCTGTGCTACGACCGCATCGGCCAGGGCATGACGCCGGCCTGCGCCCAGGCCTGCCCGACCCGGTCCATCCAGTTCGGGGACGTGGAGGAGCTGCGGGAGCGGGCCGCCGGGCGCGTCGACGCCCTCCGCGACGCCGGCGTCGGCAGTGCCCGGCTGTACGGCCACGACCCCGATGACGGCATCGGGGGAGCGGGCGCCATGTTCCTTCTCCTCGACGAGCCCGAGGTGTACGGGCTGCCCCCCGATCCGGTGGTCACCACCAGGGACCTGCCCGCCATGTGGCGCTCGGCCGGGCTGGCCGCGGCCACGCTTCTGGCCGGGTCGATCGCCGCGTTTGCCCGGCGCCGGTCATGAGCGCATCGGGGCCGAACGGCAAGGGGCCGCCCGGGAGCCCCTCGGGCGGGGCTGGTCCCGGTTCCGGACCCGTTCGCGGTCGCCGGCGCAAGGGTGGCCGCGGCGGCGAGCGGAAGATGGTGCCCGACGCCACGTTCACCTCCTACTACGGCCGTCCCGTGGTCAAGGCCTCGCCGTGGGCGGCCGACATCCCCGCCTACCTGTTCCTCGGCGGCCTGGCCGGCGGCTCGTCGCTGCTCGCCGCCGGCGCCGACCGGACCGGTCGGCCCGCCTTGCGTCGCACGGGGCGGATCGGCGCCCTGTTCGCCATCTCGGGAAGCCTCGGCGCCCTGGTCCACGACCTGGGCCGTCCCGGGCGCTTCGCCAACATGTTGCGGGTGGCCAAGCCCACCTCGCCGATGTCCATGGGGACGTGGCTCCTCACTGCTTACGGCCCGGCTGCCGGCCTCGCCGGCGCGGGCGAGCTGAGCGGGCTGGCCCCGGCCCGGTGGCGCAGGGCGCCGGCCGCTCGACTGCTCCAGGCGCTCGCTCGGCCGGCCGGGTTGGCCGCCGCCCTGGTGGCCCCGGCGGTCGCCTCCTACACGGCCGTACTCCTCTCGGACACGGCCACGCCCACCTGGCACGCCGGCCGCCGCGAGATGCCGTTCGTCTTCGTGGGTTCGGCCGCCGCCGCCGCCGGCGGACTCGGGATGCTGGGCGCGCCGGTGGACCAGGCGGGACCGGCGCGGCGCATGGCCGTGGCCGGCGCCCTGGTCGACCTGGCCGCGGCAAAGCGCATGGAGGACTCGATGGGCCTGGCCGCAGAGACGTTGCACCACGGTCGGGCCGGCCACCTGATGCGGGCGAGCAAGGCGTTGACCGCCGTCGGGGCGGCCGCGGCCGCACTGTTCGGGGCCAGGAGCCGAGTGATCGCCGCCAGTGCCGGCGCCGCCCTCCTGGCCGGTTCGGCCTGCACCCGGTTCGGCATCTTCGAGGCCGGCCAGGCTTCTGCCCGCGACCCCACGTACACCGTGGTGCCGCAGCGCCAACGGCTCGAGCAGGCCGGTGGGCCCGCGCCGGGACCGGCTGCCTCACCAGCCGGGTTGCCCGACGGTCACCCGACCTGACCGGCGAGACGGCCCGACCGGGCCCGGTGACCCGAGCGGGATGAGAGCCCGGTCCCGAGCCCAATTGGGAATTCTCGAACCATTATCGTGGCCGCCATGGGCGACGACTGGGAGGGCGACCGGCCGCCCTCAGTGGACGCCCTGGCCCGGTCGCTCGCTGGCAGCGGGCTGCCCCATCCCGTGTTGGTCGAGGTGGCCCGGGCCGCGATCGCGGCCGGCGATCCCGGCTCGGCCCGGCTCCGGGCCGAGAAGCTGTCCCGCTCGTTGTTGCGCCCGGTGGTCAACGCCACCGGCGTCCTGCTCCACACCAACTTGGGCCGGGCACCCCTGGCCGTCCACCAAGACGCCCACGCCTGGAACCTCGAATTCGACCTGGCCACCGGCGGGCGCGGCTCGAGGGGTGCCCATGCCGCCGCCCTGCTGGCTCGAGCCATGGGGGCCGACGACGCCCTGGTGACCAACAACGGCGCCGCCGCCGTGCTCCTCGCCCTGACCGCACTGGCCGCCGGCCGGGCGGTGATCGTGAGCCGGGGGGAGCTGGTCGAGATCGGCGGCGGATTCCGGATCCCCGAGGTGCTGGCCATGTCCGGCGCGAGGTTGGTCGAGGTGGGGACGACGAACCGCACCCGGCTGGCCGACTACGAGGCCGCCCTCAACACCGATCCCGATGCCGCGCTGGTGCTCAAGGTCCACCAGTCGAACTATCGGATGGTCGGCTTCACCGAGTCGGTCCCGGTGGCCGGGCTCGCCGGGCTCGGGGTCCCGGTCGTGGCCGACATCGGTTCCGGGCTCCTCGACGCCGGCACCCCGTGGCTCCCCGGCGGCCCGCCTCCGTGGCTGGCTCACGAGCCCGCCGCCCGCCAGACGCTCGAGGCCGGCGCCACCGTCGTCACCTTCTCCGGCGACAAGCTGCTCGGCGGCCCCCAGGCCGGTGTCGTCGCCGGGTCCATGGACGCCGTGTCCGCCTGCGCCCGCCACCCACTGTCACGGGCCCTGCGGCCCGGCCTGCTCGTCCTCGGCGCCCTCCAGGACACCGCGCTCGCCTACCTGCGCCGGGACCCCGGGTCGATCCCCTTTTGGAGGATGGCCACCGCTTCGCTCGACGAGCTCGGTTCACGGGCAGCAGCCATCGCCGCGTCGAGCGGCTCGGAGGTCGTCGACTGCCGGTCGGTGGCCGGAGGCGGCTCGGTGCCCGGATTGGAGATCCCCTCGGTTGGCGTCGCGTTGACCGGCGACCGCGCCCGTGCGCTCCGGACCGGCGAGCCTCCCGTGATCGCCCGGGTCGAGAACGGCCGGACGATCTGCGACGTGCGATCGGTCGATCCGGAGGACGACGGCGTGCTCGCCGCCGCGATCCGGGCGGCCCGGCTCGAGCCGTAGGGGCGCTCCGGTGCACGTCATCGCCACCGCCGGCCATGTCGACCACGGCAAGTCGACCCTGGTCCACGCCCTGACCGGCATGGACCCCGACCGGTTCTCGGAGGAGAAGGCCAGGGGGCTGACCATCGACCTCGGATTTGCCTGGACCGTGCTGCCGTCCGGCGGTGAGGTCGCCTTTGTCGACGTGCCCGGTCATGTCCGCTTCATCAAGAACATGTTGGCCGGCGTGGGTTCGGTCGACGCCTGCCTCTTCGTCGTCGCCGCCACCGAAGGGTGGAAGCCGCAATCCGAGGAGCACCTGCGGATCCTGGAGCTGCTCGGCGTGTCCCGCGGCATGGTCGCCCTGACCAAGGTCGGGCTGGTCGACGACGAACGCCGGGAGCGGGCCCGCTCCGGGGTGGTCGAGCACGTGGCCGGGTCCTTCCTCGAGGAGGCACCGGTCGTGGCCGTCGACGCCCCTGCCGGCACCGGCCTGGCCGAGCTCGGCCGCGCCCTCGACGAGCTGGTGGCGGGGACGCCGGTCCGGGCCGACGGGGGCCGCCCGCGGCTGTGGATCGACCGGAGCTTCACCGTGCGAGGGGCGGGAACCGTCGTCACCGGCACGCTGACCGGTGGGGCGTTGGCCGTACATGACGCGCTCGCCGCCATGCCCGGGTCACCGCCGGGCCATGTGCCGGTGGAGGCCCGCGTCCGGGGCCTGCAGACCCACAAGCGCTCGCTCCCGTCGGTCGGCCCGGGGCAACGGGTCGCCGTCAACCTCATCGGCGCGTCGCACACCGCCTTCGCCCGGGGCCAGGCCCTGGTCCGACCGCGGCAGTGGGCCCCGACCACGACGGTCGACGCCTCTCTCCACGTGTTGGGATCGCTCGACCATGAGGTCGGCCGGCGCGGCGCCTATCAGGCCTTTGTCGGGTCGAGCCAGCAGGCGGTGGCCCTTCGGATCCTGGGCCCGAGCGCATTGGTCCCCGGTGAGAGCGGCCTGGTCCGGATCCATCTCCCGGCCCCAGTGGCCCTCCTGCCGGGGGACCGGTACGTGCTGCGGGAATCGGGGCGGTCGGAGACGATCGGCGGGGGGGAGGTGCTCGACGTGCGGCCCGTGCTGCCGGCGGCCCGGGCCCGCCCGGATCGGTCGGTCGACCGGGTCGTCGCCGAGCAGGGGTGGACGACGCCCGACGAGCTCGAGCAGTTGACCGGAGCGCACAGGGAGCCGGACCTGGCCGGCCGCTGGGTCGTCGACCCCGCGGTCCTGTCGGCCGCCCGGGCGCACATGAAGGGGGCCGTGGAGGATGCCGGGCCGCTGGGCCTGGACGTGACCCGGCTGTCCGAGCGCGACCGCGCCGTGCTCTCGACCCTTGACGGCGTGACCACCGATGGCACCCGAGCCCGGCACAGGCCCGTCGGCGACGAGGGCCCGTGGGACCACCACCCGTACGTGGACCTGCTCGACCGCACCCCGTTTGCTCCCCCCGATCCGCGAGAGTCGGACGTGCCCAAAGAGGAGCTCCGCGAACTGGTCCGCAACGGTCGGGTCATCGAGCGGGACGGGTGCTACTTCTCGGCCCGGGCCATGGCCGAGGCGGCACGGGCCGTCGCCCGTCTCCTCAGCCGCCATCCTGACGGGGTGACGGCGTCGACGGTCCGCGACGAGCTGCACACCAGCCGGAAGTACGTCATCCCCATACTCGGTCATCTGGACGCCACCGGTGTGACCCGCCGGCGAGGCGACCTGCGGATCGGAGGCCCGCGGCTGCCCGCCATTTCGGATTAGTCCCCAGCCCTGGGACGGCCGGATCGGCATGGCCGGCAGCCCCGAGCGGACCGGGCCCGAGGTGGAACGATCGGGCGTGGGTACAGTGACCAGATGGAGCCAACCACGCTGGTCGCCGACCTGCGGCTGACCCAGGCCGCCCCGGGCGGCGGCTGTTCCTCCAAGATCCCGGCCGCCGACCTCGAGGAGATGCTCGTCCACGCCTACGGCGAGCCGGGCTCGACGGGCTGGTCGCGCTCCTCGCCCTTCGAGCTGTTGTGCGGTCTGGAGAGCGGTGACGACGCCACCGTGGTGAAGATCGCGGGTGACACGGCCCTGGTGAGCACGACCGACTTCTTCCCACCCGTCGTCGACGACGCCTTCGATTGGGGGCGCATCGCCGCGGCCAATGCCCTCTCCGACGTCTACGCCATGGGGGGCACGCCCGTCTCGGCGCTCAACCTCTTGGCCTGGCCGGCCCAACGGCTTCCCTTCGAGTTGGCGGCCGACGTGATCAGGGGCGGCCGAGCCGTCGCCGACCAGGCCGAGTGCCTCCTCCTCGGGGGCCACAGCATCCAGGACGACACCCCCCTCTACGGATTGTCGGTCACGGGTATCGCCCATCCCGACCGGCTCCTGCGCAACGACGCGGCCCGGGAGGGCGATCCCATCAGCTTGAGCAAGCCGTTGGGTCTCGGAGTACTGAACAACCGGCACAGGGCGACCGGCGAGTGCTTCCCCGAAGCCGTGGCCACCATGACCGCGCTCAACCGGGATGCATCCCGGGCCGCACTCGAGGCTGGGATCCGGGCCGCGACCGACGTCACCGGGTTCGGGTTGTTGGGCCACCTCTACAAGATGGCGCGGGCGAGCGGGCTGACGGCCGTCATCGACGCCGCCGCGGTTCCCTATATCTCCGGAGCCCGGGAGGCGCTGTCCCTGGGCTTTGTGCCCGGCGGGACGGCCCGGAACCTGGCCTGGGTGGCTCCCCATGTCGAGACGGCACTTGCGGAGTCGGAGCTGATGTTACTGGCCGACGCCCAGACGTCGGGAGGCCTCCTGTTGGCCGGTGAGCTTCCCGGCGTCCCGGTCATCGGGGAGTTCGTTGCCGGCGGGGGTGCGCCCCTCGTCATACGCTGACCGGATCGCCCCCTGGCCACCAAGGCGCCCTGTGTTACCTTCCCGGTCGGAGGTGTCAAGGTGCCTGGTGGGCCTCCCCGCCTTCAAAGCGGGTGGGACGGGTGAACCCCGTCCGGCGGGTTCGATTCCCGTCCACCTCCGCCACCACTGGCGCCGCGGCGATCGCCAGCGCTGCTCTGTCCAGAAGCTGCGGCCTGCATACTCACGGCCTTCTCTGGGTAGACCAGCACCGATCGTTCATGTTGAGGGATGAACGCCCCTCAGGTGCTGGGACGGCTCATGCCAGGGACAGGAGGACCGGTACATGCCACAACAAGCGTGGAGCGCCAAGCGGGAACGGCAGTACGAGCACATCAAGGAGGGCTTGGAAGATCGGGGCGAGTCCGAGGACGAGGCGGAGGAGATCGCGGCGCGGACGGTGAACAAGGGACGCGCCCGGTCGGGGGAGTCCCGGTCGGCCAGCCGTACGTCGATTGAGGACGTCTCCTCAGGACGACGGGGCGGCCTCCGGTCACATCGGGGTCCCGGTGGACGGACACGGGACCAGCTGTACGAAGAGGCCCGGCGCAAAGGAGTGCAGGGCCGATCAAAGATGAACAAGGACCAGCTCGAACGGGCCGTGGGCCGCTAGGTCCCGGCAACCTGTCGAGCGACGATGTCCCGCTTCTTGTTGAAGATCAGCGGTGGCCACAGCGTGTTCAGGCTGCAGCCTGATCGTACTCTTCGGGTGCAACAACGACAGGCGTGACCTCGCGGCGAAGGGCGTCGACCAGCTTGGCCATGTCCTTGTGCCGCGTACTCGCCTGAATGAGCGCTCTGCTTCGAGCCTGCCGGCGGCGATCCAGCGCTTCTTCATGGAGCCGTCCTTCCACTTGGTCACCCGGCCGGTGGTCCGCTTGGCGATCGAGATCATCGACTCGATGCAATTGGTCGTGGTCAAGGTGCTGGCCAACGTGGCACCGACGCCGAGGCGCCGGACGGTGAACATGTCGTCGACCCCTTCGCACAACGAGGCGGCCGCATCAGGGTGGTCGGCCTCGAGTTCCTTGGCCAGTGCCTTGGCGGCCGCCAGTCCCTTGGTCGCGTCAGGCTGGGCGAAGATGAGGGCCAGTCGCTTGTCGATGGTCCCGCCCAACTCTTTGGGCAGGTGCCCTTCGACATTCCTGCGCTTGTGCAGAACGCAACGCTGCACCTTGGCCGTCTCGCCGAACACCTTCTTGATGCCCGCGGCGAGCGCCTTGGCCCCGTCGATGACGCAGAGCACGCCCGAGTCGGTGGAGAGTCCCCGGGCAACGAGGTCGGCCAACAGGGCGGTGACCACCGTCTTGTTCTCGGTGTCGCCGAGCCAGATCCCGACGGGCACCTTGGTGCCGTCAGCCGTGATGACCAGGCAGACCACGACACACGAGCCGGCCACGTCGAGCCCGTCGATCATGAGGACGGCCACGTCAAGGTTGGACAGGTCCCGGGCCATCAGTTCGCCCATGGCCTTGGTCGTCGCCGTCACGAAGCGCCTGGAGACAGCCGACTTCGAGGTCGACCTCGAACGTGCTTCGAGTTCTTTTCCGACGGGTTCGGCCACGTCGACGTGGCGTCTGGTGGCCACCCCGGCCAGCATGCGCTCGACGACCAAGGAGTTGAGCAGGTCGGCCGAGCTGAAGGCCTGCCAGGTGTCGAGCTCGATCTCTCCTCCCGTCGTGGTCCGGCCCCTCGGGCGCTCGGTGCTCACCCGACGCCCGCCCAGCACCACCGAACCCTTGGTGGTGCCGTGCCAGTTCCCCGAGCGTCCAGCGGATCCGATCTTGGCGTGCTTCTCGCCGATGACCTCGGTCAACTCGGCTTGCATCATCTGGTGCATGACAACCAGTCCGGTGGCTGACACGAAGGCCAACAACCCGTCTTTGATCGCCTCGGCCACTTCGGCCAGGGCCACTGTCGCCTCCAGTGGCAGGTCAGCCAATCGGGCTGCCTCCTCCGCGTCGGCGACGCTCACAACAGCTACTTTCTTCTTCACGGTGGTCCCTCTCTTGTGTGGGTGTCTTGGTGGACGCCCGATCCCTACCATCTGGCAGGTCTCAGGCGGGGGACCACCGCCTTACTTCAACAATGTCCGGGGCAACGTCTGTCGAGCCGGTCGAGAAGAGAAGCGGCTTCGGTCAGGGAGGTAGCGGCTCCGGCCGTTGACGTTTGAGGGAGGGGAGTGCGGGGTACGGGCCAGTGGGCCTCGGTCGTCTTCACCGAGAGGTGATGCATCACCGGGGCAGACAAGACTCCCGATTCCCCCGGCCGGGAGTCTTGTCGCGCCTACAGTTGGATGACCCGTTCCACGTCCCTTCTCGCACCGTCGGCCAACACATGTCCCGAGAACATGGCGACGGCGTCGTCGATCAGCTTGATGTAGCGGTCACCTCCTGGATCGTTGGCCAGCTGTTGACTGGACAAGCCCGCGACCAACGCGGTCCAGAGGTCGAAGTCGGCGTTCGTGCGCAGCCCCACGTCGCGGAGCATCGAGCGACCCCGGTTGAAGACCTCGACGGCGACGGCATAGGACTCGGGTGATGGCTCGAAGTCCGGAATGGTCCGTAGGAAGAGCAACTCGTAGCGCGCCGGGTCTTCGGCGGCAAAGGACACGAAGAGGCGAGCAATGGCGCGCAGGGCGCGGGTCGGGTCGTCGGTGATCTCAAGCCGATCGAAGCGGGCCAGGAGCTGTCGATTGCCGTCAGCGAAGAGGTGGTCGTAGACCGAGTTCTTCGAGTCGAAGTAGGTGTAGAGCGATTGGGGCTCCATATCCACCGCCCGGGCCAGGGCCCGCAAGGAGAGGGCATTGACCCCGTCCAATTGCACCATCCGCCAGGCCGCGTCAAGGATCTCCAGCTTGGTGGCCTGGTGACGGGCATGTCGTCGGTCCCGGCGTGGTTCGGTTCGGGTCTGCTTAGCCACCCCCTTGACGTTACCCGAATACAATGCGATACTCCTGACACCATTCGGAAACCGAGGTTGTCCGTGGGAACAGCAATGGCCGAGACGAGGATCGACGCTCCGCTAGGGCACGAGGAAGCGATGGGGCTGGCCGAGACGGAGTTCGCACGCGTCGTGGAACAGCTCCGCTCGCTCGCCCCGGGGGATTGGCGCCAGCCGACGGCGTGCGAGCTCTGGGACGTCCGGGCGCTGGCCTCCCACGTGCTCGGCATGGCAGAAGCGCAGGCATCGGTGCGCCAGTTCGCCCATGACTATCGAGCGGCGGCCAGGCGATCGGGCGGAAAGATGATCGACGCCATGACGGCTGCGCAGGTCACGGAGCGTTCGTCGATGACGCCCGACGCAATCATCAGCAGCCTCGTGGCCGTCGCCCCCAAAGCGGTCGCAGCCCGTCGGCGCATGCCCGCACTGGTTCGGCACACTGTCCGCATGAAACAGGATCCCCCGTTCGATACCGAGAAATGGCAGTTTGGCTACCTGGTCGACACGATCTTCACCCGTGACACCTGGATGCACCGGCTGGACATCAGTCGGGCCACGGGATCGCCGATGGTCCTCAGCGGGCCCCATGACGGTCGCCTGGTGGCCGACGTCGTTGCCGAATGGAGCCGGCGCCACGGCCAGGCCTTCTCACTCACGCTGACGGGCACCGCCGGAGGCCGTTGGCGCCTCGGATCCGATGGGGAAGATCATGAGCTCGACGCCCTTGATTTCTGTCTGACCGTTGGGTCCCGCCGGTCCGGTGCCGGACTGCTTACCACGGAGGTCCCGTTCTGATGAGCATCATGCACATCACGCAGTTCCACGCCGCACCGGGCCAGGAAACCACCCTCGCGGGCCTGCTGAGCGAAGGCCGAAACCGCATGCGAGCAGCTGACGGCTGCGAATCGTTCGACCTCTACCGAGATCAGGACGACGACCAGGCCTTCACCTTCGTCCAGGGCTGGATCTCCCCCGAGGCCCATGACGCGGCGTTCGCCGAGCGCATCATCCATACCGGGCACCTCGAAAAGGTGCTCGCGACACTCGAGCAGCCCCTGGTGCAGCGTACGTACGTCATGATGTCCTGAGAGCCAAGCGATCCTCGAGGCTAGGAAACGAGCACCGGAACGGGGCGATGGCGCCCACGGCGATGCTCAGTTCCCGAGCGCTCCGGCTTCGGCTGGGTCGTCGAGACCCTCTCGCCGGCGACCCCGAGATGGGGAGGCCAGGCGACCTCGGAGCTCTGCCCAGAAGTCCGGATAGCGGTTGCCGATCGCTTCGAGCGTGGCGGCGGCCGGGAGCGCCGTCGCCGGTTCTCGCTCCAGAGCCATCACGAAGGTCTCGTGCACCACCGCAGCCATATCCCGGTCGCACAGGTGGATAAGCTCCAATTGAGCGGGGGGAACGGCCACTCGGTGGCGCGTCGTCAACAACCCTTCGACGGCGATGACCTCGCAGGTTTCCGAGTCCAGAGGCAGAACTTTGATATCTGTGTGCACGGGCATCTTCACGCGTCGGTCGATTCTGCTTTCGTCGGGTCGCGTCGTTCCAAAGGAGATACCCAAACGATGGGCGATGAACCACCGTGGCCGATCGTCAGGTTTGCCGCCGGGGGGATCGGGTAGGCGCGCAATCGTGCACGCGGTATCCCTGCATATCGAGGTCGCACATGGGGGAGGATCACGATGAATCCGGTTCGACCGGCGCGCTTCGAGAACCGCGCCGATGCCGGGCGCCAGTTGGCCGAGCGGGTGCAGGCGCTGCACCTCGAATCGCCGGTCGTCCTGGGCCTCCCCAGAGGCGGCATCCCCGTAGCCGCCGAAGTCGCCACTCTGCTCGGCGCGCCATTGGAGGCATTCGTCGCTCGCAAGGTAGGTGCACCCGGTCACAAGGAGCTCGGCATCGGGGCGGTGGCCGAAGGCCTGGACGAGCCAGTGATGTCCCATCTCGCCGCCGCCCTCATACCGGGAACCGAGCTCCTGGCCACGCTGGTTGAACAGTCCCTCGGGGAGCTGCGCCGCCAGGTCGCCCTCTACCGAGGCGATCGCCCGCTCCCCGAGCTTGCCGACCACCACGTGGTGCTGGTCGACGACGGCCTGGCCACCGGCATCACGGCCGAAGCAGCGCTGATCGCTCTGCGCAACCGGCAGCCGAAGAGCCTGGTGCTGGCCGTGCCGGTGGGCGCGCCGGACGCAATCAAACGGCTGAAGCCGATGGCCGCGGACATCGTCTGGGTCCAGTCGCCGACCGACCTCTTCGCCGTGGGCTTCTGGTACGAGGACTTCTCCCCGACGACCGATGAGGAGGTCATCGACCTGCTGGCCAGAAGCCGAGCCGTCCGGCGAGGTTGAGCGGCGCTCCGGCCGCCCACCCATGCCGCTCACCCTGGACTGGCCGAATTGCGACGGCTTCGATGGTGGATGGGGCCATGTCGCTTTTCCGCCAGACCGGCCGCCCTCCCAGGGCCATGCTGGAGAGATGCATGAGAACGTAGAGCAGTGCGTCCGGGCCGTCCGCTCCAAGGACGCCCGATTCGACGGCTGGTTCTATACCGCCGTCGTCACCACCGGGATCTATTGTCGGCCGAGCTGTCCGGTAGTGCCGCCCAAGGTCGTGAACATGCGCTTCTACCCGAGTGCGGCGGCGGCCCAACAGGCCGGGTACCGGGCGTGCAAGCGCTGCCGGCCCGACGCCAGCCCTGGATCGCCCGAGTGGAACCAGCGGGCCGATGTGGTGGCCCGAGCCATGCGTCTCATTGCTGACGGCGTGGTCGACCGGGAGGGCGTGCCTGGTCTCGCCGCCCGGGTGGGCTACAGCACCCGCCAGATCGAGCGCCACCTCCGGGCCGAGCTGGGCGCCGGTCCTCTCGCGCTGGCCCGGGCCCAACGGGCTCAGACGGCCAGGGTGCTGATCGAGACGACCGCGTTGCCCATGATCGAAGTGTCCACGGCCGCCGGGTTCGCCAGCGTCAGGACGTTCAACGAAACGGTCCAGCAGGTCTTCGCCCTCTCCCCGAGCGAGCTGCGGGCTCGCGTGTGGCCGAGCGAGCTGCGGGCGCCGGTGGCCCCGGGGATGCTCAGCCTCCGCCTGCCCTTCCGCGCACCGCTGTGCCCCGACAACCTCTTCGGCCACCTGGTGGCCACGGCCGTGCCCGGAGTGGAGGAGTGGCGAGACGGTGCCTACCGGCGCACCCTGCGCCTACCCCACGGGCACGGCATCGTCGGGTTGCGGCCCACCGCCGACCACATCGCCTGTCGCCTGCAACTGACCGACCTGCGGGACCTCTCCATTGCCATCACCCGGTGCCGGCGCCTGCTCGACCTCGACGCCGACCCCGTCGCCGTCGACGAACTGCTGGCGGCCGACCCGGTGCTGGCTCCCTTGGTCGACAGGGCTCCCGGCCGGCGGGTCCCCCGGACGGTGGACCCGGCCGAACTGGCCATTCGCGCCGTCATCGGCCAACAGGTCTCGACCTCCGCGGCCCGTACCCACGCCGCCCGGCTGGTTGCTACCCACGGCACCCCCGTCGACGACGTCGGAGGGCTGACCCATGTGTTCCCCGACGTGACCGACCTGGCCGGTGCCGATCCCGCGTCCGTGGCCATGCCCCGGTATCGGCGATTGGCCCTGGTCGGGCTGGCTCGAGCCGTGGCCGACGGGCGGGTCGACCTCGGAGCCGGAAGCGACTGGAACGAGGCGCGGGCCCAACTGGCGGCACTGGCCGGGGTCGGGCCCTGGACCGTCGAGACCGTCGCCATGCGTGCCCTCGGTGACCCGGATGCCTTCCCCGTCACCGACCTCGGTGTCCGGTTCGCCGCCCGAGCGCTCGGTCTTCCCGAGCGCCCCGCCGCGTTGTCGGCCCGGGCGGGGGCGTGGCGCCCTTGGCGGGCGTACGCCACCCAGTACCTCTGGGCTACCGGCGAGCACGCCATCAACCGGTTGCCGCCCACCGGCGGCCCGACGAGCGCCCGCCCCCTCGCCGAGGCAGGCCGTTGATGACCGGTCGGGCGCACACCGTCATGGACAGTCCCGTCGGCCCGCTCACCTTGGTGGCCACCGACGGCGAGCTGAGTGGCCTCTACATGGCCGAGCAACGGCACCGACCTTCTGACGGGAGCTTCGGCCAGCCCGATGCGGGCCCGTTCGCCGAGGCCACCGAGCAGCTCGAGGAGTACTTCGCCGGAAGCCGCACCCAATTCGACCTGCCGCTGGGCCCGGTGGGCACCGAGTTCCAACAACGCGTCTGGCGGGCCCTGCTCGCAATCCCGTACGGCCAGACCGTCGCCTACGGGCAGATCGCCACCCAGATCGGGAGCCCGGCAGCGTCTCGTGCCGTGGGCCTGGCCAACGGGCGGAACCCCATCGGCATCGTCGTGCCCTGCCATCGCGTCGTCGGCTCCACCGGCCGTCTCACCGGCTACGGCGGCGGGCTCGGGCGCAAGCGATTCCTGCTCGACTTCGAACGAGAGGTCGCCTCCGGGCGGGACAGGGGTCACCGTTCGCGGCCCTCCTGACCCGGAGTCGGGGATTGCTCCTCCTCGGGGACGGGCAATAGGTTGGCCCCGATGAGCGACGCGGGCACTTCGTACTGGCAGAGCGAGGCCCAGGACGAGGTGATGCAGGACGAGCACGTCTTCGTCTGGAAGGTGCTCCTCGAGAGCGTCACCGACGAGCTCAGCGGTGCCCGGGTGCTCGATGTCGGGTGCAACCGGGGTGGGTTCCTGCGAATGGCCTACGACGAGTGGGCGATCGGCGAGGGCCGTGGCTATGACCCGGCGTCGTCGGCGATCGCCGATGCCCGACGTCTCGCCGGTCGTCGGCCATTGCGGTTCGAGGTCAGCGACCGGGTCCCGACGGGCTGGAGGGACTTCGACGTGGCCTTCAGCCACGAGGTCCTCTACCTGGTCCACGATCTCGCCGCCCACGCCACCCATGTCTTCACTGCGCTCGCGCCCGGAGGCTCCTACTACACGGTCATGGGCATGCACGCGGCCAGCCCCACCATGGTCCAATGGCATCGAGAGCATGCCCAGGCACTGTCCCTGCCGCCGCTCTACCACCTCGACGAAGTGGTCGTGGCCTTTGCCGGGGCCGGTTTCGAGGCGGCCGCCTCCCGCCTGAAGGTTGGGTTCGTGCCCGTGGCCGGACCCGATCCCGCCGTGCTGCCATGGCTCGAGTATTACAACGAGACCAAGGTCCTGTTCCGGTTCACGCGCCCGGCCGGCTAGCGGCCGACGGGGCTTCTTGTAAGTTCAGCACTGTCCGTGAGGATCGATCGGGGTCTGCACCTACGCCGGGCCGACGACATGCGAGGCGGCTGGTCGGCCGGGCACACTCACTGTGAGTGGCCGATCATCGACGAGCCAGTCGAACGAGATCCGGTCCGACCGGGGATGTCGCAACGCGAATCGGCGCTCCCCATCCGAGAGAGGACCCTTCGACCCGTGTGGACCTCACCGAGGAATCACGTGGAATCATTCGCCTAGCGGACGTCGACGGCGTCATCCAAGGCGTCGACGTCGTCAGGGGGTGATTTTCTGGTACCGGCTGGGCCGGGTTCGTTGCGGGCCCAATTGCGCCCGTCCACTAATCGACCCCGCCCTGGCCTGGGGCATCAGCCACATTTCTGGAACACGTTGCATTTTATCCGGACGCGTGTTACCGTGCCCGGTCGCCCCGTTTCGGGGCGAGTCGCACCATGTGGGACCGCGAGCGAGGAGCCGACAGCCCATGGAATTCGGAGTGTTTCTCAACGGCTACGTGCCGGGCCCGGCCGCCTTCGACCCAGCCAGCGAGCACGAGATGTTCACACGGGAGACGAACTACGTCATCCACGCGGACAAGTACAACTGGAAGTACGCCTGGCTGGGTGAGCATCACTCGCTGACTGAGTACAGCCACCTGTCCGCTCCCGAGGTGGTCATGGGCTACCTGGCCCGCGCCACCGAGCAGATCCATGTGGGCACCGGCATCATGAACCTCTCGCCCCGGGTCAACCATCCTGTGCGCTGTGCCGAGCGGGTCACCGTCCTCGACCACATGACCGAGGGACGTTTCGAGTGGGGGACCGGCCGGGGCGCGGGCAGCCACGAGATCGCCGCCTTCAACATCTTGGACAAGAACTCGACCAAGGCCGAGTGGAACGAGGTGATCCGGGAGATCCCCCGGATGTGGGAAGAGCGCGACTACACCTTTGAGGGGGACCACTTCACCGTTCCGACACCCCACAACATCCTGCCCAAGCCCTACGGATCGGGGCACCCGGCCATCTGGGTGGGCTGTGGCAACCCGAGCACCTTCACCCAGGCCGGCCAGCTCGGCATCGGAGCTATCGCCTTCAACTTCGAGCCCATCTACAACCTCCAGGGCCGCATCGACGCCTACAAGGAGGGCATCGCCAACTGCACCGAGCCGCTGGGCCAGTACGTGAACGACAACATCATGATGACCAACGCGGTCATCTGCATGAACGACCGCAAGAAGGCCAGGGAGATCGCCCTGCGCCCCGGACGCGGCTACCTGTACTCGATGGTGTGCAACTACCACGACACCATCCCGCACATGGAGGGGATCCCCGTCTGGCCGGAGCCGCCGGTGTCGGTGGCCAACGAGGAAATGCTCGACGCCCTCATCGACGGAGGCTGGCTGCTGTGCGGCGAGCCAGACGAGGTGGCCGAGCAGGTGGCCAAGTACGAGACAGTGGGCTGCGACCAGCTGGTCTTCGGCCTCCCCTCTGACTCGCTGGCCGAGGACGAGGTCTACGAGATGCTCGAGCTCTTCGGATCGAAGGTCATTCCCCATTTCGACTCGGACCCGGTCCACTCCACCACCCGGTACCGCCAGAACGCGGTCCGCAAGTACCCCGACTTCACCTTCCCGATCCCGGAGATCTCGGTCGAGGTGCTGCCGACCAACGCCCAGATCCAGCTCGACGGTACCCGTACCCCCTGAGCCCTGGACACGTCCGGGCCGCGCATCTCGATCGGCGTCCATTGTCGGCGAGCCAGCGGTGCCGCCGACCCTGGACGGTAGACCCTGGCCCAAACCCGCATCTAGGCCGAGAGGCGCGTCGGCGCTCTGACCGATATGTGACCGGAGCGCGACGAAACCCCGGCAGGAGGGAGATCCCGGGGCTTCGTCGACCCGATTGGGGGGAGCCAAGCGAGTTCACCAACGACCGTAGCGGCCGTCCTGTGACAGGCAGGTAAGCGCCGAATGAACTCTTCGTCACGTCCCGACAGGGCGATGGAGACGCTGGATATGCTCGGCCTATGGCCAGGGAACGAAGCGTCGTCGAGCGATCGATCAATCGATCGTCGGTGACAACCACCCGCCCCGTACGACCCGGCCCGAGCGCGAACACGAAGACCACTTCGGCACGGCGCTGGAGGCAAGTCGAGACGGCAACGCATCTGGTCCTGTCGGACGGCAGCGGCCTCCATGTCCTGCTTCCCCGTCCACCGGCCTAGCTGCGTCGTCCGACCGGCCGTCCAAGGGACCAACCCGATTCCCTGAGCGCTCAATTGGTGTGGCCGCCACTGTGCTCATCACGCAGGAGCAGCACCGAATAGTCCTCGATGCGGACCGTGTCCCCTGGCTTGAGGGCGCCGCCGGTCAGCGCGCCGGGGGACGTGACTGGAACGGCGGTGTCAAGGATCGTGACCCACGAGGGTTCTCGGCCGACCGTCGGCAGCACGAAATCGAGCGGCTGCTCCCAGCCGTTGACGATCACCAGAAAGTCGTCGTCAACCAGCAGCCGACCGTCGGCATCGAGGTCGGGGTCATCTGCTCCGTCAAGGTAGACGGCCATACTTCGCGTTGACGGATTGGCCCAGTCGTACTGGGCCATCGTCGTCCCTCCGGTGGTGAACCACTGGAGCTGGTTGGCTTCGACCCCACTGAGGAACCTGCGTCGACGAAATACCGGGTGGGCCAGTCGGATGGCCACCAGCCCTCTGGTGAAGGCCAGCAGATCAGCGTCGACGGAGCTCCAATCGAACCAATTCACCTCGTTGTCCTGGCAGTACGCATTGTTGTTGCCCCCCTGGGTACGGCCCAGCTCGTCACCGCCCAGCAGAAGAGGGATGCCGAACGACAGGAGCAACGTGGCCAGCAGTGACCGGGCGCGTCGGGACCGCAACCCCAGAATCACCGGATCGTCGCTCGGCCCCTCGACCCCGCTGTTCCATGAACGGTTGTCGTCGGTGCCGTCGCGGTTGTTCTCGCCATTGGCATCGTTGTGTTTGGTGTCGTATGACACCAAGTCGGCGAGCGTGAATCCGTCGTGCACGGTAATGAGGTTGACCGATGACGTGGGCCGTCGACCGCGACCGCCGTACACATCTGACGAGCCGGCCAGACGGGTGGCGAAGTCGGGGGCCATGCCTCCCGTGCCACGCCAGAAGTCGCGCATGGTGTCGCGGTACTTCCCGTTCCATTCCCGCCACAGGGGCGGGAACCGCCCGACGTCGTAGCTGTCGGCCTGGCCGACGTCCCATGGTTCGGCGATCAGCTTGACCCGCGAGACCACCGGGTCCTGTGAGACCATGTCGAAGAAGGCCGAAGCCTGGTCGAAAGAGCCCTCTTGGCGAGCCAGGGCCGGCGCCAGGTCGAATCGGAAGCCGTCGACGCCCATCTCGGTGACCCAATACCGAAGTGAGTCCATGATGAGACCAAGGGCTATGGGATCTCCGGCGTTGAGTGAGTTCCCGCATCCGGTGGTGTCCAGGTAGTGAGCGCCGTCTGACGCCAGCCGGTAGTAGGCCCGATTGTCCAAGCCGCGGAAGGAGAGGGTCGGCCCGTACTCGCTCGCCTCCGCCGTGTGGTTGAAGACCACATCGATGAGCACCTCGATGGCAGCCCCGTGGAGGGCATCCACCATGGCCTGGAACTCAGAGACCTGGCCCCCGTGTCGTCCGGCCCGAACTTCGGACGAGTAATCGTGATGGGGAGCGAAGTAGCCGATGGTGTTGTAACCCCAATAGTTGGTGAGGCCCCTCTCGAGTAGAAATTGCTCCGGTACGGACTCGTGGATCGGCAGGAGCTCGACGGCCGTCACCCCCAGCTCGACCAGGTGCGAGAGCGCGGACTCGTGGGCCAGGCCGCGAAAGGTTCCCCGCAGATCCTCGGGCACGCCCGGATGGCGCATCGTGAAGCCCTTGACGTGGACCTCGTAGATGACGGTGTCGGCATAGCGATGATGGGGACGCGAGTGGCGCCAGTGATAGCTCGGATCGACCACCAGGCTCTTCGGCACGTGGGGTGCCGAATCCAGTTCGCTGGGCAGATCCGGATCGCCGTCGCGGTAGCCGAGCACGCCGGGACCGAAGTGAACGTCTCCCCGCACGGCGCGAGCATAGGGATCGATCAGGAGCTTGGCCGGGTTCGATCGCAGGCCGGCGCTCGGTTGATACGGACCGGTCACCCGATAGCCGTAGGCCTGGCCCGGATCGACGCCCGGAACGAAGCCGTGCCAGACTCCGCCGTCACACTCGGGAAGGGCGAGCCGGGTCTCGTCGCCGTTGGGGTCGAACAGGCACAGTGCGACCTGTTCGGCGTCGGAAGCAAAGACTGCGAAGTTGGTGCCGTCCTGGGTGGGCGTGGCCCCCATCGGGTACCAATTCCCGGGCCGAATAGGCGTCAGGTCAGGCCGATCGGCGCTCACCTCTGGGCTACCCGGTGGGCGACATCGGCCAGTGAGAGCAAGCCCGGAGTGTGGATGCGACGGATCTGGTCGGCAACCAAGCCGGTCCAACCGGTCTGGTGGGTGGCACCCAGCCCGGCGCCGGTGTCGCCATGGAAATACTCGTTGAAGAGAAGATTGTCCTTCCACCGTGGGTCGGTCTGCATCTTCTCATAGGCCCCGAAGCAGGGGCGGCGGCCATGCTCGTCGAGGAGGAAGAGCGAGATGGTCCGCTTGCGCAGCTCGGAAGCGATCTCCATGAACGAGAGCCGGTTGTCCGAACCGGTCGGGTATTCGACCCGAACGTCGTCCCCGAGAAAATGGCCATAGCGATCGAGGGCGCTGCACACCAAATAGTTCAGGGGATACCACACCGGTCCTCGCCAGTTGGAGTTCCCACCGAACATCGAGGTTGTCGATTCAGCCGGCTCATAGTCGATGGTGGCCTGCACTCCTTCGACATCGAGGACATAGGGGTGCTCGCGATGGTAGGCGGACAGGGCTCTCAGGCCGTGGGTCGACAGAAACTGTTGTTCGTCGAGCAGCCGGGTCATGAGCGCGAGAACCTGGTTGACGCCCACCATGCCCAAGAGGAGCTGCTGGTGGCCAGGCTCCCCTCGTACCAGGCCCTCTTTGGCCAACGCATCGAGGTCGAGGTCTTTGTAGTAGGAGGAGAAGCTCTTGCCGAGCTTCTGCGCCCGGTCGATCATGGCTTGGTCGACGACGCCCGAAGCCAGCATCGGGATGATGCCGACCATGGAGTGGACCTTGATGGTCACGTCGGTGCCGTCGAGCAGCCGAAGCCGGTCGAAGTACATGGCCTCTGCTTCGTCATAGAGACCCAGGCCGTCCATCGCCTCCGCTATCAGGGCGAAGTGCTCGGCGAACTTGATGACCAAGTCAGTAGCCGGGCGCTGGCCGGCCCGGTTGAGGATCGATGCGATGGTACCGAGTGAGAGCGCGTACATGCCCATCCAGCCGGTGGCGTCGGCTTGTTGGAGGAGACCGCCCATGGGTAGGTGGGAACGGTCGATGGGGCCGATGTTGTCGAGCCCGAGAAACCCACCCTCGAACAGGTTGGAGCCGTCGGCGTCCTCGCGGTTGACCCACCAGTTGAAGTTGACCATGAGCTTGTCGAGCACCCGGCTGAGGAAATCAAGGTCGCGCCCACCGTCGATGGCGAACACTTCGAGAGCGGCCCACGCCTGGACTGGAGGGTTCACGTCCCCGAAGTCCCACTCGTAGGCCGGAAGCGCGCCGTTGGGGTGCTGGAACCACTCGCGGCACACCAAGAGCAACTGGTATTTGGCGAATGCCGGGTCGACATGAGCAAGCGAGACGCAGTGGAAGGCCAAATCCCAGGCCGCAAACCAGGGATATTCCCACTTGTCGGGCATGGACATGATGTCGAAGGCCCTCAGATGGCGCCAGCGGGCGTTGCGACCGAGGGCGCGGCCCTCGGGAGGAGGTGGTTGGGCCGGGTCGCCGTCCAACCATCGACCCACATCATAAAAATAGAACTGCTTGCTCCACAGCAGCCCGGCAAAAGCCTGGCGCATGACCAGTGCCTCGTCCTCGCCGCAGGTAGGTCCGGTGAGCTCGTCGTAAAACTCGTCCGCCTCGGCCCGTCGTGCAGACACGACCTCGTCGAATCCCGACCCGAGGAGGTTGTCGAACGCACGGCGACGCTTTCCCTTCGGCCGGAGTCGAAGCTTGAGCGTGGCCGTTTCGCCCGGCTCGACGTCGATCCGGTACCAGTAGGACGCCTTCGTGCCGACCTGTTCGGGATTGACCGTGGCCGTCCCGTGAACCACATGATCGTTGATGCCGTCTTTGGGAAACGCGGTGAGTGGTTCGCTACCGAACAGCCGGGCCGTATTGGTCTCGTTCTCACAGAACAGCAGTTCGGGGGGGGCGCCGTCGGGACCGGAGGCGGCCACCAGCTCGAGGGGTCCCAGCCACGGATGGTCTATCTGGAGGTCGCCGTCTTCGACGGCCATGGTCGGCTTGTGGCCTTCGAGGTCCCAAGACCATGTGTTGCGGAACCATACGGTCGGAAGTACATGCACTGTGTCGGCTTCGGGGCCGGCATTGGTGATCTCGATCTCCATCAAGAGGTCAGTTGGGCTCGCCTTGGCGTAGTGAGTCTCGACCACCCAATATCGGTCTTCGTCGAATACTCCTGTGTCCAAGAGCTCGTACTCAGGCTCGGACTTACTGCGTCGGCTGTTCTCCGATCGCAGGTCCTCGTACGGGTAGGCGGCTTGGGGGTAGTGGTACCGCCAACGGTTCCAGGCGTGGCTCGGGACGGCATCGAGATACCACCAGTATTCCTTCGCGTCCTCGCCGTGGTTGGCCTCGGATCCGTTCAGTCCAAAGAGCCGCTCCTTCAAGATCGGATCACGCCCGTTCCAGAGGGTCAGTCCGAGGCACATCCGCTGCTCGATGTCCGAGAAGGCAGCCAGGCCGTCCTCCCCCCAGCGGTAGGCCCGAGATCGTGCGTGGTCGTGGGGAAGGTAGTCCCAGGCCTCGCCGTCGGCGCTGTAGTCCTCTCGAACGGTGCCCCACTGGCGCTCGCTCACATACGGCCCCCACCAATACCAGTCGCTCGCGGTCCGAAGTCCATCTTCCAGGTGGCCAAAGCCGGCAGCCCGATCCCGTTCGTCACCCATGGTTCCGCAACTCCTTTGTCCAACCGGTCACATCACCACCCCTGTGCGGCTCGCTGAGTGTTCGATCGCCTCTGGGAAACGGAGTCGCCACCCCTTCGCGAAGTCAGGAACAAACGATGGCCCTCCTCACGATTTCTTATCAGGCCAACGTAACTATCGAGTGACCGGAGAATGGACGTTGCGTGAACAATCGAGGCGGTAGATCGGTCGTCTCCCGGGCTGCGTCGTTGGCAGTGGCTAAGATCTCGTCTGGTGCGCCGGGAAGTCTGGTCGGCAATCAGATAGCCGACCTCGCCCCGGGAGCCACCGCCGTGACCGATACCCAGCCGTTTGCCCTCTTGCTACTGCTGGTGGGAGCGGTGGGGCTGGTCGCCGTGCTGTCGAACCGCCTGACTGATCGGGTCGCGATCCCGGCGCCGGCCTTCTTCCTGATCGGGGCGGCCATAGCCGTCAAGGTGATCCCAGCATTGCACGCACCCCAACAGCGGACGGTGGAGCGAGTCGTCACTGTCGCTCTTCTCTGCATCTTGTTCGACGGCGGGATGCACATTGGACGGTCCCGGTTCCGGTCGGCGGCCGTCCCTATTGCCGTAGTCGGCGTCGTCGGCACGTTCGCGACCGTGGCCGCCGGGACGGTGCTCGTCCACCTTGCCTTCGGCCTGGCCTGGTATGTCTCGCTCCTGGTGGCCACGGCCGTGGCCCCGACTGATCCGGCGGTGGTGTTCTCCGTTCTTGGGCGGCGGGAGGTGTCCGGCCGCAGCGGCACGATCCTCGAAGGCGAGTCCGGCGCCAACGACCCGGTCGGGATCGCCCTCATGGTCAGCCTCATCGCTGCCGGTGGCCTCGGAGCCGGTGCGTTCACCCGCGTCGGTGGCGAGTTCCTCCTGCAAATGGTCGTCGGCGCGGCGGTCGGCGTCGTCGGTGGCCAGGCGCTGTTGCGGTTCATGCGACATGTCCCACTACCCAGCGAGGGCCTGTACCCGCTGCGGACCCTGGCCAGCGCGCTCGTGCTGTTCGGCGTCGCCACTCTCGCCCACGGGTCGGGTTTTCTCGCCGTCTTCGTCGCCGGGATCATGCTGGGGGACGAACGCGCACCGTTCAAGCGCGAGATCGAACGGTTCCACGCAACCCTCGCAAGTCTCGCCGAGATCGTCGCCTTTCTCGCGCTCGGCCTCACCGTCGATATCGCCGAGATCGCCAGGGCCGACGTCTGGGTTCCGGGGCTTCTCTTCGGAGCAGCCCTCGCGTTCGTCATCCGACCAGTCCTCGTCGGATTATGCCTGATCCCTGCCCGTCTGAAGAACAACGAGCGGAACTTCGTGTTGTTTGCCGGGCTCAAGGGTGCTGCGCCGCTCTTGCTCGGGAGCTTTCTGCTTGCTGCCCACGTTCCAGAGGCGAGGCGTCTCTACGGCATCATCGTTGTGGTCGTCCTGTTCTCAGTGCTCGTCCAGGGAAGCCTGGTGCCCACCGTCGCTCGTTTCTTGCACGTACCGATGCATACCGTCGAGCCAGAACCTTGGGCACTCGGAGTACGGCTGCGGGATGAGCCTGAGGGAATCCATCGACTGACGGTCCAGCCAGGATCAGCCGCCGACGGCTGCACCATCAAGGACCTTGCTGACCTGCCCGGCCAAGCATGGATCAGTCTCGTCGTGCGCCATGGGCAGGCCATGCCGGTGAGAGGCGGGACCGAACTGTTGGCCGGCGACGAACTGCTCATACTGGCTGATCCCGACACCCACGAAGAAGTGACCGCGCCCTTTGAGGCTCGCTCGCCGCCGTGAGCGGGGCAGATTGGGGACCGGAGCTCGGGCAGGGTGGGAATCGCCAACTGGGAGCAGAGGAAGAGCCTTCGACAACAGCGCGATCCGACCGAAGGGGGTTGCGGCCCGGCTCGTCGATCCCTCTCGCAACGCCAACCGCAGAATTCATTCGGGAGATGCGCCCAGGAGGTCGGCGGCCCGGTTGGCCAGCTCCACCAGCGCAGCGACCACCTCGGTGACGATCCCGTCCTGATGAGGCGCAAACTGTTCGCCGCAGTCGCCGATGCCACGCAGGCCCGGCGGCAGCTCCACCTGGATACCTCGCCCCGAAGGGAGGTTGACCGGGTTGTCAGGATGGAATCCGAGCCGCACCCGCTCGTCGGCGACGCGGTAGCCCACGAACCGGTCGTGCAGCAGCTGCCGTGCCGCATCGAGCAGTTCAACGTTGCGCCCGCCCACGATGATCCCCCGTAAGGGCCCGGTCTGGTTGCCTCGAAACGCCGGGCCGTACGGTTCGATCACGAGGCCCCGCTCAGGATCGACCCACAATGCAAAGCTATCGCGCCCGAACCCGTGTACCGAGATGGCGATGTCGACGTGCTGCAGGAACGCTCGCAACCGGGCCGAGTGATCCGGGTTGTGCAGGCGTGAGGTGAGATGGACCCGCAGCCCGGCTGGTTGGACGATTGCGTAGTACGACGCTCCCGCTTGCTCGGCGGCCCGGCTGGCTATCTGATCGGTGCCTCGGTCCTGGGATCCGCCGTGGAGGGCCATGAAGCCGACGGCCGAGCGCAGGATGCACTCCTCGCTCACCCCGGGCAGCGCCAGGAGCTCAGCCAGATCCATCTCCTCACATTGGCACGCGGTTCGCCGATCGTGCCTCGTGCAACTGGCCGCCCGCTGATGAGATGCTGGTGCCTGGACTTCGACGACGAGCGGCGCGAAGGTGGTGTCGGGACGGTTCCGTGGGCGGGACAGTGGCTATCGGCTTCGACGGGGAGGAGCTGCGGTCGTGGACATGAAGCTCGAAGTAGTGGTGGTGCCGGTGTCCGATGTCGACTAGGCCAAGGGGCTTCTATGAGTCGCTGGGGTGGCGCCTGGACGCCGGTTTTTCCGGTGACGGGGGCTTCCGCGTCGTGCAGTTGACGCCGCCGGGCTCGGCCTGCTCGATCATCTTCGGCAGTGGGGCCACCTCGGCTGCACCGGGCTCGGATGAAGGTCTGCAGCGTGTCGTCACCGATATCGAGGCGGCCGGGCCGAGGTGATCGACCGTGGTGTCGAGGTGAGCGAGGTGTTCCACGATACCGATGGGGTGTTCCACCACGCCGGCACTGAGGCACGCGCTCTGGGCCCGGCACCAGAGCACAAGACCCAAGGGTCGTTTGCCTCGTTCAGTGATCCGGACGGCAACGGCTGGTTTCTTCAAGAGGTGACGACGCGCCTTCCAGGGCGGTGACCACACGGGGAGCTGGTACCCGCCGGGTCGGCCGCGCCTAGTCAGCAGGAGGTATTCCGATTCGAGCAACCTACGATTCCGCCGTTGATCTGGCCGCCAGTGTCCGCCGGGGCGCCGATGCTCACGGACGCCACGAAGAGGATATCGGGCATCCCGGCCCAGACTGGCCGGATTGGTATGCGCAGTACATGGTGGACGAGCAGTCCGGGCTCTCCGGTCCGACCAGCCCCGGGCCGAGCGCATGAGCAGCTACGACGTCATCGTCTTGGGCGCCGGCTCGCCGGGCGAGCACTGCGCAGGCGAGTTGGCCGACGGTGGGCTGCGGGTCGCCGTCGTGGAGCGTCAGCTGGCCGGCGGCGAGTGCTCCTACTGGGCCTGCATTCCTTCCAAGACGCTGCTGCGCCCGGGGGAGGCGGCCCACGAGGCACGGGAAGCGGCAGCCAGCGCCCAGGTTGATGTCGCGGCGGCCCTGGCCTATCGCGATGTCATGGTCTCGAATTACTCCGATGCCGGCCAGGAGCACTGGCTGGCGGACAAGGGTATCGACCTGCTGCGCGGCACAGGCCGGCTGGCCGGGGCGGGTGTGGTCGAAGTGGACGGTGTGCCCCATACCGCAGGACACATTGTCGTGGCGACCGGCTCGGATCCGGTAGTGCCACCGGTCCCGGGCCTGGCCGACTTGGAGGGCGTCTGGAGCAACCGCGAGGTGACCGGTATGAAGGCCGTGCCACGGCGCTTGCTGATACTGGGTGGCGGGCCGGTCGGCGCCGAGATGGCTCAGGCCGTGCGCCGTCTGGGCGGCGAGGTGGCCCTGGTCGAAGGGGCGGCACATCTGCTCGGCCGTGAGCCCGCGCCGCTGGGCGAGGCGCTCGGCGAGGTGTTACGCGGCGACGGAGTCGAACTGATGCTGGGCGTCCAGGCGACCGCGGCCCGGCGCGAGGCCGAGGACTTCGTCCTCGCACTCGATGACGGCCGCGAGTTGCGCGGTGACCACCTGCTCCTCGCCACGGGCCGGCGCCCCCGCGTGGACGGGATCGGCCTCGACACAGTGGGCGTCCACGCTGACCGGCACGGCATCCCAGTCGACACCCACTTGCGCGCCGGCGATGGCCTGTGGGCCATTGGCGACGTCACCGGCGTCCGGCTGCTGACTCACGTGGGGAAGTACCAGGGCGAGGTCGTCGCGGCCAACATCCTCGGCGAACCCCGTCGGGCCAACTACGAGGCCATTCCTGACGTCGTGTACACGGATCCCCAAGCGGCGTCGGTGGGCGCCACCGAGGCCCCATTTAGCGCCACCACCGCCCTCTCCGAGGTGGCCAAGACCGCTACCTACACGCACGCCTACGCGCAATCGAAGGGTTTCTTGACCCTTCTCAGTGACGGGGACCGGCTGACCGGCGCGCACGCCCTCGGCCCCGATGCGGGCGAGTGGCTGCAGCAGGCCACGTTGTCCATCCGTGCCCACGTGCCGCTCCACGTGCTGCGCGACACCATTCAGCCCTTTCCTACCTTTTCCGAGGTCTATGTCGCCGCGCTCAAAGCGCTTCGCAGCCAGATCTACGGCAGTTGACCACAGGGCTAGGCCTGGGCAGGATGGCCATGAAGGGAATGCAGAGGCCTGCCGTGGCGGGTGACGGTCCAGGCTGGCACGATCTGCTCGCCAACCGTCCGACATCGGGGCACTGCATCGTCCCTCGTCGTCCCCGAGCCCTACACGAAGGGCTTGTTGACATCACCGCGGGGGAAGAAGTCCTCTTCCGGGGGCCGCAACACGTCGCCAACGCGCACGGCGAGCCGGGCCGTGACCGGTGCCAAGGCCATGGGGTCGAATCCGAAGACTGCCGCCGCGGTATCCCCGAGCATCATCCTCGCCTCGTCTTCGGCTACGCCCGCCGCGCCCAGCGTCGCCTGCAGGTACCGAGAGGTGCCACTGTGCACGGTGCCTTCGTGATGGGGATAGTCCTGGCCCAACATCATCTTGCTCACACCGATGCGGTGACGACCCTCGACCTCGGCCCGAGAAAAAATGGATGAACCCAGGTAGCACTGCCGCTCGAAGTACTCGCTCGGACGGATGGGGAGGGCATCGCCGATGTCCCGCCGCAGGTAGCTGCCTTGATAGGCGTAGTCCATGTCGGCCAGGAGAGAAACCACCCAGCTCGACCCCGATTCGGTCACGACGAACTGCAGCCTCGGGAAGCTCTCCAGCACGCCGCCCCAGATCATCTGGGGGAGCAGATCATGCACGATGAAGAGGAGCCAACCCGCTGAGAGGCGGATGGCGGCGGCGGGATGACGGACGCCGGTCGTCTGGGCGGGGACGTTCGAGGTGCCCGACAGGGCTTGGTGGCTGTTGACGACCATCTCGAGCTCTTCGAGCGCCGACCAGATCGGGTCGTGGCGCGGGTGGTAGAGGGGGAGGACCGGATCGAAGAACGGCAGCACGACTCCTTTCAGTCCGGCCTCCCTGGCCCAATGAATCTCCTTGACCGCATCCTCCACGTCGGTCCAGTTGATGACGGCCATGGCGGTCAAGCGGTCGGGGGCGACGCTACAGAAGTCGGCCACCCACCGGTTGTGGGCGCGCTTGGCCGCGCGGACGTGAGCCTGGTCCGGCGGCGGATAGCCCTTGGCGGCGGCGAGGCCTGGCGAGTAGAGCTCGAAGGGGAGCCCGAAGTCCGGAAACAGGACCTCGGCCGCTATCCCCTCTCGGTCGAGCTCTTTGAGGCGGGCGTGGGGATCGGAGCTGCCAACGAGGCGACCGCGGTCGACCATCTCCTCCTGCCATGCCGTCACCAGCTCGGGGTCGAGACGTTGTCGCAGCGCTGGGGGGTCGAAGTTCCGTGAGCCAACTTCTCGGTACTCGACGACAAAGGCATCGAACTCGTCACGGAACTCGGCGTCGAGATAGTCCCGGTAATCCTCCATGGACGCCGTCGCATGCCCGTCGCTCGAAATCACCATGAGGTTGTCCACGATCCCCCTCTCCTGACGATCGCCCGACCCTACAGGGAGAATGTACGCCAGCGGCGCGCCCGTCCGTGCTGCACTGGCGAGTTGACCATCCGACGTCGGTTACCGAGCCCGAGGGGATTAGCATCAGGAGAGATGTCACCCACCGCGCCCGGTCCGGTCCGATGAGCCCTGGGTCGACCGTGACACCGTGCACCAACTGTGGGGCCAAGAACCGGGTCCCGTGGTCGGCGACGGGATCACCCCGCTGCGCCAAGTGCAGGTCGCCCCTTCCCTGGATCGCCGAGGCCGGCGATGACACCTTCGCCGACGTGGTGACGGCCTCGACCACCCCTGTGCTGGTCGACATCTGGGCCCCGTGGTGCGGCCCGTGCCGCATGGTGAGCCCGGCCCTCGAGCATCTCGCTCACGTACTGGCCGGACGGGTCAAGTTGGTCAAGGTCAACGCGGACGAGTCCCCAGCGCTGTCCGGGCGCTTCGGCGTGCAGGCCATCCCGACGCTCATGCTCATCTCGGGAGAGACGGTGTTGTCCCGCCGGACCGGCGCCGCGCCCGAACCTCAGCTCCGGACCTGGCTCGAGGAGGTCCTGGGCACCGGCAGCGCTCCGGGCTGAGGTGGGTCTGAGCCGGCCCGTGGACAGCGACAGCCGGACCGAGCGGGCCGCGGGGTTCCGTCGACGGCGCCGCATGGCCGGTGGACTCGGGGCCGCCGTCGTGGTGATCGTCGTCGCCGTGCTCATCGGCACCGGCGTGCTGAACGGCGGGTCGAGCTCGGGATCGAGCTCCCCCCAAAAGCCCCATCACGGTGCTCCCATCTCGGGTCACGCCTCCAGACAGCAGCCGACCACGACGACCAGGCCCCAGCCACAGCCGCCGTATCCGATCCAGAGCCAGACGGCCACCTTCACCGACCCGACCCGGGATACCTGGGCCCGGGGTGACGTCCCCGCCGTGTCCGGCCGGGTGCTGGTGACCGACATCCTGCGCCCGGTGGGGCCGACCGGCCCCTTGCCGCTCGTCGTGTTCGCCCACGGCTGGAACAGCGACCCCTCCCACTACCTGCCCCTGCTCGACGCCTGGGCCGAGGCCGGGTACCTGGTGGCTGCGCCGACCTTCCCGGACTCGACCGACACCGCTCCCGGAGAGCCGGTGACCGACTTTGCCGACCAGGCCAAAGACATGTCCTTTGTGATCACCTCGCTGCTCGACGGCCAGGTGCCCTCGGCCGGCCCGATCGACCCCCGTCGCATCGCGGTGGCCGGGCACTCCGACGGGGGTACCGACGTGGCCCTCATGGCCCTCAATCCTGCCTACGCCGACCCCCGGATCAAGGCCTATCTCTCGCTGTCGAGCGAGATCCCCGCCGGCGTGGCCGGCCCGTGGGGGACGCCGACGGCCGGTGCCTTGCTGGTCGCCGTGGGCACCGATGACGAATACGGCCTGTTGCCCAACTCGACCCAGGTGTACCAGACAGCCGACATGGTCAAGGCCTTCATCACCGCGAGCGGCGGCGACCACCTGGACACCTTCGTCGCTGCCACCCCGCAGGCCCAGGCCGTGCGGGACGAGACGGTCCGGTTCCTCCAGGTGGCACTGGGTTCCGGGTCGATCCCCGTCACCCCGGCAATGCTGGGCTCAGCCCTCGAGCCCGCGCCCGACCCCTCGATCGCCGTCGAAGTGGGCTCGGGCTGACGGCCGAGGTCGGGTCGGCGCCACCGATGGCTCGAGTGGCGCCACGGGCAAACCAGGTCCAGGCTTCGGTCAGGCCACGATGTCGATGGGCGTCCCCGGGGGGATCGGTGCCAGCTGGGCCAGGTCGCCGTCATGCAGGTGGACGCAGCCGTAGGAGACCTGGGCGCCGGTGGTGCCGATCAGCGAGTCGCTCCCGGTACCCGTAGGGTCGTCGGGGCTACCGACCCCGGCCGGGAAGTCCATGATCTGGTCGCCCGCCCGGTAGAGGGCCTTGAACGACGTGACACGGCCAACTCCCAACCGAGCTGCTCCCGCCAGTGTACGTTCCCGGCGATCGGGCTCAGTGGCCGCCGGTTGCCGTGCGGGCCCCCCCCGAGTCGGTCTCCTCGGGCGCCTCGGCCACGACCGCGTTGGCCCAGCGGTAGTCGGGCTTGCCGCTGGGGGAGCGCACGATCGAGTCCACCACGTGGAGCTGGCGGGGGACCTTGTAGCCGGCGATGGCCTTCCGGCAGTGCAGCTGGATGTCCTCGAGGCTCGGGTGGCGGTCGGCCCTCGGCTCGATGATGGCCGCCACCCGCTGGCCCCACCGCTCGTCGGGGGCACCGACCACGATGGCATCGAACACGTCGGGATGGGAGCGGACGGCGGACTCGACTTCTTCGGGGTAGATCTTCTCGCCGCCCGAGTTGATGCTCACCGAGCCCCGTCCCAACAACGTGATGGTCCCGTCCGCCTCCACGGTGGCGAAATCGCCCGGCATCACGTACCGGGTGCCGTCGACGGTGATGAACACCTCGGCCGTCTTGACCGGGTCGTTGTAGTACCCGAGGGGGATGTCGCCGGTGCGGGCGATCTTTCCGGTCACGCCCGACCCCGGCTTCACCAGGTCCAGGTTCTCGTCCAACACCACCGTCTCCCCAATGGCCTTGACCGTCGGCCCACTCTTCATGGCCGTATGGTCCTTGTCCAACAGGACCATGCCGTTGCTCCCGGTTTCCGAGGAGCCGATAGCGTCGGTGAGGGCGATGGTGGGCAGGTGGGCGAAGAACTCGTCCTTGACCGGGGCGGAGAACAGGGCGGCGGTGGAGACGACGGCATAGAGGGAGGAGACGTCGTAGGAGGCGTCGGGATCATCCAGCGCCTCGACCAGGGGCTTGCCCATGGCGTCGCCGGTGATCATGACCGAGTTGGCCTTCTCCGTCTCGACCAGGCGCCACACCTCGTGGGGATCGAACCGGGCCACGAGGATGATGCGGTTCCCGACGAAGCTCTGGCCCATCACCGACCACTGGCTGGCCCCGTGCATGAGGGGGGCAATGGGCAGTGAGGTCATCGGGCCGCCGGCCAGGCCTCTTTCCACCAGCTGCTCGGGCCGCTCGATCCGGGTGTTGGTCATCGGGTCGATGCCACCACCCAGCGCGTAGAACACGTCCTCGTGCCGCCAGACCACGCCCTTGGGCATGCCCGTCGTCCCGCCCGTGTAGAGGATGTAGTGGTCGTCGCTCGAGCGGGGCCCGAAGTCCCGATCCGGGCTCCCCGAGGCCAGCGCCTCCTCGTAGGCGACCGCCCCCTCGGTCGGGAATGCGACGTCGCTGCCGTCCTCGACGGTGATGACGTGGGTCAGGCCTGGCAGGCCGCCGAGCACGCTGGCCACCTGGGGGCCGAAGGACCGCTGGTGGACCAGCGCCACCAGGTCGGCGTTGGTGAACAGGTACCGGAGCTCGTCCTCGACGTAGCGGAAATTGATGTTGATCCACACGGCCCGCAGCTTGAAGACGGCCCAGGCTGTTTCCACCCATTCCACGCTGTTGAGCGAGTAGATGCCGACGTGGTCCCCAGGGCCGACACCGTTGGCCGCCAGATGGTGGGCCAACCGGTTGGCCCGTTCCTCCATCTCGGCGTAGGTCCGTCGCTTGCCCTCGGCCACCAGGTACTCCCGGCCGCCGAACGCGTCGACCGCGTTCTCGAACATGTCAGCGAGATTGAACGTCACGCCGGATCAGTAGAACACGTTTCTGTTTATTGGGCAAGCAGTCGGCAGGGTCAGGCAACCACCTCGCGAGGCCATCGGGCTCGGGCTCCCGTTGCCTGGCGTCGGGTCCCGGTAGACCGATCTACCTCCGATATCGTCGGCTACCGACACTATGCGCCGGTCCGGATCCTGCCAGTACAACGCCTTGAGTCCCGTGCCCCCGGCCGCCCCCTTCGGCGCCTGGCCCCGGGGCCAGAATGCGGGCCGCGCCGGGTTCGGGGTGGTCGGCCACCTCTGCTCGGTGACCAGAGCCGGAACGGGGCAGCGGTGAACCTACCGGCCTCGGCCGTACTCGCGCTGGTGGCCGCGGCGGCATTCGCCGCCTCGGCCGTGCTCCAGCAACGCGCCGCTCGGGCCGAGCCATCATCCACCTCGCTCCAATTCCGGCTGCTCATCGACCTCTTCCACCGGCCGATCTGGTTGGCCGGCGTGGTGTGCATGATCGCCGCCTACGTTGTCCAGGCCATCGCCCTGTACCTGGGAAACGTCGCCTTCGTCGAGCCCCTGATCGCCATGGAGCTGGTCTTCGCCCTCCCCTTCGCCGTCGAGAGCGAGCATCGCCAACCGGAATGGAGCGAGTGGGTCGCCGCCGCCGCCGTCGTCGCCGGCGTGACCCTGTTCCTGGCCACGGCCAGGCCGACCGGCGGTACCCCCAACCCGGGCAACGGGACGTGGGTGCTCCTCGGCGTTCCCTGTGCCGGGGTCATCGTCGCCTCGCTGGTCGCCGCGGCCGGCCCGTTCGCCCGCTACCGCGCCTCGTTGCTCGCCGTCGCCGCGGCCATCTGCTTCGCCCTGCTGGCTCTTTTGACCAAGACCTTCACCTATCTGGTCAGCCAGGGCGTGTCGCTGGCCGTGACCAGCTGGCAGACCTACGCCCTGATCGGGATCGGGATCGTTGGCTTTTTGTTCTCCCAGAGCGCCTACCAGGCAGGATCGCTCGAGAGCTCGCTGCCGATCATCGACACGGTCGAGCCCACCGTCGCCGTGCTGCTGGGGGTGCTCGGTTTCAACGAGCACGTGCGGCTCGATGCCATCGCCCTCTTTACCCAGGCCCTCGGGGGTTTCCTGGCCGTCGGCGGCGTGTTCGTGCTCGGGCGGTCGGCCCTCTTGGTCCGGGCCTACAGTGGACAAGAGGGGCCCCATGGCCAGGTCGGCGGCACCGGCCCAGAGGGGACCGAGCCCTCGTTGTCGTAGCGGTGGGCGGGGCCCTGCGACCGTCAGGCGTTGGGACTCACTCAGACGCCGGGCGCCACTCGGCCGATCGGGCTCAGAGCGTGAGCGGCCCGATGGGGGCGGCCACCAGTGCCGGGTCGGCTCGCCAGTCGACCCCCGGCACGTCGACGTAGAGCTCGATCTCGTTCCCGTCTGGGTCCAGGATGTAGAGGCTGTGGGTGACGGTGTGGTCGCTGGACCCCACCACTTGGACGCCGTTGGCCTGGAGAGCCTGGAGGGCGGTGCGGAGCTCGTCGTCGCTGTCGCCGACCTTCAGGCCGAAGTGGTACAGGCCGACCCGGCGCCCGGCGGGAATGGGCAGCGCCTCCTCACCCACCTCGATGAGCAACAGCTCGTGGTGGGTCCGACCGGACGGGGCAGAGAAGGCCGCCACCCGTGCCGGGCCGTCATCGGGTGCGGAGAAGATCTCGCGCCACCCGAGCACATCTCGGTAGAAGGCGGCCGATCGTTCGACATTGTGGACATAGAGCACCAGATGGCCGAGTTCCTTTATTTCCATAGTTGGCTCCTTGCCTGGATCCGAGGCGGGCGACGACCGCAGGGATAGGGTAGGGACAGCGTAGGGCGACCGGGCCGCCGACCTGCCCGAACAACGGGCTGAGCGCGGGAGATTCGTTGTCCCCGGAGCCGGCTCCGCATACCCTGACCTCATGTCCTGGCTATTCGGTAGCATCGCGAGTGAAGAGCATGGTGCCTGGCGCTCTTGAGCACTCAGGAAGCCAGCAGTCCCTGCGGTCTGGGTGGGATCGGGTGCTTATCTGATGGTCTACGTGCTCGCGTTGTCCGCTGCACTGGCCAACGCGCTGACAAGCATTCTCCAGCGTATGGGGGTCGAGGACGCCCCGAAGGAGGCAACCCTCAAGCTGAGCCTGCTGACCCACGCATTCCGGCGGGGGATCTGGCTGCTCGGTTTCGCATTCATGGTCGCGTCGTCGGGGATGCAGGCTGTTGCCCTTCATATTGGGGACCTCAGCCAGGTCCAGCCCATCCTCACCGTCGAGCTCCCATTCCTCGTGCTCTTGCTGGCCACCTGGTTTCGATTCCGCGTCGGGTTCCGGGATTGGCTGAGCTGCCTGGCCGCGGCGGGCGGCCTGGCCGGCTTTTTGGTTTTTGCCAAGCCGGCCGGGGGAAATCTCGCGCCGTCAGGACGGGAATGGATCGTGAGCGGTTCGATCTGCGGGGCCGTCGTCGTCGTGGCCGTGCTGCTGGCCCTCCGTGGTCCCCGGTGGTGGCGGGCGGCCATGTTCGGGACGGCCGGCGCCGTCGGGTTCGCCTTCACCGCCACCTTGATCAAGACGGTGGGCAACTACGTGACCAGCGACTGGGTGCAGATGTTCGGCCATTGGCAGACCTATGCGCTGGCCGTGACCGGGGTGGGGTCGCTGTTCCTGGCCCAGAACGCCTTCCACGCCGGTCCGATCGCCGCCTCCCAGACCGCGTTGGTCCTGGTCGACCCGCTGGCCAGCCTGGCCCTCGGCATCGGGATCTTCGGGGACAATCTCCGGACGACCGGCATCTACGGGCCGCTCGAGGCCGTGGCCCTGCTCGTCATGTTCCTCGGTGCTGTATCGATCGCCCAATCACCACTGGTCTCGGGGATGCGGGGGGACGACCAGCAGTACTCGGAGATGCTGTCACTTCGGTCGCGGTCGAAACGGCTGGCCGGCGCGGTGCAAGACCAGATCCCCGCGGAATCGCTCCAGTGGCTTCCGCCCGAGGCCCTCGGGTCGATCACTCGGGTGGGGCGCCCGAAGACCGCGTCGAACAATACGCCTCAACGGAACCCTGAACCTCACGAACCATAACCGGACAGCCCAGAAACGACCGGACAGCCCAGAAACCGGCCCTACCGAACCAGGGCAAAACCTGTTGAACGCGCAGACACGGCTCCCTCTGACCGAAGGTGCCGAGGAGGCACCAGCGGTGAGGAATCACCCCACGAGGGTGACGTCACCCACCAGCCTGGCTGCGACCATGGGACCAAGAGTTGCCCGAGTGGGTCTGGTCCGCCGCTGGGCCGCCGGGGGAGTGTCACCGGGGGAAGCCGCCCTGGTGGGAGCCAGCATCGTGGAACGAGCGACGGGTCCCGAGCGGGCACTCGACCGCGAGGACCGGCCCGAGATATCGGCAGGATCCCCCTTCAGCAGGACGGCCCCGACAATGCTGTGGTCAGCGCCTCGCCGAGCGATTGGAGCCTCTTCCGAACGCCAGCCCGACCAGCCAGGCGACGAAGAAGATGACCGCGATGATCCAGAGCACGTGGAGGGCAAAGCCAACCCCGGCAAAGATGAGAGCGATGAGGAGCAGTAAGAGGATGACACCCATGGACACCAAAGCTACTCCTCCTTGGAGCCGAAGTGCCGCACCCCAATCGACTCAGCTCGACCCCGAACCGTAGGTAGGAGATGAGGAGCCACCATGCCCGATCAGACTCCCAGCGAAGGCCGCACGCGGGCCGGGATCAGGGGCGGGGCCATCACCTCGTTGGCCTGAGGCGCGCTGCTGGTCATCTTGATGGTCCAGAACACGGAGAAGATCACCCTCCATTTCTTGGTCTGGAACTTCACCTGGCCGCTCTGGCTCTTCACCCTGGTGACGGCGGCGATCGGCGCCTTGGTCTGGTTCGGGTTCGGCGTACTCCGCCGGCACCGGCGCCGCAGGGCCCGCCGCGAAGGACGTCGGGGATGAGCAGAACCCCCGAGGTGAGACCGGACGCCCGAGCCGAGTCACGAGCCGGGCCGAGACACGAACGGGTCAGAGGCCCGTGCGCATGAGGCGAGTCCCGGCTGTCGATTCTGGCCAAGAAAAAGCGGTGGGCGAGCAGCGCTGGCCCATGGCCGTCACCCTGCTTGTGGCCATGGCCGTGCCCCTCTTGCTCCCGAAGGGATTCAGCTTCGCATCCCCATGGATCGCGCCGGCCATTGAGGCCGGGTTGCTCGTGGTCCTCATCGTTTCCGACCCGGGGCGAATCGATCGCCGGCAGGCCGCGATCCGGGTGCTCTCGGTGATACTGGTCATCGTGCTGGTCGCCGGTGCCGTGGTGGCCTCCGCCCATCTGGTCGGCGATATCATCCGCGCCGGCCCGTACACGGGCTCGGCCACCCAGCTGCTTCGGGTCGGCTTTCTCGTGTGGCTCTACCTCATCATCAGCTTCTCGTTCATCTACTGGGAGCTGGATGGGGGTGGTCCCGAGGAGCGGCTCCTCTCCCCACGACAGTTCCCCGACATGGCCTTCCCCGAGCAGCTCAACCCGTCCGTGGCCCGGCCCGGATGGCGCCCACAGTTCTTCGACTACCTCTACCTCGGCTTCACCAACGCCACCGCCTTCAGCCCGACCGACGTCATGCCCCTGGCCCGGTGGGCCAAGCTGCTCATGGCTCTCGAGGCATCGGGGTCACTGCTCATCCTCGGTCTTGTCATTGCCCGGGCGGTCAACATCCTGAAGTGAGGGCCGGCCCAGGCGGCCGACCGGATTGTCGCCTGGCGAGGCTTGGCCAGCCCTGTTCACTCTCCCGTCGGTGTCGACAGGTTGTCTCCGATCGGTGCCGACAGTTCATCGACGTCGTCGATCGCCAGCAGGGGCCGGCGATAGGTGAGAAAGAGGATGTTGACGCTGACCAGGAGGACCCAGACCGGGAAGACCATCGCTATCCACGGGATGGTGGTACCGGCGACCAACAGGACGAAGCCCACGAGGTATCCGGCCCATGCGATGACTCTGTGGTGGAGTCCCAAGCGCCAGGCAATGGTAGAGGCAGAGATCGTGAACACGGCAGCCATCCGCATCGCGTAGATGTTCGTCAAGTTGTAAGTGGTGGCGCGCCCAAGTTGCCACACGTCGAGCGGGGGCCGACCCCCGTGGAGGGCGGCGATCGAAATCAAGCCACCGAATAGCGCCGCCAAGGTGAAGAGCATGGCCACAAACAAGAGGCCGCTCCCGAGGAAGAGGGTGGCAAAGAACCTCTCTTCCGGGCCATGGATCCGAGACCGCAGCGCGCCCATGAACCAGAGGAAGGAGATCCCGCAAAAGGGCACGAGCTCGAGCGCGAACTGTACGTCTCCTCGTCGCCCCGAGCTGATCAACCACGACCCGGCGCCAGTGGGGTTGGCCGGTACTGCTTTGTGAATGAGCGCCACGATGATGGCGAACAGAAGGGCGAAGGCGATGCCGGCGAACGCGGCGGCGCGGGGCGTCCGAAGTGCGCTCGGGGTGATCTCAGTGGTCATGGCTCCCCATTTCTGCTCTGGCTCGGCCACCGGTGCCGGGCACACCCCATTCTGTGGTCCGATCGGCGGCCGCGGCGACCAATCTCACCCCCTCAGGGTGATGTCGCAGGGGATGTGATTCCGTAACCTGATCGGTGACGGCTGTTTGGAAGTTGAGCTGGGTGTCTCGAATCACGATGAACCGACACGTACACGGTGGTCCGCCACAGGGCCAGGTCGACCTCGTCATCTGCCGTCCCTGCTCCTCGGCGCAAGCCAGGCCGGGGTGCGCATGCCTGATTCGAGCAGTTGGTCAACGGCTGCTCTAACTTGCCACAGGACATCGTGTGCTGGTCGCACCCAAGGCCGAGGAGCCGCTCATGAGCACGTTTCCCCCGATCGCCGACTACGGATTCCTCTCGGACTGCGAGAATACGTGCCTGGTGGCACCCGACGGATCGGTCGAATGGCTGTGCCTGCCCCGCCCCGACTCGCCCAGCGTCTTCGGAGCCATACTCGACCGGGGGGCCGGCTCCTTCCGGTTCGGCCCCTCCAACACGCAGGTCCCTCACCAACGCCGGTACCTGCCCGGCACCATGGTCCTCGAGACGACCTGGCACACCCCGACCGGTTGGCTCCTGGTGCACGACTTCCTCGTCATCCAGCCGACGGCCGACCAAGCTCGGCGCCCCGAATACCGGCGGGCGGCAGGCGACGAGTCGCCGACCGGCACGCTCGTGCGCACGGCAACCTGCATTGGCGGCCGGGTGGAGGTCCTGGTCAACTGCGTTCCCCTCTTCGACTACGGGACCACGCCAGGTGACTGGAGCTACGTGGGAGACGGGGATCACGAAGTCACCGTCGCCGCACGAGAGGGGGAAGGCGGACTTACGTTGTCCAGCAGTCTCCGGATCGGTCTGGTGGGCGCGCGGTGTTATGGCCGGACAACGCTGGAGGAGGGCCAGTCGGCCTTTGTTGCCCTCTCTTGGAACGATACGGCGACGAAGAGCAACGAAGAAGCGACGGCCGCCCTCGACTCCACCGTCACCTATTGGAGGAATTGGCTCGGGACCGGCATCTTTCCTGATCATCCCTGGCGCCACTACATCGAGCGAAGCGCGCTGACCCTCAAGGGCCTCAGCTATGCGCCGACTGGCGCCATCATGGCCGCATCGACAACGTCGCTCCCGGAGACGCCGGGCGGGGCGCGCAACTGGGACTATCGATTCACGTGGATCAGGGACACCGGTTTCATGCTGCGGGCCCTCTACCGCTTGGGCTTCGACTGGGAGGCATTGGAGTATTTCGCCTTCATCCTGGAAGCGGTGAGTGGGGGCGATAAGATCGGGAGCAAGTTCGACCTGCAGATCATGTATGGCATCGGTGGTGAGAGGGACCTCACCGAGAAGACGCTCGACCACCTGACCGGTTATCGCAACTCGTCCCCGGTGCGGGTGGGCAATGGGGCGTGGAACCAGCACCAGAATGACGTGTGGGGAATGTTGCTCGACGCCGTCGATTCCCAATTCGGGGGGCGAGCGTCCGGGATCGTGCCGGGGGTGTGGGAGGGCCTGGCCGGGTTTGTCGACGATGCCATCGAGAAGGGGGAGGGGCCGGACCAAGGCATCTGGGAGATCCGAGGTGATCCCGAGCATTTCACTGCTTCGAAGGTCTTGTGCTGGGTGGCCGCCGACCGGGGAGCGGACCTGGCCGGGGTACGGGGTGACGATGAGCGGGCAGCGAGGTGGCGGAAGTCGGCCGACGAGATGAAAGCCGACATCCTCGACAAGGGGGTTGATGACCGCGGCCGCTTCCGCCAGCACTACGGTAACGCCGAGCTCGACGCGTCTCTCCTACTCATACCCATCATGGGCTTCCTGCCCCCCGACGATGAACGGGTGCGGGCCACGGTGCTGGCCATCGCCGACGAGCTGACCCAGGACGGCCTGGTCCTTCGGTACAAGGTCGACAGCACCGACACCGGATTTGCCGGCGAGGAGGGTACGTTCACCATCTGCTCCTTCTGGCTCGTCTCCGCACTGGCCATGATCGGGGAGACGGAGCGGGCCCGGGCCCTCTGCAAGAAGCTGTTGAACCTGGCCGGTCCGCTGCTGCTCTACGCCGAGGAGATCGAGGCCTCGAGCGGTGAGCACCTGGGCAACTTTCCCCAAGCCTTCACCCACCTGGCGCTGATCGAAGCCGTCTCACTGCTGATCGAGGCAGACTCGGCCGCCTAGCCGGTGGGAGGCCCGCGGTCGGCTCCGTGGTTGTCCGGCAACGGGTTGCGCGGTTGCCCGTGGACCACGAATAGAAGTCGTGGTCCATCGTTCGCCCAGCGGTCAATATGAAGTGCGGCCCGAGGCGTTCAATGAGGACTCGGGTGCGCACGTTCGACTTGCCGATGGTCAGGAGCCACCCGCTGCGCCAGGGGCCCCACGCTCCGGTGCCGATGCTGTTTGTCCCAGGTCCAGGGCATCGATCAGGACTCGGTCGCCCAGCACCCGTTCGGCGACAGCCTCGGGGGTGAGATCGTCGACGTCTACAGTCACCGATGCCAATTGGCCATAGAAGGGGGCTCGAACCTCGTACAGCGCGGTCAGGGTCGCGGCTGGATCATTCCCCAACGGCGGGCGTCCGTGGCCGTCGCCGATCCGTTCGGCCGACGTCTCCGGGCGGGCCCGTAGCCAGACGACGACTCCCGCTCGGGACAAGAGTGCTCGGTTCTCTTCGGACAGAACGGCTCCGCCCGCGACTGAGATCACCACCGGGCCTTCGCTCGATATGGCCTCCATCAGTGCCCTCGTCTCCTGGATGGCGCCCTCGCCGCCGTCGGAGAAGACATTCGGGACGCTGTGGCCGGTGGCCCGGGCCACCTGGACGTCAGAGTCGAGATACCCCCACCCGAGCCGCTCGGCCAACAAGGTCCCGATGGTGGTCTTCCCGACTCCCATCATGCCCACCAGCAGTAGGCGGTCACACCTCATATCCACCCAAAGGAGTCAGCAGGTTCAGGCACGCTTCATCTCCACGGTGATCGTCCGTAGCTCCTTGGACCCCACATTCTCGAGCGAATGGGGCGTCAGCGGGTCACCCCACATGGCCGATCCGTCAGCGAGGCCCGAGGCCGATTGTCTCGTATCGACCAGGACGGTCCCATCGGGGTCACGTCGCACGAAGTCGCTGTCCGACAGGATATAGAGAACGCCAGGCCACTGGTGGGTGTGAACCGGTACCGTGTCGCCCGCCGCGACATGGGCGTCGAGGACACGGACTCGGTCGTCCTCGAAGAGAACGTCGTGATAGTCCGGAGCGGCAATCATGGCGTCGAGCTCCGCCGGATACGGCCAGTCTCGAAACCTCGCGTCCGTCATCGTCATGTCTCCTCACTTCAGGAGTCAGGCACTTGGCCCTGCCAGGAGCCCACTCCCGCCGACATCCCCGCGGCTGCCGCCGACCCAAACTGGCGAAGCATCGCCTTCGCCGTCTGGCTGGGCGGCGTCTCCAGTTGACGGACCCAGCTCCGAGCGGCCGACACCAGGGTGCCGCCGGCGATCGAGCCGCCAACGCTGATGAGGAGCACCCCGATGACGGCGATCACGGCGCCGGCGGTGATCGCCGTCGTGTTGATCTCGACTCGATGCTGTCCAGGGTGATCGGTCATCGTTCATCCAGTCGATTCGTCGTAGCTAGTGGAGAGGCATCGACGGCAAGCGGGCCGGTGGTGGCTCCGTTGACAGCGAAGCCCCAGTCGGGGGCTCAGAAGCCGAGTTCCGTCGCTTCATGCTTGAGCCAATACCGCATCAAGCAACAGTGACAGGCAGTAGCCAGTGGGATCGTCACCCTATCTGGGTGATTGTGGCTTGATGGAGGTCGATGCCGTGATCGAGCCTCCGGATCGTGTCGGGGAGGCTGCGGCTCTGTCGCCTCATGGCCACTGAGGCGATCGGCGCCGTACCCGGGTTTGACCACCATGGCGGCAACGATGAGGCTTGGACACCGAAGAGTCCGGACAGTCGTGAGTGCCGGTGATCAGCCCATGCGCTCGAGCAGGTGCTCACCGACTCGAATCGCGTTTGCCATGGCCGTGAGCGCCGGGTTGACGGCCCCGATGCTCGGGAAGACGCTGGTGTCGACGACGTAGAGGTTGTCGAGCTCGTGGGCCTTGCAGTTCACGTCAAGCACCGAGGTGGCTGGGTCGGCACCGAAGCGACAGGTGCCGGCCTGATGGGCGGCCCCGGCGATCGGTATGTTCATCTGCATGTAGAAATTCTTCGACAGAACATGGTGGTCGGCCATCCCCACATGGTTGAGAATGGTCTTCAGCTGGTCGTAGAGGCCTTCTGCCTCCTTGTTGTTCGTGGCCGTGTAGGCGAGGTGCACATGGCCATCGTCGTCGACAGTGACCCGGTTCTCCGGACGGGGCAGGTCTTCGGTCGTGAGCCACCAATCGACGGCATGGTGGGCGACGTCGTCGAGCGACCAATGGGGGGCAAGCAGGGTGAGGTGCGGCTCCTCGCCTTTCATGGCCCCGGCGTTCGACTTACCCACCATTTGGATGTTGCCGAGCGGCCATTCCTGCCCGTCGCCGGCCAGATAGAAGTCGTTGATGCCGAGCGTCTTTTGGAACGACGTATCGTTTGGTTCCTTGCCCAGCGACACCACCGCTTTGGAGTTGTGGTACATGTAGTTTCGTCCGACCTGGTCTGAGCCGTTGGCCAGTCCGTTGGGGTGGCGGTCGTTGGCCGAGTTCAACAAGAGTCGGGCCGTGTTCGCCGCCCCGGCGGCCAGTGCCACCACATCGGCCTGGTAGACCTCTCGTTGCCCGGCACGCTCGACCACCACGCCGGTCACGGACGCGTCGAGGTCGTCGGTCTCGAGGGTGACGACCTCAGCGTCCACCAACAGAGTGACATTGGGGTGTTCGAGGGCCGGCCGAACAGCCATGATGTCGGCGTCGGCCTTGGCATGCACCAGACAGGGATAGCCGTCACAGGTGGCACAGCGGATACAGAGGCTCTGTTGGTGGTGTTCCTCGTCGAGCTGGATCCCGCAGGGTGCGGAGAACGGGTGGTATCCCTTTTCGGCGAGGGCGTCGGCGATCTCCTGGATCCTCCGCTCATGGCTGACCGGGGGGGCCGGGTACTGGCGAGACCAGGGACCCTCGGTGGGGTCTTCACCGTGCTTGCCGTGCACCTGGTAGAGCCACTCGGCCTTGGTGTACCAGGGCTCAAAGTCTCCGTATGAGAGAGGCCATGCCGGGGAGATCCCGTCGATGTGGTGCAGTTCCCCGAAGTCCTCGGGCCGAAGCCGGTAGAGCGCTGCGCCGTAGAGCTTGGTCGCACCGCCGACGAAATAGTGGACCTGGGGCTGGAACTGCTTGCCGTCGGCGTCGAACCACATGTCAGGAGAGATGTATTTCCCGTCCACGAAGACGGCATCCGGTGCCCAGTTGTCCGTCTCCCGAGGAAGGAAATTGCCTCGTTCGAGAAGGAGGACTCGTGTTCCCGATGGGGCGAGCGTGTGGGCCAGGGTGCCGCCCCCGGCACCGCTGCCGACGATGATCACGTCGTAGTGTTCTGACATAGCCGACTCCTTGTGCGCATGCGGCTCGGACGGGTATGGGTCAGGGATTGCCCGACTGAGCTCCAACATCCCCGCCCTCAGCGGAAGTCGGGTCCGGCGGGTCGTCGTCCCCCCAGTCGATCTGGTGATCGGCGTCGGCACCGAGCAGGGCGGCGGTACGGGATCTCGAGAAATAGTCCCAACCCCAGGACACGAACGCATCGATCCTCTGGCGCACTCCACTCAACAACATGGCGTGGACGCCCAGCCAGGCGGCAAAGGCGAAGGTGCCATGCAACTCGTGGCGGTGCTCGCCCACCTCGGCCACCGCCGCCCCCCGGCCGATCATGGCCATGATGCCCTTGTCCTTGTAGTGGAAGGCGGTCCGGTGCTCGTTGTCCAGGTCAGCCAAGATGTTCTGGGCCGCCCACCGGCCTGACTGCTGGGCCACCGACCCGAGCTGGGGCAGTGGGGTGCCATCCCCACCCTTGACGTTGGCCGCGTCGCCGAGGACAAAGAGGTTGGGGTGACCCTTCACCGACAGATCGGGCTCGATCTCGAGCCTGCCGCCCCGCCCGGCCGGTAGTCCGCTGGCCTTGGCCAGATCCGGCGCTTTGATCCCACCGGCCCACACGGCCGTACGGGTGAGGATCTCACTACCATCATCGAAGATGACCCGGTCATTGGTGATCTCTTTTGCGCCCAGGCCCAGTCGGATCTGGACACCGTCTTTTTGCAGGACCTTCTGCGCGTACTCGTGGGCCTTGTCCGAGAACGGTCCGAGCACGGCATGGCCCAGGTCGACCAGCGTGATCTTGACGGAGCCGATCGGGATGTCACGGTATGCGGCAGGTCCCACGTGATTGACCAGGTCAGCGAGGGCACCGGCTGATTCGACCCCAGTGGCCCCGGCACCGATGATCACGAAATTGAGGGCACCTCGGGCGATCAGCTCGGGGTGGCAGTCGGCGTCCTCCAATACCTCGAGCAGTCGGGTGCGAAGGGCCACGGCATCGTTCAGGGTGTACAGAGGAAAGCTGTGTTCGGCCGCTCCAGGCGTGTTGTAGAAGTTCGGTTGCGAGCCGATGGCCAACACGAGGTAGTCGCCCCGATGGGTCTGTCCCTCGGCGGTGGTCACCGTCAATGCGTCGACGTCGATCGCAGTCACCTCGGCTTGCTTGACGTTCACCGACGGCAGTGAAGCGAGAATGCCACGGATCGGGCGGGCGATGTCGCCCTCGGTGAGCTGGGCGGTCGCCAGCTGATAGAGGAGGGGCTGGAACTGGTGATAATTGTTCCTGTCGATCAGCGTGACCTGCACACCCCGCTCGGCTAGATCTTTGGCGCAGGCCACGCCGGCAAAGCCGCCCCCGACCACCACGGCCGAGGTGCCCGGATATTGCTCTTTCGTCATGGCAAATCGACCACCTTCCGGGCTAGAGCCCGGGGCTGCTCTGCATGATCCCGCCGTCGGCAAAGACGGTGGTGGCGGTCATGTAGCTGGCCCCTTCCCCGGCGAGGAAGGCCACCACGCTGGCGATCTCCTCGGGCTTGGCCATGCGCCTGATCGGAATGGCGTCGTCCAGCTTCTTGAGGGCCGCTGGGTCGTTCATGGTGGCGGTGTTGATCGGCGTGGCCACCGCCCCGGGACCTACCCCCACCACGAGGACGTTGTGGGGGGCGAGCTCCACGCCGGCCGTTCGGGTCAGCATGCGCATGCCGCCCTTCGAGAGGCAGTACGCAGTGTTGTTCGGCATCGGCCAGTCCTCGTGCACCGAGGTCATGTTGATGATGCGCCCACCGTCACCTTGGGCGATCATCTGCTTGGCCGCCAACTGGGTACCGAAGAATGCGCTCTTGAGGTTGATGTCCAGCACCTTCTCGTACTGGGCCTCCGTGGTGTCGAGAATGGATGTCCGGGTCTCGACCCCTGCGTTGTTGACCATGATGTCAAGACGCCCGAACGTCGACACCGCCGCCCCGACCAGTCGCTCCAGGTCGGCAACCTTGCTGACATCGGCCTCGACGGCTGTCACCTTGTCGCCCAGGGCAATGAGCTGCTTTTCGAGGTCCTCGGTGGCCTGCTCATCGAAGACCCAATCGATGACGACCTTTGCTCCTTCGGCTGCGAGGGCAATCACCACAGCCTTGCCGATTCCCGAGTTCCCGCCGGTGACGATCGCCACCTTGTCGCGTAGTGCCACAGTCGGTCTCCTCAGATCTCCAGTGGATGGACAGTGCATGGCCGCCTGGCCGGACGAGCGCATGGCCGCCTGGCCGATGATGACTTGCCTCTTCACCGTACGCTCGCTCGTTGAGAGGGCGAATCCCCCAATTAGGGTGATTCCTATCTGAGGTTGTACGGGCGCGGGCTCCGTGGCTCCGACCGGGAATCATCCGATTCGGGTGATGCGGCCGAATCAGCCCGTACTCAGAATGACGAAGGTGGGACAGGCCAGTCGACCGACTAAGGGGCACTCGCCAGTGCTCGACCCACGGCTTCTCCACTACGCCCAGGCCACTCGGCGCTATCTGGTGGTGGCCGTGGCCATCGGGTGTTTGACCGCCATGCTGGTCATCGCCCAGGCCTGGCTGCTGGCCAACGTCGTTGCCGGCGCATTCGTCCACCACAAGGGTTTGGCTGAGCTCAAGGTCCCGCTCGTGCTCCTGTTGGGAGTGATCATCGGTCGGGCCGCCCTCGGTTGGGCATCCGAGCTCGCCGCCCATCGCGCCTCGGCTTCGGCCAAGTCCGATCTTCGTACCGCCCTGGTCGGGCGGATCGCCGTCTTGGGCCCGGCTCTCCTCGACCGGGAAGGGAGCGGGAGCCTGGCCGTGCTCGCCACCACCGGAATCGATTCGCTCGATGACTACTTCGCCCGCTACCTCCCCCAGCTCCTGCTGGCCGTGGTCGTGCCGCTCGCCGTCATCGCCGCCGTCGTCGGGATGGACTGGGTCTCGGCCATCATCATCGCCGTCACCGTCCCACTCATTCCCGTGTTCATGGCCTTGGTGGGTGCCTCGACCCGGCAACGAACCGAGCGCCAGCTCCGCTCCCTCCAGCGTCTCGCCGGTCACTTCCTGGACGTGGTGGCTGGTCTGCCCACCCTGAAGGTGTTCGGGCGGGCGAAGGCGCAAGCTGCCGCCATCAAGGAGGTCACCGGCGAATACCGGGAGGCGACCATGTCCACCCTCAAGGTGGCCTTTCTCTCCTCCCTGATCCTCGAACTGCTCGCCACCATCTCGGTGGCGTTGGTGGCGGTGGCTGTGGGGCTCCGTTTGCTGGGTGGACATCTCGGCTTCGAAACGGCGCTCTTCGTGCTGGTCCTGGCGCCCGAGGCCTATCTCCCGCTCAGACTGCTGGGCGCCAACTTCCATGCCAGTGCCGACGGGGTCAAGGCCGCTCAAGAGGTCTTCGCCGTCCTCGAGCGCCCGTTGCCGACTCGGGGCACACGTCGCGACCTACCCGACCCCGCCCGACAGCCCATCGTGGTCGAGGGGCTCGAAGTGACCTTTCCTGGGCGTCGACTCCCTGCCCTGAGTGAGACGTCGCTCACCGTGGACCCCGGAGGTGTGCTGGTCCTCGCCGGGCCGAGTGGGTGCGGTAAGTCGACCCTTCTCGGAGTCCTGCTCGGCCTGGTCACCCCGACCGCCGGGACGGTCCGGGTGGGAGACCTCGACCTGGCCGATCTCGACCCCGATTCGTGGCGGTCCTCGCTGGCCTGGGTTCCCCAGCGCCCGCACCTCTTCGCTGCGTCAGTCGCCGACAATGTGCGTCTCGGCCGCCGCGACGCCTCCGTCGAGGAGGTTCGACAAGCCACGGCCGACGCCGGGTTGGACCCGGTGATCGACCGTTTGCCTGCCGGTTTGGACACCATGCTCGGTGAACGGGGCGCAGGGCTCTCTGCCGGAGAACGACAACGCGTGGCCCTGGCTCGCGCCTTCGTGCGCAACGCCCCACTCTTGTTGCTCGACGAGCCCACGGCGAACCTCGATGGACGGACCGAAGAGGCCATCCTGTCGACACTCTCCCGGCTCATCGAGGGCCGAACGGTGATCATGGCCGCCCACCGGTCCTCGCTCCTGGCCATGGGTGACCGGGTCGTCCGTCTGGTGCCGGAGCTGGCGGCCCGGTGACGACCCTCAGCGCCGAGGCCACCAGCGAGGGCGCGGCCCGAACACGGGCCGACACCGCGGATGACCCCGCCGTGGCCCCTCTTGCCCGTACCTTGGCTCTCGTCCGGCCGGCCGCCGGCCGCCTCGTCTTGGCCTCGCTGCTCGGGGCCGGAGCCGTTGGCGCGGCCATCGGCCTTATGGCCACCTCGGCCTGGCTGATCTCGAGGGCTGCCCAACACCCCTCGGAATCGACGCTGGCCGTCGCCATCGTCGGCGTGCAGTTCTTCGGGCTGTCCCGAGGCTTCTTCCGCTACGGGGAGCGCCTGGTCGGCCACGACGCAGCCTTTCGGGCTCTGGCCGACCTCCGGGTGCGGGTGTACCGCAGCCTGGAACGTCTGGCGCCGTCGGGACTGCCCGCCTTCCGTAGCGGCGATCTGCTGGCCCGGGTCGTCGCCGATGTCGACTCGCTGCAGGACCTGATGCTGCGGGTCATGCCACCCTTCGTCATCGCCGTAACGGTCGGTACCGCAACCGTTGCCCTCGTGTGGTGGATACTGCCGGCGGCCGGACTCGTCCTTTTGGTGTCCCTGCTCCTGGCCGCCACCCTCTGCCCCTACCTGACCGGCATGTTGGCCCGTCGGCGTGAGGCCCGGTCGGCCACGGCACGCGGGGAGCTCACCGCTTCAGTGGTGGACCTGATCGACGGTGCCTCAGAGCTCATCGTCAACGGGGCAACCGACGACCAGCTCGCTCGGATCCGCCTGGCTGACTTCGAGCTGACGTCGATTGCCGGCGCCTCCGCCACCACGACCGGGATCGGTCTGGGCCTGACGACCTTGTTCGCCGGTCTCGCCACCTGGGGTGGGCTCGTGGTGGGCGTGCCGGCCGTCCATTCCGGGCGCCTGGGCGGTCCATACCTTGCCGTCATCGCCCTCATACCCCTGGCCGCGTTCGAGCTGGTGGTGAACCTTCCCGTGGCCACGCAGGCTTTGCCGAGAACTCGACGGGCGGCAGCCCGGGTCTTCGCCGTCACTGACGCACCGGTGCCGGTCTGCGACCCGACGGACCCGGTCGCCCTCCCCGCGCCGCCCTGCGGGCTGGCGGCGCGTTCGGTCTGGGCCGGCTATCCCGGGGACCGGTCCCTGGTCCTCCGGGGGGTCGACCTCACTCTCGGCCCCGGGAAGCGGGTGGCCGTGATCGGCGCCAGTGGAGCGGGCAAGTCCTCCCTGGCCGCAACCCTGCTCCGCTTCCTGGCCTACGAGTCCGGCTCGGTAACCCTGGAGAAGGTCGAGCTCGACCGGCTGGCCGGAGATGACGTTCGGTCGGTCGTGGGCCTGGTCGGGCAGGAGGCCCACCTGTTCGATACCACCCTGGCCGAGAACCTGCGGATCGGACGGAGGTCTGCTTCCGATGCCGACCTGGAAGAGGTGCTGCACCGTGTCGGACTGGCCGACTGGCTCCATGGTTTGCCCAAGGGTTTGGAAACCGAGGTGGGTCGGAACGGTGGTCGGCTCTCCAGTGGTCAGCGCCAGCGAGTGGCAGTGGGGCGAGCATTCCTGGCCGATTTCCCCATACTGGTGCTCGACGAGCCTGTCGAGCACCTTGATCCACTGGCGGCCGACACCATGACGGCTGATCTGCTGGCCCTGACCTCCGGCCGTTCGACCGTGCTGATCACCCACCGCCTGGCCGGGTTGGAGAGCGTGGACGAGATCCTCGTGATGGCCGGGGGCCAGGTGCTCGAGCGGGGAACCCATGACGAGCTCCTCGCTCTCGGCCGTCGTTACTGCGAGCTGTGGTGGGACGAGATGCGAACCGATCGGGAGGCTGTGGAACCCGATCTTCCAACGAATAGGCCCGGGTCGGCCCTCGACCCGAGCGTGGCCAGTGAAGGGACGATCGACGTATGAACACCGACCTGGCCCGATGGCAGTTCGCCACCACGAGCATCTATCACTTCCTCTTCGTGCCCGTCACCATCGGCCTGTCATTTCTGGTGGCCCTGCTTCAGACGACCTGGCACCGCAACGGGGAGGAGGTCTACCGGCGCTTGACCCGGTTCTTCGGGACGCTGTTGCTCATCAACGTGGCCATCGGCGTGGTCACCGGATTGGTCCAGGAGTTCGAGTTCGGCATGAACTGGTCGGCCTACTCGCGCTACGTCGGCAGCGTCTTCGGGGGCCCTCTGGCCATGGAGGGACTGCTCGCCTTCTTCGTCGAGTCGACCTTCCTCGGCCTTTGGATCTTTGGCTGGAACCGGCTCTCAAAGCGACTGCATCTGGCCTGCATCTGGCTGGTGGCCGGGGCGGCACTGCTCTCGGGTGCCTTCATCATGGCCGCCAACTCCTGGATGCAGCACCCGGTCGGCTACGTCCTGGGTCCGAACAAGGTGCCACAGCTGAACAACGTCTGGGCTCTGTTCACCAACCCGGTCTTTCTCTGGGGCTACACCCACGTTGTGCTGGCCTCCCTCGTCACCGGCGCACTGGTCATGCTGGCCGTGTCGGCTTGGCACCTGAAACGCAGATCTGAGGTCGATGCGTTCCGACGCACGGCCACGATCTCGCTCGTCATCCTGCTACCGGCGGTCATCCTGGCCATGTTCGTGGGTAGCGAGCTCGGTGTGGTCGAGGGCAAATACCAGCCCATGAAGATCGCCGCGGCCGAGGCCTTGTGGAACACCTGCGATTCGCACTGCCCCTTCTCGATGATCCAGATCGGCGGGGGTAACAACGACCAGACGCCGACTCAGATCATCAACATACCCGACCTCCTCTCCATCCTGGCCACCAACCACCTCGACGGAAAGGTCGAAGGCCTCAACCAGATCCAGGCCCAGTACGTGCAGCAATACGGGCCCGGCAACTACGTCCCCGATGTCTTCATTCAGTACTGGAGCATGCGGGTCATGGCTTATGTGGCCTCGCTCGTATTCCTTCTCGCCCTCTGGGGGGCGTGGGCCATACGGCGACACACGCTCGAGCGATCCACATGGTTCCTGCGCATCGCCGTCTGGGCTGTCGTTGCCCCGTTCCTCATGAACACGGCCGGTTGGCTCTTGACCGAGAGCGGCCGCCAGCCCTGGATCGTACAGGGGCTCATGAAGACGGCCGACGGGGTCTCTCCATCGGTGACCACCACCGACATCTGGATCTCGCTGGCTGTCTTCGTCACCATCTACATCGCCCTCGGGGCTGCCGATTTGTTCCTCATGATTCGCTACGGGCGCCGACAGTTGGAACCCGAAGGCACGGGAGGTGACCGCGGAGGCGGCCCGGATCGTCCCGAGGGTGAGGGCGGTGCCTCAGTTGAGGATTCGTCAGTCGAGTCCGAGCGCCTACCCGCGCTCGTCTATTAGGAGCGGGCATGCAACATCTGAGCACCGTCTGGTTCATCATCGATGCCATCTTCTGGGTCGGCTTCTTCGTCCTCGAGGGGTTCGACTTCGGCGTGGGCATGCTGCACTCCTTTGTCGGCAAGACCGACGGCGAGCGACGGGTGGCCATCAACGCCATCGGGCCGTTCTGGGACGGCAATGAGGTATGGCTGGTGGTCGCCGCCGCGGCCATCTTCGCCGCCTTTCCGGGTTGGTATGCCACCATGTTCTCGACGTTCTACCTGGCCATGGTGATCCTTCTGCTCGCCTTGATCGTCCGGGGCGTGTCCTTCGAGTACCAACGGAAAGTGGACGATCGGCGATGGCGGACTACCTTCCGATGGACCTTGACCATCGGAAGCGCCCTGATTCCCCTGCTCATCGGACTGGCCCTCGGTGACCTCGTCCACGGGCTGCCGATCGACAAGGCCCACAACTACACGGGTGGATTCTTCGGGCTCTTCACCCCATTTGGGGTGTGGACCGGCGTGACATTCCTCGTCTTGTCCCTGCTCATGGGGTCCACCTACCTGGCCCTCAAGACAACCGGGACCTTCCACGACCGGACCGCACGCTGGTCGGAGTGGATCGGTTACCTGTCCGTCGTGGTCGTGTTGGCCTTCGTCTTGTGGACGCACATCGGTGTGGGGTCGGGATTCGTCCCCAACCCACTGGAGGCGTTTGCCGTCCTGGCCGTCATCGGAGCCGCGTGGGGTGCGAGCAGTCTGAAGGAGGGATGGGCGTTTCTTGCCGCCGCCCTGGGCATGGCCGCCTCGGTCGGCTCCATTTTCGTCGAGCTGTACCCGAGCGTCTTTGTGTCGACGACCAGCGCGGCCTACAACCTGACCGTCGCCAACACTGCGAGCCCGTCCTACACCCTCAAATTGATGACCGTGGTGGCGGCGATCGCCTTCCCATTGATACTGCTGTATCAGGGTTGGAGCTACCACGTCTTCCGGGCGCGCTTGCGCGCTCCCAGGCAGGCCGATCCGTCAGTCGAATCCGAAGGCACCCCGACGATGACCCCGGTTCCAGCTCCACCGGCGAGCGATCGGTAGAGCCTGACGTCGAGGGCGCACGTGCCGACTCGCGGTCCCTTCGGCTAGCTGACGTCTTCGGCCGCCTGGCGGACGGCATCGTCGACGTCTTTGACGCTGACACCGAGGTCCTTGGCCACCTTCTTCTCGGCCTTCAGCGTCGCCTTGGCCAGGGCCGCCTCCACCGTGGAGTCACCGACGACGACAAGTGCCGCTTGGCCGTCGTCGATGATGTCCCCGAATTCCTTGACGTCGGCCCGGGACATGCCTCGCCACAGGTGGCCACTCACACCTCCGACGGCTGCGCCGACGATGGCCGTGGCGATGATCGAGGGGGGAAAGAGGATGCCGACTACTGCGCCTGCCGCTGCGCCCCCCCACGCCCCGTGGCGGGTGGCCATCTCGTCCTTGTTGACATGGACCTTTCCGGCATCGTCCTTCGAGACCACGGCGCTGTCATAGGTCCCGATGGCCCCAGCCGAATGAAGGTCCCGCACGATCGCGTAGTCGTCGTACGCCGCCGCCTCGCTCGGATAGGTCCCGATGAAGATGAAGACGCCGTCTGGCTTGGCCATGTTCCACTCCTAGGTTCGTCCCGTCCACCTGGCTGCGTCGATGGTGGATGTGCGGTGAGTTTGAGCCATGGTGACACCCCCGACCCGTCGATTCGTCACCCTTCGTGGGTGATTGGGCGCCACCCAGGAGATGGGGGTGGTCAAACGTCGTCGCGACGGCGGCGGGGTTCAGAGGTGGGGACGGCGTTGACCGAGACCAGCTCGATGTTGAGGTCCCGCAGCAGCTCGAGGGTGCTGTGCAGACCGGACTGGTCGCGGACCCACCCGACCAGGTGGGTCGCGCCGTGCTCAACGCGCGTGACATCGAACCCTTCGAAAGCGGCAGCAAGGGTCGGGCTCAGCCTTCCCCGCACCACCAGTTCGTAGTTCCCGGCTGTCACTGCGGTCCTCTCCCATCCCCAGTCGGTGCCAATCAGGCTCTGAGCAAGATGGCACCTAATGCCCTGCGTGGGTTACCCACCACCATGGCGTGGCAAACGGCCAGCGTCCTCATCCCGTAAGGGTGATTTTTGGTTTGCTCGGCGCTATGCTGCCGCCTGCGGCCAGGTCCGTGAACAGCTGCGGAGAGCCATGACAGTCACCGGTGTTGTCCCACCCGCGCATGCGGTCGACCGACCGTCGCTCCGCCGCAGGCTCGACCAGGCTCTGTCCCACCCGCTCGCGGTGATCGTTGCCCCGGCCGGGGCCGGGAAGTCGGTCTTGCTGGCCCAGTGGGCGGCCAGCCGTCCGGAACTGCACTTTGTCTGGATGCACATCGACCAGCGGGATGACGATCCGGTCCACTTCTCGCAACGACTGCTGCATGGGCTGAGCGCCATCCGGCCCGAGTTGGCCGACCTCGGGCCTCTGGTGGCCATGCACGGAGGCGGGTTGGGCACGCCCATGCTCGAAGAGCTCGGGGCCCAGATGGCCGACCTGCCTGACGTGGTGATCGTGCTCGACGACCTCCACCACGTCTCCAACGCAACCCTCCTGGCCGACCTGGGCCGCCTGGTCGACGTCCTGCCCGGGCACGTCCACCTGGTCCTCTCCACCCGGGTCGATTTGCCCCTGGCCTGGAGCAGGCACCGTATGCGCCTGACCATGACCGAGATCCGCCAGGCTGACCTGGCCCTCGACGTGGCCGAGTCCACGGAGCTCCTCGAGCGCATCGCCGGGCGAACCATGAGTCCCGACAGCGTGACCGCGCTGGTCAATCGGACCGAGGGGTGGGCTGCCGGCCTGCAATTGGCAGCCATGACCCTTCGCCAGTACGACGATGCCGACGAGTTCATCATCGACTTCAGCGGGAGCGACCGGCTGGTGGCCGACTACCTCACCGAGGAGGTGCTCCAGGGCCAATCCGATCGCCGCCGTGAATTCCTGCTCCGGGTGTCCGTGCTCGACGAGCTGTCCGCCGATCTGGTCGCTGACCTGACCGGCGAGCCGCACGCCCAGCTCGTCCTCGAAGAGCTTGAACGGGAGTCGATGTTCCTCGTTCCCCTTGACACCCACCGGACCCGGTTCCGGTTTCACCATCTCTTTCGGGACCTCATGCGCTACCGGCTTCGGGTCGAGGACCCCTCGGCCGAGGCGCCGCTCTTGCAGAAGGCGGCCGAGTGGCACCTCCGGCGGGGTGAGGTCAGCCAGGCCGTCGAGTTCCTGCTCCGGGCGAGAGAGTGGGAACGCGTCCTCGAGATCGTTTTGTCCCTCGGCTCGGACGTGTACGAACGGGGCCAGATGGTCACGGTCATCCGATGGATCGAAGGCGTACCCGAGGCCATCCGAGCCGGAAGGCACAGCGTAAGCCTCCTCTTGGCCTTCCTCAAAGGGGTCGACGGCCAGGCGGCCGCGGGAGAGGACCTCGCCCGCCAGGTGATGACCGACCCGACGGCCAACGACGGCGAACGACTCTGCGCCATGGTCCTGCTGACGCTCCTGGCCCAATGGCGGCCCCGGCCGGAGACAACGATCGAGTTGGCTGTCCGTTCCCTCGACCTGTTGGCCAGCCTTGAAGACGCCGATCAGCTGCAAATACCCTCGGTCATGGGCCTGACCGACGCCCAGTCCCTTTGGACCCTTGCCCTGGTCTCGGGCGGACGGGCCCATTTCCTGGCCGGCAACATGATTGAGGCTCGGGACTGGCTCGAGCGCGGATTGGGAAGCCTGGGGGCGGCCTACTCGGTCTGGAAGATCAGCGGGCTGGGCTCGCTGGCGTTGCTCGAGGCCTGGTGCGGCCGCGCCCATCGCGCCGAGGCGCTGGCCGGTGAGGCCCTGGCCGTGGCCCGCGGGGTCGACACGTTGGCCCATCACTCAGCAGCCGATGCCTACCTGGCCCTCACCTTCGTCGCCCTCCTTCGTTCCCAGCCCAACAAGGCCGCGCTCTACCTGCACGAGGCGACGCTGCGCGCCTTTGCCAACCAACGTCTGCAGCTGATGTGGATCTGCCAGTTCGCCCGGGCCCTGCTGCAAGCAGCCGAGGGCCTGAACGACGAGGCGACGACGACGATCGTGTCGGCCACCCTCGAACTAGGTTCGCAGCCCCCGCCGGTCGTCGCCGATCGCCTCTTCGTCCTGCGCAGCCGCCTTCTGCGCCTGAGCGGATCGCCCGAGCGGGCCATGCTGTTGGCGGCCGAATCGGATTCGCGGTCGCATTTCTTGACCTTCGAGCTGGCCCTGGACGCACTGGCCCTGGGAGACTTGGAGCGGGCCCGGAAGGAATTCGACTCGTTGCCAATGCGGTCAGAGGTGACTGAGCCGGTGGCTGGTATCGAGCACCACCTCCTTGCCGCCCTCTTGTCCGAGGCTGTCGATCGAATTGACGATGCTCGGTCCCATCTCGGTGAGGCCATGGCCCTGGGCGATCGACATTGGTTGGTCGAGGTGTTCGTCAACGTGGGCCCACCAATGGTGCGAATGCTCTCGGGGCTCCCAGGCGAGCACGAGGAATTCCGGAGGGCCATTCTCGAGCAAAGCGGAGTGCTCTATTCCTCGTCCCTGGTGGGAACGCTGGCCGACCCGCTGACCGATCGTGAGCTCGAGATCCTCTCCTATTTGCCCAGCCGGCTGACCAACATCGAACTGGCCCAGAAATGCTTCGTGTCGGTGAACACGATCAAGACCCACATGGCCCACATCTTCCAGAAGCTCGGCGCAGTCAATCGCAACGACGCCATCGCGCAGGCACGCCAGATGGGCCTGCTCTGAGCGCCGGTACCGGGCCTGCTTGGAATTCCGGTGGGCATCTCACCCTTTCCGGGTGATGTTGGCCAGAGCCCGCCCATCTAGATTGGGTGTGAGGGCAGCTCGTCCCCTTTGCCGTCTTCTGCGCTGTGGTCCCCCGCACGGTGGCCCTGCGAAGGTCAACCCGGCGGGCACACTGACAACCGAGGTGAACGATGCCGCTGCACGAACGTATCCACCGGTCGCAGGAGGCGGCGGAGGCGCTGTTTGCCTCGGCCGACCTGTCTCACACCCTGCCCAAGTACCGGTTTCCGGAACACGAGACGATACCGGAGTTCGCCAGCCAGGCTATCCGGGACGAGTTGCTCCTCGACGGCAATGCCCGGCAGAACCTGGCCACGTTCTGCCAGACCTGGGAAGACCCTCAGGTCCACGAGTTGATGGACCTGGCCATCAACAAGAACCTGATGGATAAGGACGAGTACCCGCAGTCGGCCGAGGTCGAGCGCCGCTGTGTCCACATGCTGGCCGACCTGTGGAACGCGCCCGATTCGGCCCATACCGTCGGTGCCTCCGCCTTGGGCTCGTCGGAGGCGTGCATGTTGGCGGGCCTGGCGGCCAAGTGGCGATGGCGGGCCAAGCAGGAGGCAGCGGGCAAGCCAACGGACAAGCCGAACATGGTTTGCGGGCCCGTGCAGGTGGTATGGCACAAGTTCGCCAGGTACTGGGACATCGAGATGCGGGAGATCCCCATGTCACCGGGCAAGTACCACATGGATGCCGACCAGATGGTCGAGCGCATCGACGAGAACACCATGCTGGTCGTGCCGACCTTCGGGGTGACCTACACCGGCGTCTACGAGCCGGTGGCGGAACTGGCTGAGGCCCTCGACCGACTGCAGGAGGAGAAGGGGTACGACGTGGACATCCACGTCGACGGGGCCAGTGGCGCATTCCTGGCCCCCTTCTGCGCACCGGACATCGAGTTCGACTTCCGGTTGCCGCGGGTGAAGTCGATCAGCACCTCCGGTCACAAGTTCGGCCTGGCCCCCTTGGGCGTCGGCTGGGTGGTGTGGCGGGACAAGGCCGAGCTCCCCGATGGCCTGATCTTCCATGTCAGCTATCTGGGCGGGGACATGCCTGATTTCCAGATCAATTTCTCTCGACCCGCCGGGCAGATCATCGCCCAGTACTACGAGTTCGTCCGGCTCGGGCGCGACGGGTACCGGCGCACCCACCAGGCGTGTTACGACGCCGGTGCCTATCTGGCCAAAGAGATCGTCAAGCTCGGGCCCTTCGAGTTGCTGTGCGACAGCGACCCCCACACCGGGATCCCCACGGTGACCTGGAAGATCAAAGACGGCATCGATCCGGGGTACACCCTCTTCGACCTGGCCGACCGTCTGCGGGTGCGCGGCTGGCAGGTACCGGCCTACCCGCTGACCGGATCGGCTTCGGACATCGCCGTCCAGCGGGTACTCGTCCGCCAGGGGGTGGATCGGGACCTCATCTCCATACTCCTCACCGACTTCGCCGCTTGCGTCGGACACTTCGACAAACATCCGGTCAGCGTCACCATGAGCTCGGAGGAGGCCGGAGGGTTCAGCCACCTCTAAGCTCAACGCCCAAGATGTGGACTAGACGATGATCGCCGTTCATGTGCTGGCCGTCATGGCCGGCACCGTCGTCGTCGTGGCCACGTTGATCTCCGCCCTGGAGACCGTCGTGCTACCGCGAGAGCGGTTCACCCACATCGCCCGGTTCGTCTTCGCCGTGGTCGACCGCCTGCTCATCCGTAACTGGCGGAACCAGAAGCGTGAGGACAACTTGCGCGCCCTCTATGCGCCGGTGGCGCTGGTGAGCCTGCCTCTGGTGTGGATGGTCATTGTCACCGCAGGGTTCTCGTTCGTCTTCTGGGGGACGGGTAAGGAATCATCTTTGCGTTCCTTCGAGATCAGTGGGTCGTCACTCTTCACGCTGGGATTCGCCGAACCGAGCGGGGTCGGCCGGATCTGGCTCACCTTCATCGAAGCGACCATCGGGCTCGGGCTCGTCGCCCTCTTGATCAGTTACCTGCCGACGATCTATGCCGCCCATCATGAGCGGGAAAAGGGGATCACCGTGCTACGCCCTTTCGCCGGCACGCCGGCCGATCCGGTCGGCATGGTGGCCAACCTCCACCGGATGGGTGCATTGGACAACCCGGATCTGTGGCGGATCGCGACCAACTGGCTTCTCGAGCTCGATCAGACCCATTCGTCATTCCCAGCGCTCAGCTATTTTCCCGATGCGAACCCGGAGCAGTCTTGGGTGGCTTCGGTCGGGACCATGCTCGACGGGGCTGCCCTGCTCATCTCCGTCTCGCTCTCCACCGTTGAGTCGGTTCCCACCGATGCCGACAAGGGACCGATGCTGGCCTTGGCCTACGGCGTTCCCGCCATGGCCCGGATCGGCACTGCGGCCGCGCTCCCGATTGAGCGAAGCGTCCGGCTGGCCGATCTGATGTCGAGGCTCGGGGAGCCTGCTCCGGAATTGTCGATTGGTAGAGAGGAATATGTCGCCGCCCTGGAACGGCTGACCTCGTTGGTCGCCATCGCTGACGGAGACATCGAAGGGTGTTGGCGAAGGTTCGCCTGGATCCGATCCGGTTACGACCAGGCCCTGCGTGGCCTGGCCGGCCTCACCTCTGCCACCCCGGCCCCGTGGACGACCGACCGACCGGCAACGGTTGGCCGCCCGCGCTTGGTCTCCCGACGTCCGATCCAGGTCGACTGGGCACCCGATAGCAGTAGGGACGGCTGAGGGCCTGTTCTTGCGGTATCAATTGGCCTCCGGGTGCATCGACCGGCTCGGACGAGGATGCTGGCCAGTTCACTCGGCGGCACGGAGGGCCACATGCCGACGATGGCGCCGCATGAGGACCATCACCAACAAGGCGCTCATGGCCAGGCCGAAGACCAGGATGACGATGTCCTCGGTGGAGTTGTGTCCGGTGGTCACCCGGCCGATGCCGTAGGCGGTGGGGGCGACGGCCAGGGCGAAGGCGATCGACGCCACGAAGTTCCACACGACGAACTGGGCCTGGTTCATCTTGGCCGTCCCCGAGATGATGGCCGGCGTGAAGAAGACGGCCAGCCGACCCCACTTGGCGTAGGCCCGTTCCCCCTTGGCCACGAGCTGTTGCCGGCTGGCCTGACGCTTTCCCGGGCGCTCGATGAGCTGTTGTCCCCAGCGGTCACCCACCCGGTAGCCGATGATGCCCCCGATCTCGCCGGCAATGGCGGCGATGACGACAACCGCCACCAGGTTGAGGTTCCCTTGGCTGGCCCCCACCGCGGCGGCCCCCACCGCGGCACTCCCGATGAAGGGCACGCCGGCCCACGAGGCCGTGACGGCCAGGAACAAGACGACGTACTCCCATCCGTTCATGTGGGTGGGGCAGAGGTGCCGGTCGGTGCAGTGGCCCCGCCGGGCGGCGCAGCCGGTGCCTTCGTGTCGGGCGGCGCTGACGGTATCGCCGGCAGGAGCGGACGGAGCCGGGCCGTGGCGACGTAGGCGACCACGACGGCCACGATCACCAGCGGCATCAGGGCGATGGCGTCCGCCTCCAGGAAGAGGCTGGCCAACAGGACAGAGGTCAGGGGTAACCCGAGCATGGCGACGGTCATGGCTCCGATGCCCATGGCCACGCCGGCAATGAGGGGCAGCCCGGGGAGATGGGACAGGGCAATCCCGCCCGCGGCCCCGATGAACATTCCGGGAAAGGTCGGACCGCCCCGGAACGAGCTCAATGAAGCTCCGTAGGCCAGGCCCTTGAACAGGACCAGGAGCAACAGGGCGGTGACCGACCAACTGGAGGCGTCGTGGATCAGCGACCCCAGCGCCGATTGGCCGGAGAACAGCACTTCGGATGAATTCCGGCCCGACGCCTCGCCGAAGGCGATGGCGCAGCCGGCGATGACTACGCCCATGACCGGGGTCAACAGCACCATCCGGCCCTCGACCACCGGCTGGAGCCACAGGGCGATCCACCGGATGACCGTCCCGACCACCGCGGCGGCGACACCGATGCCCACTGCCCATAGCAGCTCAGCCACGTCCGGGGTGGTGAAAGCAGGGATGTTCGGGACGGCCAGCGTGAGGTGCCCGTACCCCGTCCATTTGTCCAGGCCGACGAAGATCAACGAGCCGATCCCGGCGGCGAGCAGGCCCGGGACCAGGACGACTCCCAGCAACGGGCCGCCGAGGCCCGCCGCCTCCATGAGCAGGAAGGCACCGACGATGGGCGACCCGAGCAGCGTGCTGACGGCGGCAAAGCTCCCGGCGGCGCCGATCACCACCCCGGCCATGGCCGGGGCATCCCGCTTGACCAGGTGGACGGCGAGGAGGCCCATGCCGCTTCCTAAGGCGATCAGCGGTGCCTCGGGTCCCAGGACGACGCCGAGGCTGAGGGTGGCGAAGGCGGCAATGACGATCCCGGGCAGCTCGATCGGGGCGACGCCTCCGGCCGCCTTGAATCCCTCTGCCGGCTTGTGCCCCGAGGTCCCCGGGAGGTAGCGGATGCTCAGCCCGACGAGCAGCCCGCTCAAGGCCAGCGGGAGTATGGGCCACCATGCCGGCTCGCCGTGGAACCCGACCTGGCCGGGAAGGGTCGAGAAGACGTAGCTCTGCGTCTCGGCCACCGCCTTGAGGAAGAAGTAGGCGACCGCAGCGACCGGTACACCGATGGCTGCGCCGAGGAGGAGCAGGACCAGATAGCTCCTGGACATCAGGAGGTCTGCCGGGTTGGGCGTCGCCGGCGGTTCACTCGCGCCAGGCGCGGGGGTGGTTCCCGCGGCCTCAGTCATGGATCAAACTCCTCCGTCGAGCGAGTGTGCCGCGATCAGCGATCATGATCGGGAGGATGCGTGGGCGCAACACCCGAGCCGGGAACAGCCGAGCCGGCGGGGACCCGGTCTGCCTCATCGGGCACGGGCGAGCTTGGTCCCTCGGGGCCACGAGTCCCAGTGATCAGCCGGCGAGCCCATATGAGGACCCCTTGCAGGACCAGCAGGTAGGCGGCCAACGCCACCGCGCTCCACAGGATGCCCCCAGCCGACAGGTTTCCGCCGAAGACGAGGATGCAGCCCACGACAGCCACGCCGAGCAGCCGAAGGCCAGAGGCGTGATCGAGCGGGAAGTGGGCCCATCGTTCAACTCGCTCTGAGGACCCAGCACTGCGGGTCTTGGAGACCAGCTCGCCGAAGAGCTGGGCCAACCAGCGGAATCCTCTCCCGACCAGGCTACGGAGGGATCTCGCCCAACGCGCCGGCCCGATGAGCCACATGAGAACGGCCACGACGACCGAGACCAGCAGTGTCACTCGCAACGAGTTATGCAAGAAGTGGCTGAGCGTGTCGTAGACCGCGCCGGTGACCTCCGGGGACGCCCTGTTGGCGGCGTGGGTGATGAAGAAGTTGCGCTCATAGGCGACCAACCCGAGGACAACGAGGGTGGCGGTCGAGACGCCGACGGCGATACGGAGCAACGTCTTGCGCCGATCGACGGCGACAGCGACGGCCGCGGCAATGAGGACGAGGGCCACCAGCGGGACCAACCAACCCAGTTGTTTGGCCAGGTGGAACACCTTCCGGATGGACTGGACCTGTGGCTTGGATGCGACCGTGACCGACAGGTTGGTGGCGTTCTTGAGCTTGGCCTGGAGAGGATCGAAGACAGTGATGCCCTGTTTGTGGAGCTGTGTTATCCCTTTCTCCAGAACGGGATCCAGCTTGATGGCGATTTGTTGGGCCTTCTGGCCGGCGGGGAGCTGGTTGCCGTCCAAGAAGCTGACTAGTGACGAATGGAGCCGCCGATTGGCCTTGTCCCAAGTTTGTTGGAACCACGTGCTGCGCAGCAGCGTCTTGAACTGGTCTTGCACAAAGCCATGGATCTGATTGGCGATCGGAGCGGCGGCGAACGACGCCTTGGGCGGTAGTGCGGTCTCGAGGCGGCCCTGCACGTCGACCTTCTGTGAGAGCACGTCGCTCGCCTTGATGGCGATATGGTCGGTGATCACCTGTTGGCGGGCCAACGGCGCCATGGTGGCCACGAACTGATCGGTGTTGGTGATGGTCCTGACAGCCCAGACCGTGAGTACCGAGATCGGCACCAGCAAGGCCGCGAGGACCACCAGCACCCATGTCACGGGCCGCCGGATCCGGTGCGACTTCGTTCCTTGCTTGCTCACGCTGCTCGCCCGTGACTCATCGTCGAAGCATGACCGCTCGGAAGGCCGCCGTGCTCGGATATTCACGCCTGGTGGGAGCTACGGCCACTGGAGTCCTCACCTGCTCGGCTGGTGCAGTCGGCCGTGCCGCTCGGTGCGATCGGAACGCATCTCCAAGGGGAAGAAGCGTCAGGCCATCACCCAAGTAGGCGCGCCTTCTGCGTTTCGAACTCGGCCTCGGTCAACGCGCCGGAGTCCTTCAGCGCCGCCAGTTGCGTGAGTTGCTCGATCGGGTCGGGGGCCGCGGCCGCAGGCGCGGGCGGTGGCGGTGGCGGAGGTGCCTCTGGGGCCGGAGCTTCCTGGGCGGCGTTGGCCGCCCGCTTGTTGGCGGCGTGTGCACCCACGGCGGCCGCGGTACCGGCCACCACGGTGGTTCGCACGGCCATCCGGGCGATGGGTCGTCTTCTCATCATGGCGTTTCTCCTGACGTTCGGTGATTCAGACGGCCGACGGCAGGTCGGCCAGGGCGGGCGTGATCAAATTCATGGGGGATGCGTGCGCCCTCGAGCAGGACACCCCCAGATCGGCGCACCGCCTCGGCGAACGGCGCGGCCCAGACGTCCTCCCAGATGAGCAGGGCGGCCGACGAGTTGGGCTCGAGGCTCTGGGCCGCGAACTCGATGTCGTCGGGGCTGATCAGTCCACCGACATTGCCGTCCAGAGTTGAGAAGCCCACGGCGCTGTCGAGCTCATCGATCTCGAAGGTCGCCACCGAGCCGTCCGTATCCTTCCCGATGAAGATCAGGTCGAGGATGCGTATCGTCCCCGACTCGACCAGGGCGATCAGCTCCGGCGCGATCTGGCCGTTGAACTTGTTGCCGGGGAACCCCACGATGATGTATTCGACCGGTCCTGTGGTCATCTGTTCACGTCCTTACCTTGTAGATCGACCTTGTCGCTCGATCAGAGTATGAGTTGCTGTCCGTCTCGTCCTCACCCATATCGGGTGATCGCGCTTCTGGGAGGCGACGCTGCCCCCGACCACGCCCCTACCGTTCCATCGGGAGAGCGTCGCCTTCGGCAGCCTCTCGTTCCTTTTTGCCCGGGAGACCCCGGACCAGGCCGATGAGCATGACGGCGATCGCCGCTCCGACGACTGGCCCGACGATATAGATCCACCAGCCGTTGAAATTGAGGCTGACGATGTCGGGACCCAGGGTGCGGGCCGGGTTCATCGAGGCTCCGCTGATGGGGCTGGCGAACAGGCCCAGGAGGGCGACGGTCGCCCCCACGGCCAGTGCCGCGTTATGGCCGATGCTCCGGTATCCGGTGGCGGTGTTGAGGATGACCGAGACCAGGATGGCGGTGAGCACGATCTCCATCACCAGCGATCGCCAGTCACCCCCCGGTTTGGCAATCGGGTAGTTGCCGCCCGCCGACACGTGGCTGTACATGGCCTGCAGGAAGAGTGCAGCCGAAACCGCTCCGGCCAACTGGACGATCAGATAGGGCAGCACCCAGGCCACCTTGAACACCCCGCGGCCGGCAAAGGCCAGGGTCACGGCCGGATTGATATGCAGGCCCGAGAGCGGCCCGAAGGCATAGATCATGGCCATCACCACGGCCCCCGGCGCGATCACAGCCGCCGTGCGGCTGATCGGGCCGCCCCCGGCGTAGTGGTTGATGACGCCGGCCCCGGCGGCCACGGTGACCAGGATGAAGGTGCCCACATATTCGATGATCAGCCGTATCCACAGTGGCCGGTGCCTGAGTGTGTCCTCCTCGAACCGGATCAGATAGCGGCTGCCGATGAGCTCTTCGGTTGTCGGCCGGTCCGGTTTGCCGTCGGCGGCGGGGGCGGCCGTTGAACTCTCAGTCATGTCAGCCTCTCGGGGGCCACGGGATGGCCCGCACCCACGGCCCCTGGGCGGTCACAGCCCGCTCTCGGCGACGATGCGCCCATCGGCGATGGCCGCTTCCATGGCCTGGTAGTCCTTCTCGTTCTGATCGGCATAGGTCTCGGCAAACGAACCGATGGCGTGGTCGAAGGCCTTGCTCGAGCCCAGATAGGCGGCAATGGCGATGCGATCGCCCGATCGGGCGTGGGCCCGGGCCAGCGTCCACCCGCACAGCCGGCCATAGGCGGCCATCGCTTCGGGGATCATGTTGTCCACGTCGGCCGAGCCCTTCCAATCGCGGAGCTGGCGGATGTAGAAGTCGCGGCGCACGCCGTCGAGGCCGTCGACCGTGTCCCAGCCCAGGAAGATATCGCTCGACGCCTGCATCAGGTGCTGGCCGGCGACCACCCGTTCGCCCTGGTTGGCGTAGTGGCTCTTGCCCACGAACTGGGCCAGAACCGACTCCTGGGCTTCCTTGGCCTGGAGGAGCAGCGGGTCCTTCCCGTCGCTGCCCAGCATGAGGATGACCCAGGCCCTGGTGCCGACGCTCCCGACCCCGACCACCTTCCGGGCGATGGCCGCAAACCGGAATTGCTTCAGGAGGTGCCGACGGTCGCTCTGCAGGGATTTTCCATAGCTGCGGAGCAGGTTGTGGAACCCGTCGGTCAGGCCGGCGGCCTCCGACTCGGAAACCAGCTCAGCGATGGGGACGATCAACGGGGGATGGCTGACGAACCGGGTCTCGCCGTTGACCACTTCGGTGAGCTTGCCCAGGGCCTGCAGGCTGTCCCGAGTCCTGGCCTTGGCCAGTTGCTTGTCGGCAGAGGCCTTGAGCTTGGACGTGGTCTTCTTTTCGGCCTTGCCGGCACCCGCCGGCAACAGCTTGGAGAGCTCCTTCAAAGCCGTGTCGGCGTCGAGCCGGGCGTACCAGACGTCGAGGTCGCGCATGGTGGCCAACTTGGCCATCTCGGTCCGGTAGGCGGATGCGGTGTCCAAGACGACGCTGGCCCGCTCCTTGTCGGAGAAGCCCCGTTCCCGACCGGCGATGGCCAGGCTGGCCGCCAATCGTTTCACGTCCCATTCCCAGGGACCGGGCAGTGTCTCGTCGAAGTCGTTCACGTCGAAGACCAGGGACCGTTCGGCCGAGGCAAACACGCCGAAGTTGCTCAGATGGGCATCGCCGCAGGCCTGTACGGTCAGCCCCGACCGGGGCGTCGTGGCCAGGTCGGACGCCATGATCAGCGCCGCGCCCCGGAAGAAGGTGAAAGGAGAGACGGCCATGCGCCCGTAGCGGATGGGTACCAGCTCGGGGACACGGGAGGCCGCCTGGCTCTCGAGCAGGGCCACCGGGTCCGGCCGGTCCTGAAGAGGCTCCCAGGCCCCCTGGTCGGCCCGGGGCGCGGCCGTCCGCGCCGCCTTGCCCAGGGCGACCCGGCGTTCCTGTGAGATCTGCTCCTGGGTCGATTGATCGTTCGCCGAACATGCGGCTCCAGCTACCTGCGTGTTGGTCATGGTCCACCGTCGCGCCGTGATGAGGACGATTCATCACCCTTATCGGGCGATATCCCCCGTTGAGCGGCCTGATCGCCCCCCTGGCTCCCGATCGGCCCTCGCCGAAACGGCCTGTCCCGGTGCCAGGGGGTCGGCTGCGACCCGAAAGCCGACGTTGCCGGTGGAGGTCTCCGGATCGCTGCCGAACCGGGCCGAGACCCGGTAGCGCCGGCAATAGGAGGCATGGCGCAGGTAGGAGCCACCCCGTTGGACCCGGGACGACCCGGCCGGGGGACCGGTCGGGCTCTCGACCGGCGATACTGCGTAGTAGTTGACATCGAGCCAGTCGCCACACCACTCCCACACGTTTCCAGTCGTGTTGTAGAGCCCATAGCCATTGGGCCGGAAGGCATCGACAGGAGCAGTCCCCACGAAGCCGTCCGCACCGCTGTTTCCTCCCGGGAAGTCGCCCTGGAACACGTTCATGCGGTGTTGCCCACCGGGTTCGAGCTCGTTCCCCCATGGAAACGGCTGCCCGTCGATCCCACCCCGGGCCGCGGTCTCCCACTCGGCCTCGCTGGGCATGCGAGTCCCGGACCAGGCGCAGTAGGCCTGGGCGTCGTTCCACGAGACGTGCACGACCGGGTGGTCCTGGCGATCAGCGATGTCGGAGTGAGCGCCTTCGGGATGCCGCCACTCCGCCCCCATGACCTGGCGCCACCACGGTGCTCCCGCCACCCCGCGGGTGGGCGGGAACTCGTCGGGCAGCAGCCCGCCGAACACGAACGACCACCCGAAGCGTTCGGCGTCGGTCCGCCATCCGGTGTCGTCGACAAATTGGGCAAATCGCTGGTTGGACACGGCGAGCGCGTCGATGTGGAATGCCGGCAGGGCGACGTGGTGGACGGGCCCCTCGCCGTCACCGGCGTAGGCCCGGTCGGACTCATCACCGACGCGGTACCGGCCGGCGGGCACCGTGACGAGCGAGGTCGGATGACGGACGCCGGGCTCCACCACCTGGTGCGGACGTTCCGGCTCTGATGGTTGCCCCCGACTGGGTGCGCAGCACGAATCGGGCATGTCGCCCACGGTAACCGCATGAAAGGGGGTTGGGACTACTGGATCGCCGTGGCCACCCGCATACGATCCTCCGGTGAGATCAGATGATCGTGGTCGTCGTCGCCGATGTCCAGTTGGACCCAGTTCACCGTCCCGGTGAACGCGCTGGTGGCACCGGTGTAGTCCTCGCTGACCGTCGTCCCGATGTCGCTCCCGACGTCGCAGGTCTCGTCGGCCGAGTAGATCATGGGCACGGTGGCGTTGATCCGGCCCTCACCGACCTTGTCGCCGTCGATGAAGAGGGTGGCGGTGCCCCCCTTGGCCAGGCCGCCGCCGTCGTAGGCGAACTCCATGCGCACCTGATGGGTGCCGGGCGCGACCGGGTCGGTCGCCTCGACGTAGAACCGCATCAGCCCAGCCAGGTTGTGGCAGTACTTCGGCTTGCCCTCGTGGAGGTAGAGGCTCCACCCGGCAAAGGCACCACCCTGCGACACCATCACCCCGTTCGCGCCCTCCTCCGGTACCACCACTTCGGCGGTGACCGTATGCGACTTGTTCTTCATGTTGAGCACGGAGTTCTCGCTCAACCGGATCATGCCGCCGTAGAGCATCTGTGTCTTGGACTTGACGAGCACGGGGCGCCCGGCGATATCGGAGTTGAAGCGCTCGATGCGGCGGTCGTCAAGAGGGAGGACGTTGTACTTCACCGCTTCGATGAGCCAGAGACGCTGGAGCTCCTTCAGCTTCTCTGGGTGTTCGGCGGCAAGGTCGTGAGCCTGGGACCAGTCGGTCGTGGTGTCATAGAGCTCCCACGCGTCGTCGTCGAGGGCAGGTAGCTTGGCGCCGAAGTCCCACGGGACGCTGTGACGGGTGACCGCCGTCCATCCCTTGTGGTAAATACCCCGGTTGCAGGCGACCTCGAAGTACTGGGTCTCGCGGCCCTCGGGCGCGTCGGCCTGGTCGAAGGCATAGGCCATGGACACGCCGTGCAACGGCATCTGCTGGATCCCATTCACAAACGTCGGTTCGGGAAGTCCGGCCACGTCGAGGATCGTCGATGCCACGTCGATGATGTGATGGAATTGGGTGCGGACCTCGCCGTGGGCGTCGAACCCGCTCGGCCAGTGGACGATGGTGCCATTGCGGGTCCCCCCGAAGTGGGAGGCGACCTGCTTTGTCCACTGGTAGGGGGTGTCCATGGCATGGGCCCAGCCCACGGCGTAATGGTTGTAGGCCTCGGGGGTGCCGAACCCGTCGATGTGGTCGACCATGAACTGGGTGGTCTCGAACTCGGCGGCCCCATTGAGCGAGATGATCTCGTTGAAGGTGCCGTTCGGAGTCCCTTCGGCACTGGCCCCGTTGTCGCCGATCATGAGGAAGATCAGCGTGTCGTCGAGGACACCGAGGTCCTTCAAGGTGTCAAGGAGCCTGCCGATGTGATGATCGGTGTGCTCCAAAAAACCGGCGTAGATCTCCATTTGGCGAGCGAGCACGGGCTTGAGGTCGGCCGGGACGTCGTCCCATGCCGAGATCTCGGCCGGACGAGCTGACAGCTCCGTCTCCGGGGGCACGACGCCGAGCTCCTTCTGTCGGGCCAGTGTCTCCTCTCGGAGGGCGTCCCATCCGGCATCGAACCGGCCCTTGTACTTATCGCTCCACTCCTTTGGCACATGGTGGGGGGCGTGGGTGGCTCCCGGCGCGTAGTACATGAAGAATGGCTTGTCCGGCATCAACGCCTTTTGCTGCCTGACCCATTCCGAAGCTCGATCGGTCATGTCCTCGGTGAAGTGGTAGCCCTCCTCCGGTGACTTGGACGGCTCCACCGGCGTGGTGCCGTCATAGATGGCCGGGTAATACTGGTTGGTTTCCGCTCCGACGAATCCATAGAAATGTTCGAATCCGCTTCCGGTCGGCCATTGGGTGAACGGACCCATCGGACTCGTCTCCCACACCGGCACCTCGTGGCACTTTCCGAACTGAGCGGTGCTGTACCCGTTGAGCTGGAGGATCTTGGCCAGCGGCGCGGCCGTATCGGGCCGGATCGAGTTGTAGCCCGGAGCCGACGTGGCGATCTCGGTGATGCCGCCCATCCCCACCGAATGGTGGTTTCGCCCGGTCAGAAGGGCCTGGCGGGAGGGCGAGCAGAGGGCGGTGGTGTGGAACCGGTTGAAGCGCAAGCCCTGTGCCGCCAGACGCTCGGCATGGGGAGTGCTACACGGGCCCCCGAACGCGCTCGACGCTCCAAAACCGGCATCGTCGATCATCATGACCAGGACGTTCGGTGCCTTTTCGGGCGGACGCAGCTGCTCGATCGGAGCGAACTTCGTGTCGGGGTCCTTGGCGTCGTAGGTGATCAGTCCGACATAGTCTCGACGGGGGATCGGGAGGTGGTTCCGGGCAATGTCAGGCATCTCTGCTCCTGGATTCGAGCCGTTCACACCGTGTCGGCTGGCGGCTTTGGGCTGGGATGGATGGTGAACGGGCGCACGACCGGGCCCCGACGATGGCTGCAGCAGTCGTGGTTCTTCCAAGCATGAAACGGACGGCGCCCGAAGTCGTCATCCCGAGAGGGTGATAGCCCGGAATCTTCCAGTGGTCCGAAGTCACCCCTTGAGGGTGATGACCGATGCCCCCGGACGTGGTTCGATTCCTCTCGAGAGACTTCGCGCCCTGTTTCCGGTCGAGTCGGCACCACGACCGGGCACGTGGATGAAGGGGTTCCTCTCGACCGACCACGATTGAGGAGAAGGCTTCGATGTTCGCATACACCTACCCGTTGCTCGACATCTTCTGGACCATGTTTGAGATCTTCCTCTTCATCGTCTATATCTGGATTCTCGTCGCTATCTTCTCGGACATCTTCCGTAGCGACGACATGGGTGGCGGAGCCAAGATGCTCTGGGTCCTCTTCGTCTTCATCATTCCGGTGATCGGCGTACTGGCCTACCTGCTTATTCGGGGCGGTTCCATGCACGAACGGGCGGCAAAGCAGGCGCAGCGCCAGCAGGAGGCATTCAACAGCTACGTCAGCGATGTGGCGGGGACGAGCCCGACCGACCAGTTGGCGAAGCTGGCCGACCTCAAGGAGAAGGGTGCCATCACCGATGCCGAGTTCGAGGCCCAGAAGGCCAAGGTCCTGGCCCAATAGGCTCACATCTGGGATTGGCAGGGCGGCGGTGTGATCCTCGACCTCGTCCTTATCGGCCTGGTCATCACGCTCGAGCCGCTCCCCCTCACCGCCTTCATTCTCGTCCTCCTGGCGAAGGGGGGCGTGCGGAAGGGGGCACTCTTCATATTCGGTTGGATCTTGTCGCTGGCGATCGTGATCGCAATCACGATCCTGATCACTGGCAACAAGCCTCCTCAACCGAACACGGCGCCGTCGCTAGCCGCCGTGGCTGTCAAAATCGCGATCGGTGTTGGGCTGCTCGTCATTGCCGAGCGACGGCGGCGCCGGTTGGGGGGCCCGAAAAAGCCGAAGAAGACGCCAAAATGGCAGACCGGTCTGGACAGCATGTCGCCATGGTTCGTGATCGGGCTGGCTCCCCTCCTGCAACCGTGGGGATTGGTTGCGGCCGGGGTGGCCACCATCGTCGACGCCAAGCTGACCTCTGCGGCCAGCTATCTCGCTGTGATCATCTTCTGCCTCATCTCGACGTCGGCGTTTCTGACCATGGAGACCTATGCCAGCTTCCGCCCTGAGGCGGCCCAGGCGTTCCTCGGCCGCTTGCGCACGTGGATCAATGACCACATGGACGTGGTCATCGTCATTGCCTCCTTAATTCTCGGGTTCTGGCTGATAGGAAAGAGCATCTACTCGATCGCCTCCTCATGAATTGCGGGAGTCGTCCTGCAGGCGCACCATCCACCTTCCTCGGTCCTTGTCTGGTGCCCGGTGTCCGGCCGCGTTGCCGAAGTTTGAGCCGATGGCGGAATTCCCTCAAGGCAGGCCGACTGCGCGGCGAGGACCTCCTCGCTGAGATAGTCGGCGATGAGCCGGTCGCTCCCGCTGAATTCAATGACGACGCTATCGGGATCGTCTTGAAACCGGAGTGCCATCGCGGCCAGCTGTAACCCCACCGCCCAGCCCTCGGTCCGAGTGACCAGCGCTCGCACGCTGTCGGTGCTCAGGGACCTGCCGGCAATGTGCTCGAGGAGCTGGGCCGATTCGAAGGCGTCCAGGGCCAGATCGGCCTGGCGGATCTCGGTCATGCCCGATCGCACCCGATGGCGGCTCCAGGCGATGGGAAGGTCCGTCCGGGTCAACAGCAGTATGTGGACATTTCGGGGCACCAAGTTCGACCAGGCGCCCCAGGTCGGACAGCAGGATGGCGTTCGAGAGGTGGTGCACATCGTCGAGCACGATGACCACCTCGGGCAACTCGGCCATCTCGGCGGAGAGCTCTTCCAGCATTGGCGTACCCAACCCGCCGCCGTTTTACGGGCCCCGTTGCCGATTTGGCAGCATAGGGCTCGCCCGAATGCGGGAAAAACTCATCCTCTGTGGGTGACGACAACAGTCCGGTCGGACCCGCAAGCTGATGGATAAGCCCACGTGGGGGACAGAGCTCGCTGTCCAGGACGTGGGGGGACTGCGCGTGAGAGGCCGCGCCTCGCGGCTCGGCCTGAGGACTACTCCAGGAATCTGGCCTGAGGACCAACGAGCGCATCGGACCTACGGACTACGAGCTGGCGAACCTATAGGTGGGTGTGCCCTCGGACCCGAGAGGATCGTAGTGACCGCCACTACCTACGAAATCGTTGTCAAGGGAAGGCTCGGACCGACTCTAGCGGCGGCCTTTGACGGATTCGAAGTTGGCCGCGTTGACCACGGTCATACACATTTCGTTGGCCGGATGATTGACCAGGCTCAGTTGCACAGCGTGCTCGAGCAGCTACGAGACCTGAACATCGAGCTGATTTCGGTCAATCCGCTGTCCGAAACCGACCAGTGCGGTCGCGAAGACGGCATCGGTCGCTCTCGCGACTGACCTCAGACGCCTGTCGTTGCTCGCGTAGCCGCTGCAGAAGAAGAGCAGTACCGAGAAACGGGACACAGCAGCCGAGACTCCGTCCATCGGTCGTCTTCGCATCAAGCGGCGACCTCAGCCCATTCTTGCTCACAGTCGAGGCAAACCCGGTGCACGTGATGACGATCGCATTCAGCCCCAGAGCACCAGGCAACGCGTCGAGTGTGGACACTTTCCGATGAAGCATCCCTTTGGCGAAGTGGTGGCCATGATCCCAGCCGAGTTGAGGCGACGGCCGGCGATCATCGGGATTCCCGACGCGGCAACCAGCGGTGACTACGACTTCGTGCTCGTGGGTGCGCCAACCTGGTGGTTGTCCACGAGCGTTCCCATGCGCTCATTCCTGGAGTCGCCCGCAACACGGCAGATCTTGAAGGGAAAGCCCTTTGGGGCTGCGGTGCCGTGCCGCCGGTACTGGAAGCACAACATCAAGACAATGCGACGGCTGGGGACCAAGGCGGGCGGCCTGTACCGGGACGGGATCCACTTCCGATACGAAGGGGGCCAGGTTCGGTCGCTCCTCTCCCAACTCAGCTTCTTGGGAACCGGTGAGAACCGATCGCGCTTTCACGGGGTGAAGATCCCCCCGACGAACCTCCGCGAGCACCACTTGGAGGAGGCCCGCCAGTTCGCCGGCCGGATAGCTGACCAGCTGCGGGGTACTCCGACTGTTCCCTAGGCTCGGTCGGGCTCATGTGGAGCGTGCCTGGGACGAGGATCGATGCCCCCAGTGGACGCGTATCAGTTGCCCAGGGACTCGGTTCGCTCGGGCAACAGCAGCACCGCTCCGACCAGGAAGAGGAGCGCCCCCACGAATGTACCGAGATTAGTGAGCGTCACGTTGAGCAGCTCCCCGGTCTCCGGGACGATGTAGCTCGCTATGGCCGAGACCCCGAACGCGACGGACCCGGCCAGATTGACCAGGACGATCCACCAGGACAGGCTCGAGGTCTGCCACGCACCCCAGCCGTGGCAGACCTCGAACCAGGCCAGCGCGCTGGCCACCAGAAAGCAGACCGACCCGAGCAGGTCCGGCCGCCACACGTGGTGGGTGGCCGATCCGGTGCTGAGATCGATTCGGATGGCGTCGGCCGTGCTCACGTTGAAGAAGACGGTGCCCACCAGCTGGACGACGGTTGCCCACCAGTCGATTCGCCGAGTGCCCAGGGAGAGATAACGGCGCCAGCCCTTCGGAGGTCCCGCCGGCGCCGCGTCCACCATCTCGCGGTACTGCAAGAAGGCGGCTCCGGTGAAGAAGATGGATCCGATGAAGAAGGTGATCGAGTCCCATCTGACTCCCACCAGCGAGGAGTACCCAGGCACTGCCCCCAGTGCAAAGAGGATGGAGCCGACGGCGAAGAGGATGGCCAACCACCAGCCTCGGGCGCCGGGGTCCCACCAGGTGGAGGGACGTGCCTCGGGATGGGCGGGATCGGGACGGGCGTGCTTCCGCTGTCGACGAGACTCCCAGTGGACCAACGCGCCGTCTTCGGCCGCGTATTCGGCCCAGGTGACAAAGGGACCGAACCCCCGGTGTCGGGGCGGGTCCCGTAAGCCAGCATCCATGGGGAGAGTATGGCCCGAATATCGGAGCGGGACGGTGACTCGGAAAGCCCTTTCGCGGTCCTGGCTTCTGCTCGCCGGCTGGAGCTGTTCTCACCCGATCGGGGTGACGACGGTCGGTGAGGGCGGTGTTATGTTCGGTGCCGACGCCGAAGTTTCATCGGGGTCATCGGCACCGGGGAGCACTGCGCATGCGGCAATCGAGTTGGGTCAGGACGTTTGGTTTGGCCATGATCGGGGGCATCCTTGCGCCGGTCGCGTTTGCGAGCGTCCTCATGAACCGGGCTGCGAGGCGACGCCTCTTACGCATACTGCTCGTCGTCCGGGATGGCGCGGTCGAGATCCGTGACGACGTGTTCGGTGATTTCACCGTTGAGGAGTTCGTGACCGGGACATTGGCGAGGCGCTCTCGCCGATAACAGGGCGTCATGGGGCGATGCGAGTCGCCGTTCGTGCCCTCAGCCCAGTTCGTCGCCGGTGGGTCCGACCCGGTCCGTGGCCATCGCCTCGCGGACCGACTGGGCCAACCCCGGGCCGTCGAGACCGAAGCGGGCCAGGATGCTGTCCGGCTTGTCCTGGGCGATGAACGTGCGGGGAATGCCCAGCACAGTCACGGGCGGGACCGTTCCACCGGGGTGGGCGCCGGCCATGGCATCGGCCAGGAACATGCCGGCCCCGCCATGGCGCATGCCGTCCTCGGCCGTCACCACCAGGTCGTGGCGGACCGCATCGGCCAGCATCGCCGGATCGGGTGGCGAGACCACCCGGACGTCCCAGACGGTGGCCGCCACTCCTTCGGCCCGGAGCTCGGCCGCCGCCTCTTCGGCCGGTCCCACCATCTTGCCGACGGCCAGGATGCACACCGAACCGTCGCCGGCGTGAAGCCGCCGCCCGGCCAGGCCGTGGCCCACGTCCCCGGTCGCCACCTGGCGGGCCCTGGTTTTCGGGAACCGGATGACCGCCGGTCCTTCCAGGGTGAGGGCCTCCTCGAGCATCACCTCGACCTCGTCAACCGAGGAGGGGGTGAATACGGTCATGCCCGGAATGGACAGGGTGAGGGCCAGGTCGAGGACACCGTGGTGGCTGGGCCCGTCGTCGCCGGTGATCCCGGCCCGGTCGAGGACGAACACCACAGGGAGGCCGTGGAGGCCGACATCCAGGTTGGCCTGGTCGAAGGCCCGGCTGAAGAAGGTCGAGTAGACCGCGACTACCGGTCGGAGCCCACCGATGGCCATGCCGGCCGCCGCGGTCACCGCATGCTGCTCGGCGATGCCCACGTCGACGAACCGGTCCGGGAACCGGGCCTGGAAGGGGAGGAGCCCGGTGGGCCCGGGCATGGCCGCGGTGATGGCCACGATCCGGTGGTCGGTCTCCGCCGCCCGCAGGAGTGAACGGGTGAAGGCGTCGGTGTAGGTGGCCGGAGGGAGGTCGCCGGCCTCGATGGCGAGGAGCTCGCTGCCCGGCTGGCCCGTGCCGCGTGAGGCACCGCTACCGTTCTGGCCGGCGCCGACGGGGACGGTGTCGGGTGCCGCCGCGGCCACCTGCACCTTCACGTCGTGGAGTCGCTGGACCTCGTCCTCTTCAGCCGGTGCGTAGCCCCGGCCCTTCTGGGTGACGACGTGAACGATGATGGGCCCGTCCCATTCGGCCGCGTGGGCCAATGCTTGCTCCACCTCGGCGACGTTGTGCCCGTCGATGGGGCCGGCGTAGCGAATGCCGAGGGACTCGAAGAACGTGTGGGGGGTGACCACCTCGCGCAATGCCGTGGTCAGCCCGTGAACACCGGAATAGGCGATATCGCCGACGGCGGGTATCTCCTTGATCAGGTGCCGGAGCCGCTGGCGGGCGTGGACGTAGGTGGGATTGAGCCGGAGATGGGTGAGGCCCACCGAGAGCCGCGACACGGTAGGGGCGTACGACCGACCGTTGTCATTCAGGACGATGAGGACCCGCCGCCCCGAGTGGCCCAGGTTGTTCAGCGCCTCGTAGGCCATGCCCCCGGTGAGGGCGCCGTCGCCGACCACGGCCACCACCCGCCGGTCGGCCTCTTGGAGCTCGAAGGCGTTGGCCAGGCCGTGGGCATAGCTCAGGATGGTCGAGGCGTGGCTGTTCTCCACCCAGTCGTGCTCGGACTCGCTGCGGTTGGGGTAACCCGAAAGGCCACCGGCCTGACGCAGTTCGGTGAAGGCGTCCCGCCGGCCGGTCACCAGCTTGTGCACGTAGGCCTGGTGCCCGGTGTCCCAGAGCAAGGCGTCTCGAGGGGAGTCGAACGTGCGGTGCAGGGCCAAGGTGAGCTCCACGACACCGAGGTTGGATCCGAGGTGGCCACCGGTGGCGGTCACCGCGTCCACGATGAAGCCCCTGATCTCTTCGGACAGGACGTCGAGTTCCTCGGGAGAGAGGGATCGAAGGTCGGCGGGGCTGTCGATGTGTTCGAGGATCATAAGGCGCTCTGTCTGTCACGCTATCTGAATCGCGAAGCCGAACCATGGTCAATCGGCCCGGCGCCCACATGGGTCGCCCATCTGGGAACGGGCAGGAGGTCCGACCTCCCGGCGTCCCTTGGCCCGACCTCTCGACAGCTGCTTGATGAAGATGGATACGTTACCGGGCGTGGGTGAGAAAGGCTGTACGGTCCACCATGACCCGGGAGACTTTACCCGCCCCGACCAGCCCGGACCCATCGGTCACCGCGACGGTAAAGGTGAGGCGGCGACCCTCGATGCGGTCGAGGGTCGCCTCTGCGGTGACCTGGCCGCCGATGCCCACGGGCACCAGATGGTCGAACTGCACCCGTTTGGCCACACTGGTCGTACCCTCGGGAAGGTGGCCGTCCAGGGCCTCGCACGTGGCCTCTTCGCACAGGGCGACGAGTCGGGGAGTGGCCAGCACGGGGACGTTGCCCGACCGCAGCGCTATGGCCGTGTCCGCCTCGGTCACGCTGAGGTCGACGCGGGCGCTCAGACCGGTGCGAAGTGCCACCCCGGTACGATACGGGAGACAGCGGACCTCGGCCACTATCGCCGCCGCTGCATGTGCCCGGGGACACCTCCGGTCAGAAATGCCCGGGGATACCTCCGGTGAGCAAGGAGGCAGTAGTGATCGAAACACCCGTACTCGAACGCGTGCTCGGCCAGGCGCTGCGCCACGGTGGCGACTTTGCCGAGGTGTTCGCGGAGGACCGGGCCACCTCGTCGGCCGTGCTCGACGACGGCCGGGTCGAGGAGCTCTCGTCGGGGCGGGACCGTGGGGCCGGGATCCGGGTCGTGGTCGGGGAGACCACCGGGTTCGCCCACACCGCCGACCTGTCCGAGGCCGGCCTGATCCGAGCGGCCGAAGCAGCCTCGGCCGTGGCCCAGGGCGGCGGCGGGACGACCTCGGTGGCCGCCGCGCTCAGCGACGGGGTTCGTCGCGATGCCCGGACAGGGAGCGGCCCGGCATCCAAGGCAGATTCGTTGGCCCTCTTGCGTCGGGCTGACGAGGCGGGACGGTCCGCCGGTGGCGCCATTTCCCAGGTGCAAGCCGGTTACGGCGGTTCCAGGCGACGGGTGTTGATCGCCAACTCCGAGGGCCTGCTGGCCCGCGACGAGCAGGTCCGCACCCGCTTCTCGGTGTCCTGTGTGGCCGAAGGGGACACCGGGCTGCAGACCGGGTTCGAGTCGGCGGCCCGCACGGTGGGGTTCGACCTGTTCGACGAGGTGTCGGTGGAGGAGCTGGCCGAGCTGGCTGCCCGCCGGGCCCTGTCCAAGCTGTCGGCCCGGCCGGCCCCCTCGGGCGAGGTCCCCTTGGTGCTGGCCGGAGGGAGCGGGGGCATCCTCTTCCATGAGGCCTGCGGCCACGGCCTCGAGGCGGACCACATTGTCAAGGACGCCTCGGTCTACGTGGGCCAAGTAGGCCAGCAGGTGGCGAGCCCGCTGGTCACCCTGGTCGACGACGGAACGGTGGGGAACGAGTGGGGGACCTTCGGCTTCGACGACGAGGGTCATCCGGCTCAGCGCAACGTGCTGATCGAGAACGGTGTCCTCACCGAGTACCTGTGGGACTACCTACGGGCCCGCAAGGAGGGCCGCCGCTCGTCGGGCAACGGGCGGCGCCAGAGCTACCAGCACCTGCCCATGGTCCGGATGACCAACACATTCCTGCTGCCGGGCCAAGAGGATGCCGATGAGATCGTGGCCCAGACCCCCCACGGCGTCTACGTGGCCAAGCTGGGCGGCGGACAGGTCAACACCACCACCGGCGACTTCGTCTTCGGGACCACCGAGGCCTACCTCATCGAGGATGGGCGCATCACCGAGCCGCTGCGGGACGCCAACCTCATCGGGAACGGCCCGGAGGTACTGCGGCGGATCGACGCCGTGGCCACCGACTTCGCTATGACCCCGGGGACGTGCGGGAAGGACGGGCAGTCGGTGCCCGTCGGGTGCGGACAGGCCACGTTGCGGATCACCGGCGTGACCATCGGAGGGACCTCAGAATGAGCACCAGCGTGCAGGCTCCGACCTCAACGGGCCCGCGGTCGCCCGACCCATCGCGTTCGCGTCCCCACGACTCCGGTCAGCCGGACCAGCTGCTGGAGATAGCCGAGAGGGTGGCAGGCTGGGCCCGGTCGGGCGAGGACGTCGAGGTCTACGTGTCCCGCGGGGAGGAGACCGAAGTACGCGCCTACGACGGGGAGGTCGAGTCGTTGACCTCGGCCACGTCGGCCGGGATCGGCGTGCGGGTGGTGGTCGACCACAAGCTGGGGTTCGCCTGGGCCGGCTCGCTCGATCCGTCCGTACTGGGCGAGACGCTCGACGAGGCCCGGGATAACGCCACCTACGCCACCCCCGACGAGCATGTGCAGCTGGCCGTGGCCGACGGTGTGCCCGCGGTGGCCGTCGACCTGTGGGACGACGGGCTGGCGTCGGTGCCCACGGCCCGCAAGGTCGACATGGTCCTGGAGCTCGAGAGGCAGACCCGCGCCGCCGACCCACGGATCCGCCAGGTCTCCTCGGCCGACTACGGCGACGGGTCGGTCGAGGTGGCGTTGGCCTCGACCACGGGGATCCGTGCGTCCAACCGGCGCACCTCGGGATTCGTCTCGGTCTCAGTCATTGCCGGCGAGGGTGCGGCCAGCCAGACGGGCGGTGGCTTCAGCGTCGGCCGTGGCTTCGAGAGTTTGGAGCCGGAACGGGCCACGGCCGATGCCGTCGAGCGGGCCGTGCGCCTCCTCGGGGCGACCAAGGGGCCCTCGGGTCGTTCGACGGTGGTCTTCGACCGGCGGGTGGCCACCACCTTGCTGTCGGTCATCTCGTCGGCCCTGTCCGGCGAGGCGGTCGAGAAGGGCCGCTCGTTCTTTGCCGGACGACTGGGCGAGCAGGTGGCCGGCTCGGTGCTCACCCTGGTCGACGATCCCACCGATCCGCGGGCCTACGGCGCCGCCGCCTATGACGCCGAGGGCCTTGCCTGCCGGCGGAACGTGCTGGTCGAGAAGGGTGTGCTGCGTCGGTTCCTCTACGACACGGTGTCGGCCTCCCGGGCCGGGACGGCGTCGACCGGCTCAGCCGTCCGGGGCGGCTTCTCGGGTACTCCCGGTCCCGGGTGCCGGGCCCTGACGCTGGCCGTCGGACCTGAGGGCTACGACCAGGACGGAGTGCTCGCGGCCGTGGGCGAGGGCCTGTTCGTCCAATCGGTGACCGGCGTCCATTCCGGGGTGAACCCCATCAGTGGTGACTTCTCGGTCGGGGCCGAGGGGCTGATGATCCGGGACGGCGTGCTGGCCGAGCCGGTGCGGGAAATCACCGTGGCGTCGACCCTCCAGCGGATCCTCCAGTCGGTGGTGGCCATCGGCGCCGACGTCGAATGGCTCCCCGGCATAGCCGCCGGCCAGACCGTCGCCGTGGGGGACATGCAGATCAGCGGCGTGTAGCGGGGCGCCGGCCCGGGGACTGTCCCGACAAGCAAGTCGGTGGGTCCGGCCAGAGATTGTCCCAGGCCAGGGGCTTGTCCCAACAGTCGGAGCGCGGGCGACGCCGGCTGTTCGCCCGGCCTACGTGCCCGACTTGCCCGCTGTGGCGGGCTTTTCGGCCGAGCCCGAGGAGCCGGACTTGGGCTCCGACTTGGACGAGGCGCCTTCCGATCCGTTCGAACCGTTGGAGCTGGCGGCCACCTTTTCTCCGTCCGACTTCTTGTCGCCGTCGGACTTCTTGTCGCCGTCGGACTTCTTGTCGCCATCGGACTTCTTGTCGCCATCGGACCCGTTGGCGGACGCGCCGTCACCGTTCGGGCCGCCGGCAGAGACCGCGCTCTTCTTGTCACGGCTGTCCGTCTTGTAGAAGCCGCTTCCCTTGAAGACGATCCCGACGTTACCGAACAGCTTGCGGACGCGGCCTCCGCACGAGGGGCAGACCTCGATTGAGTCGTCGGTGAACGACTGAACTGCTTCGAACGTGTGGTCACACTCGGTGCAGCGATACTCGTACGTCGGCACGTTGCCCGACCTCCCGTGAGTTCTTTGTACTGGGCGTTGGCAGTCTAATGCAGGGAGTGCTAACGCCGGACAGCCCGCGGCTGGTCGACGCCGGCCAGAGTGGCCCGCTCGGGCATTTCGAGGAGGGGCGCTTCCCCTACACTGAGTTCCGTGAAGAACGCAGCCGGTCATGTCTGAGCGGAGCCTGGGGCACCTCGATCCGCTGGGCGGGGCCCGGATGGTGGACGTCTCGCCCAAGGAGCCCACCCATCGCCGAGCCCTGGCCCGTTGCCGGGTGGAGATGATGCCCGAGACGACGGCCAAGGTGGCGACCAACGCCATCACCAAGGGAGACGTGCTGGCCGCCGCCCGGGTGGCGGGAATCCAGGCGGCCAAGCGGACGTCCGACCTGGTCCCCATGTGCCACCCCCTCCTGGTCGGAACCGTCCACGTCGACTTCACCATCGGTGACGACTACGTCGAGGTCGAGACCAAGGTGGAGACGGTGGACCGGACGGGCGTGGAGATGGAGGCGATGACCGCCTGTGCCATTGCCGCTCTCACCGTCTATGACATGTGCAAGACGACCGATCGCACCATGAGCATCGGCCAGCTCAAGCTGTGGGAGAAGACCGGGGAAGCTCCGGGACCTGGAAGCGGAACCCGGCGACCTGAGCGACTGGCTCGGCCGACCGGGTCACTGTGAATCTGACCGGCCGACTATTGCCCGGAAATCTAACCGGCCAGCTGTTGCCAGCCTCCGTCTGACCCTGTCGGCCTCCATCTGACCCTGTCGGCCCTCCGACTACTTCGGCGCACCCGGTCTGCATGCTGCTGCCTCTGCCCACCAGGGCCGCATATATGTCCGGTCGAGAATCGAGTACATGTACTCGAACTAAACCCGGCGATGCCCCAGCGGACTTCCGCCGCCCTCGGTGCCGGGAACCCTTTGACGGAGGGGGCGACGGGCGGGTCAGGCGTGCCAGGGAAACACCTGTCGGGTGAAGCTGTGCTCGCTGCTGGTGTTCTGGATCCAGGCTGCCCCGCTGGGTTCATCGGGGTGCATGTTGCTCGTGCAGGTGACGGTGAGCGTCGCCGTCCCTCCCTTGAGGAGTGGGGCAAAGATGCTGTTGTCGAAGAAGTTGCCCTGCCGCCACCCGGTCATGAACTTGTGGACGCCGTCGTTCCGCCCGAATGTGGCGACGATGATTCCCTTGTACCCGACGCCGTCCGACACCTCCATCCGCATGTTGGCGACGTGGACGTACGTCTTCTCGACGCCCAGGCTCACCTTCTTGTTGAACTGGGCGCCCATCACGTAGGGAGCATTGGCCGGGCAGGAGTACTCAGGGAGTTGCTGGTAGTGGCCGGCCGCGATGTTCCAGTGCCACGTCGTGACCTGCTCGGCCACCCCGTTCTTGTGTAGTGCAGTGGTATGAGGGACGTCGATATTCCCCGACGGCTGCGCGCCGCTGGGTGGAGTCGACGTCCCGGGGTCAGCGGCCATGGCCGAAGCGGAGGGGGGTGCGGCGGTGACGGCAGGCAACACGACCCCGGCAGTGACAAGTAGGGCCAGCGAGGCCAGTCGGCGGTGCTCTCGGCTCAGACGGCTGCTCATGGATCCCCTGTTTCCCGTGCTCATCGCTCCCACTTGGTGCACTGAGGGTAGTCGTTCGACCGCGCTTCGTCCGCGCTTCGTCCTCGCACCCATGGCTTCCGGCCAGCGACCGTCGCCCGATCAGTCGGGGAGTAACTCACCCTTCAGCCCTGAGGATCGGCGCCGTCGCCCTAAGGTGCAGGCCTGATGATCGGTGCACCGACGATCGTCCTCGGGTACCGCCGCATCGCCGAGGGGGTGGACGACCCGTTCGGTTTCTGTGTCTCCCCGGGGAGATTTGCCGGTCATCTCGCCCTGCTGGCCAAGAAGGCCGAGCTCGTCACGCTGGACGAGGTCTGCACCCCGTCTCGAAAGCCACGGGTGGCGGTGACCTTCGACGGCGGGTACGTCGACAACCTGGTCAACGCGCTACCCATTGCCCAGCGGTTCGGCGCCCCGATGACCGTCTACGTGACCAGCGGACTTATCGGTGAGGCCCGAGGCTTCTGGTGGGACCGTCTCGCCCGCATGGTGTTGCACGGAGCGCCCGAGCCAGTCGAGCTACCCATCCTGATCGGCGGCATCGAGATCCCGGTTCGGTTCGGCCGGCCCGAGACCGCCCGCCAGGTGCTCGAGGTGCTCTGGGCCCGGTTCCGTCGTTGCCCGGTGGAAGAGGTCGAGGCCGTCCTCGCCGACTTGGGCCGGCGCTTGTCCGTCGACACGAATGCGCCCCCCGACGCCCGGACCATGTCCCGTTCGGAGCTCGAGTCCCTGGCCGCGACCGAGATCGCGGCGATTGGCGCGCAGACCGTCGATCACGGGCTCCTGCGTGGCCAGCCCTATCCCGCTCAACTCCAGGCCATCAGGACGGCGAAACGCGACCTCGAGGGCGAGCGGCGAGGTTCAGTGCGCCACTTCGCCTATCCCTTCGGCAGCCGGGACTCGTTCAACGATGACTCCATCCTCGCCGCACGAAGCGCCGGGTTCGAAACGGCGACAACGACGATGGCGGGATCGGTACGGCCGACGTCTATCCCGCTGGCCCTGCCCCGGCGGGTGGTCGGGAACTGGCCAGCAGCCCTCTTTCGGGCCAAGACCGTCCGTTGGGGGCTCCTCTGAGCGGTGAGCGCACCGGGTTTTGCGCCGCCGAGGCCGGTGACGTCAGCGGCCCGTCCGCCCGTCAATCAACTCGCGGAGGATGTCGGCATGGCCGGCGTGCCGCGCCGTCTCTTCGAGAAGGTGCATGAGCACCCACCGCAGATTGACCGGCGGCGCGTCGCCGGGATCGCGGCACGACTCCTCCAGGCTGGCCATGGCCACGACCGCGTCAACCCGGTCCCATGTCTCCCGGTACGACTTGACCGCGGCGGCGAGCCTGTCGTCGGGGCGGACCCGATCGTCGGGTAGGTCGACAGGTTGCCCGGCGAATCGGTGCAGGATCCACAGGCTTTCTGCCCGGGCCATGTGCCTGACCAGCCACAGGAGCGAAGTGCCGCTGTCGACCAGGGTCCGACGGGCGGCTGCATCGTCCACCCCGGTCACCTTTCGCACGATCGAATCCCGCTGGTACTGAAGGAGCGCCTGCACGGTCTCCCGCTCGCCACCCTCGAGTCGGGGTGGCTTCTGGTCAGGCATATCGGCGGACCAGGTCGGTCGGCGTCAGGTTGGCCGACCGAAGGACTCACCCAGGATGGCGTCGACCGGGCTCGGCGGCGCCGAAGCAAGTGGAGCGGGAGCCACCGGGGTCGACGGGTGCGTCGGGACCTCGGCGGCCGGAGCCGGAGCTTCGGCGGGGCGAGCGACAGTCTGGGCATCGGGAGCCGGAGGTGGGATGAGGGCTCCAAGCCGGTCGACGGTGGCGGTCAGATCAATAAGGGCGCGACGGACCGAGTCCAATTCGTTCCGGATCTCGGCGTAGCGAACCTCGGTGAAGGGAACCTCGGTGAAGGGAACCTCGGTGAAGGGAACCTCGGAGTTGGTGACCGGGAAGCGGTCGTCTTGGCCGTCAGCAGACTCGGTCATGCTGGGACCGATTGCCTCGCTACTAGCCGGCAGCGGCTGCTCGGAGCTCGTCTATCGTCAGCTCCGAGGTCGCCTCGCCACCGCATTGGGCGCAATGGTCGAGGTGACGCCAGCTGCGAAGCAGGCGGGTGCCCTCGGGGTTGAGAAGCACGACGAACGACTCCGACATCGGATCGATCTCCACCCCGTAGCACGGGCGCCAAGCGGTCGACGCTTCCCCGGACACGGAACTGATTCCCTTGAGGACGCGACGAAACCTTGAGTTCTCCGTATCGAAGATCCAGGTGCTGTGGCACGACTCAACGATGAGCGGTTCCATGCTGCGATCTTGACACCTTCCTCCGTCAGAAACCCAACGAATATGTTGCGGTTCCATGACGACTATCACTCTCCGGGATATAAGAAATAGATAAAGTCACGCTAGGCGTCACAGCCCGTGCACTAGGCGTAGCAGTGTAGCTCTGGCCTGGATATCTGCGCGCCAACGTTCTACCCGGTGAAGCGCCGGGACGAAACGGCCGGCGCCGGACCCAGTGACGTTGGGGGACCCTGAAGCGACCCCGGTCGGCGCGAGGGTCGGACTTGGTCAGAGTGGGCCGATGGTGTGCTTCCGGCCCGGCAGGTGCTCTCGTGACGACGCCAGCGCGGTCAACGCCCGTGACACAGTGAGCCGGGTGTCGGCCGGATCGATGACGGCGTCGACGAACCCGCGCTCTGCCGCTTCCCAGGGGGTGAGGAACCGCTCGGCGTACTCGGCCTGTAGCTCGGTCCGCTGTTCGAGGTCCTTTCCGCGATGGAGGATCTGCACCGCTCCCTCGGCTCCCATCACCGCGATCTCGGCACACGGCCAGGCGACGCACAGGTCGTTCCCCAGCCCCCGCGAGTCCATCACGATGTATGCGCCCCCGAAGGCCTTCCGGAGGATCACGCATATCCTGGGCACCGTGGCCTCGGCATAGGCAAAGGCCAGCTCGGCCCCGTGACGGATCATCCCGCGCCACTCGAGGTCCTTGCCCGGGAGGAAGCCCGGTGTGTCGACCAGCGTCACCAACGGGAGGTTGAAGCCATCGCAGAGCCGGACGAACTTTGCCCCCTTCTGGGAGGCGGCGATGTCCAGCGTTCCTGCCAAGGCCTGGGGCTGGTTGGCCAGGATCCCGACCGGTCGGCCGCCGATCCGACCGAACCCCGTGACCAGTTGCGGCGACCACCGCGTCCAGAGCTCGGTGAAGTCGGCCTCGTCGCACAGGTGAGCGGCAATGTGGCGGACGTCGTAGGAGCTCGTCGTGCGAGCGGGGATGGCCTCGCGCAGCTCGGGGATCAACCGATCGGGCGGATCGACGACCGGCCCCATCGGCGGCAGGTCGTCGGCGTGGGGGGGCAACAGGGAGAGGATGTTCGCCACGTGGGCCATGGCGTTGGGCTCGTCGACTGCCTCGATGGCACACAGGCCGCTCGACCGCGCGTGCACGGGAGCACCGCCTAGTTGGTGAATGCCGATCCGAACGCCGGTGAACTCCTCGACCATGGCCGGGCCCGAGACGAACGCGAAGGCCTCGGGCGACATGATCACGACATCGGCGATGCCGAGCATCAGGGCCGGCCCGGAAATGGCTGGTCCGATAACGACTCCGATGACCGGCACGATGCCTGAGCAGCCGGCCAGGGCCCGGGCCGCCTGGCCCCACCCATGGAGTGAGTCGATTCCCTCGGATACGTCGGCTCCCGACGAGGCCAGGACGAACACCATCGGGATGTGCAGGGCCAGGGCGCTCTCCGCTGCCGACTGCAACGTGGCCCCGTCCTCTTTGGACAGGGCGCCCCGTCGACGGGAGGACACGCTGCGCGCCACCATGGCCGGGCGCCCACCCAATTCTTCGACCCCGGCGCGGAGCGTCCCTTGGACCAGGTGCCGGATGCTGGGCTCGGCCGGGGGAGCGACGCTCATCGGCTCATGCTACGCATCGGCCCACGTAACTGCCGCTCCCATGGGGTCGAGCGCCGGTAGCGTCCAGGACAAGGGATTGTCACGATCAACTCTGCCGAGACCACGAGGGGAGTCCGTCTGCGTACTGGTGAGGCCCTAGCGACGTCCGGTGAGAGCGGGCGAACGGTGTCCCGGGCCGTCGTCGGCCTCCGCCGCTCGTGGCCCTACCTCCGCTATGCCGTCGGCCTGGCCCTGGCCTTCCTGGCTCTGGACGCGTTGAACGGGCACCGCGGTGAGCTGTCGGACGCCACCGGCTACCTGACCCATCTGCATTGGCAGTGGGTGATATTGGCCGCGGCGTGCGAAGCGGCGTCTCTCTTCTCCTTTGCCGTTCTCCAGTCCCGCTTGCTGAATGCGGGCAGGGTGCGGGTGGGCCTCGGCACCCTGACGGCCATCACGCTGGCCGCCACCTCGATCGCCAACTCGCTCCCGCTGGGGCCGGCCCTGGCCAGCGTGTTTGCCTACCGGCAATACCGGCGCAAGGGGGCCACACAGGCGCTGGCCGGGTGGGTGGTGGCCGCGTCATTGGTGGTCGCGGTGGTCACCCTGGCCACGTTGGCCGCGGCCGGGTTGGCCGTGGCCGGGGCCGAGGGGGCCTCCTACGACCTGGTCTGGGTGACCGTGGTCGTGCTCGCGATCGCCCTGGCCCTGGCGGTGGTGTTCTTGAAGAAGCGCCTGTTGGCCGGGGCCGTCTCGACCTTGGTACGCCTGAGTCGCCGGGTGAGCGGTCGTCCGCGCGGCGAGATCGGTGAGCTGGCCGACCGCATCGTGGACCAGCTGACCGTGGTCCAGCTCAGTGGCCGCCAAGCCGTCGGGGCCGCGGGGTGGGGCATGGCCAACTGGGGGTTTGACTGCGCCTGCCTTGGCTGCGCCTTCGCCGCGGTCGGCGTGGGTGTTCCCTGGCGGGGCCTGCTCCTCGCCTATGGGGCCGGGCAGCTCGCCGCCAACCTTCCGATCACCCCCGGCGGCCTCGGGGTGGTGGAAGGCAGCCTGACCATCGCGCTGGTGGCCTACGGCGGCTCGGAGACGTCCACGGTGGCGGCTGTGCTCCTGTACCGGATCTTCCAGTTCTGGATCACCCTGCCTATCGGTTGGGTGGCGTGGGCCACGCTGGCCGTGCGTCACCGCCGCGAGGTCCGGCGCTCGTCCCCGCCGCCGGACCCCGGGGCCCCCGGATTGTCGTCCGATCGGACCGTTCCGGCCGGAGCCGGCGGGCACTCCTCTGATCCAGGAGCCAATCCGCCTGGCATTTCTGGTCCTTCGCCCGCGTTCTCCGTCGAGCCTTCGCCTCCGGCGGTCCATGATCGGGCCTCCTCGGCCTGTCGAGCCACAACCGTACAGCTGGTTGGGGTGGTGGCCTGTGGCCTGGTTCGGGTGGTGGCCTGTGGTCTGGCCCGGGTGATGGCCTGGGGCCGCCGCGCCGGTCGTGTCGGTCGTGTCGGTGTAAGCCGTTGCCGTGTGCGTCTCCACCGTCGTCGTGGGCTGATCGTGGTGATGGCCACGGCACTGGCGGGATCGGTGGCCCTCACCAGCTGCACGGCCGGTCATGCTTCCTTGGGCACGGGCGCGAGTCAGTGCTACCTGGCCCTCCCCAAAGCGGCGGAAGCCGTGCATCATCGGGGGACGCTGGTCGGTGTCCGTCTGGTCCTACCGACCTCTCTTGATTCACACCGGGCCACGACCCGCAAGCTCGAGGGGCGCATGCACGGTCATCTCCAAGCCGCATGCCTGGTCGCTTACCACGGGAGTTTCACATCGACCAATGTCGAGCGACCGATCGAGCCCGGCCGGTCGGGTAGCTACGCGGTGGCCGTGCTCACCACATCGGGGCAGGAGCTACTCGCGACCTTCGTCCTTACCCATGAGCCCCTCCGGTTCGCTCACTCCCGGATCGGGGGATGAGGGCCGACCGCCGGGTCCGGTCGATGACGGGCCGACTGACCCGGTCGCCCCCGGGCCACCGTGTCGGTCGGCCCGCTCGAAGTGCCGCTCGACATCGGCCCACACCAGCGGCTCGCCCTCGCCGAACTCCTCGTCGGCCTGGTGGGCCCGGCTCAGCACCACACCGCCGACCGTGAGCATCACGAACAGGAAGGAAAGCTTGGAGACGAAACCGGCGATTTGCTGATCGGTCAATGGCCGGAGCCCGATCGCCTCGTGCGAGCGGGAGAACACCGAGTAGAGCGGGTGCTTGGCGAAGATGTAGATGAAGGAGAGAAAGGCGGGCAGCACCGCCTGGACGGCGAGGTACGTGAACCTCCCCACCGGCCGGAGCCGCTGGATCCCCGGGATGCGCCCGATCACCGGGATCCACAGCACGAACCCGGCCAGCACCAAGGCCACGTCGAGGAGGCCGCGGGCGAGCGCCGACGAGGCCTGGGCGTTGACCAGTCCGCTCGTCATCGAGCCCACAACGATCACCGCGAACACGACAATGGCCACGCCGGGACGACGGAACCAGGCAATCACCGTGTCGACCGGTGCCGGTCGGGTGAGCCACTGCAACACATCGTAGGGGATGCCGAGCAGCATGAACGGCGGCACGACCAAGGTGAGCAGCAGCCTCTGGACGACCAGCGCGGTGAGCGAGAAGTGTGCAGCCAGGTCGGCGATCGGCCAGGTCAGGGCCACAATCGCTGCAGCCACGCCGGCGGCGAAGGCCACGACCTGCCGGCGACGCCACGGTGTTGCCCGAGCCGGGTCGGAGGTGGCGATACGGAGGTGCCCGGCGATCACCGCGGCAACCGCGGCGATCAGGATGAGCCAGCTCAGGAGGTGCAACTGCCAGGCGTACGGGCCGACGACGCCACTCACCGCGGGATCCGGGCCCCTACGGCCCTAGATTGGCGCCGATGGAACGCCTCGACCGCCTCGAACGGGTCACCGACCTGCTGCTGGTCCTGTTGGACACGCCTCAGGCGCTGAGCCTTCGCGAGATCGCCAACCGCATCCCCGGTTACCCGACCTCCCGCGAGGCGCGACGGCAAGCGTTCGAACGGGACAAGCGGCTCCTTCGCGACGAGGGGGTGCCACTCTTGGTGGAACCGATCTCCGGGGAGGAGCAGCTTGGCTACCGGGTCGACCCCGCCCACTACTACCTTCCCGACCTCGGGCTCGATCCCGAGGAGCAAGGAGCGCTGAACCTCGCCGTCGCCGGCGTCCATCTTGGCGATCCTAGTGGGGCTGACGCGCTCTCCAAGCTCGGCGCGACGGGTGAGTCACCGCTGCGTCCCATGGCGGACACACCCCTGGTCGACCTGCCTTCGGTCGAATCGCTGCCCGCCCTGTCCGGACTGTTCGACGCGGTCCGGCTGTCGGCCACGGTCACGTTCGGGTACCGCGGATCCCCGCGACGAGTCGACCCGGCCGGGCTGCGCTTCCGGGGCGGTCACTGGTACCTCATCGCCTTCGACCGGGACCGGGGCGAGGGTCGGACCTTTCGGGTCGACCGGGTCTCGTCGGCCCCGTCGGTGGGGCCGCCCGGCTCGGCCGAGCTGCCCGAGGAGTTCGATGCCGAACGTGCCTTCTCGGCCGAGCCCTGGCGGTTTGGCGCCGGCGACGAGATCGCGGTGGAGGTACTGGTCGACCCGGTGGAAGCTGGTCGGGTGGTGGCCGAGCTGGGGTCTGGCGCAGTGATCGAGCGCCGACCCTCCGGCGCCGTGCTCGTCCGGCTGTCGGTGACCGACATGGAGGCGCTGGTGACCTGGGTCCTTGGCCTCCTCGACCACGGCGAGGTGCTCGCGCCGAGTGAGGCGCGCGCTGCGGTCGTCGCCCGTCTCGAAGCACTGATCGATGCGGGAGAACGGGCCGCCGGAGCGACCGGATGACGGCGGCCGGCAATGTCGCCTCCCGGCTCCGCCGCCTCCTGGCCATCCTGACCTGGTTGGCGCAGGTGGGGGAGACCCCTATTGACGAGGCGGCAGCCCGCTTCGGCCTCCAGCCCGATGCCCTGGTGGCCGAGCTCGAGATGGCCGCCTGTTGTGGGCTGCCTCCATACACGCCGGACCAACTGATGGAGATCGTGGTCACCGACACCACCGTCTCGGCCCACCTGGGTGAAATGTTGGCCCGGCCTCGACGGCTGAGTGCCCGGGAGGGGTTCGCCCTGGCCGCCTCGGGCCGGGCCCTGTTGGCTGTGCCCGGGAGTGACGAGAACGGCGCATTGTCGAGGGCCCTGGTCAAGCTCGACCGAGCGCTGGGCGGGAACTCGATGGTCATCGAGCTCGACGACCCGTCGATGCTGGGCGTCGTGCGCCGGGCCATGGAGACCGGTAGGCAGCTGCAGATCGAGTACTACTCGGCGTCGACCGACGAGGTGAGCTCGCGACGGATCGATCCGCTCCGCCTGTTCGCCGGCGACGGCCACTGGTACGTAGATGCCCACTGCTACAAGGCCGGCGACGAACGCCGCTTCCGGGTGGACCGGATCCAGTCGGCCGAGCTTCTCGACACCATCGCCCCGGAGCCCGGCGGGATGGATGCTGCCGATGAGGCGGTGGAATTCGAGCCGTTCGTGCCTGGTCCGGATATCCGCACCGTTCGGCTGGCGCTCGACCCGTCGGTAGCTTGGGTGGTCGAATCCATCCCGGCGGTGGGACCATCGGAGCCTTCGGGCGAACGGATCGAGGTCGAGGTGGCCGTGGGCGGTGATGCCTGGCTGCAGAGGCTCCTCCTCCGGCTGGGCACGGCGGCCCAGGTGGTCGGGCCGCCCGAAGCGGCGTCGCTGCTGGGCGATGCGGCCGGCCAGATCCTCGAGCGCTACCGGCGGTCCCAACCGGTCTAACGGTCAGCCGGCACTTGTCGGGTCTGCCCGCTTCGGTCAGTGCCAGCCGGGGTCGGTGCCTCGTCGGCACCAGCCGGTGTGCAGTTCCATCCGGTTGCCCGGTTCCAATCCCGCCGGAGCGACTCCCATTGATTTGAGGTCTTGTAATGAAATAACATGAAATAGTATAGTTCAGCATCGTGAGGAGCTCATGGTGCTGAAGCTGCGCACCGTCCGAGTGGGCGGGCACGGTTACTACGTCGACGAGCTTCCCCGGGGCCGGGAAGCGGGCACCGGGCTGACCGGGGAGGGTCGGGGCCGGTGGATGGGCCAGGCGGCCGCCGCGCTCGGCCTGGCCGACCGGGTCGAGGCCGAGGCGTTCGCCGACGTGTTGTCCGGTCGGAACCCGATCCTGGGTCGTCCTCTCCCGGTGAAGAGGGACATGGTGACGGTGGCTGGTTACGACCTGGTCTTTTGTGCCCCGAAGTCGGTGAGCCTGCTCCATGCTCTTGGCTCCGCGGAGCTCGCCTCGGAGGTGGGCGCCGGCCACGATGCCGCCGTAGATGCAACCACCGATTACCTGGCGAGGGCGGCCCTGGGCGTGCGTCGCCAGGCGCTGGGCCAGTCAAGAACGGTGCTCCCCACAACGGGGATGATCGCTGGGGCCTTCGTCCACCGCACGAGTCGTGCGCTCGACCCCCACCTCCACACCCACGTGGTGGAGGCGAACGTCGCCCAAGGGGTCGACGGTGCCTGGTCGGCGGTGGACGGTCGCGGGCTCTTCGCCCACAGGGCGGTGGCTGGCCGGCTCTACCAGGCGCACCTACGCCACGAGTTGACAACGCGTTTAGGCGTGGCCTGGGATGTGCGGCCGAGCGGACTAGGCGACGTGGTCGGTGTCGACCCCGGGCTTCGCGGCCTCTTCTCGCAACGCTCCGCTGCCATCAAGGAGTACATGGCCGGCAGATCCGGTCGGGCATCGGCGCGGGGTGCCTTCTATGCGACGCGTCCGGACAAGGATCGGACCCTCTCGGTCGAGACGCTCGCGCCGAGGTGGCGCGCCCGCGCCAATGAGTTCGGCTACGACATCGGCGCACTCAATCGTGTCGTGGGGCTCGAACGAGTCATCAGCCGTGAGCGTGACTGCCAGTCGTTCGAGGTTGAGCGGGTGCAATCGTCTCTGGCTGAACGCGCCCGGCCTGATGCAACGCTCGCACGACGGGACGTCGTGTCAGCTTTGGCCATTGCTCAGGTCGGCGGAGCGCGGGTAACCGAGGTGGAGGCGGCGGTCGATCGGCTCTGCAGCGTGGCCCAGCCAACTGTGGGCGACCGGCCGGGCCGAACCCGACGCTGGTCGGTTCCGGCCCTCATCGAAGCGGCGCGAGCGTGCGAGAGCGAACTGACCGTCCGGTCTGCATCGAGGGAGCATGGGTACCCGACGGTGCCGGATCCACACGACTGGTCGACCGGGTCGAGCACCCCGGTCCACGCCGCACGTGGACGTCATCGAGAAGACGGGGGGCAAGACACCGGACGGAGCAGGGGGCGAGACGAGGGACGCGATGCAAAGCGCGATGTGCAGCCCGGAAGAGGACAGAACAGGGACCCTGACCTGGGGCGGGGCAGGGGAATCGGCACTGGACTGGGGCGCTGAGCTGTGCTCAGTTGCTCTGTTGCTCACAGTTCCCGGCGACGGCGCAGCGCTCGGTGTTCAGCGCCCGGCGTCACGGCCCACTTCCTGGTGGCGCGTCGGTCGGGCGATGGTGAGCCATGGATCGCTCCGGTGACTGGGTGACAAGGGGACCCAGCCGACCCGGTTGCGCTCGTCGAAGGCCAAAGCGTGATCAGGCGCACCACGCGTGATCACGTCGGCGGGCAGTCGGCGCCGGCGGACGGTGCTTGAGGTGACCGTGTGCCGTATGGCTCCCCCGGTCAGCGCGTCCGACAGCACGTGCCCGGTTGGGACTCTCCCCGACGACAACGACCGCGTCCCCACCTCCTCATCGCCGGCAAGCACGGAGAGTGCCTCCAACGTGGTCACATCGCCGATACCGGGAAGGACGACGGTGGTACCGAACAAGGACAGGAAGCCGTCGGCCGCCTGACCCCACCGTTGCTTCGCCTGGGACAGGTCCTGAAAGCAGGCCAGGGTGTTCAGACCTTGGCCGCCACCCTCGCTGACGATGCTGGGCAGATCGGGAAGGGGCGCGATGTTGGCGGCCTCATCCAAGGCCAAGAGGACGGGAGGGTCGTGACTACCCTCAATCTCGGAGCGACCGTGGTGCTCGTACGTTGCCGATCGGACGTCCTCGATGATGCCGACCACCAAGGGGGCGACAAGAGCCTGGCGTCGTCCGGGCGCATAGACGTAGAGCGTGTCCGAGGATCGGACGAAGGCACCCGGGTCGAAGTCGGGAGCGGCGGTGGCGGCCAGTGCCGACTCGGTCCGGTATCCCGCCACTGCGCCCGAAGCGGTCGACCAGATCCCGCTGAGCTCCCGCTCATCGGTGCAGGTCACGCCCTCGAGGAGGTCCGAAGCGAGTAGCGCGGAGTGGTCGTGGGCACCGCCGAGGACCTGCGCCGCAGGCAATGCCCGGCGACGGTCGATCCAGGACAGCACGGTGCGCATATCGGCCCCTTCGAGAGCGGCGGCATGGAGCAGCGGTGCGATCAGTGCCTCGGCCCGCTCGCTCCAGTGGTCCGAGTGCAGGGCGGTGGCCGAGCCCGATCCCGCCGCCCTTCCGACCGTGACCAACGCTCGGGCAGTCGCCAGCGCACCGTCCCACGTGTGGCACGACTGCACCGGTGACCATCGAATCGGCGTCATGCCGTCCGATGTGTCCATCGTCCCGGTCGGATCGAATACGAGGCAGCGTCCGAGGCGCGATCGCGCCGCCCGGGTGGCCGTCACCACATCCGGTTTGGTCGAGGTGGCCACCACCGGTCCGGGCGAGGCGAGGAGGTTGGGGATGATCAACGAAGACGTCTTGCCCGAGCGCGGTGGACCGAGAACCAACACTGATTGTTGGGGTGGCGCGAACACCCAGTCGTCCTCCCGGTGTCCGAGGTAAATGCCGTGGCCCGACGCGATCGACGCACTTTGTGCCGCGCTGTTGGGCGTTGGCGGCACGTTGTTCCGAGGTTTCTTCGCGGGGTGATTTCATCGTCGAACCTGCCCTGCTCGCTCGCTTGTCGCGTCTGCGAGCGTCTGACGTGTGACATGTGCCCAGTGAGTCGTAGTGCCTAGAAAGCTTTGCAAACAAAGGGTTCCTCGTCCATAGGTTGTGTCCCATTTTTCTGGATCGAATGACGTACGACCGCGTTTACATCGCCGAGGCACGCTGGCATTGCTCGCCCGTTGACTGGCGATCGAGCGCGTACATCCTTGTCACAGCACCGACAATGCTTGACCTGGGCCGCAAAACCCATTTTGATTGTTAACGATTGCGTATCGCTGAGGAGATGTTTGTGAACAAGTCACAACTCGTCGGATCCGTCAATGCGTCGACATCACACAGTCGTCGTGTTGTCGAAGAAGTCGTCGATGTCTTGTTCGACACGATCATCGCCGAGGTTCGTTCCGGACGAAAAGTGTCAGTGGTCGGATTCGGGTCATTCAACCCGATCGGGCGTGCGGCGCGGATCGGAAGGAATCCACGGACCGGAGCAGTGGTACCGATTCCGGCGTCGAAGGGCGTCCGGTTCGCCACCGGTTCGACGTTCAAATCGGCGTTGAATCCCAAGGAGGGAGCACCCATGGCAGTAAAGAGAGCAGCAACGAAGAAGAAGGCGACGGCCAAGAAGGCTCCGGCCCGGAAGACCGCCGCCCGGAAGAGCACGGCCAAGAAGGCTCCGGCCCGAAAGACCGCCGCCCGCAAGGCGACCGCGAGCAAGACTGCGGCCAAGAAAGCGGTCAAGAAGGCAGTGAGGAGGGCCAGCGCAAAGAAGACGACGGCAAAGAGGGCCGTCAAGAAGGCGGTGCGCAAGACGACCGCCAAGCGGGCACCAGCGCGTAAGACAGCAGCTAAGAAGGCCACCAAGCGGGCTCCGGCCCGGAAGACGGCGGCCAAGAAGGCCACCAAGCGGGCTCCGGCCCGCAAGACGGCAGCCAAGAAGGCCACCAAGCGGGCTCCGGCCCGCAAGACGGCAGCCAAGCGGGCTCCGGCCCGCAAGACAGTGGCCAAGAAGGCCACCAAGCGTGCTCCGGCCCGCAGGGCGGCCACGCGGCGATAGGTATCGCCACAGGCGGCTCCGCCAAACCCGGCTGAACACCGGCCGTAGGGGTGGCGGATGACGCAGCGCTGCGGCAGCGGGGGCCATCGGGCCCCTGTTGTCGCGTCTGCGCGCCGACGACGGATGAGGGCCGACCACGGCTACGCCAGGCACGGCGACACCAGGCACCGGGCAGACGTGCAGCGGGCAGCCGTCCAGCGGGCAGACGTGCACGCTGGCACCCGACGGACGGGCACCTGGCAGCTCGATGGCAGGAGATCGGTCAGAGATCGGTCAGAGATCGGTCAGCAGATGGAACGCCTCACCCGCAGGCAGGGAGGCGAGTCGTCCGTGCGCGCCGAGCTGATGGACGACGCGTCGGGCGAATGCGTCGGTCTGTGCCGCTGTCGTCGCGGCCGGATCGATGCCCATGGTGGACTGCTGTTGGCTCCGGTGACACAGCAGCGCCCGGATCTTGAACCCCTCGAAGCCGCTGGCGGCTTCCACGTGGTTGGGCTGATCCGGTTCCCACAAGAGCAAGGCAGTCGGACGGTAGGGGGCAAGCTCAAGTTCGGGAAAGAAGTGCGGGTCGCGCGCCGCTACCAACGTGTCCACCGTCAGGAACCCCGCAGCTCGATGGTCGGGGTGCAGCCGGTAGCGCCGCCAGGGGTCGTGGCCGAGGATCACCGTGGGCCGAAAGGCTCGGATGACCCGGCACACTGCTCGGCGTTCCTCGGTCCCGTCCACCAGCTCACCGTCGATGCGGTCGAGAAAGATGACCCGATCGCTGCCGACGTCGCCTTGCCCGTCACCAGGCAGACCGTCGTTCACGGCCCCGCGGCCGTCGATCACGGCAGCAGCGGCCAGACATTCAGCCCGTCGTTCGGCCACCAACTCGTCCAGCTCCTGGTCCGGGTCCCATGTTCCCTTGGATCCGTCCGTCAGCACGAGGTGATGCACGTGGCAACCGGCCTTGGCCCATTTGGCCAGGGTCGCGCCACACCCGAACTCGATGTCGTCGGGATGGGCGCCGATGGCCAGGGCGCGGTCGGGAACCGCAATGTCGGTCGATAGCGGCCCGTCGATGGGGAGGTCACCCACCGGAAGTCCACTCGGGTCCGTTTCGTTCGGGCGCGGGTCGTCCGGGCGCGGGTCGTTCGGGCGCGGCTCGTTCGGGCCCGACGATGCGGCCGGAGACGAGGACATGCTCATGTAGGCCCGTCCGGCCCTCTCGACCTTCCGCCTCGGCTCAGCGGATGCCGCGGACGGGGACGACGTCGGCGGGCTCGTCGACATCCCAGGCCAGATCGGGTTGGTCGAGGATGTGCAAGGGCAGGCCGATGCGCTCGACCTCGGCCCGGTGACGGGCGAACGAACCGGGTCCATAGGAAAACCGGAAGCGCGCACCGGCCGGGACAGCGATGACGTTGGTGCCGTTGCCGAACCGGTCCGGAACCAGCGTGACTCCCGGAGCATGCCCCACCTGATCGAGCCCGCGGGCTCGAGGAAGGTCGCCGTGGGCCACGATCACCTGACCCACGCCCGCGGCCCCAAGTCGGTCCACCCCGGCCTCGACGGCTCCGTTGAGACCCCGCCCCGGCTCCCAGATGACCAGAGCCCCGTTCCCGCGGGCCCAATCCGCCACCTCGGTGTCGTCGCACACGACGGCGACGGGGAGCGGGCGGGCGGCCCACAGGACCTGTTCGGCCATGGCTCGGGCCAGGCGAGCTCGCTCGGCCGCACCAAGGGCGGCGTCGAGCCGACGCTTTGCTTGGTCGAACGCCTTCACCGGAACCAGGACCGCCGACTCCGTGTCGAGACGGAGGGACTGGCGCAGGTGGAACGATCGGATGCCCGGACCGGCCACCCGGTCAGTGTACGGCGCCCCACGGGGCTGTACATTTGTCGGGCCTTCACATCTGACCGGCCTTCACATCTGACCGGCCTCCGCGAGTAAACGACCTCCGCGAGCCACGACCGGGTCCGGTCGGGGGCGACCGGCGTGCCAGAGGAGTCGATCGGCGCGGGAACAGACCACGAACACCCAGGCGAGCGAGCTGCTGATGAGGGTGGATGCTGCGCCGGACGGCAATGCGCGCCGGTCCGGATCCAACCGGTTGAAGTCGCGGGCCGCGAACGCGGCGCCGTAGTCTGGTCCTGTGGCCAGGAGAGTTGCCGTCATCGGCGCAGGCTCATGGGGGACCACGGTGGCGTCTCTGGTGTCATCGAACGCTTCCACCATTCTCTGGGCCCGTAGCCCAGAACTGGCCGAGCGGCTCACGGCCGATCGCTGCAACCAGGCCTACCTGCCCGACATCACCCTGCCCGATGGCCTGGAGGCCACCGCCGACCTGGACGGCGCCGGCACGGGGGCCGAGCTGGTGATCATGGCCGTCCCCTCCCACGGTTTCCGGGCCGTGCTGGCTGAGCTGGCCCCCTCGGTCTCGCCCGGCACGCCGGTCATCAGCCTGACCAAGGGCCTGGAGCAGGGGAGCCACCAGCGGATGACCCAGGTGGTGGCCGAGCTGCTCCCGGGAAGCCCTGCCGGCGTCCTCACCGGCCCCAACCTGGCGTCGGAGGTCATCGCCGGACAGCCCACGGCCAGCGTGGTCGCCCTGGCCGACCAGGAGCTGGTCGAGTGGGTCCAGGAGTTGCTCATCTCCCCCCACTTCCGGGTGTACACCAACATCGATGTGGTCGGCTGCGAGATCGCCGGGGCGCTGAAGAACGTGCTGGCCATCGCATCGGGCATCTCCGACGGCCTCGGCTTCGGCGACAACACCCGCGCCGCGCTCATCACCCGGGGCCTGGCCGAGATGGCCCGGTTGGGCATCGAGCTGGGCGGAGCCGTGACGACCTTCGGCGGATTGGCCGGGGTGGGCGACCTGGTGGCCACCTGCACCAGCCCGAAGAGCCGCAATCGCACCCTGGGCGAGGCGCTGGGGCGGGGCCGCTCGCTGGCCGACATAGTTGCCGAGATGCGCATGGTGGCCGAAGGGGTGAAGACGGCCCGTCCCATGGTCGACCTGGCCTCCTCGTACCATGTGGAGATGCCCATCGTCGAACAGGTGGCCGATCTGCTCGACGGGCTTCGGAGCCCGGCCGCGGCCATTGCGCAGTTGATGCAGCGTCCAGCAGCAAAGGAATTCCCGGCTTCGTGGTCAAAGAGCACCGGGGCCACCCGAGCCACCAGGGGCAACCGGTCCAACCCGTCCAACCCGTCCAACCCGGACATCGAGCCGACCGGGAGCGCCAGGCAGGCATGAGCATCGACTGGTCCATTCCTGACCGGACTGGCCAGGCGTGGGACGCGACCGACCCGGCTGATTCGCCGCCGCCCACCGAGTCCGAGCGCAGAGAGCAGGCGCTGGCCCGGGTCCGCTCGCTGCTTCTCGACCTTGGCACCAGCGATGCGGAGATCGATGAGGCCGTCGAGAACGACGTCGTCGACCTCCTGGTCGTCGACCGGTTGCTCATCCCGGCCGAGCGGCGGATGACCCAGCGTGAACTGGCCGAGCTGACCGGCATGTCGGCGGAACTGGTCCGCCGACTCTGGCGGGCGCTCGGGTTCATCGACGTTCCCGAGGATGAGCGCGCCTTCACCGAGATGGACGTGGAGGCGGTGGAGCTCTTCCAGGTGATGGTGGGGATGGGCATCGCCGACGTGGACACGGCCCTCCAGCTGGCCAGGGTGATCGGCTCGTCCATGGCCCGGATCGCCGACGCCGAAGTCGCCCCGGGGACAACGCCCATCATCGTCCCGAGCGGCGACAGCGTCATCGACGCCGACGAGTTCGCCCGGTTGGCCAGCACATCGCTTCCAGCCATGGGTCGGCTGCTCGAGTTTGCCTGGCGCCGCCACGTCCAGGCGGCCACTCGCCGGGCCATGCTCATCCGTACCCGCGGCACGGTCGATGGGGTCAGCCCGACGCTGGCCGTGGGCTTCGCCGACATGGTCGGCTACACCGTCTTGAGCCAGCACATCGAGGAGGCCCAACTGGCCGCGGTGGTCTCTCGTTTCGAAGAGCTGGCCCACGACACCGTCACCGGCCTGGGCGGCCGGGTGGTGAAGATGATCGGCGACGAGGTCATGTTCGTGGTGGAGTCGGCCGGCGCCGCCGCCGAGATCGGTCTGAGCCTGTCCGAGGCCTATGCCGACGACGAACTGCTGTCCGACGTCCGGGTCGGCCTGGCTATCGGGCCCGTCCTCATCCAAGACGGCGATTTCTACGGTGCCGTGGTCAACCTGGCCAGCCGCGTGGTCAACATCGCCAACCCCGGGACCGTCCTCATGTCCGACGAGTTCCACGCCCAACTCGAAGCCGAGACCGGCGACGAGTTCGTCTCCAAGGCGCTGCGGCCCCGCAACCTCAAGGACCTGGGTCGCGTCCAGGTGTGGAAGCTGTCCCGGTCCGGGCCTCCGGTCCCCTCGTCTCAGCGGCGCGGCATCATGCGCTGGGAGCGCTTGGGCGGAGTGCTACGGGACCTCGACGACCTGCGGGACAAGGGAGAGCAGTTGGTGGCCGGGCAGAGTACGCCCGACGGCGACGGCGACGGCGACGGCGACGGTGGCGGTGGCGGTGCGGCGGTGGCGACGGTGGTAGTGACGGTGGTAGTGGCGGTGGCGGCGGTGGCGGCGGTGGTGACAGTGACGGTGGGGGCGGCGGTGGGTCGGATACGGGTTCGGGTTCCGGCTCGGGCTCGGGTTCCGGTTCAGCATCGGGTACGGGTTCGGGGCCCGGGCCGGGGTCGGGCTGAGCGGATGGGCTGAGGGTCGCTGCCAGTTGGCCACCCGGGCCCAGCCATCCCGGAGGATCGCCCGGATCGGGGCCGGAATCAGCCGTCGGTGATTCGGACCGTGGCGATGCCGTGGGCCCGCAGCTCGAAGCTCCCCTCGAACGGGGCGATGGGGGCGCCTCGTAGGTCGACCAGCCACCCCGAGCGATCCTCGAAGCTGACCCAGGAGGGAGCGTCTGACGGGTTGAACACCCGGACCTCGAGCGCCCCGGCCTCACGGCGCACGGCGGAAACCTCGGCGCCATCGACCGCGAGGGCCGATCCGGACGGGCCGCGCTCACCGCCACCGAAGGAGCCGATCACCCGCAGCGGAAGGTCCGCGTCGTCGGCCAACCGGTATGGGTCAACCTGGCCGATGTGGATGGCGTAGCGGGACTCGACCGGGCCGAGCATCTGCGGGCCCTCGAGCGGTGTCATGGGCCCGGCCGGCAGCGGCCGGAGGGACATGCCCAACCGGGACAGCATCCCCGTCGATCGCAGCAAGGTGAGGGCCAAGGCCCGGGCGACAGGTTGCCCGCCTGACTTGTCGATGTCGACCAGCTCGTACTCGAGCAGTCCCTCGTGCACCACGGTCAGCCCTCCGGCCGACACGAAGCGGCGGGACGGGAAGGTGGGAAGGCCGAACTCGTCGACCCGACCCTCTGCTGTCAGGCCCCGCTCGACCACGTCGAAGGCGCACTCGGCCCGCGACGTCGTCGCCGGCACGGGCAAGGGCATATGGACCCGGAGGCGATGGTCCCGGCAGGGATTGACGAAGCTGGTGTGCACCCGGACCAGCTGCTCGTCGGCCCGGAGCTCCACCGTGGTGGTCACGTCGAGGGCCCGGCTGCCCACCCGCTTCCCGTGATGTCCTTCGACCCGTTCCGGCCACGTGTAACGGGCGGTGATGACGGCGCGGGCGCGAACCGGACCGCGCTCGCCGATGCGCACCGAGACCTCCTCGGGTGTGTCGACGACGGTGTCGGTCGTCGGTGGCGAGTAGTTGTAGGTGTCGCCGTGGTCACCCCCGTCCACCAGTCGCCCGAAGCCCCCCAGCCCGTTAATGGAGAAGGTGCCGCTGCGGGCGTCGACAACCACTGTCGTCGTCCCGTTCGTTAGGGTGACGTCGTTAGCCGACAGCTCGGCGCGCACCGGCTGATCGAGCGGAACGGGGGCGAAGGCCTGCCAGCCGTAACCGGGAACGTCGTTCACCCGGGCCAGGATGCGACGGATGGGCGGCTGGTCGAGCCGCAGCCGCACCTCGGTGTCGGGCCGGGCGGTCAGCCGGGTGTAAAGGTCACGCTTGATCTCCTCGACCGGGACCCCGTCACGAGGCTCGGTACCGATCACGATGGTGATATCCAGACCGGTGGGATCCTCGTCGAGGGTCACATCATTGACGTACATGTCGGTGTCGATGCGGGCCCCCTGGATCAGCCCCAGCATGTTCTTCACCGTCTCGCCGTCGAACGTCATCATCCCCGGCAACCCGTAGCGCTCGGACAGCACCTGGGTGTGCTCGTTCGCCTCGCCCTCGGCCGGAATGACCACCTCGACCATGCCGCCCCGCCGCCGGGGCGACGGGTTGACCACGAAGGTGCCGGCGTCGGCCATCGACCGGCTGACGGCGGCGAGCGCCTCGTCGGTCAGGCCCTCGCCTATTTGGCGGGCCTCGGCGAACCGGTGCACGACCGCGTTCACCACATCGTCCACCGAGCAGGCGCAGATCGAGTCGTGGGCCGCATTGCGGATGACGTTCTGCCAGGCCACATCCAAGAAGGAACCTGGCCAGGCAGTTGCTGGAAGGAAGACGGCGGAGAGGGGCTCGGCCAAGCGCTCGAGCACCCGCTCGGTCCTCGCTGCGGCTTGCTTCACGTCGACACGGTTGGAGCCCACCCCCATGAGCAGGTTCGACCGAACCCCGGAGCGCAGCTCGCCGCGCCACGCCGGCAGCCTGTCGGTGGGTGCGTGGACCAGGTATTCGGGCAGCGAGGTGATGGCGAGGTGGTAGTCGTCCTGGATCTCGTTGACCTCGGCGATCACCCGCCCAAGCCAGGGTTGGGGCCGTTGATGATCGGTCCCGTTCATGAACAACAGCGGAGCGCGCGGCTGGAGGAAAGGCCCCATCTCCTCGACATGGGCCCGGAGCCGCCGGACCAAGGCCTTGGCGTCGTCGGGTATGGCTGCGCCGTTCCCGTATCCCGCCACCAGATACTCGGCCCGGACCCGGGATCCGTCGGGCGCCTCCCACCAGAATGCGGTGGTGTCGACGGCCGAGGGGACGCCCCGCCACACCACCGTGTGCTCGAACCCGGCCTGCCGGAGGATCTGGGGCATCTGGGCGATATGGCCGAACATGTCGGGTAGGTAGCCGACGTCCATCACCCCGCCGAAGGCCGCGCCCCGGCTGATGCCGGCCTGGAGGTCCCGGATGATGGTCTCGCCCGAGACCAGGAACTCGTCCATCAGGATGTACCACGGGCCGACGGTCAGCCGTCCGGCCGCGGCGAGCGAGCGTAGCCGCTCCTCGTTCTCAGGACGGATGGCCAGGTAGTCGTCGATGATCGCCACCTGCCCGTCGAGCAGGAACTCCGCGAAGGACGGGTCTCCTTCCAGCAGGTCGAGCAGGTCATCGACGAGATGGACGAGTTTCAGCCGGAAGGTCTGGAACGGGTCGTACCACTCACGATCCCAGTGGGTGTGGGGGACGACGTCGATCTGGAGCGGCTCGCCGCTGGGGCCGGTCACGGGGCGAGTGGACCGTGTTCCGCTTCGTAGCGCTTGAGCTCCTCGATGATCCGGGTCTGCTCGGTCGCCGTGGCCGGTGTACCCCGTCCCGCGTGTTCGGCGTAGACGAATGCCCCGAGATCGTGCAGTAACCCGTCGGCTCGCCGCTTGGCCTGGGCCTCCTCCAGCTTGGCCTGGCCGGCTTTGCCAGCCTCGCTGGCCTTGGCCAGCCCGACCTCGGCCTGCGCCTTCACCTTGTCCATCAACCCCATAGCTGTGTCCTTTCTGCTGTCCCGCTGTCGCCGCCGGATTCCGGAATATCGAACGGCCACACCGTGGATGTACTGCTGGCACAGAAGCGTACGCGGAATCGAGCCAGGTGTCTGGCGGTGGGCGTCCAGGAGGAGGACCATGAGTGCCCGCCAGGCCGGTGGCCGGTCGCTCGCCAGGCCGGTGGCCGGTCGCTGGCCGGGTCGCTGGCGGGGCCCCCACCGGGTCGCTGGCCGGGCCCCCACCGGGTCGCTGGCCGGGTCCTCGCCGGGTCGCTGGATGGGTCCTCGCCGGGTCGCTGGATGGTCGCTGGCCACGCCGGTGGCCGGGATAATTGCAGTGTTAGTGTTCGGATTTCCAGGAGGCGCTGATGCACGGACCTGCAGCATGAACGAGGTCCGCTCGTGGCGTGCCCACATCGGGCACGGGTCCACCTTCGACATCGCTGACCTGTCGGCCGCGGGCACGTTGGTCCACGCCTGGTTGTCGAGGTGGGTTGCGGCACCGGAGGCGCCGGTCCTCTTGGACGGTGGGGCCGGGTCACCTCTGGTCGCCGGCCATGGTCACAGGACGGGGGAGTGGTGGACGGGATCCGAGCTCGAGGCGGCCACTCGCCGCGCCGCCGGCCGCCTGGTCGGTGCCGGCCTGGTCCCGGGCGACCGGCTCCTCTGGTCAACCAGCAGTTCGGTGGCCACCCTCGTGGTGCACATCGCCGCCCTGCGAGCCGGGTTGGTGGTCGTTCCGGCCAACACGGCCTACACCGCCCGGGAGATCGCCCACATCGTCACCGACGTCCGCCCGGTTGCCGCCGTGGTCGACGACGGCCGGCGGGGTCAGTGGGCCACGGAGGCGGCGGGTGGCGCGCTGACCGTGTTCGGCCCCGAGCTCGATGGGCCTGACCACGACCCAGGACTGCTCGACGCGGCGCGTCCTGAGGACCCCGCCCTCATTGGCTTCACCTCGGGCACTACCGGGGCGCCCAAGGGCGCCGTGCTCAGCCACGCGAACCTCTTGGCCAGCGTCGAATCGGTCCGGGCGGCCTGGCGCTGGGTGCCCGATGACCGGCTCGTGCACTGTCTACCCGTCTTCCACGCCCATGGCCTGTGCGTCGGCGTCTACGGCACGCTGTCGGCCGGAGCATCGGCCGTGCTCCTGCCCGGTTTCGATCCCGATTCGGTGCTCGATGCTGCCGACCGCTACTCGGCCTCGCTGTTCTTCGGGGTACCCACCATGTACCACCGATTGGCCGGGTCGGAACGGGTGGGGGAGTTGGGCCGCCTCCGCCTCTGCGTCTCCGGCTCAGCCCCCCTCGCGGCCGAGTTGCATCGGAGGGTCTCGGACGCCACCGGCCAGGCCGTGCTCGAGCGATACGGGATGACAGAGACGCTCATGAACGTCTCGAACCCCTACGACGGGGAGCGCCGACCGGGATCTGTCGGATTCCCCCTGCCGGGGGTAGAGGTCGGGCTGTCCGACGACGAGGAGATCCTCGTGCGCGGACCGAACGTCTTCGGCGGGTACTGGGAGCGCCCCGAGGCGACTGCCGCTTCGTTCTCGCCCGATCCGCTGGGCGGCCGGCCCTGGTTTCACACCGGGGACCTGGGAACGGTGAGCGAGGACGGCTACCTCTCCATCCTCGGGCGATCCAAGGAATTGATCATCAGCGGCGGCTACAACGTCTATCCGGCCGAGGTCGAAGCCGTACTGCTCGGGCATCCGGACGTGCTCGATGTGGCGGTGACGGGAACGGCGTCCGACGAATGGGGCGAGGTGGTCACCGCCTGGGTGGTCACCGGTCATGACGGGCCGGCACCCGTCGGCTTGGCCGAGTACGCAGCCGGGAGGCTGGCACCCTACAAGTGCCCGCGGCTGGTACACGTGGTGGGGGAACTTCCCCGCAACGCCCTGGGCAAGGTCGTGCGCGCCGAGCTACGTGTGAGGCCGGAGTAGGTTCGCGGGCGTGCGCATCGCCTACGGCACGGATGAGGAGACACCGGTCACCCGGGCGATCGCCGACCACCTGCGGGAGTCGGGCCATGAGGTCGTCGAGGTGGCCCACGACGAGGAGTGGCCTGAGGTGGGGCGACTGGTGGGCGAAGCGGTGGCCAGCGGCCACGCCGACCGCGGCATCGTCTGGTGCTTCACCGGCACCGGCGTGTCCATCGCCGCCAACAAGGTGAGCGGCATCCGGGCTGCTCTCTGCCCGGACGCGGCCACCGCCTCGGGGGCCCGCCGTTGGAACGACGCCAATGTGCTCGCCCTCGGTCTGCGCCTGACCGCTGGGACGGTGGCGGAGGAGATCGTGGGGGCGTTCCTGGAGGCAGAGGTGGATCCAGCCGAGCGTGCGGCGATCGGCCGGGTTGAACCGTTGCCGATCCGCTCAGGACCGCTCCAAGCGACGAGCTGTCCAAACCGGTGACCGCGCCGGCTGCCAAGGATGGTAGCTCGAAGGCGGGGGCGACAAACGGCCGTGCCTCGAACGGCCGAGCGACAAGGGCTGGAGCGACAAAGGCTGGAGCAAAGGGCGGAGCGACAAAGGCTGGAGCAAAGGGCGCCAGGGAGCAGGGCGGAACCGCACGGGGAGCACCAGCGAAGTCTCGATCAGCGAAGTCTCGATCAGCGAAGAGTCGGACGGCGAAGAGTCGCAAACTACGGACGGTCCGCTCCCGAAAGGTGACCATCCCGGCACGGCCGGTGATCACTCTGCCCGATGACTCGCTCGAACGGTCCCTCCGAGCCGAGGGATGCCGATGGGTGGCCGGACTCGACGAGGTGGGACGCGGGGCATGGGCGGGCCCAGTGTCGGTTGGCGTCGCCCTTACCCCCGTGGGAATGCCGTGCCCCGAAGGCCTGCGCGATTCCAAGCAGGTGCCCGAAGAGGATCGGGAGACCATGTTTCCCCTGGTGGCTGACTGGTGCCACGATTGGTCGGTGGGCCACGCCAGCCCAGAGGAGTGTGATCGATGGGGCATGACCATCGCACTGCGCTTGGCCGCGCACCGAGCCATGGCCGGGTTGTCGGTGATGCCCGACGTGCTGTTGCTCGACGGCCAGTTCGACTACGTCACGAAACCAAGTCACAATGGCCACTCGGGCGATGATCAGCAGTCGGGCGATGATCATCAGCCAAGCGAACATCAGCAGCCAAGTGATGATCAACAGCCAAGTGATGATCAACAGCCAAGTGATGATCAACAGTCAAGCGGTGATCTGCGGTCAAGCGGTGATCTGCGGTCAAGCGGTGACCAACAGCCAAGCGATGATCGGCAGTCAAGCGCTGCCGAGCAGCCAACTGAGGATGAGCTACGCGGCATCGAGGCTGAGCTCCTGGCCCTACCGCCGGTCAAGACGGTGGTGCGCGGCGACGGGAGCTGCACGGCTATTGCCGCTGCATCGATCCTCGCCAAGGTGACCAGGGACAGGCTCATGCGGGACCTGTCGGAGAGCTTTCCCGCCTTCGACTTCCACCGCAACAAGGGCTATCCGACTCCTGTCCATATGACCGCGCTCGCTGGCTGCGGACTGACCTCGATCCATCGTCGGTCTTGGGCGTTTGTCGATACCATGCCCTTTCGTTGACCTGAAGAGGGCCGGTGACACTGCAAGTCGGACGAAGCACGTCCGGGCCTCTCACCTGGGAGATTCTTCAGGTTCCTCCAAGCCGCTGCCGCGGCCCTGGACTAGAACAAGATGGTGACCCCGTGTCGGCCGGAGCTATGAGTCCCCTCGGGACGAGTTGATGGCCTACTTCCTGGCCGTACTGGCGTCGTTTACCAACGCGTTGAGCGCTGTCTTCCAGCGGATCGGTGTCCAGAACGCACCGACCGACACGACCATGAGCCTGAGCCTCATCCGCTACGCGCTTCGGCGCGGCATTTGGCTAGCGGGGGTAGTCCTCATCGGGGCCGGCTTCGTCCTTCAGGCCGTGGCCCTTCGGTTCGGGCAGTTGAGCTCGGTTCAGCCGATCGTCACGACCGAGCTGCTGTTCTTGGTGCTGATCCTGGGCGTGTGGTTCCGCTACCACCTGGGTTGGCGTGAATGGGCGGGGTCGCTGGCCGCGGCCGGCGGACTGGCCGCGTTCCTCGCCATAGCCGAACCCGGAGGAGGAAACTCGGTGCCGGGGATGAGCGGCTGGACCGAGGTGTTCATCGCCATCGGCGCGGCCGTTGCTCTGACTGTGGCCCTCGGCTTCACCGGGCCTCGCTGGTTCCGGGCGTCGATGTTCGGCGCGGCGGGAGCACTCATGTTCGCCCTCAGTGCCGCGCTGACCAAGGAGTTCACCACGCTCGTCACCGAGGGATGGGGTCACGTCTTCACCCAGTGGGAGCCTTATGCCATGGCCGCCGCAGGCGTGCTGGGGTTCTTCTTCGCCCAGAGCGCCTACCACGCCGGTCCGATCACTGCGTCCCAGGCGACGTTGACCATCATCGACCCGCTGGCCAGCGTGCTGATCGGCGTGTGGCTCTTCGGCGATCGCCTGCGGACGGCCGGCTGGCGGGGACCAGTCGAGGCCCTGGCCATGTTGGTGATGTTCGGTGGCGTCTTTGTGTTGTGCCTGTCCCCGCTGGTCGCCGGCACCAAGGATGAGTCGCACGGGGACCACCTGGTTCGCCAGGCGAGACGGAAGCAGCCCAAGGGACTCGATCAACAGCCAATGGATGCGCCACTGGCGCCGTAGGCGAGCGGAGGAGAAAACTCGGCTGCCTCACGCTCCGTGACAGTTGATCACAATCGAACCTCCCGGATTCGCTGAACGGCACCTGGCCGCTCGAGGTCGGCATTGGTGTGCTCCGTCTCCGGTCGGGCTTGTTCCGCCCGCCTCTCGGCGAATCGGGGAGTCCTTCGGCGTCGGTTTCGCCGGGACGTGGGCAGAAACCAACTCGGCGGCTCCGCTGCAGGCGCCCGAGCCGGCAGAACCCACAGGCAGTTGGTGGGCCAACGACCAGTCACTCTGCGTGGCCGAAGTTGGAGATGGCAGGCAGGCGGACGACTTCGTGCTCAGCCATCCAGCCCGACGACTTCGTGCTCAGCCGTGAGACAGGGGCTACCCGCGCCGCGATACTTCGATCAGTCGGCGCCAGGGGCCAGCACGGCGCGGAGGGCTCTGTCCAGATCAGGGTAGGTGAAGTCGAACCCGATAGCTGTCAACCGGGCTGGTATCGCACGCTGTCCGGTCAAGAGCAATTCGTCGGCCATCTCGGTACCGAGGACGAGCCGGAGCGCCGACTTCGGGACCGAGATGAGGCACCAGCGTCGGACGGCTCGGGCGATGGCTGCACTCAGTTCGGCGTTGGTGACCGGCGTGGGAGCGGTGGCGTTGACCGGTCCGGAGAGGCTGCCGTCGACGAGGGCCCGGAGGATCACGTTGATTTCATCATCGAGGGTGATCCAGCTCTGGTACTGGGTGCCGGGACCCAGCTTGGCCCCCAACCCCAGCTTGAACAACGGCAGCTGTTTGGCCAGCGCGCCGCCTGCGCTGCTGAGCACGATCCCGCTCCGTAGGTTGACGGTCCGGACGCCGGCATCGCCAGCGGGCGCTGTCGCTCGCTCCCACAACCCGGACAGCTCGGCCAGGAACCCGGACCCCTGGGGTGACTCCTCGGTGAGTGGCTCGCTCCCGCCTTCCCCGTAGTACCCGACCGCCGACCCGCTGATCAGCACCGGCGGACGTGGCGCCAGCTGCAACAGGGAGGCGACCAGTAGTGCCGTCGAATCGGTCCGGCTTTCGAGCACGACTCGCTTGCGCTCCGGCGACCAGCGCTTGTCGCCGATCCCGGCACCGGCCAGGTGCACCGCGCCGTCGAAGGGCCCGGCGGCCTCGAGCCCGTCGAGGTCGATCACCCCCTGGCTCGGGTCCCAATGAACGTCGGTGGAGGCGGCGACTGCGGCCCTGACCGAGATCGGTGTGGGGGATGTCGGGACGCCAATGGGATGCTCGGTCGGCCGCCGTACCAGCCGTGTGACCCGGTGGCCACCGGTGGACAGGCGCCGCAGGAGCGCCGTGCCGATCAGCCCGCTCGAGCCAGTGACAAGAATGTTCACGGGGCGCTGCCAACAGAGCACGCGGCGCGATCGACCGTCCGCCGTACGAGATGGGCGAAGGCATCGGGATGGGACAGGTGGGCACCGTGCCCTGCATCAGGGATTTCGATCAGCTCGGAGCCCGCCACGTGGTCCAACAGCCACTGGACGCCGCCGCGTTGTCTCGGGTTGGAGTGCCCGCCCCTCCCGAACACGGCGGGCAGGACGAGGAGCCTGACGTCGAAGGGAGGTTCGTCCCCTCGGATGGAACGAATCTCCGCAGCGAGGGCGGGACCGTCGCCCCGCCGGTCGTCCTGGGCCGCCTCGGAGAGTCGCTCCCAGGCCGAGTTGCCCATGACCCGCCGGTAGAACTGCTCGCTGACCACTGTCGGATCATCATCGATCGTGCTCCCCGCCGACGGCCTAGCCCCGGGTATCGAGAGCCAGGGCAGGGGCGGTTCGTAGGCGGCGATGGCCTGGATGCTCGAGTCCGGCTTGTTCCACAAGGCGGCTCCGAGGGTGACGGTGCCGCCAAAGCTGTGCCCGATCACCACCGCCGGTCGGCCGCCGATGACCGCGAACAAGTCGTCGATGTGGCCGTCGAGGGAGTGGGCAAGAGGGGTGACGTCACGGGAACGGTGATACCCACGGCGGTCATAGGCAATCGTGTGGAGGTCGGGAAGCCTTCTGATGACCCTGGAGAAGCTCGAGGCCCGATCGAGAGAACCATGGACCAACACGACCACCGGGTCACCTGCTCGCCGATCCGAGGGAACATGCTCGTCGACGACTAGACCGCTCGGGTGCTCCATGACTCGCCCAGCCTGCCAGCTGAAGCGGGTCGGGCCAAGACAGTGCCCCTCGTCAGCATCGGCTGGGACCCTCGTCAGCATCGGATGGGCCCCTCGTCAGCACTAGAGGGGCCCCTCGTCGAGCATCGGATGGGCTTTCATCCAGCATCGGGCGGGCAACCCGCGTACGCTCGGCCATGGCCTTTGCCGACGTCAATGGGCAGCACCTCTGCTTCGAGGACTACGGGGGTGACGGGCCGCCGGTCGTGTTCAGCCACGGCTTCCTGATGGATCACGAGATGTTCGCCCCCCAGGTCGAGGCCCTGGCCGGTCGGCTGCGGATTGTCGCATTGGATGCCCGTGGGCACGGCCGGACGGCGGCGGGCGCACCGTTCGACTACTGGGACCTGGCCGAGGACGTGCTCGCCCTCATGGACCACCTCCATCTGGGCGCTGCCACCATGGCCGGCATGTCCCAGGGTGGCTTCGTCGGCCTCCGGGCGGCGATCCTCGCCCCCGAGCGGGTCAGGGCCCTGGTCCTCATAGACAGCCAAGCCGGTCTCGAGAACGAGGCTTCGATCCCCGCCTACCAGGCCATGCACGACGAATGGCTGGCCAATGGACCGGCGGCGGTCCAGGAAGTGGTGGGCGCCATCATCTTCGGGGGTGGCTACGACCCGACTCCCTGGTACACCAAGTGGGCGGCAATCCCACCGGACACCTTCACCGCTCCTTTCCGGTGCCTCATGGACCGCGACGATCTGACTCCGAGGCTGGGGGAGATCACCCACCCGGCCATCATCTTCCAGGGGGACCAGGACGCGGCCATCCCGATGGAGCGCGCCGAGATCCTCTGTGCCGGGCTCAACGGGTGCAGTGGGATTGTGGTGGTCGAGGGCGCCGGCCACGCCGCCAACCTCAGCCATCCGGATCAGGTCAACGGCCCGTTGGCCGAGTTCGTGGAGCAGTACGGCTGAACAGTTCGTGGAGACTACGGCCGAGCAGCTTGGCCGAGTTCGTGGAGCAGTCCAGCCGAACAGGACAGCCGCACAGCCGAACAGGACGGCCGGTCAGGATGGCTGACCAGGACAGTCCAGCCTCAGAGCTGGCCCATGGCCTTGTGGGTCTGGGGGACCACCCGTACGTGGGGGTACAGGCGGAGGGCCCGGGCCTGCAGCTCGAGGACCTGGTCGGGTGTGGGCGCCTCGGTCACGGCGGCGAACGGGGTCACCGGCTGCAGGAAGACCTCGGATCCTGGGGCGCAGCCGGCCACCATGGCGATGGCCGCATCGAACTCGCCGGGGGCAACGCGGGCACCGACCACGATCCTGACCCAGGTCGTAACGTCGGCCTCGATGGCCGCCGTCAGGAAGCGGCGATGGGTGGCGAGGTCGACCTGCTCACCGTCAACGCTGTCGAGCTTCACGTCCATGCTCACGTAGGCGAGCCACGGCACGATGCGGGAGAGGCCGCCCACCAACATCCCGTTGGTCTCGGCCATGATCCGATGGCCGCGGGCGACGAGCAGGGGTAACAGGTCCTCCAGGCCGCGCGACTGCATGAGCGGCTCGCCGCCGGTCAGGCTGACCGAGTGGTGGGGGAGCGCCCGCCACAGTCGATCGACGGACTCGACGATGCGGTCGACCGACACGGGGCTCTGGCCGTGTTCCCAGTCGCGTCGGCCAGGTGTGCGCTCGAGCCGGCACGGCCCGGGTCGCCGTTCGAGAGCCTCGGGCTGGTCGCAGTAGGCGCACCGGATGTTGCACCCGCTCAGCCGGAGGAACACCTGCCGCTGGCCGACGAGCGCGGCCTCGCCCTGGATGGCCGAGAAGACCTCGGTCACCAGGAGGCGGGTGCTCGCCGTGATCACGCCAATGCCGGGTCGTCCATGCCCGCCTCGGCGAAGCCCCGCGCCCGGAGGACGCAGGCGTCACAGAGGCCACAGGGCCGGTCCCCGCCCTGGTAGCACGACCAGGTCAGGTGGAGTGGGGCATCGACCTCGGTGCCCAGGCGCACGATCTCCGCCTTGGTCAGCTCGATGAGCGGAGTGGCGATACGGACAGGGTTGCCTTCCACCCCCCGCTTCTGCCCGGTGGCGGCCACGGCGCGGAAGGCCTCGATGAACTCGGGCCGGCAGTCGGGGTAGCCCGAGTAGTCGATTGCGTTCACACCGATCCATACGGCATCGAGCTGACGGGCCTCGGCCACCCCGAGGGCGACGGCCAGGAAGATGCTGTTGCGGGCAGGCACGTAGGTCACCGGGATGCCCTCATCGGTCCCACCGCGGGCCCGCGTCGCCGCGCTGCTCGTCGGTACGGCGATGGAGTCGTCGGTGAGGGCCGACCCTCCCCACGCCGAGGTGTCCAGGCCGACGATCAGGTGCTCAGCCCGAAAGTGCCCGGCCACCCCGGCGGCTCGGTCGAGCTCGTTGCGGTGTCGTTGGCCGTAGTCGAAGCTGACCGCCAGCAAGGGGTTGCCCCCGCGTTCCCGGTCGGCCAGGGCCATGCACACCGTGGAGTCGAGCCCTCCGGAGAGGAGCACGAGCTCACCGGCCATGGTTCGAGCTGGGCTCGTCGGCCGTCAACTCCACCCACGACTGCGGGGTCTCCCATAACCGGATACCGGCCAGGGGCAACCCCGATCCGGCCAGGAGCTCCCAGGCTCGATGGGCCCAGAGCTCGGCGGTGGGGTTGTCGAGGTCGGCGTTGAGGTCGCTGTGGTCCCACCGCTTTTGGACCACGGCGTGAAGATCGTCGAAGTCGATGACGCCGCCGATGGCGTCGAGCGGGCCGGCACACGTCACGTCCAGCCGGTAGGAGTGACCATGCAGACCGGCGCACTTGCCCGGGTGCCGGGGCAGACGGTGCGCGGCCTCGAACGTGAAGCTGCAGGTGACCCGGGTCTGCGTCTCCCGACGGGGCGGACGACGCGCCGGGCTGGCGCCGGGGGTGGCCACGATGCGCGACGCTAACAGTCCGTCCGGGCGACCTGTTCGAGCAGGTTGTCGGGCGTAGAGGCCGACAGGGCGCGCCGGTAGGCTGTTGGAGATGGCCGACTCCAATGGAACAGACGAGACCGGGGGCTCACGCGCCGGCCCCACGAGTGGAACCGTGAGTGGAAGCGGTGCCTTCGGGCCCAATGCCTGGTTGGTCGAAGACATGTACGACCGGTTCCGGGCCGATCCCACCTCGGTCTCGGATTCCTGGCGGGAGTTCTTCAGCGACTACCGGCCGGTCACTGCCCCGGCCGCACCGCCTCCGGCCGCACCGCCCCCGGCGGCAGCAGCGACGGCGACGGCGACGTCGGCCGCGCCCGGCCCATCGACCTCGGCCACCGCGGTGGCCCCGGGCCAGACGGCCCCGGCCGGTTCCCCGGGCCAGACGGCCCCGGCCGGTTCCCCGGGCCAGACGCCCCCGGCCGGTTCCCCGGGCCAGACGACCCCCGCCGCTACGCCGAGCCAGACGGCCACGGCAGGCGCCCCGGGCGGCGGCACGGCAGGCGGGGCGTCGGCGCAGGGTCCGGCGCCGAAGCTGGAGGCACCTCGACCGAACGGCGCGGTCACCGGAGGGGACACCCCGGGGACCGAAGCCACCGGTGACCTGGCCACCCCCCTCCGGGGTGCCGCCGGGCGCATCGTGGTCAACATGGAAGCGTCGCTCGGCGTACCCACGGCCACCAGCGTCCGCACCGTGCCGGCCAAGTTGCTCGAGGTCAATCGCACCATCGTCAACAACCAGCTGTCCCGCACGACGGGCAGCAAGGTCAGCTTCACCCACCTGATCGGCTACGCCGTCGTCAAGGGGCTCCAGGCCGTGCCGCAGATGAACGCGGCGTTCGTGGCCGACATCGACGGGAAGGGCACACCCGGGGTGGTCCGCCATTCCCGGGTCGGCCTCGGGCTGGCCGTGGACGTGGAGAAGCGGGACGGCCGCACCCTCCTCGTCCCCTGCATCCGTGACGCCGACACGCTCGACTTCCGGGGCTTCGTCGGTGCGTACGAGGACCTGGTGCGCAAGGTCCACACCAACAAGATCGCCCCGGATGACTTCTCCGGGACCACCGTCACCCTGACCAACCCGGGCACCCTGGGGACGGTGCAGTCGGTGCCCCGCCTCATGCCCGGCCAGGGCGTGATCGTCGGCGTGGGCGCCCTCGGGGTCCCGCCCGGCTTCGAGGCGGCCGACCCCCACGCCCTGGCCGACCTGGGCGTCGGCAAGACGGTCACCCTCACATCGACCTACGACCACCGGATCATCCAGGGGGCCGAGTCGGGCCTGTTCCTGGCCTACGTGGCCGAATGCCTCCTCGGCCAGCACGGGTTCTACGACGAGGTCTTCGGCGCCCTGTCGATCCCCTACGAGCCCGTCCGGTGGCATCGCGACATCAACCACAACGACGGGACCGAGGGCGGTCATGATCGGTTGGTCAAGCAGGTCCACGTCCAGACCCTCATCAACATGTACCGGGTGCGGGGCCACCTCATCGCCCACCTCGACCCGCTCGACGCCGAGAAGCCCGAGCTCCACTCCGAGCTCGACCCGCTCAACTACGGGCTGACCATCTGGGACCTGCCCCGCGAGTACGTGACCGACGGACTGGCCGGCAAGTCGGTGGCCACCCTCGACGAGATCCTGCACATCCTCCGGGACGCCTACTGCCGCACGCTCGGGATCGAGTACATGCACATCCAGGACCTCGAGCAGAAGCGCTGGATCCAACAGCATGTGGAAGGCGTCCCCGCCACCTTGTCGGCCGACGAGCAGCGCCACATCCTCGACCGGCTGAATGCGGCCGAGGTCTTCGAGCGTTTCCTCCATTCCCGCTACGTGGGCCAGAAGCGCTTCGGGCTCGAGGGCGCCGAGTCGGCCATCGTGCTACTCGACACCATCTTGGACGAGGCCGTCACCGAAGGCCTGGCTGAGTCGGTCATGGGCATGGCCCACCGCGGGCGCCTGAACGTGCTGGCCAACATCGTGGGCAAGTCCTACGGCGAGATCTTCGAGGAGTTCGAGGGGAACCTCGACCCCGAGTCGGTGCAGGGCTCGGGCGACGTGAAGTACCACAAGGGAGCCTCGGGCACCTTCACCGCTCGCTCGGGGGGCACCATCCCCGTCTCCATGTCCTCCAATCCCTCCCACCTCGAGGCGGTCGACCCGGTGGTGGTGGGCATGGCCCGGGCCAGGCAGGACGCCCTGAACACCTTGGGGGGCGACCCGCCCGGCTCTCCGTTCCCGGTGCTGCCCATCTTGGTGCACGGGGATGCCGCGTTCGCCGGTCAGGGCGTGGTGGCCGAGACCCTCAACCTGTCCCAGCTGGCCGGCTACCGCACCGGCGGGACCGTGCACATCGTCATCAACAACCAGTTGGGCTTCACCACCGCCCCCGAGGCGGCCCGGAGCTCGGTGTACCCGACCGACGTGGCCAAGATGGTCCAAGCGCCCATCTTCCATGTGAACGGCGACGACCCTGAAGCCTGCGTGCGGGCGGCCCGGCTGGCCTTCGGCTTCCGCCAGGCCTTCCACAAGGACGTGGTCATCGACCTGGTCTGCTACCGGCGCCATGGCCACAACGAGGGTGACGATCCGAGCTACACCCAGCCCCTGATGTACGCCCTGATCGAGGCCAAGCGCTCGGTCCGCAAGCTCTACACCGAGTCGCTGGTCCGCCGCGGGGACATCACCCTCGACGAGGCGGAGCAGGCGCTCGACGACTTCTCGGCCCGCTTGCAGGCCGCGCTGGACGAGACCCGGGCGGCGGCCGAGACGGGGACGGATGTGCAGCCGACGCTGCCCAAGTTCATCCAGCCGAACATCCAGATCCCCCCGGTCGAGACAGGCATCGACACGCCCGTGGTCATGGAGCTGGCTCATGCCGTGCGCTCGGTGCCCGAGGGGTTCGTCATCCACCCCAAGCTGGCCCGGCAGTTCGAGCAGCGCGACAAGGTCGTCGCCGACGGCGAGATCGACTGGGCCCTGGGCGAGTCCCTGGCCCTCGGGTCCCTCCTACTCGAGGGGACCAACGTCCGCCTGACCGGACAGGACACCCGGCGTGGCACCTTCTCACAGCGTCATGCCGTACTGGTCGACCACACCACCGGGGCCGAGTGGGTCCCACTGGCCGAGCTCCGCCGGGGCTCGGCCGGCGCCGGTCAGGTGGGTCTGGGCTCGTCGCCTGGACGCTTGACCATCCGGGACTCGCTCCTGTCCGAGTATGCCGCCGTCGGTTTCGAGTACGGCTACTCGGTCGAGGCCCTGGACGACCTGGTGGCCTGGGAAGCTCAGTTCGGCGACTTCTGGAACGGCGCCGAGATCATCGTCGACAACTTCCTCGTCGCTGCCGAGGACAAGTGGGGCCAGCACTCCGGGTTGGTCCTGCTCTTGCCCCACGGGTACGAGGGACAGGGCCCCGAGCACTCCTCGGCCCGGATCGAGCGGTTCCTGACCCTGTGCGCCCGGGGCAACCTCCGGGTGACCGAGCCGACCACGGCGGCCCAGTACTTCCACCTGCTCCGGGCCCAGGTCCGGACCCCGGTGCGCAAGCCGTTGGTGGTCTTCACCCCCAAGTCGCTCCTGCGGGCCCGCGCCGCCCGGTCGCCCGTCCAGGACTTCACCACCGGCTCGTTCGCCGAGGTCCTCGACGACCCGGCCGCGGCCCAAGAGGGATTCGACCCCGAGCGGGTGGAACGGGTCGTCCTCTGCACGGGCAAGGTGGCCTACGACGCCCTGGGCCGCCGGGACGAGCTCGGCGAGGCCGGCGCCTCGGTGGTCGTGGCCCGGGTGGAGCAGGTATACCCCTGGCCGGCCGACCAGATCACCGCCCTCTTGGACCGCTACTCGAATGCCCGGGAGGTCGTCTGGCTGCAGGAGGAGCCCGAGAACATGGGCGCCTGGGGCTTCGTCCACATGCGCCTCCACGCCCTGCTCCGGGAGAGCCACGCCCTCCGCCACGTGAGCCGGGCCGAATCGGCGAGCCCGGCATCAGGGAGCGCGGCCCTGCACCACCTGGAGCAGGACGACCTCCTCACCCGCGCCATCGGCTGAGAGGCGGTCTGCGAGGGTTGGAGGGGGTGGCCACAGGTCGGTGGTTGCGGCGGGTCCGATGGGCCGGCGAGTGGCTGCCGGTGCGTGGCGTCGGGCGGGCACGACGGCAACCGGGTGAGCCCGCATCACCAAGAAGCCCGATTCGAGGTGCTTGACTAGGGCCGATCATGCCCAACGACCCTGCGCCGAATCGACGAATCGTCGTCGACGGATCCAATCTCGCCACCGAGGGCCGCTCCTTACCCAGCCTGGCCCAGCTCGAAGAGGCCATTCAGGCCTTCCTCGAGGAGTTTCCCGGTTTCCGAAACGCCGACGTGATCGTGGTGGTGGATGCCTCATTCGGCCACAGGATCGAGGAATCGGAGCGGGCGACCTTCGAGGACGCGCTGGCCCATGGGGAGTTGGTGACCCCTCCGGCTGGGGCGATCGGTCGGGGCGACGCCTTCATCTTGCGCATTGCCGAAAAGGCCGGCGCGCTCGTGCTCTCGAACGACTCCTTTCAGGAATTCCATGCCGAACGGCCATGGTTGTTCGAACCCGGGCGTTTGATCGGCGGAAAGCCCATTCCCGGCGTCGGATGGATCTTCACCCCTCGCACCCCGGTGCGGGGGGCTGTGAGCCGAGCCACCACCAGCCGGGCCAAGAAGGCGGCGGCCGCAGACGACGGGGCGGCCGCAGGGTCGCGCCGCTCCGCGAGCCAGCCTGCCGGTGGTCCGGCCAAGGCCGGCAGGGGGACGACCGGGGGTGCGACGAAGAAGTCTGGGGGCCGGCGGTCGAAGGCCGGTGACTCGTCGCTGGTCGGCGAGGTGGAGGGGACCACAGTCTCGGACAGCGACGAGGGTGCGTCGGGGCTCGCGGGGCCGGCGGGGCTGGCGGGCGTAACTGGTATGACCGGTATGGCTAGTGGACCAGACTCCGACTCCGCCGAAGGTGCACCGGAGGAGCCCGAGAATGCAATAGCCAAGAGCGCCAGGAGCACGGTCAAGAAGGCGGGCGGGAGGGCCAAGAAAGCCGCTGGTGCGGGAAAGTCGGGCGCCGCGGTCAAGGCCGGTGGGGCCACCAAGGGTGGAGCGGTCGTCAAGGGAGCGACCAAGGCGACCAAGAAGACGGCCAAGGCGCCGGCGGCGGCCAAGAAGGTGGCCAAGACGCCGGTGGGGGCCAAAGGAGCGGCGGCGGCCAAAGGGGCGGCGAAAGGGGCGGCTAAGGAGGCGAGTGCAGTCAAGGGTGCAGCTCCCGCCTCGGGCGCAGCCAAGGCCAAGGTCGCAAAGGGCGCGGCCAAAGACGCAGCCAAGGTCAATGCAGGTGCAGCCAAGGTACGAGGTGTCGCCAAGATCTCGGCCGGGGTGATCCCCGACGCCGGCGACCAGACCGTGGTGGCGGGGGAACGACGCGGGCGTCGAGCCAAAAAGACGGCGGCTCGGGCCGAGATGGCCCAATCGGGTGCACCAGGGGATCACCCCGCTCCGGCCCTCAACGAGCCGATGACGTTCCTGACCTTCGTGGCCAACCACCCGATCGGGAGCACGTTCAAGGGCACGGTCGCCTCGTTTACCTCGCACGGTGCTCACATTGACGTGAATGGCATGACGACTCACGTTCCGTTGAGCCTGCTGGGTCGTCCGGCCCCGAACAAGGCGAGAGACGTGCTGTCAAAGGGCGAGACGAGGGATTTCGTTCTCGTGTCGTTGGACGCGCCTCGGCGGCGCGCCGAGGTGGCACTTCCTGAGTTCGCTCCCAACTAAGGGACGACGGCACAAGTCCTATTGGGAGACCTATTCGCCGCCCCGAGTCCCCAATCGGTAAGCAGGAGCACGGACTGCCGTCGCAATCATGCCGGCGGAAGCGGTGCGCGCCACGGGTCCAGTCCTTGAGTCCTTGGCCGTCGGCCAAAGATGCCGTATTGGCGGTACGTGGGGAGGGTCCACCGTCCTTCAGGCTGGGTCGGAGGGTCATGTGTCGAGCCGAGGACGTCGAGCGATGGTCGGCCGCTTCCCGGATGGTGTCCCCGGGCACCGGTTCCGGCCGCTCGCGTTCGGGCGGAGTGGCACCGTCAAGCTTCTTTCAGGCGAACGGAAGGATCCCGTCGGAGTCGCGTTGGCAAAGCTTGGCTGACGTCGCACAGGCGAATCTGACGCTGCTCAAACTTCGGTGGCATCATCCGCACCCGATGCATCATCCCGCACCCGATGCATCATCCCGCACCCGACGCATTATCCCGCACCCGATGCATCATCCCGCACCCGATGCATCATCACGCACCCGATGCATCATCCCGCACCCGATGCATCATCACCCACCCGATGAAGGCTCATCGTCGAGACCCTTGAAGCGGCGCGTGGTACGCCACCGCTCTTCCGCGGAAGGAGGGGGGAGCGGGCGGAGCAGTCCCGCGCTCCTCAGCCTCGTGCGAACCCTGGCCCGCGTACGGACCATGTAGATGATTCTTCGGCGGATTTCTTCCTCTCGACCACGGGCGCAGGCGCCGAGCAGCGCCCCCTCTGGGTCTCTAGCTTCGCGGATCCGGGTCAGCCAGTCCGCCTGCTCGTAGTTGGGCCGACGCCGGTATACCCCCTCACGCGCGGCCGCGGAGAACTTCACGCAGGTGAGTCGGGGCACCCATCGTGGTGGCTGACCGAGAGAGGCCATTCGCTCCCAGAGCTCTCCTTCGGACTCCAGGACGCCGGTGTCCCGCGGACTGCGCCAACCGCCAGCCTCGTCGACCAAAGTCCGATTGTGCGCGACGCACGTTGGCGGGATCCAAGCTCCTGGTTTGTAGACCCATCCGCGTCCCGGAAACGCCGTCGGTCGACCGGTAGGGGGAACGGAGCACACAGTCGTATGAGCCATACGACTCACGCCATCAATGGCTGCGACGAGCAACTCAAGGTGGCAGGGGAGCCAGAGGTCGTCGTGGCCAAGGTACGCAATCAACTCGCCCTCGGACCGCGAAATGCCCTCATTGTTCGGCCCGGACTGGTGACCGGTGTTCTCCGGAAGGTTGTGCCACTTGACACGGTTGTCGTCGACCGCCGCCACCACATCCGCCGATTCGTCTGTGCAGCCATCACCGATGACAAGTAGTTCGAAGTCCTGGTACCGCTGATCCAGAACGCTCCCGATCGAATACGGGAGAACTGTGGCCCAGTTGTATGTCGCCATGATCACGGTCACCCGTGGCATTGGATACTTCTCCTCACCACCAACGGAATGGCACGACTTCCTCAGCCAGCGAGGACTCGTAAGGCAGATCGAGCGCGTCAGGTACCGCGTGCTCGTATTGACTTGAGGGCATATTGATGATGAAGGCTTCGTCGATACCGATGTTCTTCCAGCCGTGATAGAGATTCGGCGCTATCACAAGCAGCCCCGGATTGCGAGCGCTCACCCGAAACTCATTGACCCGCTGGTAGCTCTCTGAATCCTCTCGGCCATCATAGATCACGATGGACACGAGCCCTCGAACGACGAAGAGACGGTCCGTCGATGCGCGGTGCAGGCCCCATGCCCGGACTCGGCCAGGAAGCGTCGTCGTGATGTGGACCTGAACAATCGGAAGGTCGATTTCGGGCCAGGCCGCCCGGGCAACTTCCGCAACTGACCCATCCTCGTGAAGGACCGGACGCACTGGTCGGAACCTCACGCCAACAATAGGCATCTGGCGGAGCTCCCCATTCGCGTCGACCGCCGACGTCTTGGCGACGAGGCCCTCAAACCCGGTGATCTTCGGTTCCTCCATATGGGACGAGGGTAGTCCTGCCTGGAAAGAGCGAGCCGGGAACGGTTCGCCCCAGGTTCTCCGAGCCGCTGCAAGGTAGGACCTTCGGCGGTGAAGAACCCGTGAGGACGTGAGGGTGGCGGCGCCTCCCGGCTCGGCGACATCAGGACGGAACCGGGAGCGGGGCCCTTTCGTTCGGACAAACTGTCTCGTTCGGTGTCATCGGCTTCATGTTGTATGCCTTCGTCATGCTCTTCTACGTCATAATCGCGGCCTGCGTGATCGTCGTGGTAGTGCTCGTGAGGTTGTGTATCGCCGGGGGGCAGGCGTACCAGCGTTTGACCCCACTTGAAGCCGCCAGCGGTCCGCAAATAGTCAGCAAGATTCCCACCACCGGCCAATGACAGTCGGCGCCCCCAATCAAGTCGCCGCAGGTCAGTCGGCCTATGTCAACGACAACCAACGACAACCACCGACAACCACCGACTACCAACGACTGCCACCGACTGCCACCGACTGCCACCGAGGCAGTCAGCGTTTCGCTCCCAACGTCTGAAGGCGTCAGTCAAGGCGCGGGCAGCAATCGTCGGACGATCTCCACGGTCACGGGCCGCACGGTTCCGCGGTCACCTCCCCGTTGATTCCCTGTCACCGACCGACCGGTAGTGTCGCTTCTCGTGCGCGCCGAGGACTTCATTGCCCACCGAGACCCGTTCTTGTTCGTCACTCATCTGGATGCGGTCGAGCCCGGCCAGTCGGCCCGCGGATCGTGGCATCTCACCGGTGATGAGGCCTTTTTTGCCGGTCATTTCCCCGGCCGGCCGACGCTTCCGGGGGTGTTGATGGTGGAGGCATTGGCCCAGTTGGGCGGGGTGGCGGTCTTGGCTGACGAGCGCTTCTCCGGAAAGCTCCCCCTGTTCGGGGGAATCGAGCGTGCGCGCTTTCGCCGGCAGGTCGTTCCTGGTGACGTGCTTGACCTGGAGGTGTTCCTCGGGCGTATGTCGGCCCGAGCCGGCAAGGGATCGGGACGGGCCACCGTGGCCGGCGAACTGGCCTGTGAGGCCGACCTGCTCTTCGTGCTGGTGGACGCCGAGGCCGCCGCCCAGTCCGACGCCGCCGCGCAGTCCGACCTCGCCGCCCAGTCCGACGCCGCCGCGCAGTCCGACGCCGAGCAGCCCTGAGCGTCAGGAAAGGATCCACGACGACATGCGCATCGCCACCTGGAACGTCAACTCGTTAGGAGCCCGACTGGGTCGGGTCGAGGAGTGGATTGGTTACGCCCAGCCTGACATCCTCTGCATGCAAGAGACCAAGCAGGCCGACGCCGCCTTCCCCCACGGTGCCTTTGCCACTCTCGGGTACGAGACGGCCCACCACGGCGATGGTCGATGGAACGGTGTCGCTATCGCCTCCAAGTTGGGCATCGAGGACGTGTCCGTGGGCTTCAATGACGAGACCGACTCCCAGGGAACCCGGCTCATCGCCGCGACCTGTGGGGGACTGCGGGTCCACTCGGTCTATGTCCCCAACGGGCGGAGTCTCGACAGCGAGCACTATCCGGCCAAACTCGAGTGGTTCGCCCGGTTGCGACGCCTGCTGGACGAGACCTGTGATCCGGGCTCGCCTGTCGCGGTCTGTGGCGACTTCAACGTCGCTCCTGAGGACCGTGACGTGTGGGACCCGACAAAGTTCGTAGGGGCTACCCACGTGAGCGAACCAGAGCGAGCCGCCCTCGCCGATCTCCGGGCGTGGGGCCTGGTCGATGTCTTCCGTCAGCTCTACGACCAAGACGGGCTCTTCAGCTGGTGGGACTACCGGGCCGGCTCATTCCACAAGCGTCAGGGGATGCGGATCGACCTGGTGATGGTCACGGAAGTTCTCGCCGAGCGGTCGACCTACGCCCTGATCGACCGGAATGCTCGCAAAGGGGACAAGCCATCCGACCATGCCCCCGTGTTGGTGGATATGGCGATCGAACGGGACCCCGTCTGAATGCGCTTGGTCAGACTTGGCCCACAGGCAGGCCTGGGAGCACGTCAGGACTTGGCGCAGAAGTCAGGACTGGATGAAGGTCAGCAGATCGGCGTTGATCGTCTTGGCCTCTGTGGTCGGCATGCCGTGTGGGAACCCGGCATAGGTCTTCAGTGTCCCGTTCTGTACGAGTTGAGCGGACAGCGGGCCTGAGTCGGCATAGGGCACGATCTGGTCGTCGTCTCCATGCATCACCAGCACGGGCACCGATATCTTCTTCAGATCCTCGGTAAAATCGGTCTGAGAGAAGGCAACGATGCCGTCATAGTGTGCCTTCGCCCCACCCATCATCCCCTGCCGCCACCAATTCTGGATAATTGCTTCCGAGGGCTCGACGCCGGGCCGGTTGAAGCCGTAGAAGGGGCCTGACGGCAGGGCCCGATAGAACTCGGACCGGTTGGCTGCCAGCTGGCTCTGCAGATCATCGAACACGCTCTTGGGCAGGCCGCCGGGGTTGGCCTCGGTCTGCACCATGAGGGGCGGAACCGCACTGATGAGCACTGCTTTCGCGACACGGGTCTCTCCGTGCCGGGCGATGTAGTGGGCGACCTCGCCACCACCGGTCGAGTGACCGACATGAACGGCGTCGTGGAGATCGAGATGTGCAGTCAGGGCAGCCAGGTCATCGGCATAGTGGTCCATGTCGTGACCGTCGCTCGTCTGCGAGGATCGGCCGTGCCCGCGCCGATCGTGGGAAATGACCCGGTAGCCATGGTGCAGGAAGAAGAGCATCTGGGTGTCCCAGTCGTCAGCCGAAAGCGGCCAGCCGTGACTGAACACGATCGCTTGGCCCGACCCCCAGTCCTTGTAGAAGAGTTCCGTACCATCGGTGGTGGTGATCGTGCCCATTGTCAGGTCTCCCCTCTGGAAAATCCCCAAACGGTTGGTTCTGAAGAACGGTCAGTTCTGAAATCGACTCGTAAGCGCTTGGTAGGTCAAGAGTGCCAGGTTCGAGTGCGTCGAGCACGACCGTCCCGCTTCGCCTGCCACCAGGCCTTACGTCCTCGCTGGAGTCCTCCTGTTGGACCCGGCGATTCCAAAGCCGGGTCCATGTCGCCGTCGGGCTCGAGTCGCGAACTCGCTCGGGCTCGAGTCAGGAATTCCGTCGTACCCGAGTCAGGTGCCGAGTCCCGCCCGCAGCTGGGCGATCCGCTGGCTGGCGTCCATTCGGGCCGGTTGGCTGGCCATCGACGCGCAGGCCCTCGTGATGGCCCCGAGCCAGACTGATGGCTCCCGGTCCGACCGCCGTCCGCTACTGCTGCTGCGCCGGCTCTGCGCCCAGCTACAGCAGAGCTCGGACGAGGCGCGGGTGAGAGCCACGTAGAGCAGGCGTCGTTCCTCGTTCCATGCCTCGGTGGTGGCGGCGTGGGAGATGGGCACCAGCCCGTCCTCGAGCCCGATGACGCATACCGATGTCCATTCCAGACCCTTGGCTCGATGGAAGGTCGCCAGCTCCACGGCCTCATTCAGGTCGCTGTGGCCGTGGCCTGCTCGGGTCTGCTGCCCGGCTGGCTGCCCGACCCCCCGGCCGGTCGTTTGCCCGGCCCACTGCCCGGTCGTTTGCCCGGCCCACTGCCCGGTCGTTTGCCCGGCCCCTGCGTCGGATGCCTGCCCGGATGCCGGCCCGACCGTATGCCCGTCCGCCTTCCCGCGTGTCCGTCCCGCCGCCTCGGTTGTGGGACCGAGCCGGTAGGGAATGCGGGCCTGCCGCAGCGCGCTCGCCACCACCGCGAGTTGGTCGTTGGTCCGAGCCAGCACGGCCTGGTCCGACCACGAGCGTCCGCCAGCCGACCACGCCCGGAGCGTCTCGACCACGCCCTGAGCCTCGGCCGTCTCGTCCGCGAATGCCCTGATGACTGGTACCGGGCCGTCGGGCTGCGTCGACCGAGGGGTGCCGCTGGCGGCCGAGCCCAACGCGGCGACCGCAGCCCCCACGACCTGTGGGGTCGATCGGTGATTGTCGTCGAGATGGTGGACGACGACGGCGGGGATCAGTCGGGGCAGCCGGAGAATGAGGGTGGGGTCGGCACCGTTCCATCCGTAGATGGCCTGGTTGGGATCGCCGACTACGAACAGGTCAGTCCGATCGGCCAGGATGGTGCGCACCAGCCGGTACTGGGCCGGGTTCACGTCCTGGAACTCGTCGACGGAGAGGTGCCGGTACCGCCACCGGACCGCGTCGGCGAAGCCGGGATCCTGTTCGATCAGGTCGTGAGCCCGGAGCAGTACGTCATCGAGGTCGATGACGCCGCGTCGCCGAAGGGTCTCCTCGTAGGTCCGGTAGTGCCCGGCCATGATCTCGACCGCCTCGACCGCCTCGACCGCCTCGACCGCCTCGACCGCCTCGACCGCCTCGACGAGCTCGACTGGGCCCGCCAATCCCTCGGCGCCGCGTGGTCCAATCGTGCCCCGCGAGCCAGGCTCGCCTGTATGCCTGCCCGACGACTCGGTGAGCCGTCCCCCGAGCCTGTCCGCCGGGCCCCTCGAGGCGCCGGCGAACCCGCCCGGCGACCGGCCCGCCTCGACGGCGCGCATCGCGTACTGGTCAGGCGAGAGGCACCGTGCCTTGGCCCAGGTGATCTCGGTGTCGACCATCGAGGCCATGGACTGGTCGTCAAGGAGGGTGGTGAGCAGCCGGAACCTGTTCTGGGCCAGCTGAGGGGGTCGCTCACCGGCGTCGGCCGCGTGTCGGCGCAAGAGGGTAAGAGCCAGTTGGTGAAGAGTCCCTGCCCGCACCCCGGGTCCGGCCGACCGACGGGCGCCGAGTCCCGTCCCGGCATCGAGATCCACCCCGTCGTCGATGGACGCCGCCCCAGCGATCTGGACCGGGCGGCTTGCTCGAGTGGACCGCGTCGTCCGGGAGGCCAGACCGGGGGTTAGGGTGGGAACGCCGAACGTCCGCAGCCTGGCCCGCAGGTCCGCGGCGGCCTTTCGGGTGAAGGTGCACACCACCGTGTGGTCTGCCTCAGCCTCACCATCTCGGATCCGGCGCGCCACCCGGAGGGTGAGGACCCGTGTCTTGCCTGACCCGGCCCCGGCCAGCACGCACACTGCTTGAGCTGGTTCGTAGACGGCGACTCGCTGCGATTCCGTCAGCGACTCGAGGGCGCGGTCGAGGTCCACCTACCGATCACCGAACCCGACCCCGACCCCATCTCCGACCCCGGCCCCAAGACCGAACCCGACCCCAGCCGGGCATTCACGCAGCCCCACCCCGATCCCGCTCGTGGGGTCCCTGACCGCGCCCGGCTCCCACTCCGACAACTGGAGCTGGTGATTTGGACATGGACGGCGCTCGACGTGCTCCACGTCGGGCGAGGCTATCGCTAGGGTGTGCCGGTGCTGAAGTCATTCGCCGACGGTCACCTGTTCGGGCGGACGTGGGGACCAGGGGCGCCCTCCGTGCTCGCCCTCCACGGCTGGAGACGGAACCATCTCGACTTCGACCCCGTGTTCGCCGTCCCCGCGTTCGAGGGCAGCCACGCAGCCATGGCCGTCGACCTCCCCGGATTCGGAGCGACCCCGCCGCCGCCAGACGGTTGGGGCAGCCTCCAGTACGCGGAGAACCTGGCGGCCCTGTTCGACGACCTGTCCGAACGGGTGACCGTGGTCGGCCACAGCTTCGGCGGGCGAGTCGCCCTCCACCTTCCGGGCCTCCTGCCCGGCCGGATCGATCGGCTCGTCCTCACCGGCGTGCCCTTGCTCGACCGGGAGGGCCGCCGGCGCCGGCCGAGGGTGGCCTTCCGGATGGGGCGACGCCTCCATCGTATGGGCCTCGTGAGCGACCAGCGGATGGAGGTCCTCCGGAACAGGTACGGTTCCCCGGACTACCGGGCGGCCCAGGGCGTCATGCGAGAGGTCTTCGTCCGGTTGCTGTCAGAACAATACGGAACGCTGCTCGAGCAGCTGGACCTCCCGGTGACCCTCCTGTGGGGTGGGGACGACACGGATGTGCCGGTCGAGGTGGCCAAGCGGGCCGCCGGGCTGTTGAGGACGTCGGAGCTGATCGTCCGTCCGGGGGCCGGGCACCTCACCCCCACCGAGATCCCCACCGACCTGCGCGCCGCCGTCCTCAGTGGTCTGCCGGCGTGAGTGCAGGCCCGACACCCGAACAGACGGTGCATGCCGGCCCGACACCCGAACAGACGGTGCATGCCGGCCCGACACCCGAACAGACGGTGCATGCCGGCCCGACACCCGGACCGAACGTGCGTGCCGGCCGGACAATCGGGACCAACGGTTCGTGCCGGCGCGGTACTCGGACCGACCGACGGTGTGACACACGGCCCTCCCCGGAAATGACCGCGGCATGACCGGGGCCGATTTCGCCGGCTACCACGGCACCTTCGGCTGGATTGTCGTCGCCGCCTGTCTCCTCGCTCTCGTCCCGTCCGGGCTGCGTTGGCTCCGGGTGGCCCAACGCGAGCACTACCTGGCCGGCTCGAGCACACGGTTCGCGGCCCGGTGGTGGACGGTGGCGCCGCTCAACGCCGCGCTGGGAGTTGCGGCGCTGGCTGGAGCGGTGACCTCACTGTGGTGGACGCTCGCAGGCCTGGCCACGGCGGTCGCCGTGGCCGTCGGCCCAGTCGGCCTGGGCGTGCGGGGCCGGTCCTCGCCTCTGGCCTGGACCCGTCGCCTCCGCACCCTCGCCGCGGTGTGGCTGGTGGCCCAACTCGTGCTCGTGGCCGTCGGCATCGTCACCGGCCTGGCCGCGCCCCTGGCCGTTCTCGGGGCCCTGGTCGTGCCGGTCCTGGTCGATGCGGCCTGCGCCGTCACCCGCCCATTCGAGTCCCGGGCGGCCTCCCGTTTCGTGCACCAGGCTTCGGCCAGGCTGGCCCAGGTGGCGCCCACCGTGGTGGCGATCACCGGTTCGTTCGGCAAGACGTCGACGAAGAACCACCTGGCCCATGTGGTCGCTTCCGAGCGCTCGGTGGTGGCCAGCCCGGCCAGCTTCAACAATCGAGCCGGGTTGGCCCGCGCCGTCAACGAGCACCTGGCCGACGGCACCCAGGTCTTCGTGGCCGAGATGGGCACGTACGGGCCCGGGGAGATCGCCAGCCTCTGCCGATGGTGCCCGCCCGAGATCGCGGTGATCACGGCCATCGGTCCGGTGCACCTCGAGCGGTTTGGCTCAGAGGACCGGATCGTCGAGGCCAAAGCCGAGATCACCGTGGTTGCCTCGACCGTGGTCCTGAACGTGGACGATCCACGGTTGGCCGCCCTGGCCGACCGCTTGGCCGACCAGGGCAAGCGGGTGGTGCGCTGCTCGGCGTCCGACGCGGAGGCCGATGTCAGCGTCGTCCGGGACGCGGCCGGGAAGATGATGGTGAGGACCGGGCCATCCACCATCGTCGCCGAGGGCCTCGTCGTGCCCGCCGGTGTGCAGCCCGGCAACCTGGCTTGTGCCATCGGCGCGGCCCTCGCTCTCGGCCTGGGGACCGCCGCCATTGCCGCTCGGCTGTCCGATCTTCCTGCGGTGGGCCACCGGCTCGAGGTCGGACGCTCGCCGGCTGGGTTCATCATCCTCGACGACACCTACAATTCGAACCCATCGGGAGCGAGCGAGGCACTGGCTGCCCTCGTTGCCCAGACAGCCCAGACAGACCCGGCGACGCAGCAGGGCGAGGCAGCGCCCCCGGCAGCCGAAGGGGCCGAGCCGCGGGACCAGGCGCCCCCGGCCTCCCAACGCCTGGTCGTCGTGACCCCGGGCATGGTCGAGCTTGGGCCGCGTCAGGCCGAGGAGAACCGGGCGTTCGGAGCGGCAGCGGCGCTGGCGGCAACCGACCTGGTGGTGGTGGGCCGTACCAACCGCCGAGCCCTGGTCGCTGGATCCTCCGTCCCCGACGGTGCACGTCTCCACCTCGCGGCCGACCGCGAGGAGGCCGTCGCCTGGGTCCGGACGACCCTCGCTCCGGGCGACGCCGTGCTGTACGAGAACGATCTTCCGGACCACTACCCTTGAGCGTCCGGGCGGACTCGACAGCCATGTCGTCGGGCCGTTCCGCACCGACCGGCCGACCCGCTGGTCAGACCGCCTGAACGGAGGAGAGAACCACCCGTGCCCGATGTCGCCGTCATCCTCGGAGGTCCGTCGCCCGAGCACGATGTGAGCGTGCTCACCGGGCTGCAGGCCGCCCGCGAGCTCCAGAAGTCGGGAGCGGGCACGATCCACGCCCTGTACTGGTCCAAGACGGGGGAGTGGTTCGAGGTCGATGCCTCGCTCGAGGCAGAGGCATTCGTTGACGGGGTGCCGCGGGGGGCGACGCCGCTCCAGCTGCTTGCCGCCCCCGGCGGGGGGTTCCTGGGCGCCGGGGGCCGGTTGGGCCGGCCCCGCCCCGTGCCTACCGACGTGGTCGTCGTCTGCTGCCACGGCGGCCCCGGCGAGGACGGCTCCCTCCAGGCCGCGCTCGACCTGGCCGGCATCGCCTACACCGGGCCCACGGTGGCCGGAGCCGCTTTGGGCATGGACAAGCTGGCCTTCGGGGCGATGGTGGGGGCAGCCGGCCTGCCTGCGCTGCCCCGGGCGCTGCTCACCGCGACAGGCCCCGCCCCATTCGGCGGTCCCTACATCCTCAAGCCCCGTTTCGGGGGGTCGTCCATCGGCATCGAGGTGGTGGAGGACTTCGCCACCGCTCAGGCGCGCCTCGGGGCGAACCAGCACTTCCACGACGGTGCTGTGGTGGAACCGTTCCGCCCCGACCTCTGGGACCTCCAGCTGGCCGTGCGCAGCTGGCCCGAGCTGGAGCTGTCCGCGGTCGAGCGACCCATCCGCATCTCCGACTCGGCCGAGATCCTCGACTACCGGGACAAGTACGTAGCCGGCGAGGGCATGGCCGGGGCCGCCCGTGAGCTGCCGGCGGCCATGTCCGACGATCTGGCTTTGAGCCTGCGCGCCGCCGCCCACCAGGTTGCCGAGCTGGCCGGCGTGCGCGGCGTGGCCCGCATCGACTTCCTCTCTGACGGCAAGGAGTTCGTCGTCAACGAGATCAACACCATCCCCGGATCGCTGGCCCGCTACCTGTGGGTCGGCCCCGACGTGCCTTTCGCCGATCTATTGGGCGATCTGGTGTCCGAGGCCCAGCGCCGTCCCACCCACCGCTACTCGGCGGCGGGCGCCGACGGCTCGGTGCTGCGCTCCGCAGGGTCAATCGCCGGCAAGCTCGGCTAGCCGCCGTGGCCATCTCCCGCCGCGTGCTCTACGAGGGGGAGGAGGTCCTTCTCGACATCCGGCCCCACTGGGTCTACCTGTTCGGGCCGCTTTTGGTCACCCTCGTCGTCGTGGCCCTCGCCGTGACGCTCGATATCGCCTTCGTGCACACCTCGGTCCCCGCCCACTGGGTGGAGGGCATCGTCGCCGCCATACCGTGTGCCTGGTTGGTGGCCCGCTTCGTGCGCTGGCGGAAGACCAGCCTGATCGTGACCAATGTCCGGGTCATCGAGCGGTTCGGCGTGTTCAACCACCGCGGCCTCCAGATCCTGCTGGCCGATATCAACCGGGTGGACGCAGGCCAGACGCCTCTCCGGAAGCTGGTGGGCACCGGCCGGCTGGCCATCGAAGTGGGGGACGGGGGCGTGTACGAGTTCGGCGACGTCCGGAAGCCGGTGGCCCTCCAGCGGGTCATCATTCGTCGCGCCGCCCGTTTGCACCGGATGCCGGTCGAGCGCCAACAGGACTGGCCGACCGATCCCGGGCACACCCCTAGGGTGACATGGTGACGAGCAGTGCGGCGGCAGCGTCCGGGGGTGCCGGAGCCACCCAGTGCCCGTCCGGGTGCCGGAGCCACCCAGTGCCCGGTCGGGTGACGGAGCCACCCCAGCGGGGCCGCCCCCAGAGGAGAGAGTTGACCCAGAGGAACAGACCGGCTGCCGAAAGAGCCGGCCGCAACCAAAAGAGCCGACGGCGACCCAGCCCAGGCAGCGACACCTGCCTCGAGCAGGCAAAAACCAGTTGTAACCGAAGCGGCCGGAAAAATTAATCCAGCTCATAGGTGGTGTTGATCGAAAGCTTATGTAGAGGGAGTTGCCTTAGAGGTGCGAGGAACGGACAACTGGGCTCGGCCTCGTCCTATGGAGGGAAATGATGAGTCAAGACGGGGCAGATCCAACCAACGAGGACGGGTACGGGGCAACAGCACCGATCCCAGCATCCACACCTGAAGACACGGCCAAGCACGGCATCGCCCTCCCGGCGGTAGGAGCAGACCCGGGTGCGATGCCCGGTCCGGCCACGATGCCCGGTGCGGCCACGATGCCCGGAACGACCGGCGGTTCACAGGAAGTCACCCCGTACGGTGCCGGTTATCCGGGACCCGTACCGGAGCAGGTCCCCGGGCCGCCGTGGACCCACGACGTCCGGGCCGAAGACGTGTCGGTGTACCCGGGTGGTCAGCCTTACGCACCGCGTTCCATGGTCTCGACGCCGGGCTTCGCCGTTCCTCCGGGCGCCGCGGCCGCCGGAGCAGCTGCAACCGGAGCGGGTGCATATGGATCGGGCACCCCCGGAGTGGGCGGCCCTGGAGCGGGTGCCGCTGGATCGGGCGCCGGGTTCCCCCCGCCCCCCGGCCAGGGATGGACCGGCGCGGGGTCGGCCGGATGGGTCGGACCGCCGCCCAAGGGCAATCGTCACCACGCGCGGAACGCCGTCCTTGCCTCCCTTCTCGCTGTCGGCGTGCTGGCCGCAGGCGTGGGTATCGGGCACGTGACCTGGCAGCCGACCTCGAGCACGACGGCCAACTCGGCCGCCTCGGGCAACTCGGGCAACTCGGGTAGCTCGGGCAACTCGGGGGTGTCGCCGTTCGGGTCGGGTAACTCGGGTTCGTCGGGATCGGGCTCGTCGGGTTCGGGCTCGTCGGGTTCTGGTGCCACCGGCGCCGGTGGCCCGAGCGACGTGTCGTCGATCGCCAACGGGGTCAATCCCGGGCTGGTCGACATCAACACCACGCTCAGCTACCAGGGTGCGCAAGCGGCCGGTACCGGCATGGTTCTGACCTCGTCCGGTGAGGTCCTCACCAACAACCACGTGATCAACGGGGCCACCAGCATCACGGCCACCGACGTGGGCAACGGGAAGACCTATACCGCAAGTGTGGTCGGCTATGACCGGTCGCAAGACGTGGCCGTCATCCAGCTGCACAATGCCTCGGGGCTCCAGACCGTCACCCTCGGCAATTCGTCCAACGCGTCGAGCGGGCAGGCGGTCGTGGCCATCGGCAATGCCGGCGGCACCGGTGGGACCCCGAGCGCGGCCGGCGGAGCGATCACTGCGTTGAACCAGTCGATCACGGCCAGCGACTCCGGTGACGGGACCTCGGAGCAGTTGAGCGGCCTGATCGAGACGAACGCCAACATTCAGGCCGGCGACTCAGGTGGTCCGCTCGTCGACACATCGGGCAACGTGCTCGGGATCGACACCGCCGCCTCGGCCGGGTTCTCCTATCAGTCACCCGATCAGTCCTCGGGTGCCCAGGGCTACGCCATCCCGATCAACACGGCGGACTCCATCGCCAAGCAGATCGAGGCCGGCAACGCCTCGTCGAACGTCCACGTCGGTGCCACCGCCTTCCTCGGTGTTGAGGTGCAGTCCTCCTCGAGCCAGGGCACGGGCGGCTTGGGTGGCGGGACCGGTGGCGGCTCCGGCTTCGGTGGCGGCTCCGGCGGTTCCGGCTTCGGTGGCGGCTCCGGGCCCTCCGGCTCGGGTAGCTCGGGGTCCGGTAGCACGACCTCGGGTGCGGTGATCGCCCAGGTGATCACCAGCTCGCCGGCGCAAGAGGCTGGGCTGGCCGCAGGTGACGTCATTACCTCGGTGAACGGTCAGACCGTTGACTCGCCCACGACCCTTACCAACCTGCTGAGCCCGCATCACCCTGGTGACAAGGTGACGATCGGATATGTCGACTCGTCCGGGAACCAGCAGTCGACGTCGGTCCAGCTGACTTCAGGTCCGCCGCAGTAACCGGCTCGGGGGCCCGGGTCGCTTGGATCCGGGGTCCATGGTCGAACCGGCTCGGGGGGCCCGGGTCGCTTGGAGCCGGGGTCCATGGTGGCCTCGATCCGGGATCCTGCTTCGATCCGGGATCTCCGGCTCAGGCATCGCTGAAACGGTGCCGTTCTGCCTCGCGCAGGGCGGCACCGTTTCGCGTTACGGCCTGCTTGCTACAAAGGGCCCGCTTGCTACCGACGGCCCGCTTGTTGCAGACGGCCGGGGCGGGGCGTCCTGTCCGGGGGGCTGGAGGTCCCGCCCGGCCGGCACGGCTGCGGCCCGACTCCCGCCCGGCGGGCACGGCTGCGGCCGTCCCCAGGACCCCAGGTGCTCTGCGACCCGTCTCGGCCCCGGGTGGTCTGGAGCCCGTCGCGGCCTCGGGCACGGGGCCCGGCCTGTACTTGACCCGCGACTCGGCGAGGGACCAGCATCCCTACATGCGGATCCCTCGCCTTCAGGCCACCCTCACCGCCCTCGTTCGAGCCTCAGCACGGGCCGAGACGAAGCCTCGGCCAGGTCTTCGATGACCGGACCGCTGGCCGGGCTGCGCATCGTCGAGTTTGCCGGGATCGGGCCGGCACCCTTTGCCGGGATGATGCTGGCCGACGCGGGTGCCGACATCATCCGGATCGACCGGCATGACCGGGCCACCTATCCGCCACAAGAGGCTGCGCACGTCGACCTCATGAACCGTGGGCGGCGGTCCGTGGCCGTGGACTTGAAGAACCCGGACGGGGTCGAGCTCACCCTCCGCTTGATCGACCGGGCCGATGGGCTCATGGAGGGATTCCGCCCGGGCGTGGCCGAGCGCCTGGGGCTCGGTCCGGAGGTGTGCCTGAAGCGCAATCGGCGGCTTGTCTACGGTCGGATGACCGGATGGGGTCAGACCGGCCCCCTGGCCAAGACGGCAGGGCACGACATCGACTACATCTCGATCGCCGGCGCGCTCGAGTCCATCGGTCGAGCCGGGCAGCCGCCCCTTCCCCCGCTCAACCTGGTCGGGGATTTCGGGGGCGGAGGCATGCTGTTGGCCTTCGGCATGGTGGCGGCGATCCTTTCTGCTCAAAATACGGGCCAAGGTCAGGTTGTCGACGCGGCCATGGTCGATGGGGCGGCGGCACTGATGACCATGATCTACACACTTCGGGGCACGGGAACATGGCAGGACGTACGGGGGACGAACCTCCTGGACACCGGCGCGCACTTTTACGAGGTCTACGAGACTTCGGACGGAAAGTTCATGAGTGTGGGCGCGATCGAGCCGCAGTTCTATGCCGAGCTGATTCGGCTCTTGGGACTGGAGGACGAGGCGCTGCCCGATCAGAACGACAAGACGCAGTGGCCCAAACTGAAGGAGCGATTCGCTACGCTCTTTTTGACCAAGACCCGAGACGAGTGGCAAGCCATCTTCGACGGCACTGATGCATGCGTCTCACCCGTGCTCTCGATACCCGAGGCCCCCCAACACCCCCACAATCAGTACCGCGGCACGTTCACCGAGGTGGCCGGCGTGATACAGCCGGCACCTGCTCCCCGCTTCGAGGGCACGCCGGGCAGGATCCGGCGCCCACCTCCGAACCCGGGCCAGCTCGGCGACGAGGCGCTGGCCGACTGGGGCATCGATTCGGAGGAGGTCGCCGCGATGCGGTCGGCGGGGGCGATGACCTGAATTCTTCACCGGCCCGCTCAAGGGTGTGACTTTTGTCGAGCCCTGCCGCCTACCATGCCCTGGTGAGCGTTAGGGATCGAGGCGACCAGTTTCGGCGTCTGGTTCGCTCCTCGTTGACCGATTTGTTCGACCAGCGCAAGCCGTTCGGCCGACTGGCTCTGACCCACGTGCTGATGACGGCGGGGGACACCATGTTCGCCGTCTCGCTGGCCGGCTCGCTCTTCTTCTCGATCTCGCCCACGGCGGCCAAGGACAAGGTGCTGCTGTACCTGCTCTTGACCATGGCACCCTTCGCCGTGGTTGCTCCAGCGCTGGGCCCACTCATCGACCGCAGCCGAGGGGCCCGGCGCGCCATGGTGGTGGTGTCCGCCCTGGGTCGTGCTGCGCTGTGCCCGTTACTAGCCCGGGACTTCCATTCGTTGCTGCTGTTCCCCGAGGCTTTCGCCATGCTCGTCCTGTCCAAGGTCTACCTCGTGACCAAGGGGGCACTCGTTCCCGAAATGGCCGCACAGGGCCTGCTCGATTCCACGACGTTGCTGCCGTCGACGGGGCCCGAGGTTTTGGGTGAGCCCGTGGTCGGGGCAGCCTTGCCGTCAGACCAGGCCGGCCATGTGGTGCAGCGAGGACAGGCGGGACAGGAAGGTCAACAAGGACAGGGAGGACGGGCGGGACAGAGAGGACAGGGACTGGACGGGGGTCGGGGAGCTGAGGTGGGGCGGGTAGGTGAGACAGGGCGGGTAGGTGAGGCAGGGCGGGTAGGTGAGGCAGGCCGGGTGAGCCAGGCAGGTCAGCCAGGTCATGAAGGCGAGGTCGACCTGGCCTCCCTCAATGCTCGACTGGGCCTTCTGGCGTCGTTGGCCGGGTTCGTGTTCGCGCTGCCTGCAGTTGCTGCCTTGAAGCTGGGAGGAGCCCCGTGGGTGATCTGGCTGGCCATGGTGGTCTTTGTCGCCGGGGCGGTGGCCGGCCTGCGATTGCCCGTTCGACGATCGCGGTCGATCCGGGGTGCTCCGGCCGGACCTGAGCCGGGCTCCGCCGCTGGATCCACCGGCGCCGATCTGGTCGTAGCGGCGTCGTCCGATCGGACCGCTCCGATGCTCGGGCGTCAGTCGTTCGTCGAGGACCTTGACGACGATGAGGACCTCGCTCCGTTCCGTCCCATCGCCAACGGTGAAGTGCTGCTGGCCTTGATGCCGATGTCTGCACTCAAGGCGCTCGTTGGCTTCCTCACCTTTCTCTTTGCTTTCGGCCTGCGGCGGGAGGGAGCGGCCACCTGGTGGTTCGGGCTCTTGCTCGGGTCCATCACCGCTGGAGCACTGGTCGGCGTGCTCTTGGTCTCCCGGATTCGCCGAGTGCTCAGCGAGCAGCAGATCCTTGCCGCCTCGCTGGGCATAGTGGCGGTGTTCGCTGCATCGGGAGCTATCGAGCGGGCCCGTTTGTTTCAGACCGTGGTGGCATTTGCCGTCGGGGTGGCCGGAGCGGTGGCCAAGCCGTCGTTCGATGCCCTTGTCCAACAATTCGTTCCCGAATCGAACCAGGGCCGTGCCTTTGCCCGCTTCGAGACACGACTACAGCTGGTGTGGGTGGTCGGGGCGTTCGTGCCCGTGGTCCTGACCCTTCCGATTCCGGCTGGAGACCTGGTCATGGCGGTCTTTGCCGCAGTGACCGGGATTTTCTACCTGAGCGGTCGACGGTCGATCCGCGACCACGCCTGAGTGGATAATCCTGAGAGGGGATGACGACGCACCTGGCCTCGACGGGGAATCAGTTGCAGCCGAATTGGGTCGCGCCGGTCAGAGAAGCAGGGGACTGATGGTTCGGGTGCGCTGACGTAGTCGGTCGGACAAGTGGCTGGCCGGGCCGCGTTTCACGTGCTGTCCGCGGGGATCCGGCCCGCCGGCCGCCTCCGGCCCCCGGCGGCGGCCTCCGGCCTTGCCGGCTCTGACAGCTAGAAGAGCCGGTCCGGTGGCGCGGCGGGGTGGGAGCCGGTGGCCGGGTCGGCGTCGTCGGTCTCGGGGTGGTCGGGGTGGTCGGTGGATCCTGTCCTCGGCGGTGGCTTCTCGGGTGGGAGCCACTGCCAGGTCCCCGGGCCCCCCTCCAACCGGAAACCCTGGTGGTGGCGCAGGTAGTGGTGCCGTGAACACAGGCGACAGAGATTCCACATGGCCGTCGGGCCGTTCTCGACCACGGGGATGATCCGGTGGTCGATCTCGAGGCCGTCTCTGACGTCACAACCGGGGACGACACAGGTCTCGTCCCGGGCTCTGAGCGCCCGGGCCAGGGGGGCGGTGATGGTCCGGCCCAGGTAGGTGATCGAGGCGATGTCGGTCCCCTTCGTGATGACCAGGTGCAAGATGGCGTCGCCCAGGAGCGACCGGGCCGTCTCGAGGGGGACGGGGCCCACCCCGGGTATCTCGCAGCGCTCGTTGCCTTCGAGGCTCCCCCGAGAGAGGGCCTCGAGGTCCACCCGGAGGTGCACGCTCGCCGGTGGGGGGAGACCGGTCGCCCGGTCGGTGGTGGCTCGCCGGCCGGCATCGGCCCGGTCGGCATCGGCCCGGTCGGTGTCGGCCCGGTCGGTGTCGGGGCTGGTCTCGTCGGTGTCCGGGCCGATGTTGCCCGGTCCGGTCTCGTCGGCGCCGGTGCCGTCGGGGTTCGTCGTGGCCGTGCCGGCCGGCCCACCGTGGCCCGGTGGCCGGCGCTCCCCGCTGAGCAGGGCGACCAGGGCATCGGCCTCGTAGGCGTCGGGGCGCTCTCGGATCCCCAGCGTGCGGGCCTCGTCGAAGAGGACGGTGCGGGTGGGCTTCAGGGCAGCCAGCAGCTTGGCCCCGGCGTCGGGGGTGAAGAGCCCCTCCAGGCGGAAGGCCCCGTCGCCGTCGGTGTAGTGGCGCAGGTAGCGGGAATCCCGGATGCGCTGGTAGGCGGCCAGGGCGTCCTCGTGGGATCGGGCCTTGGCCTTGGCCCGCAGGCACCGGTCGGCCAGCTGGCGGTGGGACTCGTTGCTGTCCGTGGCCGCCTCGACCAGCTCGTCGGAGCTTCCCGGGTCGAGGGTCAACACCCCGGCCACCTGGCGGGCCCTCGAGTGGGAGAGCTCGCCTGTGCGGAGGGCGGCATCGAGGCCGGGGTGGTCCCCCATCTGGTCGGCCAGCCGCAAGGAGCCAAAAGAGGACCCGACCGACTCCCCGGTTCTCCTGGAGAGCCACTCGGCCGCCGTTCGGGCCCCGTCTCTTGTGTGGAGGTCGGTCTCGGCCGCCCGCTTGGCCGCCAAGGCCTTCCCGGTGGCACAGAGGTGCTCACCCCGAGAGAACCGGTCGACCAAGAGGGCGGCGTCCTCACCCGAGTAGCGCCCCGGCTCGAAGGAGGAGACGAAGGACTCGAGCAGGCCGATGGCCTCGGTAACCGACTCGGCCGTGTCCGGGGAGGCGGTGTGGGACTCGGGAGTACCGGAGGAGCCGGGGTGCGACCCGGCGCTGCTGGTGGAGCCGGTGCGCGATGGGGCGGTGTCCGAGTCGGCAGCGCCGGCCGTCCGCCGCCCACGGCGATCGCCTTTTGGCCCGGTGCTCCTCGCATTCCTGGTACTCCGCTGGTCCGTTTTGGCCATATGGAGAGCCTGACATGGGGGTGTATCAGTCCCTCAGGAGGGCACATGGAACACCACCGGAGGTGTGGCCGGGAATTCACCGACCAGCGGTAAACGCCTCACTCGACGCGCCGATAATCAGCCGAGGTGCGCTTCGCACATGGAACACCACCGGATGCACAGCCGGCGCTTCATTGACCCGCCGGTGAATGCGTCACCGACGCGCCGCAAACTCAGCCGAGGCGCTTCTCGAGCTGGTCGACGGCTTTGTTCAGCTGGGTCGGAAGCTTGTCCCCGAACTTGGCGAAATGCTCACGGATCAGTGGCACCTCGGCGCGCCATTCGTCCGAGTCGACGGTCAGGAGCTGCTCCATGTCCTCCTTGGACACGGCGAGCCCGTCGGTGGGGATGGCTCCCGGGGCGGGCACGTAGCCAATGGGGGTCTCAGTGGCTTCAGCAGATCCGCTGACCCGCTCGAAGATCCACTCGAGCACGCGCGAAGTTCTCGCCGTAACCGGGCCACAGCCACCTGCCGTCCTCATCCTTGCGGAACCAGTTCACGTAGAAGATCTTGGGGAGCTTCTCTGGATCGGCGGACGCGCCGATGTCGAGCCAGTGCTTGAAGTAATCGCCCATGTTGTAGCCGCAGAAGGGCAGCATGGCGAAGGGGTCGCGGCGAAGGTTGCCCACCGCTCCCGCGGCTGCCGCCGTGGTCTCTGATGCCATGATCGAGCCGAGGAAGACACCGTGGTCCCAGTCGAAGGACTGGAAGACAAGTGGCACCACCGAAGCCCGCCGCCCGCCGAACAGGATGGCGTCGATGGGCACGCCGGCTGGGTCCTGCCATTCGGGGGCGATAGCCGGGTCCTGCGAGGCGGGGACGGTGAACCGCGCATTGGGATGGGATGCGGCCGTGTCTGAGCCCGGCGCCCAGTCCTCGCCCTTCCACGACGTCACGTGAGACGGAGCGTCGTCAGTCATGCCCTCCCACCAGATGTCGCCGTCATCGGTGAGGGCGGTATTGGTGAAGATGGCGTTGCCGTCGAGGGTAAGCATGGCGTTGGGGTTGGTGTGGTAGTTCGTCCCCGGGGCCACCCCGAAGAAGCCGGCTTCCGGGTTGATGGCGTAGAGGCGTCCGTCAGGCCCGAACTTCATCCAGCAGATGTCGTCCCCGACCGTCTCGACCTTCCAGTCGGCCAGCGTGGGAATCAACATGGCCAGGTTGGTCTTGCCGCACGCGGAGGGAAAGGCGCCGGTGACATAGCGAGTCTCCCCGGCTGGCGACGTCAGCTTGAGGATCAGCATGTGTTCGGCCAGCCAGTGGTCGTCCCGAGCCATGACCGACGCAATGCGCAGGGCGAAGCACTTCTTGCCCAGGAGGGCATTGCCGCCATAGCCCGAGCCGTATGACCAGATCTCGCGGGTCTCGGGGAAGTGCACGATGTACTTGTTGTCGGCATCGCAGGGCCACGGGACATCAGCCTGGCCCTCGGCCAGTGGTGCCCCGACGGAGTGGAGACAGGGCACGAAGTCGCCGTCGGCACCGAGCACCTCGAGCGCACCGCGCCCATCCTGGTCATGATCCTCATGGACACGGCCACATACGGTGAATCGGTGATCTCGACGCCGATGTGGGCGATCTCGGAGCCGAGGGGTCCCATGGAGTAGGGGACCACATACATGGTGCGGCCCTTCATGGAGCCCCTGAACAGGTCAGTAAGCGTGGACCGCATCTCGTCGGGATCCCGCCAGTTATTGGTTGGACCGGCGTCGGACTCAAGGGTGGAGCAGATGAATGTCCGATCCTCGACGCGGGCGACATCGGCCGGATCCGACCGGGCCCAGTAGCTGTTGGGCCGCTTGGCCTCTGACAGTTTGGTGAACGTTCCGTTATCCACGAGCAACTGGCAAAGCCGGTCGTACTCCTCGGCAGAGCCGTCGCACCATTCGACGCCGGCAGGGTCGGTCAGTGCGGCGATCTCGTCAACCCAGGCAACTAGCCTCTTATTCTCAGTTGGGGCCATGGGTTGACTATTCCTCCTCGGGACGCCGACAGGGACAACGGGTCACGCGACACACCCATTGCCGTCGCGTTCCGTTCATCAATAGTAGACGGTTGACAGCGGAACAGATGCTAGGCAGGAGGCGCAATGTCCCAAAATCCGGCTAGAACGGGTGTCAGGGACGTCCGTTCTGAAGTAGACAGCGCCGTTCGCTCCGTTGACACCCCCGGTCATACCGCCGATTGTGCCGGTCAACCCAGTGGCGGACCCGCCGATTGTGCTGATCAGCCCAGTGCGGACGCCGCCGGCCAGGTGGCTCCGCCCAATGCCGCACCAGCCAGCCCCGACGCTCCGCCCAATGCCGCACCAGCCAGCCCGGCACCTCGATCGAGTGCCGGCCCCGCCAAATCGGGTGAATTTCAGGTAATCGCCGCCTTGCAGGCACAATTCGAAGCCGCAGCGGGCAGGACCGCTCCTCCTGGCGACCTCTGGATCGGTGATGATGCTGCTCTGGTCAGGGACTCCGGAGGTGCCCCGCTCCTCCTGGCCACCGATCTGGTCGTGGCCGGGGTCCATGTCGACCTCGAACTGTGTACCCTCTCCGACCTGGGATTCAAGGCCATCATGGTGACCGTCTCCGACCTGGCGGCCATGGGAGCCAGACCGGATTACCTCTTGGTGTCGGTGGCCGCGCCCCCGGTACCGACTTCGAATTGCTGGCGTCGGGCGTGGCCCAAGCGGCTGCGGACACAGGAGCCGTCGTGGTCGGAGGCGACCTGTCCACCGCTCCGGTCGTCGTGGTGTCGGTTGCCGCCACCGGCAGCGTCGTGCCTGGTCAGGGAGCGGGTACCGGGTCCGGTGCTGGAGCCGGGTCTGGTGCTGGAGCAGGGTCCGGTGCTGGAACAGGGTCCGGTGCTGGAGCAGGGCCCGGTGCTGGAGCCGGGTCTGGTGCTGGAGCAGGGTCCGGTGCGCGAGATGGGTCAGGAGAAGGAGTTGGACCTCCGAGCCCCGGCGTTCTGACGAGATCCGGCGCTCGGGCAGGCGACAGCCTGTTCGTCACCGGACCGCTCGGTGCCTCGGCTGCCGGGTTGCGACTCCTGCTGGAGGGCTCTGCGCTGCGTTCCGCTCCGTCCTCTCTTACCCCGGTTACTGCGGCTCTGTTGCAGGCCCACCGACGACCAGTTGCCCGATTGGCAGAGGGAGAGGTTGCCCGCCTGGCTGGAGCGACTGCGGCCATCGACATCTCTGACGGCCTCTCCGCCGATGTGCGGCATGTGGCCGATGCATCCGGAGTGGGCGTCGCCCTAGATCTCGTGCCGGTTGCTCCTGGGGCTCGTCATGACGAGGCGCTCGGGGGCGGCGAGGACTACGAGTTGATCGTGGCTACCGGTGATCCCGACCGACTGGTCGGCGCCTTTCAGGCGGCCGGCCTTCGGAAGCCGATCGCAATTGGAGTGTGTACCGGCGATCCAGAGGAGCGGGCGCTCGCCGGGAGCGACCTCCCCGACATCGGATGGCGTCATCTGTTCGAATGAACCATGTGGGGCCGACGCGCTTCGTCGGCCGAGGGTTCTGCCGTAGCTCTTCGATCGGGTCCTCGATAGCAACTTCGGTCAACTGAGGAGGAGTACTGACCGATTCAGCGCTCAGCGCATCGCCCAATTCGGCCTGGCCGTTGCCCTGATCATCACCGTCAAGCTGGTCAAGTCGAGGCGATGGGGCTCAATGGCAGTCGCCCAATTCCGCGCGCTTAGCTTAGCCGCCGACGTCTCAGATCGATCCTTTCGGCGCAGCTCGTCGATCAGCTCGCGAGCGATGCGCCGAGGAACAAGCGCTCAGCGGTCAGTCGTCGTATTTCATCTGACCGTTCCAGTGCGTCGGGTAGCATCAAGCCAAGCGGAGAGGTTCAAATCGTGCAACGACTGTGGGGTTGGGACGCGGGTTTCTTAAATCAGGAGCTCGCTATCCAGCCGATGAACCTGGTGTTCATGGCGGTGATGCAACCGGCGGCGTCCCCTGACGGTACGCCAATGCCCATCACCATGGAGTATCTCCACCAGCACATGGCTGACCGGCTGGGTGAGCTCCCATCGTTTCGCTGGCGGGTCGAGCGAGTGCCGTTCGGTCTGCACCATCCGGTGTACCTCGAGGATCCGGATTTTGACCTCTCCTACCACCTGCGGCATGCCTGGTTGCCTGCTCCTGGGGGTGATCGAGAGTTCGACCGGTTCGTCTGCAGCCTGGCCGAGAGCCGTCTCGATCGCGGCCATCCCCTGTGGACGATGACCCTTGTCGATGGTCTCGCCGACGGCCACCAGGCCATTGCCCTCGTGTGCCACCACTGCCTGGCCGATGGTTTCGCTTCATACACGAACCTCTCGAGGATCTTCTCCGGAACGGATCATCAGGTGCTCGCGCCGCCCGATGCATGGCAACCCGATCCGGTACCATCCTCCCTCCGACTGACGGTGGACGCCGTGTCCGATCTGTCTCGAACACTTCCTCGGCTCGTTCCGCTGTTGGCAAAGACCATCTCGAACCTTTGGGCCGTCCGCACTCATCGCAAGTCGGCTGCGTTCAACGTACCCCGACCGTTCGCCGATACTCCTCCATGCTCATTGAACAATGCCTACGTGGCGGATCGCGTCTACACCCGCGCGTCGTTGGACCTGGCCGACGCGAAGATGGTGAAGTCGGTGGCCGGGGTCAGCCTCAATGACGTAGCGCTGGCCATCGTGTCCGGTGCCTTCCGCCGATACCTGATGGCACGAAACGAGCTGCCGGGTGCTCCGCTCACTGCATCGGTGCCGGTCTCGTTCGGACAAGAGCCCGCGCCCCGGCAGTGGGGAAACCGGTTCACCGGGCTCACCACCACGCTTGCCACCGACGTGGCCGATCCGTGGAAGCGGCTGATGACCATTGCCGAAGTGACCAAAGCGGCGAAGATCGAGCTCGATATAATTGGTCCCGAGCTTCTGTCGGAATGGCTCGAATTCTTCCCGCCCTGGGCGGCCGAGCCCATCGCCCGTTTTGTGCACCGGAGGCGTCCGCAGCGTCCCGACAAGAAGGAGATGGTCAATGTATTGGTCTCGAATATCCGAGGGCCGGGGTCGCGCTGGTCGTTCGGGAACGCGGTGATCGAGGACCTGTACCTCGCTGGCCCACCGAGCAACGGAGTGGGATCCATCGTGGTGCTTTGGAGCTACGCCGATCGTCTGGAGTTCGGGATACTTTCGTTCGCCGATTCGATGGCTGATCCGGTCGGGCTGAGGGCTCATCTCCACGACTCGCTGCACGACCTCGTGGTCGCGGCAAAGTCGCCCGAGACGAGCATGCAGGCCGCAGGAGGATGAAGTTGTCACCACCGCGTGGAGTCCGCTGCTCGGCCGGACCGCAGGGCCAGCGGGCCCGCCATCGCTTCGACGTGCGATGACTGCCGACATGAAACCGGACGAACCCCGGCAACCTGCGGTCGGCTCGACAACCGACTGAACCCTAGGGAATTTCAATGGTGTCGACCGATTAACGCCCGCACGACTCTTCGACCAGATCTGCGGCCCGTGCGGCAGTGCCCACCTCCGAACGCAACTGGGCACCGAGCGCAACGCTGCGCCGGTCGACCTCAGGGCCCAGCAGTTGGCGGAGACCGGCTTCGAGTGAGTGCTCGTTGAGTGCGGGAAAGCGGATATGCACCCCGCATCCGAGCTCCTCAAGTCGGGCACCCCAAAACAGCTGATCCGCGAAGACCGAGCAAACGAACGAGGGGATGCCAGCCATGACGCTCGAGGCGACGGTACCCGCCCCGCCGTGATGGACGGCCAACTGGCAACGTGGGAGAACCAGGTCGTGGTTAAGTTCACCGGTAACCCGGAGGCGCTCGTTGTCGTCTTGACCTGCGTGCATACCGCTCCACCCGGCACTGACCAACGCCCGAAACCCGAGCCGACCGCTCACACGGCCGATCATGGCCAACATGGAAGCGGGATCAGCCACCGGCATGCTGCCGAACCCGAAGTAGGCGGGCGGTTCGCCGGCAGACAGCCAGGCATCGAGTGACGGGTCAACGCGGGATTCACCGAGCCAGTCCCGAAGCTCGGGGTCGGGGGTCAGAAACCCGGTGAATGGCCGGTTGAGCCCATAATCGTCAAGACGCGGAACCAAGAGTCGACTGTATCCCTGCAGCTCGGTGATCCCCATCCGGGCCATTCGAGAGGGGGTGGTGGTTGTGACCGGCGCAAGGCCGAGCTGGGAACGCAGCACGTTGGTATCGGCGCGCAGGGTTCGCCAAATGATCCGCTCGACCAGGACAGTGGTGGCTCGATTGACCAGGCGAGTCGGAATGGACCGGGTGGTTACCAGATAGTTCGGATATCTGCCGGTGGATCGGGCCGGAGCCAAGTGGAGGGTGACCAAGGGAACGCCTTGTGCTTCAGCCACGCACAGGGCGTGGTCCTCGCCGAGGATCCCACATACGATCGCCTCCGCGCCCTCGCAGGCTTCAAGGAGTTCAGCGTCGGCCTGTGGCGCTATCTGGTGGCCGATCTCGCCCATGGCTTTCAAAAAGGCTCTCGCATTGCCCGATGCCAGCCACCGCTGCCCGTCGGCGGATTCGACGAACGCCTGGCTGTCCGGGCCAACCGGGCGAGCGGCGAATCCTGCCCGCCTGACAAATTCGATGAGGTTCGGCGGCGCCGCGAAGACGATCTCGTGTCCGCGGCGACGGAGTTCGGTGCCGAGCACCACCATCGGCTGGACATCACCCCGCGACCCGAGTGTCGCAAGTGTCATCCGCATTGGATCACTCGTCGCTGTCTTTCGTGTCCGTGTAGTCGACGAAGTGGCAGTGCCCGGGCATTGTCACGACATCGGTGCCCACGCCCCCCGGCGGCCGGCCGACCGTCAGTCAGTGGTCACCACCGAGGCCCAGGACCTTCCACAGCCAGCTCGCTGGAAAGTTCAGCACCCCCAACTCCTTCAGTAGGAGCCGGGGCTTCGCCACCGAGTCGACGAGGAAGGTCTTTCCCTCGGTGCTCCGGTACGGCTCGGTGAGGGTCTTGTGCGGTACCCCGAGCGCCCGGGCCATGTCCTTGGACGGCACCAGCATTAACCGGGTCATGACAGCGAAGCTGATCGCAGCGTAGATGCCCAGAACCTGGCGCCGTACCCAGCCGAGGCCGGACACATCCCGCTCCATCGCCAACCTAGCATAGGAGACATGGCGTGCCTCCTCGGCGACATGGATTCGGATGATGGCTTCGATCAGCGGATGATCGATTCCGTCGGCGAGGGTCCGCCGTTGATACCGATCGATTGGCTCCTCCCCGCACAGAACCAACACAAAGAACGCCGGACTGGCGTGCTTGGCCAGAAGCGGTGTGCTGATCTCAGCAAAGCGCCGCAACCACCATGAGGTGCCCTTGGCTGGAATCTCCAGACGATTGATCAGCTCGCTGAACATGAGGGTGTGCTGCGATTCCTCGATGATCTCGTGGTAGATGTAGCGAAACTCGGCCTGGCGACGGCCCGAGTACAGGGCTCGATGCAGCATGGACTGCTGCATGAGGTTCTCGAAATGCCAGCCGAACGTCAGGCCTGATGCCCACTTCCACGCTCCGACTAGGGCCTTCCGCTCAGGGCTGAGAGAGCGGTACCAATCGCTCGATGCCAACGGGTCGAACGTCGGAAGCCCCAACCGGCTGTCGCCGGAGCTTATCTTCATGTGGGGGTTGTCCCACGGTATGTCCGCATACGCGTCCTTACCGCGTCCCGCCGAGAGACGGGAGAGGCGCTCGATCCCACTGTTGATCCCAGCCAGGTCGCGCTCGCGTCCGGTCGTGACCTTGAGTCGACCTTGGCGTCTCCGGAGGAGTCACTCGAAATCGAAGCGTCATTATTCTTCAACGAGATATCCATGTCGTACCTCCTCTCAATTGTGGAGCCGATCTGCCGCTGTTTCCGACGTGCCTTCCGATGCATCCGCTCCGCGTCGACGCGCCCGCCTCCGGGAAAGTGATTTACAAGCAGTCCACCACGTCGCAAAAAGGAAGGGGCTAGCAAGGAGCGAGCCCGATCCTCCCACATTTATATGGCATTGGCGTGTCATGTCAAGGAGGTCTGAGGGCTTGAAAGGGCAAACTATCGTTTCCGTTTTGTTTCCGTTTTGTTTCCCCACCTTTGATCGATCTGAGTCCTCCTGATCGTAAGAGGTCGGTGCGAGCAGCGGGACCTCACCCCGGGCCTGGCGAATGCTCATTCCGCTCCTCGCCTCCACCCGCCAACGCGCACATCGCACCCGTTTGCGTCGGCGCGATCACGGCCGACAGTATGCGTGGGTGGCAAAGCTCTTCCTGTTGGCTCTCGGCAGCCGCGGCGACGTGCAACCGTTCGCCGCTCTGGCGATGGGCCTGCGCGACGCCGGGCACGAGGTCGTGCTTGCTACCCCCTCCGGATTCCAGGGCCTGGTCAGCGGCGGCAATCTGGCCCACGTTGAGGTCAGTCCGAGCCTCACCCCGGCCGACGTTCTGGCCGCCTGCCACTCCACATACGACACGCCCGACTTCGACCTGGACGCGCTCACCAAGCAGCATCCGGTACGGGTCCGTCGTCAGCTGATGACCGGCTGGATGGATCTGATGGACGGGGTGATGGCTGCGATCACCGAAGCGGGTGCAGGCGCTGATCTTGTGGCCTGGTGGGAACCGACCGGCAACATCGGCCGCCATCTGGCCCAATCGCTGGGAGTTCCCGGGGTGGCCGCGGGGCTCAATCCCGAAAACTGGATGTCCTCCACCATCCCGGTGCCTCCACCGACCCTCCCGTGGCCACCGTCATGGCTGCCACCGTCATGGCGAGCCGAGTACATCCGGTTCGGCCACGTTGTCTTTTGGCAGTGGACTGCTTCGTGGTACCGCACCCGGGTGAACCGATGGCGGACAGACGTCCTTGGTCTCCCGGCGCTTCCACACCGCGGCTGGGTTGCCGAGCAGGTGGGTGCTCCCGCCCTTCGGCTCTCGGCGGTGAGCCCTCTCGTGCGGGATCTGCCCCCAGAGTGGCGAGGTACAGTGGTGCCCACCGGCTACTGGATGCTTCCGGCTGTCGACGAGTGGACCATGCCGCACGCGCTTCGCACGTTCCTCGACGATGGGCCGCCTCCGATTTTTGCGTCGATGGGCACGGCGGTGAGCTTTCCGCCCCGGCTCGGAAGGATGGTGATTGAGGCAGCCAGACGGTCCGGGGTGCGGCTAGTACTCGGAACGGGTTGGGACGGTCGAGGCGGAATCGAGGCTGACGCACTCCCTCCTAGTGTGATCGCGGTTGGTGATACCCCTCACGAACGCGTTTTCCCGTTGATGTCCGGGGTCGTCCACCACGGCGGAGGTGGATCCGTGGCGGCGGCCCTTCGGGCTGGCATACCGTCGATGGCGCTGCCGGTCTTTGCCGATCAGACCTACTGGGGTCGGCAGATCGCGGCACTGGGCGTTGGCCCCGATCCGCACGCGGCCAAAACCGTGACCCTCGACCAACTCACCGTTGCGATGTGCCAGATGGTGAACGATGAACCAATGAACCGGCGCGCCGCCGAACTTGGCGCGCAGTTGCATTTCGAAGATGGCGTGGCTTCGGGGGTCGCCGCTATTGATGGGTTGTTGTCCAACGCAGATTGCGCAGACCCTGGGCATCGAAGCGGCACCGCTGAGGCGGCACCGCTGAGGCGGCACCGCTGAGGCGGCACCGCTGAGGCGGCACCGCTGAGGCGGCCCCGGCGGATGTCCTCGCTCTCGGGCTTCCCCACCCGGGCCTTCCACCGGCACAGGTCCACTGCACCGCCGCCGACGTCGCCCACACGTCGTCTCCTCGCTCCGTGCCGCCGACGCCGAGAACGTGGTGTACATCACCGTCGCCGATACCATAGGACAGTTCGAGCGCCTGGTCGCCGCCCTGCTGGCATACCCAGCCGAGGCGCAAAGGATTAGGCGCAAAGGATGAGGCGCAAAGGATTAGGAGGGTCACCGTGGACACAAGCACACACATCGTGGGTACGGGCATCACCCCCATGAACAGGAAGGACCGGACCGCAGTCGACATGGCCCACCAGGTGGTGGCCGACGCCCTGGACGACGCCTCGATCGACCCGGCACAGGTCAACCTGGTGGTCTTCAGCAACGCCACCGCCGGCCGGCTGCTCGACCAGGGTTGCATCCGGGGCCAGACATTCCTGAAGCAGGCGGGCCTGCGCAACGCCGGGATCATCAACGTCGACAACTCGTGTGCCGGAGGCTCGTCCGCTCTGCACCTGGCCAACCTGGCCACCCTGGGCGGCACCCGGACGGTGCTGGCCGTCGGGGTCGAGAAGATGTGGACCGGCGACCGGGGCGAGACCCTGGCCGGAATCGAGGACGGTGTGCCTCAGGCCGACCGCATCCAGATGCACCAGGAGCGCGAGAATCCGTCGGGCTCGGTCCTGATGGCCCTCAACGCCGCCTGGGCCGCCGACCTGATGGAGGAGAGGGGCGCCACCGTGGAGCAGTTCGCCGCTGCAGCGGCCAAGGCCCGCAAGTACGGGGCTCTCAACCGCAATGCTCAGTTCCAGTCCGAGGTCACCGTGGAGGAGGTACTGGCGTCGGCGCCCATCGTGTGGCCCCTCACCCGGATGATGTGCTCATCGTTCACCGACGGCGCCGCCGCCGTCGTCCTGTCGGCCACGGCACGGTCGGGAGGCCTCCGCATCCGGTCCAGCACCATCCGTTCGGGTAACGGGGACCTCGACTACCACGAGCGCATGACCGAGGCCGGGGCGGCGGCGTGGGACGACGCCGGCATCGACCCCGCCGACGTGGACGTGGTAGAGCTGCACGACGCCACCAGTCCTGAGGAGCTCTACGCCCTCGAGTCCCTGGGCTTCTACAAGCCAGGGGACGCCGGGCCGGCCACACTGGTCGGGGAGACCTCGATCGGCGGCAAGGGGGTCACCGTCAACACCAGTGGCGGCCTGGTCTCCCGGGGCCATCCCCTGGGGGCCACCGGTATCGCCCAGGTGGTGGAGCTCACCGCCCAGCTCCGGAACGCGGCTGGCCCCCGGCAGGTGGAAGGGGCCCGATTGGCGGTGGCGGCCAATACCGGTGGGATGATCGGGACCGAGGCCGGCCGCGCCGATGCGGCGTTCATCGGCATCCACGTACTCGAGGCAGGCTGAGCAACGAGGACCACCACTCGCTTCAATCCGTTAGTCGACCTTGGTGAGCGCTCTCCGGTGGAAGAGTGTGACGTCGGACGGAGCGTCCCCGTCGGCCCGATTCACGAAGAGATCTGGCCGGTGACGGCACCAGCAGCTCGGTCAGCGCCTCGATGGCGTGGCGCTCCTGATCGGGCGAGAGGTGGACGAAGGAGATTGCGGGTGGAGAGACCGCAGGAGGCTCTGCGGCCAGACCGGATCGCAGGAGAAAGCACAGGCCGAGGATTCGCTGCGACTCGTTGAGCTTGTAGCGACCCCCCGCAAGGACGGCGATCGCGGCTCAAAGGAAAATAGGAGTCCAACGTTTTCATGAACTCGTCGAATATCGGGACAGTGAATGCCAGCTCGTTGGGGCGAGGCGAGTAGCAGAGGGCCTTCGTCAGGAGGGCATCCCGAAGCGGGCCGGCGTGGGTGGTCTTCTTCTCGACGAGGTTCGCCACGTCAGCCGATTTCACAATGCCTGGGGCAAGATCTGCCATGGCCTGCAGATACGCCCGTTCCGGGTCTCCGTCTTGCCGATGCAAACGTGGAAGAACCCCGAGTCAAGTACATCTATGGCCACCGGCACGCTGCGCTCGACGTCCCTCCGGCTGATCACACCCGAGCCCTCGTCGGCTGCGATGCCGTCAGGCCCTGCTTTCCGGGCTTCTGGATGAAGTAGGATGTCCGTGCGCCACCCCGTACATCAGTTCCACCGCATGGTCGTCCCAGCTCGCTCCCACCGCATCAGCCGGTAGCAGTGCTGCCGCTTGCGAAATACGTCTGTCTGAATGGGCTCCTTCGAAAATGCCGCCTTGCGGATCAAAACGAGAAGCGGGAGTATGCCGCTGTGGCAAGAATTTTTTTGCTGGCCATAGGAAGTCGTGGGGACGTGCAACCCCTCGTCGCACTCGGTAGCAGTCTGGTGGAAGCCGGTCACGAGGTGGTTCTCGCCACCCCGATGGGTTTCGAGACGCTCGTCGAGGGACGAGGCATCACCCATGTCGAGGTCACACGGTCGCACCACGATGCAGAGGTGTCCGGGCTCGATTCCGACGTGGTCGAGACCGTCAGGCGCCGTCCCGTCCGTGAGGTCCGCGAACTCATAGACAGCTTGCATTCCCACTTGGATGAGATTTTGAGCGCTCTTCCCGCCGCCGCCAAGGGGGCAGACCTCGTTCTATGGTGGGATTTGTTCGGGAACGTCGGTCGGCACGTCGCTGAGGCGCTCGGTGTCCCCGGGGTCGCATGCGGACTGAACCCGGAGAACTGGGTATCGTCCACGATTCCCGTTCCCGAGCCCTTCCCTTGGCCGCCGCGATGGTTGCCTCCCTCGTGGCGGGCGCGGTACATCCGATTCGGCCACGCGGTCGTTCTTCAGCTCTACGCTTCCCTGTGGCGGTCCCGCGTCAATCGTTGGCGTCGAGACGTGCTCGGTCTTTCGGGCCTACCGCACCGCGCTTCTGCGGTCGAAAAGGTCGCCGCGCCAACGATACGGCTCTCCGCCGTGAGCCAGCTCGTCAGGGAGCTCCCTCCGGAGTGGCAGGGCCAGGTGGTCCAGACCGGCTACTGGATACTGCCCCCCGCCAAGGACTGGGTCATGCCGACGAAGTTGCGCGCCTTCCTCGACGACGGCCCGCCGCCTATCTTCGCATCGGTGGGTGATGCGGGCAGCTATCCCCCTGAGCTCGGTCCGATGATGATCGAAGCGGCCCGAAGTGCCGGGGTACGTCTCGTACTCGGCTCGGGCTGGAATGGGATGGGTGGTCTCGACACCGACGATCTCCCACCCCACGTGATCGAGGCCGGGGAGGTGCCCCACGAGATCGTCTTCCCCCTCATGTCCGGGATCATCCACCATGGTGGGGGCGGTTCCACCGCCGCCGCGCTTAGGGCAGGGGTACCGTCAGTGGCGCTGCCGGTCTTCGCTGATCAGCCCTACTGGGGTCGCCGGATCGCCGAGCTGGGCGTCGGCCTGAAGCCATTACCGGCCAAGAAGGTCACGGTGGACCAGCTCATAGTGGCCATGTGCCGCCTCCGGAACGACGAACCGATGAGGAGGCGGGCGGCCGAGCTCGGAGCACTGCTCCGGGACGAAGACGGCGTGACCACGGCCGTCAGAATGATCGAAGCGTTGTTGCTCGACGAGTTCGACGATGACCTGGAACCTCTGCACGACACTTCGTCGACGGCTCGAATGTCTTCGACCTCACATACCCATTGAACCACCAGTCGCTGCCCGTACCTGGGGGATGCACGTTCGATCGCTTCGTTTCGAGGGTGGCTATGAAACGAGGTTGCTCAACCGCCGGGGTCCGGGTCGGGCATACGGGCCCTAAGGTACGATGCCCGGAACATACCCTCGGCCCGACGGCACCCGGGTTTCTGACGGGACACCACCGGACCAGGGTTGACGGCCCAACCACGAGCTCATCACCCAGACGGAACTGCGCCATAACCTACGCCATCGAAGGCGAGAACCTGCAGAAGACCTTCAAGGGCAAGCAACAAGTGCGCGCCCTCGACGGCGTGAGCCTGGTGGTCGAGCAGGGCACGGTCTTCGGTCTGGTCGGACCCAATGGCTCAGGCAAGACCACCGCGGTCTGGGTGCTCACCACCATCCTGATACCCGACCGTGGAACGGCAACGGTACTCGGCCACAACGTCGTCAAAGAGGCCGCCAAGGTCCGCAGCCTTATCGGGCTGGCCGGCCAGTACGCGCCGGTCGACGAGAACCTAACCGGACGGGAGAACCTGGTGATGGTGGGTCGACTGAACCACCTCCCGAGCTCGTACGTGGACGGCCGGCCCAAGGAGCTCTTCGGCGAGTCCGACCTTTCGGACGCCTCGGACCGGTCCCTCAAGATCTACTCCGGCGGCATGCGGCGTCGCCTCGACCTGGGCGCCGCCCTGGTGGCCCGGCCCATCGTGCTCTTCCTCGACGAACCCACTAGCGGGCTCGACCCCCAGAGTCGGAACGACTTGTGGGAGATGATCGAGGGGTTGGTGGAGGAGGGAACCACCGTGCTTCTGACCACCCAGTACCTCGAGGAGGCCGACCGGCCGGCCCGCACCCTGTCCGACATCGATCACGGGCGGATCATCGCCGAAGGCTCGCCCGACCAGCTGAAGGCCAGCCCTGGGCCCACGGTGCTGGAGGCGGGTCTGCAGGACCTCGATGATGCCGCCGCCACCACAGCCGTGTTGGCGGCGGTGGGCTCGCACGCCCCCAACGCGAATGGTCGGGTCATCGAGGTGATCGTCGACCACGGTCCCCGCTCGGCCATGGAGGCCTTGCGCTCGCTCGATCAACCGCTCGATCAACAAGGCATCGTGCCCACCGCCTTCGCCCCGCGGGAGCCAAGCCTCGATGACGTCTTTCTCGCGCTCACCGGTCGCCGGGCCGAGGAGGGCGATGTCGGCGACTTCCACCAACCGGACGGGGCGCTTGCCACTGCGGGCGAAGGCGAAGGCGAAGGTCTCCCATGACCAGCACCATCTCGGTCCCCGCCGTGTCGGGGGCACCGCTCGCCACCGGGTTGTTCGGCCGCTTCCGATGGGCGGTCGCCGATACCTGGACGATCACCAAACGCAACTTGATCAACTACACCCGGATCCCTGTGGCGCTGTTCTTCTCGACGGTGCAGCCGATCATGTTCGTGCTGCTGTTCCGGTACGTGTTCGGGGGTGCCATCCACCCCCCAGACGGGGTCAGCTACGTCAACTACCTGATGCCGGGGATCTTCGTCCAGACCGTGGCCTTCGGCGCCGTGAGCACCAGCATCGGCCTGGCCGAAGACCAGCAGAAGGGCCTGGTGGAGCGGTTCCGGGCGCTGCCCATGGCCCGATCGGCGGTGTTGACCGGTCGTACGACCGCCGACCTCTGCCGAAACGTCATGGTGGTGATCATCATGACCGGCACGGGCTTTTTGGTCGGGTTCCGGCCGAGCACCGGAGTCCTTGCCTTCCTGGCCGGCATCGGACTCATCCTGCTCTTCGCCTACGCCCTGTCGTGGGGTTTCGCGGTGATCGGGCTTTCCGCGCCCAGTAGCGAGGCGGCCCAGATCATGTCGTTTCCGCTCCTCTTTCCACTGATCTTCGCGTCCTCGGCGTTCGTCCCGGTGCAGTTCATGCCCGGCTGGCTGCAGGGGTTCGCCACCTATCAGCCGGTGAGCGTCACCGCTACCGCCTGCCGGGCCCTGATGATCGGGGGTCCGACGGCCACCTGGGTGGTTCAGTCGTTGTTGTGGGCGGTGGGAATGTCGGTGGTGTTCGTTCCGCTCGCCGTCCGGCGGTATCGCACCCAAACGTGATGCCAGCGGGCAATGACCAGCGGGCAATTACTTGCATTTGTAGTGCAACTATTCTCCGATCAGGTCATTGCTAGCTACGAGGGCTGACGTGGAGTCACTAGACGGCTCCGCACCTGGCGACGGCTCATCAGCCACGGTTCGTCCTCGGCCACTGCCATGGTCAACGCCATCACCGTAGCCCTCGACCTGGCGGTGGCCGGCCTGGTGGCGGCGGTGGCCACCGAGGTATCGTCACCGACGTGCCGCTGGCCAGCTGATACCGTTCCGATTCGAGATTCGCGGGGGTGTCCCTGAAAGTGCAAGTAGTGGCGTGGGACAGCGGTGGCGGCGTGGAAGGCGTCGAATCCGCGGTCTGGCGGACCGTGATTCGCGGCCATCGGGTTCGGCCGCTGGGGACCGAGGGACTACGCGTCGGCCTCGAAGCCGCCGGAGCCACGTTTCGGCCGTATCCCTACGCACCGGACATCGACCGCAACCGGGCGAGTGCAACGCCATGGTGAGCGAGCCCTCCGCCGTCCCGATCGCCGGGGGGACGGTCGCGACCCCGGAGGCTGTCGATCGAGAAGGTGGCGCACCTACCCACCTGACCATCGAACCCCAAGGAAGGCGGCGCCCCGGCATGCGGCGGCTGAACGGGGAGGACTCGGGCTTTCTCTCCCTGGAGCTGCCGACCCAGCCGATGACCTCCCAGTTCGTGGTGGTACTGCGACCGATGGTTGGCTCCGATGGCGAGCCCCGTCCGATCACCCTCGGGCAGCTCTCGGAGCACATGGCGGACCGCCTAGGTGAGCTGCCATCCTTCCGGTGGCGCATCCTCCGGGTCCCGTTCGGCCTCAGCCATCACATGGCCATCAACGATCCGGCGTTCGCCATCGACGACCACCTCGACCATACGACCGTCGACTCCCGCCTCGGGGATCAGGGGTTCGCACGGATCTGCGATGACCTGGCTGGCCAGTGCCTCGACCGAAGCCGGCCGCTGTGGCACGTGACCCTGGTGGACGGGCTACCCGACGGGCGCCAGGGACTGGTCATCCGGTTCCATCACGCACTGATGGACGGGGCCCCGACCATCCTGGCCCTGAGTCGGATCCTCTCGGGCCCGGACCACCAGGTGGCGCGCCCAGCCGTACCGTGGCAGGCAGTGCCGATCCCCACCCGGAGGCAGCTGATCGCCGACGCTCTGCGTGACGAGGCCCGGATCCGGCGCCGGGTCCCGTCCCTGATGGTCAGGACCTGGCGTGGTTACCGCGCCCAGCAAGTGTTGCGACGCCGATCCAGCGTGCCCGTGGTCGTCCCGCGCCGGGACACGCCGGCGTGCAGTCTCAACGACGCATTCTCCCTTCAACGGGCCCACGCCAATCTCGACCTTCCCCTCGGGGACATCCAACTGGTCAAGCGGGCGGCCGGTGTGACCATCAACCAGGTCGTACTGGCCGTGGTGGCGGGCGGTCTCCGGCGCCACCTCCTCGATCGAGGGGAGCTGCCCGCCAAGCCCCTGATCTCGGGGGTGCCAATGGCGTTCGACCCGCCCGGATCGATCCGGGAGTTCGGGAACCACTTCATCAACTTCGTGACCAGCCTAGCTACTGACATCGAGGATCCCTGGGAACGGCTGCAGGCGGTCGCGGTGGCCAGCAACGCCGCCCGGCAGTCGATGGAGGCCTTCGGGGCCGAGACGCTCTGCGAGTGGCTCGACCAGATCCCCCCGTACATCGGCGAGTGGTACATCCGCAGGCACATGCGCGCCCGACGGGAGAAACGGGAGGTTGCCGACATCAATGTCAACGTCTCGCTGGTCCGCGCCCAGGGCACCCCGTGGGCGTTCGGCTCCGCGTCGGTCGAGGGCGTCTACCTGCAGGGGCCGCCGAACTCCGGGTTTGGTCTCAGCATCACCGCCATGAGCTACGGCGACGTCCTCATGGTCGGCCTCAACGCCTGCGCCCACGCGGTGCCCGACCCGGGCACAGTCGCCCGGGGGATGGTGGCCGAGCTGGCGGAGCTGGCTGAGCTGGCGGCGGCAGGTACTCCTGGCGACGGGCGGGTGTTGTAGATCGGCGGACGCCACCGCGCCGGGGATCTCTCGGCCCCTGTCGCTTCAGTCCTCGTCAGTCCTCGTCAGTCGTCGTCAGTCCTCGTCAGTCCTCGTCAGTCCTCCATCAGGCCCAAGAATCCCTGGGGCGGCAGGAGCCAGAGGTCCTCGCGAGCAGCCACCACGATCCATCGTTCCACCGCCGGTCGGGGCTCGGCCACCATCGCCCCCAGCTGAGTGGCGATGTCGGCCATCGGTTCGGTTGCGAGAGAGGCGCCTGCTCCGGCGAGCACCAGCGACAAGATGGCCTCTCGCTGGGCAGTGACCACCGACACGCTGGGTACCACACCGGTGCCAGCAAATCCCTCCTTCCGAAGGCGGCGGCTCGACGTGGCCCGCGGGGTGGCGAGCATCGCCATTTCCGAGGCGGAGCGGTTCCCGCTTCGCTGCTGATCCCCGATTCACCGGTGACCCATCCGAGCCCACCTTCCCTCTCTTCACCGGTGATCTCGGCGGCAAAATGACCAGCAGCCGCTGCCCCTCGACAGGTACCACACGAGGGTCCGACGGCAACCCGGTCTGCTCCCCGTTGCCCAGATCGCACTGTCCGGTGCGGAGGAGGTCGACCAGGTCGGACGTGTCCTCCGGCGCCGACAGGGCCACGGCCACATCGGGATAGTGCCCGGCAAAAGCGGCCCACCAACTCCGCCATGGGATGAGCGGCCAGGGTGGGCAGGCTGGCCACCGACAAGGTGCCGCCCCGCAGCCCGGTTACCGCCTCCACTGCAGCTCTGGCCGTCTCCACGTCCCGAAGCACCTGGCGCGCCGGTCCCACCAATGCCTCCCTCGCCACCGTCAGTACGACCCGGCGGCCCAGACGGTCGAACGGCTCCGTGCCAGCTCCTGCTCGAGCTCCTTGATGGCCAATGAAAGTGCGGACTGGGAGCGAAGACTGCCCCCCTCTCTGTCCACAATGAGTGAGACACCTTCAGCATCCACGTACTGAGCATGGGGGCGTTGGAGGATTTCTCATGGAGAACACCACGACGAGGAAGGTGCCGCCGGTCAAGTCTGAGCACGGCAAGACTTGGCACATCGACGACGGCACCGGAGCTGATGGAGGTCCCCGCTATCACAAGAGCGGGATACGCCGGGTCTTCACGCCTGAGTACAAGCTGGCCATCCTGGCCGAATATGACGGGTGCTCGGAGACCGGCGAACGAGGAGCGCTGCTCCGGCGGGAAGGTCTCTACTCCAGCCTGATCACCGACTGGAGACGCCAGCACCGCCAGGGGCTGATCAAGGCCTCCCTCGGGCGAAATGACGGTGGTCGGGGTGGCCTTTCGCTCTCCGAGGTGGCCCGGCTACGGACCGAGAACGAGCGGCTGCGCTCCAAGTTGGCCCAGGCCGAGGCGGTCATCAACGTCCAGGGAACAGTACACGCGCTCTTGGAAGAGATCTCCAAGAGCGCGGACTCAGACGAGTAGTTGACGACGTGCTCGACGCCGGGGTCGAGGAGTTGACCCCGACCATTGGACGAAAGAGGGCTTGCGAGGTCCTGGGGCGAAGTCGGGCCACTCACTACCGGGTCAAACGTCCTCGGGTCTGTGGGCCGCCGGCCCCCCGACGTTCGCATCGTGCCCTGGCAGAAGCGGAAGCCGACACCATCGTTGCGACCCTCCACGAGGAGCGCTTTTGTGACAAGCCCCGGCCCAGGTCTGGGCCACCCTTTTGGACGAGGGGACCTACCTGGCCTCGGTGTCCACCATGTACCGACTGCTTCGTGAGCGGGCTCAGGTGCGAGAACGCCGAGCCCAGGCCCGCAGGCCGGCCTCGGTCAAGCCCGAGCTGGTGGCGACGCGGCCCAACGAGGTCTGGAGCTGGGACATCACCAAGCTGGCCGGTCCCTACAAATGGACCTGGTTCCAGCTCTACAGCATCCTCGACATCTACAGCCGCTACGTGGTGGGGTGGCTGGTGGCCCCTCGGGAATCGGCCACCTTGGCCGAGCAGCTCATCGCCGATGCCATTTATCGACACAACGTCGCCGAGGGCCAGCTCACCCTGCACGCCGACCGGGGATCCTCCATGACCTCCCGGACCGTCAGCCAGCTCCTGGCTGATCTGGGTGTTCTCCAGAGCCATTCACGACCCCACCAGTCCAACGACAACCCCTACTCGGAGTCCTCGTTCAAGACGCTCAAGTACTCGCCCACCTTCCCCAAGCGCTTCGCCAACATCGCCGCGGCCCGCACCTTCTGTGACGGCTTCTTTGCCCACTACACCACCGAGCACCGGCACTCGGGGATCGGGCTGCATACACCGGCCGACGTCCATTTCGGCCTGGCAGACGTTGTCCGGGAGAAGCGCCAAGGGGTCCTCGACGCCGCCTACGACTCCATGCCCCACCGGTTCCGGACCCCGCCGCAGGCACCACGGATCCCAGACGCCTTTTGGATCAACCGACCCGAGGAGGTGCCTCTGGCCGCAGAAGCGATCTGACCTTCGGTGTCTCATTCGGGTTGACAGGTACCGCCCTCTCTCCCTCTGTCACACCCTCCTGTCACGATCGAAGCATGAGTTTGAAGTGGGTCCCAGATCCACCCGAGGACACCGAGGACACTGCGTCCGCAGGATCGCGAGCGATCCCGCATGCGGCCGCGGACGCTGAGGTGGGGCTTCGGTCCCGCTTCTCGTCAGCCATCTCCCTCCTCGAACGCCTGGTCGATGAGCTCGATCCTGACTTGCTCACAGGTGTCGATGCCCTCGCCGTATTCGACGATGCGGTTCGCATCGAGCGGTTGGGTGGTGTCGCCCGATTGCGTCTGGCAAAGCGGATCGAGTCTTCTGGAGTATGCAGCGAAAATGGTCATCGCTCAGCTGCCGAACTCATCGCCGAGCACAGCGGCACTGACGTCGGAAGCGCCCAGGGCACACTCGAGCTCGCCCAACAGCTCGAAGCATGCCCGGCCACGGCCGATGCCCTCGCTGACGGCACGCTCTCTGCTCTTCAGGCCAAAGAGATCGCCGGTGCGGCCACGCTCAATCCCAGCAAAGAGACAGAGCTCATCAACACCGCCCGACGCCAACCCGTCAAGATCCTTCGCACCGAATGTCGCAGGGCTAAGGCCAGCAGCGCGGCTTCGGACCCGATGGCTACCCATAAACGGATCCACAAGGGGCGCTACCTCCGTCATTGGACGGACGAAGAAGGGGCGTTCTGCCTGAAGGCCCGGCTCACCGCCGACCGGGGCGCCAAGGTGGCTGCCGTGCTCGAGCATGAGGCGCGCATCATTTTCGATGAGGCCCGGAAGGCCGGAAGTCGCGAGCCCCTTGCCGCCTATGCGGTTGACGCATTGGTCTCGATCGTTACCGGTGGAGGCCCAGCCCAGCCGCCCCAAACCGTCGTCCACGTACGCGTCGATCACGAGGCCCTCCGTCGAGGGCACGTCGACGAGGGCGAGATCTCCGAGATCGCCTCGACCGGTGCTCCGGTTCCAATTCCGGTTGTGTCCGATCTGATGACCGACGCCGGGATCAAGGTGATCTTCCACCACGCAAACGAGATCACGAGGATCTACCACTTCACCCGCACCATCAACGCCATCCTGCGTACGGCTCTCGAAGATCGAGACACGCACTGTGTAGCGCCCGGGTGTGGAGCAACCAGGTTCTTACAGATCGATCACACTGAGGATTTTGGTATGGGCGGCCCCACCTGCCTGGCCAATACGGCCCGTCTATGCACTTTCCACCATCATCTAAAGACCTTGGAGGGCTACATCCTCTGGAAGGACGCCCAACAGGACTGGCACTTCGACCCGCCGCCACCGTTCGGCGAGGAGGAGGCTTATGAAGAGCATCGACGACGACTTGGTGTCGCCCAACCCGTCGCCAGGTTCGCAGATGACGGCGAGTCCCGTCGCGGCGAGACGAGTGTGGGCGCATCCGGCCCTTCCCCGCCACTCTTCTGAGTGGCTGATGAGTATCTGGTTACTTGTCTGGCTTTTCGAATCTACGCGGGTGCGATGGGCCGCCAAGCTCGCGATCGCGATGGTTACCTTGCTCGAAACCGAACCACACTCATGCCACGCTGCGACGATGACCACTCGCAAGTTTTGGTACCCGGGCCCCGGTAGGACGGAGCGACCCGGAGGACCAACGATCCTGGTCGCGCAACCGTGGAACAATCCATGGCATGGACGAGCCGCCGGAGCTCAAGAACAACGGACACTGGAGAATGGCTGTCTGGGCCCTCCGAGTGGGGTACGTCGGGCTGGCTATCGCCATTGCGGGCCTCATCGTGATGTCGTTGGGATCCACGCCGTGGGTCCTGGCCGTCGGGGTGATCGTTTGGCTCGCCGCCGCAACCGTCACGTTGGCGGGGTTCCTCCGGTCCCGGCACGAGCTTCCCGATCCACGACCTAGGTTCTGGTCGATGCGGTTCATGCTCATCCACGACACGGTGCACGCCCAGTCGTCGGCCAAGCGGTCCTGACTGCTCCCTTTCAGTGGAGACGGAACCATTCTGAGTAATTTCTTTTTTCCGCCCTTGTCTGAGTGGCAAGTGGCCTCTCATTCTGAGGGTCCGAGCTCGTCCCAGTTGCAGCGGACAGTGGGGCCGTGGCAGGTACGGGGAGTGGGAAGTTTCGCCCTTCTCAAATTTGGGCACCTACGTGCCGTGATATTCGCCCCGTGAGCCCGTTCTCTCAGGCAGTCGAGCTCGAATGGTGGTGGTCGTATGACGGGATTCAAGCTGGTCGAAGGTAAAGCCGCACCCGCGAACGGCCCCGATGCCTCCACTGGGTCGTGGGAACCAGGTCAGTCGTGGGAACCAGGTCCGTCGTGGGAACCAGGTCATTTTGGGCAAGCGGTGGGCGATGCCTTATGGGCTGTTCCGGCCCCTATCGGATCCGGCGACCCCTCCGTTTTGTCGGGGGCGACGATCACCGTGGTCGACGATGGAGAGCGGGTTGCGCCTCTGGTAGCCGTCTTACTCAAGTCGCACGGGGCAAGAGCACTTGTGGTCAATCCCGATGAGATTCCCGATGTGTCCGACGGCATCATCCATCTGGGGCAGCTTCACGCGACCACGCAGGTGCCGGTCGACCTCTTCGACGACGTCTACCCGGTGGCAATGGCCGGTGCCACCACTGTGTTGGCGGTGACCGGACTCGGGGGCACGTACGGCCGGTGTCTTGCCGATTCGGGAGCGGAAGGCCAGGGCCGGGCTGGCACCGAAAGTTGGGACGGCGCCGGCCTCTCCAGTCTGTTCGGGTCCCTGGCCGAGGAGCTGCCCGGAGCGAACGTCCGAGCCGTGGACGTCGATTGCTTCGACGACCCGGTGGTGCTTGCCGGCCGTATCGTTGCTGAGGCCGTCGTCGCCGGTGGGCCGGTGGCCGTTGGCTACCGGGATGACCGGCGATGCACCCTGGTCACGGGTGATCCGTCGGCGGCGATTGCCGACGATGACCAGGGGGTGGGCTGGGGTCCCGTACGGCCCGTCGTGGCACACGAGGGGTCGGCGCTGGTGTTGATCGGCTGAGGCGGCATTCCCGATTCGCTCGGTTGACCCGCCGTGCCGTCATTGGGGCGGTCCCGTCATTGCGGCCATGCCGTCATCGGGGGCCGCGCCCTCATTGCGGGGCCGCCCCGTCATTGAGGGTCGTGCCGTCATTGAGGGTCGTGCCGTCATTGGGGCAGGCTGACTACAGGCGGCCTACGAGGTGCTCTGGGTCGGAAACCATCCGGACACGCTGCCGTCGAGCAGCCGCTCGTGTTCTCGGCGCAAGGCACGGGCCTCGTCCAGACCGACCACGTCAAAGCGGAGGTCGTCGCCGGGGCCCAGGCGGCCCAGTGCTCCCCAGTCGGCACTAATCACCGTGGCCATGACCGGATAGCCGCCGATGGTCGCATGATCGGGCATCAGCACGAGTGGGTGGCCATCGGGCGGGATCTGGATGGCGCCGTTGACCATCCCGCACGAGGGAATGCCGGCCGACGGAGGACTGATGAGGGTCTCGCCCTTGCCACTGGACTGTCGGGATCCGGACCTCAGGCGGAGACCGATGCGGTTGGAACGGCCGTCGACCATCCAGCATGCGTGGGTGAGGGTTTGAAGCTCTGCTTCGGCGCCACGGTGGGGACCGGGGACCACGCGAACGCTCGGGCCCGTCCCGAGGGGGGTCAAGCGGCCTCGCGGGTGCCCGGGATTCCCGAGGTCCACCTGGTCACCGACCTGCAGGGGCCCTGCGCCGAGCCTGGAGAGGACATCAGAGGAGCGTGAACCCAGAGTCACGGGACCCTCCAGCCCGCCCGCTACGGCTAGATACGACCGAAGGCTCCGCCGTAACGAGCCGATGGCGAGGACCTGTCCGGCTGCGACCGGGACCACGGCGTCTGCCGCCACCTGACGGTCGTCGAGCTTCAGGTCGGCGTCGCCAACGACGGCGATGAACCCGTCAGAAGAGAAACGGATGGTAGGGCCGTGCACGGTCAGCTCGAGCACGGCAGCATCCTCGGGGTTGCCGACCAAGCGGTTGGCCAGCCTGAACCCGTCAGGATCGGCGGCACCGGCCGTCGGCACACCGATGGCGGCCAGACCCTTCCGGCCGCCATCTTGCATGAGGGTGAGCATGCCCGGCTCGAGGATCTCGATGTAGCGGTCGGACGATGCCCGCAACCGTGCCCTGGTCGGGTCGGGCTCGCTCGGTTCGGCCATGGCGGCGCCGGTACGGGTACGGGCGGTGGGATCAGCGCGGGAGGAGTGGGCGGTATCCGCGGCAAAGGAGCGGGGGGTATCCGCGGCAAAGGAGCGGGGGGTATCCGCGGCAAAGGAGCGCGCGGTATCCGAGGCGAAGGAGCGGGGGGTATCCGCGGCTCGGGTGAAGCGGACGGTATCGCCCGCCCTCAGCAGAGCGAACGGTGGGGTGCTCGGGTCGAACAATGACACGTCGGTTCGACCGACCAGTTGCCATCCGCCGGGGGTGCGTTGCGGGTAGACGGCGGCGAATCCAGCGGCCAGGGCGACCGAACCGGACGGTACCTGAGTCCGCGGGCTGGGCCTTCGCTCGATGCCGGCCAACGGTGGCGGCAGGCCGACGAGGTAGGGAAACCCCGGGGCAAAGCCGAGGAAGGCCACCCGCAGGTCGACGGAGGTGAGGAGGCGGCTCACCTCTTCGACGCCGGCATCGATCGCAGCCGCGACGTCTTCCAGGTCGGGACCGTCGAACGTCACGGGGATCTCGACGACGCGGCCAGGAGCGCCCAGTGTCGGAGCGCCGGCAGATGGAGCGCCGGCAACTGGACCAGAGGAAGAGAGCCTGGCGAGCCAATCTCGGATCCCCGCTGGATCGGCGATCATCGGATCGATGTGGACGAGCACGGTGCGCAGGCCGACGACGGCCTCGATGATGCCGGGCGGCGGCGAGGGACCCCTGTCGATGCTGGCGGCAAGCCGGTGGGCGGCGCGGTCGTCCTCGACCTCGACGAGGAGGCCGGTGTCGCCGAATGGGGTGATCACAGCGCCATCGGTTGGAGGCTCACGGTGCGGCGCCGAACGAGCGGATGGTGATGCCGGCCGCGTGGAGCGCCGCACGCGTCGCCCTGGTCGACTCCGCCGCGCCGGGGCTGTCGCCATGGACGCACAAGGAGTCGGCCATGATCGCCAGCCAGTAGCCGTCGACGGTCTCGATGCCGCCGTCGAGCACCAGCGACACAGCGCGACGGGCGACCTCGGCCGGGTCGCTGATGACGGCACCCGGCTCACTTCGGGCCACCAGTGACCCGTCCAGGTGATAGGCCCGGTCGCAGAAGGCCTCACCCACCACGAGCAGGCCGGCCCCCCGGCCCTTCTCGATCACCGCCGTACCTGCCTGGGCCAACAGCATGAGGGGCGGATCGCTGCGTTGAACAGCCTCGATCACCGCTGACGCCGTCTCTGGGTCCCGACCCATGCGGTTGTAGAGGGCACCGTGCGGCTTGACGTAGGTCACCTCGCCCTCGTTCGCACTCACCTCCCGGCGCAGGACGGCTATCTGGTCGTCGATGTCGGCGATCAGCTGCTCGGCCGGAAGGTCCATATCTCGACGGCCGAAACCATCACGGTCCCTGTAGGAAACGTGGGCGCCTATGACCACCCCGCGTGCTCGCGCAGCCACGGAAGTCGCCCGCATGACCTCCAGGCCCCCGGCGTGGAAGCCACAGGCGATGCTGGCGCTCGTGACCGAATCGAGGACGGCGACGTCCGAGGGGGTGAGTTTGTCGGCTTCTCCCAGGTCGGCGTTCAGATCGATCCACGCCACAGACCAGAATTAGCATGCCAGGCGCCTCTGGAGGCGCTATCGTCGCGCCCATGCCGCAACCGCCTGCACTTACGCCCGAACAGCGCCAGGCCGCCCTGGCCAAGGCCGCCAAGGTCCGCCGTGAGCGGGCTGAGGTCAAAGAGAAGCTGAAGATCGGTTCCCTCAGCCTCACCGAGTTGCTGAAGACAGCCGACTCCAATGAGACGGTAGGAAAGATGAAGGTCCTCTCCGTGCTCGAGTCGCTGCCCGGCTTGGGCAAGGTCAAGGCCCGGCGTCTCATGGAGACCGTGGGCATCAGCGAGAGCCGCCGCCTGCAGGGCCTGGGCAGCAACCAGCGTGAGTCGCTGCTCCGAGAGACAGCTCGCTGAGCGCCCGCCCCGCCCGGTGTGTGCTGCTGACCTGCCGAGCTGAGCCGAACCGCTGATATTCGTCCTCTTCGGACCCGGGGGGGCCGGTAAGGGGACCATCGCCGCTCGCGTGGTCGCTTCCGATCCACTCTTGTGGCTGAGCCGTTCCTGGACGACCCGCCCGCGACGGCCCGGCGAGCCGGAAGATGCGTACGTCTTTGTCGACCGGGCCACGTTCGAAGCCCGTATTGCCGAGCAGGGTTTCTTCGAATGGGCCGAGTTCCTCGGCAATCTGTACGGCACCCCCATCCCCGACCCCCCTCCTGGGTGCGACGTCCTGCTCGAGATCGACCTCCAGGGGGCCCGGCAGGTGCGTGAGAAGCAAACGGATGCAGCCCTCATCTTGCTTACCGTCCCTTCGCCTGAGGTGCAGGCGACCCGGCTTCGCTCCCGCGGCGACGACGAGGAACATGTGCAACGGCGCCTGGCCGAAGGGGCCGAGGAAGAAGGCCAGGGGCGCCTGATAGCCGACGCCGTGGTCGTGAACGACGACCTAGTTCGAGCCACGGCCGAAGTGGCCGGTATAGTGGACCGTTACCGTTCTGTCGGCCGGTAGGGCTGCCTGACTGCCAACTCGGCATCCCGGCGAACTGTCGAGGCGACGGACTGTCAGACTGGGAAACGGCGAGACTGCAATCTCCGAGACCGTCAAGCCTGCCAGACTGCCGAATCCGCCGAGACTGTCAAATCGTCCGAACCAAATCGTCCGAACCAAATCGTCCGAACCAAATCGTCCGAACCAAATCGTCCGAACCAAATCGTCCGAACCTGCCAAAACCTCCCAAAGGATCGCAATGGCCCAGCACGTAAGCACCCTGATGAACCCGCCGGTCGAAGACCTGTTGGACAAGGTCGACTCCAAGTTCACGCTCGTGGCGCTGGCCTCCCGTCGGGCCCGCCAGGTCAACAGCTACTACAACTCGCTGGGCGAGGGGATTGGCGTCGTCGTTCCCCCCCAGGTGGCATCGGTGTCGGGGAAGCCCCTGTCGATCGCCTTCGAGGAGGTCGCGGCGGGCAAGGCCACCTTTACCCGGCCCGACCCCGAGGAGGAAGCAGCCCTGGCCGAAGCGGCTGCGTTGGCTGCCCTCGAGGAGGCGGCCGAGGTCGAGGCGTCCGGTGCTCCGGACGAGGTTGCCGCCGAAGTGGCGGCCGAAGGCTCGGGCTTGGATCCAGATGCCGACTCGGGCTCGGGCTCAGTTTCCGGGTCGGACCCGGACTCAGATGCGGGCTCAGGCTCAGGCTCTGGCTCGGGAGATGCTCCAACCGAGTAGCCGTCCAGGCGATCGGTCATCAGGAGCGGATCGGGCATCATGACGGATCGACCGAGTGGACGCTATGTCGTCCTCGGAGTATCCGCCGGCATCGCGGCCTACAAGGCGGTGGAGGTCTGTCGGCTACTGGTTGACGCCGGGCTCCATGTGGCACCCGTGCTCACCGAAGGGGTCATTCATTTTGTCGGGAAGACGACGTTCGACGCGCTGGCCTCTGAGCCGGCCCAATCGAGCCTATGGGATGAGGCATCGCCCATCCCACATACCAGATTGGGCCAGCGGGCAGATCTGATCGTGGTCGCTCCCGCCACTGCCGACCTCGTGGCCCGCTACGCCCACGGACTGGCGGACGACCTGTTGACCACCACGCTCGTTGCCACCCGAGCCCCCGTGGTGCTGTGCCCGGCGATGCATACCGAGATGTGGGAGCACCCGGCGGTGCAGCAGAACCTGGACACGCTCCGGGGGCGGGGCGTCATCGTGGTGCCGCCCGACGAGGGCCGGCTGGCCGGCGGGGACTCGGGCACCGGTCGGTTGGCCGACCCGTCCGTGATCGTCGAAACGGTGCTCGGGGCGCTGGGCGCGCTCGACGAGGGGGCTATCGAGGCCGGCGAGGCTGGCGAGGCTCGTCGAGATCTCGCCGGGCTACGGGTACTGGTGACCGCTGGCGGGACAAGGGAGCCGATCGACCCCGTGCGCTTCGTCACCAACCGTTCTTCAGGCAAGCAGGGTCACGCCTTGGCCGAAGTGGCTCGGCGGCGTGGTGCCGAGGTCGTCCTCATCACCACCACCAAGCTCGGTGTGGCCCCCGGCATCGTCATCCAGCGGGTGGAGACGGCCGCCGAGATGGAACGGGCCGTCCTGACCCAGGCCGCAAACGCCGACGTCGTGGTGATGGCTGCCGCGGTGGCCGACTTCCGCCCGAAGGCTGTGGCCGCAACAAAGCTGCACAAAGCCGATGGGCTTCCCGACCTGGTCCTAGAGCCGACGACCGACATCCTGGCCGAGCTCGGTCGACGCCGGAGGGGCAACAACGATGCGGGCGACGGCGATGGCGCTGGGGTCGTTGGCCGCGGCGCACGGGAAGAAGGGGGACGGGGTGGCGGCAACCGGGAACAGGTCGCCGGCGAGGGAGGCCAGGTCCTGGTTGGCTTCGCGGCCGAAACCGATGCGGTGACCGAGCGAGCCATAGGGAAGCTCACCGGGAAGGGCGTGGACCTGATGGTGGCCAATGACGTTTCGGCTCCAGGAGTCGGGTTCGACCACGACACGAACGCCGTGACCATCCTGGGGGCTGACGGCACCGTCACCGAGGTGCCAGTGGCGGGCAAACACGCCATTGCCGGCGCGGTCTTCGATAGGGTTGCCGCCTTATTGGCGGCTCAGCGAGCCCGGTCGGGCTCTCGTGGCCCATCGGGCCCGACGCAATGAGCCTGATCACCCGGCGCGGTGGCCGGATGTGGCAAACCGGCGCGGTGGCCGGATGTGGCAAACCGGCGCTGTTGGCAGGATTGTGGCAGACCGGCGCTGTGGGCCGGATGTGGCAGAGCAGCAACCCGGACGTTGACGACCCGAGACACCCGAGAGAACGGAACGATCTGTGAGCAGCCGATACACCTTCACTTCTGAATCGGTCACCGAAGGCCACCCGGACAAGATGGCGGACCAGATCTCCGACTCTGTCCTCGACGCCCTTCTGGCCGAGGACCCGAACAGTCGGGTTGCCTGCGAGACCCTTCTGACCACGGGCTTGGTGCTGGTGGCCGGCGAGATCACCACGAGCACCTACGTGGACATCCCCACCCTGGTGCGCCAGGTCGTGCTGGACATCGGCTACGACAACGACGCCTACGGCATCAACGGCAAGACCTGCGGGGTCATGGTCGCGCTCGACGAGCAGTCGCCCAACATCGGCCAAGGAGTCGACAACGCCTTCGAGGTGCGTGCCGGCACCGGCGGCGAGGACCAGCTCAACGCTCAGGGCGCAGGTGACCAGGGCATGATGTTCGGCTACGCCTGCGACGAGACGCCCGACCTCATGCCCCTGCCCATCTGGCTGGCCCATCGGTTGGCCCAGCGGCTGGCCCAGGTGCGCCGGGTGGGCGTGCTGCCCTACCTGCGTCCGGACGGCAAGACCCAGGTCAGCGTGACCTACGACAATGGCCGCCCTGTTGCCCTCGAGACCGTCCTCATCTCCACCCAGCACGACCCCGGAATCGACATCGAGACCCTTTTGCTGCCGGACCTACGGGACAACGTGATCCATCCCCTCTTGCCGACCGACCTCGATACGGATGGCTTGCGGATCCTGGCCAACCCGACCGGCGTCTTCGAGCTGGGTGGCCCTCACGCAGACACCGGGCTCACCGGCAGGAAGATCATCGTCGACACCTACGGGGGCATGGCCCGTCACGGCGGTGGGGCTTTTTCGGGAAAGGACCCCTCGAAGGTCGACCGGTCGGCGGCCTACGCAGCCCGGTGGGTGGCCAAGCACGTGGTTGCCGCCGGTGCCGCCAGCCGATGCGAGGTCCAGGTGGCTTACGCCATCGGCGTCGCCCGCCCTGTCTCTTTGCTGGTGGAAACCTTCGGAACTGAGAAGGTCGGTCCGGAAAAGATCGCCGCGGCCGTCGACGAGATCTTCGACCTGCGCCCCGCCGCCATCGTGCGCGATCTGGAGCTGAAGCGCCCGATCTACCGGAAGACGGCCGCCTACGGTCACTTCGGCCGGTCGGACAAGGAGTTCACCTGGGAGGACACCTCTCGGGTCGATGATCTGAAGCAGACGCTCGGGCTCTGATTCCCCCGACGGCGGCCGAGGACCGCACTCCGACGTCACCGACGGCGGCCGAGGGCCGCATCGTCCGAGTGGTGCCAGACGTCCCTGCTATCCATCGCCGGTTCGACTACCTGGTGCCTGAGGCGATCTCGGGGGAGATCCAGGTGGGATCCCGGGTCCGGGTCCGCCTGCATGGTCGCCGGGTGGCGGCCTGGGTGGTCGAGGTCGATGTCGTGCCGCCCGAGGGCGTGGTCCCGCAGCCGATCGCCGCCTCCAGCGGATTCGGACCCCCGGCATCTGTGGTGTCTCTGGCTGAGTGGGCCGCGTGGCGATGGGCCGGACCGCTGTCGTCCTTCTTGGGAACTGCATCCCCGGACCGGAATGTCCGGTCGCTGCCGGACGTGAGCACAGTGTCGGGGGCGTCGGGGGCGTCGGGGGCGTCGGGGGCGTCGGGGGCGTCGGGGGCGTCGGGGGCGTCGGGGGCGTCGGGGGCCGGAGGGCGACTGGCCGGCGCCGAGCCTGGGGGTCACGTAGGCAGCGGCCGTGGGCCGACGGCCGGGAGTGGGGAGTCAGATTTCATCGTCGATCAGGCGCTCCGTGCCAAGCGCGCCGTCGTGCGGTTGGCCCCAGCGCTCGATGCGATCCTCTTGGTCGAGGCGATCATCCGCCGGCTGGATCGAGTCCTGGTCGTGGCGCCCTCCCACCAGCGGGTCGACCAGATCGCCGACCGGTTGCGTCGATCCGGCATCCCTGTGGCCGTCCTGCCCGACGGGTGGGCGGCCGCCGCATCGGGCGCCTCCGTGGTGGTGGGCACCCGCATCGCGGCCTGGGCCCCAACCGACACCCTGGGCGGGGTGCTGGTCATCGATGCCCACGACGAGGCCTACCGGGAGGAGCGGGCCCCGACCTGGTCGGCAGTCGACGTGCTCGTTGAACGGGCCAGACGGGACGACGCTCCGTGCGTGTTGGTTACGCCCTGCCCCACAGTGTCCCTGCTCGAGGAGGCGACACTGGTGAACACGTCGCGCGCCGTCGAGCGACGGGGGTGGCCGCCGGTCGAGGTGGTGGACCGGCGGGGGGACGATCCCCGCACCGGCCTGTTCTCCGACCGACTCAGCCGGCTACTCCACGCGGTCCTGCCCGGCGGCCGGGCCGTTTGCATTCTTAACCGCACCGGTCGGGCTCGCTTGTTGGCCTGTGCCTCATGCGGGTCGCTGGCCAACTGCACGCGGTGCGGGGGTGGCCTGGAGCAGCAGGATGCCTCGGGCGTGCTCCAGTGCCGCCGTTGCGGTCTGGAACGCCCGGTCGTGTGCGCCGTCTGTGACTCGACCCGGATGAAGTTGCTCCGAATGGGCGTGAGCCGCGCCCGTGAGGAGCTCTCGGCCCTCATGGGCATGGAGGCGGTCGAGATCAGCGCCACGTCCCCGCCGGGAGTGGGCTCGCCCGACTCGGGCGACCAGCTGATCGTGGGAACCGAGGCGGCCCTGCACCGGGTAGGCCGGGCTGACGTGGTCGCGTTCCTCGACTTCGACCAGCACCTGTTGGCGTCCCGGTTTGCGGCGGGGGAGGAGGCCCTGGCCCTGTTGGCCCGCGCCGCCCGGGTGGTCGGGGGCCGGTCTCGAGCCGCGGCCAGCGGAGATCGAGGGGGAGTCGGCCCAGCTGGTGGAGATGGAGCGGGAGTCGGCCCGGCCGGTGCGAATCGAGGGGCAGTCGGCACAACCGTCGGAGATCGAGGGGGAGTCGGCCCGGTCGGCAGCGGGAACCCGGGTCGCATTCTCGTCCAGACCCGGCTGCCCGATCACGCCGTCCTGGCCGCCGGGGTCCGTGCCGATCCGTCCCGGCTCACCGACGGCGAGCGCGAGCTTCGCGTCGGGCTGGGCCTTCCTCCATTCTCGGCCTTGGCCACAGTGAGCGGGCAGGCGGCCGCGGAGATGGTCACCGGTCTCCATTCGGTTGCCGGTCTGTCGGTGTCGCCGGTTTCCGAAGACAGATGGCTGGTCAAGGCGCCCGATCACCCCACGCTGTGCGATGGGTTGGCCGCGGTGCCCCGACCGGCTGGCCGCCTGCGGGTGGAGGTCGACCCCACCGACGTCTGAGCAGCTGGCTGGGGCATGAAGCCGGTTTCGCTCTTGGATCGCTCTTGGATCACTCTTGGACTCTTTTGGATCGCTGCTGGATCGCTGCTGGATCGACGCCGTTTCGATGCTGGATCGATGCCGTCTCGGGACCCCGGTTGAGCTGCCTCGCAGGTCCCTGCCGGTAGCATTGTGGTCATGGCTTCGTATTCCGTCCGGTTATACGGTGACCCGGTGCTGAAGCAGCCGGCCCGCCAGGTCGACCAGATCGACGGCAACCTGGCGCGCCTGGTCGACGACATGGTGGAGACCATGTACGACGCCGTGGGAGCCGGGCTCGCCGCCCCTCAGGTCGGTGTGCAGAAGCGGCTCTTCGTATACGACGTGGGCGACGGTCCCGAAGTGGTCATCAACCCGACCATCGTCGAGACGGCGGGGGAGTGGTACCACGACGAGGGCTGCCTCTCGATTCCCGGACTGCGGCTGGGGATCACCCGACCCGATCGTGTCCACCTGATCGGCGTCGATCTCGACGGGGAAGAGGTCTCCATGGAGGCGGACGAGTTCCTGGGGCGGGTCTTCCAGCACGAGGTGGACCACCTGGACGGCGTGCTGATGGTGGAGCGGCTCGAGGCCGATCAGCGCAAGATCGCACTCAAGGTCCTCCGGGACCGCGCTCTCGGGCTCGACACCACCGCATTGGAGGAGAGCCTCGTCTCCGCCGGCAGCGACCAGGTCGTCTGATCCACCCCTGCTCCGTCCTCCGAGCCGATCACGATTCCTCCGAGCCGATCTCTGATTCGTCGATTCGCCGCCGCCGATCTCCCATTCCTCCGGACTGATCTTTGATTCGTCGCCCGAGTGGGTTTTGTAGTCGGCCATCGGCTGGTTTGGTCCGGTAGCGTCCGGCCATGTTGCGTCCTGAAAGCTGGACCAGACCTGCGGGTGCAAGTCCCGTCTGGGTAATCGCCGGAGAGCCCAGTAGCAGACCCCGGTCCGTCGGAGAGATCCGGCAGGCTGAGCGGGGTGTCAAGAGCCTCTTTGGAGGGAGCAAGCGTGCGGGCCGTAGTGCTACCAAGCACGAATCCTGCAGCCTCGTCAGACTCACGATGGGGGAGCCGAGCCGTTCATGTCACGGCGAAGGTCCACGTCCGACCTACCGGCGCTCCGGAATGCCCTTGGTCGGGTCCCCTCGGGGTACGGGAGCGGCACGTACGCACGGTGTGGGTCGGAACAGGAGAGACCCGTCTTCCCAGCCTTGTCAGCAAAGACCGTTCGGATAAGCCAATGGTGAAACCGAGCGGAGGGAAGCGGGAGTCCGACGGGGTCGTAGTACTGCCGATCGCCGGGATGAACCCAGCAGGAGGGAAGGACCCCGACTTCGGTCACGCCGGGAACAGAGGAACGAGTGAGGGCATGGCTGGGACCGCTCAGCCCAACTCCCCCCTGGGACCACCGTCCCGGGTCAAAGTTCGACGCCTCCAGAACCGGCTATGGGCTGCGGCCAAGCAGTCTGAGGGTCGACTTTTCCACGCCCTGTATGACCGCATCTACAGGGATGACACCCTGTGGGAGGCGTGGCACCGAGTCCGAGCCAATCGTGGAGCTGCTGGGGTCGATCACCTGACCCTGGCAGAAGTGGAGGACGATTACGGGGTGGAGCGTTTGCTCACCGAGATCCGTGACGCCCTTCGTGCAGGCAACTACCGCCCGGCACCAGTTCGCCGGGTGGAGATTCCAAAGCCCGACGGCTCGTTGCGGCCCTTGGGTATCCCGACCGTCAAGGACCGGGTGGTCCAACAGGCCACGAAGCTCGTCCTCGAACCCATCTTCGAGGCCGACTTTCTACCCTGCAGCTTCGGCTTTCGCCCGAAGCGTTCGGCCATCGATGCCTTGGAGAAGATCCGGGTCGGCTTCATCAAAGGCAGACAGTTCGTCTTCGAAGCCGACATTCAGAACTTCTTCGGCGAGATCGACCATGACAGGTTGCTATCCCTGGTCGGCCAACGGGTCTCTGACCGGCGGGTGCTCAAGTTGCTTCGGCTGTGGCTGCGAGCAGGCGTGTTGGAAGGCGGGGTGGTGACTGAGTCGGTCTCTGGCACTCCCCAAGGTGGAGTGATCTCACCGTTGCTGGCAAACATCTACCTGCACGCCTTCGACCGGGCCTGGGCTGAGCGGGGCACAGGAGAAGTCGTCCGCTATGCGGACGACTTCGTGGTGCTGTGTTCGTCCCAGAGCCAAGCCGAGGAAGCCCAACGGCGGGCGACCGCCATTCTGGGCGACCTCGGCCTCAGCCTCCATCCGGACAAGACCCGAGTGGTCGACCTCCGGGAGGGGAAAGAGGGCTTTGACTTCCTCGGCTGCCACCTTCGTGCCCGCATGTCCGGCAAGCTCTGGGAGCAAAAGCGGGTCATCCGTTATTACCTCCACCGCTGGCCGTCGGTGCGGTCGATGAAGCGAGCCCGGGCGAGGATCAAGGCCATGACCGGTCGGAGCCAAGTCGGACAGGAGTTGGAGACCGTCATCGAACGGCTCAACTTGTTCCTTCGGGGATGGGGCAACTACTTCCGCAACGGAAATGCGGCCGACAAGTTCGTCACCATGGACCGCTACGTGGCATGGCGGCTGAAGCGCTTGCTCGTCAAGAAGCGTGGTCGCAATCTGCGGGCGGGCCAGGCAGACACTTGGAACCGCTCCTGGTTCCACGACCAAGGCCTGCACCAGCTCATGGGCACTATTCGATACCCGAAGGCAGCGTAACCATGTCCGAAAGACCGTCGGTGAGCTGTATGCGGGAAAACCGCACGTACAGATCGAAAGGGGGATGGGGAACCAGGCTCGCGTTGCGAGTACTGCGCCCCTGACTACCAATGGCCCGACTCGTCTATCTGGGCACGCCGGCGGCCGCGGTACAGCCGCTCCATGCGCTGGTTGACGCCGGGCACGACGTGGCGCTCGTGGTCAGCCGAGCCGACAAGCGCCGGGGCCGGGGCAGCGAGCTCGTTCCGAGCCCGGTGAAGGCGGCAGCCATCGAGCTGGGACTGCCCGTCACCGACACCTTGGACGGCGTATCCTCGAGCGGCGCAGAGCTCGGGGTGGTGGTGGCCTACGGACGGATCATTCCCGGCCACGTGCTCGACGCCGTTCCCATGGTCAACCTCCACTTCTCGCTCCTACCGCGCTGGCGGGGGCGGCACCGGTCGAGCGGGCCATCCTGGAGGGGGACGCCGAGACCGGCGTCTGCCTCATGGCGGTCGAGAGGGGTCTCGACACCGGCCCCATCTATGCCCTGGACGACACCTCCATCGACGAGGGCGAGTCGGTGGAGGAGCTCCGGGCCCGCCTGGTCGACATCGGGTGCCGGCTGTTGGTCGACAACCTGTCGGGGGGCGCGGCGGGGCTACCCATCCCCCATGAGCAAGAGGGCGACCCGAGCTACGCCGAGAAGATCCGCCCCGAAGAGCTCGAGCTGCGCTGGGAACGCGACGCCACCTATCTGTCGAGGGTGGTGCGACTGGGCCGGGCCTGGACCACGTTCCGTGGACGTCGGTTGCGGGTGCTGACCGCGGCGGTCGAGCCGCGAGGACCAGCCCGACCGACAGCGGGTGGCGACAGGGATCGGGCGCCGGCGCCGACACCGAGAGGAGCGCGGCCAGAGGGCGCCGGCCCGGGCGCACTGGACGGCGATGTCGTCATCGCCGGAGGGGCAACCCGCCTCCGCCTCATCCGAGTCCAGCCGGAAGGAAAACAGCCGATGTCGGCAGCCGATTGGCGACGCGGGGCACGCCCGGAGCGGTCCGAGCGGCTGGGAGACTGACAGGTGGGTGCCGCCGGTAGGATCGTGACCGATGGCGACCGCCCCTTCTGACCCGGTGATGAGGGTCGCCCCGTCGATCCTCTCGGCCGATTTCGGCAGCCTGTCCCAGGCGGTCAGCGAGGTGGCCCCGTGCGCCGACTGGCTACACGTGGACGTGATGGACGGCCACTTCGTCCCCAACCTGACCATCGGTCCACCGGTCGTGGCGTCGCTCCGCAAGCACTCGGACCTGTTCTTCGACACCCACCTGATGATCACCGACCCGGCCCGGTACCTCGAGTCCTTCCGGGACGCCGGCGCCGACGGGTGCACGGTGCATGTCGAGGTGGGCGAGACCGAACGGCTGATCGCCCAGATGCGCGCTCTCGGCCTGCGGGCCGGGGTGGCCCTCAACCCGGACACTCCGTTCGACGCGGTCGAGCCGTACCTGGGTCTGGTCGATCTGGTCCTGTGCATGACGGTCTTCCCCGGGTTCGGCGGCCAGTCCTTCATGCCGGAGGTGATGCCGAAGGTGCGCCTGGTCCGTGATGCGCTGGCCTCGCGCCGTCTCGAAGTCGACCTCGAGGTCGACGGCGGCATCGACGAGGCGACCGTGGTCGAGGCGGCCCGGGCCGGCGCCAATGTCTTCGTGGCCGGGTCGGCCGTGTTCGGCCGGGAGCGTCCGGTCGAGGCGGCCGGGTCCATCCGCGCCGCGGCCGTGGGCGCAGTAGCCGTTCCCCGCCGTGCGTCATGAGTACTGACGGCGAGGCGTCATCGGGTGCACACTGACGAGGTGTCATCGGGTGAGCGGCCCTCTGATGAGGAGGTGCCGGGCGAGCTGAGCGAGCGCTTCAAGGCGCTGAGCGAGCGGGCCAAGAGGCTGGCCGGCTCTCGGGCCGGCCGGCAGCCGGCTGGTCGTGGGGCCGAGGCGCAGCCGGCCGGTGGTCCGGCCCAGGGACAGCGGGCTGGTCGTGGGGCCGAGGGGCAGCCGGCCGGTGGTCGGGTGGATGGGCAACCGGCGGGTACGGGGGATGCCGGCGCGGTACCACTGGCCGCGGCCGACGACGAGCGCTGGATGGGCCTGGCCATCGAGGCCGGTGACCGCGTCCGCGGCCGTACCTCGCCCAATCCCTGGGTCGGCGCGGTCGTCGTTCCGGCTGACGACTGTGAGTCCTTCACCGGAGCCACCGCTCCCCCGGGAGGGCCCCACGCCGAGATCGCCGCCATCGCGGCCGCCGGCGAGAGGGCGGCAGGGGCCACCTTGTACGTGACCCTCGAGCCGTGCGCCCACCACGGCCGCACCCCGCCGTGCACCGAGGCCATCGTGGCGGCCGGTATCCGCCGGGTGGTGGTGGGGATGAAGGACCCGGACCGGCAGGTGGCCGGGGCCGGCATCGCCGCCCTGACCGGGGCCGGGCTCGACGTCGTGGTCGGCGTGGCCGCCGACGCCGTCACCGAGCAGCTCGCCCCGTATGCCTGTCACCGGCTGACCGGTCGTCCCTGGGTGGTCCTGAAGCTGGCCGTCACGCTCGACGGCCGCACGGCGGCTCCAGACGGCACGAGCCAGTGGCTGACCGGCGTGGACGCCCGGGCCGACGCCCACCGGCTGCGATCGCGGTCTGACGCCGTGCTGGTCGGGGCCGGTACCGTCCGGGCCGATGACCCGGCCCTCACCGTCCGCCTTCCCCCCGACGATCCCGACGCCCGCACATCCGGGGAGCAACCACTGCGGGTGGTGCTGGGCCACGGCCCGAGCGAGGCCAAGGTCCATCCAGCCCTGGAGCTCGAGGGCGACCTGGGCGAGGTCCTCGACGTGCTGGGCCGTCGCGGGGTCATCCAGCTGCTGGTGGAAGGGGGGCCGTCGGTGGCCCACGCCTTTCACGCGGCCGGGCTGGTCGACCGATACGTGATCTACCTGGCCCCGGCCCTGTTCGGGGGGGACGACGCCTTCCCCGTGTTTGCCGGGCCCGGAGCACCCACGCTGTCGGCACTGTGGCGGGGGTCGGTGCAGTCGGTGACTAGCCTGGGTGGTGATCTACGGGTGGAATTGTCCTCCCGGCAGCACCCCGGACAAGGGCGCCAGAACGCGGAACAAGGGCTAAAGAACCCCGAAGAAGAGCGATAGAACCCTGAAGAAGGGCGATCGAGCTCTGGGCGAGGGGAAGAGACAGCACCCTCGACGAGGGAAATAGAGGAGCAGGATCGATGCCGTTCTCGACGGTGGAAGATGCAGTAGCGGCGATAGGCCGGGGCGAGGTCGTCGTGGTGGTCGACGACCAGGATCGGGAGAACGAGGGCGACCTGATCATGGCGGCCGATGCCGTCACGCCCGACAAGATCGCCTTTTTCATCGCCCACACGTCCGGGTTGATCTGCGTGCCCCTCACCCCCGAGCGGGTCGAGCAGCTCGACCTGCCCCTGATGGTCTCCAACAACACCGAGGTGCAGCGGACCGCCTTTACCGTGACCGTCGACTACCGGCACGGGACGACCACGGGGATCTCGGCCTCCGACCGGGCCGCCACCATCGCCGCGCTGGCCGATCCCCACACCCGCCCCACCGACCTCAACCGCCCCGGGCACATCCTCCCCCTCCGCTACCGCCGAGGTGGCGTGCTCAAGCGGGCCGGCCACACCGAGGCGGCCGTGGACCTGGCCCGGGCGGCCGGGCGGGCACCGGCCGGCGTGCTCTGCGAGGTGGTGAGCGAGGACAAGACCGGGATGGCCCGCCTCCCCGAGCTCGAGGTGTTCGCCGAGAAGCACGGCCTGCACCTCATCTCCATCGCCGAGCTCATCCGCTACCGCCGGCGCATGGACAAGCTGGTGCGCCACATCGCCGCGGCCAAGATCCCCACCGACTTCGGGGAGTTCACCGCCCACGCCTACGAGTCCCTGCTCGACGGCGAGCAGCACGTGGCCCTGGTCAAAGGCGACGTCGATGGCAAGCCCGAGGTCCTGGTGCGGGTGCACAGCGAGTGCCTCACCGGCGACGTGTTCGGATCCCTGCGCTGCGACTGCGGACCCCAGCTCCGGGGGGCCATGCAGGCCATCGACGCCCACGGCAGCGGCGTCGTCGTCTACCTGCGGGGCCACGAGGGACGGGGCATCGGGCTCGGCCACAAGCTGCGCGCCTACAACCTGCAAGAGGGCGGCTTCGACACGGTCGACGCCAACCTGGAGCTCGGGCTCCCAGCCGATAGCCGCGAGTACGGCATCGGGGCCCAGATCCTGGTCGACCTGGGCGTGACCACCATGCGGCTTATGACCAACAACCCGTCCAAGTACGGCGGGCTCGAGGGATTCGGACTCGACATCGTCGAGCGCGTCCCCATCGAGTCCTCTCCCACGCCGGAGAACATCCAGTACCTGCGGACCAAGCGGGAGCGCATGGGCCACCTGCTCGAGGGGCTCGATGACGTCCTCTGATGAGACCGAGCTCCCCGAGGGCACCATCGCCCGGGTCGGCACTCGGGTGGGACGATCGGTGGTGGGCGGCCACCGGGCCGCCGGCGTCCGTGTCGGCCTGGCCTGTGCCCGGTTCAACGGGGGGATCACCGAGCGGCTCCTGAACGGCGCCCTCGAGGCGGTGGCCAAGCACGGCGGCGACCTGGGTGCTGTGACCGTGGCCTGGGCGCCGGGTGCCTTCGAGCTGCCGTTGGTGGCCCGTTCGCTGACCCCGTCGGTGGACGCTGTGGTCTGCCTGGGTGCGGTCATCCGCGGTGACACCGGTCACTACGACTTCGTGGCCGGGGAGTGCGCGGCGGGCATCCAGCGTGTCCAACTGGACACCGGGACCCCGGTCATCTTCGGCGTCCTCACAACCGACACGGTGGAGCAGGCTCTGGTCCGCTCGGAGCCTGACGACACCAACAAGGGCTGGGAGGCGGCCGTGGCGGCGATCGAGATGGCCAGCCTCCTGGCCGACCTGCAGCCATCCGCCCTCTCGGAGCCCGGGGACTGACCGTGCTCCGTATGGTGCTCCCCAAGGGGTCGCTGGAGAAGGCCACGTTGGAGTTGTTCGCCTCGGCCGACTTGGCGGTGACCCGGTCGTCGGAAGTCGACTACCGCGCCGCCATCGACGATCCCCGAGTCGACGAGGTCCGCATCCTGCGGCCCCAGGAGATCCCGCTGTACGTGGCCGACGGCATGTTCGACGTCGGCATCACCGGCCGGGATTGGGTCGAGGAGCGGGGCAGCGACGTCACCACCCTCGGCATCCTGGCCTACTCCAAGGCCACGTCCAACCCCATCCGGGTCGTCCTGGCCGTGTCCAAGGACTCGCCGGCGACTTCGGTGGCCGACCTGGCCGCGTCGGGAACCGGGGCCGGCGGCGCCCTCCGTGTGTCGACCGAGTATCCCGAGCTCACCCGGCGCTACCTCGAGAAGCACGGCGTCCGCTCCGAGGTGAGCCTGTCCTACGGGGCGACCGAGGCCAAGGTCCCCGACATCGCCGACTGCGTGGTCGAGATCACCGAGACGGGCCGGGCCCTCCGGGCGGCGGGCCTGAAGATCGTCGAGACGCTGTTCACCTCCCACACCGAGCTGATCGCCAACCCGGCCGCCGCCGCCGACCCCGGGAAGCGTCACGCCATGGAGCAGCTCCTCACCTTGTTGCAGGGGGCGCTCGAGGCTCGAGGGAACGTGCTGGTGAAGCTCAACGTCCCGGCCGTCCAGCTTCAGGCCGTCATCGACCTGTTGCCCTCACTCCGGTCGCCTACCGTGTCCGAGCTCTACGGCGGGGGCGGGTTCGCGGTCGAGACCGTGGTGCCGAAGTCGAAGATCAACGTGTTGATCCCGGCGCTGAAGGACCGCGGGGCGACCGACATCATCGAGCTGTCGCTGTCCAAGATCGTGCACTGAATCGCCGTCGGGTGAGCAGCTGATGACGGCGGACGAGCAAGCGGTCGGGGCGACGAAGGCCCGGGCGTCGGCGGACGGGGCGGGAGCGACGGCGAGCGATCACAGTGTCGAACTGCCGCCGGTTCGGGGCCTTCCGCTCCTCGGCCACGTGGCCAGCTTCGACGACCCCCGGGGCATCGGCGTGGTCTCGTCCGGCGACCGCAGCTTCGGCTTCCACTGCACAGCCATCACCGACGGTTCGCGCCAGGTCGCGGAAGGGACGCCGGTGGCCTTCACCGTCGGCGCCGGGCACCTGGGCCGCCTTCAGGCGCTTTCGGTCCGGCCGCTGGGCGACGCGTCGCCAGCCGGTCCATCGGGTTCGGCGTCGCCGGCCCCGTCGGCGGTCGGGTAGCTGTTGGGCGTGGGGACGGCTGCCCCGTCGTCGGGCGGGTAGCTGCCGGGGCCATCGGGCGTGGCGTCCGGGGCCACGGGCGTGCGTCCCGGGCCATCGGGCGGGGTCGCCGGGGCCATCGGGCGTGGCGTCCCCGGCCCGGCCGTCTCCGCCGTCGATAGCCCGGCCATCGCGCCCGCCATCGAGAGGTGGTCGAGCGAGGACACCGTCGCCCTCGCCGTCGACCTCGTTCATGTTCTTACCTGGATCCCGCTCGTCCTCGTACGGGTCGCCCAGGATGTCGCGGGCCAGGTCGACGATGACGGCACTGTCGGCGTCCTCTTTGGTCACCTCGCCGAGGAGGGGAGCGGCGAGCAGGCCGGCCACGATCCCCGTCTCGGCCATGGACTCGGTCTGCACGACGCTCCATTGCCAGAGTTTCGCCACCATGTCGGTCTTCGGCCGGTGGACGGGGAAACGCAGCCGGGTGTTGACCAGCGCGTGGGCGATGCCGGTGGCGGCGGGGAAGACCCAGATCAGGCGGTAGTTGCCGGTGACGTCGACCACGGTGGCGGCGACATAGGCCAACGCCACCCCGACCAGGTTGAACGGCGACAGGACGAGGCCCAGCCGTTCGCCCAGACCACCGGCCCGGGGGAGCAGCTGCAAGAGGTAGGGAGCCAACACGATGATGTAAGCCCCGACGAAGGGCGCGCCGATGAAGGCGAGCGCCACGGCCTGCCAGATATGGGTGTCGAAGTACTGCACGCCGGCCAGGAGGGCCCCGATGAGTGGGGCACCGATGGCCAGCTGGCGGCGGGACAGAGCCCGGCTGAGTGGAATGCCGAGCAGGATGCCGATCAGGAAGGTGGGAATCCCGCTGACCAGGCCGGCGATGGTCTGGGCGCTGGCGCCGGCGTGGACAACCCGCTGGAAGAACAGGATGGCCACGTACGCCGTCGACCCCAGTCCGGCCCAAAAGAGGAGGGTGCCGGCCAGCAGGACCTTGGCATTGGGGGCTTCCAGGATCTCCCGGATCTCGGCTCGAGCCGGCCGGGCCCGCGCCTTGCGGTCGGCTGCGGCCCCGAAGGACGCGGCCTTCGACTCCCGCACCAACACCAGGACGGCCACGCCGACTGCGCCCATGATGACCGCAGCCACCTGGAAGGGGAGGTTCCAGGTCTCGGGCATGCTCTGCTTCCACGTGGTGATGACCGTGGCCTTGATGACCAGGCTGGCTAGCGTGCCCAACGCGGTGGTCAGCACCAGCGCCTTCAACCAGCGGCTCCGTCCGAAGACCTCGGGAACCACGGCGACGTTGGTGAGGGTGAACACTGAGGCGGCCTGGCGGGCGATGACGATGAACAACACCAGGAGCCAGTAGCCCTGGACGACGGTGAACATCCACGTGGCCGCACCCATGATGATCAGGCTCACGGCCATGTAGGGGGTCCGGCGCCCGATCCGGCTGCGGGTGCGGTCGCTGAGGCGGCCAGCTATGGGATAGGTCATCCAGCTGAGGAGCCGGTTGGCGGTCAGGGCGAAGGTGACCGCCAGTGCCCCTGACGACCGTTGCTGGACGTACAGCGTGATGAGCACCCCCGAAACGGCCAGGTTGGCCCGCGGGCCCACCAGCCCCACCGAGAGGCCGATGAAGCTGCGGACGCGCTTGCCGTCGATCGCCCCCATAGGGGCGCGGCCGGGGGTGCCGGAGCCGCCCCGGTCGGTTGGCGCAGCCGATGGCCCGGTTGACGGGGCCGACGGGCCGCTTGGTGGGGCCGATCGGTCAGTCGGGCCGCCTCGGGGGCCTGGGGAGCCCGGGGGGCTCGGCGAGGCCGATTGGCTTGGTAGGGCCGGTGGGTTGCCGTGCCGTTGGCCCGAGATCCACGGCCCGGCGAGACTGGGCTCAGCCGGACCACCGGCATGACCCAACCCACGGAGTGAGATCACCCGACGGATCCGTCTCCGGCGCCGTCGGGTGTGTCAGTGCTGGTTTCGGGCCGGGGCGCGCTATCGGCGGGGGTGCTAGTGGATGGCGCCGCCGCGCTCTCTGCCGGGCCGCCGTTGGCCTGGTCGCCGCTATCCGCCGGGCCGCCGTTGGCCGGTGCCGTACCGGCAGCCTCACCGGCGGCTCGCTGCGCGCCGTCGATCTGCACATAGGCCAGCCGGAGCTGACTCAGGCCCTCGATGAGCTGGGGCTCCTGGTCGCCCAGCCGTCCCTCGAGCCCGTTCACCACCGCGGTCATGGCGTCGATGGCCAATCGGGCCTTGGGCAGCATCGGAGGTGTCTGGGAGAGGTACACGGCCGCCAATTCGAAGAGCCCGTAGCAGTGATTGGCGATGACCACGTCGGCCGGTGTGGACGCCAATTGCCGCCGCATCTCCTCGACTTGTCGGGCGTCGACCTCCTCATCGGCGCCCGGCCCTGTCGGGCCACCGGAGCCTGGCGGGGCTCCAGCAGGGGGTTGACCTGGTGCCTGTGGGTCGGGCCGGCCGACGGGCCGTTCCCCTCCGGGTGTCCAAAGAGTGCTCACGGCTGGTAGCCTAAGTCACTGACAGACAAGGAAGCGGAGTCGCGCGGTCGATGACTCCCACCCGGCCACGGCGGTTCTATGCGTGAGCAGGGTCAATGGATCCGGTTGCCGACAGTCAGTCGGCGAAGGCCCAGCGGTGGTTCCGCTCCCTTTTTATTTGGTTACGGGAACCCGTGACCCCAGACAGGGAGTGAAGTCGAATAGCAGCCACCGTCACCACCAATGAGCCTCGGATCAATGATCGTATCCGCGCTCGCGAAGTGCGCCTGGTCGACCCTGATGGAGAGCAGCTCGGTATCAAGCTGCTCCCGGAGGCGTTGAACATTGCCCGCCAGCTCGATCTCGACCTGGTCGAGGTTGCCCCGTTGGCGAATCCGCCCGTGGCCCGGATCATGGACTACGGCAAGTTCAAGTTCGATGCGGCCCAACGAGCCAAGGAGTCGCGACGCAAGGCGGTCCACGTCGGGATCAAGGAGATGAAGTACCGGCCGAAGATCGGTCCCGGCGACTTCGACACCAAGACCCGCCAGGTGGCCAAATTCCTCGACGAAGGTCACAAGGTCAAGATCACCATCATGTTCCGTGGCCGAGAGGTCTTCCATCCCGAGCTGGGCAAGAAGATCCTCGACCGCATCGCCGATCAGATGGACGGGATGGGAAAGCCCGAGTCGGTACCCCGCCTGGATGGCCGGAATATGGTCATGGTCCTGGCGCCCGACAAGCGAGCCAAGCAGTCGGCCGCCTCCAGGGGGCCCAAGTCGGCGAACGAGCGGCCAGCGGTGAACAACGACAAGCCGGCGACGAACAACGACAAACCCACGACCAACAGCGACGGGCCGGCGGCGAACAGCGACTCCCCGGCGACCAACAGCACGGGGCCGAATCAGGCCTCGGCCGCTCCAGCGCCCACAGCACCGGCAGCCACAGCACCGGCAGCCGAAGCACCGGCAGCCACCGCACCGGCAGCCACCGGGGCCACGACAGGATCACCGCCGGCACAGGAGATGAGCGAGCCTGCTCCTGCGCCGACCGAGACACCAACCTAAGAAGAAAGACAGCGGACATGCCGAAGATGAAGACCGACAGTGGTGCGGCCAAGCGCATCAAGGTGACCGGAACAGGACGGCTGCGTCGTCGAAAGGCATTCCGCTCCCACCTCCTCGAGAAGAAGTCGAGTGTTCGTACCCGTCGTCTGGGTCGGGAGACCGACATCGCTCCCGGCGACCTCAAGCAGACGCGCCGGCTGCTCGGCCGGTAGCCGTCGGGGCAGACGGGCCGGCATACCCGGCCCCGAGCCAGTTGAAGCCAATTGAACACACCGGGATCGGGCCGGCGGCCGGCATCCACGTTCACACCATCGATTCGCCCCTTCGAAAGGAGTCCCCATGGCCAGAGTGAAGCGCGCAGTACACGCCAAGAAGCACCATCGCGCCGTTCTCGAGCAGGCGCAGGGTTATTACGGCAACAAGAGCCGTTCGTTCCGAGCCGCCAACGAGCAGGTGATGCACTCGCTGCAATACGCCTACCGTGACCGCCGGGCCCGGAAGGGCGACTTCCGGCAGTTGTGGATCCAGCGGATCAACGCGGGAGCCCGTCTGAACGGAACCAGCTACAGCCGGTTCATCGCCGGACTGCGGGTGGCAGACGTGACTGTCGACCGGAAGGTCCTCGCCGACCTGGCCGTCCACGAGCCCCAGGCGTTCGCCTCGTTGGTCAAGGTGGCTACCGAGGCGTTGGCCGCCGAGAAGACCACCACTGAGGCTGCTTCCTGAGCCAGCCCGGGCTGGCCTACTCGCACCAGCGGGTGCGCCGTGTCCGCCAGCTCCTCCGCAAGCGAAGCCTCCGGTGGAGCGAGCGGTCCATGGTGGTCGAGGGCGCGGAGCTGTTGTCGGTCGCCCTCGACGCCGGCGCGCCGGTCGAGTCGGTGTACCTGGCGCCCGACGCGGGCGACAACCCGTCCGTGGCCGCCGCCGCGGCGAGGGCGTTCGAGTCCGGGTCCCGGGTCTTTGACCTCGGGGCCGGAGTGCTGGAGCGGGTGGCGGACACGGTCACCCCTCAGCCGATACTGGCCGTCGTCGGCTTCGAGCCGCCCAATCTGGACTCGATGCGCGAGGCCGACTTGGTGGTGGTGTGCGCCGACGTCCGGGATCCCGGCAATGCCGGAACGCTGATTCGAACGGCCGACGCGGCCGGGGCCGGGGGCGTGGTGTGCTGCGACGGCACGGTCGACCCCTACAACCCCAAGACGGTGCGTGCCTCGGCCGGGTCGGTGTTCCACCTTCCGATCGTCGCCGGGGGCGAGGCGGTGACCGCCATCGGCGCCCTCCGCCAATGGGGCCTACGAATCCTGGGCACGGTCGTTCGTGAGGGAACGGACTATGCCGACGTCGACCTGACCGATCGGGTGGCGCTCGTCTTCGGGAATGAGGCCTCGGGTCTAGCTCCTGCGGTGGTGACCGCACTCGACGTGCCGGTGACCATACCTATGGCGGGTCGGGCCGAGTCGCTGAACGTGAGCGTCTCGGCAGCCGTGCTGTGCTTCGAGGTGCTCCGCCAGAGGCGGATGGGCGGGCCGCCGGCCGAGGGGCAAAAGGGCGGGCCGGAGGGGCAGCAGGGTGGCCGGCGGACGGATCCCGATGCTGCTCGCTCTACGATGCCGAAGATGGGATCGCGGCCGGTGGGCGACACGACAGATGGCGGGGGTCGGTCGTGAGCGACATCGCGGAGCTGATCAACCAGGCCGAGTCGACGATCAAAGAAGCAACGTCATCGGCCGAGCTCGACGAGGTCCGCACAGCCCTGCTCGGGAAGAAGTCGGCACTGGCCCTGGCCCAACGGGCGCTGGGCAGCCTGGATCCCGAGGCCAGGAAGGAGCGGGGCAAGCAACTCCAAGAGGCCAGGCAGGCGATCGAGCAGCAGCTGGCCGACCGCCGAGACTCGTTCATACGGGACGAGCTGGCTGCGGCCATGGAGGCCGATCGGCTCGACCTCACCGAAGTCATCGTCTCCGAGGTTCGGTCCCCGACCGCTCGGGGCCACCTGCACCTGGTCAGCCAGACCCGCGACGAGCTCGAGGACGTCTTCGTGGGCATGGGCTTCGACGTGGCCGAGGGACCCGAGATCGAGACCGACTGGTACAACTTCGGAGCCTTGAACATCCCGCCGGCCCATCCGGCCAGGGGCATGTGGGACACCTTCTACCTCGACCTGGGCCCCCCCGAGACGGTGCTGCTCCGCACCCATACTTCGCCGGTCCAGATCCATCTCATGGAGGAGGCCGTCCTGAAGGGCGGGGTCGACGGCGCGCCCATGGGCGGCCCCGAAGGCGCGCTCAAGGGCGGCCCCGAAGGCCGCGGCTCAAGGGCGGCCCCGAAGGCGCGCCCATGGGCGGCCGTGAAGGCGCGCTCAAGGGCGGCCCCGAAGGCCCCGTCAACCGTGGCGGCGACGACGGTCCCGACAGTGGCCCCACGCCCGGGCTGCCTATCCACGCGGTGATCCCCGGGCGTTGCTTCCGACGGGATACGCCCGACGCCCGCCATCTACCCGTGTTCCACCAGATCGAGGGACTGGTGGTCGACCGGGGCATCACCTTCGCCGACCTGGCCGGGACGATCGAGACCTTCACGACCGCCTACTTCGGCCCCGACATCCACTCCCGGCTCCGCCCGGCCTATTTCCCTTTCACCGAGCCGTCAGCCGAGTTCGAGGTCACGTGCACGATCTGCCACGGGGTGGGCTGCCGGACCTGTTCGCAGACCGGTTGGATCGAGCTGGGAGGTTGCGGCATGGTCGACCCAGCCGTGTTCGACGCGGTAGGCATCGACCCCGCGGTGTGGACGGGGTTCGCCTTCGGCTTCGGCATCGACCGCTGCGCCCAGATGCGCCATGGCATTGCCGACATGCGGGCACTGATCGAGAACGACATCCGCTTTCTGCGCCAGTTCTGAGAGGACCGACGTGCGCGTACCCCTTTCCTGGCTTCGAGACTTCGCCCCGTTCGACCGGGAGCCGGCCGAAATTGCCGCCACCCTTGACGACCTCGGCCTGGTGGTCGAGGGGACCGAGCTGGTGGGGGAGGGCCTCGATGACATCGTGGTGGCCCGGGTGGAGGAAATCTCGGCTATCGAGGGCGCTGACCGGATCCGGAGGGTGGTGGTGGACGCCGGGGACGGCCCGGTCGAAGTGGTGTGCGGAGCCTGGAACTTCGACGTAGGCGATCTGGTCCCATTGGCCCCGGTCGGAGCGGTCCTGCCCGGCGGGTTCGCCATCGGTCGGCGCAAAATGAAAGGCGTCGTCTCCAACGGGATGCTCTGTTCGGGTCGCGAGCTCGGCCTCTCCGAGGACCACGAAGGCATCATGGTACTGAACGGGGTCGAGGGCGCCACCCCCGGTCGACCGTTCGCCAACGCCCTGGGAATCGAACGCGACGCTGTCTTCGACGTGGCCGTGGAGGCCAACCGGCCCGACGCCTGGAGCATGGCCGGCGTGGCCCGCGACCTGGCTGCTCGCCTTGGGCTGCCCTTTGCCATTCCCGAACCGGAGCCGCCGCCGCGCCGGGGCCCGTCGGCGGACACACTGGCCTCGGTCCAACTGGAGGACAGCGAGCTGTGCCCGCGCTTTGCCGCACGGGTCATGACCGGTGTCACGGTGGGGCCGTCGCCCGCCTGGCTGGCCCGCCGCTTGACCCTGGCCGGCATGCGGCCGATCAACAACGTGGTGGACGCGTCCAACTACGTGATGCTGGAGCTGGGGCAACCCACCCACCCCTATGACCTGGACCGCCTGGCCGGTGCCGGGATCGTGGTCCGGCGGGCCCGGCCGGGTGAGTTGCTCACCACCCTCGACGGCGTCGAGCGTCAGTTGGGGATGAGTGGCCCCGGACTGGAAGACACCGGCCAGGACTGTCTTATTTGCGACGCCAACGCCGACCCTGTTGGCATCGCCGGGGTCATGGGGGGCGAGTCGTCGGAGATCTCCGAGTCGACGACCCGCGTGCTGCTCGAGGCCGCCTACTTCGTCCCCATTGCCATCGCCCGGACGGCGAAACGGCTGAAGCTTCGAACCGAGGCCTCGGCTCGATTCGAGCGGGGGGTCGACCCCCATGGCATCGACCGGGCCATGGACCGCTTCTGCGAGCTGCTGATGGCGACTTCGGGTCCCGACACGACCGTTGCCCCCGGCGTTCTCGACATCCGGGTCGGCGTGCCCGATCCCATCGCGCTGACGGTGAGGGTGGAGCGGATCAACGCCTTGCTGGGAACGACGTTCGGCTCGGACGAGGTGACAGAACGGCTCGTCCCCCTGGGCATGGTCGCGGCACCCGGTCCCGAGCCCGGGTCCTTGCTGGTCACGGTGCCCACTTTCCGGCCCGACATTCGGCCGGAACCCTTCGGACAGGCCGACATCGCCGAGGAGGTGGCCCGTACGTACGGGTACTCACGTCTGCCCCGCCGCCAGCCGGCGTGGCCGCAGCCCGGTGGCCTCACCCAGCGCCAGCGTGAGCGGCGGCTGGTCAAGGACGTGATGTGCGGCCTCGGTGCCCACGAGGCGTGGACGGCCAGCATCGTGACCGAGGCGGACAACGAGTTCAGCGGAGTCGACGGTCCCTGGATCACCATCACCAACCCACTCGTCTCCGACGAGCGCTTCCTGCGAGCCTCGATGGTGCCGGGGCTCCTTCGTGCCCTCGCCTACAACGCCGACCGGCGCCAGGGCGAGCTCCGGCTATTCGAGGTGGGGACGGTCTTCGCGCCATCCGGGGCGGAGCCCGTCGACCCCGAGGACGATTCGTACGCGTTCGAGACCGAACGATTGTCGGTGATGTTCGCCGGCGAGGGGGACGATGCCCGGACGGCCGTAGCCGCCTGGTACGCCCTGGCCGACGCGCTGAGGATCGAGAACGTGGAGCTGAGGCCGCCGACTGCCCCACGACAGGACGGGACACGACGTAGCGCCCACCCCACCCGTCAGTTGACCATCGAGAACCTGAACAGGGAGGGGGTGCCGGACGATCCCCGTCGCACCCGGTCGACCCGGGTCGCGTCGTCGACGATCGGCGAGCTGGGCGAGGTCAATCCGTCGATCGTGAGCCACTACGGGCTCATCGGCAAGGACGGAAGGGCGCTTCGAGTCGGCTGGCTCGACGTGGACCTTGGCTCGCTGCTCGACCCGTCCGACGTTCTGCGGCGTTCCAAGGAGGCCCGCCCGGTCAGCCGGTTCCCGTCGGCCGACATCGACCTGGCCTTCGTGGTGCCCGACCCGGTCCCCGCCGGGAGGGTTCTGTCCGCGCTGCAAGCGGCCGGCGGCGAGCTGCTGGAGTCGGTCTCCCTGTTCGACGTGTACCGGGGGGACTCGGTGCCCCAGGGCACCCGCAGTCTCGCCTACCACCTCCGGTTCTCGGCTCTCGATCGGACCCTTACCGACGACGAGGTGGGAGCGAAGCGGGCGCGCTGTATCGGAGCAGTGGAGTCAGCGTTCGGGGCCACGCTTCGCTGAAGGCTGAAGGCTGAAGGCTGAACGCCGATTCGCTCTGCCGAACCCCAGTCTCTCCCGATCCCCAGTCTCTGCCGATCCCCAGTCTCTCCCGATCCCCAGTCTCTGCCGATCCCCAGTCTCTGCCGATCCCCAGTCTCTGCCGATCGCCAGTCAGTGGGCTCTCCGTTCACTTGGGCCGGGGATCGTCTCCGAGCAATCCATCGGGGCCAGCTGCGTCATCGAGCTCCTCAAGCAAGGACCGGGATCGCGGACCGAGCCAAGGTCGGATCCGGTCACGGTCGAGCGGGGACAGGCTGTCGAGGAAGGCGTACCCGACCAGTTCGGCCGACTCGACGTCCTGACCGTCAGCCACGATCTCGATGGCGCCGAGAGTTCGCTCGAGGACCGGCCGATCAGTTTCGATGGCGTTCAGCCGGGAGGCCACGAAGTCGGCCAGTTCGGTGAACACCACCGCTTCACCGGGGGCATCGTCGAAGGCGCTGACCAGGTCCAGGTAGGCCGGCTCGAACTCGGGCACGTGGTGGAGCAAGACGGCGACAGACGGGTCGTCGGGGAAGTCGCCTTTGAAGCCGGAACGATCGGAGCCGGCTGACTTGTTGGCCCTTGGGGCTTGTGGGACTTCGAGGGCTGGAACTTGTCGTCGCGGGACTGCTGGACCTGGGACTTCTGACATGGCGGGATTCCTCCGAGTTTGGCGGAAGGTCTGGCCGCGCCGTCCATTGGTCCCGGTGCCCGGCGATCTGGGATGGTAGGAACGGTAACGAGACGATCAGGCCCTGGTCAAGGGTCAACGGAGTTCGAATCCGTGAAAGCCGACGGACCTGACGTGCACCTCAACGGCGCCGTGTCATCGTTCAGGGTCGCTAGGTCGCTTGGTCGCCCGCCCTTCCGTCCCTCGATCGAGCCGGCAATGGACCTGGTCAATTCAGGGCTCCCCGCTAGTTGCATGTTTATGCGAGCACGCGCATATACTTACAGGATGTACTTGGGAGCCCAGTCCGGCCCGGCTGTTTGCCCGGCCGTCCATGCAGCTGGGTATCCGGCTGCCCAGACCCTGGACGGGGCTGCGCCATGAAGGTGGGGGTGGTCGGCGCTTCCGGATATGCCGGGATCGAGCTGCTGCGCCTGTGCGCGTCCCACCCGGACCTGCAGGTGGTGGTGGCCGGGGCCGGGACGGCCGCCGGCCAGGTGGTGGCCGACCACACACCCTCGTTGGCCGCGGCGTACCCGTCGCTGACCTTCGGGTCGATCGAGCCGGCCGACCTCGACGGGCTCGATGTCGTCTTTCTGGCTCTGCCCCACGGCGAGTCACAGCACCTGGTGCCCGACATCGAGTCGCACGTCGGGGTGGTGGTGGACCTGGCCGCCGACTTTCGATTACAGGATCCCTCGCTGTATCCGACCTGGTACGGGCACGAGCACACCGCCACCGACCTGTTGGGCCGGTTCCGCTACGGGCTCCCCGAGCTGTTCCGTGACGACCTGCGCGGCGCTCGGCTCATCGCCGCGGCGGGCTGCTACCCGACCGCCGCCTCGCTCGCCCTCGCCCCACTGGTGCGGGCCGGTGTCGTCGCCCCGACCGGCATCGTTGTCGACGCGGCCAGCGGTGTCTCGGGGGCCGGGCGGGCCGTCAAGGCGAACCTCCATTTCGGCACGGTGGACGAGGACTTCGTGGCCTACGGGCTCCTCGATCATCGCCACACCCCAGAGATCGAGCAGAACCTCGGCGCCCAGGTCCTCTTCACCCCCCACCTGGCGCCGATGGTGCGGGGCATCCTGGCCACCTGCTATGCCCGACCGGCCGATCCGGACAGGCGGCTGACCACCGAGGGCGCCCTCGAGCTGCTCCACGAGGCCTACCGGGAGGACCCGTTCGTGGTGGTGACCCCGGCCTCGCCGTCGACCAAGTCCACGAGCGGTTCCAACTCGGCCCACGTCACCGTGCGGGTCGATCCGCGCACGGGGTGGGTGGTGGCGCTATGCGCGCTCGACAACCTCATCAAAGGGGCTTCGGGCCAGGCGATCCAGTGTGCCAACCTGGCCGTGGGCCTCCCCGAAGCCGCCGGGCTCCCACTGGTGGGGGCATACCCATGACCATCACCACGCCTGCAGGCTTCGTGGCCGCCGGCCACGCGTCGGGCATCAAGGCCTCCGGTGCGCTCGACCTCGCCCTGGTGGCCACCGAAGACGGGGCGCCGGTTCCCGCCGCGGCCACGTTCACCACCAACCTGGCCGCCGCGGCGCCGGTCCAGGTCAGTCGGGACCATCTCCTAGCCACCGGCGGCCGCGCCGCCGCCCTGCTCGTGAGCAGCGGCAACGCCAATGCCGCCACCGGCGCGAAGGGCCGTGCCGACGCCGAGCGGATGTGTGCGCTCGCGGCCCAGTTCCTGGGCGCGGACGCCACCGAGCTGCTGGTGTGCTCCACCGGGCTCATCGGCATTCCCTTGCCTATGGAGCCGATCGAGTCGGGCATCGCCGCCCTGGTGGCCGCCCGCTCGCCATCGGCCCAGGCGGCCCAGGACGCGGCGACAGCAATCCTCACTACCGATGGCGGTCGCAAGGAGGTCCTGGTCGAAGGAGCCGGTTTCACCATGGCCGGGATGGCCAAGGGAGCGGGCATGCTGGCGCCTGACATGGCCACCATGCTGGCCTTCCTCACCACCGATGCCGCGGTGGAGCCCGGCGCCCTGGCCGACCTGCTGCGGATCGCCGTCCGCGACTCGTTCAACACGTTGACCGTCGACGGCTGTACCTCGACCAACGACACCGTCACCCTCATGGCCAGCGGCCGGGCCGGGCCCATCCACTCCGGTGTACTGGTCGACGCAGCCACCGAGGCCTGCGCCGATCTTGCCCGCCAGATGGCCGAGGATGCTGAAGGGGCCTCGCGGATCGCCCACGTCCGGGTGACCGGGGCGGCGTCGGACGGGGAGGCCCACCAGGCCGCCCGCAAGGTGGCTGACTCGCTCTTGGTGAAGTGCTCCCTCAACGGGGCGGACCCCTACTGGGGTCGAGTGGTCAGTGATCTCGGCTCTGCCGGGGTTCGGTTCGACGTCGACAAGGTGGCCGTCGCCTATGGCGGGGTCGATGTCTGCCGGGACGGCGTAGCCGTCCCCTACGACGAGGAGGCGGTGGCCGACCACATGGCCGGCAAGACCGTGGACATCCAGTGCCGGTTCGGGCTGGGCGACGGAGTCGGCGTGGCCATGACCGTCGACCTGGGTTACGGCTACATCGACGAGAACCGGAAGACATCGTGAGCACCGATCCGCAAGCTGTGCCCGTCCCACAGCAGGCCAGAGTCCCCGAGCCGGCCAGAGTCCCCGAGCCGGCCACAGTCCCCGAGCCGGCCACAGTCCCGGACGGCGCGCCTCTTGTCCAGGCCGGGCCCGATCCACGGTGGGCGCCAGCCGATAAGGCAAGCGTCCTGGTGGAGGCCTTGCCCTATATTCGCCGCTTCTGGGGCAAGGTGGTCGTGGTCAAGTACGGCGGAAACGTCCTCCAGTCGAAGCCCGGCGAGCCTGCCGTCGATGAGGCGACCGCACTGGCCTCCTTTGCCGAGGACATCGTGATGATGCGATCGGTGGGGATGCTGCCCGTGGTCGTCCACGGGGGCGGCCCCCAGATCGGCGAGCTCCTCGGCCGGCTGGGCATGGCCACCGAGTTCCGCGGCGGTTTCCGGGTCACCGATGCTGACACCCTCGACATCGTCAGGATGGTGCTGGTCGGCAAGGTCAACCGCGACATCGTCAGCGCCGTGAACGTCCACGGCGCCCTGGCCGTCGGGCTGTCGGGCGAGGACGCCAACCTGATCACCGCCGAGGCCAAGTCAGAGCACCTGGGCTACGTGGGCGACGTGGTAGAGGTGGACCCGGTGATCGTCCATCAACTGCTGGCCCAGGGCCTGATCCCAGTGGTGGCCACCATCGGGAGCGATGAAACGGGGCAGGCGTTCAACATCAACTCCGACACGGTCGCCGGCCACCTGGCGACGGCCATCCAGGCCGAGAAGCTGGTGTTCCTGACCGATGTGGCGGGGCTCCGATCCGTGCCCGACGATCCGTCCACGCTGATCAGCGACGTGACGGCCGATGAGCTCGATGCGCTGGTTGCCTCGGGGGCCGCCACCGGCGGGATGATCCCCAAGGCACAGGCCTGCGCCCAAGCGGTCCGGGCCGGCGTCGGGCACGCCCACATCCTCGATGGCCGCACCCCGCACGCCCTCCTGCTCGAGGTCTTCACCGACCAGGGCGTCGGAACCATGGTGGGCGCATGAGCGCGACCACGAATCAGGACAGTGGGCGCATGAGCGCGACCACGCCCGCCATCGATCGCAGCGCGTTGATGCGCAACTACGCCGAGCCACCGATCACCTTCGTCCGGGGCGAGGGCTCGTACCTGTTCGACGCCCATGGACGGCGCTACTTGGACTTCCTCTCGGGTCTGGCCGTCACCTCGCTCGGGCATGCCCATCCGGTCGTGGCCGAGGCCGTGGCTGAGCAGGCCCGCACCCTGGTACACGTGTCCAACCTGTTCGGGAACATCATCGGCCCGGAGGTGGCCGTCACCATTGATCGCCTGATTGGCGGCGGCACCGAGCGGGCCGGTGGTCAGGTGTTCTTCGGCAACTCGGGAGCCGAGGCCAACGAGTGCGCGTTGAAGCTGGCCCGGAGGTGGGCCGGACCCGGGCGGTTCGGCGTGGTCAGCACGTGGGACGCCTTCCATGGCCGGACCCTGGCCACGTTGGCGGCCACCGGCCAAACGGACAAGCAAACGGCGTTCTTGCCCCTCCCCGAGGGCTTCGACCACGTGGCCTTCGACGACCTCGAGGCGATGGACGGGGCCTGCGATCCCGATCGGGTCGGGGCGGTGATCCTCGAGCCCATCCTGGGCGAGGCCGGGGTGATGGTGCCATCGTCGGACTATCTGGCCGGGGTGCGCCAGCTGTGCAGCGACCGGAACATCCTGTTGATCATGGACGAGATCCAGACCGGGCTGGGCCGGACCGGACAATGGTTCGGCTTTCAGCATCTGGGGATCGAGCCCGACATCGTGACCATGGCCAAGTCGCTCGGAAACGGCATGCCCGTGGGCGCCTGTTGGGCTCGGGCCGAAGTGGCGGCAGCGTTTGTGCCCGGTGACCACGGCAGCACGTTCGGCGGCCAGCCCCTGGCCATGTCGGCGGCCCGGGCCACGCTGGCCGTGATGGAGTCGGAAAAGGTGCCCGAGCGGGCCAGGTTGGCCGGGGACAGGCTGGGTCGGGGATTGGCCGCATTGCCCAACGTGCGCGGCGTCCGGGGCGAGGGCCTCCTGCTTGCCGCCGAGCTGACCGGGGAGTTCGCCCCCGCGGCCTGCCGCGCTGCGCTCGATGCCGGCCTCGTCGTCAACGCCCCTCGGCCCGACTCCCTCCGGTTCGCCCCGCCCTTGCTCGTCGGTGACAGCGAGATCGACGAGGGACTGAGTCTGCTCGGCCCGGTGCTCGATTCGATGCCGGAGGCGGAAGTCGTGCGGCGATGACCGGGACCCGCCACGTCTTCGATATCGACAGCCTCACCCCTGCCGAGCTGGAGGTCGTCCTCAGCCTGGCCGAGGTGGACCCGGCGACCTTGGCTCCGGCCCTGGCCGGCCAGGGCGTGGCTCTCGTCTTCGAGAAGCCCTCGGCTCGCACGCGCAACAGCGCGGAGATGGCCGTCGTCGCCCTCGGGGGGCACCCGGTCTACATCCAGGGCGCAGAGGTCGGGCTGGACGTGCGGGAGTCAGCCGAGGACGTGGCCCGCACGCTCGCTTGCTACCACTCGATCCTCTGCGCCCGGGTCATGGACCATCGTGCACTGACCCGGATGGCCGCGGCCCTCGACGAAGCCAGTCTGCCCGTGCCCGTGGTCAACCTGCTCTCCGACGTGGCTCATCCCTGTCAGGCCCTGGCCGACCTGTTGACCCTCCGCCAGGAGTTCGGGGACTCCCTCGAAGGCCGCACGGTGGCCTACGTCGGTGACGCCAATAACGTGTGGCTGTCGCTGGCCCTGGCCGGGGCGATGGTGGGGGTCACCGTCAACGTGGCCGCACCCAAGGGCTATGGGCCGGGCGACGCCGAGCTCGACCGGGTGAGCGCGCTGGGTGGGTCCGGGCTGGTGACCGAGGATCCAGCCGAAGCCGCGGCCGGTGCCGACGCTGTCTACACCGATGTCTGGACGTCGATGGGGCAGGAGGAGGAATCCGCCGCCCGGCTCGAGGCCTTCGCCGGCTTCACGGTCGACGAGGCGCTCATGAAGAGGGCCGCACCCCGCGCCATCGTGTTGCACTGCCTGCCCGCCCATCGGGGCGAGGAGATCGCCGCAGCGGTCGTGGACGGCCCACAGAGCAGGATCTGGCCCCAGGCCGCCAATCGCATGCACGCCATGCGGGGGCTCCTGTCCTGGTTGCGCCATACGGGCCAACATCCGGACGGGGACCCAGCATGAAGGTGACCAAGCACCAGCGCCAACACCGCATCACCAAGCTCTTGGAGACGAGGGCGGTGGGCAGCCAGACCCATCTGGTCGAGCTGTTGGCCGGCGAGGGGATCGAGGCCACCCAGACCACGGTGTCGCGGGATCTCGAGGAGCTCGGAGCCCTGAAGGTGCGCCTGCCCGGGGGCGACACGGCCTACGCCCTGCCCGAACTGCCATCCCATCAGGTCGCTCCCGAGGACCATCTTCGGCGCATCCTGGGCGAGTGGGTGGTGGAAGCGGCCTTTTCGGGCAACCTGGTCGTGCTGCGCACGCCGCCCGGCTCAGCCCATGTCGTAGGATCGGCTCTCGACCGCAGCGGGTTCCCCGGGGTCATCGGCACCGTGGCCGGCGACGACACGGTGCTGGTGGTGGCGGCCGAGGCAGCCGGGGGAGCCGGCGTCGCGGCCCGGCTCGCCGCAGTCTCCGGATTGGAGGCGCTGCCGGGCACGTCGGGTGCGATACTCCCGGACAACGGAGCCGTTCCGCTGCCCGCCGCGACCGCCGTGCTCGATCAGCCGGCCGCCCACTCGGCACGCACAGCACGCACAGCACGCACAGCAGACACAGCACGCACAGCACGCACAGCAGACACTGCACGCACAGCACGCACAGCAGACACGGCACGCACAGCAGACGCAGCACGCACAGCACACGCAGCATCGCCAACACCGGCTACCCGGGCGGCCCGGGTGTCCGGCGGCGGAGCGAACAGTTCGAAGAAACGAGGGTGATCGTGGCAAAACGAGTGGTCTTGGCTTACAGCGGTGGGCTGGATACGTCGGTGGCTGTCCGCTGGCTCATCGAGAACGAGGGCGCGGAGGTCGTCGCCGTCGCCGTCGACGTGGGCCAGAACGCCGATGCCGACGAAGCGGACTGGGACGCCATCCGTAAACGGGCCCTGGCTGCTGGGGCGGTCGAGGCCACGGTGGTCGATGCCCGCCGGGAGATGGCCCAGGACTTCTGTGTCCCCTCCCTGATGGCCAACGCCAAGTACGAGGGGAAGTACCCGCTGGTCTCGGCGCTGTCCCGACCGGTGATCGTCCGTCACCTGGTGGCCGAGGCCAGGCGCCACGACGCCCGGGCCGTGGCCCACGGGTGCACGGGCAAGGGGAACGACCAGGTCCGCTTCGAGGTCGGCACCCGCGCCCTCGCCCCCGACCTCGAGGTCCTGGCCCCGGCCCGGGTGTGGGGCCTGACCCGGGCCGACTGCATCGAGTACGCGGCCACCTGGGGCATCCCGCTGTCAGTCACCAAGGAGAAGCCGTACTCGATCGACGAGAACCTGTGGGGCAAGGCTATCGAGTGCGGCGTCATCGAGGATCCCTGGAACCAGCCGCCCGAGGACGTGTACACCATGACCAGGCAGACGGCCACCGAGCCGGTCGAGGTCGTGGTGGGGTTCGAGGCCGGGGTGCCCGTGTCGCTCGACGGCCGGTTGCTCGATGCCGACGTGCTCATCGCCGAGCTCAACCAGGTCACCGGGTCCTACGGGTTCGGGCGGCTCGACATGGTGGAGAACCGACGGGTCGGGATCAAGAGCCGGGAGACGTACGAATGCCCGGGGGCGCTGGCCCTGCTGATGGCCCACGCCGACCTCGAGGACCTCACGCTGGAGCGCGACCTCCATCACGAGAAGGCCCGGCTCGAGCCCCGCTGGTCCGAGTTGGTCTACGACGGGCTGTGGTACTCACCGCTCAAGCAGGCGCTCGACGCCTTCTTCCTCGAGTCGCAGACCTACGTGACCGGCGAGGTCCGCCTGCGCTGCGAGCCGGGAAAGTGCTTCGTCGTCGGTCGTCGGAGCCCGGTGAGCCTCTACGACTACGGGCTGGCCACCTACGACGCGGCCGACACCTTCCATCACGAGGACGCCGCCGGCTTCGTCCGGCTGTGGGGCCAGGGGGTCGCCACCTGGTCGGCCCGCCAGCAGGTGCCGTCGGCCACTCCGGGCACCGCCGCCCCCGGGTCTGCCGCTCCGGCCCCCCCACCGGCCGAGACCGCCGCTCCGGCTGGCCAACCACCGGAGACCGCCGCTCCGGCTGAGCAACCACCCGAGCGCCCCGCTCCCACTGCCGGTCGCCCCGCTCCCGCCGGCCCCGACGCCATCGTCCTTGGCTCCGCCGACTCGAGCCTGGCTGTGCCCGGAACCGGCACCGGCTCCTGATGACCCTGTGGCACGGACGGCTGGGCGGGGGCACGGCGGACGAGGTCATGGCCTTCTCCGTCAGCCTGCACTTCGACCAGCAGCTGGCCACCGACGACCTGGCCGGCTCACGGGCGCACGTGCGCGCCTTGGGCCGGGGCGGCATCCTCGACGCCGACGAGGTGGCCACGCTGCTCGCCGCCCTCGACAAAGTGGCCGAGGAGCTGGCCGGCGGAACGATGGCCTTCGCCCCCGAGGACGAGGACATCCACACCGCCATCGAGCGGCGGGTGACCGAGATCGCCGGCGACGTCGGCGCCAAGCTGCACACCGGGCGGAGCCGAAACGATCAGGTGGCCACCGACCTACGCCTTTACACCAAGCGAGCCCTGCGCGACGTGGCCACCGGGGTCATCGCCCTCGAGGAGGTCCTGTTGGCGAGGGCCAAGGAGGCGGGTGACACCTACCTGCCCGGCTACACCCACCTCCAGCGGGCCCAGCCCGTGCTCTTGTCCCACCACCTGTTGGCCCACGGCTGGGCCCTGGCCCGGGACGTGGACCGCCTGCTCGCCACCATCGTCCGGCTCGACGTGTCCCCTTTGGGAGCCGGGGCCCTCGCAGGATCATCCCTTCCTCTGGACCCCGATGGCGTGGCTGAGGAGCTGGGCTTCGCCGGGAGGTTCGAGAACTCGCTCGACGCCGTGTCCGATCGGGACTTCGTGGCCGAGGCCCTGTTCGACCTGGCCATGCTCGGGATCCACCTCTCGCGCATCGGCGAGGAGCTCGTGCTGTGGTCGACCGAGGAGTTCGGCTTCGCCGTCCTCGACGATGCCTATGCCACAGGCAGCTCGATGCTGCCCCAGAAGAAGAACCCCGACGTGGCCGAGCTGGCCCGGGGCAAGGCGGGGCGCCTGGTCGGGAACCTCACCGGGTTGCTGGTCACGCTGAAGGGTCTGCCCCTCTCCTACAACCGTGATCTGCAAGAGGACAAAGAGCCCCTGTTCGACTCGGTCGACCACGCCCAGCTGGCCCTGGCCGCCCTGGGCGGGTTGTTGGCCACGGTGACCTTCGACCGCGGGCGGATGCAGGCCGCCGCCGACGGTCCCGCGGCAGCCGCCGTCGACCTGGCCGAGTGGCTGGTGGAGCAGGGAACGCCCTTCCGGCAGGCTCACGCCATCGTCGGCGGCCTGGTCCGGGACTCGATCGAGCGGCACGTGCCCCTGGCCGAGCTGGTCGAGGCTCACCCCGCACTGGGGACGGATGCGGTCGCCCTGCTCGAGCCGGGCGTCGCTGTCACCCGACGGACCACACCCGGCGCGGCCGGGCCCATCCCGGTCCAGGTCCAGCTCGAGCGGTTCGTCCACCGGGTCGAATCGGACCGGAACCGGATCGGGACCCCCTGACCGTCGACAGGAGCGGCTCACCGGCGGGGCCCGTGTCCGGTGCTCACGGGAAGCCGGTGGACCGTAGTGCACTCGAAGCCGACTCACTCGAGGTCGCCCCGTGGTTGCTGAACAAGTTGCTGGTGCGCGACGGCCGGGTCGGCAGGATCGTCGAGGTCGAGGCCTACCGGGGTGACGAGGACCCGGCGTCGCACGCCTATCGGGGACAGACCCGACGCAATGCCGTCATGTTCGGGCCGCCCGGCCGGCTCTACGTCTACTTCACCTACGGCATGCACTGGTGCGCCAATGTGGTCTGCGCCACTGACGGCGTGGCCCAGGCCGTCCTCCTCCGGGCCCTCGCCCCGGTGGCCGGGGTGGAGAAGATGCGGGCGAGCCGTCCGGCCGCCCGGCGTGACCGGGACCTGTGCAGCGGTCCGGCCAAGCTCTGCCAGGCGCTCGGGATCACCGGCGCCGACAACGGGTCGGACCTACTGGGAGGGGGCGCTATCGTGCTCTGCGACGATGGGAGGCCGCCGCCGGACCGACCGGAGAGCGGGGCCCGGGTCGGGATCACGTCGGCCACCGAGGTCCCATGGCGCTGGTGGGTGACAGGGGACCCGAATGTGTCCCGCGGACACGCAACTGGGCCCCCGCGGCCGGGCCGACCCGATTG
>CAVWLO010000002.1:347500-1211846 GCA_963755985.1 uncultured Acidimicrobiaceae bacterium
TGGTGTTAAAGCCTGATGGCGTTGCCAGTTCGGGGTCGTGGGAGCCGATAGAAGGAGCATCAGATCCTTCACGGAGTTACAAATCCAACTGTTTAGTGGAAGCATCCAGGAAAGATGCGCCACAGAGGGTAACAGCCCCGTACACGAAAAGCATTGGACTCCGATCGGATTTCCCGAGTAGCGCCGGATCCGGGAAAGCCGGCGTGAATCTGCGAGGACCACCTCGTAAGGCTAAGTACTAACAGGCGACCGATAGTGAACTAGTACCGTGAGGGAAAGGTGAAAAGTACCCCGGGAGGGGAGTGAAATAGTACCTGAAACCGTTGACTTACAATCAGTCAGAGCGTCGTCGGCAAACTTTGTTTTGCCGGCCGTGATGGCGTGCCTTTTGAAGAATGAGCCAACGAGTTACGGTGTGTGGCGAGGTTAACCCGCGAGGGGGAGCCGAAGCGAAAGCGAGTCTGAATAGGGCGAATGAGTCGCATGCTGTAGACCCGAAGCCGAGTGAGCTAGCCATGGGCAGGCTGAAGCAGGGGTAAGACCTTGTGGAGGGCCGAACCCACCCTGGTTGAAAACAGGGGGGATGACCTGTGGTTAGGGGTGAAAGGCCAATCAAACTCGGTGATAGCTGGTTCTCCCCGAAATGCATTTAGGTGCAGCGTTAGGCGTTCAGCATCGGAGGTAGAGCACTGAATGGGCTAGGGGGCCTACAAGCTTACTGACCCCAATCAAACTCCGAATGCCGATGCTCAAGAGCCTGGCAGTGAGACCACGAGGGATGAGCTTCGTTGGTCGAAAGGGAAACAGCCCAGACCGTCAGCTAAGGCCCCTAATTATTGACTAAGTGGAAAACGATGTGGGAACGCGAAGACAGCCAGGAGGTTGGCTCAGAAGCAGCCATCCTTAAAAGAGTGCGTAATAGCTCACTGGTCGAGTGGTCCTGCGCGGACAATGTAACGGGGCTCAAGTCAATAGCCGAAGCTACGGATTTCCATTCTGCTCAAGTGGCGACATCGCAAGATGTCGCAAGCGCTTGGGAGTTACAGAGTGGGAGTGGTAGGGGAGCGTCGATCTTGCTGAGAAGCGGGGGTGTGAACCCTCGTGGAGCGTGGTCGAGTGAGAATGTTGGTATGAGTAGCGAGAGAGGGGTGAGAAACCCCTCCGCCGTAAGCCCAAGGGTTCCTGGGGAAGGCTAATCCACCCAGGGTAAGTCGGGAGCTAAGGCGAGGCCGAGAGGCGTAGTCGATGCACAACTGGTTGATATTCCAGTACCACCGTGTCCGCGCCAATTCCAATATGGGTGTCCTAAGGGGCTGTCTTTCGAGGCGAACCGACCGACCCCATGGCGGAAAGCGAAGGAGGGACGCAGGAGGGTAGGTGAACCCAGGCGTTGGTTGTCCTGGGGTAAGCGTGTAGGAGGAGGTCCAGGCAAATCCGGACTTCATTCACTCTGAGACGCGATGCCGAGCCGTAACAGGCGAAGTCACTGATCCCATGCTGCCGAGAAAAGCTTCTAGCGAGCTGGCACGGTGCCCGTACCCCAAACCGACACAGGTGGGCGGGTAGAGAATACCAAGGCGATCGGGAGAACTGTGGTTAAGGAACTCGGCAAAATACCTCCGTAACTTCGGGAGAAGGAGGGCCTCATTAGGATGACGGACTTAGCGTCCCGAGTCTGAAGGGGTCGCAGAGAATAGGGGAAAGCGACTGTTTACTAAAAACACAGGAGCGTGCGAAGTCGTAAGACGATGTATACGCTCTGACGCCTGCCCGGTGCCGGAAGGTTACGGGGAAGGGTTAGCCCTCGGGCGAAGCTCTGAACCTAAGCCCCGGTAAACGGCGGCCGTAACTATAACGGTTTGTACTTTAACCTGGCCGTTATAAAACCCCGCTATATGCTGGAACATCCGAGTATCCGGTGGTACTCGCTCATGTCATACCCTCTTTGTAGGGTCTTGCTGTGGGCAGTGAAAATCCATCCGGTGCGGACAATCAGCAGGAAACTGCCGGTCCTTGCAAAGTGCTCGATCCCAACTGGATTGTTGGATTTGTGGACGGCGAAGGTTGCTTCTCTGTATCGGTGCATCGAAGTTCGATGACGCACCGTCACGGAGGTTGGCAGCTTCAACCGGTCTTCCACGTCTACCAACACCAGGACCATCAAGAGGTACTCGAAGCGATGGTTTCGACCTTTGGCTGCGGGCGAGTTCGCCCGAAAGGCCCGAGGAGCAGGGTCTCGACCTTCGCGGTCGAGTCACTACGAGACCTGGAGACGGCGGTTCTGCCGTTCTTCGAGCAACACCTCCTTGTCGTCAAGCAACGCGACTTCCTCATCTTTGCCGCCATAGTGCGAGCGATGCGGAGAAAGGAGCATTTGACGAGGTCAGGGTTTGAGCAGCTAGTGCGCCTTGCCTATGGCATGAATGCCAACGGCAAGCAGCGGGCTAGGAACATTGGGCAAGTACTGGCAGGATCCTCAGAGACTGCACGCGAGGCTCCTCGATCGACGCCGCTTCAGTTCCCAACTGAGGTAGGCCGAACGAGGATGAAGATACAGTCCGACCCCCATGGCGACATGGGGAGCTAGGCAGAAATGACCTAGCCGCTTATTGACATGTCTTCAGACACTTGAGGATCTTCAATGAGTAGTAACAAAAGTGCCTAAGGTAGCGAAATTCCTTGTCGGGTAAGTTCCGACCTGCACGAATGGCGTAACGACTTTCCTACTGTCTCAACCACAGACCCGGCGAAATTGAAGTACGAGTAAAGATGCTCGTTAGCTGCATCAGGACGGAAAGACCCCGTGGACCTTTACTACAGCTTGATGTTGAGTTTTAGTACATATTGTGTAGGATAGGTGGGAGACTTCGAAGCATTGGCGCTAGCCAGTGTGGAGTCAACCTTGAAATACCACCCTTTATGTGCCGGAACCCTAACTTCGGTCCGTTATCCGGATCAGGGACAGCGTCAGGTGGGTAGTTTGACTGGGGCGGTCGCCTCCTAAAACGTAACGGAGGCGCCCAAAGGTTCCCTCAGGCTGGTTGGCAATCAGCCGTCGAGTGCAATGGCACAAGGGAGCTTGACTGCGAGACCTACAAGTCGAGCAGGTGCGAAAGCAGGGCATAGTGATCCAGCGGTTGCTTGTGGAAGCGCCGTTGCTCAACGGATAAAAGGTACCCCGGGGATAACAGGCTCATCTTCCCCAAGAGTCCATATCGACGGGAAGGTTTGGCACCTCGATGTCGGCTCGTCGCATCCTGGGGCTGAAGCCGGTCCCAAGGGTTGGGCTGTTCGCCCATTAAAGCGGTACGCGAGCTGGGTTTAGAACGTCGTGAGACAGTGAACTAACCGCGCTGTCTATAAACTTGGCTATATGCTGGAAACACCGTAAGAATCCTGCGCTACTCGCTCCTGAAAGGTCGTGATATACCCGCTACGTATGCTGTGGGCATGGACGTTGGGAGAAGTGAAAATGCGCCAGGTGCGGTCAATCAGCAGGAAAGGCTGGACGCATACGTCGCGGGTTTTGTAGACGGAGAGGGTTGCTTTCACGTGGCGATCCAACGGAACGCAAGCACAAGAGTTGGTTGGCAACTCGTGCCTGAGTTCCGAGTCAGTCAAAATGTCACTCGCATCGAGGCACTACACCTCGTGCGGAGACAGATCGGCTGTGGACTGCTACGGGAGAACCACCGCAACTCGCATGACAAGACATTTGTGCTTGTCGTGCGTAAGCGGACGGAGCTCCTTGAAAAGGTCATCCCCTTCTTCGAAAGAACCCATTAGTGAGTTGCAAGCGAGAAGAGTTCGCCACCTTCGTACACATAGTGCGTGGGATGCACGTCGGTGAACATCTTGTACCGGAAGGTTTCGAGCGGCTAGCCGCTGAAGCACTCCGAATGAATGGTGAGGGTCGGTATCGCCGGCTGCACCTCGTTGACTCACAGTCCAGAATCCTCAGAGACCATATGCCAGGCACCCCTGCAAAATAGGGCGTGAAGATATGGTCCGATCTGCATGGCGACATGCAGAGCCAGGCAGAAATGCCCTGGCCCTCGACGCGAAAGCGCCGGTGGTAACAAGAATGTCGGTCCCTATCCGATGCAGCCGTAGGAGATTTGAGGAAGGCTGTCCCTAGTACGAGAGGACCGGGACGGACGAAGCTCTCGTGTGTCAGTTGTCCTGCCAAGGGCACTGCTGATTTGCGACCTTCGGGTGGGATAAGCGCTGAAAGCATCTAAGCGCGAAGCTCGTTCCTAGATGAGATCTCCCACAGGGTAAACCTGGTAAGGCCCGTGGCCAGACGACCACGTTGATAGGCCGGAAGTGTACGTGCGGCAACGCATTCAGCTGACCGGTACTAATCGGCCGAGGGCTTGGAAACTTGCTCGTGCTCGCTATGGAACGCTCAGGGGTGACCGATGCCGGTCACGCCGGGCTCGCTTTGGACCCGCTCAAGTCCATTGCTCGAGCCTCGAGAGCGCACGATTTCCGGTGGCCATGGCGGCGGAGAGACACCCGTTCCCATTCCGAACACGGCAGTTAAGCCCGCCAGCGCCGATGGTACTTGGGGGGTAGCCCCCTGGGAGAGTAGGACGCCGCCGGGATTTCTCAGTACAAAGCCCCCCGCTTCTGCGGGGGGCTTTGTCGTATCCAGAGTTCGTCGTATCCAGAGTTCGTAGTCGTCTTCAGGGTGCGTCTTTCGGGTTGGTCAAGAAGCCGATAGGCCTGAGGCGCTTACGAGGACCCGTGGCTGCAGGCCTGGATCGACCCGTTGACTACACTCCTGTTTCATGGCCCCTCGAACTCCGTCTGGTTCTCCGCGCCCGCGTGGAACCGGGGGTTCCGACAGCCGAGGACAGGGTTCAAAACAGGGACGCCTTTCGGGCAGTGGCCAGAGTGGGGTTCGCCGCGGTAGCGAAGGGGCAGGTCAGGGGGGCCGAGACGGTCGGAGCGGCCAGCGAGCAGCCACGGGTCGCCCCACCAGTCAAGGGCGACCGACCGGGCAGCGCGGCCAGGCGGGCGCACAGCGTTCGGATGCTGGCGATCGATCAGGACGTCCAGCGAGCGGTTCTGGAAGACCATCCAGCGGATCCGGTCGTTCAGCCGCGCGGCCGCAGCGCGGCGACAGCTCGCGGCCGAGCCGACCAGCGGCGCGGCCGCAGAGAAGTGACAGCTCCGGCTCGAGCCGGCCAGCGGCACGATCGCAGCGTGGCGACAGCTCACGGCCGAGCCGTCCGGCAGCAAGGCCGCAGAGAAGCGACGGCACAGCATCGGCCCGCCCAGGATCGCCATCAGGCCGCCCAGCCGCGCGCTCCCAGGGTCGGGACGGCACCGCATCGGCCCGACCGGCGGCGCGCCCGCCGTGGCAAGACGGCACCGCATCAGGCCGGCCGGCCGGAGGGCCTGGTCGAACCGCTCGCCCCGATGGGGATTCGGCCAGGACGAGCCGCCCGGGCTCCGGCAGTCGAGGGGGACAGGGCAGCCAGGGTCAGCAGGGCAGACCGGGCAGCCAGAGCCGCCAGGGCAGACCGGGCAGCACGAGCGGGGGCAGGCAGAGCAGGGGTGGCGCGAGCAGTGGCGGCCCCAGGCCGGCGCGCCAAGGCAGCCGTGACCCAGAGCGCCGTCCCTACGAGGACCGGTCCTCGGTGGTCCGTAAGGGTTGGGGGAGCGTCGCACGCCGGGGTGCCAGCACCGTGCGCGACGGGACGGAAGGGCATGGCGCCGGCACCGACGAGGACACGCCTGAGGGGCGCCGGCAGCGCCGGACGCGCGCGGACGCCTTCGAACCCGAGCGGTGGGAGGAGGCAGACCGGCGCCCGGCCCGGCGGACGACCGAGCCGCGATCACCGTCCCACCTTCCCGTTCCGGTCGCCGCCCCGGCCGACCTCCCAGCCGACATCGCCAACGAGTTGGCCTCTGCTGCCGGCCCGGACTGGAGCACCCTCCGGCCCCGGGTCAGCGAGCGGATGGCCGCGGGCATCGGTGCCTACGAGCGGGAGCGGTACCGGGATGCCTCCCGGATCCTGAAGACGGTGGTCGACGCGGTTCCCAACGCGCCCTCGGTCCGGGAGCTGGTTGCGCTCAGCCAGTACCAGTTGGGCTTTTGGAAGGCGGCACTGCCCAACCTGGAGGCCTTCGCCGCCCTGACCGGCTCGGTCGACATGCACCCGGTGCGGATGGACTGCCACCGGGCCCTCGGCCGGCCCAAGAAGGTGGAGGCGCTGTGGGACGAGCTACGGCGTGGGTCACCCGACCCCGAGGTGCTGACCGAGGGCCGCCTGGTCCTCGCCGGCACCCGGGCCGACAACGGGGACCTGACCGGGGCCATCGACCTCCTGCTCGAGGCCGGCGCGGGCCGCCTGGTCCGGAACCCGGCCGAACGCCACCTCCGCCAGTGGTACGTGCTGGCCGATCTGACCGAGCGTTCGGGTGACCTGCCGCGGGCCCGGGAGCTCTTCTTGCGGATCGCCGCCGTCGACCCGGACGCCTACGACGTGGCCGACCGGCTCGAGTCCCTGGGACCGCCCACCCGGTCCCGGCGCAGGCCGAAGGGGCCACGTCGCGCCCATTAGGCTCGCGCTCATGGACATCGAAAAACTGCTCGGCGACGAGGCCGACTCGCTGTTGAACCACAAGGCCACGGCGTTCCCGGCTGAGAACCTGATCCACCCGGGCCCCGACCACCTCGACCGCGTGTTCGGTGAGTCCGACCGCTCGACCACCGTCGTCCGCAACCTGGCCACGATGTACGGCACCGGGCGCCTCGCCGGTACCGGCTATCTGTCCATCCTCCCGGTCGATCAGGGCATCGAGCACTCGGCCGCGGCCAGCTTCGCCAAGAACCCGGCATACTTCGATCCGGCCCGGCTGGTCGACCTGGCCATCGCGGCCGACTGCAGCGCCATCGCCACCACCCTCGGCGGGTTGGGCATCGTCTCCCGCCGGTACGCCGAGCGGATGCCCTTCATCGTCAAGCTGAATCACAACGATTTCCTCAACTACCCCAACACCTACGACCAGACCATGTTCGGCTCGGCCCAGCAGGCCGCCGACCTCGGGGCCATCGGGGTGGGCGCGACCATCTACTTCGGGTCCGAGCACGCCGACCGGCAGATCGGCGAGGTGTCCCGGATGTTCGCCGAAGCCCATCGGCTGGGCATGTTCACCGTCCTGTGGTGCTACCTGCGCAATCCTGCGTTCAAAAAGGACGGCGTCGACTACCACCTGTCGGCCGACCTCACCGGTCAGGCCAACCACATCGGGGTGACCATCGAGGCCGACATCATCAAGCAGAAGCAGCCCGAGAACAATGGGGGCTACAACGCCCTCTCCTTCGGCAAGACCGACCCGCTGGTCTACTCCAAGCTGACGACCGACCACCCGATTGACCTCACCCGGTGGCAGGTGGCCAACTGCTACGCCGGGCGCATCGGCCTCATCAACTCGGGCGGCGAGTCCAAGGGCGACGACGACCTGGCCCAGGCGGTCCGGACCGCGGTGATCAACAAGCGGGCCGGTGGGGCCGGCCTCATCGTCGGTCGGAAGTCCTTCCAGCGGCCAACCGACGAGGGAGCCGCCCTCATCCACACCATTCAGGACGTCTACCTGGACGAATCGATCACCATCGCCTGAACCGCCACCGCCCGTCGCCTGAGCCGCCACCGCGCTGTCTCCCGTACGTGCGGGTGGCCGTCTCCCGTACACGGAGTGGTTGTCCCCGAAACACGGGGTGGTTGTCTCCCGTGCAGAGCGGTGACCGGGGGGTCACCACCGTGCCGCCGATGCCGGTGGTCCGGGGGTCGCCACCGTGTGGCCGCTGGCGGCGGCTACCGTACTGCCGGGAGCTCGTCGGAGCTCCGACGAAACATGCCCGAAACGTTCCGGAAACACGATCGCTGCCCTGGAATCGGGGCGGCGTTAGAGTGGGAGCGTGAGCGTGGATCCGGGGTAGACAGAATTTCACACAGGAAATCCACGCACCGTCAGCGTCGAGCGTCAGACCGGCGACTGCTCACGGCAGAACAACCAGAGGAGCACGGGTGTCCGACACCACGATCAACGAGCCATCCCCTCAACTACTCGACCGCGTAGTTATTCGCTTCGCCGGCGACTCGGGGGACGGCATGCAGCTGGCCGGAGACCGCTTCACCACGTCATCGGCCCTGTTCGGGAACGACCTGGCCACATTTCCGGACTTCCCGGCCGAGATCCGGGCCCCGGCCGGGACCCTGGCCGGCGTCTCCGCCTTCCAGGTCCACATCTCCGATCATGACATCCTGACTCCGGGCGACGACCCCAACGTGCTGGTGGCCATGAACCCGGCGGCGCTCAAGGCGAACACGGCCACCCTGCCCCCCGGGGCGACCCTCATCGTCAACGTCGATGCATTCGACGAGCGGAACCTGACCAAAGCGGGTTACGAGGCCAATCCGCTGGGGGATGGCACCCTCTCGGCCTACACGGTCTACGAGGTCCCCATGACCTCGATCACCACCGAGGTGTGCAAGGAAGCCGGGGTGAAGCCGCGGGACGCCGAGCGGTCCAAGAACTTCTTCGCCCTCGGCCTCATCAGCTGGCTCTACACCCGCCCGACCGAGCCCACCGAGGAATGGATCGAGAAGCGCTTCGCATCCAAGCCCATGGTGAAAGAGGCCAACCTCCGCGCCTTCAAGGCCGGCTTCCACTTCGGCGAGACCGCGGAGCTGTTCGAGTCCTCCTACGAGGTCCGCCCGGCCGAGCTCGAGCCGGGGGAGTACGTCAACATCACCGGGAACACCGCGGCGGCCTGGGGCCTCATCGCCGCGGCAACGCAGAGCGGGCTGCCCCTCTTCCTCGGCACCTACCCGATCACCCCGGCCTCGGACATCCTCCACGAGCTGTCCAAGCACAAGCAGTTCGGTGTCCGCACCTTCCAGGCCGAAGACGAGATCGCCGGAGTGGGAGCGGCCCTCGGTGCCGCCTTCGGAGGCGCACTCGGCGTGACTACCACCTCGGGCCCCGGGGTCGACCTCAAGGCTGAGACGGTCGGATTGGCCATCAGCCTGGAGCTGCCGCTCGTGGTCATCGACATCCAGCGCGGTGGCCCCTCTACCGGCCTGCCCACCAAAACCGAGCAGGCCGACCTCTTGCACGCCATGTACGGGCGTCACGGCGAGGCGCCCCTGCCCATCGTGGCCGCCATGACACCCTCCCACTGCTTCGAGGCCACCATCGAGGCCGTGCGGTTAGCGGTGAAGTACCGCACCCCGGTGATGCTGCTGTCGGACGGGTACCTGGCCAACGGCACTGAGCCGTGGCGCCTCCCCGACCTCGAGGACCTCCCCGAGATCAACCCCGGCTTCGCCACCGCTCCGAACCACACCGGACCGGACGGCGAGGAGGTGTTCTGGCCCTACATCCGGGATGAGGAGACGTTGGCCCGGCCGTGGGCGCCCCCCGGTGTCCCCGGGCTCGAGCACCGGATCGGCGGTCTGGAGAAGGCCGACGGTAGCGGCAACGTAGCCTACGACGGCGCCAACCACGAGCGGATGAGCCGTCTACGGGCGGCGCGGATCGCCGGCATCGCCAACGACATTCCGCTGCTCGAGGTGGACGACGTCGACGCCGATGCCCGGGTGCTGGTGGTCGGCTGGGGGTCGACGTACGGAGCCATCGCCGCCGGGGTCAGGCGGATTCGAGCCCGCGGCCAGAAGGTGGCCCACGCCCATCTGGTCCACCTCAACCCGTTCCCGTCGAATCTGGAAGCGGTGCTCGCCTCCTACGACAAGATCCTGGTACCCGAGGTCAACCTCGGCCAGCTCAACAAGCTGTTGCGCGCCGAGTTCCTGGTCGATGCGGTTTCGTTCACCAAGCTGCAGGGCCTGCCCTTCCGGGCCGCCGAGATCGAGGCGGCCATCCTGCAACAGATCGGCCACGTCGCCGACGGCCTCGAGCCGCCGGACGAGCCGGACGCCGTGGGGGCCGGGGCGGCGGAGAGAGCGGGAAATGGAAAGGTGGCTGACTGATGACCGATGTAGCCGATGCCGTGGCCGTGCCGGAGACGTCCCGAAAGGACTGGTCGTCGGACCAGGAAGTGCGCTGGTGCCCGGGCTGTGGGGACTACTCCATCCTGGCCGCCGTGCAGATGTTGCTCCCCGACCTCGGCGTGCGCCGCGAGAGCACGGTGTTCCTGTCGGGGATCGGCTGTGCCGCTCGCTTCCCCTACTACATGAACACCTACGGGATGCACTCGATCCACGGCCGGGCGCCGGCCATCGCCACCGGTTTGGCCACCACCCGGCCCGACCTCGACGTGTGGGTGGTCACCGGTGACGGCGACTCGCTCTCCATCGGCGGCAACCACCTGATCCATGCACTGCGCCGGAACGTCAACCTCACGATCCTGTTGTTCAACAACCAGATCTACGGCTTGACCAAGGGCCAGTACTCGCCCACCTCGGAAGTGGCCAAGGTGACCAAGTCGACGCCATTCGGGTCCCTCGAGCAGCCGTTCAACCCGCTCAGCCTGGCCCTCGGGGCCGAGGCCACCTTTGTGGCCCGCACCCATGACATGGACCGCAAGCACATGATGGAGACGTTCCGTCGTGCCCACCAGCACCGGGGTGCCTCTTTCGTCGAGATCTACCAGAACTGCAACGTCTTCAACGACGGCGCCTTTGCCCAGATCACCGGCAAGGACAACCGAGCCAACATGCTGATCCCGCTGAGCCACGGTGAGCCGATCCGCTTCGGGGCCGAGGGTGAGCACGGCGTGGTCCTGCACCCCGACGGCTCTCTCGAGGTCGTCTCGGTGGCCGACGTGGGCGAGTCGGCCCTGCTGGTCCACGATGAGCACCAGGACAGCCCCGGCCTGGCCTTCCAGCTGAGCCGGCTGTCGAGAGGCCCGTACGAGCCGACACCGATCGGCGTCTTCCGGGACGTGGATCGTCCTGACTACGGCTCGTCGATGAACCGCCAGCTCGACGAGGCGGTGGAGAAGAAGGGGACCGGTGACGTGGCTGCCCTGCTCCGCTCGGGCTCGTCCTGGACGGTGTCGTAGCCGCTCTCAGCCGGGGGCCGAGAGGGTCCGGTAGACCATGCCGGTGCGCGGCTTGGGGTGGAAGAACGTGCTCTTGGGCGGCATCCGCCGCCCGGCGCGGGCCCAGTCGGCGATCTGTTCGACCGTCACCGGGCGCAGGAGCACGGCGGCCTGGGCCTGCTCGCGGTCGATCACGTCGACGGCGTCGCGCCACGAATAGCGGAACTCGAGCTCGTGCTCGGGCAACTCGGCGACCACCAGCGCCACCATCGACGAGTCGAGATCCGACCCGGCCGCTTCGGCCGTTCCGTCCTTGGGCGAGAGCAGCCACACCCCTGACGGCATCACCAGGGCGAGGGCGGCAGACTCCCCCAGCGCGGCGGTGTTCCGGGGGGTGAACTCTCCGGCCCGCATCACATCGAACCAGGACGAGAAGGCGTCAACCAGATCGAAGCCGTCGGGCAGCCCGGACAGGACCCGGTGCACCGGGCCCACGGCCAGCTCCTCGTCGGTCAGCTCGACCACCAGGGCCATGACCAGATCGAAGTCGTGGTTCCCCTCGTCCCGGTGAGCGTCGCCACCGAGCTCGGCACCGAGTGCCTCCAGGCCCTCTCGCTGGAAGGCCAGGGACGTCTCGTAGCGATGGTGGCCGTCGGCAATGACGACGGGCGAGTCGGCCACCGCGGCCTTGACCGCCCCGATCGTCGCCTCGTCTTCGATCACCCAGAGCTCATGGCGGACCTCTTCGTCGTCGACGGCGGAAACGGCGGGCTGGAAGTCCATGTTGTAGACCTTGGACAGGCCCGGTGTGAGCGAGAGGCCCCAGATGGGGGACAGGTTCGCGTTGGTGGCCCGGAGCAGTTCGAGGCGATCGCTCTTGGGCTTGGGAAGGGTCTCCTCGTGAGGGAGGACCTCGCCCGATCCGTGGGTGTCCAGGGCGAGGGCCCCGATGATGCCGGTGGTGCGGACGCCGCCGCCGGGCGGAGTCATCCGGTAGGCGTAGAACGAGGGGTTCGGGTCGCGTCGGAGCTTGCCCTCTTCCTGCCACTCACCCAGCAGGTGGGCGGCGTTCTGGTATCGGTCGAGGCCGGACCGGGTGTCTTGTTCGGGTAGTTCGACCCGCACGGCGTTGGCGCTGTGACGTCGGGCCAAGATGGCCCGCTCCGGTGGCTCGATGACGTCGTAGGGAGGGGCGATGACCGCGTTCGGGTCGACTCGACCGGTGTCGTACCGCAGTCCTGTGAACGGTTCGAATCGAGGCATGGACCTTGCGTAGCACATCCCCACGCCGATGTTGCCGCCCTGTGCAGCCCGTTCGCACCTGTGCCTATTGAAGTGTTCGAAGTCCCCCCAGCAGAGCCTCGAGTGCCTGGCCCGCCTGGGTGTGAGCGAGCCGGCGGTCGGGCGCGTTGGCGATGAAGAGGGCCGCTTCATCCACGGCGGCCAGAAGCATGTGGGCGAGAGGGGCGGTCGGCTGGTGGTCGATGACCTTCTGCGCAACAGCTGCGTCGAGCATGGCCATGATCACCCCCAAACCGTATTGAGCCTCCAGGCTGCGCCACTGGTCCCATCCCAGCACCGCCGGTCCGTCGATCAGCAAGATTTGCTGCACGTCCGGGTTGTCAGCAGAGGCGTCGAGGAATTGCTGGAGGGCTGAAGCGAGGAGCTCGAGGGCGTCGTCGCGGTCGTTCACGATGGTGGCCGATGCGAGGTCGGTCTGGACTTGTTCGAACACCGCTCTGAACAAGTCCTCCTTGTCGGCGAAGTGGTGATAGAGGGCGCCCCGGGTGCCGACACCAGCTTTGGCGACGATCTCCTCCGTTCCGGTTGCGAAGTAGCCCTTCGAGACGAACAGCTGGCGCGCCGCGCTGATCAGTGTCGCTTTGGTCGCCTCCCCACGCCGCATTCGCTCGGTCCTTGGTTCATGAGGTCTTGACATACAACCTGTAGGTTAGTAAACATACAGTCTGTAGGTTGCGAGCCAGGAGGGGAGCGGATGGCGGCGGTTGCTGATGTGGTGAGAGAGTTTTGCGAGGCGATAGACAGGAAGGACCTGGCCAAGGTCGAGTCCCTCCTCGACGAGAAGGTCGTGTACCACAACATCGGCTCGGAGCCGGCAGTGGGTCGTGAGGCCTCGCTCGCCGCGGTCAAGTTCCAGTTCGACGCGTTCGATCCGATCTCGTTTCGCATTCGGAACCTCGCAGTGGACGGCGACACGGTCCTTACCGAGCGGGTCGATGAGGTCACGGCCAACGGGGTCACGGCGCCGGTGCCGGTCATGGGCACGTTCGAGGTCAAAGACGGCCGCATCGTGCAGTGGCGCGACTACTTCGACTTCGGCCTGACCGGCCGGCTGATGGGCGGCGAAGATGTTGCCTCGCTGCTCCCTCACTGACCTACTTCCTCACTGACCTACTTCCTCACTGACCTACTTCCTTCCTCACTGACCCAAACCCGTACTGACCCAAACCCTCACTGTCCTTTGCGACTCCCCGATGGGTACACCCTCGGCCACGGTCCGCCATGCACGCGAAAGGCCGTCGTGGCCCGTCCACGCCGCGCCTCGGCGGTACATTGGTGGTGATCGGTGCGGTGCAATCGGGCGTAGCCATGCGGGATCCGGTCCAGCAATGCCGGCGGCAGTGCGTCCCCGAGGACCAGGCACCGGTGAGGAGAAGCTCGTGAACGACCACGCCACTAACCCCATCGCCGAGATCGGTGTCGCCCGTGCCACCCGGGTCGGCGAGTGACGGACCGGGCCGGGTCCGGAAAGGCCGACGCCGCCAGCCAGAAGGGAGCCGAGCCGGCGCCGCCGGTGACCCTCCGGATCGGGGAGGCGGCTGAGCGGGCCGGCGTGTCCAGTCGGACCTTGCGTTGGTACGAGGAGCGCGGGCTCCTGGTCCCCACCGGGTACTCGGTCGGCGGTGCCCGCCGCTACAGCGAGGAGGACGTGGCTCGGCTGGTGCACATCCGGGAGCTCCAGTCCCTCCTGGGCTTCGATCTGGGCGAGATCCGGGATGTCTTGCGGGGCGAGGACGATCTCTCCGGGCTGCGCAGCGAGTACAGGTCGGGAGCCGACGACACCCGGCGGCGGGAGATCCTCTTGGAGGCGACCGAGATCAACAAGAAGCTCCGGGCGGTGGTGCGGGCCAAACAGGAGCGCCTCGCCGGCATGATGGGTGAGCTCGAGGCCAAGGCGACGACGTACAAGAAGCGTCTGAAGGAGATGGATCCCCCCCGACAACGGTGACCGGACATCCGGCGAGGAGGCCAGGGCCCGAAGCCCGGTCCGGACGCCCCTCACCGAGCGGGGGGGGGTCCCCGCCGAGCGGGGGGAGTCCCCGCCCGTAGACTTGGCATGTGGACGGCATGGAGAGCGCCGAAGCGCTGGGGGCAGGACTCGTGCCACGACGGGCGGAGACCGGGCCCGGGCGGGCGCCGGACCCAGACCGGTCGGACCCAGACCGGACGCCAGACCTAGACCGGGCAGACCCAGGTATGGCGTCGTCGACGCTGGTGCTACCGATCGAGGACGAGCACCTCGACCGGGTCTTCACCGTTCCCAACCTGATCACGATGGTCAGGTTGGCCTGCATCCCCCTCTTCTTGTGGCTGCTCTTCGGCGCCCACCGCCAGACGTGGGCCGCCATCCTGCTCGGGGTGCTCGGGGCCACCGACTGGGTCGACGGCCACGTAGCCCGCCGGTTCCACCAGGTTTCGACGTTGGGTAAGGTGCTCGACCCGGTGGCCGATCGTGTCCTGGTCGGTACTTCGGTCATCTCCATCATCGTGTACGGGGCTGTCCCCATCTGGTTCGGGGTGGCCACCATCGCCCGGGAAGTGGTGGTCTCCATTGCCGTCTTGATCCTGGCCTCGTTGGGGGCCAGGCGCATCGACGTGTTGTGGGTGGGAAAGGCGGGTACGTTCGCTCTCATGTTCTCCTACCCGGCCTTCCTGCTGAGCCACGGCTCGGCCCCGTGGCAGACGCCGTTCCACGTCTTCGCCTGGGTCAGCGGGATCATCGGCCTGGTCCTGGCCTGGATCGCCGCCTGCTCGTACATCCCCGTGGCCCGACAGGCCCTGGCTGACGGGAGACGAAGCCGCCAGAACGCCGGCCGCAGCGAGACGGCCGGACGGGTGGACCCGGTGCGCCCGGCCAACGGCCCCGGCGACGCGGCCAACGTGGCCGGCCCGGGCTCCGGGGTCACCCGATGAAGGCGGTCATCATGGCCGGCGGCGAAGGCACCCGTCTGCGTCCGCTCACCTCGAACCAACCCAAGCCCATGTTGCCCATGGCCAACGTGCCCATGATGGAGCATGTGGTGAACCTGCTGCGGACCCACGGGTTCGAGGACATCGTGGTAACCGTGGCCTTCATGGCTAACGCCATTCGGACCTACTTCGGAGACGGCTCGGAGTTCGGTGTGCGCATGGTGTACGCAACCGAGGAGACACCGCTGGGCACGGCCGGATCGGTGCGCAACGCCCGCGACGAGCTCGACGAGCGCTTCTTGGTCATCTCGGGCGACGTGCTCACCGACATCGATCTGTCCGAGGTGGTGGGCTTCCACCAGAAGCGGGGCGCGCTGGCCACGCTGGCCCTCAAGGCGGTCGACAACCCACTCGAGTTCGGCATCGTCATCACCCAAGAGGACGGCTCGGTCGAGCGGTTCTTGGAGAAGCCGACCTGGGGTCAGGTGTTCAGTGACACCATCAACACCGGGATCTTCGTGTTGGAGCCGGAGATCTTCGACTTCATCCCCGAGGGCCGTCCGGTGGACTTCTCGGGCGAGACCTTCCCGGCCGTCCTCGAGGCCGAGAAGCCGCTCTACGGGTACGTGGCCGACGGCTACTGGGAGGACGTGGGGACGCTTTCCGCCTACCTCAAGTCCCACCAGGACATCTTGGACGAGCGGGTCCAGGTGCAGATCGAGGGTTTCCCGCTGCGCCCCGGCGTGTGGTTGGGCAAGGGCACCGAGATCGATCCGTCGGTGTCGATCGCCGGCCCGGCGGTGATCGGCGACAACTGTTTCATCGGACCGGGGACGCGGCTGGGCGAGTACTGCACTCTGGGTTCGAACATCCGGTTGGGCGACAACTCGTCGCTCGAGCGGTCGGTCATTCACGACAACGCCTATCTGGGCTCCGGGGTGCGCATCGAGGGCAGCGTGCTGGGCCGGAGCACCGACCTTCGACAAGGGGTGCGGTGCGAGGAGGGCGTCGTCCTGGGCGACGAGTGCTTCGTGGGCGCGCACGCCGAGCTCCGGCCGGGCGTGAAGGTCTACCCGTTCAAGACGGTCGAGGCTGGGGCCATCGTCAACTCGTCGATCATCTGGGAGTCACGAGGCGCTCGGACGCTCTTCGGCCGGGACGGGGTCCAGGGACTGGCCAACGTGGACATCAGCCCCGAACTGGCCGTACGGCTCTCGATGGCCTGGGCCAGCACCATCGAGAAGGGGGCGACGATCTCGGCCTCCCGCGACACCAGCCGGGCCGCCCGGGTGCTCAAGCGGGCCATCATGGTCGGCTGCAACACCGTGGGGGTGAACGTGGACGACCTGGAGGCAGCTACCGTGCCGGTGACCAGGTTCCAGGTGCAGTCGTCGGGCAGCGTCGGAGGGCATCACGGTTCGGCTGGTCCCCGACGATCCCGAATCGGTGGTGATCCGGTTCTTCGACAAGGACGGCATCGACCTCGACGAGGCGACCGAGCGCAAAATCGAGCGCCTGTACCACCGCGAGGAGTTCCGCCGGGTCCTGGCCCGGGAGATCGGTGACATCGGCTTCCCGCCCCGCGCTCTCGAGTACTACACCGCCGCCCTGATCGACTCGGTCGACCTCTCGAGCACCAAGGCCGCCGACCTCAAGCTCGTGCTCGATTACTCGTTCGGCACGTCGAGCTTCGTCATGCCCAACCTCCTGGCCAAGGTGGAGGCCGAGGTCTTGGTGGTCAATCCCTACGCCAACACAAAAGGCGTGATGTCGTTCGATCGCCAGGCCAGTGCGTGCCCGGGTGGCCGACTTGGTGCGGGCGTCGGGCGCCCACCTCGGCGCGGTGATCGACCCGGGGGGCGAGCACGTCGATGGTCGTCGACGACAAGGGCCACGCGCTGACCGACGATGAGGCGCTGCTGGTCCTGCTCCAGTTGGTCACCCAGACCTATCCGAACGCCCGCGTCGCCCTTCCCGTGGCCGTCAGTCGGGCAGCGGAGAAGATCTGCGCCGAGGCGGGGGCGGAGATCATCTGGACGAAGCTCTCGGCCTCGAGCCTCATGGAGGTGGCGGCCAGCCGAGCACGTGACCTTCGCGGCCAGCCAGAGCGGCGGGTTCATCTTCCCCCGCTTCCTGCCCGCCTACGACGCCGCGGCCACCCTCGTCAACCTGGTGGCCATGCTGACCGAGACCGGTCAGCGGCTGTCCTCCATGGTGGCTGCCCTGCCGCAGGGTCCATATCGCCCATCACTCGGTCCACACGCCCTGGGAGCAGAAGGGCATGCTCATGCGGACGCTGGTCGAGCGCTCGTCCGGGGCGCGACCTGGTTTTGGTGGACGGGGTGAAGGTGCTCGAAGAGGACGGGTGGGCTCTCGTACTGCCCGACCCCGAGGAACCGGTGACCCACGTCTGGGCCGAAGGTCCGAGCGAGGCGGAGGCAGGATCCAGGGCTCAGGAGTACGCGGTGCGCATCCGGCAGCTCCTTCGTTGAGCGGGCTCGTAACGACTCCGCACTCCGACTCCGACTCCGCCGGCGCCGGCGGCAGTAGGCGGGCAGGTCGGGTAGGGTCCGCAGGCATGAACGTGCCCGACGATCTCCGCTATTCCTCTGATCACGAGTGGGCTCGACCCGAGGGCCGAGCGCGTACGGATCGGGATCACCGACTATGCCCAGGACGCGCTGGGTGACGTCGTCTTCGTGGACCTGCCGGCCGTCGGCACCTCGGTAGAGGCGGGGGGGCCGTTGGGCGAGGTCGAGTCGACCAAGTCAGTGTCAGAGGTCTATGCGCCGATCGCCGGTGAGATCGTGACCGTGAACGAGGGAATTGGCGGGCGCCCCGGAGCGCCTGAACGAGGACCCCTACGGCGAGGGATGGATCTGTGAGATCGTGCCGGCCGATGCGGGTGCCGTCGATGCGCTCCTGGATGCCGGGGCCTACCGGCACCTGACTGCCGACTGACGGGCCCTGCTGGCCAGGCCGGGAAAGACCAGGAGGATCGAAGCGACTACCGTGGATCAAGTGTTCTGCCACAACTGCGGCCATCGGAATCCGATGGGGGTGAATTTCTGCTCATCGTGTGGTTCGGTGTTGGTCGAAGCCACGTCGGACACGACCGTCACCATCCAGCCCGTCGAGGAGCTGGTCGACCTGACCGACGACGACGCTGCGGTGACCCTGCTCGAGCTGCCTCGCGGCGTCGGCATGTTGGTCGTCAAGCGAGGACCGAACACGGGCAGCCGGTACGTACTCGACTCCAAACTGACAAAAGCCGGTCGGCACCCAGAAAGCGATATCTTTCTCGACGACATCACGGTGTCCCGGCGTCATGCCGAGTTCACCACCGGCGAGGGGGGGACGACTGTGCGCGACGTAGGCTCGTTGAACGGAACATACGTCAATCGGGAACGGATCGACGAGGCTGTGCTGGCCAGTGGGGACGAAGTCCAAATTGGCAAGTTCAAGCTGTTGTACTTGCTGGCCACGGGCGAATGAGCACGGACGTCGACGTCGTGCCCGAGGTGGGGAGGAGCGGGTGAGCGCACGCTCGTACTTGTCCATCGGTGATGTCCTGACCCTCCTCCGCCAGGAGTTCCCGGACATCACCATATCCAAGATCCGGTTCCTCGAGAGCCAGGGCCTGGTCAACCCGGAACGGACCCCTTCGGGGTACCGGAAGTTCTATGAGCACGATGTGGAACGCCTGCGATGGGTCCTCCGCCAACAGCGGGAGCACTTCTTGCCCCTGAAGGTGATCAAGGACCGCCTCGACGACGGAACCGAGGGATCCGAGGAGGCCAACGGGTCCGGCGCTTCGAATGGAAGCGAGGTCGGTGCTTCGATCGAGGAGGCGACGGCACCCACGCCGGCGGCGGGTGTGCCGAGGGCAGCCATCGACGCCCGGGTGCACGCCGGCGACCCCGGCCCGACCGGAACCGGCCAGGCCGAGCCCGGCCCGGCCGATGGCGACCCGTCGCCGGCAACGACGGGGGCGGCGCAGCCGGACGGGACCGAGTCGCCCGACACCGGCCGCCGCCGGCAAGCCGACCCCGTACTGGTCGGACAGGCCACGGTCAGGCGTGCTCCGGGCCGACCGGGCGGGTCGGGCCAAGCAGGTCGAGCAGGCCAGGCAGGTCAAGCAGGCCAAGCAGGCCAGCAAGGTCAATCGACTCGATCGAGCCAGTCCCCATCCGATGGGCCGACGGCCGGGGCAGGCGGTCCGGGGCTACCCGGCATCGACGGCGCCTCTGAGCAGGGGTCCTCGGGCACGGCTCGATCGGCTTCGGCCCGGGGTGGTTCGTCCGAGGGGCAGGGACGGGCCTCGGCCTCGGCCCGTTCGGCCCGTTCGGGCCTCGTCGGCGGGGGCCCGAGACCCGGCCCCGACGACCCCGGACCAACCCGAGCCGGCATCGGACATTCCAGGGGACGCACCGTCAGAGCTGCCGTCGCCGTCCGGTTCGGGCCGGCGGCGCCCCGTCGTCATCGGCCCGCACGGGATCGGCCACCGGCGGGCGCCAGGCCGACCTGACCGGCGCCAGCCTGACCATGGCCGAGCTGGCCGCGGCCAGCGGTCTGGGCGAGGAGGTGCTTGGGCAGCTCCGCGAGTACGGGTTGCTCGTCGCCACCCAGGTCGGCGGGGCCGAGTACTTCGACGAGGACGGTCTGGCCATCGCCAACTTGGCGGCCGGATTCGCTCGCTACGGTGTGGAGCCCCGCCATCTCCGTCTGTACAAGAACACGGCCGACCGTGAGGCTGGATTCATTGAGCAGATCGTCTTGCCCCTGGTCAGGCAGCGAAATCCCGAGGCTCGCCAGCGAGCTGGGCAGACGGCGGAGGAGCTGACCCAGCTGGGTCAGGGGCTCCGCAGCACGCTGTTGCGGGGTGCGATCCGCGATCTGCTCGGTGGGTGATCCCGTGGCCTCCCTCCCGGCCGAGCCGGCCGAGCCGTCCGCCGTCCTCGGAGCCCCGGCACGGGGCCATGGCGTGCCCGACCTGACCGCGAATATGGCGTCCGGCGAGTAAGTTGCAACGCATGGTCGAGGTCCGACTTCGGGCGGTGCGGGTGGACTTGCAGTCGAACACGCCCGTGCTCCTTCTCCAGGAGTCCGACGTGCTCGGCCGCACGTTGCCGATCTTCATCGGCGCGCCAGAGGCGACGGCCATTGCCTTCGCCCTTCAGGGCATGGACACGCCCCGTCCGATGACCCACGACCTCATCCGGGACCTGCTCGATGCGCTGGGAGCCGACGTGGTGCGTGTCGTCATCACCGAGTTGCGGACGTCGACGTACTACGCCGAGATTGTGCTCCGTCACGGGGGTGCCGAGGTGCCGGTCTCGGCCCGACCGTCCGACGCCGTGGCCGTCGCTGTCCGGACCGGAACACCACTGTATGTGGCCGACGACCTCATGGACGCCGAAGGCATCATGCTGCCGGCCGAAGACGAGGAAGATGAGGACGAAGAGAGCTACGACGAAGACGGCGACGGCGACGGCGAGCAGGAGAACCCCGAAGAGGTGGTAGGCGAGTTCCGGAATTTCCTCGACACCATCCGACCCGAGGACTTCTCCCCGTAGCCCGGTCGAGCTCGACCGGAGGCCGAGGGCCGGCAGGGGCCGCGGACGGCGGGGTGCCCGCACCATGGCAGGTGAGCCGATGACCGAGCCCCGTCCGGCCAGGACTGACGCCCCGGCCGGATCGTGGCCGTCCCCCTTTTCCGCCACCGCGGTGGCGGCGGGCAAGGTGTCTCGCAGCGGCCTCCAGGTCGACGGCCGGTGGGCCTATTGGCTCGAGAGCCGTCCCGACGAGGGAGGGCGCCAAGTCATGGTCCGGGCCAGTGCGACCGAGGGTCCGACCGACGTCTCCCCTCCCGGTCGCAGCATCCGCTCGCGAGTGCACGAGTACGGGGGCGGGTCGGCCACGGTCGAGGACGGGACGCTGTTCTACGTCGACCAAGCAGACCAAGCGGTCTACCGCTGGGAGGTAGATGGCGACGTCGCCCCGGCCGTCGCCCCGCCCGTCTTGACGACCGCAGCCCCGCCCGTTTTGACGACCGCCGCACCGACCCTCCTGACGACCGTCGCCACCGGCGCCCGATCCGTGCGCTACGCCGATGGACGGCTGTCGACCGACGGCGGATGGTTCATCTGCATCGAGGAGCGCCACGGCCCCGATGGCGTCGCCCACGGGATCGTGGCCGTGGATGCCCAAGGCTCGCTGATCACCGTCCCCGTGCTCGCCGGGCGGGATTTCTATGCCGCTCCCCGGCCGTCCCCCGACGGCGCCCACCTGGCCTGGTTGGCCTGGGACCACCCACAGATGCCCTGGGACGGCTGTGAGCTGTGGGTGGGTCGGTGGCTGGATGACGACGCCGGCCCCCGGGTGGCCGAGCCCCGTCGCATCGCCGGGGGCACCGATGTGTCGATCGGCCAACCGACCTGGTGCCGGGACGGGTCGCTCGTCTACCTGTCCGACGAGACCGACTGGTGGCTGCCCTACCGTGTGGACGCTGTGGACGCGTGGACGCTGTGGACGCTGTGGACGCACCGGGCCAGGCGGGCTCGGTCGCGTCGCCCCGTCCGTCCTGGCGTCGTGACCCGGGCCGAATTCCACGGTCCCGACTGGGTGCTCGGGCAGTCCACCGTGACTGAGCTGCCCGATGGGGCGTTGGCTTGCCGCCGGCACGTAGAGGGGTTCGATCAGCTCGTCCGGATCCCTCCGCCGTCCGAGTCCCCAGTCGGTGAGCTCGAGATCGTGCCCCAACCATGCGTCGCCATCTCGGGTGTATCGGTCACGGCGGAGGGAGAGGTGCTGGTCCTCGGGGCCACCCCCACCGTCGGCCCCTCGGTCTACGCCGTGAGCGTGGCCTCCGGGGCCGACCCCGCTGAGCCCGCTGACCCCGCTGAGCCCGCTGACCGCGCTGAGCCGACGCCCCCCAGGGGGCAGGCACGACTGCTCAGTGCTCCCCCACGCTCTCGGTCGCCTCCGGTGACGTCGCCGTGGCCGAGCCGCTGGAGGCCCCGAGCCCCGAGGGCCCCGTCCATAGCCTCTTCTACACCCCCACCAGTTCCGGGTTCCAGGCGCCGCCCGGCTCGGTCCCCCCGTTGGTGGTCATGTGCCACGGTGGTCCGACGGCCGCCGCCGATCCCGGATTCGACCCGTTGGTCCAGTACTTCACCAGCCGCGGCCTGGCCGTGCTCGCCGTGAATTACCGGGGGAGTGCCGGCTACGGGCGGCCCTATCGGCAGCGGCTGCGGGGGCTCTGGGGTATCGCCGACATCGACGACTGTGCCGCCGCCGCGGCGGCCTTGGCCGATTCGGCCCGGGTGGACGGCGAACGGATGGTCATCCGGGGCACCAGCGCAGGGGGGCTCACCGCCCTCGGCGCCCTCGTTCGCTCCGATCGGTTCGCCGGCGCCGCAGCCTGGTATGGCGTCACCGACCTCGAGGCCCTGGCCGCCGAGACCCACGACTTCGAGTCGAGCTACGTCGACACCCTGGTTGGGCCGCGGCCCGGCGCGTTGGCTGCCTATCGAGAGCGTTCGCCGATGCACCACGCCGACCGGGTCACCGGCTCAGTCCTGCTCCTGCAGGGGCTGGATGACCCCGTCGTCCCGGCCGACCAGGCTGAGCGATTCGCCGCCGCCCTCCGGGCCCACGGCGTCGACTGCCGCTACCAGGCCTTTGCCGGCGAGTCCCATGGCTTCCGGCGGGCCGAGACCCTGCATGCCGCGGTCACGGCCGAGCTCGCCTTCTACGCCGACATCCTCGGGTTTGAGCCGACAGAGGATCAGGTCGCCACGGGTCAGGGCCGATGACGGGCTCATGAGGGGACGATGAGGGGGGAGCGCCTGGTCGGGGACGAATCGGACGCAGCGGTGCCCAGGGAGTCCGAGACCCCGGGTGTACCATCGGCCGTGCCGCCCGACTCGGATCGCATGGCCGTCGAGCCGCAGGGTCACCGCCGGAGGGCCACGGCGATCGGCCCCGGCCTCAACCGGATGCTCGATCCCGTCCGCCGCTGGTCCCCGGAGTGGCGCGACGCCGCCCTCTACGGGATTTCCGGTGTGTTCGCCCTGTGCACGGCGATATGGGCCGGGATATCCCTCTACCGGCAATGGGGATTGATGGCCTTCGGGCCCTACCTGGCCGGAGGGGCGTTCATGGCCCTCGTGGCCTGGCGCCGCGGCCCCGGCCGGGGCCGACGACCGGCCGAGTCGGCGGCGACCGCTCGGCGGTACCGCATCGCCCGCATCAGTGCCTGCGTCGTGGTCTTTGCCGGCGCCACCGTCATCCCGCTGACCATGGAGGTGATCTGGCGCTCGGAGGGCAACGCCGCCCAGCACGTGCAGCCCGAGGTGATCGTGGTCGAGCGGGCCGGCGTGGCCGCGGTCCACGGCCACGACCCCTACCGGGTGATCGACAGCAACGGGCACATCCTCATCCACCAACAGTCGGTGCCCGTCTACGAGCTGTACTACCCGTACCTGCCCGGCATGGTGCTCTTCGGCTTTTCGAGCGGGAGCAAGGTCGAGGCCCGACTGGCCGATGCCCGCCTCCAGTTCCTGGCCTTCACCCTGCTGGTCGGCGGCTTCGCCCTGAGCCGCCTGCGGGCCAGTCGGGACGTCCGGGCCCGTGCCCTCCAGGTGCTAACCGTCTTGCCCACTGCCGCCCTTCCCCTGGCCACCGGGGGCGACGACATGCCCGTTGTCGCCTTGATGCTCCTGGGGTTGGTCGCCCTCCAGCGCCGAAGACCCCTGCTCGCCGGCCTGGCCCTGGGCGCGGCCTCGTCGCTCAAATTCACCGCCTGGCCCCTGGCCTTCCTGGCCCTGTGGGCGGCCTACGACCTCTACCGCAGCCGGGCCGTGGGCCGCTATCTGATCGGCTTCGTGCTCGTCGCCGGTCCGGTGGTGGCGCCCTTTGCCCTTACCAACCCGTCCGCCTTCGTCGACAACGTCATCCGGTTCCCCCTGGGGCTGGCCGGTGTCGCCTCGCCGGCCGCCAGCCCGCTCCCCGGGCACACGCTGGTCAGCGCCGTGCCCGGCCTCCACAAGCCCTACGTGGTGGCGGTCATCGTGGTCGGCGCGGCGCTGTTGTTCTGGCGCCTCAGGACGAGGCCGCCCAAGAACGCGGCCGACGTGTCGCTGCTCACCGGGTGGGTCATGCTGATCGCCCTCCTCCTGGCTCCGGCCACCCGGGTGGGATACCTCCTCTACCCGGCGAACCTGTTCGTGTGGGCCTACGTCCTCCGCCGCGCCGCCGCGCCGGCCGACCTGGCCCCCCATCCCTCCGGCGGCCACCCGTTCCCGGGCCTCGGCCGGCTCTTCGGTCAGGTGGGGTCGGGCACCTCGAACACCCGGAGCGTGAACGGGGTCACGCCGGCACCGGTCGTGGGCGACACGACCGCACCCGCCTCCCAGTAGTACCCGTCGCTACTCCCTTTCTTGGCCAGGACCTCGGTGCTCCCCGCCTGGTAGGAGTCGGGGCCGTTGGAGACGAGCTTCCAGCCCAGCCGGTTGAAGAGGACGGCATAGAAGTCCTGGACCTGGTATGCGCTCAGGATCGAGGTGAAATCAACGGTGCGGTCGTACTGGGTGGTGTTCTGGTCGGTGTTGAGCGAACCGGTGGTCGTCGACCCCTTGGGCACGGCCAGGGCGGCCAAGATGTCCGCCGGTGGGTTCCCCTGCTGCTCGATCGGCTTCAGGGCGGTGGCCCCCGGCTCGAGGTGGACCACGGTTCCGTCGGCCAGGCGCACCGATGTGAGGGTCAGGGTGGTCGAGCCGCTGGTGGCCAGGGCCGATGCGGTGATGCCGGCGATCAGGATCACCAGGGCGATGGCCAGCACGATGATGGCCGGCGACTTGATCGACATCCGGCCGACCGGCTCAAAGCCCGGCTCGTACCCCTCGTCGTCGGGGCTCTCCGGGGGCCGTTCCCCCTCTTCCACTTGAGTGACCATGACCGTCGTGGAGCCTACCAACGCCCTCGACGGACTCCGGAGCGCCCGGTCTGTTCGCCCAGCGACGGGCCCCACCATTGACCCAGCGACGGACCCGACGGTTCGCCCCGGGGGCGGGCCCGGACTACTCCGCCGCAGCCAGCAGGACGAGCTCGGTGGCGGCCCGGATCGAGGCGGTGGCGGCGCCGGTCGAGGCGCCCAGCACCACCCTCCGCTCATTGGCCGCACCCGTGGATGTCACGCGATCGGGGGCGCCGGCGCCCGGTCGCAACCTGTGGATATCCGCCAAATTCGAGCCGTCGGCCCTCGGCATGAGACCCGAATCGGAAGATGCCCTGTTCACAGGATCTTTACATTTAGGTGACGATCGACCAGACTGACGGACAGCAACGGCGCTGCTTCTCATAGCGTCCGCAGGAGGGGGCATCCGGTGAAGACCGGGTGTAGGTTCCTGTTACAGGGTGGGGAGCGGCCGGGTCGTTGCGACCCGGCCGCTGTCATTCCCGGGAGGACCACCCATGGTGGTCGAGCGGGCCGTGTCCGCTACCTAAGCGCCAACCAGCACCGCCGCGGATCGCCCTGGTCACGTAGGCCTTGGCATCCCGAACTGCGGTGGGCACGTCGCATCCGCTGGCCAGCCGAGCGGCGATGGCGGCCGACAGCGAGCATCCGCTGCCGTGCACGTTCCTGGTGGGCACGTGCTCACCGGACAGCTCGGTGACCTCGTGCCCGTCGAAGAGGATGTCGGGCACGACCGTGGGCGGCGGCCCAGTTCCGGTGGCCGGGCCCACGCCGGGCAGGTGGCCCCCTTTCACCAGCACCCACCGGGCCCCGGCCGCGTGCAGGTGCCGGGCCGCCCGGGCCATGCCGTCGGTGTCGGTCACCGACTCGGGATCAAGACCGGCGAGCAGGGCCGCCTCCCACAGGTTGGGGGTGACCACCATGGCGTGGCCGAGCAGGTGCCGTCGGTAGGCCTCGATCCCGTCCGGGTCGACCAGCGGGCGCCCGGTGGATGCCACCATGACCGGGTCCACCACCAGGTTGGGCAGCTCGCCCGCTGCGGCCCGCTTGGACACCACCTCGATTGTCTCGACCGAGGCGAGCATGCCCGTCTTCACGGCAGCCACCGGGAGATCGGCCAGCACAGCGGCGATCTGCTCGTCGACCATGGCCGCGGGCACCCGGTGGACGGCGGCCACCGTGACCGTGTTCTGGGCGGTGACCGCGGTGACGGCGGTGGTGGCGAACACGCCGAACGCGGCCATGGCCTTGAGGTCGGCCTGGATCCCGGCCCCCGCCCCCGAGTCCGACCCGGCGATGGAGAGGGCCACGGGGGGCCCGGTGCCGGAGACGGGGGGCCCGGTGCCAGAGACGGGGGTGCTCATGAGGGCGGTCTCATGAGCCGGCGCCCGAATCGGACTCGATCATCCCGGCGAAGGGGCTCGACGCCTCGGCATACCGGCGCCGGGGGATGCGGCCGGCCCCCCGGGCGGCCCGGCCGGCGACGACGGCGTCCCGGATGGCCGCGGCCATGGAAGACGGATGCTGGGCCCGGGTCACGGCCGAGGCCACCAGCACGCCATCGCAGCCGAGCTCCATGGCCAGACAGGCATCGGAGGCCGTGCCAATCCCGGCATCCAGGATGACCGGAACCTCTGCGTCCTCGACGATGAGCTCGATGTTGTGCGGGTTGGCGATGCCCATCCCGCTCCCGATCGGGGACCCGAGGGGCATGACGGTGGCGCACCCCACCTGCTGGAGGCGCCGGGCCAGGATCGGGTCGTCGTTGGTATAAGGGAACACGACGAAGCCCGCTTCAACCAGCTCCTCGGCCGCGCCGACCACCTCGATAGGGTCGGGGAGGAGCGTGCGGTCGTCCCCGATCACCTCGAGCTTGACCCAGTCGGTCTGAAAAGCCTCCCGGGCCAGCTTGGCCGTGAGCACCGCCTCGGACGCCGTGTAGCAGCCGGCCGTGTTGGGCAGGACGCGCACCCCGGCGTCGCGCAACAGGTCGAGGAGGGACCCCCGAGCCGTCGGGTCGACCCGGCGCACGGCCACGGTGGCCATGTCCGAGGCCGACGCCACCAGGGCCGACCGGAGCGACTCGAGGCTCGACATGCCTCCCGTGCCCAGGATGAGCCGGGACTGCATGGCGACGCCGTCGACCACCCACGGGTCAGGATCGACCGCGACACGGGGTCCGTTGACCGGGGTCCCCGAGGCCGGGTCGCGGACCGGCTCCTGAGGGCCAGCACCGGGGACCGGGTCCCCCGGGACGGGACCCGGGGCATCCTGACCGGCCCCGTGGCCGACGGTGGGATGGGAGACGGTCATGGCTTCCACCGTACCGCCGGTGAGGTCGGATCAGCCGCCAGCGGCGGCCGAGACGATCTCGATCCGGTCGCCCCCGGTGACCTCGGTGTCCTCCCATTGGCTCTTCGACACCACGTCCCCGTTCCGGGCCACCGCCACCCCCTTGGGCGAGGGGCACCATAACGCCACGATGTCGGCCACGGTGGTGCCGACCGGGCCGCGCCAGGCGTCGCCGTTGACCGACAGCTGCACGAGGGCGCCGGGGCTCACCGGGTGCCCACCCGGCTCTCGCCCCGTCGCGCCCCATCCCCGGTCACGCTGCCCCGCTTCGTACCGAGCGGAAGCGATCGGGCCCGAAAGGAGCGACGACGTCGGTGCCGTTCCCGCCGACCAGCAGCCCGGTGAGCGCGGCGGCGGTGAGGGGAGCCAAGAGGATGCCGTTGCGGAAGTGGCCGGTGGCCACCAGCAGGCCGGGTACGGCGGTACGGCCGATAGCCGGGGCGTTGTCGGGGGAGCCGGGTCGGAGCCCGACGGCCGTCTCGGTCAGCTCGTACTCGTCGAGCCCGGGAACGACGGTCCGGGCGTCGCGCAGCAGCTCGTAGAGAGCACGGACCTGGACGGTGCGGTCGAACCCCTTCTCCTCCACGGTGGCCCCGACCACCACCGAGCCGTCGTCCCTGGGCACCAGGTAGCAGCTCTCGCCGTGGACCAACCCGCGCAGGGTCCGTCGGAGGCGGGGAACCCGGGCCGGGGCGGCCAGGCGGAGGGTCATCCCCTTGACCGGCCGAACCGGTGGCAGCGTCCCGGGCGGCAGGCCGCCGAGCTGGCCGGTGTAACACCCGGCGGTGACGACCACCGCCCCGGCCGACAGGGCCGCGCCCCCCTCGAGCTCCACGCCAGTGGCCCGGGGCGCGGCCGCGGGCGAGGCGGCCGGAGCTCGGACCGGGGCCGAGAGCGAGACCGCCGTGGCCCGACCGGCGACCAGCGAGACCCCGGCTTCCCGGCAGGCGACCAGCAGCGCCGCCACCAGCTGGCGGTTGTCCACCTGGTGGTCGCCGGGGACGTCCACGCCCCCCCGCAGTCCGGGAGCGAGCAGGGGCTCGAGGGCACGGCACTCCCGAGCCGAGAGACGGGTGGCGCCGAGGCCCAGCGACTGCTGGAAGGCGAGCACCTCGTCGATGGCCAGCCGATCGGACGCGTCGGCCGCCACCACCACGGTGCCGTGGCGGAGGTAGCCGATAGGTGTCCCCGATGCCCCTTCGAGCTCGTCGGCGAACGCGGGCCAGAGTCCGGCGGCGGTGACGTTGAGCCGGACCAGGGCCTCCTCGCCGTAGTGGGCCTCGGTGACCGGTGCCAGCATGCCGGCCGCCGCCCAGGTGGCGCCGCGGCCCGGCCGGGGGTCGACCAGGGCGACGGCCAGGCCGGCCTGGGCCGATCGCCAGGCCCCGGCCAGCCCGATCACACCGCCACCGACGAAGACGGCGTCGAAATTGCTCGGTCCAGGCACGATGCTCATCCTACGAGCGGGAGTCCCGGCGGCACGCCTCGGGGAGGGCGAGATGCCGTTCCCATCGTCACGCGGCCCACCAGGGAGGGACCGCCGTGCGGGCGGGCCACACACGGCGGGGTCCCGGGCGACCGTGTAGAGTTGACGGACCGCAGGGCCAGCGTCGTCCCGGGCGGAAGATCCACCATCCCGACGGAGAGACCCTCCCTCGTCCACCGATGGAGAGACCCGATGACGACACGTACCGGCCTTTCCGCCGACCCTGCACCCGGCGGCACCACGACACCCGTGGCGCCCCACCGCGCCCCGCGCACGGGTCTGTACGTACCGGGGTTCGAGCACGATGCGTGCGGGATCGCCCTGGTCGCAGACTTGCACGGCCGGCCCAGCCACGGGCTGGTGCGCCAGGGGATCGTCGCCCTCGAGCACCTGGCCCACCGGGGGGCGACGGGTAGCGAGGAGGACAGCGGCGACGGCGCCGGCATCCTCATCCAGGTCCCCCACGAATTCCTGGCCGCGGTGGCCGGTTTCGACCTGCCCGACCCCGGTGCCTACGCAGTGGGCATCGCCTTCCTGCCCCAGGACGGGGCCGAGGCGGAGAAGGCGCAGCTCGGCTTGGAGCGGCTGGCCGACGAGGAGGGACTCTCCGTCCTGGGCTGGCGCGACATGCCCTTCGACGACTCCATGCTCGGCTCGGTGGCCCGGGCGGTCATGCCCAGGATGCGCCAGGTCTTCGTGGCCCCGGCCCCGGGCACCACCTTGATCGGTGACGACCCGGTCCTGGCCATCGACCGGCTGGCCTTCGTCCTCCGGAAGCGGGCCGAGCACGAGATCGAAGGCATCTATCTGGCCTCCCTCTCAGCCCGGACCATCACCTACAAGGGGATGCTGACCTCCCACCAGCTGGCCGAGTTCTACCCCGACCTCTCCGACGAGCGCCTGGTGAGCGGGCTGGCCCTCGTCCACTCGCGCTTTTCCACCAACACCTTCCCGTCATGGCCACTGGCCCACCCCTATCGGTACCTGGCCCACAACGGCGAGATCAACACGTTGGCCGGCAACCGCAACTGGATGCGGGCCCGCGAGGCGCTCCTCGCCTCCGACCTGATCCCCGGCCTGGAGCGCGCCTTCCCCATCGTCACGCCCGCCGCGAGCGACTCGGCGTCGTTCGACGAGGTGCTGGAGCTGCTGCACCTGGGCGGGCGCCCCCTGCACCACGCCGTGTTGATGATGATCCCCGAGGCGTGGGAAAACCACCGGACCATGGACCCGGGACGTCGCGCGTTCTACCGCTACCACGCTGCTCTCATGGAGCCCTGGGACGGCCCGGCCGCAGTGGCCTTCACCGACGGCTCGATCATCGGCGCCGTCCTCGACCGCAACGGCCTGCGGCCGGCCCGGTACTGGGTGACCGACGACGGGCTGGTCGTGCTGGCCAGCGAAGTCGGCGTGCTCGACGTCGACCCGGCCAAGGTGGTGCGCAAGGGCCGGCTGCAGCCGGGCCGGATGTTCCTGGTCGACACCAAGGCGGGCCGGATCCTCGACGACGACGAGATCAAGTCGTCGCTGGCCGCCCAGCGCCCCTACGGCCTGTGGCTCGAGGAGGGCCAGATCGATCTCGACGACCTGCCCCCGAGGAACATGCTGACCCCCCAGCACGCCTCGGTCATCGGCCGCCAACGGCTGTTCGGCTACACCACCGAGGAGTTGCGCCTGTTGTTGGCCCCCATGGCCAAGACCGGCGTCGAGCCCCGCGGTTCCATGGGCTCCGACACGGCCATCGCCGTGCTGTCCGACCGTCCCCGGCTGCTCTACGACTACTTCACCCAGCTTTTCGCCCAGGTCACCAACCCACCGTTGGATGCCATCCGCGAGGAGCTGGTCACCTCCCTGGCGTCGACCCTCGGCCCTGAGGCCAACCTGCTCGAGCCGACGGCCGAGTCGTGCCGGCAGATCGTACTGCCCATGCCGGTGATCGACAACGACGACCTGGCCAAGCTGCTCTACGTCAACGAGGACGGTCAGACCCCTGGGTTCAGCGCCTTCGCCATCGACGGGCTGTTCGAGGTGGCCGGCGGCGGGGAGGCGCTCCGCCGGGGGATCGAGGAGGTGCGGGCCAGGGTCAGCGCGGCCATCGCCGAGGGCGCCGACATCATCGTGTTGTCGGATCGGAACTCGACGGCCGAGTGGGCCCCCATCCCCTCGCTGTTGTTGGTCTCCGCCGTCCACCACCATCTGGTCCGCGAGAAGACCCGGACCCGGGTGGGCCTGGTGGTGGAGGCAGGTGACGCACGCGAGGTCCACCACATGGCCTTGCTCAAGAGCTTCGGCGCGGCGGCCATCAACCCGTACCTGGCCTTCGAGACGATCGACGACATGATCGCCTCGGGCATGCTGGCCGGGGTCACGCCCCGTCAGGCCCAGAAGAACTACATCAAGGCCGCGAGCAAGGGCGTCTTGAAGGTGATGTCCAAGATGGGCATCTCGACCGTTGCCTCCTATACCGGCGCCCAGGTCTTCGAGGCGGTGGGCCTGGCCCCCGACCTGATCGACGAGTACTTCACTGGTACGGTCAGCCGCATCGGCGGGGTGGGCCTCGACGTCCTGGCCGAAGAGGTCATCGCCCGGCACCACCTGGCCAACCTGGATCGGCCCACCGAGCTGGCCCATCGGGAGCGCGAGACCGGTGGCGAGTACCAGTGGCGCCGTGACGGCGAGGTCCACCTGTTCAACCCGAAGACGGTCTTCAAGCTGCAGCACGCCACCCGGTCGAAGCGCTACGAGATCTTCAAGGAGTACACCCGGGCCGTCGACGAGCAGGCGACCAAGCTGGCCACCTTGCGCGGCCTGTTCCGGCTCAAGACCGGGGAGCGGCCGCCCATCCCGATCGAAGAGGTGGAGCCGATCGAGGACATCGTGTCCCGGTTCTCCACCGGGGCCATGTCCTACGGGTCGATCTCGGCCGAGTCCCACGAGACGCTGGCCATCGCCATGAACCGCCTGGGGGGCCGGTCCAATACCGGGGAGGGCGGCGAGGATGCCGACCGGTTCACGGCCGACGCCAACGGCGACCTGCGGCGCAGCGCCATCAAGCAGGTCGCCTCGGGCCGGTTCGGGGTGACCAGCGAGTACCTGGTCAACTCGGACGACATCCAGATCAAAATCGCCCAGGGGGCAAAGCCGGGTGAAGGGGGCGAGCTGGCCGGCTCCAAGGTCTACCCCTGGATCGCCAAGACCCGATCCACCACCCCGGGGGTCGGGCTCATCTCGCCGCCCCCTCACCACGACATCTACTCCATCGAGGACATCGCCCAGCTCATCCACGACCTGAAGTCGGCCAACCCCGAGGCACGGATCCACGTGAAGCTGGTGGCCGAAGTGGGCGTGGGCACGGTGGCCGCCGGAGTGGCCAAGGCCCATTCCGACGTGGTGCTCATCTCCGGTCACGACGGCGGCACCGGCGCCGCGCCGATGACGTCGTTGAAGCACGCGGGCATCCCCTGGGAGCTGGGCCTGGCCGAGACCCAGCAGACCCTGATGGCCAACGGACTCAGGGACCGCATCGTGGTCCAGGTCGACGGCCAGATGAAGACGGGTTGGGACGTGCTGGTCGGCGCCCTGTTGGGCGGGGAGGAATTCGGCTTCGCCACCGCCCCCCTGGTCGTGTCGGGCTGCATCATGATGCGGGTCTGCCACCTCGACACCTGCCCGGTGGGCATCGCCACCCAGAACCCCGAGCTGCGCCGGCGCTACACGGGCAAGCCCGAGTTCGTGGAGACCTTCTTCGAGTACATCGCCGAGGAGGTCCGGGAGTACCTGGCCCAGTTGGGCCTGCACTCGCTCGAGGAGGCAATCGGACGGGTGGAGCTGCTCGAGACGGCAACGGCCATCGACCACTGGAAGGCCTCCGGCCTCGATCTGGCCCCGATCCTGGCCGTCCCCGAGGCTCCCGAGGGCGCCATCCGCTTCCAGGTGAACGAGCAGGACCACGGTCTCGACCGGGCCCTCGACCACCAATTCCTGTCCGCCTGCCGCCCGGCGATCGAGAGCGGGCGCTCGGTGACGGCGGAGCTGGCGGTCACCAACGTCGACCGGACGGTGGGCACCCTCCTCGGGCACGAGATCACCAAGCGTCACGGCGGCCACGGCCTGCCCGAGGGCTCGGTCGACCTGACATTCCGGGGCTCGGCCGGCCAGAGCTTCGGCGCCTTCGTGCCCAGGGGGGTCACCATGCGGCTCTTCGGCGACACCAACGACTACCTGGCCAAGGGCCTCTCCGGCGGTCGGATCATCGTCCAGCCTCCCGAGCAGTCGCCGTTCGTGGCCGAGGACAACATCGTGGCCGGAAACGTGATCCTTTACGGCGCCACATCGGGCGAGGTGTTCATCCGCGGCCAGGTGGGGGAGCGCTTCTGCGTCCGGAACTCCGGGGCCATCGCCGTGGTCGAGGGTGTGGGCGACCACGGGTGCGAGTACATGACCGGCGGACGGGTGGTGGTGCTCGGGCCGACCGGGCGGAACTTCGGTGCCGGCATGTCCGGCGGCGTCGCCTTCGTGTACGACCGGGATGACCATTTCAACGGCCTCTACAACCCGGAGATGGTCGATCTTGAGCCCTTGTCGGCCGACGACCGCATCTGGCTGAAGGACCGCATCATCTTGCACCGGGACGAGACCGGCTCCGAGGTGGCCGACCACATCCTGTTGGACTGGTCCACGACGTGGGAGTCGTTCGTGAAGGTGATGCCCCGGGACTACCGGCGGGTGCTCGAGGCCACCGAGCTGGCCGTGGCCGAGGGCCGGTCGGTGGACGAGGCGGTCATGGCCGCACCGCACGGTTGAGGGGCGCAGATCATGGGTGACATCAAGGGCTTTCTCAAGTTCGGGCGGGAGCTGCCGCCCCGTCGTCCCGTGCCCGTCCGCCTTCGCGACTGGAACGAGGTCTACGAGCCCTTCGCGGTCGAGTCGGCCCGCGAGCAAGGTGCTCGTTGCATGGACTGCGGCATCCCGTTCTGCCACGAGGGATGCCCGTTGGGCAACCTGATCCCTGAATGGAACGACCTGGTCTACCGGGACGACTGGTCCGAGGCCATCGACCGGCTGCACGCCACCAACAACTTCCCCGACTTCACCGGGCGACTGTGCCCGGCCCCGTGCGAGGGGGCATGCGTGCTGGGCATCAACTCCGACCCGGTGGCCATCGAGCGGATCGAATACGAGATCGTCGAACGGGCATGGAACGAGGGATGGGTGGAGCCGGTCAAGCCGCTGGCCCTCACCGGCAAGCGAGTGGCAATCGTCGGCTCGGGCCCGGCCGGTCTGGCCGTCGCCCAGCAGCTGGCCCGGGCCGGCCACCAGGTGGTGGTCTTCGAACGGGCCGAGAGGCCGGGCGGCCTGCTTCGGTACGGCATACCCGAGTTCAAGATGGAAAAGGCCGTTCTCGATCGGCGGCTGGGGCAGCTGGTCGCCGAAGGCGTGGAGTTCCGCTGCGGCGTGTCGGTGGGCTCTCCGGCGCCCGAGGTGCACGGGGCGGCGGCCGAGGACGTCACGCTGGTCGACGCCCGATCCCTGCGAGACGACTTCGATGCCACCGTGCTCGCCGGCGGCGCCACCGTGCCCCGAGACCTTTCGGCTGCCGGACGAGAGCTCAGAGGCATCCATCCGGCCATGGACTACCTGAAGCCCTCGAACCGGGTCCAAGAAGGCGCACTGGCCGAGTCGCCCATCGATGCCCGCGGTAAGCACGTGGTCATCATCGGGGGAGGTGACACCGGGGCGGACTGCCTGGGCACAGCCCATCGCCAGGGCGCCCTCTCGGTGCACCAGCTCGAGATCATGCCCGAGCCGCCGGGGGACCGGCTGGGGGACAACCCCTGGCCGACGTGGCCGCTGATCCTCCGGACCTCGGCCGCCCACGAGGAGGGTGGCGAGCGGATGTTCGGGGTCACCACGGTGGAGTTCGTGAACGACGGATCGGGCGCGGTCGGCGGACTTCGGGGCGAGGAGGTGGAGGTGGCTGTCGGCGACGATGGACGTCCCCGTTTCACGCCGATTGCTAACACAGCCTTCGAGCTGCACTGCGATCTCGTGCTCTTGGCCCTGGGCTTCGTCGGGGCGGAGCCGACCGGCGTGGTGGCCGAGCTGGGCATCGAGCTCGACAGCCGCTCGAATGTGGCCGCCGATTCGGCCTGGTCGACCAACGTCGAGGGCGTCTTCGTGTGTGGCGACATGACCCGCGGCCAGAGCTTGATCGTCTGGGCCATCGCCGAGGGCCGATCGGCGGCGGCCGCAGTCGACCGCTACCTCATGGGCACGTCCGAGCTTCCTGCCCCCATCGTGCCGGGCCAGCTCGCCCTGCGCTGACGTCGCTCGTCTTTGGTTGGTGCCCGGAACCCCGCTGGCCTTGCCGGTTACGCCGCCTGGTTACGCCGCCGATTACGCCCTCACGCCGCCACCGGCGACCTGAACCTTAGGGGCTCGCTTGCCTGACGGCGAAGACCCTGACGGGTTGCTCCACGCCGCGCAGAGGTTGCAGGCCCAGATCGCGGAGGACCCAGTCGTCGATCGGATGAAGCGACGCGGCCGCCTGCTCGGTGATTACCAATTCACCGGGCGCGGCCGCCTTGACCAGTCGTGAGACCTGGTTGACCAGCGGACCGAAGTAGTCCCCCTCCCTCGGCGTCACCAGGCCGTGACCAACCGCGCCCCGAGCGGGTGGGAGGAGGGGATCCTCCGCCGCCGCTTGGCATACCTCGGCCCCGATGCGACAGGCTGCGTCGACCGACGGGGCGGCAAAGAACACCTCGTCCCCGATCATCTTGACCACCCTCCCCCCGGCCAGGACGGCACCTGACCACGCCGACGACTCGAAGCGGGCCAGGGCCAGGCTGTAGTCCCGAAGACTCAGCCCTTCGGCCCACTGAGTGGATCCGACCAAGTCGACGAAGCCGATGGCGATGACCTCGCCCGGCGGCGCCGGTACCGCCTCGCTCTTCACGTCGTTCGATGCCGACCAGCCGCGAGCGACGGCGGCGCGGCGGGTTGCGCGGTCGAACTGCGCGATCAGAACCTGCGTGAGCGCCTCGGGGACAGAGGCGAAGGCGAGTGTCGCCGTCTCCGCCACCTTGGCCCGGGCCAACTCGTCCGACCCCTCGCGCCCAGTTCCGGGGCCCAACTCGGCATAGAACAGGGCCACCGCGGCCTCAGCGACATTGATGGCGGCTGCCCCCAGCACCCGTGTGAAGGCCAGGATGGCCTCCTCGCCCATGAGGGCGACGCCCTGCTCGAAGGCCAGCAAGAGGGAACCCAAGCCCTCGGGCACCGTGCTGTCCGTCGCAACCGGCAGGCCCACTGCCAGGAGTACTCGCCGGACCCGCTCCACCGGGACCCCATAGCGGGCAGCCACCTCCTCCAGCGACAGGGTCGCCTGCTGTGTTGCCATACCCATCACCAGGTCACCAGCCACGGCCGGAAGGCTCCCCGACCGTTGGGCAATCGTCATTTGTTCCAAGGTGGCGCCGCGCCCTGACAAGTAGGCAAGGAGGGCTCGCCGCTCATCGGCATCAGGGGCGTCCGGGTCCCAGAGCCCAGCGCTCTTCCAGGAGTCCGCGTCCACTGACCCATATTCTCATGAGGGCGCGCGTCCGACCCTGACCAGCTGAGGCAACCGCGTCCACCGCTGAGCACTCGCACCGCGATGCGAGGAAGCCCGGTCGTGCCATCGATGCTGGACAAGAGGCGACCATACGTCTACCGTTGCCACGGGTTGATCTCAACGTCGACCTCAACATCAGTCGGCAGCCCCATCGGGCTGCGGCCACAGGGGGCGCCCAGCTGGGCCGAGGGGGAGGAACGACCATGAGGTCGCGATTGACGCGGATTGCCGTGGCATTGGCCACAGCGACCACTCTGAGCTTCGCCGGAATTGCCGGACTGGCCACGGAATCGGCGAGCGCGGCGAGTGGAACACCACTTACCATCGCCTTGGTCTGTACGTGCTCGGGGGCCGGCGCACCGACGTACCAAGGAGTAGCGGGTGCCTTTCGCGCCCGCGTCGACTACCAGAACGCCCACGGTGGGGTGAACGGTCACACGATCTCGACCCTCGTCCTCGACGACCAGACCAACCCCACGCAAGCATCCACCGCCGTCCAAGACGCGGTGTCGCACGGGGTGATCGGGATCGTATCGGTTAGTGCCCTCTTCTTTGAGGGGTCGAAGTACGCCACCCAGGCCGGAATCCCGGTAACGGGCAGCTTCCAGGACGGACCGGAGTGGGGCACGCAGCCCAACACGAACATGTTCGCTTCGGACAACGGAAGCGTGAACCCGAAGTACCCGGTCAATACGGCGGCCGGAAAGTTTCTCGTCTCCCACGGTGGCAACGTCGTCGGTGCCTACGGGTACAGCATCTCACCGTCGTCCACCCGCGCCGCTATCGGGGCAGTCCAGTCGGTGATCCACGCCGGCGGCAAGCAAGGCGTCCTTGACACCTCGGTTCCCTTCGGTGGATCGGACTTCACCACAGCCGCCCTGGTGGCCAAATCGAAGGGCGTGAACGGGATCTACACGGCAATGGACGACAACTCCAACTTCGCCTTGGCCACGTCCCTGAAGCAAGCTGGGGTGAAACTGAAGGCGGTCGTCTTCCCCACCGGCTACGAGCCCGCCGCTATCACGTCGCCGGTCTGGCCGGACCTGCAGGGTGATTACTTCGCCAGCCTGTTCCGACCGTTCCAGTTGCCCAACTCTGGGACCGCGCAGATGCAGGCCGCGCTCCAGAAGTACGACGGCTTCGCCAAGTCTCAGTTCCCCACCTTCGAGCAATATGAGGCCTGGGTGGGAGCAGACCTGATGATCAAGGGCATCCAGCTGTCGGGAACGAACCCCACGTCGTCTGCCGTCATCAAGTCTCTCCGCGGAGTGAAGTCCTACAACGCCAACGGGCTCTTGCCTAATCCCATCAACTACTCGAACAACTTCGGGCATGATCCGGCCCAGACCTGCACCTGGTTCCTGCAGGCGCAATCCAAGGGCTTCGTTCCCGTGTCGAGCCAGCCCGTGTGCGGCACGGACATCCCGGGAACGTCAACGGCGTCCTCGACCTGACGGCGGCGATCCGCGTCAGTCCCTTCATCCGAGCATTCGATACCAGAAGAAGGTCCGATAACCAGAAGAACCAGCACCCTGAGTGCCGAGGCGACGTGCGCCCGGAGAGGCCTCGTTCCGAGAGGCCTGGTTCCGAGAGATCTAGTACGGTCGGTCGCGAAGGACGATCGGGGGCATCATGGCGAAATACCTGCTGGAAGTGAACTACACCCTGGAGGGCGTGAAGGGCCTGAAGGCCGAGGGCGGGTCGGCCCGTGTCGCGGCCGCTACCGCACTCGTCGAGAGCGTGGGCGGGACGGTCGATGCGTTCTATTTTGCGCTGGGCGGGACTGACGCCTACGTCACCGTGGACATGCCCGACACCGTGTCCGCAGCCGCGGCGGCGTTGGCGGTGAATGCTGGTGGTGGTGCGACAACGAGAACGGTGGCGCTCCTCACGGCGACCGAGGCCGACGCGGCTGCCGCCAAGAAGACGCTCTACCGGCCGCCGGGGAAGTGAGCAGACCGAATTCTCAAGATGTCTTAATCCTTCTCAAGAGGTCTTGATCCGCTTTCGGAATCCGGCAACGGTCATCTCGACCACTCGATCGTGCCCCCACTGAAGGACCGGACGGCCGATGCGGCTGGCGAGCCGCATGGCCGGCTGGCGCATTTCGACCGTCCACCTCACTTCGGCCCAAGTTCCCGCGCCGTCCGGTCGTAGCCGGAGCTGGGCATCCCCGGTGAGATCGCCGGCGATCGTTGCAGTGATGGCGTGCGGCCGCTCGCACTGGACGAGCTGGACTTGAAGGCGCATGCGGTAGGGGAGCGGGGGGGTGACCACGCCGTGGAGGACGGATCCGGTCGACAGGCCGCTTCCCTCGATCCGGAAGTCGCTGAGCCAGGGCCACCAGCGCTCGAACTGGTCGATCTCTTCGAGCCGATTCCAGAGTCGCTCAGGTGGCAGGTCGAAGGCGAAGCCATGTCGGTAGGTGAGCACGGGCGCCGGCACAGCACCCAGGGTAAAGGCGGCATCGCCTTGCGCCCACGTCGTTGATCGCTCACCCGCCCGGCCGGGTCACCCCGACCAGGCCGGTCCAATCGGCATTGTCGAAGCGGACGTTGGCACCGGTGTGTGGGGCATCGATCATCTCGCCGCCCCCGACGTAGAGGCCGACATGGTCGACCGCGCCGGGACCCTCACCGAAGAAGACCAGGTCACCAGGTTGTACCGTCTGCGAGGCGGTGACCGGTGGCCCCGCGTCGTATTGGTCCTGGGCCACCCGGGGAAGGGAGATCCCTCCCGCTCGGTACGCCGCCTGGGTGAGCCCCGAGCAGTCGAACCCGCCGTTGCCTGTCCCGCCCCACACGTAAGGGGTGTCAAGCTTCTCGGCCGCGAATTGCAGAGCAGCGAGCACCGTCCCATCGGCCGTCGGTGAGTCGGCCAAGGCGATGGACAGCGTGAGGACGGTGTTCACGTAGGTATCCGAGTGGTTGTAGTCGTAGATGGAGGACCGGAGTCCCGAGTCGCTGCCGGCACCGTTGGAGCAGAGCAGCTTGGCCGCGGTGTAGATGGCGTCGATCGGGTCGTACGGGGATGCGGGCTGGGCCCCCCCCGGACCGACCACCGCGTCGGCAGCAAAGGTGGCCGGCTCGAATTGCATCGGACCCTCGGCTCCGGCCGAGTTGGACCCTGACCACACTCCCGGTGCATTGGACTGCCCGTTGTCGGTCTCCACCGTCCCGATACCGGCCAGTACCGACCATGACAGGCCGGGGCAGGTGGCCGCGGCGAGGCGGTACTGGTTCACCCAGTCCGCCGGGACGGCTGGGGAGCTGTCGCCCCCTCCCGATCCGGCAGGCCCGCCGGGGCCCGCCGAGGCGCCCGGACTCCCACCCGAACCACTGGTTCCCGCGCTGGCGACGGCCACGACCGTCAACAGCAGTGCCACCACGATCCCGACGCACGCGATTCCTGCTCCCACAATGAACTTGCTCAATCCGCTCACCTCACGATCCCAACTTGGAGTGCAGTGAGCGGCCGACTCAGAGTCCTTCGTCGCTGGAAGGCGACGACCGGAGTCCCGTCCCGCCGGTGAACAATCGGCGGGCAACGGTGGCGCCCCTCAAGTTCATCACCGGGGATGCCCGTCCGACAAGGCCCTGCCCACCGGGCGGGGCCCGACCGACAAGGCCCTGCCCACCGGGCGGGGCCCGACAGACAAGGCCCTGCCCACCGGGCGGGGCCCGACCGACAAGGCCCTGCCCCACCGGGCGGGGCCCGTCAAGCAGGCCGTGCATGGGCCTGGCCCGACCGGCGTCGATAAGCTCGTCCCACCAGGATCCGGGGAGGCTCGCCGTGCTCAGTACCATGCAAGATGGTCCGCTGCTTGTCAGTGGCATCCTCCGCCACGGGCGGACGGTCTACGGGGAAAGCCAGGTGTTGACGGTCACCGGCCCGGCGGCCCAGCACACCTCGGCCACGTTCGCCGAGGTCGGCGACCGGACTGACCAGCTGGCCGCCGCGCTCAGGAAGCTAGGCGTCACCGGCGACGATCGTGTCGGGACCTTCTTGTGGAACAACCAGACCCACATGGAGGTGTACCTGGCCGTCCCGTCCATGGGGGCGGTGCTCCACACCCTCAACGTACGGCTCTTCCCCGACCAGCTGGCGTTCGTGATCAACCATGCCGAGGACAAGGTGATCATCGTGGACGACATGCTGGTTCCCCTGCTGGCCAGGGTGCGCGACCAGCTCACCACCGTGAAGCACTTCATCGTGGCCGGCGGCGATCCCGGTGCCGAGTCGCCCCTGGGCGAGACTCTCGACTACGACGAGCTGCTCGCCGCCGAAGCGCCCGGCTTTTCCTGGCCCGACCTGGACGAGCGAGAAGCAGCTGCCATGTGTTACACCTCGGGGACCACCGGGAACCCCAAGGGCGTCGTCTACAGCCACCGGTCGACGTTCCTGCACTCGATGGCCGTGACCTCGGCGTCGTCGATGGGCATCAAGGAGACGGACCGGGTGCTGACCATCGTGCCCATGTTCCACGCCAATGCCTGGGGCACCCCTTATGCCGCCTTCTTGGTCGGGGCGGACCTGGTGATGCCGCAGCAGTACCTCCAGGCCGAGCCCCTGGCCGCCATCAACGCCGCCTTGCACCCGACCCTGACCGCAGGGGTGCCCACCATCTGGAACGAGCTGCTCCGTTATGCGGAGAACCACGAGGTCGACATGTCGTCGGTCAGGATGATCGTGGGCGGAGGCGCGGCCGTTCCCCGGCAAATGATCGATCAGTTCGATCGGCGCTTCGGGATCGACATGGTCCAGGGCTGGGGCATGACCGAGACCAGCCCCCTGTGTGCCCTGTCCATCCCACCCCGCAGTGCCACGCCCGAGGACGAGCTCGATTGGCGATCCAAGGCCGGCCGGGTCGTGCCCGGTGTGGAGATCCGGATCTGCGCCGACGACGGCACCGTCCTACCCAACGACGGCGAGACGGTCGGGGAGTTCGAGGTCCGCGGCCCATGGGTCACCGGCTCGTACTACCGCGAGCCGAGCCCGGACCGGTTCCACGACGGCTGGTTGCGCACCGGCGACGTGGGTTCGCTCGATGACAAGGGCTTCATGCAGATCAGCGACCGCACCAAGGACGTCATCAAGACCGGCGGTGAGTGGATCTCGTCGGTGGAGCTCGAGAACGAGGTCATGGCCCACCCCGGCGTGTTCGAAGCGGCGGTCATCGGCGTCCCCGACCCCAAGTGGAGCGAACGGCCCCTGGTGGCGGTGGTGCGAGCCGACGGGGCCGACCCGAGTGGGGACGAACTGGTCGAGTTCTTGTCCGACCGGGTGGCCCGGTTGTGGCTCCCGGAACGCTGGGCCTTCGTCGACGAGATCCCGAAGACCAGCGTGGGCAAGTTCGACAAGAAGGTCATCCGCAAACAGCACGCCGACGGCGACCTCGAGGTGGTCGAGGTCGTGGCCCCGTCCTCGAGGTGACGAGCCCGGTGGCCGAGGAGCTCGCCGAGCTGTCCGAGCGGCTGTCGGCCATATCCGATTCGCTGGCCGACCTGGCCATCGACCGGCTTCGGCAGGCTTCGGACTCGGTACGAGCCAAGGGTGAGCCCGACCCGGACCTCGTGGCCGAGGAGAAGCGGATCACCCGGGCCCGACGGGCGGTGGACAAGGCGGCCATGCTGCTGGCCGGGAGCGGTGGTGCCGGCGGGTCCGCATCCGGATTCGCCCTCGAGGACGGCCCCTGATCGGCCCAGGCCCCCGGCGACGCCGGGTAGGCCCGCCGGCTGCTGCGCGACGAGGTCGCCCAGGCCCCGGCCGGGTTCGGCTCCTCAGCCCGGCTCAGCCGGCCCCAGGCGGGGTCGTTGCCGTCCCGAGCACGAACCGCTCGACGGCCACGGCGAATCCCTCATCCTCGTTGGACGTCGTTACCCGGTCGGCCGCCGCCTGCACCTCGCTCGATGCGTTGCCCATGGCGATGCTCAGCCCCGAGTCGGCGAACATCAGCATGTCGTTCGGCATGTCCCCGATGGTGGCGATCTGGTCGGTGGTGATCCCGAACCGGCCGGCCAGGAAGGTCACCACCCCGCCCTTGTTGGCCTCGGGATGGGTGATGTCCAGGTAGTAGGGCTGGGACCCGGCCGCAGAGACCCGGTCCCCGAACCGTTCCCGGGCTGCGGCCTGGCCTGCGGTCACGGCGTCGGGGTCGTCGCTCACCCCGACGACCTTGGCCACGTCCGTGGTGAGCTGGTCGTAGCTGTCGACCACCGTGGGGGAGAACTCGACCGTCTTCGCCTCCCGGTCGACGTGGGGGCCCTCGGGGTCCTCCACGTACCAGTCCGCCCCGCGGTAGATCCAGGCGTCGAGCGAGAAGGAGGCCAGCAGGTCGAGCGTCGGCGTGACCACGGAGGGGTCGATCACCTTCTGCTCGATGACCGACAGGTCGGGGTTGACGATGACACCGCCGTTGAACGCCGATACCGGCGTGGACAGGCGGAGGGGCTCGATGAGCATGGACATGCCGCGGGGCGGGCGCCCGCTGGTCACGGCGAAGAGGATGCCGGCGTCATGTACCCGGTGCACGGCGGCGATGGCGCGTTGGGTGAGCTCCTTCGCCTGGGTCACCAGGGTGCCGTCGACGTCGGCCAACAGGAGCCGGATGTCTCGATCGGTCACGGGGGTCTCCTTTCGATCACGGGTGCACGACCAGGGGTGCCGCGGGGACCAGGGTTCTATCGTCTGCGGCCCGCCAGCAGTACCAGGCCACCAGGCTCCGATACGGCCGGAACGGATCGCCCAGCGCCTCCAGTTCCTTGGGCGATGGCACGTCGGGCAACTTCCAGCCCAAGGCGAAGCCGGCGCGTACGCCGAGATCGCCGGTGGGCCAGACGTCGAGGCGCCCGAGGGTGCCGCAGCAGGAACATCTCGGCCGTCCAGCGGCCGATGCCCCGCACCTGGACCAACTGTTCGATCACGCGCTCATCGGGCAGCCGCCCGATCCGGGTCAGGTTCAACCGGCCATCGACGACGTGCTCGGCCAGGTCGCAAAGGGCCGCGGCCTTGGCCCGGCTCAGCCCGCACGAGACCAAGAGGCCCGGTGGTGCGGCCAGCACCGACCAGCGGTGGCCGTCCCGCCCAACGCGGCCGAGAAGCGGGCATGGATGGCGGCGGCCGCCTTCCCGGCCAGCTGCTGGTAGAGGATGGAGCGGGCCAGGGCGTCGAACCGAAGGGGCGTCAGGGACGCGAGGGCCGAAGGGGCGGCGGACCGTGTCGCTCGATCAGGTCGGCCATGCACCGGGTCGCATGTTCCCAGCTCGGTCCACGCCCAGCCGGCGCTGCCGGCCGTTCACGATCTGGTCTCCGGTGCACTGGTTGAGGGCGTCGATCAGCTGGCGAAGCCGGCCGTAGTGGAACTTGTCGAAGCGCAGGGCGAGCCGGGGCTGGTCGAGATGGTCGTTGCCGGCTCGCTCGGGGGGAAGGGGCTTCGTGTAGCGGATGACTCCTCCGGACAGCACGTCGCCGAACCGGCGGTTGATCTCGGCCAGCTCGGATGGGCCGGGGGCGACCAGCATGCGCAGGACCAAGAGGTCGCCGACCCACCGAGACGACTGGTAGTTCCGGTAGAAGCCGGTCAGCTCCTCGGTGGCCGCGCCGATGTCGTCGGTGATCGTGAACAGCGATCGGTCCGCCCCCGAGATGAGCCCCCGGGTCTCCACCGCCCGCTCGACGAATTGGTCCCACTCCGTCCAGTAGTTGCCGCCGGGCACGTCGAGCAGCACGACCGGGGCGGGGGCGGCTTTGCCCGTCTGCAGCAGGGTCAGGAGCTCGAAGGCCTCGTCCAGGGTGCCGAAGCCGCCCGGGAGCACGGCGAAGCCATCGGACTCCTTGATCAACATGAGCTTCCGGGTGAAGAAGTAGCGCATCTCCACCAACTTGGGGTCCTGGGCGATGAAGGTGTTGGCTCCTCCCTCGAAGGGGAGCCGGATGTTGACCCCGATCGAGCGATCGGTGCCCGCTCCCTCCATCCCCGCGGCCATGATGCCCGGGCCCGCCCCGGTGACCACCATCCAGTCCGCTGCGGCCATGGACCGCGCCAGCTCACGGGTATGGGCGTAGGCCAAGTCATCAGGAGCGGTCCGAGCCGAACCGAAGACGGTCATCTTCTTGATCGCTCGGTACGGCCGGAAGACCCGGAAGGCCTCGGACATCTCGGCCAGGGCGGCGTCGGCGATCTTGAGGTCGATGACATCGGTGTTCTCGTGGGCCAGCTCCCTGACGGTGGAGAGCATCGAGCGGAAGAGGTTGCGTTGGGCTCGGGACCCCGCCCCCGCGGCCAGCTCCTCGGCCAGGCGCTCGAAGGCGTCCCCGGCCGGTGGACCGGCGCTGGCGCCAGGCGCCCCCGAGCGGGTCACCTCACCGGTTGGCGGCGATGGGCTGCGCGACGCTCCGCGCCCCACCCGGGTTGGCCGGGGGGTTGGGGCACCCGGCCATAAAGAGTGGTGCGCTGGACCAGCTCGCGCCCGAGCGGCTCCAACAGGCCCCGGAAGCCCTCGACGTCCATCATCTGCCCGTGGCTGGCCCCGGCGGCCCGGGAAATGTTCTCGTCCATGAGCGTGCCGCCCAGGTCGTTCACTCCGGCCCCGAGCAGTTGTCGGACCCCGTCTGCCCCCATCTTCACCCAGCTGACCTGGATGTTGTCGATGGCCCCCCGATAGGCGATCCGGCCGACCGCATGCATGAGGACGGTCTCGCGGAACGTCGGCCCCGCCGGGACCGCTTCTGAAGGTAGATGGGGGTGGCCATGTGGACGAAGGGCAGGGGCACGAACTCGGTGAAGCCCCCCGTCTCCCGCTGGAGGGCCCGGGTACGAGTCATGTGGCGCGCCCACGACCGGGGCTGCTCCACGGCCCCGAACATGATGGTCACGTTGGACCGGAGCCCGACGCCATGGGCCGTCCGGTGGGCGTACAGCCATTCCTCGGTGTTGATCTTGTCCGGGCACAAGATGGCGCGGACCTCGTCGTCCAGGATCTCGGCGGCCGTCCCGGGAAGGGTCTTGAGGCCGGCATCCCGCAACAGGGTGAGGTACTCGGCCAGCGAGACCTCGGACCGGCGCGCCCCTTCGGTCACCTCCAGCGCGGTGAACCCGTGGATGTGGATGGTGTCCGAGGCCTCCCGCACCGCTCGGATCACCTCGAGGTAGTAGTCGCCGTCGAAGTTGGGGTGGATGCCGCCCTGCAGGCACACCTCGGTGGCCCCTCGCTGCTCGGCCTCGGCCACCCGGTCGGTGATCTCGCTCAGCTCCAACAGGTAGGGCTTGCCCCGCAGGTTGAGCGAGAGGGGCCCCTTGGAGAAGGCACAGAACCGGCACTTGAACGTGCACACGTTGGTGTAGTTGATGTTGCGGTTGGCCACGAAGGTGACCTCGTCGCCCACGATCTCCCGGCGCAGGGAGTCGGCCGTGGCCGCGACGGCCCGCACCTCGGGTCCCCGGGCGGCGAACAGGGTGACGATCTCATCCTCGCCCACCTCCTGGCCCAGGGCCACGCCGGCGAGCACGTCGCCCACCGCTCCGCCCGAGGTGGGCGTGCTGGCCACCGGCGGGGAGGGGACGGCACCAGCAACCGGGGACCCGGGGGAGCGGCCGGCCCCGGCTGACGACAGCAGCTGTGGCGGTGGGAACTCGCCTCCCGAGCACCAGGGATGGTCCCGGCCCAGCCCCTCGGCGTCGGAGGCGTCGAGCACGGGGAACCGCATCGGTTCGGCCAGCCACCGCTCGGCATCCAGGGCGAACTCGGGGTACAGGGTGAGACGGGGGGCGAGCGTGTAGCCGGCCGCCTCGGTGGCGGCCCGGAGGATCTCCAGTGCCGGCCAGGCCCGTTCGGGATTGACGTGGTCGGCGGTGACCGGCGAGACGCCGCCCCAGTCGTCGATCCCCGAGTCGAGCAGGGGGCCGAGCTCGTCCGACAGGTTCGGGGGGGCTTGGAGGTGGATGTCGTCGGGGAGCACCAGCCGCGCCGCGGCGATGGTCCAGAGGAACTCGTCGGTGGGGCAGGCGGGCGCCGCGTGCATCGAGGTCCCCGGCTTGGGCAGGAAGTTCTGGACGATCACCTCCTGGACGTGACCGTGACGGGCGTGGCTGTCGGCGATGGCGGCGAGCGTGGCCAAGCGGTCCGTCCGGCTCTCGCCGATCCCGACCAGGAGGCCGGTGGTGAAGGGGATGGCGGCGGCGCCGGCTGCTTCCAGGGTGGCCAGCCGGCGCTCGGGTGTCTTGTCCGGAGCGGAGCGGTGGGCGGCGAGGTCGGGATTGACGGACTCGATCATCATCCCCTGGCTGGCCGAGACCGCCCGCAAGGCGGTGAGCTCGGTGCCGTCGAGGGCACCGGCGTTGGCATGGGGCAAGAGGCCGGTCTCTTCGACCACCAGCCGGCACGCCGCGGCCAAGTAGTCCACCGTCGACGAATAGCCGTGCTCGGCCAGCCAGACCCGGGCGGCCGGGTAGCGGTCCTCGGGTCCCTCACCCAGCGTGAACAGCGCCTCGTGGCAACCGGCGTCACGGCCGGCGCGGGCGATGGCCAGCACGTCGTCGAGTGCCAGATAAGGGGACTCGATCCGGGCGGGCGCCTTGGCGAAGGTGCAGTAGCCGCAGCGGTCCCGGCACAGCATGGTGAGGGGGATGAACACTTTGGGCGAGAAGGTGACCCGGGACCCATGGGCGGCCGATCGCTGCCGCCTGGCCTCGGCCTGCAGGTCGCCGAGCCCGGCGTCGAGCAGCTCGGTGTGCCCGGGCAGCCCTGCGGCGAGGTGCGGTCGGGGCGCTGAGCCGGTCGTCTCGAGCATCGCCGCCACCTTATCGGAGGCACCCCAGGCGCCGACCGATGTCATCGTGGCTGGTGGGAAGGGTCACGTGCCGGCCGGTTCACCGGCAGCGACCCGGTCTACCAGCCACAGCACCTCGTCGGCCTGGACGCGTCCGGCCGGCAGGTCCTCGCCCTTTCGGACCCGGTCGAAGGCATCTCGCTTGGACTCGCCGGCCACCGTGAACACGACCAGTCGGGCCCGGGCGATGGCGGGCAGGGTCAAGGTGATCCGCTCGAGGGGGTTGACGTCATTGGGGTCGACGCTGGCCAGGACGAGGACGTCGTCGGGGGCGTCGAGGGCGTCCGATCCAGGGAAGAGGGAGGCACAGTGCCCGTCGGGGCCCATGCCCAGGTGGACGAGGTCGTACTGGTCCAGGCCGGTCAGCTCGGTCTGGTAGGCAGCGGCGGCGTCAGCCGGGTCACCGCTCGTGTACATGGGGTGCACGGAGCGGAGGGGCCCCACCGGATCGAGGAGGGTCTCCCGGCAGAGGCGCTGGTTGGCCTCCTTGTCGTCGGGAGGCACGCAGCGCTCGTCCCCCCAATAGGCGTCCACCCAGGTCCAGTCGACCGAGAGCGGGGTCACCGGGCCATCCGCCGAAGCGCCGGGCCCCGTCACCTGGGCCAGGCGTTGGTAGGCCGCCTTGGCCGTCGGGCCGCCCGAGAGGAACAAGGAGAAGCCCCGGTTGTGCTCGGGTGCGGCGGCCGTGCCCCGGGCCAGCGCCGCGCCGACGACCTCGGCAAATCGGTCAGCGACCGAATCGACCACTTCGACCGTCCCGTGCATCAGAACCTCCCGCTCATGCCGGCGCTTCCGTCTCGTCCGGCTCATCCGGCTCGGCCAGGCGCCCGCCCGAGAGGTCGAGGTCGAGTTGCGGATTGCGCCAGTGGTCGCCGTGTCGCTCGACCAGCAGGTCGGCCATGTGCGGCCCCCAGGTTCCAGCCCGGTAGAAGTACAGCGGGGCGCCCTCCGACCAGGCCTGCAGGTACGGGTCCACGATCCGCCAGGCCTGTTGCACCTCGTCGGACCGGATGAACAACGTGGCGTCACCGATCATCGCGTCGTGGAGCAGGCGCTCATAGCCGTCGGCTGCCTCCTCGCCGGCAAACGTCTCGGCGTAGGAGAAGTCCATGGCCACCGATCGGATCCTGAATGCCTCGCCGGGGACCTTTGCTCCGAACTCCAAGGTGATGCCCTCGTCGGGCTGGATCCGGAGGATGAGGACGTTGGGCCGGAGGTCACGACTGCCCCGCCGGTCGAAGAGCAGGTGGGGGACCTCGTGGAACTGGAGGACCACCTCGGTGACCCGGGCCGGGAGCCGCTTGCCCGTGCGGACGTAGATCGGCACTCCCTCCCAGCGCCAGTTGTCCACGTGGAGTCGCAGGGCCAGGTAGGTCTCGGTCGACGAGTCCGGGGCCACGTCGGGCTCGGCCCGGTAGGCCACCGCCTTCTCCCCGTCGACGCTGCCCTCGCCGTACTGGCCGCGGACCGACCTGTCGATGGCCTCGTCGGGCGTGGGGATGGCGATGGCCTGTAGGAGCTTCACCTTCTCGTCCCGGATCCGATCGGCATCCGTGCTGGTGGGTGACTCCATCAACGTGAGGGCCAGGACCTGCATGACGTGGTTCTGGACGATGTCCCGCAGAGCGCCGGCAGTCTCGTAGAAGCCGCCTCGGTGCTCCACCCCCAGGCTCTCGGCCACCGTGATCTGGATCTGCTCGACGTAGCGCCGGTTCCAGATGGGCTCGAAGATGGCGTTGGCAAAGCGAAGGGCCAGGAGATTCTGGACCGTCTCTTTGCCCATGTAGTGGTCGATGCGGAAGACCTGGGTCTCGTCAAAGGCCGCGTGCACCTGTTCGTCGAGCTCGATGGCACTGGCCAGGTCACGCCCGAAGGGCTTCTCCACCACCAGACGGGCGAAGGTGCCGTCCTCGCCCGGACCCGAGCAGCCGTGGTCGGCCAGCGCCTCGGCCACCAGTCCGAAGACGGCTGGGATGGTGGCCAGGTAATAGAGCCGGTTTCCACCGGTGCCGTCCTCTCGGTCGGCCACGTCGAGCATGTGCTTGAGGGCGGCGAAGGTGTCGGGGTGGCCGTACTCGCCGCTGATGTACCGGAAGCGCCCGACGTACGCCCGCCACTTGTCACCGCCGTTGGGCGTGGCCTCCAGGACATGCTCGCGGAACTCCTCGTCCGACCACGCGGTGCGGGCCATGCCGATGACCGCGAAGCCGTTGTCGAGCGCGCCGCGCTCGGCCAAGCGGGCCAGGGCGGGGAAGATCTTGCGCGCGGCCAGATCGCCCGATGCCCCGAAGATGACCAGGGCCACCGGGGGCGCCATGGTGAAGGCATCGGGCAGGGACCCGGCGACCGTCGACCCGGCGGGCGATGCCGTCGTCTCGGTCGACCCGGCGGGCGATGACTCGGTCTCGGTGCTCACAGCGGGCGAGTGGTCACGAGGAGCTCGACAGCCGGTTGGCCTTGTCGGTCAGGCTCTGCATGAGCTCGTCGAACGACTTGGCGAAGGAGGCGACCCCCTCGTCCTCCAAGGTGGCCGACACGCTGGCCATCTCGATCCCGGCGTCGGCCAGGGCCGCGACCGTCTTGTCCGCCTCGTCCAGGTGGGTGTCGACGGTGCGGGCCACGGTGCCATGATCCTGGAAGTCGGCGATCGTGCCGTCGGGCATGGTGTTGACCGTGTCCGGGCCGATGAGGGTGTCCACGTAGGCCAGGTCCGGGTAGTCGGGGTTCTTGGTGGAGGTCGACGCCCACAGGGGACGCTGGACCCGGGCGCCCTTGGCCGCAAGGGCCTCCCATCGGGCACCGGCGAACTTTTCCCGGAACAGGCGGTAGGCCTGGCGCCCCTGGGCGACGGCGGCCCGCCCCCGCAGGGCCAGCACCTTCTCGTCGCCGTGGGCGGCAGCCTCGATGCGCCGGTCGACCTCGGTGTCGACCCGGCTGATGAAGAAGGAGGCCACGCTGGACACGGTGGAGAGATCGGTGGCGCCTGAGGCCGCATAGGCCTCGAGCCCGGACTGGTACGCCTCGATGACCTCGGCGTAGCGGTCCAAGCTGAAGATCAACGTGACGTTGATGCTCCGGCCCTCGCTGATCATCTGCTTGATGGCCGGCACCCCTTGTGCCGTGGCCGGGATCTTGACCAAGACGTTGGGCTCGTCGATGCGCTCGTGCAGGTCCCGGGCCGCGGCGATGGTGCCGTCGGTGTCCCGGGCCAATGACGGTGCCACCTCGACCGAGACGAAGCCGTCGGAGCCGCCCGACGCGTCAAAGACGGGGCGGAGGATGGCCAGGGCCGCGTCGATGTCGTCGACGACCAGGTCCCAGTAGGCGTCCTCCACCGGCACCTTGTTGATGAGCGAGCGGAACTGGTCGTCGTAGGAGTCCTGTCCCTCGATCGCCTTGGCGAAGATCGTGGGATTGGAGGTGATCCCCCGGATCCCGTCGGCCACCAGCGAGGCCAGGGTGCCGTCCTGGATCCAGTCGCGGCGCAAGTTGTCCAACCAGGGACTCTGACCCTGCTGATCGAAGAGATCGTTGAGCCTTGTCATGGCGGTCCTTTCGGGGCCGAATCGGTCCCGGCCCGAGGTGCACCGGGACCGGGTGTCGGCCGTCAATCATTCATGTCGATGGTCAATCAGTGGATGCTGCCCCGAGCAGCCGCTCAGCCCGGGCCGTGACGTTCTCGGGGGTGAACCCGAACTCGGCCATGTTCCGCTCGCCGGCGGCCGACGCCCCGAAATGGTCGATGCTCACCGAGTCGTCGGCGTAGCGCTCCCAGCCGAACGAGCTGGCCGCCTCCACCGCCAACCGGGGCACGCCGGGCGGGAGCACCTCGGCCTGGTACGCCTCGTCCTGGAGGGCGAACAGCTCCCATGATGGAAACGAGACCACACGGGCACGGATACCCCGATCGGCCAGTTGGCTAACCGCGTCGAGGCAGAGGTGGACCTCGCTGCCCGTCCCGATGAGGACGACGTCGGCCGGCCCATCGCCCGTCTCGGGCTGGAGGACGTAGGCGCCCCGGGCAACGCCCGCGGCAGCACCCTCCACCGTCTGGGACAGCACCGGGATCTTCTGCCGGGTGAGGATGAGGGCGGTCGGGCCCGCTCGAGTCAACGGCGATCCGCCAGGCCTGGGCCGTCTCGTTGGCGTCGGCCGGTCGGATGACCCGCAGCCCGGGCATGGCCCGGACGGCGGCCAGCTGCTCGATGGGCTGGTGGGTCGGGCCGTCCTCGCCCAGGCCGACGGAGTCGTGGGTCCACGAGTAGATGACGTGGGCCTCGGACAGGGCGGCGACCCGGACCGCGCCGCGCATGTAGTCGCTGAAGACGAAGAACGTCCCGCCCACCGGGACCACACCGCCGTGGGCGGCCATGCCCGTCATCACCCCGCCCATGCCGTGCTCCCGGATGCCGTAGTGGATGGTGTTGCCCTCGGGGTGCTCCTTTGACTGCGGCGTCGAGTCGTCGAGGGCGACGCCGGTGTTCCCGGTGAGGTCGGCGCTCCCCGGGATCACGGCCGGGATCATCGCGGCCGAGGCGTTGAGGGTCGCCTGCAGGGCCTGCCGGGTGGCGATGGGGTCGCCGTCGGGATCGAAGGTCGGAAGGGTCGACTCCCATCCGTGGAGCCCTCTGCCCTCCAGTCCCACCTCCCAGGCCTCCTTGTTGCCGCCCCAGTCGGCGAAGCGCTTTTCCCACGCCGACCGGTAGGCCTGGCCCCGCGGGATGCAGCTGCGGTACATGCCGAGGACGGCGTCGGGCACCCAGAAGCTCTCCTCGGGGGGAAGGCCGAGGATCTCCTTGGTCAGGCGCACCTCTTCCTCGCCCAGGGGCGAGCCGTGGGCCTTGGCCGTGTCGGTGAGGTGTGGCGACGGGTAGCCAATATGGCTGCGGAGGATGATGAGGGTCGGCTTGTCCTCGACGCTCTTGCCTCGAAGCAGGGCCGACTCCAACACGTCGAGGTCGTTGGCCGCCTCGCCCAGGTTGTCGACGTCCCAGCCGTAGGCGTCGAACCGTTCGGCCACGTCGTCCGTGTAGGACAGCTCTGTCGGACCGTCGATGGTGATGTGGTTGTCGTCGTACACGTAGACGAGCCGGCCCAGTCCCTGATGGCCGGCCAGCGAGGCGGCCTCGTGGGAGATCCCCTCCTCCAGGCAACCGTCACCGGCGAAGACGAAGGTGTAGTGATCGCAGACCTCGGGCGAGTAGCGGGCGCGGAGGAACCGCTCGGCGATGCCCATGCCCACGCCGTTGGCGAAGCCCTGGCCCAAGGGACCAGTGGTCACCTCGACCCCCTCGGTGTGGTGGTACTCGGGGTGACCGGGCGTCTTCGAGCCCCACTGGCGGAACCCACGGAGGTCGTCCAAGCTCAGGCCGTACCCGGTGAGATAGAGCATGGCGTACAAGAGGATCGAGGCATGACCGTTGGAGAGCACGAACCGGTCCCGGTCGGGCCAGTGGGGATCCGAGGGGTCATGGTGCAGGACCCGCGTGAACAAGACGTGGGCCAGCGGGGCGAGAGCCATGGCCGTACCGGGATGGCCGGCGTTGGCATGCTGGGGGCCGTCCATCGACAGGCCCCGGATCACGTTGACGCCGAGTTGCTCCAGCGCCGCGTCGCGGGTCACTTCCGGTGGGGTGGGCTGGGTTCCGGTCATTGCTGGTCACCCTATCGGCCTCGACCAGTGGGGGAAACAGCTCAGCGGGGCTCGGCCGTCACCGTCGGACGTACCCGCAGGCGTCACATTCGGACGTCGGAGGTGACCGTCCGGAGCGGGCCCGACCGGGGCGCTCAGCGGTCCCGGAACAAGGCGATTGCCGCGGTGAAGCCATGCACGAAGTTGGACCCGCCGATGGGCCCGAATTCGCCGCCAGCGAAGAAGCCGGCCGTGGGCACCGGCCCCACCAATTCGGAGAGGACGGCGGCGTCGTGGTCGGGCTGGTCGAACAGTCGCTCGCCCCGCCCGTTGCAGGTGAACACCAGGGCCCCGTCGCCCCGGCGAGCGGCCAGGAGGGCCCGCAGGTCCTCGTCGGCCGTGTCCGCATCGCGCACGTGGAACTGGACGGTCGTTCCCACCGGGACCTCGTCGTCGACGGCCACGGCACCGGTGGTCCGGTCCACGCCGACCACGTTGCGCACCAAGAAGTCGCCCCGGCCGAACTCCGAGCGGTGCTCGTCGATGACCCGCCCGAGATGGAGGCCGCCCGACTCCAGATTGGCCACGTCGGCGACCGACAGGCCGTACTTGATCTGGTCGACCAACCGCTCCATGGTGGGCCGGCCGGCCAACTCGTAGATGACGTTGCGCTCGGCTCGTGTGACGGTGAGCGGGCTGCCGTAGGGCCGGCAGCCCTGCGAGACGACCGTGGCCATGTCGACGCCCGTCCCGATGAGCACCCCGACCGCGCCACCGCTGACCGTCTGGGGACCGAAGACGATGCGGCTGCCACCGGGGCCGGCCGCCGAAGTGTTTCCGCCGACGATCGGGAGCCCGGGGGCGCGTTCGCCCATCCAGGAGAGGAACTCCTCGGTCGGGAAGGTGAAGGGATCGGCGATGAGCAAGAGGGCCTGGGGCTCGAAGAAGAGGTCCGGGGGCCAGCCGGTGAAGTTCCGGTCGCCGGCTGTTCCCGGGAGGGCGCGGAACGAGACGGGCAGGACCGGTCCCAACCTGGCCGCCCACAGGCTGATGGCCGCCGACTCTTCCACCTCCCGTCCCGTCCCGAGCACCGACTCGGCCGCGCACCCGATCATGGCCAACGGGTGGAGGACGGCGTCGATGGCGGCGACGATGTCGTCCAGGGCGCCGCGGTGCGGCGGGGTCACGTAGACGAGGACCAGATCGGGCCGATCCCCGAGCGCCTCGAGCACGGCCCCGGCCACCTCGCCCGTGGCCTCGGTGGCGATCGGGTGCTCCGAGAGGGCGCTGGCGAACGGCATCGGAAGCGAGCGTATCGGCGTCGAGCCCGGTCGCCGACCCGGGAGGACGGGCCAGGTCGGGCCGGACAGCCTGAACCGGGGCGTGGAGCGATAGCGTCATCGCGTGGCCGACCCACGGATCCAGGTACCGTCCAACAGCGAGCTGACCCTGGGCATGGTCTGCATCGACAAGTCGCGGCCCGGGCGAACGGTCTGGAAGATGGTGGCGGACGAGCGGTTCGCCAACCCGGCCGGCATCGTCCAGGGTGGTTTCTTGGCCGCATTCGCCGATTCGGCCATGGGCTCGGCCACGGTCACGTTCGCCATGGCGCGCCGAGACCCGCGTTTTCTCCGCCAACGTCGAGATGAAGACCAGCTTCATGGCGCCGGCTCGTGTCGGCGAGGTCCTCCAGTGCGCGGCCGAGGTCGTTTCCGGAGGCTCGCGGGTGGCCTTCGTCGAGGCCGAGGTGACCGACAGCACCGGACGGCTGCTGTCCCGGTCGAGCTCCACCTATTTGTTGACGCCGCGAGAGCCGGGCCCGTCCTGATAGGGCCCGATCCGTCGATGGCCGACCTGGTCAGGCACGGTGCGTATAGTTGAGCGGGCATAGGGGAAGGACCCTGGGGCCGAGCGGCCTGTATAAGCCCGTGCGCCCGTACCGACCCGAGGAGGACTGTGCCGAAACGTCACGCTGACAGCGAGAGGGCCTCCGGTCTCCGATCCCAGGGGACCGACGTCGTCGAGTTGGTCATCGACTACATCAAGCAAGAGACGCTCGAGCCCCTGAAGGGCCTGGGTCGGTTCATCGTCTTCGGCGTGGCCGGATCGGTGGCCCTGGCCGCCGGGTTCGTCATCTTGGCCGTAGCCCTGCTCCGTGTGCTCCAAGGCGAGACCGGGACGACCTTCCAGGGCAATTTGTCGTGGTTGCCCTACGTGATCTGCGTCGCCGTGTCCATCGGTGTCGCCTCGGTGGCCGTCGTGGCCATCGGAAAGGGTCAGGCACGACGTTCGTTGGAGCGTGACAAGGAGACAGCATGAGCACCGATGGGGCCCCGATCACCCGCGACGACATCGAGGCGCGCTTTCGCGAGCTGAACGGTGAGGTCGGCTACGAAGTCGAGGCAGCGAGGCCGCAGGTCCTGACGGTGGGGGTCGCCCTCGCCGTGGCCGTCATCGCCATCGCCTTTTTGGCCGGCCGGCGCCGGGGCCGCAGGCGGTCGGCCGTCGTCGAAGTCCGGCGGATCTGAGCAGTGGAGCGTCTCCTTCGCATCGCCATCGCCAACGGTTTCCGGCGAGGGATGCGCGGTGGGAGCCCGGTGTGGTTCGTCCTCGGTGTCTCGGCCTGGGCCCTCAACCGGTCCAGGAAGAGGCGCGACGAGGTCGTCTACCGGACGGTGCTGCAGCCCGGCGAGGGCATGATCCTCACCACCCGGCCACCCCGCGACAAGAAGACCGGCACCTGAGGCGCGTGGGCGACGGAGCCGCCCCGCACGACCGGTCGAAGCTGATCGATGGCGAACGAGTGTTGCTGGTCGACGCCAAGGAGCGCCGCTACCTGATCACGCTGCGGGCTGGGACCCAGTTCCACACCCATGTGGGCATCGTGTCCCACGACGACCTGATCGGCGCGGCCGAGGGTTCGACCGTGCTCGGCAGCACGGGTCGCCGGTTCCTGGTCGTGCGGCCCACGTTGTCCGATGTCGTGTTGAAGATGCCGCGCGGGGCCCAGGTCATCTACCCCAAGGACCTGGCCGCCATCCTGGTCCAGGCTGACATTGCCCCCGGCATGCGCGTCCTCGAGGCCGGGGTCGGGTCGGGTGCACTGTCGATGGCCCTCTTGCGGGCCGGCGCCGATGTCGTCGGCTACGAGCTGCGCGAGGACTTCGCCAACCGGGCCCGCTCCAACGTGGCCGCCTCGGCCGGAGAGGGCGCCCCCTACCGGGTGGAGTTGCGGGACGTCTACCGGGGCATCGACGAAACGGAGCTCGACCGTATCGTCCTCGACCTCCCCGAGCCCTGGCAGGTGCTGGCCCCCGCCACCGCGGCGATGCGCTCGGGCGGGATCATCTGTGCGTACCTGCCCACCATCAACCAGACAGCACAGTTCCGGACGGCACTGGAGGACGGCCCCTTCGGGATGGCCGAGACGCTCGAGGTCCTTCACCGCACCTGGCACATCGAGGCCCGCTCGGTCAGGCCCGATCACCGCATGGTGGGTCATACCGGGTTCTTGACCACCGCCCGGTTGCTCGTGCCCGACAACGGGGACAGCCCGGTCGGGAGGTAGTCGCCCGGCGTGCCACCAAGACCAGAGAGGCCGGTCACCCCTGGTCTCTGCGGCTCAGAGCCGCTCCATGAGGGTCAGCCCTGCTCGATGAAGATGCACTCGCCCGGGCATTCCTCCGCCGCCTCCACCACCGCGTCCTCGAGATCGTCGGGGACGGCAGCCATGCCCGCCGACCCTCCGGGCTCGCTCCTCACGTCGGCACCTTCTTTGACATAGGCCAGGCCGTCGTCGAGCAGAGTGAAGACCGCGGGGGCGATCTCCTCGCAGAGACCGTCGCCGGTGCAGAGATCCTGGTCGATCCAGACCTTCATCAGTGTCAATTCTCCTACCTACGTGCTCTCGGCCTGTTCTCGCGCCGGGAGGGCGGTCAACGGGGCCGCACATTCGACTTAAGGCGCGATCGGCCCTGGTGAGGACCGACGACACCGCGGACATCGATGCTACCGCCTCGCCGGGTCCCAGTGGTCAACCCTGGTCACCAGGGCTCCAGGGTGGCCCAGGGCGGCGGCTGGAGCGGTGCATGTTCTTCGTGTACCCCGGTGTAGGGTCGCTGACAGGGATCGAGCGACAGGGATCGAGCACGGAGCGAGGTGATACCGACGGCCGACTTCGACGAACCAGCGAACAACCACCAAGCGGATGACCGGGGGGACCTCGACACCCTCCTCGATACGCGCCCGGGAGGCTGAAGAAGAGGTCACCGTCCTACGGCGGCGACTGCAGGAGAGTCCGAGGCGGGTGCAGACCCTCGAGGAGAAGCTCCTCGAGACGAAGGGCCAGCTGGCCCAGGCGATCTCCCAGAACGAGAAGCTGACCTTCACCCTCCAGACGGCGAAGGAGCACATCGCCAACCTCCGCGAGGAGGTGGAGAAGCTCACTCAGCCACCGGCGGCCTACGGCACCTACCTCGGCGCCAACGATGACGGAACGGTGGATGTCTTCTCCGGAGGCCGAAAGATGCGGGTGTCATTGCACCCCGACATCGAGACCGACGAGCTTCGTCGGGGCAACGAGGTCGTCCTCAACGAGTCCCTGAACGTGGTCCTGGCCCGTGAGGGCGAGGGCTCGGGCGAGGTGGTCGTCCTGAAGGAGGTCCTGGAGGACAAGAGACGGGCGCTCGTCTTCGGACGGGCCGACGAGGAGCGGGTGGCCGAGCTGTCCGACGACCTGGTCGGCGTGAAGCTCCGGGCCGGCGACACGGTCCTCATGGAGAGCCGGACCGGCCTTCTCATCGAGAAGCTGCCCCGGCCCGAGGTCGAAGAGCTCATCCTCGAGGAGGTCCCTGACGTCACCTACAGCGACGTCGGCGGCCTGGACACCCAGATCGAGGCCATCACCGATGCCGTCGAGCTGCCCTATCTCCACCGTGAGCTCTACGCCGAGCACAAGCTGCCCGCCCCGAAGGGCATCCTGTTGTACGGCCCACCCGGGTGCGGGAAGACGCTCATCGCCAAGGCGGTGGCCAACTCGCTGGCCAAGAAGGTGGCCCAGGTGACCGGGAACACCAACACCCGGAGCTATTTCCTGAACATCAAGGGCCCCGAGCTGTTGAACAAGTACGTGGGCGAGACCGAGCGGCAGATCCGGCTGGTCTTCCAGCGGGCGCGGGAGAAGTCGGAAGAGGGCGTCCCGGTCATCGTCTTCTTCGACGAGATGGACTCCCTGTTCCGGACCCGGGGGACGGGCATCAGTTCGGACATGGAGTCGACCATCGTGCCCCAGTTGCTGGCCGAGATCGATGGGGTCGAGACCCTACGGGACGTGATCGTGATCGGGGCCTCCAACCGCGAGGACCTCATCGACCCGGCCATCCTGCGCCCGGGCCGACTGGACGTGAAGATCCGCATCGAACGGCCCAACGAGACGGCCGCGGCCCAGATCTTCTCCCGGTACCTCACCGCCGACCTCCCCCTCGACGCGGCCGAGGTGCAGAGCCTGGGCGGGGGCGACCCGGCCAAGGCCACCCAATCGATCATCGAGACCACGGTGACCGAGATGTACCGCAGCGACGACGAGAACCGCTTCCTCGAGGTCACCTATCAGAACGGTGACAAGGAGATCCTGTACTACCGGGATTTTGCCTCCGGGGCCATGATCGAGAACATCGTGCGGCGGGCCAAGAAGTTGGCCATCAAGCGGACGATCGCCGGGGAGGGCCGGGGTATCCGGACCGCCGACCTGTTGGAGTCGATCCGCCAGGAATACAAGGAGAACGAGGACCTGCCCAACACCACCAACCCGGACGACTGGGCCAAGATCTCCGGAAAGAAGGGTGAGCGGATCGTCTACATCCGTACCCTGATCAGCGAAGATCGGGAGACGACGGGGGGACGCTCCATCGAGCGGGTCGGTACCGGTCAGTACCTCTGACCGGTGGGGCGGGGCCTATCGGCCCGGGGCGTTGCCGGGGGGGTCTGTTTGATGACGTCGGCGCCGGGATAGGGTCACCTTCGTGGCCATAGCCAAGGTCTGCGGGATAGAGACGGAATACGGCATTCACGTCTCGAACGGCGATCCCAACCCCATCGCGGCCTCGTCCGTCCTGATCAACGCGTACGCGCAAGAGGTGGCCCGCCAACAGATCCGTTGGGACTTCGAGGACGAGTCACCGGGCAACGATGCGCGCGGCCAGGCTCGTGAGGGGTCCATGCCGCCCCAGATTGAGACCCATCTGGTCAACACCGTCCTGACCAACGGCGCCCGCTTCTACGTGGACCACGCCCATCCCGAATTCTCCACTCCCGAATGCGCCGACGCGCTCGAGTGCGTGCTCTATGACCGGGCCGGCGAGCTCATCATCCAGCGTTCCATGGAGGCGGCCGACCGCACCGTGCAGGACGGTCGCCGTCTGGTCGTCTACAAGAACAACTCCGACGGCAAGGGGAATTCTTACGGTTGTCACGAGAACTACCTCATGGACCGGGCCACGCCCTTCGCCCGCATCGTCAAGTCGGTCATCCCCCATTTCGTCACCCGCCAGCTCTACTGCGGCGCGGGCAAGGTGGGGGCGGAGACGCCGACGCACGACGGCCGGGCGGTGGACTTCCAGATCTCGCAGCGGGCCGAGTTCTTCGAGGAACAGGTGGGCCTGGAAACCACGTTGAAGCGACCGCTGGTGAACACCCGAGACGAGCCCCACGCCGATCCACACCGGTACCGGCGCCTGCACGTCATCGTGGGCGACGCCAACCTGGCCGAGGTGGCGACCCTGTTGAAAGTGGGTACAACCTCCTTGGTGCTGGCCATGATCGAAGACGACATCCCCTGGAGCCGCGAGCTCACCCCGGCCGACCCGGTGCGGGCCATCCACGCCGTCTCCCTGGACCGGACCTTCACCCAGCCCATCGAGATGATCGACGGTTCGACGGCCACCGCCCTGGCCATCCAGTGGGAGCTGTTCTCTTTGGCCCGCAAGTACGCCGACGACCGCGGACTCGAGTGCATGGTCGACGTCGAGGTGGGCGAGGAGGTCCTGCGGCGCTGGGAGATGGTGCTCCAGGGCCTGGAGACCGACCCCATGTCGCTCTACCGCCAAGTGGACTGGGTGGCCAAGCTGAAGCTGCTCGAGGCCTACCAGGAGCGTCACGGGTGCTCGTGGTCCGACCACCGGATGGCGGCCATGGACCTGCAGTACCACGACCTGCGCCCCGAGCGCTCCCTGTTCGCCCGGTTGGACACCGAGCGTCTGGTCACCGACGCCGAGGTGGCCCGGGCCGTGACCGAGCCCCCCCGTCGCACCCGGGCCTGGTTCCGCGGACAGTGCCTGACCCGCTTCCCGAACGCGGTGGTCACGGCCAACTGGGACTCGCTGGTATTCGATCTCGGCACGGACCCGCTGCGACGCGTCCCTATGATGGACCCTCTGCGCGGCACCGCCGAACACGTGGAGGAGCTGCTAGAGGGAAGCACGAGCGCATCCGACCTGTTGGACCGGTTGAGCCGTTGAGAGAGGTAGTGCCATGGCTGAACGTGAACTGAAGAAGAAGAAGTCGACCACCACCGAGCGGACCGGAGACGAGGTCGAAGAGGTGCCGGCCACGTCGGCCACAGGCGAGAAGCTGAAGGCGGAGCTCGACGACCTGCTGGACGAGATCGACGAGGTCCTGGAGGACAACGCCGAAGAGTTCGTGCGGAACTACGTCCAGAAGGGTGGCGAGTAGACCAGGTGGCCCTGCCCCTCTTCACCCCGTCCGATGATCCGGGCCCCGACTTCGCCGGGCTGGTTCGTCGTATGCAGGTCTCCGACCGTCCCCCGGTTCGGACAGCCGCCCCGCCCGGGCCCGGCGCCGGCTCGGCTACGCCGTTCGCCGTATCCGGCCTCGGGGACGTCCGCCACGGCACCACCGTGGCCGCGCTGAGGTTCGCCGACGGCGTCGTCATGGCCGGTGACCGCCGCGCCACCGAGGGGCACTCCATCGCCCATCGGGCCATGGAGAAGGTCTTCCCCGCCGACCGCTACTCGGCCGTGGCCATTGCCGGGGCCGCCGGCCCGGCGGTGGAGATGGTCCGGCTGTTCCAGACCCAGCTCGAGCACTACGAGAAGGTCGAAGGCGTCGTCCTGAGCCTGGAGGGAAAGGCCAACCAACTGGGGCAGATGGTGCGGGACAACCTGCCCATGGCCATTCAGGGCCTGGCCGTCGTCCCCCTGTTCGCCGGCTACGACCTGGCCCGGGGAACGGGCCGAATCTTCACCTACGACGTCACCGGCGGCCACTACGAGGAGAGCGAGCACAACGCCACCGGGTCCGGTGGCCGCGACGCCCGGACCACGATCAAGCTCGGCTACCGGGTGGACCTGAGTCCGCGACGCCGCAGTTGAGCTGGCCATCGAGGCCCTCTACGAGGCGGCCGACGAGGACTCGGCCACGGGTGGTCCCGACGTGGTGCGGGGCATCTACCCGTTGGTGGCCACCGTCACCGCTGACGGATTCCAGGCCGTCGCCGACACCGAGGTGGCCGAACGGTTCGCCACCCTGATCGAGCGCCGTCAAGCCGAGGGGCGCCAGCCATGACGATGCCCTACTACGTGGCACCCGAACAGGTCATGAAGGACCGGGCCGAGTACGCCCAAAAGGGCATCGCCCGGGGCCGCTCCCTGGTGGCCACCACCTATGACGAGGGCATCCTGATCGTGGCCGAGAACCCGTCCCGATCGCTCCACAAGATCAGCGAGATCTACGACCGCATCGCCTTTGCCGGGGTGGGGAAGTACAACGAGTTCGACCAGCTCCGGGTGTCCGGGATCCGCCACGCCGACACCAAGGGATACGCCTACAGCCGGGAGGACGTCGACGCCCGGTCCTTGGCCAATCTGTACGCCCAGTACCTCGGACAGGTGTTCACCCACGAGATGAAGCCGCTCGAGGTCGAGATCCTCGTCGCCGAGCTGGGTACCGGGCTCCGGCCCAATCAGCTGTACCACATTGCCTACGAGGGGACCATCACCGACGAGGACCGCTACGCGGTGCTCGGGGGCGAGACGGAGACCATCGCCGAGCGGGTCGAAGCGGCCTGGCGGGCGGACTGGACCCTGAGCGAGTCGCTGTCCGGCACGGTCGGCGCCCTGGCCGGCCCGGAGCGCACCCTGGGCGGGAGCGACCTCGAGGCGGCCATGCTCACCGGCGGCAACGGGCGCCGGGCCTTCGTGCGGCTGACCGAGGACGAGCTCGACGCCCTGTTGACCGATCGGGCCGCGTCCAGCACGACGTGAACCACCGGGTCCTCGGTGTCCGCCCCGGCGGGCTGGCGGACGATGTCGCCGGACCTGGTGAGGACCACGGCACAGGCCCCTTCCGCGGCCATGTCACGGGCCCTTTTGGGCCATGTCACAGGCCCCTTTGGGCCAGTCACGGATCCTTTTGGGCCATGTCACGGGCCCTTTTGGGCCTTGTCCCGGCTGTATCCCGGGGGCCTCGTCGGGCCGGTCTGACCGACCATGCGGTGGCTGGGGCGCAACCTGACGTTACGGTGAGGGTATGGAGCGTCGCATCTTCGGTCTGGAGAACGAGTACGGCGTCACCTGCACGCTCCGGGGCCAGCGGCGGCTCAGTCCCGACGAGGTGGCCCGGTACCTGTTCCGCAGGGTGGTGAGCTGGGGCCGGTCGTCCAACGTCTTCTTGGAGAACGGTGCCCGGCTCTATCTCGACGTGGGCAGCCATCCCGAGTACGCCACTCCGGAGTGCGACGACATCGCCGAGCTGGTCGTCCACGACAAAGCGGGGGAGTGGATCCTGTCCCAGCTGGTCGAGGGGGCGGAGACCAGGTTGCGAGAGGAGGGGATCCGGGGTGACATCTACCTGTTCAAGAACAACACCGACTCGGCCGGGAACTCGTACGGGTGCCACGAGAACTACCTGACCAGCCGGCGCGACGACTTCTCGCACTACACCGAGGTGCTGATCCCCTTCCTGGTCAGTCGGCAGATCTACTCGGGCGCCGGCAAGGTACTCCAGACCGCCCGCGGCGCTGCCTTCTGCCTGAGCCAGCGAGCCGAGCACATCTGGGAGGGCGTCTCGTCGGCCACGACCAGGAGCCGGCCCATCATCAACACCCGGGACGAGCCCCACGCCGACGCCGAGAAGTACCGGCGCCTCCACGTCATCGTGGGCGACTCCAACATGAGCGAGTACGCCACCTACCTGAAGGTGGGTGCGACCAGCATCCTGTTGCGGATGCTCGAGGATCCCCAGACCGTGCTGCGCGACCTCACCCTCGAGAACCCGATCCGGGCCATCCGGGAGATCAGCCACGACATCACCTGCCGGCGGCCGGTCCGGTTGGCCAACGGGCGGGAGATGAGCGCGCTCGACATCCAGTCCGAGTACCTGCAGCGGGCCATCAAGTTCCGGGACCGCCAGGGCCTCTCGCCCCAGGAGGACCGCGCCCTCGACATGTGGGAGCACTGCCTGAAGGGACTGGAGTCCGACCCGCTCAGCCTGCACCGGGAGTGCGACTGGGTGGCCAAGTACCGGCTGATCGACCGGTACCGGGCACGCCACGAGCTGGGACTCTCCAGCCCGCGGGTGTCCCTGCTCGACCTGCAGTACCACGACGTGGACCGCAAGCGCGGCCTGTACTACCGGCTGCAGCGACACGACCAGCTCGACCGCATCTGTGAGGACGCCGACATCGTCGCCGCCATCTCGACGCCCCCCCAGACCACCAGGGCACGGCTCCGGGGCGAGTTCGTCCGCCGGGCGAAGGAGCGCCGTCGCGACTTCACCGTCGACTGGGTGCACCTGAAGCTCAACGACCAGGCCCAGCGGACGGTGCTGCTCAAGGACCCGTTCAAGTCCAAGGACGACCGGGTCGAGAAGCTCATCGAGGGGCTCTAGCCGCCACCGCCGGGCACCCCCGGTTGCCGGGGAGCCGGGCGACTGCACTAGCCTCGGTGGGCCATGGCCCCAGGAACCTCAGACTCGTCAGGTGGGGACAGGCCGCTGCTCGTTCCGGGGGAGAGCGAACGGGCCGGCGCCGCCGGGGTCGAGACCCAGGACCCGCCGGCCGAAGCCGGCGAGGTTGGCGCGGGCCCGCGGGGCGACGGGCCCAGGCGGCGCCGACGGGGCCGGTCGTGGCTGACCGAACTGGTCGTGATCGTGGTCGTCGTCCTCGGCGCCTCGTTCCTGGTCCGCACCTTCGTGGTGCAGACCTTCTACATCCCCTCGGGTTCGATGATCCCGACGCTGGAGGTGGGCGACCGGATCCTGGTCGACAAGCTCAGCTATCACCTGCACGGCGTCGGCCGGGGTGACATCGTCGTGTTCTCCAAGCCTCCCCTGGAGCAACAGAACATCAATGACCTGGTGAAACGGGTGATCGGCCTCCCGGGCGAGACGATCTCCGAGGTGGGCGGCGAGATCTACATCAACGGGAAGCGCCTGTCCGAGCCGTGGCTCCAGCCCGGGGTGAAATCCCTGCCCGGCCCCAACCCGGTGCCGTTCAACCTGGACAAACCGTACAAGATCCCTCAAGGGGAGTACTACGTCATGGGCGACAACCGCAGCGATTCGGAGGACTCGCGATATTTCGGGCCCATTCCCCGGTCCCTCATCGTGGGGAGGGCGTTCATCCGGATCTGGCCCATTTCCCACATCGGGGGTCTCTGACCGGAACGAGGATGCGCCGGTACACTGGACGACCGTGCCCTTCCTTAGCCCGGCGAAGCTGCTGGTGATCCTCGTTGTGGCGCTGATCGTGCTCGGACCGGACAAGCTTCCCCGCGTGGCCAAGCAGATCGGGGGCCTGTGGGGCGACTTCCGCAAATTCCGGGACCGGCTCGAGGCCGACGTGCGGGGCTCCTTCCCCGAGTTGCCCTCCTCGGACAAGATCGCCCAGGCCGTCCGTTCGCCTCTGACCTTCCTCGACGACCTGGCCTCGGCCGACTCCACCGAGAACAACGCCATCGGGACGACATCCGTGACCGTCGACGGCTCCGAATCAAGCGAGGAACACGACGGTGAGGTCCAATCCTCGCCGGGCTCGAACCGACCGGCCGGCGTGGTGCACGCCTCCACGCCGACCGTCTCGATCGCAGTACCGGGTGGGGTCAGCCACGAGGTTCGTGAGGCCGGCCCGGTGGTCGTCGACGACCCCGGCATGAACTGACCCGTCGCCACCGCGGACGGGACGAGGACCCTGGGTCATGGCCATCACACTGAAACGGCGAAACGAGGCCGGGCACCCCGCCGACTCGATGACGCTCGTCGAGCACCTGACCGAGCTCCGACGACGCGTCCTGGTCAGCGCGGTGGCGTTCGTCGTGGCCGCCACCGTTGCCTTCCTGCTCTATAACTACATCCTGTCTTTCTTGAAGCATCCCTATTGCCAGGTCAATGCCAATCACTGCAGCCTGTACGTGACCAGCCCCCTGGACGGGCTCTCGCTCCGGATAAAGATCTCCGCCTACGGTGGGCTCTTCCTGGCCTCCCCGGTCATCCTGTGGGAGCTCTGGCGGTTCATCACGCCGGGGCTGCACCCCAAGGAGAAGAAGTACGCCATTCCGTTCATCGTCTCCTCGATCGTCCTGTTCGCGCTGGGCTGCCTGGTGGCCTATTACACCTTTCCCCATGCGCTCCAGTTCCTCGACCACATCGGCGGCCCCAGCCTCCAGCAGATCTACAACCCCAACAGCTATCTGAGCCTCATCCTCTTGCTGATGACCATCTTCGGGCTCACCTTCGAGTTCCCCGTCCTGTTGATCTCGCTCCAGCTGGCCGGGGTGCTCAGCCCTCAGACGCTCGGCCGGTGGCGTCGATGGGCCATCGTGGCCATCGTGGTGGTGGCCGGGGTGGTCACACCCAGTTCCGATCCCTTCTCGATGATGGCCATGGCCGTGCCCCTGTACCTCTTCTACGAGCTATCCATCATCGTCGGCAAGGTGCTCGCCCGGCGATCGACCGGTGAATCGGTCAGCGAGATCGAGACGCCGACCGGGAGCCCGTAACGGACATCGCACCCGCAGTCAGGGACACCTTCCTCCACGAACTCGGGTTCCCACCCGACCCCTACCAGCTCGAGGCGATGGATGCGGTCGACGCCGGCCGCTCGGTTCTCGTGTCCGCGCCCACCGGGTCGGGAAAGACGGTGGTGGCCGAGTACGCGGTCGCCCGAGCCATCGCCCAGGGCGGGAAGGCCTTCTTCACGACCCCGCTCAAGGCCCTGTCCAACCAGAAGTTCGGCGACCTCGCCGCCCGTTACGGGAGGGACCGGGTCGGGCTCCTGACCGGCGATGTCTCCCACCAGCCCCACGCGCCGGTGGTGGTGATGACCACCGAGGTGCTCCGGAACATGCTCTTCGCCCGCTCCGGCGTGCTCGACGGTCTGGCCGTCGTCGTGCTGGACGAGGTCCACTATCTCCAGGATCCCTACCGGGGCTCGGTGTGGGAGGAGGTGCTCGTGCTCACGCCCCGCACCGTCACCTTCGTCTGCCTCTCGGCCACGGTGGCCAACGCCGAGGACTTCGGTGCCTGGCTGACATCGGTGCGGGGCCCGACCCGGGTGGTGGTCGAGACGCACCGACCCGTGACCTTGCACCACCATTACGCGCTGGCCGAACGGGGGCGTGACGGCCTCACTGTCGTCCCCCTGTTGACCGACGGTCGGCCGAACCGGGAGGGGACGGCGCTCGACGAGCGGCGACGACGCAACCCCCGTCATCGGTTTCGGGCCCCGCGTCGGACCGAGGTGGCCGAGTACCTGGCGGCCAACGGCATGCTGCCCGCCATCACCTTCATCTTCAGCCGGGCCGCCTGTGACGACGCCACCCAGCAGTGCCTGCGCGACGGGCTCCGCCTGACCTCCTCGGAGGAGCGGGGCCGCATCCGGGAGATGACCGAAGCGGCGGTCGAGGGCCTGTCCGACGACGACCTCCGCACCCTCGGTTACGGGCCATGGTCGGCCGCGCTCGAGGCAGGCATCGCCCCCCATCATGCCGGCCTGGTGCCGGCCTTCCGCCAGGCGGTCGAGTCGTGCTTCTCGGCCGGCCTGTTGAAGGTGGTCTTCGCCACCGAGACGCTGGCCTTGGGGATCAACATGCCCGCCCGCACCGTGGTGGTCGAGCGCTTCGCCAAGTTCCGCGGCTCGGAGACCTCGCCGCTGACCTCGGGTGAGTACCAGCAGTTGACCGGCCGCGCCGGCCGGCGTGGGATCGACACGGTGGGCCACGCCATGATCCTCTACTCGGCCGCGACCACCTTCACCACCGTGGCCCGCATTGCCGCCGCCCGGCCGCCCGATCTCCGCTCGTCGTTCCACCCCACCTACAACCTGGCCGTCAACCTGGTCCGCCGATGGTCCCAGGAGGAGGCCCACGACCTCTTGCGCTCCTCCTACGGGCAGTGGCAGGCGTCCCCGGGATCGGTCTCCCTCCCGGCTCAGCTCGACCGACGGTTGGCCGTCCTCGGCTCGCGCGGCTATGTCGACGGTTGGCGGCTCACCGAGGCCGGAGCCGGCTTGGCCGCGATCTACCACGAGTGCGACCTCTTGGTGGCCGAGGGCCTGGGCCACGGACTCTTCGACGGCCTCTCGCCTTCCCGCCTGGCCGGGGTGGTCTCTGGCGTCACCTTCGAGGCCAGACGGCGAGAGGACGAGCCCCCGCTCCCGAGGGACCGTGTCAGTGCCGAGCGGCTCACCGCCTTGGCCGGGCTGGCCCAGGACCTACGGGCCGAGGAGCGCGGTCATGGCCTGCCCCGGACCCGACGGCCGGACCCCGGTCTGGCCCGATCGGTCACCCGCTGGGCCCAGGGCGGGCTGCTCTCCTCGGTGCTCGCCGACTGCGAGGTGGCCCCGGGCGATTTCGTCCGCAACGTCCGCCAGCTGATCGACCTGCTCCGCCAGTTGGCCCAGGTGGCGCCGTCCCCCTCGACGGCCGAGGCGGCCGAGCTGGCCGTCACATCGCTCCGCCGGGGGGTGGTCGCGGCCAACGACCCCGCCGTCTGGGGATCCGCCACTGACCCGGCTCCCCGGCCGTAATGTGATCCGGGCATGTTTCCCTACGCCGTCGAGACGTTCACCTCCGCAGAGGAGGACATCCTCCGGCGCTACTGCACAAACCTGCACCTTCCGGTCTTCGCCCTGGTCAACTTGCCCGAAGTGGTCAAAGGGGCCCTGTTTGCCCGCTACTCGCGCTCGCCCAAGAGCCTCCGCCGGCTGTTCCTCGACGAGTTCGTAGGGGAACTGGACATCACCGGGGATGCCACGGTGGACGCCACCGTCGGCCTCAAGCGGGCCGAGGACCTCTACGAGAAGGTGTTCCTCGAGTACGGCGACGATTCGGTGGCCCAGCTGGGCGGCGTCCACCTGGCCTGCGAGCAGGCGTCCAACGTCTTGACCAAGGTGCTCGAGCGGGGCCGACTGATGGCCTACCTGGAGCAGTCCACCCGTTACATCGCCTACGACAGCCGGCTGAGCACCGGTCACTACCGCTACTGCCGGGACCCCGGCCTACTCGAGTCCCCGCTCGGGGCCAAGTACGTCGGCGAGATGGACCGCATGTTCGACACGTACGGCGAACTCCTGGCCGAGGTGCAGGCCTGGCTGACCCGGCGGCACCCCCGCCAGGCCGGCGATTCCGACTTCGTCCACCGCCGGGCGGTGCGGGCGAAGGCGCTCGACGCGCTGCGCGGGCTGTTGCCGGCCGGGTCGCTCTCCAACCTGGGCATCTACGGCACCGGCCAGTCCTACGAGATGCTGCTGCTGCGCATGCGGGCCCACCCGCTCCCAGAAGCCCGGAGCTACGCGGCCATGATGCTCGACGAGCTGCGGAAGGTCATCCCCTCCTTCCTCCAGCGGGTCGACCGGCCCGAACGGGGCGGGGAGTGGTCGAGGTACTTCGAACAGGTTCGAGACGACACAGCTCGCACGGTCGAGCGCCTCTTTCCCGACCTGGCCGAGGCGGCGGCCCCGACGGCCGGCCCGACCGGCGCTGCCGACGGTCGACCTCGTCGACTTCGATCCCGAGGGCGAGGAGAAGGTCATCGCCGCCATCTGCTATCCCCATGCCTCCGCGTCGGAAGCGGAGATCCTCCGCCGGGTGCGCGGGCTCGGCGCCGACGAACGTCGGTCGCTGGTCCTCGGCTATGTAGGGGACCGGTCCAATCGTCGCCACCGGCCCGGGCGGGCCTTCGAGCGGACGTCCTATCGTTTCGACGTCGTGACCGACTACGGCGCCTTCCGGGACCTGCAGCGCCATCGGATGCTGACCATCGAGTGGCAGCCGCTCGGTCCCACCCTCGGCTATGACGTACCCGCCGTGGTGGCCGAGGCGGGCGTGGCCGGCCGGTACACGGCGTCCTTGGAGCGCTCCCGAGAGCTCCACGAGGCGCTGGTCCCCGAGTTCCCGGTCGAGTCGGCCTATGCGGTGGCCCTGGCCTATCGCATCCGCTACTCGATGCAGATGAACGCCCGCTCGGCCATGCACGTGGTGGAGCTGCGCTCGAGCCCCCAAGGGCATCCTGCCTACCGTTGGGTGGCCCAGGAGATGCACCGGTTGATCGCAGAGCGGGCCGGACACCGCCTGTTGGCCGAGGCCATGTCACACGTCGACTATGGGGAGCCCGAGCTCGAGCGGCTGGAGTCCGAGCGCCGCGCCGAGACCCGTCGGGCCGCAAGCAGAATTCCTTCATCACCCTGACCAGGGGGACAGGGGGACACTGCTGGTCACCGCAGAGAAAAGTCGCTTGACGGCGACCCCGGCCCATGGCCTATCGTTCGGCTCAGTCCCAGTTACCCTACGGAAGCATCGTGCGAGCCTGCATCGCCGAGACGACCCGCGGGGGGATGCTGTGAGAGGCGGAGGGAGGCCTTGGGGTTCGAGTAGAGAACGCTTCTTCGGGACCGGCGGCGTGTGCCACTGGAGCGGGGAAATGGTGCCAAAGAACCCCGGGCCCTGCCGCCTGGACGAGGTAGCTCAACCCGACCGTCGCTTGGGTGCTGACGGCCCCGGCGCAGGTGGCGTCGGCCCCGGTTGGAACCGGTCTTGACCGTCGTCCGGCCGCCCCTGTCAGGCTCGGCTCGACCTGTACGAATGCTGCCCCGGACCGTCTATGCTCCCGCCCAACTCACCATTGAAGGGCCGATATGCCGCAAGAACTGGACGACGTGGAAGAACCAAACGGGCTGGCCGAGGACGACCTCGACGAGTTGGAGGACGATGACGATCTGATCGAGGACGAAGACGTCGCCTTGGTCGACGAGGACGACGACGACGTGGTGGTGGTGAAGGACGAACCCGACGCCGAAGTGGCCGACGTCGCCGTCCCGGTCATTGCGCCGCCCGCGGCCGACGAGGAGGAGAGCGACGAGGAGGAAGAGCCCGAGGACGAGGACGTCGAGGCCAGCCTGGACATGATCCTGAAGGAGCGCTTGGTCGTCGAGGAGGAGCCCGAGGACGAAGAGGCGGTCGAGACGGACGAGAAGGTCGACGGCGTCGAGCGCGTGCTGCCCAAACAGCCCGACGAGTTCGTCTGCCGGTCATGCTTTCTGGTGAAGCACCCAAGCCAATTGGCCGACCCGGCCAAGATGCTCTGCCGAGACTGCGTCTGAGAGAGGAAGGTGCATGGGACCCGTGACCGACGAGCCGACATCAGTGAACCAACGCCTCTTGGCCGTCCTCGTCTTCGCCCCGGTGGGCCTGATGGTGACGGCCGTCGAGGAATTCCCGCGGCTGGTCGAGCGGGGCCGGGATCGGCTCACCGGCCGGGTCACCTCGGCTCGCACCGTGGGGTCCTTTGCCGTCGCCGCCGGACACAGCCAGCTACGCAAGCGGGCCGAGGATCTTCGGCGCAGTCGGGAGACCGCCGGCCCACCGGTTTCTGACGAGTCCGGGGGACAAGTCCCGGTCCCGCCGCCCGACGGCCCGGTGGTGCAGGCCGCGTCGACTCCGAGCCGATCGGCCAGTCCGGAGCGGGACGCGTCGACTCCCAGCCGATCTGCCAGTCCGGAGCCGGCCGACGAGGGGGTTCTCCCGACGGCCAACGGCACGTCGGTGCCGTTGGCCATACCCGGATTCGACACCCTGTCCGCATCCCAGGTCGTCCAGCGGCTCGACGGGCTGACCCCCGATGAGCTGGCCGCGGTGCGGGCTCACGAAGCGGGCCACCGAGGTCGCCGGACTATCCTCAACCGCGTCGAGCAGCTCCTGGACGAGCGCTCGTAGCCCACGGGAGACACGACCGCGGCGGGTCGGGCCACCGTCGCCGAGGAGGACCGGTGGAAGCAGTACGGAAGGCCGAACCGGGCGACGCCCGCGAGCTCGCCGCACTGTCGGCGGCGTGCGCCGACGCCCTGGCCGACCACCGGGGTGGCCCGCTCCTGTTGGCTCACCAGCAACCCTTGCCGGCCGGAGCCTTCGAGCCCGATCCGTTTGCCTCGCTCTTGGCCGACGCCGATCGGCTGACCCTGGTCGGGACGATCGACGACGTCGTGGTGGGGATGGCGCTCGGTCGGATCGAGACACTCCGGAACGGTGACCGTCTCGGCCGGATGGACGGTTGCTATGTCGACCCCGGCGCCCGGTCGATCGGGCTCGGCCACCTGCTCATCGAGTCGCTGATGACCTGGTTCGAGGCCGAGCGATGCGTCGGGGCGGACGGCATTGTCCTTCCCGGCGATCGAGACGGGAAGAACTTCTTCGAGTCGGCTGGATTCAAGGCTCGCCTGTTGGTCATGCACCGGGCCATCGAGCCGGGCTGACGCCCAAGAACGGCGTGGGCCCTTCCGGATCCGTCCCCGCCGTGCGCGGGGTGGGGGCCGTCGTAGTTCTCGACGGCTCCATCCTCCTTGTCCGGCGGGGCCGGGCCCCCCAGGCCGGTCGATGGTCGGTGCCCGGCGGCCACGTCGAGCCGGGCGAAGGACCCGAAGAGGCGGTCGTCCGGGAGCTGGCCGAAGAAACCGGCCTCCGGGGGATCTGCGGCCCGTTGGTCCTCGACGCCACAGTGGACATCGACGGTACGCGCTACTGGATCACCGACTATGCCGTCTCGGTGAGCGAGCGCCGAGACCCTGTACCCTCCGACGACGCCGACGCGGCCGCCTGGGTGCCGTTGGATGAGATCGGCCGCCTCGACCTGGTCGACGGGCTCGACCGGCTCATCGCTGTTCTGGCATGTTGACCGGGCGGTCAGGCGGATCGGCGGCCCGGTGACGACCGGGCCGGTACCGGGCGCCGTGGGCCCGGCGGGGGCGGGATGGGGATGCCGAGCAGGCGGGCCAGCTCGGGTACCATGCCCGACGCCTGGCGGGCGGCGGCCAGCAGCGCCTCGTCGGCGTCGCGGGGGATCCCGGCCGGCTTGACCGTCCGGCGTACCGGCGACTCGACCACGACCTCGAGCACGGCCAGCCACTCGGCCGCGGGCGTCTCAGTCGACATCGCCTGTCCGGCCAGGTCGGAGAGGCGCACCGCCAGCTCGGCCGACAGGCGGGCAGCCGGTTCGGGCGGGCGGGCCGAGATGCGCAGGGCGTCGGCGACCCGGCCCTCGTCGAGGGCCGTGGTCATGCGAGCCACCCAACCGTCACGAAGGGCGGTGACCCGCTGGTCGAGGGAGGTGCGCAACGAGGCGGCGAACTCCCGGCCCTCCTCGTCCAGGTTGACGGTGGAGGCCGAGGCGACGATGGACCGGAGCTCCCGCAGGGCCACGTCCTTGCCTGCGCTCCTGGCCGCCGAGGCACGGTCCTTCCAGTTGGCCAGGTTGATCGGCGGGCAACAGCTCCTCGGCCATGGCCAACAACGGCCCCGGTGTCACCTCGGCCCGGCCGTCGGCTCGGGCGCGTTCGTTCTGCTCGTTGATGGCCTGACGAACGGCCGGGATGCCGCCGCGCAGCAATTGCTCGGCCACGGGCAGCTGTTCGGGCCGCAGGCCGGCCAACGCCGCATTGCGGTACGCGGTCGACGGCTGTGGGCGCCCCGGGTTGTCGCGCCCTCCGGCTCGCCGGCCGCCCTCGCGCCCGCCTTCGCGTCCTCCTTCGCGTCCTCTCGGTCGGGCCGGACGGTCACGCCGCCGGTCCTCGGACGGACCACCGGTGCGGGCCCGACCGTCGCTTCGCGGCGAAGATGAGGCGGCCGGATCGCTCCGGCCCCGGCCGCCCGCCGGCCGCCGCGATCCCTCGGACCGGTCGCGCCCGGGACGGTCCCGATCGGGCCGGTCCCGGTCGCCGTCCCGGCGCCGACCCTTGGACTTGGAGGCGAGGACCACCGACACGTCCGGATCGGAGCGGGGGGTACCGATGATCTCGATCCGTTCGACCGACTTGGGGGCGTCCTTGCCCTTGGGGGGGAGCAGGGCGATGACGCTCATGCCGTCGAGGGTCGACTCCACCTCGGCACGTAGGACGGTCCCGACTGCGGTCCCGTCGGGAACGAGCTCGCCGGACACCGTGCCCCGGGGTTGCTTGGCCCCGGCGGCGCGCCACGTCCAGGTACCCTCCCCACTGCTACTGGTCAACTCGATCTCAATCCTGTGCGACATACCGGGCGACACGCTACTGCCGCTGGAGAGGGCGGCTGAAACCCTGTGCACAGGGGATGGCTAAGAAGGGACTAAGAAGCGGGCGAATGGAGGCATTGTACGGGGGTTCTGGCCGTACTATCGAACTGACGTACCAACGCCGAGCGAATCTGGCTGAGCAGGGGGTACGAGTCGAGGAGGACCAGCATGGACGAGCGGGAGCCGATCGACGGCAAACCCGAGGGCCAACCGGCGGTCCCCCCCTCCGAGGTGCGGACGGTCGAGACTGCTCTGCCCGACACCGACCCGGCACCCACGGTCGAGACCCCTCTGCCCGACACCGACCCGGCACCCACGGTCGAGACCCCTCTGCCCGACACCGACCCGGCACCCACGGTCGAGACCCCTCTGCCCGACACCGACCCGGCACCCACGGTCGAGACCCCGATCGCCAGGGTGCCGGGGCTGGCGACCGAACCAGGATGGCCGGGTCCTCCGGGACCACCCGGTCCGGTTCTCGAGGCACCCATCGCGGGTGCTCCCAATGGCCCGGGTGGCCCTGGCCTTGCCGGTGCTCTCGGTGCTACCAGTGCCGTCGCCGCCACCAGTGCTGTCGGTGCAGCCAGCGGCGCGTCTCCCACTACGCCGGGGCCCGGGCCCTACGGCCTCCTTCCCGTCGGACTGGAAGGCGGCCGAGGAGGAGCTGGGAGCGCACCGGCGACCCCGGCCGCCCCGCGGCCGGCCGGAACCTGGCGCTGGGCGGTGGTGGCTCTCGTGGCCGCGCTCATCGGTGCAGGGCTCGGCGGCGGCATCGTCGCTGCGACGGTGGGGAACGGCAACTCCACGACCACGGTCAAGGAGATCTCGGCTGGACCCGCCTTGTTGAACGGGACAGCCAATATCGAAACGGTGATCGCCAAGGTCCTCCCGGCCGTCGTGGCCATTGACGCCACGTCGACACCCACCGGCAACGGCGCGTTCGACGGACCCGGAGGCCAGGCGCAACAGCAGGACAATCAGGGGTCGGGCATGATCATCAGCTCGACCGGCGAGGTGATCACCAACAACCACGTCATCGCCGGGGCAACCAAGATCACCGTGACCCTCTACGGGCAGACCAAGGCTCGGACGGCCACCCTGGTGGATGCGGACCCGACCAATGACGTGGCTCTGTTGCAGATCACCGGAGGAGCCAACCTGCCGGCTGTGAGCTACGCCGACTCGGACAATGTGCAAGTGGGGGACGCCGTCGTGGCCATCGGCAACGCCCTGGGCCTCTCGCTCGGCACCCCGACCGTCACCCAGGGCATCATCTCGGCCAAGGGGCGCACCGTCACTGCCGGCGACGCCGGTAGCTCCAGCACCGAGACGCTCTCCGACCTGTTCCAGACGGACGCGGCCATCAACCCCGGCAACTCCGGCGGTCCGCTGGTCGACAGCTCGGGCAAGGTGATCGCCATGAACACGGCGGTGGCCGCCAACAGCACCGGGACCAGCCAGGCCCAGAACATCGGCTTTGCCATTCCCGCCAACAAGATCCAACAACTGCTTCCCGGGCTGCGGAACAACTCGATCGGGAGCGGGTCCAAGGCGGGCACCGGGTATCTCGGGGTGTCGCTCGAGACGGTGACGCCTCAGCTCCGGAGCCAATACGGATTCGTCCCCACCCAGGGAGCGGCCGTGATGCAGGTGACGTCCGGCTCGCCCGCCGATACGGCCGGCATCCAGAACGGTGACGTCATCGTCCGGCTGGACGGCAAGGCCGTGACCAGCGCCGACCAGCTACAGGTGGCCATCCAGGCCGACAAGCCGAGCCAGAGCGTCCAGATCGGCCTCTACCGGGGCCAAAAGCAGCTCACGGTGACCGCCACCCTGGGGTCCAATCCGTCCTCGTCCGGCTGACCGGGTCGTCCTGACCGGGCCGGGGTGGGTCGATCGGGCCTTTTCTTGCCGCGATCGGGGAACAACCAGGGCTCTTGCCTGGTTGTTCGTGGGTAAGGAAAACCTATTAACCAGCATTAGGGACAACTGCAACACGACGGCTAGTCCACCGTGTCCGGTGGTCCCGTGGAGGACAGCACCATGCTCACCGTCGGCAACCGATTCCCCGATTTCGACCTGCCCGCAGTGGACGGCGTCGAGACACCTGCTCTCACCCGTACCGCGCTCACCGATCATGACGGACGGTGGCTGGTGGTCTTCTTCTGGCCCAAGGACTTCACGTTCGTGTGCCCGACGGAGATCGCCGCATTCGGAGAGCGCCAGCCCGAGTTCGCCGCGGCCGGAGCGGACGTGGTGGGGGTCAGCATCGATAGCGAGTACGTCCATCTGGCCTGGCGGGGGAATCACCCCGACCTGAGGCACCTGCCCTTCCCGATGGCCGCCGACGTGAAGCGCGAGCTCACTGGTGCCCTGGGGATCCTCGATCCGGACGAGGGAGTCGCCCTCCGGGCCACGTTCATTGTCGACCCCGAGGGCATCATCCGGTTCGTGTCGGTGAACGACCTCGACACCGGTCGGAACGTCGACGAGGTGCTCCGCTCCCTCACGGCCATTCAGGCGGGTGGTCTGACCAGCTGCGGTTGGCGCGTGGGTGACGCAACCTTGGATGCGGCCTGAACCCGACCGTTCCTCGTCCCTCAGGCCAGTCGCCAGGGAGGTCTACCAGGATCCCCAGCGGGCGAGGGGGGCGCCATAGCCGGCATCGGCCGCGCATCGGCCGCAGAGGTCCATGCGCCGGGATCCGGGTCGGTCGGAGGCGGCAACTCGACGCCAGCCGTAGCGCCGGGCTTCCTCCAGGCTGGCCGATTCCGACCACTGGGGTGAGGTCCGGGTCCCGCAGCGACCGCAGGTGCGGATGAACACCTCGTCCTCGTCGTAGAAGGTCTCCTCGCCGAAGAAGGTTGGATCGTCGGGATCGAAGTCGAAGTCCATGGTCGATCTCCTGAGCGCTCTTGTTCGCCGTTCCACCCATTCTGGACGATCGGGCGGGGTCCCGGGAACCGGGGCCGCTCCCGAGCAGGATCGGCCCGAGGGTCCGGCTGGTCAGAAGCCATTAGCCTCGCTGCGGTATGAAGCATTTTGCCGCGGTCGACGGAGCCGTGCTCGCCGACCGGCGAGGAGGGTCGCCCGACAGTCGGGGCTCATGCATGCCTGTCCCAGGCGCTCGCGCGCGTCCCGCATGGCTTCGCTGTGTCGGTCGGGCCGCGAACGGGTATGGCCAGTCCGTGAGTCCAGTGGCTCAGCGGAGTGGGGGCACCAGGAAGTCCCCAGGTGGAAAGAAGCCAGCCAAGAAGACGGCGGCAAGTACGACAGCGGCCAAGAAGACGGCGACAAGTAAGGCTGCGGCCAAGCAGGCTGCGGCCAAGCAGGCTGTGGCCAAGAAGGCAGTGGCCAAGGGCCCTGCGCTCGCTACCTACCGCAACAAGCGAGACCCGACCAAGACCCCCGAGCCGATGGGATCGACCACCAGGGGCAAGCGGTCGAAACGGGCGGGACCGGCCTTCGTCGTCCAAGAGCACCACGCCACCGCGTTGCACTGGGATTTCCGGCTCGAGCGCGACGGCGTGCTCGTTTCGTGGGCCATACCCAAGGGCATCCCACTCGACCCGGGCAACAACCGTCTGGCCGTCCACACCGAGGACCACCCGCTCGATTACGGCACCTTCGAGGGCGACATACCGAAAGGGGAGTACGGCGGGGGCACCGTCATCCTCTGGGACCATGGCCACTACGAGTGCGAGAAGTGGAATGAGCGGGAGGTCATCGTCCAGCTGCACGGCTCCCGCGTCAGCGGTCGATACGTTCTCTTCAAGACGGGCGGCCGCAACTGGATGATCCATCGTATGGATCCCGCTCCGGTGGGGTGGGAACCGATGCCCGAGGAGATCGGGCCCATGCTGGCCACGCCGGGCAGGTTGCCGACCAGCGACCGCGGGTGGGCCTACGAGTTCAAGTGGGACGGCATACGAGCGGTGACCTACGTCGAGGGCGGACGGGTGCGGGTCCTCACCCGGAACGGCAACGACGTCTCCGATGTGTACCCGGAGCTGCGCGGAGTGGGCCAGCAGCTGGGGGCGACATCGGTCGTCCTCGACGGCGAGCTCGTGGCCATGGATGACGAAGGACGCCCCTCGTTCTCGAAGCTGCAGAACCGCATGCAGGTGCGTGGGGCATCCCAGGTCCGCCGGGCCGCGGCGACCACCCCGGTGAGCTACCTCATCTTCGACGTGCTCTACCTGGACGGCCGGCAGCTGGTCGGCCAAAGCTACGACGAGCGCCGGTCGGTTCTCGAGTCCCTCGACCTCGATGGCCCGGACTGGGCGGTGACCGACTCGTTCACCGACGTGCCGGGACAGAATGTGCTCGATGTCGCCCGGTCGGGCGGTCTCGAAGGCGTGGTGGCCAAGCGGCGCGATGGCCGTTACCAGCCCGGGCGACGGAGCGACACCTGGATCAAGGTCAAGCTGACCCGGACCCAGGAAGTGGTGCTCGGCGGCTGGACCCCGGGAAAGGGCAGCCGCGAGCAGACGTTCGGGGCGCTCCTGGTCGGAGTGCCGGGCACGAGGGGCCTCGACTACGTGGGCAAGGTCGGCACCGGCTTCACCGCCGACCAGCAGGACGAGCTGCTCGGTCGGCTGCGCGCCCTCACCCGGACGAGCAGCCCGTTCGCCGCCGCGGTCCCGAGCGCTCACCGGGCCGGGGCCACCTGGGTGCAGCCCAGGCTGGTCGGTGAGGTGCGGTTCACCGAATGGACGCGAGAGGGTCAGGTCCGGCACCCGACATGGCGCGGCCTGCGCCCCGACAAGGACCCGACGGAGGTGGTTCGTGAGTAAGTCGCCTTCGGTCGAGGTGGAGGTGGACGGTCGGCGGCTCACGCTGTCCAATCTGGACAAGCCGCTCTATCCCGGCGGGTTCACCAAGGGCCAGATGATCGATTATTACGTCCGCATCGCGCCGGTGATGCTCGCCCATGTCCGCGACCGCCCATTGACCCTGAACCGGTTCCCCAACGGAGTGGAGGCATCGTCCTTCTTCGAGAAGCACGTCCCCTCGCACGCGCCCGAGTGGGTGCGGACCGCCGACGTGCCCTCGACGGCCAGCGGGTCACGCGGTCGGTCCAAGACCGACAGCGTGGAGTACGCCGTCGTCTGCGACCTCCCCACCATCGCCTGGGCGGCGAACCTGGCCACCATCGAGTTCCACGTCCCGCTGTGGCGCATCGCCCGACGCCGGACCTTGCCCGGGCCGCCCGACCACATGGTCTTCGACCTGGACCCGGGCGAGGGAAGCACCATGGTCGACTGCTGCCGGGTGGCCCGGCTGATCGATGAGGCGCTTCCCGGCGCACCCATCCACCCGAAGACGAGCGGGTCGAAGGGCTTGCAGCTCTACCGGCGGCTGGGCGGTCGGCCGACCTGGGACCGGGTCCGCCAGGAGGCCCACGATCTGGCCAGGACCCTCGAAGGGGAGCATCCCGACCTGGTCGTCTCCAACATGCGCAAGGACCTCCGCCGCGGGAAGGTGTTGATCGACTGGAGCCAGAACCATCCGGCCAAGACGACGGTCGCCGTGTACTCCCTCCGGGCCCGCCACGAGCCCACCGTGTCGACGCCGGTGTCGTGGGACGAGGTGGACCGGTGCGTGGCCGCCGAGGACCCCGGACTCCTCCGGTTCACCGCCGACCAGGTCCTGGGCCGGGTCGAGGACCACGGGGACCTGTTCGAAGCATTGGCTCGCTAACGCGGCGAGCAGGACCGGCCGGGCGGGGTGTGGGGCCTCAGCCCCCGCCCGTTGCGGAGAGCGACCCATCCGTGTGACCATTGCCTGGTTGCCACAAGGGAGTTGGGCGTGCACGATCTGGTCATTCGTGGAGGATCGCTAGTCGACGGGACCGGTAGCCCGGCCAAGACTGCCGACGTCGCCGTGGACGGCGGGGTGGTGACCGCGGTCGGACGGCTCGCGGACCTCTCGGCCACCCGGACCGTCGATGCTGATGGTCTCCTCGTCACCCCCGGTTGGGTGGACATCCACACCCACTACGACGGGCAGGCCACGTGGGACGACACCATCGCCCCGAGCAGCTGGCACGGCGTGACCTCCATCGTGATGGGGAACTGCGGTGTCGGCTTCGCGCCGGCTATGCCCGATCGGCACGGCTGGCTCATCGGCCTGATGGAGGGGGTCGAGGACATTCCGGGCACGGCCCTGGCCGAGGGGATGACCTGGGGCTGGGAGAGCTTCCCCGAGTACCTCGACACGTTGGACGACCGGCGCTGGACGGTGGACGTCGGGACGCAGATCGCCCACGGCGCGGTGCGGGCCTACGTGATGGGGGAGCGGGGGCGCGCAACGAGCCAGCCACAGCCGAGGACATCGAGTCCATGAAGCAGTTGGTCAAAGAGGCCGTTGCCGCCGGTGCCCTCGGGTTCTCCACGTCGCGGACCATCGCCCATCGGGCCATCGACGGCGAGCCGGTCCCGGGGACCTATGCAGCCGAAGACGAGTTGTTCGGGATCGGAGCGGCCCTCGGGGAGTTGGGCGCGGGCGTCTTCGAGCTTGCGCCTGACGGTGTGGCCGGCGAGGATTTCATCGCCCCCCATCGGGAGGTCGACTGGATGCGCCGGCTGTCCTCGACCATCGGCCGGCCCGTCACCTTCGCACTGCTCCAGGTCGAGAGCGCCCCTGACCTGTGGAAGGAGCTGATGGACGCGTCGCTCGAGGCGGTCGACGACGGCGCCGACCTTCGGCCCCAGGTGGCGGGGCGGGCGACCGGTCTGCTGTCCGGTCACTTCACCTCCTACTGCTTGTTCGACTCCATCCCCGCCTACCGGGAGCTCAAGTCCCGGGGCCTCTCCCAAGAAGAGCTCGCCGACGCGCTGTTGGATGTCGCCGTTCGACGTTCTATCGAGGAATGGGAGCCGGAGGGCTCCGACATCACCAAGATGAAGCAGGCCTACGAGTCCACCTACTCGCTGGGCGTGCCACCGGACTACGAGCCCGGCCCGGAGCGCTCCCTGGCCGGGATGGCTGCCGCCTCCGGGCAGACGCCGATCTCGGTGGCCTATGACGCCATGCTCCAGGACCGGGGTCACGGCCTCCTCTACCTGCCCATCCTCAACTACGCCAGCGGGGACCTGGAGCCGGCGCGCCAGATGCTGCTCCACCCGCAGGCCGCGGCTGGCCTCGGGGACGGGGGGGCCCACTGCGGGGTCATCTGCGACGCCTCGCAGCCCACCTTCATGCTCACCCACTGGGTCAGGGACCGGACGCGGGGCGAACGCCTCCCGCTCGAGTGGATGGTGAAGAAGCAGACCCAGGACACGGCCCAGCTCTATGGCCTCGGCGATCGGGGCACCCTCGAGCCGGGCAAGCTGGCCGACATCAACATCATCGACTTTGAGCGGCTGCAACTCGGCAATCCGCGTGTCCACCGCGATCTGCCCGCCGGCGGGCGCCGGCTCCTCCAAAACGCCGTCGGTTACGTGGCCACCATCAAATCGGGGACCACCACCTTCGAGAACGGTGAAGACACCGGAGCACGCCCCGGGGTCCTGATCCGAGGCGCCCGTTGACCGTCGCCAGGCCCGGGGTGAGCACTTGTCGGAAAGAGGGCCCGGTGCCAACCCTCCCGACGAGAGACACGAAGGGCTGACCGGTGCCGAGTGAGGTCAAAGGGGTCGTGGCCAGGGCCAAGGGCGAGCCTGTCTCGCTCGAGGACATCGTCGTCCCCGATCCCGGTCCCGGTGAGGCCACCGTGGTCGTCCAGGCCTGCGGTGTGTGCCACACCGATCTCCATTACCGCGAGGGCGGGATCAACGACGATTTTCCCTTCCTCCTCGGGCACGAGGCCGCCGGCGTGGTCGACGCGGTGGGCCCTGACGTGACCTCGGTCGCTCCTGGCGACTTCGTCGTCCTCAACTGGCGGGCCGTCTGCGGCGAGTGCCGGGCCTGCCGGCGGGGACGGCCGTGGTACTGCTTCAACACCCGCAACGCGACCCAGGCGATGACCCTGACCGACGGCACCCCGCTGTCGCCCGCACTGGGCATCGGCGCCTTTGCCGACAAGACGCTGGTGGCCGCTGGGCAGTGCACCAAGGTCGACCCGGCCGCCCGTCCAGAGGCGGTCGGGCTGCTGGGGTGCGGGGTCATGGCCGGGCTGGGATCGGCCATGTTCACCGGTGAGGTCACCCTTGGGGACTCGGTGGCTGTGTTCGGGTGTGGGGGGGTGGGGTGCGCGGCAGTGGCCGGAGCCCGCCTGGCCGGTGCGTCCACGATCATCGCCGTCGACTTGGATGTGAGCAAGCTCGACCAGGCCCGCCACTTCGGGGCCACCCACACCGTCGATGCCTCCCGGGAGAACCCGGTCGAGGCCATCCGCGGGCTCACCGGGGGCAACGGCGCCGACGTCTGCATCGAGGCGGTGGGCAACCCCACGGTCATGGAGCAGGCGTTCTATGCCCGGGACCTGGCCGGGACCCTGGTGCAGGTGGGTGTGCCCACTCCGGATATGCAGATCGAGCTGCCGATGATCGACTTCTTCGGCCGGGGCGGCCGCCTGAGGCCCAGCTGGTATGGGGATTGCCTGCCCGAACGGGACTTCCCGGTGCTGGTCGACCTCTACCTCCAGGGCCGGTTGGACCTCGACCGCTTCGTTTCCGAGACGATCCCCCTCGACGGGGTGGAGGCGGCCTTCGGCCGGATGCAGCGGGGCGAGGTTCTCCGTTCGGTCGTGACCCTCGACCGATGATCGAGCTCGTGACCACCGAGGGCACCTTCTCGCTCGACGGCCAGGATTTCGACGTGGAGAACAACATCTGGTTGGTCGGGGACGAGCGCCGGGTCATCGTCGTCGATGCCGCCCACGACCATCGGCCCATCGTCGAGGCCATCGGCGATCGGCACACCGTCGCCATCGTGGCTACCCACGGGCACAACGACCACATCAACGCGGCCGGGGAGCTCTCCGACGTGCTCGACGCGCCGATCTGGTTGCACCCCGACGACCTGATGCTGTGGCACCAGGTGTACCCCGACCGGGAACCCGATCGGCCCCTGGTCGACGGCCTTGAGCTCGAGGTGGGCGACGTCAGGCTCCGGGCCCTGCACACGCCGGGGCATTCGCCCGGCGGGGTGTCGCTCTACCATGCAGCCGGGGGTGTCGTCTTCTCGGGTGACACCCTGTTCAGAGGGGGACCGGGGGCGACCGGCCGCTCCTTTTCGGATTTCCCAACCATCATCGAGTCGATCCGGGAGCGACTGTTGACCCTGCCCGACGACACCAGGGTGCTGCCCGGACACGGGCAGGAGACGACCATCGGGAGCGAAGCATCCGGCCTTCCCGACTGGCTGGTACGAGGACAGTGAGCCCCACGGGGGAGGACGCTATGGGAATCGACGGCTTCGTCCTGGTGCACGGTGGCTTTCACGGTGCCTGGTGTTGGGACCCGGTGCGCCCGAAGCTCGGCCTACCCTCGGTGGCTGTCGACCTGCCCGGACGGGGGAGCCGGCCCCGCACCGACGTCCCCGTGACCGTCGATCAGTGCGTCGACGCCGTCATCGAGGACGCTGACGCGGCCGGACTCGACCGGATGGTCCTGGTCGGCCACTCCATGGGCGGGATCACTATCACCGAGGTGGCCAACCGCCATCCCGATCGGGTCGCCCACCTGGTCTACCTGGCCGCCCTCATCCTGCCGGTCGGCGGGACGGTCTTCGACCTCTACTCGGTCGACAACGCCCCGGCCGTCGCTGACCCTGCCGGGGTCATGCCCAAGTTGGACGAGGCGACCGCCCATCAGATGTTCGCCGGCGACCTCAGCCCCGAGGCGTTCGCCCCCGTCCACGCCCGGTGCGTCCCCGAGCCCGTCGGCTTGTTCGCCGCCACCGTGTCGGGCTACGCCTCGGGGGTCCCGGCCACCTACGTGCGCTGCACCCGCGACGGGTCGGTCACCGCCGAGGCCACCGAGGCCATGGTGGCGACCCTCCGACCGGCGACGCTCCTCGAGCTCGACGCCGACCACGACGTCATGTTGTCCCAACCCGACGTGGTGGCCGACCTGTGCAACGGCGTGGCCACCTGGCCCGCGACCGCATAGCCGCCGGATCGCCGTCCCACGACCGACGCGGGGCGCCCGGCTAGAATCGTCACCGTGTCGAAACCCGTCGAGACGGCCCGCTGCGCCTGGTGCCGCCGCCCATTGGCCCGCCCCGACGGTCCGGGAAGGCCACGGCGCTTCTGCAGCCGGTCGCACCGCCAGCGGGCCTACGAGGCACGGCGGCGGGCCGAGGCGCTCAACCTCCCCGAGGGCCACATCGTAGTGACCGAGGCTGAGCTCCAGCGGTTGCACGATCGCCTGTACCGGCTCGAGGCGGCGATGGAGGATGTGGACGCCGACCTGTCCGGTCGTCCGGGGGCACGGGCCTACCGCCAGGCCTTCCAGCACCTCTACGAGGCGGCAAAGGACGTGGCCGGTGTGGTGGTCGAGCCGGCCACGGCTTGACCCGGCCTGCCGGAGAGGGGCGGCGACGAAAACCGGACCCGGACGAGCCCGACGAAGACGCCTACGCCGATATCGGCCGCGTCCGGTTGCCCGACCGCGCTCATGAGTTCGGCTGCCACGAGCCGGGCACCCAACGGGATGTCGAGGGGCGCGGGCGCCATGATCACCGGGAGCGAGGTGAGCGTGACCGTGCGCTCCCGCACCCGCCCGGAGAACAGGCGAACCAAGCGACGCCGCCGGCGTGAGCCGAGCACGATGGCGTCGGCGGCGAACTCGTCGGCCGCACACGCGATGTGCTGTGGAACCTGACGGTATGAAGCCCGGCGCGCGCTGCCCGTCACCCGGATCCCCTCGGCCCGCAGTTGCTCGGCCGCCCGGGTGAGGAGGGCCACGGCCTCCTCATTGGTATGGATGGCCATGCCACCGGTCCCGACGGCGAACTCGTTGACATAGAAGAGATGGACCACTGCACCGCTCTGCTTGGCCACTGCGGTGGCGAAGCTCAAGGTGATGTCAGACCTCTCGGTGTCGTCGATGGCTACGAGCAGTCGTTGGAACATGGAGCCTCACGATGTGACGAGCAGTTCGAGCGGGCCGGGTGGGCTTGTTTCCAGCATGTTAACGCAGCCATCGAGCTCGAGCACGGCTTGTGTTGCCCCCGCTGGCGACGACCACACCTCGCCCATGACGTGCTGACGCCCCGGATCCGCGCCGGGGCCGATGCTGAGGGCGTAGAGTCCCATCCGCACGTTGTCACCCGCCGATGGACGAACGGCGAGGCCGGCGAACCGGCTTGCCGACCCATGGCCGCCGCAAGTCTGAAGGGCCACCTAACGTGGTCATGAGCACGACCCTTCATGAAGCCGTCAGGTTTGGGGAGGAGAATGGAATGGTAATGCGCCAGGCCCGCCCTGTCGCCGGCTCGTCGGCGACCCCGCCCGCTTCCCCCATCGCGCTGTCCCACCTGAGCCGGTCGCTGCCCGCAGGCCAGCTCCTGGGTGATGCCGTGGTGCACGGCCTGTGCCTGCACGGCGGCCGGGTCGACCCCGGCGACCTGTTCGTAGCCATCCGAGGCCAGCGGGTCGACGGCCACGACCACGCGGCCGAGGCGCTGCGCCGAGGAGCGGCCGCCCTGGTGGTGGACCACGTTCTTCCTCTCAGCGTGCCCCAGCTGGTGGTTTCCTCCACCCGGGCGGCCGTGGGACCGCTCGCGGCCGCCTTCTACCGCGATCCGGCCGACAAGCTCTCGGTCGTGGGCGTGACCGGCACCAACGGCAAGACCACCACCTGTGAGCTGGTCCGAGCCTGCCTGGATACCCCGGCCGCGCCGGCCGGTCAGATCTCCTCGACGGGCTTGCACCTTGGACCGAGGTTTCGGCCTCCCTCCGAGCTCACGACCCCCGAGGCGCCCGACCTTCAGGCCAGCCTGGCCGCCCTGGTCGAGGCCGGTAGTCAGGGGGTGTCGGTCGAGGTCTCCTCTCACAGCCTGGAGCTGCACCGGGTCGATGGCATTGGCTTCGACGTGGGCGTGTTCCTCGGCCTCACCCCCGAGCACCTCGACTATCACCGGACCATGGAGGCCTACTTCGCGGCGAAAGCCCGCCTATTTTCTCCCGAGCGTTGCCGGCGGGCCGTCATCTGTACCGACGACGAATGGGGTCGGCGCCTGGCGGCCAGCTGCCCGGTCCCGGTGACCACCTACGGCCGAGGACCGCGGTCGGACGTCGTCTACCGGGTCGAGTCCCGTGGCCTGGAGGGGGTGACCGTGACCCTCGAGGGCCGGGGCGGCACGACGACCATTCGCTCACGGCTCATCGGGACGGTGAACGCCCCGAACATCGTGGGCGCCTACCTCGCCGCCCGAGCAGTGGGCGTCCCCGGGCCCCGGGCCCAAGAGGCCATCGCCGCCTGCGGGGCACCCCCGGGACGCTTCGAGATCGTGACCACCGACGAACCCTTTTTCGTCGTGGTCGACTACGCCCACACCCCCGATGCCCTCACCGCCATCCTGGCCACCGCCCGGCAGCTGGCGACTGGCCGGGTTCACCTCGTGCTCGGGGCCCGAGGCGAGCGTTACGCACAGAAGCGCGCCGATATGGGCCGCGTTGCCTCGGAGGCCGATCGGGTCATCTTCGCCACCGACAGCCCTGGCGACGAGGAACCCTTGGGGATCCTCGAGGAGCTACTGGCCGGGGTGCCCGCCGATCGCCGCCAGGTGGCGGCGATCGAGCTCGACCGCCAGACCGCAATTCGCCGCTCGGTCGAGAGCCTGGAGGGTGGCGACATCCTGCTTCTCACCGGGCGTGGTCATGAAGGGGCCCAGCGGTTCGCCGATCGGCGTGTGCCCCTGGACGACAGGGTTGTCGCCCGCTTCGCCCTCGGTGCGCGCCGGGCCGACCAGACGGCGCGGCTGAGCGCCCAAGCCAGGCAGGATGCGAGCGTGACCGTCGTCATCCCCGTGCACAATGCGGAAGGCACTCTCGAACGGGCATTGAAATCGGTGTTCGCCCAGACCGTATCTCCCCAGGAGGTCATCGTGGTCGACGACGGGTCCACCGACGGGTCGGTCGAGGTCGCCCGCGCCTTTGGGCCCACGGTGAGGATCGTGCAGCAGGGCAACCTCGGTCCGTCTGCCGCTCGCAACGTCGGCATGGCCCTGAGCTCCTCCAAGTGGGTGGCCCTCCTCGATGCCGACGACGAATGGAACCCCATCAAGCTGGAACGACAACTGAGCGCGGTGTCCGCGGATGACTCCATCGTGTGCTGCGCCACCGACTGGACCCGGCAGGACGAGGAGGATTCTGCCGATCCGAAGGCCGCTCTCATGCGGCGCATTCCCACGACAGACCTGCACATCCTCGACCCCTTCCTGACCTCCAGTGTGCTGGTGCGCCGGGACGTCATCTGCCAGGTGGCAGGCTTCGATCCCACCCTGGATGGCGCCGGGGACTGGGACTGCTGGCTGCGCGTCTCGAAGCTCGGGGGGATCGTCAAGCTGGATGGACCCCTTGTCATCCACCACGACGCCGCGGTTGAGGCGGAGTTGGCCACCGAGGCCTGATCGGTGGGGATGATCGACCCTCTCTAGCCGGCCGGCCGCGGCCGGCCGGCGGTAACACGGCGCCACCCCACGAGAGAGGCGGGGAGAAAAGCCGGGTCGATCCGGGGCTTGGTCGGGAGCGGTCCTGTCGCCGGCGGACCAGCTCCACTTGGACAGCCCAGTAGCCAACCACATTACGTCACTGTGACGGAATAGCGGCCGGGGCCAGTCGTTCGGCCGCAATGGGTGTGCAGCCGCGCGGCAAGACCCGGACCACGCGCCGCCCACGCCACGAGACCGGGAGCCGACCGGGTCCGGCAACCTGCTCGAGGGTCAACCATCCGGGGCCTGACCGGCGGTGAACGAGGGTTGCGCAGGGGGACGGTATCGAGGCGCTGCGGCCGGTTAGGAACGCCCATTGGGAGCGAGAGCGGTTCGGGGTGATACCGGTGCGATACGGGTGCGTGGCCGTCCTGGAGGTGGGACTCACCGTGCAGGCGCCTGTCTAACAAACGCCGATAATGTACATTATGTCAAGTAGTGAGGATGGAAGCCATGCGAGGCCGGAATCGCCGCCGGGCCACCCCTTCCCCCACCGCGACCAGGCCTGATGTAGACGAGGGGCCCACCTCGCGGCGTCGGACCGCAGCCTTTAGACTGTGAGGACAAGATACGTTTCCGTGCGCCAGTGACGGAACGGGGCGCAGGATCGGTGAGGAGAACGCCATGGCCGAAGTACTCCAACTCCCGAAGTCGATGAAGTTCGATTCCCTCGATGAGGAGCGTCTCTATCGCAAGCAGCGTCTTGCGGCCGGGTTCAGGCTGTTCTCGAAGTTCGGCTTCGACGAGGGCATCGCCGGCCATATCACGGCCCGAGACCCGGAGCGGCTGGACCATTTCTGGGTCAACCCGTTCGGTACCCACTTCGGGCACATCCGGGTCTCAGACCTCCTCTTGGTGAACGACAAGGGCGACGTCGTGGTCGGGGACAAGCCGGTGAACACGGCAGCCTTCGCCATCCACAGCCAGGTCCATGCTGCTCGCCCAGACGTCATCGCCGCTGGCCATGCGCACTCGATCTACGGCAAGTCGTGGTCGGCATTGGGCCGCTTGCTCGACCCGATCACCCAGGACGCCTGTGCCTTCTACGAGGACCACGGGCTCTTCGACGACTACACCGGGGTCGTGATCGACATCGAGGAAGGCAAGCGCATCGCTCACGCCCTCGGCGATTACAAGGCGGTCATCCTCCGCAACCACGGCCTCTTGACCGTCGGTCACTCGGTGGACGAGGCGGTCTGGTGGTTCATCACCATGGAGCGGTCGTGCCAGGCCCAGATCCTGGCCTCATCGGTCGCCACCCCGGTCAACATCGATCCGGAGATGGCCAAGCTCACGGCCGGACAGGTCGGATCGCATCCGGCCGGGTATTTCAGCTTCCAGCCCCTCTTCGACCGGATCGTGCGGGAGCAGCCCGACCTGCTCGACTGAGGACCCACTTCGGGCCTACCTGCCGTAGGTGGGCGCCCACGTGGATGATCGATCGTCAGGGTCTGGCGTCGAAGGTGGGGATGAGCGTCCGGGCCGCCCGGGCCTCGTCGACCCGGCGTACCGGTGTGGGCCTCGGGGCCTCGGACATGGTAGCGCCGGCTTCGGACACCGCCTCGGCTGCGATCAGCTCCAGGGCCTCGGCCAGGGCCAGCAACGTCTGTGGGCTCTCCGTCTCGGTCGGCTCGATCATGAGCGCCTCGTCGACGATGAGCGGGAAGTAGACGGTCGGTGAATGGAAGCCTTCCTCGAGGAGGCGCTTGGCCACGTCCAGGGCTCGGACTCCATGAGGCCGTTTCAGGTTGCGGGATGAGAGCACCGTCTCGTGCATGCAGGGCCGGTCGAAGGGGATGTCATAGGTGCCGGTGAGGCGCTGGCGGATCCAGTTGGCGTTGAGCACGGCGATCTCGGCGATGCGGCGAAGGCCGTTGCCCCCATTGGCCTGGATGTAGGCCAATGCCCGGGCCAGCACCAGGGCGTTGCCGTGCCAGGTGTGCATGCGGCCGATCGACTGTTCGGGCACCGTCCACCCGTAGGCGTCGGCGTCGTCGCCCTCCAGCCGGGTCGGCCGAGGGCCGGGGAGGAAGGGGACCAGGCGCTCGGAGACGGCCACCGGGCCGGCACCGGGGCCACCGCCGCCGTGGGGGGTGGCAAAGGTCTTGTGCAGGTTCATGTGCACGATGTCGAAGCCCATGTCCCCGGGCCGGACCACGCCGAGGATGGCGTTGAGATTGGCCCCGTCGTAATACAGGAGTCCCCCCACCTCGTGCACGGCCGCGGCAATCTCGGCGATGTCCTCCTCGAACAGGCCGAGGGTGTTGGGGTTGGTGAGCATGATGCCGGCCACATCCTCATCGAGCACCGTCCGGAGCGAGGCCATGTCCACGCACCCGCGCTCGTCGCTCGGCACCGTGACGACGTCATAGCCGCCCAAGGTCACCGAGGCCGGATTCGTCCCATGGGCGGAATCGGGAATGATCACCTTGTGACGGGTCGAGCCCTGGGCCTCGTGCCAGGCCCGCATGAGGAGGAGGCCGGTGAGCTCCCCTGCCGCGCCGGCCGCCGGTTGCAGCGTGGCCGCCGCCATCCCGGTGATCTCGCACAGATCCTCCTCCAACTCGACGAGGAGCTCGAGCCACCCCTGGGTGAGGGAGGCGGGAGCGGCCGGGTGCACGCCGGCCAGCCCGGGAAGTCCGGCGACCGTGTCGCACACCTTGGGGTTGTACTTCATCGTGCACGACCCCAGCGGGTAGGCGCCGAGGTCCACCGAGAACTGCCGGTGGGAAAGCCGGGTGAAATGGGCCACCAGGTCGCGCTCGGAGACCTCGGCCAACGCGACCGGCGAGCTGCGCCGGTGCTCGGCCGGAACCAGATCCTCCAACGGTGTCTCGGGCAGCTCGGTCGACCGGAAGGACCAGGCCGAGCGGCCCGGATGGGACAATTCGAACAGGGTCGGTTCGGCGTCCCGGCCGAGCAGCGGCGCACTGGTGGCCTTCCCTCCCGCCGCGGTCTGGATGACGGCATCGGCGACCGCGCCATGAGAGGCAGTAACATCGGCGGCAGTGGCGCCGGGGATGTTGGTCGGCGCTCTATCGGGCATCAGGCCACCGCCTTTGCGAACGCGGCGGCATAGCCGTCGATCTCGGAGCGGGTTCTTCGCTCGGTCACCGCCACCAACAGGCCGTGCTCCCCGTCGGCGTAGCCCGGGTCGAGAGCGATGCCGGCCAGGAAGCCCTCATCGGCCAGTCGTTCGATGACCACGGCCGCGGGCACGGGAGTGCGGACGGCGAACTCGCGGAGCACGGGGGCCGCGGCGTAGGGGGTCACGCCGTCGACGGCCAACAGCGCATCCCGGCAGTAGCGCGTAGCCCGTGCGCACCGGAGGCCCAGCTCGGCGATGCCCGAGGTGCCCAGCCAGCCCAGCTGCACGGCTGCGGTCACCGCCATGAGGGTCTGGTTGGTGCACACGTTCGACGTGGCCTTCTCGCGGCGGATGTCCTGTTCGCGCGCTCGGAGGGTGGTGACATAGGCGCGGCGCCCATCGGCGTCCACCGTCTCGCCCACCAGCCGGCCGGGAAGCCGGCGGACATGGGACTGGGCGCAGGCGAACAAGCCGAGGTACGGACCGCCGAAGCCGAGGGTCGTGCCGAACACCTGGCCCTCGCCGACCACGACGTCGGCCCCCCACTCCCCTGGCGAACGCAGGACACCGGCGGCCACCGGGTCGGACGCAACGACCAGTACGGCTCCGGTCCGGTCGCAGACCTCCCGGGCCGCACCGATGTCCTCCAGGCACCCGAGATAGTTGGGATAGCCGACCAGGAGCACACCGGGCACGTCGTCGCCGGCCAGTCGGGCATCGTCGGGCCAGGCCGTGCGCCCGTCGACGAGATCGATGGTCGACAGACCGTGTCCGGTGCCGGCCGCGCAGGTGGCCAGCATCTGTCGCCAGTGGGGGTGGATCCCCTGTGACACCCATACCCGCTCGCGCCCCGATGCGGCCACTCCGAGGTTCACCGCCTCGACGGCGGCGCTGCCCCCGTCGTAGAGGGAGGCATTGGCCACTGGGAGGCCCGACAGCCGGGAGACCATGGTCTGGAACTCGAACACGGCCTGGAGGACCCCTTGGGCCACTTCGGGTTGGTAGGGCGTGTAGGAGGTGACGAACTCCGAGCGCCCGGCCAGCGCCTTGGTGACCGACGGGATCTCGTGGTCGTAGGCGCCGCCGCCGGCGAAGCAGACCAGCCGGTCGTTCCGGGCCCGATTGCGCCCCCCCAGCTCCTCGAAACGGGCCAGGACATCTGGCTCGCCGGCGCTGTCAGCCAGCTCCAGGCCTCGCTGCAAGCGGAGGGCCTCGGGGACCACGTCGAACAGCTCGTCGACCGATCCCAGACCCAGGAAGGAGAGCATGTCGGCTACCTCGTCGTCGGTGTGCGGGATGTAGGTTCCCACGGGCCATGCCCTCCTCGGTGGTCGATCAGCGGGTGCCGGCCCACTGGCCGGCGTGGACGAAGGGGGTGGCGACGACGGTCCCGTCCAGGGAACGGCCGCGCAGGGAGACGGACAGCGAGGCTCCGGGCACGGTCTCGATCGTCGCGTCGACCAGGGCCAAGGCGATGCCGTGCCCGAGCATGGGTGAGAAGTTGCCGCTGGTCACGGTGCCGACGTTGCTGGCCCGGACGAGGACGTCCGAGCCCTCACGCGGTGGTTGCCGACCGGGCGTGGTCAGGCCGACCAGGTGTCGCCGGACACCGGCTGACCGTTCGGCCACCAGGGCGTCCCGCCCGCGAAAGGACTCCTTGTCCCAGCCCACCACCCAGCCCAGGCCGGCCTGGAGCGGGGTGATGCCGGGTCCGAGCTCATGCCCGTGGAGCGGGAGAGCCGCCTCGAGCCGGAGCGTGTCCCTCGCCCCGAGCCCGGCCGGGACGACGCCGGCGCCGAGCACGGCATCCCAGAAGGACTCGGCGATGCCGGCCGGGATGGCACACTCCACGCCGTCCTCGCCGGTGTAGCCGGTACCGGCCACTCGGCACGAGACGCCCTCCCAGTCGAACGTGCCGACCTTGAACCGGGGGATGGCTGCGGCGTCGGGGGCAACGGCGGCCAGGCGGCGCCGAGCGTCCGGTCCCTGGACCGCGACGATGGCGCGGCTCTCGGTGGTGTCCGTCCCCCCGATGGCCGAGACCACGCGCCCGGTGTTGGACGCATTTGGCATCACGTCGAACATGCCGTCGTCCACCCACCAGACGATGATGTCGTCCACCACCGAGCCGTCTTCCTCATCCAGGAGATGGGTGTACTGGGCCCGTCCCGGCCCGATCCGTCGGAGGTCGTTGGACAAGGAGACCTGGAGCCGATCGAACGCGTCGGGCCCCTCGACCCGCACCGTGCCCAGATGGCTCACATCGAAGGCCACGGCCCCGGTCCGGCAAGCCCGGTGCTCGGACAGGGTCCCGTCCGGATAGGCCAACGGCATCTCCCAGCCACCGAATTCGACCAGCTTCGCACCGAGGCGGCGGTGGGCATCGGCCAACGGCGTCTGGTGAAGAGTCGGCGCGTCCTGACGACGGCCGGCGGTGGTGCTGCTCGGGGGTGCGTCGGTCACGCCGCCAGACTAAACGGTGTCGTCCGGATGAGCGGTCAAGCCGGGCGGGCGATGGCGCCGGACGGGCCGTCGCCCAGCCCGTCGCCCACCAGCCCGTACTTGGCCAGCAATGCAAGGGTGTCTCGCTGGTAGAGCACCTTCACCCGGATCTCCGGGTAAAGCTCCCGGAGTCTGCGAACCTTGGCATTCTTCTTGGTGACGAGCGGCTGATTCATGGTGGTCAGCTCGACGAAGAGCCGCCGTGCCGGGAGCCAGAAGTCGGGCCGGAACCCGGCGGTGGGCCTTCCCTGGTCGTCCCATTGGAGGGCGAACTCGACCGGCTCGTATTCCCACGACACGCCGTAGAAGTCGAGGATCCGGGCGAACCGTCTTTCGGAGTCGTGAGCGAACCGGGTCTCCTCGGTGATCGACAACGAGGCCCGCCGAGGAGTCGGCGTCGGTTCGCGCACTCCCCGGCTCAACGCTCGGCTGCCTCGGGGGTAGCCAGATACCGGGCGGCCGGATGCCGCTCGGGGATGTGGGTGCGGGCGGCCGGCTCGCTGATCTTGACGATGGCGGCCTCGAGTTCCTTGACCACGCCGGAGAGCGGGAGCACGTTGAAGACGCCTTGACCGCCAGCCAGGAGATCGACCACCTCGCCGTTGGAATGGGCGAGGACAGAGCGGGACCCGGCCAGCACCAACTGGGCCGAGGCGAGGTCGGCACCGAGGTCGTCACGGAGGCACTGGATGGCCTGGCGGGCCTGCTTCAATTTGAGGCCGGCATCGAGCAACTGCTTGATGACCTTCAGCTCCAAGACGTCGTTGTACGAGTAGCGCCGCTGGCTGCCGCTCCCTCGGGCGTCGGCAATGGACGGGCGAAGGAGCCCGGTCCGGGCCCAGTAGTCCAACTGGCGATACGTGATCCCGACAATCGAGCACACTTGCGGACCGCGGAAACCGTCCTCGGGGACGTCGCTGCTGGTACGTGCGATCATCAACCCTCCTCCTCCACCTCGACCGGAGGTTGACCATCACCCGAAGGTAGAGCGTCAACCTGTCGATCCCACGGTATCACACGCTCGTAATTACCCCGGTGTGACATGAGACGGGCCCGCCGTCGGCCCCACGGACGGATTTGGACGGGCGCACCAGCGCGGCAATGATCGTCATATGACCGTGATCAAGATCAACGCCATTACCGTTCCCGCCGAGTCTGGAGACGAGTTGGCCCGTCGCTTTGCCAACCGCGCCGGGGCCGTCGACGGCGCCGATGGCTTCGAGGGCTTCGAGCTGATGCGTCCGGCTGACGATCGGGAGACCTGGTTGGTGGTGACGCGCTGGCGCGACGATGCCGCGTTCGAAGCATGGGTGGCGTCGCCGGCGTTCGGGCATGGGCACCGGGGCTCCTCGGAAGGTTCGGGCGCGCACGGTTCGGGTGGCGCGCCCAGCGGACATGGCGCGCCCAGCGGACATGGCGCGCCCAGCAGACATGGCGCGCCCAGCGGACATGGCGCTCCCAGCGGACATGGCGGCGACGGGGACGCTCCCCCGGTGTCGATGAGCAGCGAGCTGTGGGCCTACGAAGTCGTCGATCTGTCCGCGCCGGAATGAGCGTTGCTCCGCCGTCGAATTCGACTGTGCCGGTGCACCGGCGGTCCATCGAGTACGAAGCCTTCGACGCCGGTGAGGCGCTCGTCGTCGTCGGAACCCTTCGGGACACTCGTCCGTGGGTCGAGGACCCCGCGGTCGAACGCGTCCACGACATGGAGTTGCGAGTGAAAGTCGGCCTGGCCGACTTCACCATCACCGACGCTGACGCGGTGATGCACACCTTTCCCCATGCCGAGTGCCCGGCCATCGTCGCTGCTTTCCGGGGCCTGGTCGGCCTCAGTGTGGCTCGCGGCTACACGTGGGCGGTGCAACAGAGGTTCGGTGGTGTGCTCGGTTGCACGCACCTCGAGCACTTGGCCCGGTCGCTCGGGCCCATGGTCGTGCAGGCTGCCACCTCTCATATGGCATGGGCCAGACCGGCGCGCCGGCCCGATCCCGGTCAGGCGGAGACGGGATCCACTCCGCTGGCCATACGCAACTCGTGCCACATCTGGGCAGAGGACGGGATCGCCGAACAGAAGCTGGCCCTGGGCTGGCAACCGGGGAGGGACGAATACCCCGCACCCGCACTTGTCTACTTCCGGGAGCGCGCGGCCAAGGGCACCTGAGCACGGCGTCCGTCAGTCAGGAGCGCTCGGGATCCGGGGTCGGCCATACTTGGTCGTATGTCCGATGCCAACGGGACGTCAGTGTTGTCCGTCCGATCGAGCGGCTCGTTGCTCTCGATCAACTCGAAGCGATCGGTTCTGTCGATCAACTCGATCGGATCCGTCCTCTCCATCGGGTCCATCGGTTCGGCCGGTTCGGTCCTGTCGGTGGGCAGCTTCTTGGGGATCGGCTCGGTCCTGTCGGCCGCCTCCGTCCTCTCGATTATGTCCTGGCGGTCGTGGGGCGGCGTGCTCGGGGCGGGTCGGCCCCGAGGTTCCCGAAGCTCATGTCGCTTGATCCACCTGCGTTCCTGACCGATCCGAGTGGGACCTAACTGACCCGATCGGCGGCACCACACCGAACGAAGGACCGCCTACGGCGTTGTGGTGGTGGTGGTCGTCGGCGCCGTTGTCGTGGTGGTGGGTGGGACCGTGGTCGTGGTGGTCGTCGGCGCCGTTGTCGTGGTGGTGGGAGGGACCGTGGTCGTCGTGGTTGGCCGGAGCGTCGTGGTCGGGTGCGGCCTCGTCGTCGTCGTGGTCGAGCTGCTCGTCGTCGTGGTCGTCGGGCTCTTTGAGTTCGATCCGGAAGTGAGCAGGACGATGATCAAGACGATCAGGATGACGGCAAGGGCGGCGATGACCCACGGCCACCAGTTCCGCCTCTTCTCGCCCCCATCGTCGTAGCCGCCACTGGCCGGCGGTTGTCCCGGGGGTCGGTAGCCACCAGTGGATGCCGCGGTTGGGACGACAGCGGTGGGATCACCGGTTGGCCCGGTGACCACCCTGGTCGGCTGGTCGGCCGGCGACGGGCCCTGTCCGCCTACGGGAGGCACGGCCTGGGTCCGACCGTAGGGATCGGCCGGGGGCGGAGCGGCCGGGGCGGCAGGCGGGGGCGGCAGGCTCTCGTAGTCAGGGTGCTGTTCGGGCGGGTACCACTTGCGGTCCGATGCCTGCCACCAGCCTGCCCCCTGGGAGTAATCACTCATTGGTTCAACACCCGCAGTCCCCGATCGCGCGTATGGCGTGGGGCTGGATTTTAGGCCCGATACCCCGGGCGTTGGCGGATACCATCTCAGCCGGTGGCCGAAGTTCCCCCGGGAGGACGGCCAGCGATTACCGTGATGCGACATGAGCGCGAACGTGGGCGGCACCTGGTGATCGACGTTGATCTGACGAAGGTCACGAAGGTCCTTTTCGGGAACGAGTGGTGGGACGTGCATCCCGGCACGCTCGTCATCGACCATGTGACCCTCGCCACAGACGAAGACCCTCGGCCGGGTGACGAGGCCTCCCAGATGGCGTTCCGTTTCGTGGGCTCCTCGCTCGGCGAGTCGCGGGTCAAAGGACAGGTCACCGCCGTGTTGTCGGCCCTGCAGGCGATGATCGAGTAGCGAACGCCGAGGGTCTCGCCCGCCTTTCGCCCCGCAGCTCGACTCGCGTGCAGGGAAGTAGTGTCGCAGTGGAGGGCGCCGCCCACCGCGTTGTCTTGAGCGAGAGGAGAGTCCCATCGAGCCGACCGAGCTTCTGGCCCGGGTGCCGAGAGAAACGGCCACCATGGTGGCGGCAGCCCGTTCTGCGGGGCTGGATGCACCGGTTGCCTCCTGCCCAGGCTGGGACGTGGCCGCACTCCTCCGGCACATCGGGAAGGTCCACCGCTGGGTGGCTCTGGTGATCGCCACGGGCGACATGAACACACCCCGGCCCGAGGGCACCGCGCCCCGAGGCCCCGACCTCTTCGAGTGGATCGAGACGGGGGCCGGCGAACTGTTGGCCGCGGGTACGGAGAAGGGCCCCTCGGCCCCGGCGTCGAATTGGGCCGGCGTCACGCCGACCACCGCCTTCTGGTTCCGGCGGATGGCCAATGAGACTGCGGTCCACTCGTGGGACGTCAGGTCTGCCGCAGGAGATCCTGAGCCCATCGAGGCCGCACTGGCGGCTGATGCCATCGACGAGTGGCTCATGGTGATGGGGGCGTTACGCCCTCCGGAAGGTCTGTCTGGAACTCTGCACATCCATTGCACCGACGTGGCCGGCGATTGGACCCTCGACTTGGCCACCTTCGCCGCCGAGCGGCGAAGGTCCGAGGCCGATGCCGAGCTGCGCGGGCCGGCGTCGGGGATCCTGCTCCGTCTACTCAACCGGTCCGACGAGGTCGAGATCCTGGGTGACGTCGATGCCCTCGCCGATTGGGGCGACAAGGTCCACTTCTGAGGGTGGTGCCGGGCCGGGCTCCCGCGACTGTCAGCCAGGCCTCGATCAGACAAAGGCGGTCAGGCTCATCCAACTCCCCCACCGGCTAGGTGGCGGCGTGAGCGAACAGGGACCACAGCACCAGGTAGTAGCAGGCGGTAGCCACCACCACCATGGTGTGCCACACCTCGTGGTAGCCGAAGACATCCGGGTACGGGTCTGGACGGCGGACGACGAGGACGAGCGCACCGAGCGTATAGAGGGTCCCCTGGATGAACAGGAGGGAAAGCTGTGCGGCGTCGAGCCGGTGCAGCATCGCCGGGAGGATGACCATGGCCAACCAACCCAAGAGGATGTAAAGCGTGCCGCCGAGCACCCGGGTCCGTTCGAGGTCCACCAGCTTGATGGTGACGCCGAGCCCGGCGCCGATCCAGGCCACGGCTACGAGCACCTTCCCATTGGTCCCCGGTGCCACCAGCAGACACATGGGGGTGAAGGCCCCGGCGATGAAGACGTAGATCACCGCGTGGTCTACCCGGCGCATCCAGTAGCGAGCGCCGGCGCTCATGGGAAGGAGGTGGTAGGCCGCGCTCGACTCCGTAGAGGGCAGCCAACGACACGGCGTAGAGAACGATGCTGCCCAGGTCTCCCGAACGACGCACCAACAACACGCCAGCCGGCACCGCGATCAGGAAGGCGGCGAGGTGGAGCCATCCCCGGAGCTTGGGCGAGGCATCGATGCCACTGAGCCGGAGGGGCGGGGTCGCGCGGCTTGGCCGGAAGACCCCATGGCCGGAAACGGCCGACGCCCGCCAGCCCGGAAGCGAGGTCATCGACGCTCGAGACCATCAAAGTTGAGGATCGTTCCGATTTCTAGAGAGTAGAAGCTCGCGCCTTCCGAGATGAGGACCGACCTGGCCGGTCCCGATCGACCCTGACTCGCTCAGGAACTTGACTGTCCGCTTCGCCACGCGTCCGCACCGGCCGACGCGGCCGTCCGGAGCTGCTGGAGCTTCAATCTGGCCGTCTGGCTCGGAGGCGTCTCCTGTAGGCGGGCCCACTCGCGGGCAGCGGCGATAATCGCCGTCCCCCCGAAGGCCACGCCGAGCGCAATGAGGAGCGACCCCAGGAGCGCGAGGACCGCCCCGGTGCCAATGAGGGTGGTGTTGACCTGTACTCCTTGCGTGCCTTCAGACGCCACTGGGCACCTCTTCCGTTCTCGTGCTTCGCCGACAATTGCGAGCTTATCGTCGAGGGCACCAGACGACGAATGCACCGTAGTCATTTTCTTGATGATCCCCGGGACCTCTTCACCCCCCGCGTCTCCGGGCTGAATTCGGAAAATGGCGCCCACTCATCACCCTGAGATGCCTTCGACACCGGAGACTGATCGGCATAGCGACGCCCCCTGGTGGTCCTGGCGTGTCACAACGTGCCGGGCGCCGGCGTCATGTTGTTGAGATGGACAGAGCTGACGAAGGGGCTACGCATGGGTGATGACAGGATTCTCGATGTCGAGGTGGCGGTCGTGGGGGCAGGGCTGGCGGGGCTCGCCGCTGCCTCGGTGGCTGCCGGGGAAGGCGTCTCGGTCGCCCTACTCGACGTCCGGTCGGCTGGAGGCCGGGCACGCAGTGATGAGCGTCACGGTTACGTGCTCAACCAAGGACCGCACGCGCTCTATCGGACGGGCGCGGGGTCGGACGTGCTCGGCCGGCTCGGCGTAAAACTGCGGGGAGCACCTCCACACTCGGCTGTCGCCGGGTACTGGGAGGCAACGGGAGAGTTGGCCGTATTGCCCACCTCTGCCGCGTCCTTGGTCCGCTCGCGCCTGGTGAGCACCGGCGACAAGCTCCGACTCGGACGGCTCCTCACCACCCTTCCGAAGCTCGACGCCCCCTCGCTCGCCTCGCAGAGTGCCGATGACTGGATCAACTCACTCGGCCTCAGGTCCAACGGCGCCGCTGTCCTGTCGACGCTCTTGAGAGTGGCGACCTATGCGGGCGACCTGCGTCTCATTTCCGCCGATGCCGCAGTCGGGCAACTGCAGCTCGTTCTCGAGGGAAACGTGCTCTATCTCGATGGGGGGTGGCAGACGCTCGTCGACGGGCTTGTGGCCACCGTGCTGGCTGGCGGAGTCCGACTGTTGGCGGGCGAGCGAGTGGTGGCCGTCGATGCGACAGAGCGGGGAACCTGGGAGGCGACGACATCGGCAAGGATCGTGCGAGCCTCGTCGCTGGTGATCGCGCCCGGCGGTCCCGACGCGGCGCGAGCATTGCATCCCAGCATGCCCCAATGGGAACTTGGCTCACCGGCTACTGCGGCGTGCCTCGACCTGGGTCTGCGCAGACTGCCCGCGACGAAAGTCGCATTCGGGCTCGACGAGCCGCTCTACCTTTCCACGCACAGCCCGAGCGCTCGTCTTGCGCCAGCTGGCGGGGCACTTGTGCACGTCATGCGGTATGGAGTCCGGACGTCCGGAGAGGACCGGGCACAGCTCTCGGCACTCGCCGAGCGCTGTGGCGTCACCCTGCGTGACGTGGTTGTCCAACGATTCCTTCACGAGATGACGGTGTGTCACGCCCTGCCAAAGCCCGGTGCCGGCCTCACTGGGCGCCCCGGCATCAATGCGGCTGACCTTCCGGGCGTGTTCCTCGCCGGAGACTGGGTGGGTCCGGTGGGGCTGCTGGCCGACGCCGCCCTTTCGAGCGGAGAGGCTGCCGGGCGTGCGGCAGCGGAACGAGCGAAGAACGTCCGGTCGCCGATCGGTGGCATGGTGGGGCGGTGAGAGGTTCAGACGAGGACTTCGCAGCAGAGCGGCCCCGCCTCCTTGGCCTCGCCTACCGAATCCTGTCACGCTACGGCGACGCAGAAGACGTCGTGCAGGAGGCCTGGATCCGCTGGCAGAACGTCAATCACGACGCCATTGAGAGTCCAGCTGCTTACCTCACGACGGTCGTGACCCGTCTGGCGCTGGACCGAACGCGGACGATTCGCGCGACGTCGGGAACAGTACCTCGGACCGTGGCTCCCAGAGCCGATTGCTATCGAGCGAGGGCCGGAAGAACATGCCGAGATGGCGGAGTCGTTGACGTTGGGGTTCTTGATGCTCTTGGACCGACTGAACCCCACCGAGCGGGCCGTCTGGCTGCTGGCGGACGTGTTCTCCTCTCCCTACGTGCTCATCTCCGAAGCGACCGGCAAGAGCGAGTCAGCGTGCCGCCAGATCGCCACCCGAGCTCGCCGCCGGCTTCGAGAGGCGCGCCCGGCGCCGCCGGAACGCCTCGACGCTCAATTGCTGGGCCGACTGATGGCCGCCGTGGCCGCGGGTGACCTCACGCAGACGCTTGAGTTGCTCGATGCCGACGTCGTGCTCGTCAGCGACGGTGGGCCCGGGCACAAGGCTGCACGCCGGCCCGTCGTGGGTGCGGATCGGGTGGCGCGCTTCGCCATCAACGTCTCCCGCCGTGGCCAGGTGACCAGCCTTCAGGCGAGGGAGATCAACGGGTCGCCTGCACTCGTACTGGAGATCGACGGCACCATGCCGCTCGTCATCACCGGTGAACAGCGGGACGGGAAGGTCACCCGCATCTTCCTGTTGCTCAACAACGAGAAACTGACCGCCCTGTCAGCGCACCCGATCATCTGCTGAAGGGTCGCCTGCGCCCCTGCCCCGCGTGCCGCACCGTACAAGTGGGTACTCCCGGCGGCTCGCTGAAGGTGCGCATGCATGCGTCTACGTCTTGGCCAAGCCTTCCGGTATCGCCGAACCTACATCCTCCAATTCCTCGCGGCGAAGTATGCGGGGAAGATCAGATTGGAAGCCACCCGTCGACTGGGCTTCGCTCTCGACGACCAGGTCAGGCCACGGATTGTGACCTGACCTGGTTTCTCTGGTGGTCGGGCTGCCGGGATTTGAACCCGGGACCTCTTGACCCCCAGTCAAGCGCGCTAACCAAGCTGCGCCACAGCCCGCTACTTGTTTCCCCTGGTCGGCGCCCTTGCATCGAGCTGCGACTTTGGTCAAGCACCAGGCCCTTGCAACCAAAATGCAACCCGAGGCCCTAAGAGGGACCTCCCGGGATCACGGCCGCAACCTTATCAGCGGCAGCCTGGTCGACTTCCCTGCTGACGTGGCTGTAAATGTCCCCGGTGATCGCCACCGAGCTGTGCCCCAGCCGCTCCTGCATGACCTTGAGGCCCACCCGGCTGGCAGGCCGGCGTGGGCGTTGCTGTGTTGGAGCTCATGGAGACGGATTGCCGGGAGTCCGGCGGCCTTGGCGAGCCGAGTGAAGGTGCGTGAGATCACGGAGGGATGTAGCGGGCTGCTGTCCTCCATGTGAAGACCAGGTCGGCGCTTGGTATTCCATACAGGCGAACCAATCCAAGGCTGTCACGCACAGCACAGTTCACCGCCGTGCACTGGATGTGAACGCTTCATGAACGGGCGCGACCGGACGTGCGAACCGACAGATCCAATGCGAAGATGCGCCCTGACCTGAAGCACGGCGGCGAGACCAAACTCCAGGACAGGGCAGTCGAAGCGTACTCCTACGGGAGGTACGGAAAACGTGCGCGCCGACCAACGGAAGTCGGTACAGACTCCCTTCTATTTGGTGTCCTACCTTTGGCTAGGTGCCCTGCGCGACGGGTCCCGGGCCTTCGCTTCGGTGCTCGAAGTACCGGGACCGTGCTTCGCTATACGCTGTCCTGCATGGCGTTGGCTCGGTACGGCGATCGTCAATCTGAGGCCAAGAGTGCGTTCATCGAAGAGGCCAGGCGTCGCTATGCCAAACCGATTCCGACCACCGACAACGAGGTCGTTCGCTGGGACTGCGGGTCATGCGGCCAGGGCTTTTCGGTCGAAGACGTGTTGATCGAGGAGGAGTCGAGAGATCCGGAGCCAGTCTGCGGCGTCTGCGCTGCTTCGGGTTGGGAAACGGTTCGACCCCAAGTCGCTGAAGTGGGGCAGCACAAATGGCAATCATGACGGACAGATCAAGGTAATCCCGGTCACTACGGAGAGCGTCGGCACGCTCGAATCGGCGCTGAACGCCACAAGCGAAGACCGTTTTCGTCTGGGAGGGCGCCCTCTCCATCACGGACGGCCCGGCTCTTGTCGTTATGAGGAGGGGTCCGACACGTCAGGGATGATGGGGCAATCGAGCGCAACAGACTCGGGCCCGACTTGATGCGACCATCCGTGCAGCCCGACCCCGGGTAATTGGCCTGGTTGGCCCCGGCATCGTCGTCCGCCCTGGTGGACCCACTCCCCCAGTCATCGTCTTCTTCTACGGGACGCTTGGGCCAGAAGCCGAGCCGTTCGGTACCCTCCCGTCGCTACTGAGTAGGCACTGCCAGCAACTGAGTAGGCACTGCCAGCAACGGCGTGTATCAGCTGAAGCTGACCGATCCCGTTCCACTAATGAAACCGAAGCCGCTGACCGGATTGGCACTGTTGCTCGTGTTACAGGAGCCGTTCTTGGTCGGAAGGATCAGGGCTCCCGTCACGGTCATGTCGACTGCACCGGCGATCCCCTTGTAGGCACCTGTGCCGCTTCCACCGACGATCGGAATGTTGACCGGCCCCACGGTGAACGAGCCCGAGCAGTTTTGCGAGTTGAAGTCGGTCGGTGCGCCGAGGGCGTTGAACGCCGAGTTGAGGGTGGTGACGTTCACCGTGAACCCACCCTTCTTCAGCGTAATCTTGACGAAGTTACCGTTCCCGTCGTTCTTGCCGGCAGAGTTGACGCTTACCGTCGTCCCATAGTCACCAATCGCTCCGGTGAACACGACCGGGGTTGGCTTGTTTCCCGAGTCGGAGACAGAGGCCGGCCCAAATACCTTGATAGCGCCCCCGGTCGGCTGCCCGAATGCTGCCGTGGCACCGAAGAGCAGACTTCCGAAAAGCACGGCAAGGCTGAGTGCTGTTTTCACAAGTCGATTCATTCTTCCCCCCTAATGGCCCGTAGAGGTCAAGGATACCACTCACCGTATTGGCTTGACTACCCCTTGTGCGAAGACTATCGACCGTTCGATAGGCAAACCGGGCAGGGCTTTGCGCCGCTCTCAACGTGTACTCTCGCTCAATCGGGTGACAGAAGCCCGCACCTGACCGAGCGTCACCACCCGGGCCACGATCTGCCACTCGTGCTCCGTGGCGACGTCGTCGACCAGGTCGTTGAGACGGACGGCCAAGCAGGTCGCCGGTCGTTCGGGCACCTCACCACCTGCAGTCGGCGCGACGTGACGCCAACGCCAACCGCAGATCCCCGGAATCGAGCATCCGACACGAACAGATCGCCCGCCGAGCTGGCCGTGACACAGACAGAGATGGGGGTGAAGGGGTGCCTACGGGCCCGAGCCCCGATTCACCTCACGGCCAAAGCCGCCACCAGTCCCCTCGCGGCGATAGCTATGGACGACTTGAAGACGGCGCGAAGCCGTACATCGCCAAGCCGTAGATCACGAACACATCGATGGCGACCATGATGATCGACCAAACGGGATACGACGGCAAGAAGAGGAGTTGACCGATAGCGTCGAGTACCGCCAGCACGATGCCGACAAATGCGGCCCATGATTGACCGGCAATAATGGCGAGTCCAATTATAAATATGATGATTCCCAAGATCAGCATCGTCCAGCCCCACGATCTGAGATCGCCGAAGACGAGATGGCTGTTCAGGTAGTGAGCGTTGAAGATCGCCACCATGCCGTCGATGAAGTTGAAGATGCCGACTAGCGTGAACACCACGCCGGCAAACATCCTCCATCCAATACCTCTGTCCTGAATATTTGTAGCCACGGCTGCCCCCTTGGTCCGCTGTCAGCACGACCGTAGCAAAAGCCTAAGGCAATTTCACGGACTCTTGTTGTTTGTGGCTAATCGTGCGATGCCGCCGCGCGCTATAGGTTGAAATTGTCGTCGAGTCGTCCGTCAGTGCCGCTCCTTGAACTCCTTGCTAGGGTCGAACCATCGCCGGCGGTGAGAGGTGATTATGAGCGTGTGACGATGAGAACCGCCCCCGTTCCGATGCCTACTCATCGAGCTCTGCCGTGGTACCGGCAACATGGTCACGGTCTACACCACCTCGCTCGAGCCCTCTGTGCCGTCGTTGTCGCAGCTACCGGTCTCTACTGGGCATTGTCGCCCTTCCTCGTTACCCCATCCGCCTACGGCGCGGTCCCCGAGCACATGTTCGTCAAGACAGCCACGAATAGAACCCTGACGATTGCTCTGAGGCCACATGACACCGTCGCGGACGTCAAGGAGAAGATTCAGGACCAAGACGGGGTGCCACCGGATCGACAGCGCTTGACCTTCAAGGGACGAGTCCTGGCTGACGGGCGATTGCTCACCGACTGTGGGATACGGCCCGACGACACGGTGCACCTCGTCGTGCGATTCCAGGCCGAGGCGAGGCCACTGCCTCCCCCGGCGGCTGTCCCTGGCCCCACGCCGGTAGCCATCCCGCCGGGTACACCCACCGGCGTCGTGGTACCGGGGTCGGCCATGGCCGACTGGCTGGCTTCGGTCGCGGCTCAGTTCGGCAATCCATCGATCGCCTACTCACAGGCGTTAGCCTCGGCCGCGACCGCGTGCTCGGCAACCGTCGAGATGAAGGCCGGTAACGCTGCCGTCTGGGCCTACTGCGCCCTTCCCTCGTAGCGACCTCGTCAGATGTGGTGGACCACCCACGTCACCCCCTGGTAGGCCCGGTACCCAAGGTAGATGATCGTGATGTAGATCATGATCTTGAACTGCCAGGGGATCCTCCGGTGCTGGGCCACGGGATCGCCGCACGTGACACACGTCCCGTCCTCGTTCACCTCGTCGTCTTCCACCTGGCGGTCGCAGGTCTCACACCAGGGCACGGGACACGCTCGCTCTCGTCGGTCGCGCCGAGCTCAACGCCGACGCCCCCCACCTCCGTTGGGCCCCTTGGCTCGCACCCGCAGCTTGATGGGCGTCGGGCCCAGTTCGAACCGCTCCCGCAGCCCTCGCTCCACGTAGCGGAGGTAGGTCGGTTGCAGCCGGCCGTTGGTGAACAGGGTGAAGGTCGGCGGGTCGTTCGCCCCCTGCACGGCGTACTGGATCTTGGCCCCGACCGGCGGATGGGCGGCCTGGATGGACTTCATGGCCCGGTTGAGCTCCCCGGTGGGGATCCGGGAGTGGTACGCCGCTTCGGCTGCGGCCACCGCCGGGAGGATGCGGTGCACGCCCAGGCCGCTCAGCGCGCTCATCTTAAGGACGGGGGCGTCGCCCAAGAAGGCCAGCCGGTCGCCGATGTCGGTCAGGATGTCCTCGCGGTCCTCGGTGGGAACGAGCTCCCACTTGTTCAAGACCACCACGGTCGGGCATCCGGCGGCTCCAACCCGTTCGGCCAGCCGCTGGTCCTGGTGGGTGACCCCTGCGGTGGCATCGATCACCAGCAAGGCGATGTCGGCCCGGTCGAGCGCCTCCAGGGCCCGGAGGACCGAGAAGTACTCCGTGCCCCGCTCGGTGCGGGACTTCCGGCGCATGCCGGCGGTATCGATGAAGCACACCGTGCCCTCTGGCGTCTCGACCACGGTGTCCACCGCGTCCCGGGTCGTGCCCGGAGCATCGTGGGTCACCGAGCGCTCGTCGCCCACCAGCCGGTTGAACAGCGTCGACTTGCCCACGTTGGGCCGGCCCACGATGGCCACCCGCGGCATGGGGGACGGGACCCGTCCTCGCTCGGTTGGCCCGCGTCGCCCGCTCGCCCGTTGTCGGGACTGACCGCGTTCGAAGGATCGGGCAGCAGGGAGACCACGTCGTCGAGCAGGTCGCCCGTCCCTCTCCCGTGCAGTGCGCTCACCGGCCACGGGTCGCCCAACCCGAGTGAGACGGCCTCCCAGGCATCGGTTTCCCGCTGCGAGGAGTCGACCTTGTTGACCACCACCCGGATGGGTCGTCCCGAGCGGCGGAGGAACCGGGCCACGGCCAGGTCCTCGTCGGTCAGCCCCACGGTCACGTCCACGACCAGCAGGACGACGTCGGCCTCGGCGATGGCCCGCTCGGCCTGCGCACTCACTTGCAGGTCGAGCGGGTCGCCCGAGCTCAGCCAACCGCCGGTGTCCACCACGGTGAACGGGTGGCCGCACCATTCGGCCTCGAGCTCCTTGCGGTCCCGGGTGACGCCCGGACGCTCCTCGACCACGGCGGCCCGACGGCCGACGATCCGGTTGACCAGCGTCGACTTCCCCACGTTGGGGCGCCCGGCGATCACGACCAGCGGGCGTTCGCGCTCCGAGGCGAGGGTGGCCGGCGACGTCATCGCGATGCCCCCAAGCTCACCGGGACACGAACGATACGTTCCCCACCGGGGTCCCCCGGTGCTGGTCCGTCGAGCGCGCGCCGGAGCGAGAGCCCGTCGGTGGCCACCACTTCGACCGGGTGCGGGAGGTCATCGACGGTCAGGTCGTCGAGGAACCGACCCTGCGACAGGCAGGCATCGGGCAGTAGGTAGCGATGGCCGGCCGGCTCGCCGTCGAGGACCCGGGTGAGGTCGGCCCCGGTCAGGAGGCCGGACACGCCGATGTTGCCTCCGAAGTAGCGGTTGGCTACCGGGATCAGCCTGATGTCGTCCCGGCTCAATTCGGCCACGAGGGGGGCGAGCACCTGTGCGCCGTACTCCCCGGTCAAGATGCCGGTCGGGGCGCGGCCCACTCCGGGGCCGGAGCTTCCGGTGCCCCGTGGAGCCCGGTAGCCGATCGGGGGTGCGCCGTCGACCCAGGCAAAGAAGCCCGGCCTGACCCCGAGGGCCGAGGACTCGTCACCCCGGAAGGCGGCCTCGAACGCACGGGCCATGCCCAGCCCGTTCTCGTGTTGGGGAAACCCCTCGTAGGTCTCGGCGGCGGGGAACGGACGTCCGGCCATGACGTAGTACTCGTCGGCGGCGAAGACCATCCGCCGGCCGATGGCGGCGAGGAAGGTCTGCTGCCACTCGTCCACGATGTCGCAGACGTCGGCCGCCTCGGCCCGGGTATGGGGGCGCATGGCCCCCTCGGTGGAGAACCGGGAGACGCCGAGGGGCACGCAGGCCACCGTGGCCATGGTCGGGTACCGGTCGAGGATGCCGGCCATGGTGTCGGCCAGGATCCCGCCGTCGTTCCGGTCCGGGCACACGACGACCTGCCCGTGCACCTCGATCCCGCCGTCGAGCAGCGCCCCCAACCACCGAAGGCTGGTGGCCCCGCGTCGGTTTCGCAACAGGTTCGACCGGACCTCGGGGTCGGTGGCGTGGATGGAGACGAAGAGGGGGCTGAGCCGCTCGGTCAGGACCCGCTCCAGGTCCATCTCGGTGAACCGGGTCAAGGTGGTGAAGTTCCCGTAGAGGAACGACAGCCGGTAGTCGTCGTCCTTCAGCGAGAGGCTCCGCCGCATCCCCTTGGGCAGCTGGTGGATGAAGCAGAACTCGCAATGGTTGTCACAGGTGCGGACCCGGTCGAACACGGCCGAGGAGACTTCGGCGCCCAGTGGTTCGCCGTGCTCCTTGCGCACGGCCAGGGCGAAGGGCTCCCCCAGCCCGCGCCGCTTGACCACGAGGTCCAGGTCGGCCTCGTCGACGAGAAGGCTGTACTCGATGACGTCGCGGGGCGTCCGACCGTTCAGCGAGAGGAGCTCGTCCCCAGGCCGGAGCCCGGATCGGTCGGCCGGGGACGCCTCCGACACGGCGACCACCCGGGGTGCCGTGGTGACCCGAGGCACCGACATTCCTCCAGGCTACCCGGTCAGGAGGACCGCTCGGCCTCGGCGCCGGCCGGAGCAGCCGGCGCCGGACTCGACGGTAACCTGGTGCCGTGCCTGTCGACCGAGTACTCCTGGCCGAGCCCCGCGGCTTCTGTGCCGGCGTGGAGAAGGCCATCAAGGCCCTGGGCTGGATGGTCCGGGTCTTCGAGCCGCCGGTCTACTGCTATCACGAGATCGTCCATAACCGGCACGTGGTCGAGGAGTTCCGGACCCTCGGCGTGGTCTTCGTGGACGACGTCGGCGAGGTCCCCGAGGGTGCGCCGTTGATGCTCTCAGCCCATGGCACCGCCCCCGACGTGGTCGTCGCCGCCCATGAGCAGGGCCGGGTGGTGGTCGATGCGGTCTGTCCGCTCGTGACCAAGGTCCATCACGAGCTGAAGGTCCGGGCCCGGAAGGGCTACACCGTCCTCTACGTTGGTCACCACGGGCACGAGGAGGCGGCGGGGACCATGGCCGTGGCCCCGGCGTCCGTGCGCCTAGTCGAAGCGGTGGAGGACGTCGATGCCCTGGCCGACGCGGTGACGGACGGAGCGACAGCCCCGCCGATGGCGCTCTTGGCCCAGACCACCTTGAGCCACGACGACTGGGCCGGGATCGTGGACCGGGCCCGCGAGCGGTTCCCCGACCTGTGGATGCCCAATCGGAGCGACCTGTGCTTCGCCACCACCAACCGCCAGACCGCGCTCAAGGCCATTGCCGGGAAGGCCGACGCCGTCGTGGTCATCGGGTCGCCGAACTCGTCGAACACGGTCGCCCTCGAAAAGGTGGCCGTGGCCTTCGGCTGCCCGCGGGTGGTGCGGGTGAACGACGCCTCGGAGGTCCCGACCGACCTGGCCGGGACGGTCGGGGTCACCGCCGGCGCCTCGGCTCCGGAGTCCCTCGTCCAGGCGGTGGTGGACCGACTGGCCCCCCAGTTCGGGGTCGAGGCCATGCCCGTGACGGTCGAAGAGGAGTACTTCCCTCCCCCGCCCGAGCTGCGCGACCTCCTGAAGGGACTGGCTGCCACCGTGTCCCTCCTGACCGGCGCCTCCAGTCCCGGCCCCGAACCGATCCTGGGCCAGGACCGATCGACGGCGGCCGCCGACGTCCTGGCCGAGTTGGCCCTCTGAGGGGACCGGCGCCGGCGGCCAGGAGGCGCGAAACTGTTCCCATGTCGATTGCACCGAGTTTTCCCAGCATGGACGTGTCCACCGCCGAGCAGTGGGCGGTGATCGGGAGCGAGACGATGCAGAACCAGGGCCGGGTGGCCGAACGGATTCTTGGCCTGCTCGAGTCCCTGGCCGAGGTCACTGACGGCTTCGCTGTCGACCAGCTCACCCACTGCCTGCAGACGGCCACCCGGGCCGAGGAAGCCGGTGCCGATGACGAGTGGGTGGTGGCCTCCCTGTGTCACGACATCGGCAAGGCCGTCTCCGTGCCCAACCATCCCCGGATCGCCGCCGAGATGCTCCGGCCCTACGTGGACCCGGCCATCACCGCGGTCATCACGGCCCACCAGGACTTCCAGGGCCGCCACTACTACCACCACTTCGGGCTCGATCCCAACCAGCGCGACCGGTACCGGGACGAGCCCTGGTTCGCCGACGCCGAGCGCTTCGCCGACGAGTGGGACCAGAACAGCTTCGATCCCGACTACCCGACCGAATCGCTCGAGCACTTCGCTCCCAAGGTCCGGGCCGTGTTCGGCCGTCCCCACGTCGCCTGATGGCCACACAGCGCCACCGGTGGTTCACCCGGGCCGACAACCGGGCGGGGCGTCGTCGGGCCGCATTGTGGGACATGGCCGTGAACCTGGCCCGGGCCCAGTTCGCCGACCGCTATCCGGACCTCATCTTCGAACCGGTGGTCGCCGTGATCGCCGCCTATGAGGAGGAGGCCAACCTCGGCGACGTGCTGAAGTCGATGCCCGGGACAGTGGGCGGCCTCGGCGTCTCCACCCTGGTCGTGGTGGACGGGGGCGACGACGCCACCGATCGGGTAGCCCTGGAATCGGGGGTGACCACCTGCATCCTCCCGGTCAACCTGGGCCACGGGGCCGCCCTCCGCCTGGCCTACGAGCTGGCCTTGGCCCACGGGGCCCGCACCATCGTCACCCTCGATGCCGACGGCCAAAACGACCCCACCGAGATGGAAGAGCTCGTCGCCCCCCTGCTGGACGGCGAGGCTGATTTCGTGATCGGCTCCCGCCGCCTCGGCGTGGACCAGACCACCGACCGGTTCCGGCGGGCCGGGGTCCGGCTGTACGCCTCGGCCCTCAACACCATCACCCGCCAGCACCTGACCGACACGTCAAACGGCTACCGGGCCTTCCGGGCCGAGACGATCGCCGACATCCTGCCCTTCCTCCGTGAAGACCAGTACCAGACGGCCGAGGTGGTCATCACCGCGGCCGCCCGCGGCTGGCGCATCGGTGAGCGGCCCATTGTCTGGCACCCCCGGGCGTCGGGTCAGTCCAAAAAGGGCGGCAACCTCTTCTTCGGCATGCAGTACGCCCGGGTCATCCTCACCAGCTGGGTCCGGGTCTCCTTCGGCCGCCGCCGCTGAACCGGGGCTCAGGGGTGCCCGGTGCTGTCCACGGCCCTCTCATAGAGGTCCTGGATCGATGCGCGCAGGTCCTCGGTCAGCTGGTGCACCTGGCTCCTGGGTACCCGACCCCCGGCTGACCGGGCCGGTGCGGACAGGGGACGGCCCACGATCATGTGCACCTTCGAGGGCCTCGGGTACCGGGTGCCCTTGGGCATGACCGACACGGTCCCCCCGATGCCAACGGGCACGATGGCCGCCCCCGTCCGCGCGGCCAGGAAGGCGGCTCCCTCATGCAGCTCGCCGACGGTCGGGCCGGTCCGCCGCGCTCCCTCGGGGAAGAGGACGAGGACCTCGCCCGCTTCGAGCACATTCTGGGCCCGGCGTAGGGCTTCCCGGTCGGCCGACTCACGGTGCACGGGAAAGGCCCCGATGGACAGCAGGAACCGCCCGAAGCGCGGCCGCTTCCACAGGCTGTCCTTGGCCATGTAGTGGAGCTTGCGCCTGGTCACCTCCGAGACCACGAAGAAGTCGACGAAGGACCGGTGGATCGGGGCGATGATGACCGGCCCCTCGGCGGGGACGAGGCCGAGCCCGTCGACCGTGGTCCGGAACAAGAGCCGGTTGACCCCGCGCACCAAGAACCGGAGGACGCGGTAGATCGGCGTGAACCGGGTGTCGACCCCCACCTCCCCCGGGGAGAAGTCGTCGGCCCCGGCGGCCGCCCCCGCGTCCGAGCTCGTGTTCACAGCCATCCCAGGACCTCCTTGACCACGTCGTCCACCGAGCGATCGGTGGTGTCCACCACATGAGCGCCCTCGGCCACCTCGAGCGGGGAGGCGGCCCGGGTGCTGTCGAGCCGGTCCCGCCGGGCCACGCCGTCGGGCCCTTCCTCCGATCGGCGTCGGGCCCGCTCGTCGGGGCTGGCCGTGAGGTACACCTTGAGGTCGGCGTCGGGGAACACCACCGACCCGATGTCCCGGCCCTCCACCACCCCGCCGCCGTGGTCGGCCACCCACTGGCGTTGCCGAGCCACTAGGACGGCACGCACGGTAGGGCGGGCGGCCACGATCGACACCGCCCGGTTGACCTCGGGCTCCCGGATGGCCTGGGTGACGTCGATGCCATCGGCCAGCACGCGCCCTCCGACCTCGATCTGCAGGTGGGTGGCCAGGTCGGCCAGGGCGCCGTCGTCACCGAGGTCCACCCGGTGGGCCAGCGCGGCCCAGGCCACCGCTCGGTACATGGCCCCGGTGTCCAGCCGGTCGAGGCCGAGGTGCTGGGCGACGGCCCGCGATACCGTCGACTTCCCGGCCCCGGCCGGGCCGTCGATGGCGATGGTCGGGCCGGGGCTCACCCGCCACTCCCCCTCGGCTCGGACAGGGTGGACATGTCGATGGAGAAGCGCGGATAGCTGGTACCCACCGAACTCCAGCCGATGATGGTGGTCACATCGGACGACGACCGGCAGGACAGGCCGGCAACAGCGGCGGCCATGGCCATCCGGTGGTCCCGGGCCGAGTCGAACCGGCCGGCCCGGAAGCGGGCGCCGCCCGCGACGACCAAGTCGTCCCCGTCCACGTCGGCCTCGGCCCCGAGGGCCCGGAGCATGGCCACCGTCCCCACCAGGCGGTCGGACTCCTTTACCCGGAGCTCGCCCACGTCCCGGAACCTGGACTGGCCCTCGGCCGTGGCGGCGGCGACGGCCAGGATGGGCACCTCGTCGAGCGAGGGGATCTCCTCGGCCCGGACCTCGGTACCGCACAACATCGTCGTGCGGCTCACGATCGTGCCCGTGTCGCCCGACCGCTCGAGCACCTCGATCCCGGCTCCCATGCGTCCGAGGACGCCGAGGAACCCGGCCCGTTGGGGGCCGAGGTAGACGCTGGGAATCGTGACCGAGCTCCCGGGGACGATCAGGCCGGCGACCACCCAGAAGGCGGCCTGCGACGGGTCGCCGGGCACGGCGGTCCGACCGGATCGGAGCTCCGAGCGCCGCACGCGGACCACCCGTTCCCCCCCTCCTCGGCCACTGAGATCGTCGCCCCGGCCGCGGCCAGCATGTCCTCGGTGTGGGTCCGGGTCGGCACCGGCTCCCGGACGACCGTCTCGCCCTCGGCCGCGATCCCGGCCAAGGAGGACAGCCGACTTCACCTGGGCGCTCGCCATCGGTGGGCGGTAGTCGATGGCCCGCAGGCTCCCCCCGGTGATCTCAACGGGCGGCAGGAGCCGCTCGCCGCGGCCGGCCACCGTCGCCCCCATCCGCTCGAGCGGCTCGGCCACCCTATCCATGGGCCGGCTGGTCAACGAGGCGTCGCCGGTCAGTGCGGTGGTGCCTTCGAGCCCGGCCAACACGCCTGCGAGGAGGCGCAGGCCGGTGCCGGAGTTCCCGAGATCCAAGGGGCTCGACGCGGCGTGGAGCCGGCGACGGCCCCCGATCACCCGGACGGTGCCGTCATCCTCGGTCACTTCGGTCACTTCGGCCCCGAGGGCGCGGACGGCCAACAGGGTGCGGTGCACGTCGTCGCCATCGGACAGTCCCGGTGATGGTCGACTCGCCGTCGGCCAGCGCGGCCAGGAGCAGAGCCCGATGGGAGATGGACTTGTCCCCGGGAACCCGGACCGAGCCAACCAGGGCGTTGCCCCCGCGCACCTGCATGGCGTCCTCGGCCCCGGCGCTCATCGCAGCTCGCGCCCAGCTCGCCGGTCGACGACCGGAAGCCCCGCGTCGGCCAGGGCGCCCACCAGCGTGCCGGCCGAGCGACTGTCGACGGTCATGACCAGCACGCCGCGATCCCCCTCGACCGAGTGGGCGATCTCGAGGTCGACGATGTTGACGCCCAACTCGGCGGCCAAGGTGGTGATCTCGGCCAGCACGCCGGTCCGGTCGGGCACCGGGACCCGGACCTCGACCAGGCCGTCGGGACGGGGCACGTGTGCGGCCAGGGCACGACGGGCGGTGGCTGCCCGGGTGAGGACCGAGAGCAGCTCGGCGTGGTCGTGGTCAGCCACGTGGGCGCGCATGGTCCCGAGGGCATCGATGAGCAGGTCCAGGGTCTCCACGATGGCGCCGGCATTGTCCTCGCAGATGTCGGGCCAGATGGTGGGCTGACCGGCGGCGATGCGGGTCATGTCCCGGAATCCGCCGGCGGCCAGCTGCAACAGCGCAGCATGCTCCTGGCCCAACCCTGCCGCCAGGTCCATCAGCGTGGCCGCGGTGAGATGGGGCACATGGGACACCACCGCCACCAGCGAGTCATGCTGGGCCGGTGGAAGGGCGACCACGTTGGCGCCCAGGGCGACGAGCAGGCTCCGGAGCCGGGTGTAGGCCATCGGGTCGGTGAGGGCGGTGGGGGTGAGCACCCACGTCGCTCCGACGAAGAGCTCCCCGTTGGCCCCGTCCACACCGACCTGCTCAGAGCCGGCCATGGGATGGCCGCCCACGAAGGACGGATGGTCGACCGCGGCGACCAATGGGCCCTTGACGCTCCCGACATCGGTCACGATGGCGTCGGGCCGCCGGCCCGGGCGGCCGAGGACGTCCCGGATCACCGCCTCGGCGGCACGGACAGGCGTGGCCACGAACACGACGTCGGCGTCGTCGTCGATCCCCTCGGCATCGAGGGCCCCGATACTCACGGCCCGCCCGGCGATCCCGGGAGCATGGTCGACGCCGGTCACCCGCCAACCCCGGCTCCGGAGGGCGATCCCGATCGACGCTCCGATCAGGCCGGTGCCGATGACGGTCGCCCGCCCGGCACGGTCTCCGCCCGCACCGGCTGCTCCGCCCGGCTCTGCACGGGGAGCCGGCTCGTCGGTGCTGGTGGTCGGGGTCGCGTCCGGTCCCTCCTCGTCAGGCCGGGAGGTCGTCACGGAGCCCCTTGGCGCCCTCGAGGTACACGTGGTGGATGTCGTTCCTGGACAGCTCGGTGGTCACGTGGAGCATGACCCGTATGCACCGGGGCACCGAGCCGGTGATGGCCAGCTCACGGGCGCAGATCAGGGGCACGGCCCCGAGCCCCATGGACCGGGCGGCGGTGGCCGGAAAGGTGGACACGATGTCCTCGGTGGCCGTGAACAGGATGGAGATGATGTCGTCCTCGGCGAGCCCGTTCTGCTTCAGGACCTGTTCCAAGAGCGCCACCACCCGCTCGCGGATCGCTTCGGGGTTGTCGGCGTCGACGGTGGTCGCGCCCCGGACGGCTCGCACAGAAACAGGCATCGGCCGGCCATGATACTCAGCGACCGGTTGACCACCCTGCCCGGGACGGTCAGAGTCGGGGGCCGGGGACGCGCCATCAACGTGGCCGGCCCGCTCCCCGGGGGTTTGCCCGTGCCGGGTGGGTATCCGGTCCCTGCGTGTATTCGGCTGGACTGCTTACAGTACATGTACATAATACACAAGTACCGTAAGTAGCAGAAATAGATTGAGCAAGAACCGGCCTCGTCAGCCGCACGAAGGGAATTCGCAAGGAGCAGGAAGGGATCTCAGGCCTCATACCCACGGGCTGGAGGATCTGATGTGAGGTTGCCGGAGGTTTCGACCTCAGGCAACCGGCCCTCGCCCCCCTCGCCCCCCTCGCCCTTCCCGCCCTGCGGTTCCTCCCCGTTTCGGGGCACGGCCGCGCCGGCCAGGCTGCGGACCTCGGCCGGCGTCATCCGGCGCCAGGACCCCGGTCCGAGTGACGGATCGGCTAGGGGCCCGATCCTGGTCCGGACCAGGCGCCGCACCGGATGGCCTACGGCCTCGCACATGCGCCGGATCTGACGGTTCTTTCCCTCATGGATGACGATCCGGAGGAGCGTGGGGGCGACCACGGCCACCCGCGCCGGTGCGGTCGTCCCGTCTTCGAGCTCGACGCCCTCGCGCATGCGCCGGATGTCGGTCGGTGCCGGCTCACCCTCCACCTCGGCCAGGTATTCCTTGGGGACGCCGAACGACGGGTGGGTCAGCCGATGGGCGAGCTCGCCGTCGTTGGTCATGATCAAGAGGCCCTCAGTCGCCATGTCCAGGCGCCCGACGGAGAACACCCTCGGCTCCGCCGGGACCAGGTCCACGACGGTGGGCCGGCCCTGAGGGTCGTCGGCCGTTGTCACCACACCGCCCGGCTTGTTCACCAGGTAGTGCACGAGCCCGGGGAGGACGGGGAGGGGCACGCCGTCGAGCTCCACCCGGTCCACGGCGACGTCCACCCGGCGGCCGAGGACCGGGACCTCGCCGTTGACCGTCACCCGGCCCTCGACGATCAGCTCTTCGCAGACCCGCCGAGAGCCCAGTCCGATCCGGGCCAACACCTTCTGCAACCGCTCGCCCTCGTGGTCGGGGGCGAGCGGTTCAGGCATCCCCTGCCGGTCGGAGCTGCTCCTCGAGCTCGGCCACGGCATCGGGTCCCGGCAAGAGGTCCTCCACCGGGGGCAGCTGCTCGACGCGGTCGATGCCCATCCGCTCCAGGAACGCCTCGGTCGTGCCGTAGAGGACCGGTTGCCCCGGCCCGGGGGCCCGGCCGACGCCGGCGATGTACCCCCGGTGCTCCAAAAGCCGGACCACCCCGTCGACGTTCACGCCCCGGAGCGCGGCGATCTGGGCGCGCGGAGACCGGTTGCTTGTAGGCCACGATGGCCAGGGTCTCGAGAGCGGCGGCCGAAAGCCGGGAGGACACGCCGACGTTGGCGAAGCGCTCCACGTAGGGGGCGAGGTCGGGGTGCGTCTGGATCCGGTAGCCGCCGGCGATGCGGACCACGGCGAACCCGCGGTTGTCCGCCCGGCACGATTCGATCAGCTCCTCGCACAGCGGCTCGACCCGGTCAACCGGGATCTCGAGCAGCTCGGCCAGCAGACCCGGGGGGACGGGTTCCAGAGCCACAATGAGCACGGCCTCGACCGCTCTGGCCTCTTCGGACAACGGCACCGCTCAGCCCTCGTACTCGTAGTCGGCCGCGCCGACCGACACGGTGGTGGGCGCGCCGGTCCACCCACGACACCGCCAGTTCGCCGAAGGTGTCGCCCTGATCGAGGGCGACACGGCCCTGCTTGCACAACTCGAGCAGGGCCAGGAACCGCACGATGACCTCCATCCTGGTGGTGAGGTGGCTGGTCAAGCCGCGGAAGGTCGCCGTCCCTTCTCGGGGGAGCCGATCCTCGAGCTCGGAGACGGCCTCGGAGACGGTCACTGCGTCCACCGTGACGTGGTACAGGTCCACCACCGGCGCCGGGCGGGCGGCCGTGGCCCGGAGGTAGGCGGCCATCAGGTGGCCGGGCGTGACCCCCTCGAGCAGGTCGGGGGCGTGGACCACGAAGCCGTCGTCGAGGCCGGCTTGGCGGGGCACGGACCGGCTGGCGTACTCCATCATGAGGGCGAAGCCGTCGGCCGCGGCCGAGTAGGCCTGGCACTCGAGCAGCCGGGCCAACAGGAGGTCGCGTTCCTCCCAGCCGGAGAGCTCCTCGTCGCTCTCCACGTCGTCGGGGCCCGGCAGCAGCCGCTTCGACTTGAGCTCGACCAGGACTGCGGCCACCACCAAGAACTCGGACAGGGTGGGCAGGTCCACGTCCTGCCAGGTGGCGATCTCGGCCACGAAGCCGTCGACCATCTCGGAGAGGGGGACGTCGTAGATGTCGACCTGGTGGGAGTTCACCAGCTGCAACAGGAGTTCGATCGGGCCCTCGAAGACGGGCAACGAGACAGAGGCGACCACGGCCTTCGACCATACCGGCTCGCGCCGCCGCGGCCGTGCACCCCCACGTGTTCTCGGCCGCGGACTCCGGCCCCTACCATTGCCCCCCATGTCCAGGGTTCTTTCCGGTATCCAACCGAGCGGCGAGCTCCATCTGGGGAACTATCTGGGGGCGGTGCGGAATTGGGTGGCCGACCAGTACACCGACGAGGCCTACTACTGCATCGTCGACCTCCACGCCCTGACCCTGGACATCGATCCCGAGACGTTGCGCGCCCGCACCTGGGACGCGGCCATCGACCTCGTGGCCTCGGGACTCGACCCCGACTCGTGCACCCTGTTCGTCCAGAGCCAGGTGGCCGAGCACGCCCGGCTGACCTGGTTGCTCGAGTGCACCGCCACCATGGGTGAGCTTCGCCGGATGACCCAGTTCAAAGAGAAGGGGGCGGGGCACGAGTCGGTGCGGGCCGGCCTGTTCACCTATCCGGTCCTCATGGCCTCGGACATCCTCCTCTACGATGCCGACCGGGTACCGGTCGGGGACGACCAGCGCCAGCACCTGGAGCTGACCCGGGAGCTGGCCCACCGGTTCAACCAACGCTACGGGGACGTCTTCGTCGTGCCCGAGGCGGCGATCCCCCGCGTCGGGGCCCGGGTCATGGACCTCCAGCACCCCGAGCGGAAGATGTCCAAGTCGGTGAGCTCACCCCTCGGGACGATCCAGGTCTTCGACGAGCCCGCCCAACTGGAGCGCAAGATCAAACGGGCCGTGACCGACACCGACGGCGAGGTCCGCTACGACCCGGAGGTCAAGCCGGGCCTGTCCAACCTGTTGGAGCTACTGGCCGTGGCCACCGACCGCTCCCCCGCCGAGGTCGCCTCGGGCTACCAGCGCTACGGGGACCTGAAGCGGGATGTGGCCGAGGCCCTGATCGAGCTGTTGCGCCCGGTCCGCCAGCGTCGCAAGGCCCTGACCGCCGACCCGGGAGCAGTGGCCGACCTGCTGGCCGTCGGGGCCGACAAGGCACGTGCGGTGGCCGGGGCGACCTACGACCGGGCCGCGGCAGCCATGGGCCTGATCACTCCGGCCTGAGCCCCTCCCGGGTTCGCCGGCGCCGGCGCCACCCGACGGCGACGAAAACTCCGCCCACGACCACTACGGTGCCACCCACGGCCGAGAGGGCCAGGCCGGCCACCGCGCTGGCCGGGGCGTAGCGGAAGGTGACGACGAAGTCACCAGCGGGCACTGCGACCCGCTGGGTCACCGTCGTGGAGACGACCGGAGCCGCGACCGGCGACCCCCGGGGCACCGAGGCCGGCGTCGTCCCGACGATGTCGACCGGTTGGAGCGTGGCCTGCCAGCCCGGGAGCGGCGCCTCGCTCCGGACCAGCCACACCGGGTCGGTCGGCGCGGACCAGGAACCGCTCGGTCCCGTCGATACCGGCACTCAATTGTTGGACGCGGCCGGACGCACCACCCGGGGTCTGTCCGGGCCGTCGTCCAGGCCCATCCACGCGGGTGGGCGTTCCGGAATACGCCGAAGGCCCCGATGGTCCCGGTGAACGTCCAGTGCGGCGGGCCCACCTCGCTCTGCAGGCGGCCGTTGAGGGCCACGGTTCCGTCCTCGGCCGTGGAGACCTCGGGGGCGAGTGCGGTCACCGCCCGGCCCGGGCCGTTCTGGACCACGATCCCGGCGGCCAGGGTGGGCGCGGGCAACCGAAAGCGGAACGCGGTCCCCGGTGATCCCGTCGCCCCCTTGGAGCCGTTCGAGGCCCCTACCGGTGGCCCCAGCCAGTGCACCGAGCCCGTCGGCGTCACCAGCCCGATCCGGGCCGCCGCAGTGGCCGACGACCCCTGGACCGGGATCTCGCCCGACCCGACGGTGAGGGTGCCCCCGAAGTACCAGGTGTGGCGGCCACCGGCGGCCAGTGGGACCGGGTTGCCCACCGGTGGGACCCCGAACAGGTTGGGGTAGACGGGGAAGGGGGTGGCGAGCTGGGGGGCCGGTGTGGTCGGCACCGGTGTGACGAAGTAGCTGGGCAACGACAGCAGGACGGTCACGTTGAGCTCGTCCCAGATCGTGCCGGACAACGTGGTCGTGTTCAGGTCCTCCTGGATGTGTGCGCCGGTGGCCTGGAAGTACTGGTTGTCGACCAAGGCGGCGTAGCCCTGGGCACTCGGCACCCGGGTGAGCACGTTGACGTCGGTCTGGCCCAGCGCGTAGAGCTCGCCGTTCTCGAACCGGTCGGGGTCGTAGATGATGAACCGTCCGTTCCCGGTGGCCGCGGCCAACTGGGCCGCCGGGGGGCCCTGCACGTAGGCGGAGGCATGGGTGACCGGGCCGTGCAACGAGAGGGCGGTGAACGAGACGAGGTCCACGACCATGATGATGGCGAGGGCGCGGCGGAGTCCGATCCGGGAGAAGCGCCCGGGGAACAGTGCCACCCAGGTGGCCACCGCGGCGATCACCACTCCCCCGGTCAGGACGACGGCCACGGCCCTGCGCATTTCTGGGGTGGAGGGAAGCCCGGTGCCGACGGCCTGTTCGAGGCCCGAGCTCCACAGCCACGAACCGACGCACAGCACGGTGACCACGACCAGCGGGACACAGGTCATCACCACCTCGACCCGACGGGACCGGGGTCGGGAGGGGCCGGGGGCGACGGCTCCTGGGTGGTCGGGTCCGGCCGCAGCCGTCATGTCGCCGTCGTGGGCGGCGCCGTCCGGCCCCCGGGTCCGCCGGTCGGTCAGCACCATCTGCACCCACCAGGCCAACAGGGCGGCGAGGGCGAAGTCCACCCCGAGCAGGTTCCGGTTCAGGAGCCGTTGGCTCTTGATCCCGGGTATGGCGTAGAGCACGTGCCCGAACGGTGTGTCGCCGCCCCAGGCGGCCAAGAGGCTTATGACCAGGACGACGTACCAGATCCACCATCGGGACGCCTCGGCCCGACGCCGCCACCGGGGGGTGACCAGGGCGAACAGGGCAATGAGGGCCAGGATGCCGACATAGCCGGTGACCTCAGGAAAGTTGTAGGTCCCGAAATAGGAGGCCACCTCGTTCTGGTTGGTCCCGAGGAGGAAGGGCGAGAACACCAGCAGGGTGAGCCGCCAGGGCAGGGATCCGCTGGTGAAGAAGGAATAGGTGGCGGTGGCCCGCTGCGAGTGGGCGGTGACGACCAGCCCGGGCAGCCACTGGGCCGCGCTGGCCAGGAGACCCACGCCGACCCCGACGGCCAGGTAGCCGAGGGACACGGCCAACCGGCGCCGGACCGGACGGCTCGACGAAAGGGGCCGCCAGTGCCGCCAGTACGCCCAGTACCGCCAGACCAAGTAGATCAGGGCGACCACCGCCGAGTCGAGGACCGACTCGGCCGCACCGGCCAGGATGGTCATCGCCGTGGCCCCGGCCACGACGACCGCCCACCACCAGCGGGGGGCCTGGTCGCTCGCTGGGCCCGGCCCGGCACCGCCGGACGGCGGCACCGCCGGCCGGGTCTCGGCCCAAGGCTCGGTCAACCCGTGCACGCCAAGCAGCATCCACGGGAGCCAGGCCGCTCCCGAGATCAGGTCGATGTGGACGATCTGACCGCTCAGAAAACCGCCGAAGGAGAAGGCGGCGGCGCCGAAGGTGGCCGCCGTGGCCGACACCGGCTGCCGACGCAGGAAGAGGTACATCCCGACCACGGCCACCTCGTAGGCGGCGATGAGGTTCAGCGTCCAGGCCAACCCGGACGGCAGGATGGCAAAGAGCCACGTGAACGGGTACGCCGCTCCGGCGTTGAACCCGCCGAGGAGCGGAGCGCCGCTGTAGATGTAGGGATCGAGCAGGGGCAGGTGCCCGTGGATGAGGTCCTGTCCCACCAGGACCCGGAGGGGGAAGTTCTGGAGGAAGTTGTCCCCGTCCAGGAAGACCTGTCCGAAGCAGAGCGGGATGCCGAACACGACGACGGGGGCGGCGAGGAGGATGGCCAGGCCGGCGTGGTCGCGGACCCAAGCCGGGATCCTCCGTCCACCTGGTCCCCTGGTCGTGACATGAGGATCGGTGTCGGGCACGGGCGGTCAGCGGCCGCTCAAGTGACGAGTCCGTACCACCAGTTGATGACGTGGTTGATGAGGTCGGACCATTGGTTGCGGAACAGCAGGATCAAGATGAACGGCAGGAACATCAGGAACGGCTGGAGCTGGTAGTAGTTGGGCAGCAGCCGGGCGGGCAGCAGCCGCTCGAGCACGGCCGCCCCGTCGAGCGGTGGGCACGGGATGAGGTTGAACACGCCGAGCACGATGTTGGCGATGCCACCGTAGAAGAGGAACTTCGAGTAGAGGGGAACCGCCCCGGTGGCCGGTAGGGTGTTGGCGAAGACGACGCCGCACAACGCGGCCAGGGCGAAGTTGGTGAGCGGTCCGACCAACGAGACGATCACCACGTGGTTGCGGGGGCTGCGGAGCCGGTTGGCATTGACCGGAACCGGCTTGGCCCACCCGTAGGCCCCGATGCCGGACAGGCTGAGCAGGGCAGGGACCAACAGGGTGCCGATCGGGTCGACGTGGCGAACCGGATTGAGATTCAATCGCCCGGCGCGCTTGGCCGTGTCGTCGCCGAAGGCGAGGGCGACGACACCATGGGAGATCTCGTGGAGGATGATCGAGGGGATCAGCACGACGAAATAGATGAGCTGGTCCGAATTGATCCTGCCCGAGCGGACGAGTAGGGCCATGATGGCCACCGCCGCGGCCACGGCGATCCACATGAGCGGGGTGCCCGGGAGTTGCCGTCCAGATGCTCGGCGGGTGCCCCCGGTACCGCCCCACCCCATCCGGCTATCCGCCTAGTGCCGGGCGGCGTGACTGATGCAGTAGCGCGTGGCCGGCATGGCCTCGAGCCGGGCCGGGTCGATCGGCTGGCCGCACTCCTCGCACGTGCCGAAACTGCCGTCGTCCAACTTGGCCAGCGCATGAGCGACGTCGCCCAGGGTCTCAGCCAACTGACCGCCCAACGCCTCAGCCTCACCGCGTTCGGCGGTCACCTGGCTGAGGTCGGCGAAATTGGGGTCATAGGTCGGTCCGTCTCCATCTCCGAAGCCCAATTCGGACAGCTGGGATCGCAGCTGGGCCCGCTCCTCTTCGAGGAGGGTTCGGTAGTCAACGGTCGGGGCATCGCTCGTCACGGGTCAGAGCCTACTTGTCCCCGTCGCGGTGGGCGCGCGGGTGGGCGCTTTCATAGGCACTCCGGAGGTGCTCGGAGGACAGACGGGTGTAGAGCTGGGTGGTGGCGATCGAGACGTGGCCGAGCAGTTCTTGGACAACCCGGATGTCGGCACCATGGGCCAGCATGTGGCTGGCGCACGAGTGACGGAGCACGTGCGGGCTGACCTGGTCCGATAGACCCACGCGCCCGGCGTGACGCTTCAGCACGGCCCATGCCCCCTGGCGGCTCAGTCGACCACCCCGGGTGTTCAGGAACACGGCTTCTGCGTCGCCGCGGTGAGCCCAGCGATCGGGCGCGACGAGGGGGCGCCCCACCGGGGAGAGCCACGCCGACAGGGTTTCGCGAGCGGGCCGTCCCAGCGGGACCAGCCGCTCCTTGGACCCCTTGCCGAACACCCGGATCAGGCCGTCGTCGAAGTGGAGGTCGCTCAGGGACAAGCCGACCACCTCGGAGATCCGGGCTCCCGTGCCGTAGAGCACCTCGAGCAGGGCGCGATCCCGGAAGTCGAGCGGCCCGATCCCGGCCACCGCGTGCAGGAGGGACAGGGTCTGGCCCTCGTCCAGCGCCTTGGGCAGGCGCCGGGCCACGCGGGGTGACTGGAGGTCGGCGGTCGGGTCGGAGGCGATGGCGCCCTCGCCGTAGAGGAAGCCGAAGAGGCCGCGGAGGCTGGCCAGGGTCCGAGAGATGGTGGCCGGGCTCTTCCCCTGGGTCCGGGCGAACTCGAGGTAGCCCTCGAGGTGGTCGGGGCGGACCGCGTCAGGCTCGATGCCGGCCTCTCGCAACCACTGCTCCCAGCCGACCAGGTCTCGCCGGTACGAGACGATCGTGTTCGAGGAGCGCCCCCGCTCCACCGTCAGCCAGGACAGGTACTCCTCGGCCCCGATCGACAGAGGGGTGCTCATCGCCCGGTGAGGTCAGCCGGTCCGGAGGGAACCGTGCCGGCGGCGCCGGGCCAGGGCCACCCCGAGGATGGTGACGGCGTCGACGATGGTCCCGTCGTCGACCAGGTCGTCGAAGCGGGACAGCGAGAGCTCCTCGATGCTCATGAAACCCTCTTCCAGCCCCTGCCGGTTGGTGGGCACGGGGTGGAGGTCGGTGGCCAGGAAGACCGTGGTCACCTCGTCGCAGAAGCCGGGCGTGTTGAGGCAGTGGGTCAACAGCTCGAGGTGGCCGGCCCCCCGGCCCAGCTCCTCGGCCAGCTCCCGATGGGCGGTGGTCTCCGGCGGTTCCCCGTCGACGTCCCGGGTCCCGGCGGGCACCTCGAGAAGCCAGCGGTCCACCGCCGGCCGGAACTGGCGCACGAGGAGGATCGAGCCCGTCTCGGTCATGGGGACGATGGCCACCGCCCCCGGGTGCCGGATCACGTCCCGATCGAAGTGGTTCCCGTCGGGGTCGACGAAGGAGGCCTTGACCGTGGTGACGATGAACCCCCGGTGGACCGTCTCGTCTCCGATGTGGCGGAACCCCGGCTCGTCCGGTCGGGGACCCCGGCCCCCCCGGTCAGGTGAGGGGCCCAACGTCGATCAGCCGCGGCTCGCGACCCTCGGCGCGGGCCAGGGCGGCACCGACCAGCTCGCGGAAGAGCGGATGAGGCCGGTCGGGCCGGCTCTTGAACTCCGGGTGGGCCTGGGTCCCGACCCAGAACGGGTGGCCGGGGAGCTCGATGAACTCGACCAACCGTCCGTCGGGCGATGTCCCCGAGCAGGCCAGGCCGGCCTCCTCCAGGCGGTGCCGGAACCGGGGGTTGACCTCGTAGCGATGGCGGTGCCGCTCTTCGACCACCTCGGTGCCGTAGGCCTCGGCGACCTGGGACCCGGGGGCCAGGCGGGCGCCATAGGAGCCGAGGCGCATGGTGCCACCCATGTTGACCACGTCGTTCTGGTCATCCATCAGGTCGATGACCGGGGCCCGGGTGGTGGGGTCGAACTCGCGGCGAGTTGGCGTCCTCGAGGCCGGCCAGGTTCCGGGACACCTCGATGACCATGACCTGGAGGCCCAGGCAGAGGCCGAGCAGCGGGATCTCGTTCTCGCGGGCGTAGCCGGCGGCGGCGATCATCCCCTTCACGCCCCGCTCGCCGAAGCCGCCGGGGATGACGAACCCGTCGAACTCGCGGCAGGCGGTCATGGGCCAGCAGGTCGGGCACCTCGGCCGCCTGGATCCAGTCGATCTCGACCTTGGCCCCGTGGTGGAAGCCGGCGTGGCGAAGCGACTCCACCACCGAGAGGTAGGCATCGGGCAGGTCGATGTACTTCCCGATGATGCCCACGCGCACCGGCCGGGTGGCCGACTCGACCTGGGCCACCAGCCGCTCCCAGTGGGACAGGTCGAGCGGATGGTCCTCCTCGGAGTACCGGAGCAGCCGCAGGACGTAGGTGTCGAGACCCTCCTCGTGGACGACCAGGGGGATCTCGTAGATGTTCCGGGCGTCGATGGCCGACACCACCGCCTCGATGGGCACGTCGCACAGCAGGGAGATCTTCCGCTTCAAGTCGTCGGAGATGAGCCGGTCCGACCGGCAGACGATCACGTCGGGCTGGATCCCCCGGCTGCGGAGCTCGGTGACCGAGTGCTGGGTGGGCTTGGTCTTCTGCTCCCCCGATGTGCCCAGATAGGGAACCAGGGTCAGATGGACGTAGCAGACGTTGTCGCGTCCCACGTCGCGGCGGAACTGGCGGATGGCCTCGATGAAGGGGACGATCTCGATGTCGCCGACCGTGCCCCCGATCTCGACGATGACGACGTCGATGTCCTCGGTGCCCAGCCTTCGGATCCGGCCCTTGATCTCGTCGGTGACGTGTGGGATGACCTGCACCGTCTTGCCCAGGTAGTCGCCCCGCCGCTCCTTGGCGATCACCGACGAGTAGATCCGCCCGGTGGTGGTGTTCGACTCCTGATGCAGGTTCTCGTCGATGAAGCGCTCGTAGTGCCCGAGGTCGAGGTCGGTCTCGCCTCCGTCCTCGGTGACGAAGACCTCGCCGTGCTCGAAGGGGTTCATGGTGCCCGGGTCCACGTTGATATAGGGGTCGAGCTTGCACATGGTGACCCGCAGGCCCCGGCATTTCAGCAGGCGACCCAGCGACGAGGCGGTCAGTCCCTTCCCCAGCGAGGAGGACACGCCACCGGTGACGAAGATGTATTTCGTCTCGCGTGGCCGGATGGGAAGCGGTGGGTGCGCCTCCTGCGTGGTCTCCGGGGGGACTCGGCGAGGTCGGCGTGTCGGGCACCCCGCGACACTACCGGAACCGGCCGCATCGTCGGGTGGACCACCGGGCACCGGTCGGGGGGCTCGCCGGCGCGACTGGGCTCAGCGAGCGGCCCGCCGCCGGGCCCGGGATCCCTCGAGCAGCTCCCGAGCGTGGCGCCGGGCCGTGTCGCTGTCGGGGCTCCCCGACAGCATCCGGCTCAGCTCGACGATCCGTTCCTCGGGGCCGAGCTCGGTGGTGAGGGCCACGGTCCGTCCGTCGATCTCGCCCTTGCGCACCGACACCTGCCGGTCGGCGTGGGCAGCCACCTGGGCCAAATGGGTGACCACGAGGACCTGGGTGCGCTCGGCCAGCGTGGCCAGGGCGGCACCCACCGAGACGGCGGCCATGCCGCCGATCCCCGCATCGACCTCGTCGAACACGATCGCCCCGGGCGAGCCGGTCAGGGCCAGTCGGACGGCCAGCATCGTGCGGGCCAGCTCCCCGCCCGAGGCCACCTTGGCCATGGGCAGCGCGGGCTCGCCGGGGTTGGCCCCCAACAAGAAGGTGACCTGGTCGGCCGGCCCCTCGCCGGCCACGGACACCTCGAAGCGGGCCGAGGGCATGGCCAGCGTCCGGAGGGTCGACTCGATCTGGTCGGCCAGGACGGGGGCGGCCTGACGGCGCCGGCGGGCCACCACCGCCTCGGCGTCGGCCACCGCGGCTGCCGCCCGCTCGATCTCACCGTCGAGGGCGACGGCCCGGGCTTCGGCCGACTCGAGGGCGGCCAGCTTGGCCCGGGCCTCTCCGGCAAAGGCCATGACCTCACCCGGCGTGCTGCCGTACTTGCGCCCGAGCTCGTGGAGCAGCTGGCGCCGGGCCCGCACGGCCTCGAGCCGCTCGGGGTCCTCGTCCCACGTCTCCACCACCTGACGGAGCTCGGTGCCGAGATCGGCCAGCTCGGCCATCAGGGCGCGGCTCCGCTGCTCCAACCGGGCCAAGGGGGCCCGGTCGGCCAGGGCCCGGGCCGCCGTCGCCAGGCGGTCCTGGGCGCTCTCGGCCTCGGCCTCGGTCCCGCCGCCTGTGCCGGTGAGGGCTTCGAGGGCCCGGGCCGCCGCCTCCCGGTGGGCCGAGGCCGCGGCCAGACGGTCCTCCTCGGCCGCCAAGCGGTCGTCCTCGGCCTCGTCCTCGAGCGCCGCCGCTTCGATCTCGGCGATCTGATAGGCCAGCAGGTCGGCCTCGCGTGCACGTTGCGTGGGCGTCACCGCCCAGGCCGGCCGACTCGGCTTCGAGCACCCGGAGGCGGTTCCGGGCCGAGTGCATGGCCGTCAGGTCGATGTCGGCGAACCCGTCCAGCGCGGCCCGTTGCGCCCCACTGTGCACCAGCGACTGGTGTAGGTGCTGGCCGTGCAGCTCCACCAGCTGCGCACCGATCTCGGCCAATCCCCCGACCGAGGCCATCCGGCCGTCCACCCATGCCCGGCTGCGTCCGGCCGTGGCCACGGCGCGCGAAAGGATGACCTCGCCGTCGCCGTCCTGGGCGAAGCGGCCCTCGACGACGGCCTCGGTTGCCCCCGACCGCACCAGGGTGGGGTCGGCCCGGCCCCCGAGGAGAAGGGCCAGCGCCTCGACCAGCAGTGTCTTCCCGGCTCCCGTCTCGCCGGTGAGCGCGGTCATTCCCGGCCCGAGGGTCACGGTGACGTCGTCGATCACCCCGAGGTTCTGCACCCGCAGCTCCCACAGCACGCTGGTCCCCCCGGTCCTCGCTACCGGTCGGCCAGGCGGAACTTGGCCCGGAGGATGGCGTGGAAGTCCGGATCGGAGAACATGACCAGGCGGGCGGGCCGGTCGCTCTCCCGGCACGTCACCCGGGCACCGGGCTTCAAGGAGGCCAGGTTGAAGCCGTCGACCACCAGGACAGCGGAGCGGGGCTCCAGGACGTCGAGCGCGACCCATTCGGACGGGTCGAGCACCAGGGACCGGTCGAACAGCATGTGGGGCGAGACCGGTGTCAACACCATGGCCCGCATCCGGGGCGACAGGACCGGCCCCCGAGCCGAGAGGTTGTAGGCGGTGGAGCCGGTCGGGGTGGCCACCAACAGTCCATCGGCTTCGTAGGTCATGAAGGGTCGGCCGCTGATCGACGTTGCGATGCGAACGGTGTGTCCGGGGAGGTCCTTCTCCACCGATGCCTCGTTCAACGCCAGTCGCTCGACCCCATCGGTCCCGTCCGCGCCGGTCATCGTGACCCGGAGGGTCATGCGGTCCTCGACCTCGTGCTCACCGGCCAAGAACGCCTTGAGCGCCTGCTCGAGTCCAGAGGGCTCGATCTGGCTCAAGTAACCGAGCCGGCCCATGTTCACGCCCAGCACGGGCACGTCGTCGGCCATGGCCGTCTCCACCGCCCGGATGAGGGTCCCGTCGCCGCCCAGGCTGACCAGGAGGTCGGCGCCGGCCGCCGTCACCGACCCGTCGGGCCGGGTGGCCGACACGGCCTGGTGCCCTCGAGCCGTCAACCATGACGAGGCCCGCGCGGCCAGTTCGGCCGCACGCTGCCGTTCGGGGTGGGCGAAGAACGCGATGACCGCCATCAGACACCCATCATGGCGCTTTGCCGTCGATGGTGGGCGAAACCTCGTCGAGGCCTGGGACATCAACAGGGTCGTGGGCCGCGATCACGGCCGCGTCGAGCACCACGCCGGTCGCGGCGCCTAGCACCTCGCCGTTCCCGTCGCCGCCAGGCGAGGCCGCGTGTGCCCGCGCATGAACCAGGAACTCGACGTTCCCCGCGTGACCGGTGATCGGCGACGGCATGGCCCCGGTGACCAGTGCTCCTTCGGCTGCCAACGCGTTGCACACCTCGCCTAGCGTACGGCGATGGACCGTGGCATCGCGGATGACCCCTTTCCCTTTCGACGCCTCCGATCGGCCCGCTTCGAATTGGGGCTTCACCAACACGACCAGATCGGCGCCGGGACGGGCCAGCTCGCCGGCCAGCACGGGCACGGCCCGGGTCAGCGAGATGAACGAGAGGTCGGCGGTCACCACGTCGTAGGGAGTGCCGCCGGCGTCTTCCACCGTGTATCCGCGGATGTCGGTCTGTTCCCGGACGTCGACACGCTCGTCCTGGCGTAGGCGATGATGCAGCTGTCCCCGGCCCACGTCGAGGGATGTGACCGAGCTGGCCCCGTGTTGGAGCAGGCAGTCGGTGAACCCACCGGTGGAAGACCCGGCATCGAGCGCCCGGGCCCCGGCGACGTTGAGCCCGAACTGCCCCAAGGCAGCCGCCAACTTCTCGCCCCCCCGGGAGACATAGCGGGCCGGGGGGCCGGTGAGGTGGACCGGCTCGGACGGAGCCACCAGCCGCGACGGCTTGAGGGCCACCGTCCCCGAGACGAGCACACCCCCGCGACCGATGAGGTCTGCGGCCTGCTGGCGGCTGGTGGCCAGCCCCCGAGCGACCATGACCTGGTCGAGGCGGCGCCTCGGTGGGTTTGTCAGCCGGCCGATCCGGTCGCGGTCTTCTTGGCCACTGACTTCTTGGCTGGAGCCTTCTTGGCCACTGACTTCTTGGCCGGAGCCTTCTTGGCCGGAGCCTTCTTGGCCGGAGCCTTCTTGGCCGGGGTCTTCTTGGCCGCCGACTTCTTGGCCACTGACTTCTTGGCTGGAGCCTTCTTGCCTGTCTTCGCGGCCGCCGACCCCTTGGCCGGTGTGGTCGAGGTGCCGCGACCGATCACCGAAGCGACCTGGCGGGCCAGGTCCTCCAGGCTTCCGATGCCCAACGATGACAGCTGATCGGATACCTCGGCATGGACGAGCGACAGCAGGGCCTCGGTGCTCTTGCGGCTCCGCTCTAACAAGTCCTCCACCTTGGTTTGCGCCTCCTTGCGCTGGAACCCGCCGTCCTTGAGCAGCTCCTGCACCAGCTCTTCGGCACGGGCCACGGTGAGCTGGGTCAAAGCCGCCCCAGCATCGATATAGCGCCGGAATGGATCGTTATTGGCCATGAACCAACGATAACCCGGCGCGCTAGCTGACAGCAAGCACTTTTCCCCGTCAGCCGAGGTCAGCGGCGGGCGGAGCGCTGTTCGACCAGCTCGGCGAAGTCCTTGGCCCGGTACGCCACCGGGACCTCGGTCACCTCGTCGGCGGCCGAGGTCACGCCCGAATCGACCAGGGCGAACGGCACCCCCAGCTCGATGGCCAGATGGCCGTCGGTCATCGGCCGGTCGCCCACCATGATCACCGGACCGGACGCACCCTCCAGGTGGAACCTCGATCGCAAGAGGGCCACGGTCGCCGGGTGGGGCTTGCCCGCGATCTCCGGTTCGACCCCGCCGGCCGTGGCCACCGCAGCCAACAGTGCCCCCGAGCCCGGGACCAGGCCCGAAGGGGTGGGGTACGTCGGGTCCTCGTTGGTGCCGATCAGCCGGGCACCCTCCCGGACGGCGCCGGACACCCGGGTCAGCGATCCGAAGTCGAAGTGGTGGGTCCATCCCACGACCACGGCATCGACCGGCCCGCTGTCGCGTACCCTCACCCCGCGGGACTCCAGCGCCTCGAGCACTCCGGCTTCCGCCAGCACCAAGGCGGTGCACCCGGGCTCGAGGAGGGACGCGGCAGCCTGGGCCGAGGTGACCAGGTCCTCGGCGGCGGCCGGGATCCCGGCATGGGCCAACCGGGCGACGATCTCACCGGTGGTGGGTGCAGAGTTGTTGGTGGCGAAGACGATCCGGACGCCTCGACCCCGCAGCGCCGAGACGGCCGTGGCCACCGCTCCGATCGGCTCACCGGCCAGCCACACCACCCCGTCGAGATCGACGATCCAGGTGGCCCCGTCGGACACCAGCCTTTCGTCCGGGTCCTCCCCGCTCATCCGGTGGGTGCGTCACCGGTCGGAGTGCCTGGGGAGGTCAACACGGTGCCACCGCGCACCCGCCGCGTGCTCGAGGCCAATTCGTCTGCCGACTCCATGGCGCGGTTGATCAACCCGGACAGGGCCTGGCGAGGGCCAACGGCCGACTCGGTGTCCGCCGGCGAGTCGGCCACCATGGCTCCGGCCGTGGCCTCGCTCCTCTTTCCTTCGGGGCCCGGGACGGCGGCGGGAGTCCTGAGGGAGGTCACGCCGTTGGTGGCCGACCCGGCCAGCCGGGCGGCCCGTTCCCAGTAGGAGCGGAACATGCCGATATCGAAGGCGCCGTCGCGCACCCGCGACTGGGTCAGCAACCGGGCTGGGGGCAGCTTCACGTCCCGGATGATGTGCACGGCAGCCAGGGCCCGCAGCACATACCACGTCGTGTCGATCTCCCACCACATCAGGCCCTGGCGGGCCGAGGCGGGCAGGTAGTGGTGGTTGTTGTGCCAGCCTTCGCCCCCGGTGACCAGGGCGATGAACATCGAGTTCCGGCTGGTGTCGGGGGTGGCGAACCGTCGCCGGCCGAAGACGTGGGCCAGGGAGTTGACGATGAAGGTCCCGTGCCACAAGAGGACAGTGGACAAGAAGAACCCGATGACGAGGCCACCCCATCCCCCGACGACGAAGCAGAGCACGCCGAGGACCCAGGGGCCGACCCAGTGGAACTTGTCGAGCAGCCGGAGCTCGGGGAAGGCGGCAAAGTCGCGGATGGCGCCCTCGTCAGTGTCCTTGTAGCGCCGAGCGAGGATCCAGCCCACATGGCTCCACCAGAACCCGTCCCTCGGTGAGTGGACGTCGCGATCGGTGTCGGTGAACCGGTGGTGGATCCGGTGATGGCCGGCCCACCACAGCGGGCCCTTCTGCGCTGCGGTGGTGGCCCCCAGTGCAACCAGGAACTGAGGGACCCGGCCCATCTTGTAGCTGCGATGGGCGAAGTACCGGTGGTAGCCGGCGGTGATGAGGAACATGCGCCCCACATAGAGGACTGCGCAGAGGACCCAGTCCTGCCATGTCACGGTCACGAAGAAGGCCATGAAGGGGACGAGGTGAACGAGCAGGAAGGGGATCGCCGACAACCAGGCCGTGCCCTGGGCGTCGACATCGATCGCGTCGGCCGCCAACCCGCCGTCACCCAACCCGCCGCCGTCCAACTCGCCGCAGTCCAACATCGTGTCGCCGGTGGTCGATTCGGTCACGGCGTCCTCGTGGGGCTCGGAGCTCGGCACTCGCCATAGCTGCCATGGCCCGAATCGGTCCGTCCGGGAGGCATGGCCCATCGTACCGTGCATGCGGAGTCGGGCAAGGATCGGATCGGCCGGCTGGCATCAGCCGTCGGCCTGCCAGTATCAGCCGTCGGCGTAGAGATTCCCCCCGACCGCGGTCACCGGGATATGGGAGAGGCCCCGGGTCGCTGGTCCGACCTCGACCGCACCGGTTCGGGCATTGAACTCGGACCCGTGGCAGGGGCACACGATGATGTCGTTCGACTGGGCAAAGCTGACGGTGCAGCCGGCGTGGGGGCAGATGGCGTCGAAGGCCACGAAGGTGCCCGCGGTGGGCTGGAGGACCAGCCCCGGATCGCCGCTGGCCGGATCGGTGAACTGGGCCGCCCCTCCCACCGGGACGTCCGCCGACGGGCCGAGCTTGTGTCCGGCCGGCTTGGGCGCGGTCGTGGTGGTGGGGCCCGCCGTCGTCGGGGTGGTCGCTGCCGGTGCCGTCGTTGTCGTCCCGGGACCGGCGGGGCCAGCGGATATGCTGCCGGTGGCCTGATTGGCCGAAGGGCCCTTGGCCCCCCCGGCCAGGCGCCCGATCCAGGCCACCAGGCCGCCGGTGGCCAGCACGGCGAGGGCCACCACTCCCGTCGCGGCCCCGCGGGCCAAGACGGCGCGACGATCGATCGTCATCCCCTGACCGGGTGCCGGCAGCCGACCCAGGCGGGTATCGAGTGCGGGCGCCCCCCCTGCTCCGGCGATGAGCAGCGGTGTCCAGGCGAAGAAGAAGACGATGTCGGACCCGGTGAAATAGGGCGACGAATGGAAGCTGACCGTGAGGAACAGGCCGAAGGAAATGGCCATGCCCCCGAGGGCGGCGATGCGCGTCCATAGGCCGATCAGCACCCCAAGTCCGACGGCCACTTCGCCGATGGCCATGGCCAATCCGACCGCAGGGGCGACGTGCAGGAGCTCGCCCAGCACCCGATGGATGGGGCTGGTCCGCTCGGCCCCGAGGAGCTGGGCCCGGATCGAGATCGGGCTGGCGTCGTTGAAGAACTGCGGATTGGCCAGCTTTTGGAGCCCGGCGAACAGGAAGGTGATGCCCAAGAACAGACGGAGGGGTATGAGCACCCAGCCGACGTTCTCGGTCACCCCGGGCGGGGGCCGCCACCACGGCCGCGCCGTCGCGGTGTCGCTAGCTGGCACCGTTCCCCTGGGCACGGTTCCCTTGGGCACGGTTCCCTTGGGCACGGTTCCCTTGGGCACGGTTCCCTTGGGCACGGTTCCCTTGGGCACAGTTCCCTTGTTCGCCGTTCCCCTGGGCACGGTTCCCCTGCTCACCGTTCCCTTGTTCGCCGTTCCCTTGTTCACCGTTCCATCCCTTCGTGCACCGGCTCGATCCCTTCGTGTACCGGCGTCAACTCGAGGGCTGGCGTGCCGGGAGCCCCGCGGCGGCGTAGACGGCGTCGATCACCGTCATGTTGGCCACCGCGTCGGCCGTCGTGGTGATCACCGGGCCGCCGCTGAGCACGGCCGCGGCGAAGTGCTCGAGCTGAAGCTGGTAGGTCGAGGGACCGGCCACGTGCTCGACCCGCTTCCCGGCCGGGCCCCGCACCACCAGGCGGTGATAGTGCTGGGGAGCCACCGGATTGAGCACTCGCAATTCGCCCCGGTCGCCGGCCACCCGCACGCCGATCCGCAGCACGCTCGACGACAGCATCGACGTGTGCATGCGGGCTGTCCGACCGTCGGCGAACGAGAGGTCGGCCACCATGGCCCGGTCCACGCCGGGCGAGACCAGCTTGGCCCGAGCCGAGACCACCTCGGGCTCTGCTGCCGCCATGAACCTGATCATGTTGAGGGCGTAGCAGCCGGCATCCATGGTGGCGCCGCCGGCCAGATCCAGCCGGTAGCGGATGTCCTTGCGGAACGGCAGCGGGAAGCACATCCACGCATCGATGTGGCCCACCTCACCGATGAGGCCCTGATCCACGACCTCCCGCATTCGTGCGGCCAGGGGGTGGTGGCGGTAGTGGAAGGCCTCCATGACCACGACACCGGCGGCGTCGCCGGCACGGGCCACGGTGCGGGCTTCGTCGGCATTGGCCGTGAACGGCTTCTCGCACAAGACGTGCTTGCCCGCGGCCAGGGCGGCCAGGGTCCAGCGACCGTGGAGGCCGTTTGGCAGTGGGTTGTAGATCGCGTCCACGTCCGGGTCCTCGACCAGCGCGGCGTAGGTGGGCATGACCCGGCCGATTCCGTGCTTGTCGGCGAAGGCGCGAGCCCGCCGCGGATCGCGGGCGGCCACGCTGACCACGTCCACGTCGGCGACCGCCCGGGCTGGGCGGACCAGCGCGCCCGGGGCGATCTTGGCCGCGCCGAGAATGCCGATGCGCAGACGAGCCATGGGCCACGACGTTACCGGTTGGTCGCACCGGGACTGAGTCGGTGCCTGAAAGGTCGCTGAGCGTTCGTTGGCCCGTTCGACCTGGCCGAGGACGAGGTCGAGGCGCCCGGGCTGTCAAGCCCGTCGATCACTAGCCTGTCATCGCATGGCCGCCGACTGGTCGACGATCGCCTCGCTTGGTACCGCAGTGGGCACGATGTTCCTGGGCGTGGCCACCTTCTCGTCAGTGCGCTCGGCCAACCGGACGGCAAAGATCGCCGAGGAGAGCCTCCAGGTGGGACTTCGGCCCCTGCTCGTCAGTACCCGACCCGACGACCGCCCCGAACGGGTCATGTTCCAAGACGGCCACTTCGTCACCGTCGAGGGTGGCCGGGCCGCGGTCGAGTGTGACGGCGACGTTGTCTATTTCGTCATCCCCGTCCGCAACGTGGGCAACGGCGTGGCCCTCCTCCACGGGTGGGAGGTCATACCCGAACGGCTTCTCGGCGCCCAGGAGCGCCCCGATCCCGACGCCTTCCGCCGCATGACGCGGGACCTGTACATCCCCACCAACGACCAGGGATTCTGGCAAGGCGCCATCCGGGACTCGGATGACGCCGTGCGTGGGACGGTCATCGAGGCGGCCAAGAACCGCACGGCCATGACCATCGATCTGCTCTACGGCGACTACGAGGGCGGCCAGCGGACGATCAGCCGATTCGGCATCTTGCCCAAGGACGACGGCACCCAGTGGATCGCCAACGTTTCCCGCCACTGGAACCTCGATCGCGCCGACCCCCGCTGATGGCCGGGTACGCCGAGGTGATACCGGCGTCGATGCTCGGCCCGGGCGGGTTCAGCCGTCGCCCGGCTGGGGGACGGACTGGTCCGAGAGGCCCTCTCGCCACACCTCCTCTTCGATGAGCTCCCGGCTCCGCCAACCATCGCTCGTCCTGACCAGGGCGTGGTTGTAGTAGCCGCCCCCCGGCGCATAGCGATCGGACTCGCCGGGAACCTGGAGGTACATCGGGTTGAAGAAATAGGCGCGGACCGCCGCCGTGTCGCCGTCGATGGTGACCCGCTTGTTGCCCAGCAGATGCTGGCGGACCGGGAAGACCGCCAGAGCTTCGGCCAGCCACTGCTTGATCTCGTCCCGGTCCCCGGCGATGCCTCCGGCCGACGTGTAGTCGATGCGGGCGTCGGGGGTGAATACGGTGTCGAGGAGGTCCCACTCGGCGTTGTCGACAGCCATCGTGTACCGGGTCAGGAGGTCGTCGATCTCGAACCGGTCGAGGAGCTCCTGCATTGATGCGGGGGATACGGGGTCGGACATTACGCCGCCTTTCCGATGACTTGATCGGCAAACTCTTCCATCAGCTCGATCTTTCGCTCGATGGTCGAGTTGTAGCCGCGGTCCTCGCCCTGGGCGGCCACCATCCACGGCGCGCAGATCCAATCGGTCACGCCGGCGTCCTCGAACTGCCGGATGAGGCCGGGCTGGGGTTGGGCGGCCACGGTGGTGAAGATCCGAAAGCCGTCGATGGTCCGGCCTTCGGCGGCGAGCGCTTCCTTGACCTGTTCGATCTGGGCCATGGCCGCATGGGGAGCCAGGACCCGGGCCGCGGCCCAGCCGTCGCCCAGGGCCGCCGTCCGGCGGAGGGCAGGGGCGGAGTCGCCGCCGACGATGACCGGGACGGGCTTGGTCGGAGCCGGGTTCACCTGCATGAGCGGGACGTCGTAGTGGGATCCGTGGTACTCGACCCAGCCGCTCCGCCACAGGGCCCGCAGGGCGGGGATCATGTCGTCGAGCCGCCGGCCTCGATCGGAGAACTCCTGTCCGGTGAGATCGAACTCCTCCTTGCACCACCCGGCCGCCACTCCGAGGTTCACCCGGTTGCCGGACAGGACGGCGGCGGTGCCGACCAGCTTGGCCACCGTCATGAGATCCCGCGCCGGGGCGACGTAGACGCCGGTGGTGAACTGGAGGGTGCTGGTCACCCCGGCCATGGCCGAGATGACGCACCAGGTGTCGGGCCAGTCGGTCTCGGGGGCCCAGACCGGCGATCCGTCGTCGTAGGGAGAGTAGGTGTACCGGGAGCGGAGTTCCTTCGGATAGCAGAGGTGGTCGGACACGTACATCCCCGAGAAGCCCAGCTCCTCGGAGGCCTGGGCCAGCTGGAGGTACTGGTCGGTCTCGAGAAAGGCCACGGCCTGGTGGAACTGCATCGCACTCCCTCCCCCATCGCCAGCCGGTTGTCCCGGGCACTGGTCGGAACGCCGCCACGGGCACGGTAAGCGGGCCCCGACGCGCCAGTCAACTCGCCCGGCGGGAGGCCCGGCCTACTCGACGGGGAGCTGTGGGCGCCTCGAGCCGTTGCCCATGCGCCGAACGGCGGCGGTCGCATTCCAGCGGAGGGCGCCGGCCAGATCGAGGGCGTGCTCCAGCCTGGTGTAGTCGGGCCGGGCGGCGGCGGCGGCCAACGCCCGGTCGAGGTCGAGGTCGTGCTGATCGAGGACGATGGAGAAGTCGCGTCGCATGGGCTCGGCCAGGTCGTAGCCGAAGGAACGGTAGGTCCGGGCGAATAGAGGCTTGTAGAGACGCACCCATTCGTGCAGCCCCGAGGAATGGGACATCGGGTTCTTGGGCCGACGCCGGATGTAGTCGGGCAGGATGTCGGCGAAGGCCTGGCGTATGACCCACTTCTCCACGCCGTCGCGCACCTTCAGGCCGATAGGCAGGCGCATGGCCAGACGGACCAGGGCGAGATCCAGGAACGGCACTCGGGTCTCGACCCCGTTCCCCATGCTGGTCCGGTCGACCCGTTGCAGCTCGGTACGGCTCAGGTTGCGGATCTTGTGCTGGAACAGTCGCTGGCGCAGGTCGTCCCCGACCTGGCGGTACATGTCGTACCCCCCGAAGAGCTCGTCGGAGCCGTCCCCGGAGAGCACGACCTTCACGCCGCAGCGATGGACCCGCTCGAAGAGCGGCTTGGACACCAGGGCGTTGATGATGTCGCCGTACTCGGTCAGCTCCGACATGCCGATGGCCGTCCGGACATCGGCGAAGCGGAGCGCGTTGGGCCGGAGCTCGATGACCTCGTGGGGCACGCCCAGCTCGGAGGTCAGCCGCCGGGCGTAGCGGAGGTCATCGCTGTCGGAGGTGCCGACGGTGAAGGCGACACAGTCGGGATGCATGGCCTGGACATGGAGCAGGGTCAGCGCGCTGTCGACGCCGCCCGAGAGGATCACGCCCACGGTCAGGTCGGTGTCGACCCGGACCCGGATGCTGTCCTCCAGGGCCGAACGGACGAGCTTCGTGGCCTCGTCGGGATCCTCGATGGGGTCCTCGTCCTCGCCCAGCCGCATGAGGTCGACGTAGGGCGCCAGTTGGGGTGACGATCCCGGCCCCCCCCATCCGTGGTGCCCCGGTGGAACCTCGGTCACCGCTGTTCCCACCGGCACCAGCGACTTCACCTCCGAGGCAATGTGGAGCCGGCCACCCCGCTCGGACCAGTAGAGGGGCTTGACCCCGACGGGGTCGCGGGCCAGGTACACCCGGCCCGTCGACCGTTCGACCACGGCGAAGGCGAATTCGCCCCGGAAGTGGTGGACGGCATCCTCGCCCCATTCCAGAAACGCCTCCAACACCACCTCGGTGTCGCTCGAGCTGCGCAGCTGGTGGCCCAGGCCCTTGAGCTCGGTGCGCAGCTCCCGATAGTTGAAGACTTCGCCGTTGTAGCAGAGGGCCCACGCCCCGTCAGCCGACGTCCACGGTTGCACGGCCCGCTCCCGATCCACGATCTGCAGGCGCTGGGTGCCGAGGAGCATGGCCTCGTCGCACAAGGTCTCCTCGACATCACCCCGAGGGGCGATGGCCGCCAGCATCCGGTCGAAGAGCGCACGCTCGGCGCCATCGCCAAGGATGAGGGCGATGCCGCACATCGCCCTCAGCCGCCGAACGCGGCGGCGTAGTCCTGCTGGAGCTCGTCGCAGGCAACCGGGCTGACACACACATGCCACGCCTGACCTTCGTCGATCACGTTGACATCGCCCTCGTCCTGTCGTTGCAGGAGGATCGCGGCCAGGACCTCGTCGGCACCGAAGCGACGGAACCACCGCATCTCGACGTCCATGGCGTAGCCGGCACAGTGGGCACTCGGGATCACCGCGGCATAGCCCAACGATCGCAGCCGGTGCTGGTGCTGGACGCTGCGGACCAGGCTGGTCACCCAGAGGTCCGGCGTACGGGGAGGGGCCTTGGCCGAGAAGTCACGGGCCAACTGGTTGAGCAGCACCACCGACTCGGGACGGGCCCGGGTGAAGAGGAGCCCCGAGGTGTGCGGGCGCCGACCCGGCCAGGTCCGCCGCATGCCCCAGTCACGGGCCCGGCCGGGGAGGCCCCGGGGTTGGCAGCGGTAGCGGAAGCCGAGCAGCCGGCGGGCCCGGAGCGGGTCGAGGTCGACGAGGTCATTCGAGGCCAGCACATCAGCGTCGGTGTCGAACGTCGGGGTGCTCCCCCACCAGGCCGCATCGATCTGGGAGAGCAGGTAGATGCGGATCAGGGCGGCGAGGCCGTCGGCGCTGCTGGCCGGGTTGGGCCGATAGTCGTACACGTGCCGGAAGAGTCGATCGGCTGCCGCGTCGATCCCGCCCGGCACGCGGGTGAGCACCGTCTCCAGCTCGGGCGTGGGAAGGCCGGCGTCCAGGGCCTTTTCGGCTGCGGGCCGGTCGGCATCGTCGGGCCCGCTGGCCAGATCGGCCTCGTCGACGAGCTCGGACACGGCCGATCGATAGGTGGCCAGGAGGTCGCTGGACGACAGCGGGTCCGACGGCTGGCCTCTCGATGCGGGTATGTCTCCAACCATGTATGAATTGATCTCCCAAATGGAGGCGCGCCCGATGCTGTGAGATTCGCCTCCACGCCGGGCGCAGTCGACCCCTCCGAGTCAGGTGCACCATAGCGCCACGAGGATCCTGACGGGCTCTTCGGAGCCGCTCCCGGCGACGACAACCTGTCTGACCAGGGACGATTCCAGAGATCCGGCAGCTCGGCCATGGGTGGGCTCCCGGCTGGCTGGACCGACCTGCACTCGCCCGCCGGCGCAGGGCCGAGTGGATTCCGCCGACACCGCCGAGCCTCTGCCGCGCTGTCCCCGGCGACGGCCCGTTCCACTCCGACGGAGGCGGCAGGCCCGGTCGACCGCTGCGACCTGAGGCCACGCTGAGGGATAGGCGCGGCTTGAACAACGCCTGGTCGGGGTATCGTTTCGGACGACCTCGTTCGCCGGGACCCGTCACCGGGTGGGTCGCCTTGGAGGAGCTACGTGGGATCGCCCATCGCCGTGCATGGATCACAGCCCATCCCGGCACGGCGTGCCCTGCACCCCCTGACTCCCTGGATCGCCCTGGGCTTTTGCGGCTCGGTCGGGCTGGCCGTCACCGGCACCAGCGTGGGGTCGGTGACCGAGCCCGACCATGCCCTGTGGTGGTTCTCGATCCCCAACGGGGCATCGGGGCTGGTCACCGCAGCCTTCTACCTGTCGGTCACCCTCCTGATCGGCGGATGGATGGGAATCGGCAACCAGGCGCGTCAGGGCCGGCTGACCGCCGGCTGGGCGTGGCTGGTACTGCTTGTCTGGGGCCTGCCCCTCTTCCTCGGTCCGCCGTTGTTCAGCCGGGACATCTACAGCTACATCGGCCAGGGGCTGTTGGCCCATCACGGGCTCAATCCGTACTCCGTGCCCCCGTCTGCCCTCGGGCACGGACCCCTGCTCTCCTCCATCGCCAGCGTGTGGCGCAACACCGCCTCCCCCTACGGCCCGCTGTTCGTCGGCGCGGCCAACGTCGTGTCCGGCATCGCCGGGGGCTCCCTGGTCGCGCAGGTCCTGGCCTTCCGGGCCCTGGAGCTGATCGGCGTGACGCTGATGATGGTCTCGCTCCCGCGGCTGGCCCGCCATCTGGGGACGGACCCCGGGTTGGCCCTGTGGCTCGGCGTCCTCAGCCCCTTGGCCCTGTTCAGCTTCATCGCCTCCGGACACAACGACGCGCTGATGATGGGGCTGCTCGTGGCCGGCGTGACCCTGGCCGTCGAGGGCCGCCTGGCCTGGGGTGTGGCCCTGTGTGCCCTGGCGGCCACGGTGAAGTTGCCGGCGGCCGCAGCCATTGCCTTTTTGGGAGTGGACCAGTTCCAAGCGGCGAGGGGCACCAGGCGTTGGCGGGTCCTGGCCGAGGTCGTGGTCGTCCCGCTGGTCGTCCTGGCCGCCGTCACGCTGGCTGTGGGGCTGGGTTGGTCGTGGTTGGGGCCCAGCGCCCTGCACGTCCCTACCGAGTTGAAGGTGCTGTCGACCCCGGCAGTATCGCTCGGCGTCTTCTTCAGCCATCTGCTCCACGTGATCGCCATCCCGGTGAAACAGGCCACCATGATCACCGTGACCCAGGTGATCTGCGGAGCCGCCGCCGTGATCAGCTCGCTATGGCTCCTGATCAACGCCCACAGGTTCGAGGTCGTCCGGGTGCTCGGTATCGCCCTCGTCCTCATCGTGGTCGGCGGTCCGACCGTGTGGCCGTGGTACCTGATGTGGGGCCTGGCCCTGTTGGCCGCGACCACGGCTCAACGGTCCAGACTGTTGGCCGCGGTGGCCGCGCTGGCCATGCTGGTGGTCGGGCCCAGCGGTCACCCACTCCTGAACGGCAACGCCTATGTGGTCGTCGCCCTGGTTACGCTGTGCGCATGCGTGTGGCTGGCGCGACATCGGCATTGGTATCGCGTGGTGGCGGGTCGTGCCTCCTGAGCTGAGGGCGGTCGCAGCCGTCAACGAGATGACCGCCGTCGACCTGGCCCGGGCGCCCGCGCCCCCTGAGCCGACGCCGCCGAGCACCGACCGGGCGGGGCGCCCGGAGGAGCCCGACGTCCCCATCGGGCGCCGATCCGACCGGTGGCCGCGCTGGATCGTGCGACCCATCGTCATCTACCTGGTGTCGCGTGTGGTCACCGTCGGGGCCATGGCCATCGCCACGGTGTTCTCGCACAAGAGCCTGTCAGGCGAGATCGACCTGTGGGACAGTCGCTGGTTCATCCGGGCCGCGCAGTACGGCTGGCCGAGCCACCCTCCTGTGGTCCACGGGCACGTCGCTGCCAACACCATCGCCTTCTTCCCGTTGTTCCCCCTGTCGTTCCGCGGGTTGGCCGACCTCACCGGCTTGTCGTTGCTGACCACCGGCGCCATCGTCTCGAGCGTCACCGGCATGACGGCGATGATCGCCGTCTGGGCGCTGGTCCGTCATTACGCCGGGAGCCGTGGCGCCGACCGTGCCACGCTGCTGCTCGCCGTGTTCCCAGGGGCGTTCGTGTTCAGCATGGTCTATTCGGAGGGCATGACCATCACCCTCATCGCCTTCGGCCTGCTGGCGTTGATGCGGCGGCGCTGGGTGCTGGCCGGTCTCCTCGGGCTGGCGGCCACGGCCACCTCACCGGTCGCCGTGGCCTTCGCCGCCAGCTGTGCGTGGTGCGCCTACCGGGAGATCCGGCGCAACGGCAATTGGCGGGCCCTCGCCGCTCCCCTCCTCGCGCCGCTCGGGTTCCTCGGATATCTGGGCTGGTTGTCAGTCCACTCGGGTGGGATCTCGGTGTGGACCCAGACCGAGCGGTACGGATGGCACAGCTACGCCTCGCTCTGGTACCCAGTCCACCTGGTCATCTCGTACGTGGCCGACCCCGTCGCCCCGACCAAGACCAACGACATCCTCGTGGCCGGAATCGTGCTCGCGACCATCTGTGCCGTCGTGGCCATCCGCGACCGCATGCCCGTGCCCATCCTCCTCTACGGCCTGATCGCCGCCGGCATCGCGGTGGTGACGGCTCCGGTCGGCCTGCGGCCCCGGTTCATCCTGTTGGCCTTCCCGTTGGTGCTCGCCATCGGGACCCGCTTGCGGGGGCGGGCGTACCGGGCGGCGGTGATCGCCTCCGCCGGCCTGCTCGTCCTCCTGACCATCTACACGGTGTCTTCATTCGCCGTGTTCCCATAGCCCGCTCCCGGCCGGCCCGGCGCCGGCGGCCAAGCCTGTGGGCCGTCCTGAGTGGACGTCGAGGGACGGGCCCGGCCACAATCGCATTGCCATCGGCGGTAACGGTCTCGGGCAGCGCTACCTTGTGGCCCTGGAAGGGGAACATGAAGGTCAGAGCGGCGAAGTTGGGAAGGTCCGCCCGGGATGCGTAAGTCACCTGATCGGCTCGCGGTCGTGTCGGACCCGGCCCCGACGCTGGCCGAGGCGGACCCGGCCGGGGCCAGTGCGGTGATCGAGCGGGCCGCGTGGAGCCTCGTGTGGCTGGCCGTGCTCACCGGTGGGATCAACCTCTGGGGATGGTGGCCGTCGTGGTCACCGGCTGCGGTGGTGGCCCCGGCGCTCGTGCTGGGCGGCATCGTCGGTCTGGCCGCCACCTGGCTCGTCGCCCGGCCCCGGTCGCTCGTGTACCAGCTCGTGGCCATGAGCTCCGTCCTCGGCTCCATGGCCATTCCCCAAGCCATCGGCATCCACGTTCGCCAGTACTACAGCACCGATTCCGGTGCCTTCAACCAGGTGGCGGCCCGGGTGTTGGCGGGCGGCCACAACCCCTACTCGGCGTCAATGGCTTCGGCGGCCCAGCTGCTCGATCCGCCCCAGCTGTTCTGGACCTACACGGTCAACGGCACCCACGTCACCCACGTGTCCTACCCGGCCGGCTCTTTTCTCTTCGAGGTCCCCGGCCTCTGGTTCGGGTTCCATCACCTGGTCTCCGACTGGATGGACCTCTACGCCTGGATCGCCACCGGGATACTCCTCTTCGTCCTCCTCCCGGCCTCGCTGCGATGGTTGGCCGCTCTCATCGCCGTGACCCCGATCTTCGTCGGCGTGTTCAGCTCCGGAGGCACGGATGCCCTCTTCGTGCCTTTCTTGGTGCTGGCGCTCTGGCGGTGGGACCGCTTCGCCGCCGGCCGGCCGGAGGGTATGACCCGATGGCCCGGGTGGGCGGGCATGACCCGATGGCTGGGGCCCATCGCCCTCGGCGTCGCCTGTTCCATCAAGCAGACCCCGTGGTTCTGCGTGCCCTTCCTGGTGCTGGGGGTGGTGCTCGAGGCCCGCCGGATCGGCCGTCCTCCCCTGCGCCTCGCCTCGGCGTACCTGGGCGTCGTGGTCCTCGTCTTCGCCGCGGTGAACCTCCCGTTCATCATCTGGCAGCCCTCGGCGTGGGTGAACGGCAACCTCATCCCCTTCCGGCAGCCCCTGGTGGCCGACGGCCAGGGCCTGGTCACCCTGGCCCTCCATGGCATCACCGATGGCGTCTACCTCTCCACGCTCACCGTCGCCAGCGCCCTCGTCTACGTCGCTCTCCTGCTGGCCATGTTGATCTGGTTCCCGGCCATGAGACGGATCTGGCTCTTCGTGCTCCCACTCGTCTTCTTCGTGGCCGCCCGCAGCCTGACCAGCTATCTGGTCGACTTCTTCCCGGCCGCGGTGGTCGCCGCCATCACCGTCACCGCCGTCGGCGCGAGGCCGAGGCTCATCACGGCCGCGCGGGTCCGGGTGGCCCTCGTGGTCACCACTGCGGCAGCGGCTGCGGCGGCGGTGGTCGTGGCCAGCCTCGCCTTCGTGTCGCCCCCGCTCCAGCTGGCCGTGCGGGGAGTGCGGACGTCGAACATGGCTGTCACCCTCAACGAAGTGACCGTCACCGTTGACAACCGGACCGACAAGACGGTCACCCCTCACTTCATGGTCGTCATCGGCAGCGGCCACCCCAGCGGCTACTGGACCCGACCGGGCGGGGGGCCAGTAATCCTCGCCCCCCACGGCTCGGCCACGGTCACCCTCTACCCGCCGGTGTACACGAGCGCCCCCAACCACGGAGACCACTGGGTGGTGGCTGCGTACACATCGTCACCCCCGGCGCTCAGTACCTCGTCCCTCCAGTTCTGGAAACTGGGGAAGGAGAAGTAGCACGATGGGCCAACCATGGATCGATCGGGCATGGACCTATCGAGCAGGGGGCTAGCGGTGTCGGACGAAGTCACCCTGTGGTCCGCCACTCGGCTGGAGGCGGCTCTCCGTTCTCGACAATTGTCGAGCAGGGAATTGCTCGCCGCCTACCAGCGCCGAGTCGAGGCCCTGAATCCCCGCATCAACGCCATTGTGACCTCTGACGACGCACGAGCTGAGGAGGCAGCCGCGCGGGCCGACGAGCTCGGGGCGCGTGGCCGGTGGCTCGGACCGCTCCACGGCCTGCCCTTCACCGTCAAAGACGCCATCGAGACGGCGGGGCTCCGGTCCACCGGGGGCGCGCCCGAGCTGGCCTCCCACATCCCGACGGCCGACGCGCCGGCCGTCTCGCGCTTGACTTCGGCCGGAGGGGTCCTCTTCGGCAAGACAAACGCACCCCGCTGGTCGGCCGACATCCAGACCCACAACGACCTCTTCGGCGTGACCCGCAATCCCTGGGACCTCGACCGGACCACAGGCGGGTCCTCGGGCGGCGCGGCTGCGGCCGTGGCGTCGGGGATGACCGGCTTTGAACTGGGCACGGACATCGGCGGATCGATTCGGCTCCCGTCCAGCTTCTGCGGCGTGTTCGGGCACAAGCCGAGCTACGGGGTCATCTCCCAGCGGGGCTACCTGGACCACGTCGGGGGTGGCACCACCGACGCCGACGTCAACGTCTTCGGGCCCATTGCCCGGAGCGTCGAGGACCTCGAGCTCCTCTTCGGCGTGCTGGCCGGGCCCGATGCTGAAGACGGGGTGGCTTGGCGGCTCGACTTCCCCGCCGCTCGCGCCCAGTCGGTGGCCGACGTCCGCATCGGGACATGGCTCGACGACCCGTCGGCCGCAGTCGAGTCCGAGGTGGGCGATGTGCTCCACGCCGCGGTCGACACGTTGGCCCGTTCCGGCCTGTCCGTGACTCCCGACCGACCGGACCTCGACCTGGCCGCGGTGGAGCGGCTGTACTTCGGGCTGGTCGGTGCGGCTGCCTCGGTCGGCTTGGACCCGGAAGGGGGCATGAGCCACGGGCAGTGGCTCGACCTGAATGCAGAGCGGGCCGGGGTTCGCCAGACCTGGCAGCGATGGTTCGCCGGCCACGACGTGCTGCTGTGCCCGGTAGTGCCAACCGCAGCTTTCCCCCATGACACCGCGGGACCAGTGATCGACAGGACGGTCGACATCGACGGGAAGCTGCGATCGCACGTCTCGCTCAGCACGTGGACGGGCATGGTCGGGGTCGCCTACCTGCCCTCGACGGTGATCCCGGTGGGCCGCACCCGATCCGGCCTGCCGGTGGGCATGCAGGTTGTCGGTCCCTACCTCGAGGACCTGACCAGCCTGTGGGTGGCGCGTCAGTTCGCCCGGGTCCTCGGTGACTGGGAGCCACCCCCGCTAGCTCGATGACCTCGAGACCCGGGGCACGATCATGAGCATAAGCCCCGGACTACCGTGTATGACCGTCGGTTGATGGGAGGGAGTGTGCCCGTGGAACATGATCCGGAACCGGCACATCAGTGCTCGTGGCCGTCGTTGCCGGTGACCGCGTGGTCGGCGACCCGCGACACGCTGCAGCTGTGGACCCAGGTCGTCGGCAAGGTCCGCCTGGCCCATTCCCCGTTGTTGAACCACTGGTGGAATGTCCCCCTCTACGTGACGGCACGCGGTCTGACCACGTCGTTGATGTGGTCGAGCGATGGGCGGGGGTTCGAGATCGCCTTCGACTTCGTCTCCCACCAGCTCGACATCACGGCGTCCGACGGGAGCACGCGAGCCGTGGCACTGACACCCCGCTCGGTGGCCGACTTCTACGCGGACGTGGTGGACCGGCTCCACCAGCTCGACATCGCACCGGATATCTGGACCATGCCGGTCGAGATCGAGGGTGCCATCCCCTTCGAGCAGGACGTAGAGCACCGCACCTATGACCGGGAGCACGCCGAACGGTTCTGGCAGTTGCTCGTCCGTGCGACCCATGTCTTCAGCGAGTTCCGGACAAAATTCGTGGGCAAGTCCAGTCCCATCCATCTGTTCTGGGGCGCCCTAGACCTGGCCACCACCAGGTTCTCGGGTCGCAGCGCGCCGCTCCACACCGGAGGTGCGGCCCATTGTGGCCCTCACGTCATGGAGGAGGCCTACTCCCAAGAGGTCAGCAGCTTCGGGTACTGGCCGGGCGGTACCGACGAGGGCTTCTTCTACTCCTACGCCTACCCCGAGCCCGAGGGGTACCGGGACACCCCGGTGACACCGCCGGCGGCCTACTACGACGGGGACCTCGGCGAGTTCCTGCTGCCATACACGGCCGTGCGCACGGCCTCGGACCCGCGGGCCGTCCTCCTCTCATTTCTCGACAGCGCCTATGGGGCGGCCGCCGACTGCGGCCGGTGGGACCGTTCCGCGCTCGACCGGGAACCGCCGTCGTGGGCCCCGAACTCGGTGGCCCGGACAGGGCCGCTGGGCCGCCCGTCACCGTCATGAGGCGTCGTGGAAGACCAGGCCGAGCGTGCGCCGGATGCCGCTGCGGACCTCGCTCACCCCGTGCCGCATGGGCGCCCGGGCCCAGCCCCGCTGGGTGGCCACGGGCCGCTCGCGGGTCGTGAAGACGAGTCCGTGTCCCTGTTCCAGGATGCGGACCAGGCCCCGGGACTGAGCCCGCGGCCGCTGTTCGACCAGGAGGAATTCGCCGCCCTCGAAGTCCCTCCCCGGCTCGTCCAACCCGATGACGACCTGGAGGGGGAAGACCAGGTCGCCGTAGAGGTCGCGATGGAGGGCGTTCCAGTCGCCCGCTTGGTACCGGAGCAGGATCGGTGTCGGCTTGGTCTGACCGGCGGCGTGGCACCTAGCCAGCCATTCCGCCAACGTGTCCGGCCACGGGGCGTCCGCCCCCAGGCGGTGGGCCCACCGGCGGGCAACGGGGACGAGGTGAGGATAGAGGGCCTGGCGGAGCTGGTCGATGATGTCCGGCAGCGGGTGATCGAAGTACCGGTACTCTCCCCGCCCAAACCGGTGACGCTCCATGTCGATCGTGCTCCGGAACAACCCGGGCCGGTCGTAGAGGGCGGCGACCTGCCCGCACTCCTCCCGGGTCAGCAGCGCGCCGGTCGTGGCACACCCGTCCTCGTCCATCAGCCGGGCGATCGAACTCCAGTCCCGGTCGGCCAGGGCGCCGGCCCACCCGGCCGTTCCGGACGTGCCCCCAGTGTGAGCCGTCCCGGCCTTCATGACGATTCCAGGGCGAGCAGCGTGAGCTTCGCCGCCTGCCCGCCCGCATAGCCACCCGGGGTACCGTCAGCGCGGACGACACGGTGGCAGGGCACGACGATGGGGAGCGGGTTCGTGGCGCAGGCGGAGCCCACGGCCCGCACGGCCTTGGGATTCCCCGCTCGTCGGGCGACGGCGGCGTAGCTCGACGTCGTGCCGTAGGGGATGTCGAGGAGTTGGGCCAAGACCTCCCGCCGGAAGCCAGCCGAGAGCCGGCGGTCGAGCGGCAGGCCGAACCGGGTGCGGGCACCATCGAAGTACTCGTCGAGCTCCCGGGCCGCCGCGTCCAGCCGGGCCGGGGCCGACAGGATCCGGGGGCTGATGGCATCGGCCAAGCCGGCCAGCACGCGGTCGTGTCCCTCACGGGCGTAGGCGACACGGACGAGTCCGAGATCGGTGGCGGCCAGGAGGAGGAGCCCAACCGGGGTATCGATGGTGCGATAGGCCACGTCCAACAGGCCGTCGGCCTCGGCCCGCTCCGTCAGGACGGCGTGAAGACGGCGGTCGGCGGCCGAGTCGAACTCGGGCAGGGATGCGAACAGGTCGACTGGTCCCCCACGGCCCGCTCCAGGGCCGCCTGGTGCTGGGTTCTCGCTGATCATCGGGGTGCTCCCTCGTAGTGTGCTCGTAGTTTCTTGAGGCCGTCGGCCGCCGCCCGCCGGGCGGCGGCCTCGGTACCGCCCAGGATCGACGCCACGTCGGCGTAGGGCAGGCCGGCCAGATGGTGGTAGGCGACGGCCTCGCGCTGGCGGGCCGACAACGTCCCGAGGGCCGACCGGAGCTCGTCGAGTTCCTCGATGGCCAGGCCGTCCCGGCCGGGATCTTCGGGTACGTCGGCCACGGGCCGAGGGTTCCGGGCGGCGGCCCGGTGCTGGTCGATGGCCTTGTGCTTGGCGATGGTCACCAACCAGGCTTCGACGTTGGCCTCTCGGTCCAGGCCGGGATAGGTGCGCAGCGCGGCCAGGAATGTCTCGGCCCACGCGTCCTCGGCTTCGTGGTAGCCGAGGAGGGCACGACAGACTCGCAGGACGGTCGGCCCGTGTTCGGTGATGACCTCCTCGAAGGGCCTCAGGGCCACGCCACGCCCCTGCTTCGGGGATGGCCGGTGCGAGCGTCCTCCGGCCTGTTCGGATCGGGTCACCTAGAACAGGGTCTGTTGGGCCATGGCCGGAGGGTTCTCGAGGGAGAGGAGGAACGCCTTGCGCTCCAGACCACCGGCGTACCCGGTCAGCGACCCATCGGCGCCGATCACCCGATGGCACGGGATGACCACCCCGATGGGATTGCGCCCGATGGCTGCGCCTACCCTTCGGGCCAAGGTCCAGTCGGGATCGTCGCCGCCAATGCCCTGGGCCACCTGACCGTAGGTGCGGGTCCCCCCGTAGGGAATCTGGGTGAGGAGGCGCAACACCGACCGGTGGAAGTCAGTGCCTGCCGGGCTCAGTGGGAGCGAGAAGTCGCGCCGGTCGCCCGAGAAGTACTCGGCCAGCTGTTCTGCCGCTTGTTCGAATCCGCAGCAGGTCCGCGAGCCGAATCGGGTCGCGTCAGGCCGGTGCTGTTGGCCCTCCATGTACAACCCGCTCAGAAGGCCGTCGGTGTTCACCAGGGTGAGGGGCCCGAGGGGCGAGTCGATCACGGTGTGCGTATGCATAGTGCCCAGATCGGACCGGCGCGAGTCAGACCTGTGCGAGTCAGACCTGTGCGAGTCAGACCTGTGCGAGTCAGACCGGTGCGAGGCAGACCGGTGCGAGGCAGACCGGTGCGAGTCAGACCGGTGCGAGTCAGACCGGTGCGAGTCAGACCGGTGCGAGTCAGACCGGTGCGAGTCAGACCGGTGCGAGTCAGACATGGTGTCCTCCAATCAGTGCGTGACCAGTAGACGCCGTGAGCCTGCCCTTCGTGAGGAGGGATCCTCCCTCGGGCCGAGTTCGTTCGGGTGGGGGTCAGCCCGGGGCCTTGTCCCCGATCAGCACCTCGGGGTTCACGATGTGCAGCGGCGTCTTCCCCCGAGCAGTCGCTCGAGATCGTCGGCCACGGTCAGGGTGTGGTTGGCCTCGGTGTCATAGGTCGCCCCCCCGATGTGCGGAGTGAGCACGACATGGGGGAACTGGGTGAGCGGGTGGTCGACGGCCAAGTTCTCACCCACGAAGTGATCAAGGCCGGCGCCCCCGACCTTGCCCGAGCTCAATGCGGCGACCAGTGCGTCGGTATCGTGCAGTTGCGCCCGGGCCGTGTTGATGAACACCACGCCGTCCCGCATGGAGGCGAACTGGTCGGCACCGATCATGCCGGCCGTCTCCGCGTTGACCGGGGCGTGCAGGGACACGACGTCCGATTCGGCCAAGACCTCATCGAGCGAGGAGTCGGCGTCGTCGGCGTAGGGGTCACAGGCCATCACCCGCATGCCCAGCCCTTCGAGCCGCCACCGCAGAGCGCGGCCGACCGCGCCCAGTCCCACCAGGCCGGCGGTCCTCCCCGCCAGCTGCCACGCCCGGAATCGCTGGTAGGGAATGAGGCCATCCTTGTAGACGTCGCCACGGCGCACGTCCTGGTCGGCGGCCACCAGGCCCCGGGTGGCCGCAAAGAGCAGGCCGACCGCCAGCTCGGCCACCGCGTCGGCGTTGCGCCCCGGTGCCCGCAGGACCGGAATGCCTGCCGCCGTGGCCGCCGGGACGTCGACGTTGGTCGGGTCTCCCCGGCAACTGGCCACGGCGAGAAAGGGTTGCTCGAAGACCGGCCCCGCGCACTGGTCGGTCTCCACGATCAGGATGGTCGCTGACTCGGCCGCCGCCCGTTCGGCCAGTTGTTCGGCGTTGTAGATCCGCAACGGTTGATGGTCGATCCACGGGTCGATCACGAGATCGGCGATCTCCCCCAGCTTGTCCAGCCCCGGACCGCGCACCGGCGCAGTGATGAGCGCCCTCGGACGTTCGTTGTCCATCAACCTTCCCCTCGAGTCTTTCGTCATCCATACTGTCAACCCATGACAGTTGCGCCGACATCATGACATCTGCCACCAGTCACCTGCCCATGACCGTCGGCATCGACATCGGCACCACCTCGGTGAAGGCGGTGGCCGTGTCGGAGTCAGGCGAGGTCCTGGCGCGGGCCCGGGTGCCGCACCGGGTTATCCACACGTCGGCCGATCACATGGAGCACAGCGCCCTGGCCGCCTGGCGGCGCGGGCCCATCCGTGCCTTCTCACTGGTGCGCGACGCCTTGTCGGCCTCGCTGGCCCGGCCGTCGGGCGCGGCAGTTCCGGCTTACATCGCCGGAATCTGCGTGGCCGGCATGGTGCCTTCGCTCACAGCGGTGGATCGCCGGGGAATCCCCCGCACGCCCGGTCTCCTCTATGGCGATGCCCGAGGAAGAGATGCACCGGAGCCGTCCGTGCCCGCCGACGGCCCACCGGGGCCGTCCGTGCCCGCCGACGGCCCACCGGGGCCGTCCGCGCCCGCCGACGGCCAGGCCGGGGCGATGCCCGACGCCGAGGGTTTCCTCCTCTGGACGGCGCGGCAGATGCCCGACGCCTTCGGATACTGGCCGGCCCAGGCTGTGGCCAACCACGCACTCACCGGAAGGGCCAGCATTGACACCGCGGTGGCCTCGACGTTGGGCGACCTCCACCAATCTGGTCGGTGGAACGCCGAGATCCTGACCCGCTGCCACGTCGACCCCGGCCAGCTACCCGAGGTGGTGCTGACCGGGCAACCAGCCGGCACCCTGCGCCCCCGGCGCACCAGGGCAGGCGCCGAGCCCCCGCCCTTCTCCTCCGGCGGGTTGGACTACCCCGAGACGGTTGTCGCCGGCGGCACCATCGACGCCTTCTGTGATCAGATCGTGGCCGGGGCCAACGACGTGGGCGACGTCATCGTCCTCTTCGGCGCCACCATGGTGGTATGGGTGGTCACCGACACCTGGGTCGAGGTGCCCGGGCTGTGGACGGTGCCCCACACCGTGGCCGGCCGGGTACTGGTCGGGGGCCCGAGCAACGCCGGTGCGCTGTTCGTCGACTGGGCCCGGTCGCTCCTCCGGTCCGGCCCGCACGCCGGTCCTGGTGACGACGGCCGGGCGGGGGACCCAACGCGGGTGCCGGTATGGCTCCCCTACGTCCGAGGCGAACGGGTCCCCTTCCACGACACGACGCTCCGGGCCGCGCTCTTCGACCTCGACATCACCGATAGTCCTGCCGGCATGGCCCGTGCCGCCTACGAGGCGAGCGGGTTCGTGGTCCGGAGCATCCTCGAACGCTCGGGCGTCACCGGACGACGGGTTGTGGCCAGCGGCGGCGGGACCCAACTGGCCCCCTGGATGTCGGGGGTGGCCGACGCCACCGGCCTGCCCGTCGACACGGTGGCCGTGCCCGAAGGTGCGGCCCTGGGCGCGGCCTTCCTGGCCCGTATGGCGGCCGGCCTGGAGCCCTCGCTCGAAGGGTCGAGGGGCTGGGCCCGCCACGGTCGGCGGGTCCTCCCCGATCCCCAGTGGCAAGAGGCAGCCGAGAGCCGTTACCGGCGCTTCGTGGCCCTCGGCTCTGGCCGCTGATTGGCGCTCGCCCGGGGCCCGACCCAGTCCGGCGCTGACGGCTAACGGTTCGCCGGCTCGAATGCCACCTTGACCGCTCCGCTCTCCTCCTGGGTGGCCAGGGCGCGGAGGGCGTCGTGCCAGTGGTCGAGCGGGAACCGGTGGGTCAACATGCCCGTCAGGTCGACCCGGCCGGCGACCACCATGTCGAGGTAGTGGCGGATGGCGTGTTGGCGCACACCCTCCACCTCTTCGATCCCGAAGGCGTTGGAGCCCACGAGGGACAGCTCCTTGAAGTAGAGGGGCGTGTACTCCCAGCGGCCCGGGGTGTGGACGCCCGTCTGGACCAGGGTGCCCCGCTCGGCCAAGCACGCGGACTCCGACTTCGAGGGTCTCGGGCCTGGCCACCGTGTCGTAGACGACATCGATGCCGCCGGGGTGGGCCATGGGCAACCCGGCGTAGGCGGTGTGCAGCATGCCTCCCGACCAGTCGGCCAGGGCCTCGACCAGGCCGAGCCGGGGCTCGTGGGCGAAGGACCAGCGCTGGCCCCGAACTTGGTGGCCAGCTCGGCCTGGGCCGGGAACCGGGCGACCACTCCTATCTCGACCTCGGGGTAGAGCGTCCGCAGCGACGGCCACGCTGGTCACCCCGAGCGGCGCCGGCTCCGTAGATCAGGGCCCGGCCGGTCGGCGGGGGCGGGTGGCGGACAATGGCGTGCATGGAGACGGCGAACGGGATCGGCCAGCACGGCCTCCTCGTCGGTGACCGAGTCGGGTATGGGGATCAGCATCGAGTCGTGGGCGGCCATGAGGTCGGCCCAGCCCCCCGGGGCGTCGGTGGCCACCCCGACGTGGACGCCCGGGCCCCAGGGCGCCGGAAGTGAAACTCCAGCACAGGTTGAGGTCGCCGCTCTGGCACGCCGGGCACGGCGGCATCGATCCCCCGCGGACCACACGTCAGCCAGGGGTTGAGGAGCACCCGCTGGCCCACCTCCAGTCCGGAGGCATCAGGACCAAGCGCCACCACCTCGGCCACCACTTCGTGCCCCGGGATGTGCGGGATGGACGAGAAGGCGGCCATCGGGTTGTCGATATCCCCGGTGTCGAAGTCACCCAGCACCAGCTTCGACTCGGACCCGCACACCCCGGCGAGCAGGGGCCGGGTGATCACCCAGTCCGGGCGGACCAGCCGGGCGTCGTCCACCTCGCGGAGCCCGAAGGGAAGGGACGTCCAGACGGGCATCGAGCTCGTCGCCTCCCTCGTCGCCGTCCTGGTGCCTGTCGGCGGGCAGGCCGAATACCAGTGCCTTCATCAGCTCGATCCGCCTTTGGTGGTTGGGTCCGGGTGGTCCGGAGGGCTGTCGGCCATGGCCAGCATGCCAGTCATGAAGCAGTCGATGTCTGCCGTCTTGAGCTCGACGACCGCCTTCAGATCGGGCAGGTAGTGCTCGAACTGCGGGCTGTCGATGGCCTCGGCGATGCCGATCGCCACCTCCTCGGGCGGTGTCAACGGACCGGTATAGAACGCGGGATCGTTGTCGGGCTGGTCCCAGATCTCGGTGTCGATGGCCCCGGGAAGGATCAGGCGCACCGTGACGCCGGTACCGGCCAGATCGGCGAGCATCACCTCGCTGAAGCCGCACAGGGCGAACTTGGAGGCCGAATAGGCGGCTTCACCCGCGATCCCCAACCGGCCACCCAGCGAAGACACGTTGACCACGGTTCCCGATCCCCGCTCGATCATGCGGGGCAGCACGGCCAGGGTCATAGCCACGGGCGACAGGTAATTCACCCGCATGACCCGCTCGGAGTCGTCCACCGAGAGCCGGCGTGACCGGCCGGCGCATGGGGATGCCCGCGTTGTTGACGAGCACGTCGAGATGTCCGAACGCGTCCCACGCCTCCTCGGCCAACGCCGCGGCGGCGGCCGGGTCTGAGAGATCGACGGCCCACAAGCGGGAGCCGGGTGCGTCCACTCGGCAGGCTTCGAGCACCTCGGCCAGCCGGTCGACCCTCCGGGCCACGATGCCGACGGTGATCCCCCGGGCCGCCAGGATCCGGGCCAATGCCGCACCGATCCCCGACGATGCCCCCGTGACCAGCGCTACGCCACCCCCGTCCTTCATGAGCGACACGGTAGCCAGTTGCCCGCATCGCCGCTCGGGCCCATGGCTCAACCCACCAGTGCCGTGGAGAGCGCCCCGTACATGCCCTCGCCATGGCATGAGCCCGCTCATGAAGACGGCTCTGGATCACGCGGTAGGCCGAGTAGGCGTTCGGCGATGACATTGCGCTGGATCTCACTGGTGCCCCCGGCAATGGTCAGGCACCGGGTGACCAGGAACCCATAGGTCCATCGCTTGGCGTCGCCCTCGGTGGTGGCCCCTTCTGCGCCCAGCATGGCCAGGCCCAGTTCCTGAGTCCGCTGCTCGTGCTCGGCGCCGAGGAGCTTCTGCACGCTGGTGCCCGTTCCCGGATCGGCGCCGGCCAGCGATCGCAGCGTGGAACGGTGGCCCATCAGCCTGATGGCCTGCGCCTCGGCCAGCAGCGACACCGAGGCGGATGCACCATGCCCGCAGTCAAGGGCTCCTCTCGTTCTCGGCCAGCTGTAGCAGCGCCTCGACCCCGATCCCGAAGGTCGCCCCGGACGACATGGACACCCGCTCGTTGGCCAGGGTCAGCCGGGCGATCTCCCACCCCCGGTCCACCTCGCCGACCACGCAGTCGTCAGGGACGAAGACGAGTCGAGGAACACCTCGTTGAACATGGCGTCACCGGTGAGCTCCCGCAGGGGCCGAATGTCCAATCCGGCCGAGCGCATGTCGACGAGGAAATAGGTGATGCCCTGGTGCTTGGGCGCCGTTGGGTTGGTCCGGGCCAGGCAGATGCCCCAGTCGGATTGGCCGGCCAACGACGTCCACACCTTCTGGCCGGTGAGGTGACCAGCCCCCGTCCGACCCGTTCGGCCCTGGTGGTCAGGCTGGCCAGGTCGGACCCGGCGCCTGGTTCCGAGAACAGCTGGCACCAACTCGCCTCGCCCAACAAGGGTGGGGAGCACCCACCGTTCGCACTGCTGGTCGGATCCCGTGGGCGATGATGGCCGGCAGGGCCCAGGCCCCGACGGCCAGGTGTGGGACGTCCGATGCCGGCCGCCGCCATCTCCTCGTCGATGACCAGTTGCTCCACCGCCGAGGCGTCGCGCCCCCAGGGGCGGGCCAGTGGGGCACGGCCAGGCCGGCGGCCACCAGCGCCGCGGCGGCGGTCCGGCCCCTTCGAGCGCCTTCAGCTCGGCGAGCGTTGGGGCCAATTCGGTCCGTACCCGTTCGGCCTCGGCCGGGAGGTCGGTGACGAGCGTCCTGCGCACGCCGCGACGGGCGAGGTCGGCCACCGCGGTCTGGTACTCGTCGGGCTCCCCGAAGAGCTGGCGGGTGGCAACGGAGCGCTTCAGATGGAGATGGGCATCGTGTTCCCAGGTAAACCCGATCCCGCCCAGGAGCTGGACGCAGTCCTTGGCGTTCTGCGCGTACCCGTCGAACACGACGGCCCCGGCCATCGCGGCAGCCAGCGCCGACTTCGTCCGAGGGTCCGCGCCGTGACCGCTTGGCCGGCATCCCATGCCACCGCGGTGATCTCCTCCACGGTGACCAACATGTTGGCCAGCTTGTGCTTCACCGCCTGGAACTGGCCGATGGGCCGCCCGAATTGCTGGCGGACCTTGGCGTACTCCGAGGCCGTCTCGAGGCACCACCGGGCCCCGCCGGCCTCCTCGGCCGCGGCCAGGGAGACGGCCACCTCACGGATCCGGGGCATGGTCAGGCCGGGAAACTGCCGGTCGGTCGCCGACGAGGGCCCGTCGGCTTCCACGACGCCGACCCGGCGGGTGGGGTCCAGGCTGGCCAGCGGCTCGAACCCGCAGCTGGTCGCGTCGAGCAGCACCAGATGGCCGGTCGTCGGCCCCGCGGGCCGGGAACCAGCACTACCGAGGCCGTCCCCGCGCCGAGCACCGGCCGGAGCATGCCCGAGAGGGTGGCCGCCCTCGACCTGGCAGCCCACGATGTCCAGGTGGGAGGGACCCGAGATAGACGGCGGCGGCGACGCTGCCGTTGACCAGCCCGGGCAGCAGATCGCCGGCTTGGGCGGTCGGTCCCCGCATCGGCGATGGCTGCCGAGGCGACCACGGTGGGAAGGAGCGGCCCGGGGACGAGGGACGATCCGGTCTCCTCGAGGATCACGGCCAACTCGAGCAGGCCAAAACCGCTAGCCGCCCCACCGTTCGGGGATATGGATCCCGAGCCAGCCCTGGCCGGCCAGGTCGCGCCAGACCGGTTGCAGCTCCTCGACCTCGGCGTCCAGCAGCGCCCGGGCGACCTTCGGCTCGCAGTGGGTGTCGAGCCAGCGGCGCACCGTCCGGGCCAGGGCCTGGTGCTCCTCGGAGATGGCTATGGGCACTGTCGGTCCTCGTCGGAGCGGCGGACGATGGGGCGACGGTTGACTACGATCCGAATCGTCAAGGCGCCAAGCCTGTCATCTCGACGCTTCCCGCGCAGCGCCACCGAGTTCCGGCCCGGGCCGACCGGGTCGGGACACTCCGTCGGGCGGCCGCGCTCAGCGGGCCGAGAAGGAAACGGGCAGGGACGTCGGAGACCGGAAGGCGAAACCGTGCACATGGGCGTCGTCGCCCGGCCCGGGGTCGAGTCGGAGGTCGTCGACCCGGTCGAAGAGGGCGTTGACCGCCACCCGCGACTCCATGCGGGCCAAATGCATGCCCAGGCACATGTGGACACCGAAGCCGAAGCCGACATGCTGTTGGGCCTGCCGGAAGAGATCGAAGGTGTCCGGGTCGGTATACCGGCGGTCGTCCCGGTTGGCGCCGCCCAGGAACAGCCCGACGTCGCTGTCGGCCGGGATGGCCACCCCGCCGAGCTCGGTGTCCTTCACCGTCTTGCGCAGGATCATCATGACCGGCGACTCCCATCGGAGGGACTCCTCGAACGCCTGGGGAAAGAGGGCGCGATCGTGTTGCACCGCGGCGAGCTGGTCCGGATGCTGCAACAGCCCGAAGAGCACGTTGCCGGTGGCCCGGTAGGTGGTCTCCACGCCGGCCGGGAGCAACAAGCGCAGGAAGGACAAGATGTCCTCGTCGCAGAGCTTCTCGCCGTCGATGTCGGCGGCGACGAGGTCGCTGATGAGATCATCGGCCGGGCGGAGCCGTCGCTGGTCGATGACTGCGGTCAGGTACGACCGGAGGGCCTCCGAGGCGGCGATCCCCCGCTCCCAGTTCATGGCCACGCTGATCAGCTCGATCGTCCACTGCTGGAACTGGGCGTAGTCGCTCATCGGCAGGCCCAGGATGCGGGCGATGACCCGGACCGGGAACCCGAAGGTCAGCTGGCGAACGAGGTCAGCGTGCCCGCGCCCGGCGAACCGGTCGATGAGGTCGTCCACGACCGACCGGACCAGCCCCGTCTCCCAGCGCTCGAGCACCTTCGACCGGAAGGCGGCCGAGACGAGGGCCCGCTGCAGCTTGTGGTGGGGCGCGTCCATCTGCAGCATGGTGCGGCCCATGACCGCGCCCATGATCCCCTCGTAGACGGTGGACGAGTACGTCTTGTGGTCCCGGAGGGCGATGACCACTTCGTCGTGACCGAGGACCGAGACGGGCGGGGGCCGGCCGGTGTCGACCGGTGGTCTCGTCGGCTCCGTGCCGGTGAAGTCGATTTCTCCGACGTGCACGGGGCCCTGCCGTCGCAGCTCGGCCAGGCGCGGGTAGGGGTCGCGGATGTCACCGGTGACCGTGTCCTGCAGTTCGAACGGGTCGAAGGGTCCACCGACTCGCTCATCGACCTTCACGTCGAGCACAACGCTCATCGTCGTCCTTCCTGTCGACAGGGCCGACTGGGGAGGTGCATCCACCCGGGTGGGCACAGAACATCCTATCCGTATGTAATACGTTCTACAAGTATGTAGCCATAAACTTATGGTATGTACAGGTTGTCCGGCCGTATGCCCGTTTCGGCCGGGGCGCTCACCGGTGCAACGGGTCGAATCGTGCCGACCGATCAGTCCCGCGACGCCTCGCCGGCGGTCGCTTCGACGGCCGCCGGGACGCGGGCCCGGTCACGGCCGATAGCCTGACTGGCGCGCTGGTGGACCGACGCTCGGGCTGATGGAACGTAGGACGCCCGTACGTCGCGTACGATCAGGCACCACGGAAGGACGGGGCATGAGGTTTCGAAGGACGAGGACGGGCGTCAGATGAGCCGTCGCCAACCCCGCGGCCAAGAGACCCGTGAGCGTATTCTGGCCGTCGCCCTCAGCCAGTTCGCCGCCCGCGGCTACCACGCGGTCAGCATCGAGGACATCGCCAGCGCGGCCGGCGTGACCAAGGGTGCCGTCTACTACTGGTTCACCGACAAGGACGACATCGGGCGGGACCTCCAACATGACCTCTACGAGCGCCTGGCCCGCGACGGGCTGGCCGCCCTCGAACCTGACGCCGACACGGTCACCAGCATCCGGCGAGCCCTCGAGGTCTTCCTCGACACCCTCGACAACCTCGGAGAGGCGCAGTTCTTCCTCCGCGACGCCTGGACCATCCCCGAGCTCGACGTGGGCACCATCGCCGACGGGCAGGACGCCTTGGGGTTGCTGCGAGGTGTGCTGGTCGGGGGGATGGCCCGGGGGGAGATCGTGCCCCTCGACCCCGACGCACTGGCCCGCGTTCTGTTCGGCGCCCTCACCGAGGCCACGCTGTACGTGCTGACCACGGGCGAGCGCACCGCCACGCTGGCCGCCATCGACCACCTGGTCGAGTCCCTCGGGGCCGGCAACCGGGCCACCGAGCTGACCCCGCCGGCCGCCAAGAGCCGGCGTGGGTGAGACGGCAGCGCCAGTCGACAGCGTGCTCCACCCGCTCGACCCACTCACGGCAGAGGAGATCCGAGCGGCAGTGACGGCGGTCCGGGCCGATGGCCGGATCGGCGCCGCTGCCCGATTCGCCGCCGTCACGCTCGCTGAGCCGGCCAAGACGGCGCTTTCGGCCTTCCGGCCCGGTGACCCCGTCGAGCGCCGCGTCCACCTGGTGATCGTGCCCGGCCCCGAGAGCACGGTCATCGAGGCCGCCGTGGTCGTCGAAGCCGACGCCGAGCCGGCCGATGCCGGGCCCCAGGCGACGATCGTCTCGTGGGTCGAGCGGTCCGATGTGCGCCCCGCCCTGTTGTTCGAGGAGTCGATGCGGGCCATCAACGCCCTCAAGGCCGATCCAGACTGGCAGGAGGCCCTGGGGCGCCGCGGCATCACCGACTTCGACAAAGTGCAGGTCGACCCCTGGCCCACGGGCAACTTCGGCCGACCGGAGGAGGAGAACCGGCGCATCGCCCGCTGCCTCTCCTATTACCGGGAGCACCCCACCGACAACGGCTACGCCCGTCCCATCGAGGGGGTGATCGCCACGGTGGACGCGGCCCGGGGCCAGGTCCTCGAGATGCTCGACTACGGGATCGTGCCCATGCCCGAGGAGACGGGCAGCTACTACCCCGAAGACCATGAGCCCTTACGGACCGACCTGTCGCCGCTTGAGATCGTCCAGCCTGAGGGACCGAGCTTCAGCGTCGAGTCCAACCTGATTCGCTGGCAGCGCTGGTCGGTGCGCGTCTCGATGGACCCCCATGACGGATTGGTGCTGCACACCATCGGCTATGAGGAGGGCGGTCGGGTCCGGCCCATCCTCCACCGGGCCTCGATCACCGAGATGGTGGTGCCCTACGGCGACCCCGGCCCCCTGCACGGTTGGAAGAACGCCTTCGACGTGGGCGAGTGGGGCCTCGGCCGGATGGCCAACTCCCTCACCCTTGGTTGCGACTGCCTGGGAGAGATCGTCTATCTCGATGCCACTCTGGCCAGCGAGCAGGGCGACCCATACGTCGTGCCCAACGCGGTGTGCATTCACGAGGAGGACTACGGGATCCTCTGGAAGCACCAGGACCTCCTGGCCGGCCGGACCGAGGTGCGACGCTCCCGGCGGCTGGTCATCTCGTCCATTGCCACCGTGGGCAATTACGAGTACGGGTTCTACTGGTACTTCTACCTCGACGGGTCCATGCAGCTCGAGGTCAAGTTGACCGGGATCATGTCGACCCAGGCCCTGGCCCCGGGCGATCGGTCCCCTTATGCCACCGTGGTCGCCCCTGGTCTTGCCGCTCCGGTCCACCAGCACCTGTTCTGTGCCCGCCTCGACGTCGAGGTGGGAGGGGCGGTCAACGAGGTCCACGAGGTCTCGTGCCAGGCTCTGCCCGTCGGGGACGACAACCCGTGGTCCAACGCCTTCGTCTCCGTGGTCACCAGGCTCGAGTCCGAGCTCGAGGCCCGCCGGAACATCGACCCGGGCTCGAGCCGCTACTGGAAGTTCGTCAACCCCACGGTCCGGAACCGCCTGGGCGAGCCCGTCGCCTACAAGCTCGTGCCCGGCCCGACCCCGACACTGCTGGCCCACCCCGAATCGAGCGTCGGGCGCCGGGCGGGATTCGCCCGACACAACCTCTGGGTGACCCCGTTTGCTCCCGAGGAGAGACGGGGTGCCGGCGACTACCCCAATCAGCACGCCGGCGGCGACGGGCTGCCCCTCTGGACGGCGGCCGATCGGTCGCTCACCGACACCGACATCGTCGCCTGGCACACATTCGGGGTCACCCACGTGCCCCGTCCCGAGGACTGGCCGGTCATGCCGGTGGAGTATTGCGGGTTCCAGCTCGTGCCGGTGGGGTTCTTCGACGCCAACCCGGCCCTCGACCTCCCTCCGTCGTCGAGCCACTGCCACTGAGCGGCCATCCGGCGCAGACGGGACCCGCGCCCGTACACTGAGCGCACTGCCATGGTCTACGTCCTCGCCCTCGGGGCGGCATGCTCGAACGCACTCATCAGTGTGCTCCAACGCATGGGCGTGGAGGACGCCAAGGAGGAGGACACGCTCAGGCTCAGCCTCCTCGCCCATGCGTTGCGCCGGGGTGTCTGGCTCGCCGGCTTCGCCTTCATGATCGGCTCGTTCCTCTTGCAGGCCGCGGCCCTGCACTTCGGACGGCTCAGCCAGGTGCAACCCATCCTGGTCACCGAGCTCTTGTTCTTGGTCTTCATCCTGTCCACCTGGTTCGGCTACCGATCAGGGTTACGCGAATGGCTCAGCGTGGGTCTGGCCTCGGCCGGCCTGGCCGGGTTCTTGGTCTTCGCCGCTCCGATCGGCGGGAACCGACTGCCCAGTGACCTCGGTTGGGTGATCGTCGGTGGGTCGTGCGCAACGGGCATGGTCGTGTGCGTGGCGCTGGCCCTCCGCGGCCCGCGGTGGTGGCGGGCGGCCATGTTCGGGACCTCGGCCGCCATCGGCTACGCGTTCACCGCCGCCTTGACCAAGGTGGTCACCCACTACGCGGCCCAGGACTTCTGGACGATCTTCCTCCACTGGGAGACCTACGGCTTGGTCGTCTTCGGGGTCCTGGCCGTCTTCCTCACCCAGAACGCGTTCCGGGCCGGCCCCATCGGCGCATCACAGGCCGCCCTGGTGCTGGTCGACCCGTTGGTCAGCATCGGCATCGGCATCGCCCTGTTCGGCGACAACATGCAGACGGCCGGGATCCGGGGACCGCTTGAGGCCTTCTCGCTCCTCTTGCTCATCGTGGGCGGATTCTCCCTGTCGAACTCGTCGGCGGTGACCTTGGTGCTGGGCGACGGCGAATCGAGTGACCTGCTCGCCCCCCGCTACCAGACCCGGCGCGAACACGCAGCGGCACAGCCCGACCCGAGCCCGCCCTGAGCAGTCGCTCGGTCCGGCGCCACCGGTCCTCGGGCACGGACCACGGGCGGCCGGGTCAGGGCTGTGGTCGGGTACCTCGGCCGGCCAGCACCTGCTCCATCGCCGCCAGGGCCTGGCCCGACGGGCCGGCGAAGACGACGCCCCCGTGTTCGAGGATGACGGCCTCGGAGGCGAGCCCGAGAGCCCGGTCGACCTGCTGCTCGACGACCAGCAATGCCGTACCTGCCCGGTTGATCTCCCGCAGCCCGTCGTAGACAGCCTCGATCACCACCGGGGCCAGGCCGAGCGAGAGCTCGTCGGCCACCAGGACCCGGGGTGGCACGACCAGCACCTTGGCCAGGGACAAGAGGCGCTGCTGACCGCCCGAGAGGGTGCCGCCGGCCTGCTTGCGACGCTCGCCGAGCACCGGGAAGGCCTGGTAGGCGCGCTCGAGCGACTCGGGTACCCGCCGCCGCCCGGCCCGTTGACGGAAGGCCATGACCAGGTTCTCCTCGACGGTCAGGTTTCCGAAGATCCCCCGTCCCTCGGGTACATGGGCCATGCCGGCCCGGGCGATCTTGTAGGCCGGTTGGCCGGTCACCTCTCGACCGCTCAACCTGACCGTCCCCTCGGTGCACGGGACCAGCCCGCTCACCACCCGGGCCACCGTCGACTTTCCGGCCCCGTTGGAGCCGAGCAGCGCGGTGATGCTCCCAGCCGGAATGGTGAAGGTCACGTCGAAGAGCGCCCGATAGGGCCCATAGGCAGCACAGACGCCCTCGACCTCCAGCGCCGGGGTCTCGGCGGCGGTGCCGCCGATCGCGGTGGGCCCCCAGGTGCCGGGGTGGGCGGTCACCCGCTGACCCCCAGGTAGGCATAGCGGACGTGTGGGTCGGCCATCACCTCGTCGAAGGTGCCTCGTGCGATGACTTCCCCCAGGTCCATCACGATGGCCCGGTCCACCACGTCGGCCACCATCTGCAGATCGTGCTCGACGAGCAGTACCGTCATCCCCCGTTCCCGCTGCAGGGTGCGGAGCACGTGCGCCAGCTCCTCGGTCTCGGTCACGTCGAGCCCGGAGGAGGGCTCGTCGGCCAGGAGCAGGATCGGCTCGGCGACCAGGGCACGGGCCAACTCCACCAGCCGGCAGGAGCCGAGCCCGAGGGCGGAGACGGGGACGTCGGCCCGATCGGTGATGTCCACCAGGTCGAGGACCTCGGCCACCCGGGCCAGCTCGGACGGCGTGGGCGCGCTGCGGTGGCACAGGTCCCGCCACAGCCGTCCTTCGCCGCCGCGGGCCCGCTCGGCCACCAACAGGTGCTCACGCACCGTCATGTCGGAGAACACCTCCACCCGCTGGTACGTACGGCCGATCCCGAGCCGGGCCCGTTGGTAGGTGGGCAGCCGGTCCAACGAGGTCCCGTCGAGCGTGATCGTCCCCACGTCCGCTTGGAGCTGCCCGCAGATGCAGTTGAAGAGCGTGGTCTTCCCCGCCCCGTTGGGACCGACCAGGCCGACGCTCTCCCCGCTCTCGATCGCGAATGTCACGTCGCGCACGGCGGCGATGCCTCCGAAGGACTTGGTCACCCCGGCCACCGACAAGAGCGAGCCGCCGTCACTGGGTCGGTCGGGAGCCGCACCCCGGTCTTGGCCGGCGCTGGGCGCGTCGCCGGCCGGCCTACGCCCCCTCATGGCTTACCCCGCCTTCTGGTGTCCCGACGCCGGTGAGGCCGCCGTGGAGGGAGGGCGCACCGACCGCCGACCTGGCGCCCTCGACGAACCCCTCCACTGTCCCCGGGGGACCGGGCGGCCCCGCCGGAGGGTCGCCGGAGAAGAGGAGTCGCTCGAAGCGCAGGGTCCACAGCCGCTTCTGGTACTCGAGGACCCCCTCGGGGTGGGCGGCGTAGGTGAGCGAGCCGAAGGCAAAGAGCACGAAGGCGAGCCCTGTCCCCCCGAACCGGGCCGGGAGGTAGGTGAGGACCTGCTGGATGACCACGAAGCCCATCCCGGCCTGGATGGCCCCCTCGATGCTGCCGACACCGGTGGTGACCACGACGACCACGAAGACCAAGGACAGCTCGTAGTTGAACTCGGCCGGGTTGACCGACTGTTGCTGGATGGTGAGCAGGGTCCCCCCGATCCCGGCCACCACCCCCGAGAGGGCGAAGATCAGGATCCGTTGCCAGGTCAGGTTGATGCCGATCCCGGCTGCCGCCGTCTCGCTCCCCCGCATGGCGGTGAGATAGCGGCCGGTGGTGCCGTTGCGCACCAAGGTCACGCCGGCCACGCAGACGACGAGCACGATCATGGACAGCACGAAGAGGGCGTGGCCGTTGGCATCGAGGATCCCGAGGCTGACCCACTTGGCCGGCACGGTCAGCGCGTGACCGTGGGCCTGCCCGATCTGGCTGAAGACCGAGGTGTCAAAGAACAGGGCGGCGGCGATGGTCATGAGCACCAGCCCCAGCCCCTTGAGCCGGAGCGAGGCCAGGGCGAGCACGACGGCGACCACGGCGGCCAGGGCGGCGCCGACGATCGCCCCCAGCAGGTAGTTGAGGCCGATGTGGTTGGCCAGTTGGGCGGCGGTGAAGGCCCCTACCCCGGCCAGGGTGGCCTGGGCCAGGGAGAGCTGGCCCCCCATCCCGGTGATCAGGGTGATGGACAAGAAGATGGTCGAGAAGGCCAGGCCGGAGTTGAACACGCTCTCCCAGTTCTGAGGGATCCACGAGAGCATCGAGACGATGAAGCCGGCCAGCAGCACGTACCAGGCGACCCTGATCACGCGGCTCAGCTGTGGCGCCCGGATGGCGGCGATGGTGGGTGGTGGCGGGGGGTCGACCGAGGCCAGCGGGTCCTCGTCGTCGTGCAGCTCACGCAGTCCCCGCACCACGAGCAGGGCAGCCACCAGGACGATGAAGGGCAGCGAGGGCAGCACTGCGGCCGACCAGGGGCTCGACGCGGGTAGGTAACCCTGGAGCACGGTGTCGGCCACGCCCATGAGGATGCCGACCAGAACGGCGATGGGCATGGAGCGCAGGACGGCCCACGCCGCGGCGGCGAAGGCGGCTACCAACAAGGTGGCGTAGTCCTGCGCTTGCAGCTGGCCGTAGATGGGGGCCAGCAGGACCCCGGCCAGCCCGGCCATGAAGCTCGATACGGCCCAGGCCGTGGCGATCACCCGGCCCGAGTTCACCCCGTCGAGCTGGACCAGCCGTCGGCTCTCGACCGCCCCCCGCATCTGCAGGCCGAGGTTGGTGAACCGCATGAGCACGACCAGGGCGACCAGGACAGCGGCGGTGACCACCACCGAGCTGAGGTAGATCCCGTTGATGGGCGTGCCGGCCACCCGGAAGTACACGGTGTTGGGGTCGAACAGGATGCTCGGCGAGTTGTACTGGTTGGCCGACCCGAAGAACACGGTCAGCAGCGCCGGGAGGCCGACGAAGATGCTGATCCCGGTGACCAGTTTGGCTGTGGTGTTGGTATTGGGGATCTTGCGGAAGAGGTAACGGTCGAAGATCAGCCCCAGCAGTGGCGCCAGCACGACCACCGAGAGGAAGAAGGCCAACCAGATCGGGAACTGCTCGTTCTGGACCAGCTTGGTGTAGACGAAGGCCGAGGTATAGGCCTGGGCCCCGAAGCCGAAGTTGAAGACTCCGGTGGCCTGATAGGTGAGCACGAGGCCCACGGCGACGATGGCGTAGGTACAGCCGTAGGGGATGCCGGGGATGGCGTAGCCGATGAAGTGCTCCACGGTCCGCCGCTCCTAGGTGGCGATGACGACGCGTGCCGGTGTGCGGTGAGGGTTCGAACTCGGGCTCCGGCCTCGGGTGGGCCCTCCGCCTCCGGCAGGTCTCATGTCCCCGGGGTCCCCGGTGGCGCGGCTACCAAGACCGGGTTCTTCACGTTCACCTTCTGATTGAAGCAGGCGAAGATCTGGCTGCCCTTGATGGCCAGCGGCACGAACTTGGATCCGTTCACCTTCACAAAGGCGCTGCAGGTCGGGTAGGTCTGGGTGGTGTGGAGCTTGGACCAGTCGGTGACGGCCGAGATGCCTCCGGCGGTGAAGTTGGTGATCTGGTTGGTCTGAGCGACGATGTTCTGCGGTGTCAGGTCGGTCCCGGCCTTGGCCACGCCGGCGGCCAGGAGGGCGGCCGACTGCCATCCCTGTATGGCCAGATCCGAGAGGATGAATTTTGGTTCATACTTCTTCATGGCCGTGAGGTACTGCTGCATGCCCGGGTAGACGCCGGGGAAGGTGGTCGCCGCCTGGAAGGGGACGTTCCCGTTGACGTTGATGTAGACGCCTTGCATCAGCGAGCTGTACTGGCTCAAGAGGGACTGGTCGTAGCCGTTCAGCCACAGCTGATGGACCTTCAGCCCGTACTGCTGGATGTCCCGGGCCAGGGTGACGTTGTCCGAGGACTGCATGCACGAGAGCACGAAGTCGGACCCCGACTGTTGCATCTTCTGCACGGCCGAGCTGTAGGTGCCCCCCAGCTGGGCGGAAAGATCGGTGTAGCTCACGGTGATGCCGCCCGCCTTCAGGCCGTTGGCGAAGGTGTTGCAGGCGTTGAACGACGAGGTGATGGCCGACCCGTAGCTTATGACGGCCACCGACTTCGACTTGGTCTGCTTCACCAGCCAGGCCACGGGGGCCACTCCGGCCTGGAGGGTCTGGACCGAGCCGCCCGCGGCGAACAGGTTGTTCGGGCCGTTCCAGTTGCCGCTCACGTTGTACCCGTAGGTGGGTACGCCCGACTGGGCGTAGAGGCTCGGGTTGAAGAAGAAGGTCGAGATGGCGACGGCAGAGACGTGGTCCTGGTTGAGGAGGGTGTTGGTCAGCTGGGTGAACTGGGTGGGGCTCCCGCCGTCGTCCAGGTTGGCGGCCAGCTTGAGCTGGTGCCCATTGACGCCACCCTTGGCGTTCACCATATCGAAGTAGGCCTGCAGGCCTGGGACGAAGCTGTCGAAGTCTGAGGCGATGGGCCCGGTGAGCGAGGAGATGGCGCCCACATTGATGCTCGATGTCGACGAGGCGGTCGCGGCCACGCTCGGGCTGGCAGCCGTGATTCCGACCAGTAGGGCGGTGGCCACTGACACCGCAGTGATCGTCCACGGCAACCGTGTCGTTGCTCTCCGTAGTCGCATGCTCCCCAGTCCCCCCAGACCTCTACGCGCCCGGATGTGCCCGGCCGGTACCTGTTCTTCTCTCCGAGGGTCAGCGGCCCGCGGATGCCTACTGCCACCGGTTGCCGTCCTCGTGAGCTGGGGTTGCACAATACCCGTTTTCGGCTCTCCGTCTATGGTCGGCGTGTCAGGGTTGCGGCGGTCGAGGATCGGCCAGACGGTCCCACAGGTCGTTCTTCAGCACTTTGCCGGCCGGGTTGCGTGGGAGTTGGTCGACGAACTCCCAGCGTCTCGGCACCTTGTAGGCGGCCAGCGAGGCGAGGCAGTGCTCCCGGAGTGATTCGCCGTCGACGTCTTGTCCGGGCCGGAGCGCGACCACGGCAGCCACGTCCTCGCCGAGCACCCCGTGGGGGAAGCCAACGACGGCCACCTCGGCCACCGCCGGGTGCGACAGGATGACGTGCTCCACGTCGGCGGCATAGATGTTGCTGCCACCCCTGATGATCACGTCCTTGGCCCGACCCCCGATATAGAGATAGCCGTCTTCGTCCAGGCGACCGATGTCCCCGGTCCGGAGCCAGCCGTCGACCCAGGCCTCCGCCGTGGCCCCCGGGTCGTCGAAGTACTCGCGTTGGCGGCCAGGGATCCGTAGTCGCACCTCGCCGTACTCACCCGACGGGACAGGCGAACCGTCACCGTCCACGCAGCGGACCTCGGCCGGCGGGAGCGGCTTCCCGACCGATCCCGGACGGCGGACCGCCTCGCCCTTGGGCATGAGGCAGTAGACCGACCCGGCCTCGGTCATGCCGTAGTTGTTGGAGACGGTGGCATCTGGCATCCGGTCCTGCAGACGGTCGATGGCCTCGGGCGCCAGGGGTGCACTGCCAACCGAGCACATCTGGATCGAGGAGAGATCCGCCTGATCGAAACCGGGGTGGGCGAGGAGCAACTGGACCATGGCCGGCACCAAGAACACGGCCAGGGGGCGATCGGACCCGACGAAGCCGAGCCAGCGCCCGGCATCGAAGGACGGCAGGTAGGTACTGGTCATCCCGAGTTTCATCGGGGTGTACACGAAGGTCACGCCGGCGAAGGTGGCCAGGGGGCTGGCGTGGAGCCAGAGAGCCCCCGTCCACGGCGGTATGCCGTTGGGCACCGAGGACACGTTGGTGTGACGGACGGCGACGCCCTTGGGATGCCCCGTGGTGCCTGACGTGAACAGGATCTCGGAGAGGTCGTCCTCGTCCACCAACACCTGGAACGTGGAGTCGTCAGCGTCGAGCATGGCCTCCCAGGGGATCGGGTCGGGCGACCCTTCCCCGCCGCCTCCTGGACTGACCCGCTCCGCTTCGGGCCGCGGGTTCACCGAGGCATCGATGATGAAGGGCGGGGGGGCCGTTCCGTCCCGACCCCCCTTCGCACTCCCGAACGCGCCGGCCACCCCCTCACCGTCGGTGACCACAGCCACCACACCGGCATGGGCGAACATGCGGGCGACCTCTAGCCGAGCCAGACGGGGATCCAGGGGAACGGCCACGGCTCCGGCCTTGTGGACGGCGGCGTAGGCGACGATCCAGCGCAGTGCATTGGCACCGCTCAGGGAGATGGCTACGCGGTCGCCTCGGCACACCCCGGCCGCCACCAGCCCGCGTGCAAAGCGATTGGACTGGGCGTCCCACACGCCGAAGGTGAGGCGGCCGCCGTCCACGACGCGATAGCCGACCTCATCCGGGTAGAGCTCGGCCATGGCCGCAAGCTGCGCCACCTGCAAGCCGGTGCGGCTCGGCGTCGTACCACTCATGTGGGTGCCCACCTTTCCTCTGCAACCGGCGGCGTGTGCATCACGGCCGCGGTACCGTCGTCTCCGGCTACATCATGAACCCTGTGGCCGAGGTCGACACTGCCCCACCCCCAAAGGAGACATCCATGCCCGGTGACGCTGGCTTTGGCGGCCGGATCGGAGACGACTGGCGGGACTCGGAGCCATGGTGGCCCCCGGTACCCGAGGCGCCCGACGGTGCTCCCAACGTGGTCCTGGTCGTGCTCGACGACGTCGGTTTCGCCCAGCTCGGTTGCTACGGCTCGGACATGGCCACGCCCGCTCTGGACCGCCTGGCGGCCGGGGGTGTCCGGTTGGCCAACTTCCACACCACGGCCCTGTGCTCGCCGACCCGCGCCTGCCTGCTCACCGGGCGCAATCATCATCGAAGCGGGATGGGACGGGTGGCCGACCTGGCTGTCGGGTTCCCCGGCTACTGGGGCAGCCCTCCCAAGGAGAACGGGTTCCTCAGTGAGATCCTCCGCACCCGGGGCTATGCCAGCTACGCGGTGGGCAAGTGGCACCTCACTCCCGAGGACGAGACTCACATGGCCGCGTCCCGCTCGTCCTGGCCGTTGGGCCGGGGCTTCGATCGCTGGTACGGGTTCCACGGTGGCGAGACCCACCAGTTCGCTCCTGCGCTCTATCACGACAACCACTCCGTTCGCCCGCCGACGACGATCGAGGACGGCTACCACCTGAGCGAGGACCTGGCCGACCGGGCCATCGAGTTCGTCTCCGACCTCCGGGCGGTGGACGCCGACCAACCGTTCTTTCTCTATCTGGCCACCGGCGCCTGCCATTCCCCCCACCATGCCCCGGCCGAATGGATTGAGCGGTATGCCGGCGCATTCGACGAGGGGTGGGACGTGTGGCGCGAGCGCACCCTCGCTCGACAGCTCGAGCTGGGGATCGTGCCACTGGGGACCGTGCTCAGCCCGCGGCCGTCGTGGGTGCCGGCCTGGGGCACGCTCGACCCGCAGCAACAGGCGGTGGCCGCCCGGTTCATGGAGTGCTTCGCCGGGTTCCTGTCCCACACCGACCACCAGATCGGCCGGCTGGTCGACTTCGTCGACGGGATCGGCGAGCTCGACGACACGTTGATCGTCGTGGTGTCGGACAACGGCGCCAGCGCCGAGGGCGGCCCGGAGGGATCCATCAACGACGTTCGGCTCTCGAATCTCGATCCGGCGGGAACAGGCGAGATGTACGGGCGCATCGGAGAGATCGGTGGCCCGCTGAGCCACAACAACTATCCCTGGGGTTGGACCATGGCCGGCAACACGCCGTTCAAACGGTGGAAGCGGGAGGTCCACCAGGGCGGGGTGGCCGATCCGTGCATCGTGAGCTGGCCGGCCAGGCTGGGCGGCGCCGCCGGGGAGATCCGACACCAATTCGCCCACGCCATCGACGTGCTGCCGACCGTGCTCGAGCTGGCCGGGGCGGAGGCACCGGCCGAGATCGAGTCGGTACGCCAGTCGACCATCGACGGGACGAGCTTCGCCCACCTGCTCGGTCCGGAAGGGGCCTCGGCTCCCGAGCACCACGTCACCCAGCACTTCGAGATGTTCGGGTCCCGGGCCATCTACCACCGCGGCTGGAAGGCGGTCACCTTCCACCCGGTGGGGCCGCTCTATGACGACGGACTCGATCCGAACGCACCCTTCGACGACGACGTGTGGGAGCTCTACCACGTGGCCGAGGACCTGTCCGAGTCACGGGACCTGGCTTCGGACTACCCGGAGCGGGTGGCTGAGCTGGTCGCCCTGTGGTGGGACGAGGCTCGGCGGAACCAGGTCCTCCCCCTGGACAACCGGGTGCTGTGGACGCTCGCCCACCCCAAGCCCGACCACCGCCGGCCACGGTCGCGATTCCGGTACTTCCCCGGCGGGGCTCCGGTGCCCGAGCAGGTGGCGGTCAACGTGCGGAACCGCTCACACGCCATCGCCGTGGACGTGCGCGTTCCCTCCGGCGTCGTCCCCGAAGGCGTGCTGCTCGCCCTCGGGTGCGCCCTCGGTGGATGGTCCCTCCATGTGTTCGACGGACGGCTCCGCTACGTGCACAACCTCTACGGCAAGGAGAGCCAGGTCATCGAGGCCGACCGTTCGCTCCCGCCGGGTGAGCACTCCGTGACCTTCGCCTTCGAGAAGGACGAGGGTCTGGGCGGCACCGCCGTACTCGGCTGCGATGGCGAGACGGTGGGCCAGGGGACCGTCCCCCGGTTCACTCCCTCTGGCTTCAACGGGGTGGGTGTCGGTCTCACCTGTGGCTATGAATGGGGGCCGGCGGTCGGACCGGGCTACCGCGCCCCGTACCCGTTCAACGGGACCATCACCGAGGCCTACGTCGAGACGACCGGACCGGTCGTCCGCGACCCGCTGGCCGAGCTGGCGGCGATCCTGGCCGAGCAGTAGGGCGGCCTCGATCGAGGGGGGTGCTCGGCCCATACCGCGCCTCGATCGAGGGGGCGGGCGGCCCATACTGCGCCTCGATCGAGGGGGAGGGCGGGAGCTCCGCGGTCACCCCGAGAAGCGGGTGATGGCCCCAGTGGCGTCAACGATCCCGTAGCCGTTGCCGGCGGGGGCGGACAGCAGGCCGACAATCGGGGCGCCGGTGGGCTGGCCGCCGCTCGAGCCGAAGAACCCGGCGTCGCCGAAGGTGAACACCCCGCCGTCGGCCGCCACCAGCCAGTAGCCCTGCCCGTCAGGGGTGGCCGCCATCCCCACCACCGGCTGGTTGAGCGGGGCACCGCCGCTCGAGCCGAAGAACCCGGCGTCGCCGAAGGTGAACACCCCGCCGTCGGCCGCCACCAGCCAGTAGCCCTGCCCGTCAGGGGTGGCCGCCATCCCCACCACCGGCTGGTTGAGCGGGGCACCGCCGCTCGAGCCGAAGAACCCGGCGTCGCCGAAGGTGAACACCCCGCCGTCGGCCGCCACCAGCCAGTAGCCCTGCCCGTCAGGGGTGGCCGCCATCCCCACCACCGGCTGGTTGAGCGGGGCACCGCCGCTCGAGCCGAAGAACCCGGCGTCGCCGAAGGTGAACACCCCGCCGTCGGCCGCCACCAGCCAGTAGCCCTGCCCGTCAGGGGTGGCCGCCATCCCCACCACCGGCTGGTTGAGCGGTTGACCCTCGGCGGAGCCATAGGAGCCGGCACCGCCGAATGCCGCAACCGAACCCCCCGGTCCGGCGATCCAGTAGCCGATGCCGTCGGGCGCGCCGCCCAGCCGGGCGCCGGCCACCGCACTGTGGGACGGGCTGGCGCGGGATCCCCACAGCCAGGTGTCGGCCAGCTTGGTACCCGTCGCCCCATCTCCCCCGAACAGCACCAGTTGGTCGGTGGCCGTGTCGTAGGTGAGTGGGGCGGAGTACCGGGTCGGCGGGCTCGCGGTCGGGGTCAACTGGGCCCAGGTCGATCCGTCCCACTCCCACGTGTCGCCCAGATGATTGCCGCCGTCGGACCCGCCAAAGAGGGTCAGCTGTCCCGTGCTCAGGTCGTCGGCCATCGACGCCGAGTCGCGGATCGACGGGCTGGTGGCCGGAGCCAGGTCGGCCCAGGTGCTCCCGTTCCAGGCCCAGGTGTCGCCCAGGTAGGTCGGGCCCGGGCCGGTCGATCCGCCGAAGAGGATAAGGCCGGCGCTGCTCCGGCTGCGGTCGTAGGCCAGCGAGGCGAACGAACGCGCCGGTGGGCTGGCGGCTGGCGCCAGCCGCGCCCAGGTCGATCCCGTCCACGACCAGGTGTCGCCCAACGCCACGCCGTCCGTTCCTCTTCCGCCGAAGAGGATCAGCTGCCCGGTCGCCTGGTCGTAGGCCATCGAGGCGAATGCCCGCGGCGGTGGGCTGGCGGCCGGCGCCAGCTCGGCCCAGGTGGTGCCGGTCCACAGCCACGTGTCCCCCAAGGGCCCGCCGGTGCTCGATCCGCCGAAGAGGATCAGCTGTCCGGACGACTGGTCGTAGGCCATGGCCGCGTAGTTGCGGGCCGACGGGCTGGCGGCCGGCGACCGTTGGTTCCAGTTGGAGCCGTCCCACGTCCAGGTGTCCCCGAAGTTGCCGGTGGCGGCCCGGCCCCCGAAGAGGAGCAGCTGGTCGGTGGCCGGGTCGAAGGCGACAGCGGGGGAATCACGCGGCGCGGGGCTGGTGGCCGGCGACAGAGGTAACCAGGTCGGCGTGGAGGTGTCCGATGCCGGTGAAGCGGTGGCCACGCCGGCCAGCCCGGGCGCAGGGCCGGCGACGACGGACAGCGACGTGGCAACGCAGAGAGCGACGGCGGCGGCCAATCGCACCCGGAACAACGCCCGACCAGGTCGGACGGGAGACCTGGCCATCGAGACGGTGCCTGTTCCCACTGACCGAGGCTATCGCCGCTCGGACTGTGAGGAACGGTTCTGTTCAGTGATGGTTCTCTGCCATGAGCGCCGCGACCAGGTCTACGAATGCATCGACGTCCTGCTCGGTCGTGTCGAACGAGGTCATCCACCGCACCACGCCCGACTGCGGGTCCCAGACGTAGAAGGGGTACCGACCCTGCAACTGCTCGGTCACGCCGGCCGGGAGTGCGGCGAAGACCCCATTGGCCTCGACCGGGTAGGCAATGGTCGCACCCGGTATCCGGGCAACTCCGCCGGCCAGCCGGCTGGCCATCCGGTTGGCATGGTCGGCATTGGCCCACCACAGGTCCTCGGACAGCAGTGCCTTGAACTGCGCGGCTACGAAACGCATCTTGGAGGCGAGCTGCATCGACTGCTTCCGGATGAACGGCAGCGAGGACTGTCCGGGCGAGCGGAACGAGACGACCGCTTCTGCCCCCATGGCCCCGTTCTTGGTCGCCCCGAAGGACAGGACGTCGACCCCGGCCCCGGAGCCAAAAGCGCCCAGCCCGACCCCGAGATGAGCGGCCGCGTTGGACAGCCGTGCACCGTCGAGGTGCAGCCACATCCCGCGCTCGTGGGCCGACCGGCCGAGTGCCGCCACCTCCTCGACGCGGTAGCAGGTGCCGACCTCGGTGGCCTGGGTGATCGATACCACCCGGGGCTGGACGCGGTGCTCGTCGCCTGTTCCGGTCACGGCCAGGTCGACCAACTCGGGGGTGAGCTTCCCATCCGGGGTGGCCACGGGAATCAGCTTGCTGCCGAGGAACCGCTCGGGCGCACCGCACTCGTCCACATTGATGTGAGCGCTCTCGGCACAGATGACGGCCTCAAAGGGCCGAAGGAGCGATTGGAGCCCCACCACGTTGGCGCCCGTCCCATTGAGGGTGAGGAACACCTCGGCGTCCTGGCCGAAGTGCTCCCGGAAGAGCCCGATGGCCTCGTGGGTCACCGGGTCGGCGCCATAGGACGGGGCATGGCCGACGTTGGCCTCGGCCATCGCAGCCAGGATCTTCGGGTGGATCCCGGCGTAGTTGTCGCTGGCAAAGGTTCGCGGCATCGGTGTCATGGCCCTTCTCTACCCCGGACTCCCCTGATTCGGCTCCTGGTTCCCGCCACCGGATCCCGGCTACGTCCCGCCACCGGGGTCCCGGCGCCCACGGTGAGCGGGGCGAACCTCCACCCGGTGCCCGAGGGCCTGGCCCAAGAGCACCAACGGAGGCGCAGCCAGCACGACGAGGCATACCTCGAAGGGGGCGCGAAAGCGGACCAGCCCGTAGACGAGGGCAGCGACCACGGTGACCACCCCGGCCGGCACGAGCAGGAACCACTGTCGGATGCGCCGGGCGCGGTAGATGACGATGCCGGCGATGCCCAGGGGCAACAGCGCGTAGTAGAAGCCCAGTCCGGCCAACGACGCCGGCACCGGCCGGCCCTCGTTGGCGTCCACGTTCGCCATCTGGATCGGCTCGTAGAAGTCCCACAACCGGCCCACCCGGGCCAGGACCACGACCGGCAGCCGTCCGGTGTGGTGCTCGGCGTATTGCACGGCGGTGTGCTGGGCATGCGATGACTGCACCGACTCGTCTCCGGGGCCCGGCGCCGACGTGGAGCAGCTCAGGCTCCACGACCCGAGGTTCTGGCCTTGATAGGTCTGGGCGCAGTTGGCCCCGAGCAACGCAAGGCCGTCGCCGGTCGAGATGTAGGTGGCATCGGTGAAGGTGGCCAGGTTCCGCCCCACCCACGGGGCCAGGACGACGACGGACGCCAGCAGGCCCACCGCCAGCAGACCGAGCTTCCGGCGGGGCGTGGCACCGGAGGCGGTCAGGACCGCGGGTACGAGCACGAAGGGCAGGAACAGGAGCAGCTCCGCTCTGACCAGGGCTTCGGCGCCACAGGCCGCGCCGAGCAGCGCGGCCATGACCAGGGTCGGGGACCGCAGGAGACGGGTGACAGCCAAGAGGATCAGGGCCATGAAGAGCATGGCCGGCGTCTCCGACATGACGATGCCGCTGGGCATCCAGAAGTTGGGCGCCACCGCGGCCAGTCCCGCGGCGGTGAGGCCGACCCAGGGACCGGCCACCGACCGGCCCAGGAGGCCGACGCAGAGAACCACGCCGGCGCCCAGGACGGCCATGACCAGTCGCTGGAACGTGGTCCCGGCGTGCAGGCCGATGAGGAAGTTGACCGTGCCGGCCAGGATCGAGGTCAGCGGCGGATGGGCGGCGCTCGGTGTCGTGGCCAACGGCGATCGGAAGAACTGCCCCATCTTCAGTTCGTTGGCGGTGACCCCGTACCAAAAAGAGTCATAGATCTTGCTGTTCTGGTACTGGGTGAAGATCAGGACGTACCCCACGCGGAAGGCCAGACCGAAGGCCACGATGCCAGCCAGGGCCCCGGTGAATCGGCGCCGCCGCATTGACCCACCGATGGTGGCCGGCCCTGTCGCCGGGCCGGTTATCACAGGGGGGGCGATGTCCGGCACGGTGGCCGTCACTGCTGGGCCCCTCTGCGGCGGGTGGTGGAGGGGATGACCACCTCGGGCCGGTGCTCGGCCAGGATTCCCGGTGCCCGTTGGGGTGGCCGGCGCGGTGCGACCACACCGGAGCGAAGGTGGCGACGGGTTCCTGACCACGGGGCGGGCGGGGCGGTGAGGCGGTCGCACAGGCGGTAGGCCACCGTCTCGTAGTTGACCCGCCAGCCCCGGAAGTCAGGCCACGCCTGTTCGGCCGTCCGCTCCATCGGGAACCCGACCGTTTCGAGCATGGTCACGGCTTCCTCGAACTCCTCGAACGTCAGCTTGATGGGCCCCTCCGGGTTGGGATCGGGGTCCACGTCCCAGCGCAGGACGCCCTTGGCGATCCGGTTGAGGGCCGTGAACCCCATACGCAGGCACAGCCGAGACTGGGACGAGGCGGTGCTCGGCGCCAGGGCGAGGTGCATGGCGGCACCGTCGAGCACGGCGAGGAGCCCGACCAGCCACGAGTACCAGGGATCGGGCGACCGAAAGAGGAGCATGACCGGGTAGGTGGTATGGCTCTCGGCCAGGTCGGCCGACCACTCCTCCCACGACGCATAGAAGTCCGGGAGGGTGTCGATGATGCCCACCAGCTGGTGGCGAGCCAGCACTTCGGGGCCCCACGCCGGTGTGCCGGCCCGGCTCTCGAGCATGGCCACCAGGCTCTCTCGTCGATTGAACGCCTGGTAAAGGGCAGGCAGGTAGGCGATCTGCAGGGCGACGATGACCACCCAGGTGGCCCCGGCGGCGATGTCCACCGCCGAATTTGGACGGCCGCTGAGATTGATGGTCCCGACGGTGAAGACCGCTCCGGATGCCTGGGCCAGGGCCGAGCCCAGGCTGCGGGTGGTCCCCTCGAGCATCAGGGCGTAACCAACGATGAAACACCCGGCCCACACGGCCAACTGGAGCACGAGGGCCACCGGCGCGGTGGGGGCCAAGAGCGCGTCTTTCCCCTCGTAGGTCCGGGCCACGCGGGACAAACCGAGAAAGGCCAACCGGACCGACCGGTTGGCGAACGACGACAGGCGCTCGAACCCGCGGGGTTCCCGGGGCAGCACGATGGTGAACAACACGCTGGCAGAGGTGATGATCACCACGATCAGGCCGACGGCGAACAGCACGCCACTCATGGCGTCATCTCCGGACTCCGCCTGTTCCCCCACGCGCACGGGCGTTGGGGTTCCAGGGATGACATGTCAGCCGTCATCCAACGTCGAGGTGCCCCCAGCCATGGGGCCTACGGTACTGGCAGGTGGTCAGCCGCCCTAGGACTCTGCCCCACTGGGCTCATCGTCGAGGATGATCGTCTTGGTCTCGAGGAAGGGCACGAGGCCCTCTCGTCCGCCTTCGCGCCCGATTCCCGACTGCTTGAAGCCGCCGAAGGCGATGCCGAAGTCGGTGCGGAACGAATTCTGGCCGACCGTACCCGATCGGAGCTGCCGGGCGACCTCGTAGGCGCGGTCGGCATCGTTGGTGAACACCGAATTGTTGAGGCCGTAGATGGTGTCGTTGGCGATCTCGACTGCATCCTGCTCGTCGTCGGCGGGGATCACGCTCAAGACCGGCCCGAAGATCTCCTCTTGGGCGATGGCGGACGAATTGTCGACGTTCCCGAAGACGGTGGGCTCGATGAACCAGCCCCGGCTGAGGTTGCTGGGCCGATGGCCGCCCGAGGCCAGGGTCGCCCCCTCCTCGACGCCCTTGGCGATGTAACCCTCGACCCGGTCGCGTTGACGCTGCATGGCCAGAGGGCCCATGCCGCTCTCGGGATCGAAGGCATCACCGACGCGGACGTGGGAGAACGCCTCACCCAGGGCATCGACCAACTCGTCGTGGCGGTCTCGCGTGACCACGATGCGGGTCAGCGACGAGCACACCTGACCGGTCATCATGCACGCCCGTGAGGTGATCGACTTCGCCGCGGTGCCGATGTCGTAGTCGTCCAGCACCACGGCCGCTGACTTCCCGCCCAGCTCGAGCGTGACTCGGGCAATGCGTTCGCCGCACAGCGAGGCGATCCGGCGACCAGCGGCGGTCGATCCGGTGAAGGTGATCTTGTCGACGCGGGGATCGGTGACCAAGAGCTCGGAGACCTCCCGGTCGGCCGTGACCACGTTGATGACCCCGGCAGGGATTCCGATGGCCTCGGCGATCTCGGCAAACACATAGGCCTCGCCCGGCGCCTCCGGGGAGGCCTTGAGCACGATGGTGCAGCCGGCCAGCAACGCCGGAGCCACCTTGTGGGCGATGAGGCCGATCGGCCCGTTCCACGGGATGATGGCGCCCACCACACCCACCGGTTCCCGGACCAGCAGTCCCACGTTCCCTCCGGCCGTCGGGGCGTGGCGCTCCTCGAAGGGGTAGTCGTCGGCCAAGCCGGCGTAGTAGCGGAACGGATTTCCGAAACCGGGGCCGCTGGCCTTCGCCATCGCGTGGAGGACGCCCATCTGCCCCGACCAGATCTCGCTGACCTCGAGGCTGCGCTCGTCGAGGGCCGAGGCGATCTTCCGCAGGTAATCGGCCCGCTCGGCGTGGGTCAGGTGGGGCCACGGTCCGTGATCGAAAGCGTCCCGGGCGGCCGCCACGGCGGCGGCCATGTCGGCTTCCCTGGCCTCTGCCACCTGGAACATGACGTCTTCGGTGCTGGCGTTGATGACGTCGATCACCGCCGGGGTCGACGGTTTCACCCAGGTACCGCCCACGAAGAACCGGTCGGGTGAGCTCAGGGACACGGTCGTCGTTTCGGTCAGGCTCATAACGTTCCTCCTGGAGGTGTTCGATGCTGTCGTCGCAGTCATCGGTCGACGACCGAGCACGACATCCGAGGGATCGGGTCCCTCAGACGTCGGTGCCGACAGTACTCACTGTCTTTTTAACTGTACTCAAATCAGGCCTCGAAGGCCTCTGCGCTCAATCGTGGGCCGCGACGGACCTTGCCCGTGAGGCTCCCCCGGATCGATTCCAGCGAGCGTCCGGCCTCAGCGGCCGAGCCGGTGCCGGAGCTCGACAAACACCGGGGTACCCACGATGGCGTCGAGCTCCTCGGCCATCGATTCGATCACCGGCCGCTCACCGATGTAGGCCTGCGTGCCCTCTGTGCAGCACCAGGCCATGGTCTCCCCCTGGGCGCCCCAGTCACGTCTGGCCCAGCCTCGGACGGTGGCCACTTCCGTCCCGTCGTCGCCATGCTCCCATTCCACCTTGATCGGGAGCTGCCAGCACACGGACGGTTTGAAGTCGATGGGCGACTCGCCCGAATCGAGAGCCGACAGGTGCAGCGCACATCCAACACCCCCAACGAACCCGGCCTGGTTGAGGAAGACGCAGGCCCCGTCGACAACTCGGGTGCTGCCACGGGTCGAGTCGCTGAAGACCCCGCCCTCGGCCGCAGCGGCGTGTTGCTCGAAGCGCGAGGGGTCCAGTGCGTCCGCCAGCGCGCTGATCCGTCGAGCCTCTTCGATTCCGTCGAGCTCGGCCCCCAGGGAGCAACATCCTTGGCCGAGCCCTGACGCAGGCTCGGGCAAGATGCCCAAGCAGCCGCGACCCCAGAGGCAGGTCCAGTTCGAAGTGAGAAACGCATGGTCGAAGCGCCACGTTGTCTCTCCGTCCGAGATCTCCGTGAACGGTGGCTCCATCGGCAGTCAGGCTACCGGCGCGACCGGGGGGACCGTGAGCAAATGGCGCCGGGTCGGCGAGTTTGAGGTCCGGCGGACCATGTCGGGGCAGAACACCGGCAACACAGAAGAGCCCCGGCGATCAGCCGGGGCCCTTCGGTGTTCGCAACAAGCCTCGTACGTTGCTCGGTGTCCGAGGTCTCCTGCTCGGATATGCGAGTAACGGGCCGGTGACCCGAACCTTGCGGTCTTTCGGGAACTCCGACCTTCCACACGAGAGAGGACCTCGCCCGCCTTTCCGGCACGTTTCCCGACCGGTCGGCGACCGAAGCTCGAGTCTCACCAACGGGTATTGGTTGCTTCGACAGGCTAGGACCGGCTCTCGCACCGCATGCAGAGATCCAGGTCTTCCGCCTTGTCCCGCTGAATGGCGGTGTACGCGGTCCGAAGGTTGTCGCAGAGGGTCCTGTCCTCGCCCGGCCAGGCCAGATGGTACCGAGGCCGCGTCGGGGGACGGTCGAGGTGGACCCGTGGGTCGGACGTCAGCGGGCGGTCCGATTCGAGCAGGTAGTCGTATTGCCCCTCGTCGACCATCCTCGGAGGGTACCCAGGTCGGCAGGGTCTCGTCGGGACGCGACAAAGAGTTCACCCTGCAGTTACCTATTCGTGACAACCCAACCGGTACCGTCGTCCTGAACCCGTTTGTGCCCCCCACGAGCGGGTCGACGAAACCCCGCAGATCCCCCTCCTGCCGGGGTTTCGTCGCGCCTCGGCTCCCTCAGGCGACTCCCCCATCGAGCCGTCGAGGAACCCGCAGCCGGTCAGGTGGAATCACTCGGGCTGGACCGTCAACGCCCCTGTCCGATCCATCGTCTCGGGGACCGTCGCCGTCAACAGGAAGACGCCGACACACATAGCTACAAAGGACGCTGCTGCGATGGCCAGGGCCGCCGGATCATGGGTGAAGCGCTCGCCGAAGAGATGCACGCTGAGCGCAATGCTGAGGAGCGGATCGACAATGACCAGGAATGGTTGGGACACTCTCAACGGTCCGACGTGCAAGGCAACCTGGACGAGCAGAGTGCCGGCGACACCACCTACGATGACTGCGTAGACCGGCCACCGGAGGAACACTCCGGCCACGCCATTCTGGGTCAGGGTGTCAGTCATGGCTTTGATGAAGGTGGCTTCGAGCGCCCAGATGACCGCCGCCGCCGTGGCCAAGGCGGCGGCACGGCGAGCCGGGGAGCCCCGCATGCCCAACAGAGCGAGGACGACTGCCCCAATGCCGCACGCCAGGATCGACGACGCCCATGCACCCGAGCTCGGGGTGACTGATCCGCCTCTCGGCTCCGCCACCGCGATAAACACCGCTACGGCTACACAGGTCAAGAGTGCAGATGCCCAAGCCGCGGGGCTGATGGCCTGCCGGATCCACAGGCGCCGTAACACCAGGGCGAAGACCAACTCCGTCACGAGGAGGGTCTGGACCAAGGACAGCAGTCCGTTGTGCAGCGCGATGGCCTGAAACAAGAACGCGGCCAACAGGGCGACCCAACCGACCAGCCAGAGGGGGTTCCGGGCCAGATAGCGGACGAAGGCCCACCCAGTGGCGCCACCGGAGCCACTGGTGCTGGCCACGTGCTGAGTGATGGTGCTCAGCGCATTGGCGAGAGCAGCCAACAGCGCGAACAGGACGCTCATGCCACGTGCCTCTGCCCCTCCAGACGACGGTCGGGGGATGGCGGCAGCATCTCGGAAGCATGCCCGAGCATCCCGGTCCGGTGCCAGTGGCATGACCGTGTGCACCAGGTGTGATTGGCGGCGGGTGATTGTCGGCGACGGATGGGGGCGGCGTGCCACGAGCGCATGACCCTGGCCGCTCCGACTCCTACGCCTGCTGGCTACCGTTGGGGCAGACGCCAGGCAATCGGTCGGAACGACCAATGGCGGACAACCCGATGCCGTCGTGACATTGTTGTCCCATGGCCTACGACCACATCATCAGCGACATTGTCAAGGTGGTCGAGGCGATCGGTGCTGGGATCATGGTCCTCGGCGGGCTCTGGGCACTCCTCGCTTACGTGGTTGGAATCATTCATTCGGGAAGCCGACATGAGACCGCCTACAGCCAACTGCGTCAGCGCCTCGGCCAATCGATCCTGCTCGGCCTGGAGATTCTCATCGTCGGGGACATCGTACGGACGATCATCGTGGACCCGACGGTCGAGAGCGTCGCAGTGCTCGGGCTGATCGTGGTCATCCGCATCGTGCTCAGTTTTTCCTTGGAGGTCGAGATAGAGGGGGCATGGCCGTGGAACCTTTGGCGCATAAGGCCAACTCGAGAAGACGAGAGCCCATCGGCTTGACCGGAACGGCGGCCCGACAGGTGGCCGTCTCCTACCGCTGACGAACGTGGCCGGTCAAGATCTTGCCTTCGGCGCTGCACTCCGGATTACCTTGGCGGTCGTCTCGATGACGGCTGCAGGGCGAAATCCTCGCTCATCAGCGCGGTGTCTTCCCGCTGGGGTTATGGCATGGAGCGCTCCACGGACAGCGACCACACACAGTGCGACCATGACGGCCGCCACAAACGCCGCGGTGATCACCACTAATGCGCCAACGAAAAAGATCGACCCGATCACCGCCGTGAGCACAACCGCCACCTTGTGGCCCAGGCTCGACCTGGCCACGTCCCCCCCTCCGTCCACCGATTGGAAGGGAAGAATGGGAACCGTGCGTCGCATCGTGCTGTTCGCCACCATCGCTAGCGCCGCCCTCCCATGGTGAGTCGTCGCGACCGGCCACTGACCAGGTAGACGAGTCCGGCCGAAATCACCACTTCGAAGATGATGGTGAAGAGGCCGATGCCCAGCAGCCCCCCGATCAGGCTGCCCGTGAACACCCCGACGAGACCGAGCCCCAGCGTCTTCCACAGGCCAATCGGATTCGGACCCGGAACGACGAGCCGACCCAGCCCGCCGACGGCGAACCCCAGGATGACAAGGCTAAGGATGTACCCAACTGTTCCCATGGAACGAGTTTCATCGTCGAACGTATGTTTGGCATAAGAACCAGGTAACAATGCCCCAAAAATCCGCCTGCGGATCGTCGTCCCGGCAGGCGTCAGGGACACGATTACTGCTGGGGGACGACCGAGTTGCCACCAAGGCAGGCAACGTGCGGTGGGCCAGGCCCTGCTCCCATGTCCGGTTACGGCTCGTTGGCGACCGTAGCGGGGCCATGGGCAACCGATTGGGTCACATCGCGAGAATCACTGATTGTGGCGTCTGATTGACTCTATGCGAGTGAACTCTTAAGGTCCTCTTAGGAACCTCAGACGGGGCTTCACGAAGCGTGGGAATGAGGGCGCGTTACGAAGAGGTGGGCTGGGACAACCGCGTGGGTGGTGGGGTATCCGCCACCGGTAGCAGCGTGGCGACGGCAGCCGGCCGGTTCGGATGGATGCCACGCGTCGGTCGGGACCGTCTCATACAAGAGGGTTTATCGACAGGTGGCGAATAGGAGGGCCGAACGATGGCGAACATGAGGGCTGGCGCGATTGACGGGTTGCGGACTGAAATCGGCGGCAGTGTCGCCGAGCCCGGTGAGGCAGGTTATGACGCCGCCGTCAACATTTGGAACGGCGCAATTGTCCGGCGTCCGGCGCTCGTAGCCAGCTGCACGAGCAGTAGCGATGTCGCCGCCGCGTTGGCATTTGCGCGACAGGAGGCGCTCGACGTGTCCGTTCGCGGTGGTGGTCACAACTACGCCGGCTTCGCGCTCTGTGACGACGGCCTGATGATCGACCTGACGCCGATGAAAGGGGTGAACGTCGAGGCCAAGGCAGCTAGGGCCACGTGCGGCGGTGGTACGACCTGGGGCGAGCTCGACGCCGCCACTCAGACTCACGGCTTGGCCGTGCCGGGCGGCTTCATCAGCCACACCGGTGTCGCTGGCCTGACCCTCGGCGGGGGGTTTGGCTGGCTGACTCGGCTAGCCGGACTGTCATCGGACAACCTCGTCGGCGCCGAGGTGGTCACCGCCGATGGGAGGGTCCTGCATGCCTCGGATACGGACAACCCCGATCTCTTGTGGGCCATTCGGGGCGGCGGTGGCAACTTCGGGGTGGTGACGGAATTCGAGTTCGGACTCCACCCTGTCGGGCCCCTACTTCAGTTGGGGCTGTTCTTGTTCAGTCCCGACCAAGGTGCGGACCTGTTCCGGTTCGCTCGCGACTACGTCGAGAACCTTCCTGACGAGTGTGGGGTGTTCATGGCCGGGCTGAGCGCCCCCCCAGAGCCGTTCGTGCCCGAAGAGCTGCATTTCAGTCCGGCCTTTGCTCTTGCCGTCGTCGGCTTGGGCGACGATCGGGATCATGCCCGGCTCATTGCACCAATCAAGCAGTCCCTCAACCCAGTTGTGGAGCTGGTTACCCCCATTCCCTATGTCGATCTGCAACAGATGTTCGACGCGTCTGCTCCGTGGGGCATGCACAACTATGAAAAGGCCGTCTACCTCGAAGCGCTCACCGATGGCGCCATCGACACCATCCTCGAACACCAGGCGAAGAAGATGTCGCCACTGTCATTTGTTCCGATCTTTCCGCTCGGCGGTGCATACCGGCGCGCCGACACCGACGCCACATCGTTCGGTGGAAGCCGCGATATCCGCTTTGTCGTCAACATCTCCGCCACCGCCCTCTCACCGGCCGACTACGAGGCCGAGCGAGCCTGGTCGCGCTCTTATTGGGGCGCATTGGTTCAACACGCCGGGACTGTGGGTAGTTACGTCAACTTCATGACCGAGTACGAGGAGGACCGCGTGCGCAGCGCCTACGGTCCCAAGTACGAGCGCCTCCAGCAGATCAAGGCTGCCTACGACCCAGACAACGTCTTTCATCTGAACGCGAACATTCCGCCTGTCTCGTAACCCACTGTCCCCGGTCGGGAAGGCCGATCGCAGCAGCGGAGGGCCGGACCGTCGGGGACCTGGTGGACAGTCTCCAGCTCGGGCTGATGGACTTGATCCGCCTCGATGCTCCCTTTGATCCCGGATACGTGATGGCCCCCCCGCGAAGTGGGGGGCCATCACGTCTACGGGACTACCACGAACTGCATACGATGTCTCGGATCGAAACTCACCTTTCTCTCAGGAAGCCCTGATCCGGGCCTTCCCCTCTGCCCTGGCCATCCCGGTACCGGGGCGTCCTCCACGTCCACAGCCAGCGCCAGCCAATAATCCTCCTTGCTGGCGCCATGACAGCGGCGCAGGCCGAGGCGTGGGTGCTCATCGACTCCCTGGTGACCGGGGCGTCCGTCAGCCGGGCCTGGCCATCAACTCGTTTAGTCCCACGTCAGGGTCTACCAGTGCCCGCGCCTGCACGGCACCCGTCACCGGCAGATCCGACGTATCGAGGAGCCCGATCTGGACCAGCAATGAGGCCTGGTCCCAGTAGATGTGCTCGGAGGCCACTTTTCCACCTTCGAACCCCATGACGACAACCACGGGGATCTCAACCCGGCGTCCGCTCGGAGCGATGCCCGGAAGCCAGAAGGGCATTTCGACGGTATGGGTGAACCGGATGATCAGCTCGTCAACGGCACGCTCGTCGCCGATCGTCCGCGAAACCTGTTCGACCTCGGTGTCGGCCGGCCACGCCGGAATGAAAGAGTCACGATAGAACTGGTGGAGGGTCGGGGTGTCTCGACCCCCGGTCAGAACGGGCACGTGGATCACTGTCGGCTGATCGACCATGGTCGCCATGGTTCCGTCCGCGTCCTTGGCTTCGAATTCCAACGTGACGTGTTCGTCGAATAGCGAGCCAAGGTCGGGCATCCGGTCTCCAAACGTGCGCACACGGCTATCCGAACGCTCCGGGCGAACGGCATTGACCGATGCTACGCCCAGAGCGCAAACCACGCTCTACTCCTCATGGGTCGTCTCGAACCTCCCGGAGTAGGGCGGTACAGGGGCCGAGCCGATGGACTCAAGCCCCACAGAACCCCACTGGCTTCTCCGAGGCTCTACTGGTCCCCATTACGACCGGTCCCCACCACGACCGGTCCCCACCTCTACCGCTCCACACACGGCGTCTCTGAGCGGTTCTGAGAGCGATGACCGTCACGGGCGGGGTCAGCGTCTCGGTCAGGGGAAAAGCGACCGGCTACTCAAGCTCTTTCCAATGCGGTCGCCGGAATAGACGGGCGAACCTGGCATTGAGGGATGAACCCTCCTCGTAGCCCGCGTCGAGGTGTAGAACCGGGGGGCCATCGGGTGCTGGCAACGACTCCGCCTGCTCATCGGAAAGATCACATCGAACGCATGCGGTGGTTATCTCTGTGATTTGGTCCCGATCCACGAATCGATGCCCGCTCTGGGTCGAAACGACAATCCCGTCAAACTCATCGAGCTCGGGTATCTGCAGAACGTGGGCAACGGTTCCAATCCGGGTACCCACCGAGCTGAGTACGGGGGTGTCGGCTGCGAGAGCCAGGTACGAAATTGGTTCACCTTCATCCATGATGGCCTACCGGGCACTCCGGGCATGACGCCTGACGAAGTCGAGGATCGCGATGTGCTTGGCTGTGTCCATCTCCATGAGTTTGACGAGGAGTTGCCACAGGGTCTCGTCCTTCAAGTCCTTCAGCTGGCGCGCCAAACGCCGGAGTTCGTCAGCATCGGCATGCTCCCGTTCTAGGAGCTTCGTCGTCTCCTCCACGACACCAGCAGGGTTGTGTCCCCAGTGGTCGAGGCGAGGGACAGCCGGCTCTTCGGGCCGAAATTCGGCGTCGGTCTTCAATGCGGAGGCCAACTCTCGAAACACCCGATGGTGACGCACTTCGTCTTCGATGATGAGGTCGGCAAGGTATTGAAAGGCACGTGACTGGGAAGCGGACGCAGCCTGCTTGTACTCGACCAGCAACTTTCGCTCGCTGTCCTCGTGCGACATGAGGTGCTCGTAGAGCTCCGACTCCCATACGCTCGCCCCCACTAGTTTGTTCGTCATCCTCTACTCCTTCGGCCGGTAGTCAGGACGATCATGCCCCGATACGGAAGAGTTGAACAGGGCCTTTGGTCCCAACCCCGTATGGCTCAGGCTGGCGTCGTCGGGCTCGTTGGTTGGCAATCCGAGCCAGCCTGCCGGCCGAGTTGGTCACGTCGACTGGGGATTCAGGCCGCTTCAGTCCATCTGGGCTGAGGCGATAACGTGGCCGGCGTTTACGTCGACAGGAGGGTGAGGGATGGCAAGGCCGTCATCGGCACGTTCTGCCATGGCCACCGCTCCCGACCGCGGGACGGCCGGACATATCGAGAGCCTGCTCATCGAGATCGTCGGTGTCGCCAACGTCGACACCGGGGCAGACATCGGAGCAGACGACACCCACGACGAGGCACTGACTGCTTCGCCGGTGCGCCCGCTGGCCGTGGCTCGTCCGGCGTCGAGCACCGAAGTGGCCGCCATCGTCAAGATGGCTGGACTCCATGGCGTGCCACTCACCCCACGGGGGTCGGGGACGGGGCTGTCGGGAGGGTGCACCCCGGTGGACGGTGGGCTGGTGGTGTCATTTGAACGGATGAACCACATTCTCGAGATCGATACCAAGAACCATGTGGCCGTCGTCGAACCAGGCGTGACGCTGGCGGATCTCGATGCCGCACTGCTCCCCCACGAGCTGATCTACCCGGTGTTCCCCGGCGAGCAGTCGGCCAGCCTGGGCGGCAACGTGGCGACCAACGCGGGCGGCATGCGGGCAGTGAAGTACGGAGTGACCCGCAACCACGTGCTCGGCATCGAAGCGGTCTTGGGCACGGGCGAGGTCATCCGGTCGGGCGGCAAGTTCGTGAAATCGACGAGCGGCTACGACCTGACCCAATTGGTGATCGGGTCGGAGGGCACGTTGGCCCTCGTCACCCAGGCCACCCTCCGACTGCACCCGCGGCCTGACCACCATGCCACGCTCCTCGCTCCGTTCGCGACGCTGACCGCGATCGCCGAGTCGGTTCCCTCCATCGTGGCCAGCGGTGTTGGTCCGCTCCTGGTGGAGTACATCGACGTCGCGGCCATGGCCGGGATCACCGCCCTGGCCGGCATCGACCTGGGGATCCCGGAGAACATCCGCGATCGCAGCCTCGCCTATATGGTGGTGGTCCTCGAGGACCACCACCCCGACCGTCTCGACGAGGACACCCAGTCGCTGGCTCACCAACTTGCAGCTCGAGGGGCGCTCGACGTCTACGTGCTCCCACCCCGGGCCGGCACCGAGTTGATCGAGGCCCGTGAGCGGGCGTTTTGGGCGTCAAAGGCGGCCGGGGCCGACGACATCGTGGATGTGGTCGTGCCCCGGGCGTCGATCCCGGGTTACCTGGACGCCGTCAACCAGCTTGCCGCACGAACTGCGTCCATGGTGGTCGGATGCGGTCACGCTGGCGACGGCAACGTCCACCTGTCGGTATGGCAGCCCGACCCCGTGGTGCGCGACGAGCTCCTCCACGATGTGGTCTCTGCTGGTCTCTCGTTGGGCGGTGCCGTCTCGGGTGAGCACGGGATCGGCACCGAGAAGCTGGCCTACCTGGCCGAATTCGAGGACCCTGTCAAGCTTGCCCTCATGCGCCGGATCAAAGCGGCGTTCGACCCCTACGGCATCCTCAATCCGGGAACCATCTTTGATCACTTCGATGCGTCAGGGGAGCATGAGTGAACGGAGCCCAGGCGCTGATCCGCACCCTGGTCAACCACGGAGTCGACACCTGCTTCATGAACCCAGGGACCTCCGAGATGCACTTTGTCGCCGCTCTCGACGATGTCACCGCCATGCACGGCGTGCTGGCCCTCTTCGAGGGGGTGGCCACGGGGGCGGCCGACGGCTACAACCGGATGGCCGGCCGGCCGGCGGCCACACTCCTGCACCTCGGCCCGGGGCTCGGCAACGGCTTGGCCAACCTGCACAACGCCCGTCGTGCCCACAGTGCGGTGGTCAACATCGTGGGCGACCACGCCACCACGCACCGCCGCTACGACGCCCAGCTCCAGTCGGACATCGAGACAGTCGCCCGCAACGTGTCGTCGTTTGTGCGGTCGGCGGAATCGACCGCCGAGCTCACGGTTGACGCAGTGGCCGCCCTGGCCGCGGCAGCCGGGCCGCCGGGCTCGGTGGCCACACTGATTCTGCCCGCTGACGTGTCCTGGTCCGACGGTGGCGTGGTCGTGCCCAAGCCGGCTCCAGGGCGGGTGCAGCCGCCGATCGGTGCGGGCGGAGCACTCCCGGACGAGGACAGCGTGAAGGCCGCGGCCCAAGCGCTGTGCTCCGGTGAGCCGGCGGTCATCCTCATCGGTGGACGGGCGTGCTCGGGATCCGCCCTCGACACGGTGGCGGACATCGCCGCGGCCACCGGCGCCAAGTTGGTGGCCGAGACGTTCCCCGCCCGGCTGGAGCGGGGGGTGGGTCGTCCGCCGGTGGAGCGCCTTGCCTACCTGGCTGAGTTCGCCGCCATGCAACTCGACGGTATCCGCCACCTCGTGCTGGTGGACGCCAAAGCTCCTGTGTCCTTCTTCGCCTACCCGGGAAAGCCGAGCGACCTGACCCCCGATGGCTGTGCCGTGTACCCCATGGCCGGTCCCGCGGACGACGCGGCCGGCGCCGTAGCGGCACTGGCCTCCCTGCTCGACGTGGCGAGCGGGACTGCCCCACGCCAGCAGGCCCAGGTCGGCGCTCGCCCGCACGGCCCGCTGACCGCCCAGGCCGTGTGCGAGGCACTCGCCACCCTGCTTCCCGAAGGGGCCATCGTGTCCGACGAGGGGAACACGTCAGGTCTATTCGCTCCCGGCGCCACCGCAGGGGCACCGCCGCACGACTGGCTCTGCCTGACCGGTGGCGCCATCGGCCAAGGGCTACCGGTGGCCGTCGGGGCCGCCGTCGCCTGTCCGGACCGACGGGTCGTGGCCCTGGAAGCCGACGGTAGTGCCATGTACACGCTGCAGGCATGGTGGACGATGGCCCGTGAAGGCCTCGATGTCACCACCGTTGTCTTGAACAACCACTCCTATGCCGTCTTGAACATGGAGCTCGACCGGGTGGGAGTGGGTTCGGCCGGCCCTCGCGCGAGGGACATGTTGGACCTCGGCCGTCCGGCCATCGACTTCGTACACCTGGCCACCGGTCTCGGGCTCCACGCGGCGCGGGCCGAGAGCGCTGAGGAGTTCACCGACGAGCTGGCCCGGGCGCTGGCCACCCCGGGACCGAGCGTGATCGAGGCGATCACGCCGTCTCTGTTGTGATCTCGGACGCCTCCGCCACCCGGCCGCCAACGCCTCGGACGGCAGCGGGTCGGGCGCCAGTAGAGACGTGGTCAACTCGAGCGGTCGGCTTCGAACCGGCGAAGTTCGCGACGGGCGATGGTCATCTTGTGCACATCATCGGGGCCGTCGGCGATGCGCAGGGTTCGGGCGGCCGAGTACATCCGGGCCAGGGGGAAGTCCTGGCTGACCCCGGCGCCACCGTGCACCTGGATGGCCCGATCGATCACGTGGCACGCCACCCGCGGAGCGGCAACCTTGATGGCCGAGATCTCGATGCGTGCCCCCTTGTTTCCAACCGTGTCCATCAACCACGCCGTCTTGAGCACGAGCAGGCGAGCCTGCTCGATCTCGATACGCGACTCGGCGATCATGTCGCCGACAACGCCTTGTTCGGCCAGGCGTTTGCCGAACGCATGTCGTGACTGAGCGCGTTGGCACATGAGTTCGAAAGCCCGTTCGGCCATGCCGATGGCGCGCATGCAGTGGTGGATTCGGCCAGGACCGAGCCGGGCCTGGGCCAGGGCGAAGCCGCTTCCCTCCTGGCTCAGCAGGTTGGCCACCGGGACCCGCACGTGATCGAACAGGATTTCCGCGTCCCCGCCACCCTCCTCGTAGCCGAAGACCGACAGCGGTCGGACCACGGTGACCCCGGGGGCATCAAGGGGGACGAGGATCATGCTCTGCCGGCGGTACGGGTCGGCATCGGGATCGCTGACTCCCATGACGATGCAGAGCGTGCAGCGGTCGCTCATGGCCCCCGTCGTCCACCACTTGCGGCCGTTGATGACGTAGTGGTCGTCGTCACGCTCGATGCGGCTGCGGATATTGGTGGCGTCGGAGCTGGCCACGTCGGGCTCGGTCATGCCAAAGCAGGAGCGGATCTCCCCGGCGAGCAGAGGCACGAGCCACTGCTCCTGCTGCGCCGGGGTGCCGAACTCGGCCAGCAGCTCCATGTTGCCGGTATCGGGCGCCGAACAGTTGAGCGCCTCGGGGGCGAGGGCTGGGCTGCGCCCGGTCAACTCGGCCAATGGCGCGTACTCCAGGTTGGTCAGCCCGGCCCCCCACTTCTGGTCGGTCAAGAAGAGGTTCCACAGCCCCCGACTGCGGGCCGCGGCCTTCAGCTCCTCGATGACAGGCGGGTGGGAGTAGGGGCCGCCTGCTACCGCCATTTGCTCCGCGTAGACCCGCTCAGCCGGATAGACATGGCTCTCCATAAAGTCGAGCAACCGCCCGCGCAGCTCCTCGACCCTGGCCGAGAATGCAAAGTCCATGTGGGTTCCCTCCTGATGGCGACACCTCAGGCTATCCAGGAGTAGTGGCCGAAGGTCGTCCCACGTCGGACCGGGTTGGCCTCGCTTGCTCCCTGACGGAAGAGGCGATCGCCAAGATGTTCGCCGATCTTGCAGCTGTCGAGCGCATGCGGAACGTTCGGGCCCTTCGGCCCTGGTGCGGGACGGCCGGATAGCCCAAGCTGCATCGTGGGGTGCTGGCCGAATAGGCCGCGCCCGATGCCTCGAACCGAGCTGATGAGGAGATGGCGTGACAGAGTTCTTCCGTTTGTTGGCTGCTGGCCCAACCTTTTTCGTGAGCGCGTGGCTGGTGATGATCTTCGCCGGTATCGTCGACCAAGACGTCGGCATCCGACCATTTGGCTACATCACCTCGATGGTGGTGACCATCGGTTTGTGGCTTGCGGTGGCACCGGCCATCGGCGCGATCGCCCGGTCGAGCAAGAAGGATTGAGGGGCCGCGCACCACCAACGTCGACACTGCCACCTGGCGCCGGAGCTCCTCATGGCCATCAGGTGGCCACTCATGGCGGGCAGGTCGTGCGGAGGTGAGCAGCGGTTGGCCGATGGGGCCATCGGGTATTGGCCGCCTGTGCCCTTCTCCCTGATCGCGTCGGTTCAGGCGGCAGTTCGAGCACAAGGGGTCGCCACCTGCACCTCGCCCAGGCCGGGACTCCCGAGGGGACGTCACCGGGACGCGCCCAGGTCCAGCCCGGACGCCCTGGGGACGGGCGCAGCGCACACTCCCCACATGAAGGCCACGGACAACGCTCGGCACCTGGCTGTGGGCAGGTTCAGGGACGCACCGAGGGAAAAGGGTCAAACTGTCTCCCCCGGGCACGGCTCGAGCCGTCCCCGCCGCCGATTCACGCGTCACCAGAAGAGCCTGGTCGGACTGGTCGGGGCGGGTGCCGTGGTCGGTCTGGCCGCATGCGGCGTGGCCACGACCAATGACTCGGCCCCGGGGGCCACATCCGAGCACCCGGCCGTCTTCGCGCCTACGACCACCACGGGCCCGCCTTCAACTGCGCCCACCGCTCCTCCGGCAACGACAACGGCGCCCGCTGCGCCCCCGGCAACGGCGCCCACCCCGCCCCCCACAACATCCGCATCTGCCACGACCACGACGCCTGCGGCCACGCCGACCACTGCCCCGGCCGATCTTGCGCCCTCACCCAGCACAGCCCCGGTCGATACCGGCTATGGGTGCGCCGATGCCGTCGCCTATCTGAAGGCCCATGCCGACCCGGCCTATCAGATCATCTGTCCGGCCGACTCTGGCCCGGGCAGCGAGGCCTTTACCTGCTCCAACCTGCCCGGTGCCTGCGTTGGCTTCCAGGAGGTCATCATCACCGACCCCTGCCCTGCCGCCTACATGAACGAGGCGTCCAACACCTGGGTCATCGACGGTAAGAGTGACGCGCCGATCGACCCCTACGGCAGCTGCGAGAACCCGGTCGGCGTCCCGTGACCTCGCCTAGCTACGAGACAACCTTCCTCCGCGCCTGCTCCTGCTCGACGAGCGGTTTCGGGGGTCCGGCCCAGAACCACGGCTGGACGCATAGCCCGGCTCCGGCTCGGTCTGGTGCACCTCATCAGGTCCGTAGCCCTGGCCGAATCCGAGCACGCGAACGACCCCGCGGCCGAAGCTGCGGGGTCGTTCGCGTGACTACCGAGTTAGCCGACGGGGATTCGCTGACTCGGATGCGAGAAGAACGGAGCCGCCCCGGCAACCTCACGGTTCGGAGTCGCATCCCCCGGGTAGATCCTCCTTGCCCTTGGTTCGTTTCTGCGGGGGTGCGCAGTGCCTCGCCCGTCAGCGGGGGTCTGTCGCGTACCCAGGCGTTCACAGGGCGTTCATCGTGCGGGCATGGCGCTGAAACGAGCGGTCCGTAGTGTTACCTCAGACCCACTTCGCATGGGTAGGCAGAGCCCCCGGGTGCCGTGGCGGCGAGCGGGGGCTCTGTCGCGCTGAGGTTTCTAGCCTCTCGATGGATCACTTCGCCGAATTCTTCTCCGGCGAGCGCGGCCGGTCCCGGTGGGTCGGAGGGAATCGCCAGGCTTCGGCTGGCCAAGAGCTTCTCGACAATCGAACATACGTTCGCTATCGTGGACCATGTTCGAGATTGACGTCCGCTTCAACCGACCCCTCAATGACCAGACTCGAAGCTACCTGAACCACTTCCTCGACGACGAGGGGATCGGGCTACTGCGATGGCGCGGCGATGACGAACACGTCGTGCTCACCTTCCTCGTGAAGCATGCCAACCGCGAGGGAGCCATGCAGCTCGTGTCCGATCAGGCGGCGATGCTGTGGCCGCACGAGATACCGGCCGGCGTCGAGGACATCCGGTAGGGAGCTCGACGCCAAAGCGTTCGATGTCGGGCCAGGCAGCGCCTCGAGGGTGGACCCGGTGAGCGAGCCTGGTGGCCCATCACGTTCCACCCGGAGGCAGACCCAGTGTCCCAACCCAGGAGCCTCGAAGTGGCCCGGTTCAGTACCGGCCCGCGGACTGTCTTCATCCACCGACGTCCCCTTCGTCCGTGACTCTGAGCGCTCGGGTCAGCGGGCGCCGCGGACCAGACGGCCAGGCCGGGCACCGGTATCGGCCCCGTCGCGCCGGGTGACGACACCACCGACGATCGTCGCGATGTATCCAGTGGCCTCCTGCAGCAGGCGGGCCCCGCCAGCGGGGAGATCGTGGGCCATGTAGGGCAGACCCAGGGTCAGGCCTTCGAAGTCGATCACGTTGACGTCGGCCCGCTTGCCCTCGGCCAACACCCCGCGGTCCCCCAAACCGAAGAGCCGGGCCGTATCGAGGGTCTGCTTCTTGACCACGTACTCGAGGGGGAGACCGGGCCCCCGGCGGCGATCGCGGGCCCAGTGGGTGAGCATGAACGTCGGCACCGAGGCGTCGCAGATCAGGAAGCAGTGGGCCCCTCCGTCACCCAGCCCGGAGACACCGGCCGGGTGCAGGAGCATCTCCCGGATGGCGTCATGATTGCCGTAAGAGAAGTTGAAGTACGGCATCATGAACATCTGCCGACCTCCGTGCTCGAGCATGAGGTCGTAGAGCTTGGACGTCGGCTCCGACCCGTCCTCGGCGGCCAGAGCCGCGACCGAAGCGTCGGGTGTGGGCTCGTAGTCGGGCGGGCTACCCAGGGGATACATACGATCCAATGGCAGGTACATGGGACGGGTGTGATCGCCCCAGTTGGCGTTCTCGGCCGGAAGGTCCTCCTCGGCAAGGATGCGGTCCCGTACGCCGGGGCGCCCCAGCTCCTCGACCATCTCCTCAAACGAGCACCGGGACTGGAGCTCCCGGACCGTCGGCCGGGCCGCGAATGCGTGGCGACCCTGCCATCCGAGGAGCATCCCGAAGGGACGGGCGGCGATCTGCGGGAAGACTGGGGCGCCTCGGTCGGTCGCCTCGATGGAGCGGTCCATCATCTCCCGCCAGAGGTCTGGGGCCGCGTCGACCTGCTCCAAGGCGTAGGAGACGGGCATACCGATCTCGGCGGCCAACCGGCACATCCAGTCCATCTCGGCTTTGGGTCCGATGATGTCCTCGCCGGCCGCGCCCATCGGGGCCAGCTCGAACACGGCACGACCCCCTGCGGCCATCGCATGACCCAGGGCGAACAACTCGTCCTCGGCGGCGAAGGTGCCCGGCACCGGCTCGCCGTCGATGGCCCGGTGCACAATGGTCCGAGAGGTGGAGAACCCGAGCGCTCCCGCCTCGACCGCCTCCCTCACGATTCGGGCCATGAGCCCGATGTCGTGGGGTGTGGCCGGCTCGTTGGCGGCTCCCCGGGCTCCCATGGCAAAGTTCCGGACGGGGCCGTGGGCAATCTGGACCGCGAAATCGATAGCCAGGTGTCTCCCGTCGACCGCGTCGAGGTATTCGGGAAACGACTCCCACTTCCAGTCGATCCCTTCAGCCAGGGCCGTGCCGGGTATGTCCTCGACTCCCTCCATCAAACCGATGAGCCGCTCTTCGCTGCCGCGCCGGACCGGAGCGAAGCCGACGCCACAGTTGCCGGCCACGACCGTCGTCACGCCATGCCCGGAGGATGGCTCGAGGAGAGGATCCCACGTGACCTGGCCGTCATAGTGAGTATGCACGTCGACGAATCCGGGGGTCACCACCTTGCCGGTGGCGTCGATGGTCTCGATCGCGCCCCCGTCCACCCGGGGACCGACGGCGACGATGTTGCCGTCGTTGATGGCCACGTCGCCCACGTACGGCGCCTGGCCGGTGCCGTCGATGACGGTCCCACCGGTGATCTTCAGGTCGAACATGGGAGTCCCTCCCTATGGATTCTCGTGTTGCATGATGCGACCATAGCGTTCATCTACGCAACCATCCTCACCTTGCGGCCACCGACCACCGACCTGTTCGGTGATAACGGCGGTGCGGTGGCGGATGTTCCTTCCGAGACGATCGATGTCACGGCCGCTCATCGGTCGGCGGAAGCCGAAGACGACCACGAAGGTCGTGACTTCACCGCGAGAGTCGAAGATGGGGGCGCCGACGGTCGTCACCCGGTAGACGCCGTCGTTGTCCAGCGGTCCGAGCAGCGAGTCGGGCCGCTCGGACAGCTCCTCGATGAACTCGTTGAGCGCGGCGTCCCTCATCTCCGTCCCCGTATCGGGGTCCGACAGCCTGAGGCGGTGCAGCACGTCGGCGACCTGAGCCGACAGCTCGGTCTGGATCTCCACCACGTAGCCCCGCTCTCGGATGTCTCCCGGCTGGGCGGAGCCGGTGCTCTGGCCGTCCAACCACCGCGCCACGGTGACCCGGTCGGCCCAAGCCACGAACCCGGCCCCGAAGGGGGCTCTGAGGGGGAAAGATTAACCGAGGCGCATGGGAGCCGGCTCCGAACGGGCATCCCACACCAGCTCGGCCAAGGTCGCGTTGTCCTCCGAGCGGCAGAACACTGCGCAGTTCGTGCCCAACTCGGCACTGAGGTCCATGGCCACAGGCCGGGCGAGGGCCAGAGTCGGAAATCCGAGTGCGGCGGCATCGCCGAGGCCGACCAATGCCGGACCGAGCCCGTACCTGTTGCGCCGGTCGTCATGTACCAGCCAACCGGCGGCCACCAAGGCGGCGACCATCGGGTAGAGGTTCGCTTTGTTGACCCCTATCCGCTTGGCAATGTCCGGCACGCTGAGGCCCCGGTGCGGCTCAGAGGCCAGCAAACGAAAGAGGGCCACGAGGCGGTCAGTCTGCGGGGCCGGCCTAGGCATGATCAGAAATGCTGCAGCCGGCCGGAGAAAAGCGCAAGATGGTCACACGTCGGGTCAGAAACGGGGAGGGACATTTGACAGCAAACCTGGTGATCAAGGGGGGCACGGTGGTCGATGGCACCGGTCAGCCCGGATATGCCGCCGATGTGGCGGTGAGCGACGGGCGGATCGTGGAGATCGGACCGGGACTCAGCGGCCGCCGGGAATTGGACGCCACGGGACAGGCCGTCGCTCCCGGGTTCATCGACATCCACACCCACTACGACGCCCAGGTCTTCTTCGATCCGGGCTTGACCCCGTCCACCTACCACGGGGTGACGACCGTGGTGGCGGGCAACTGCGGGTTCTCCCTCGCCCCGGTCCGGCCCGATCTGCGGGAACTGCTGGCCCACACCCTCGAGAACGTCGAGGACATGGACTACGACGTCCTGCTGGCCGGCGTTCCATGGAACTTCGAGACCTTCCCCGAATATCTTGTCGCGGTGAGTGAGAGCGGCAGCGTGGCCAACTTTACGGCCTATGTCGGCCACACCGCGGTGAGGCTGTTCGTGATGGGTGCCGACGCCTACGAGCGGGCCGCCACTGAGGATGAGATCGCGGCCATGGCCGCAGTGGTCGGCGAGGCGATGGAGGCGGGAGCAGCCGGCTTCTCGACCAGTTTCGCTCCGCCCCACAACGGCGCCTACGGCAAACCGGTGCCGAGCCGTTTGGCCGAGATGGCCGAGTTCGAACGCCTTCTGGCTGTCATGAGCGACGTCAACCGGGGTGTGGTTGCGGTGGCGCCGGGTGCCACGGTCGGAATCGACGCGCTCTACGACCTCCAGCGTCGGACCGGCGTCCCCTTCACCTATGGTGCCCTGCTGACCAGCCCATCCGGATCCCATTTCCGGCTCCTCGAGGTCAACGAACGAGGCTGGAAGGACGGAGCGCAGGTATGGCCACAAGTGACGCCCCGGCCGCTGGCTTTCTCTTTCTCCCTGGATGAGCCCTACCTGCTCAACGTCAACCCACTCTTCGCCACCCTGGCTCGCTCAGGAATCGAGAACCGCCGGGACTGCTACCTCGATCCGGCGTGGCGGGCCGAGGCGTGGCGGGCGTTTGACGGGCTGACTATGAAACCGAGATGGGACACCTACGTCATATCCGAATCCCGGGCCCGACCGGATCTAGAAGGGGCCCGGGTCGGCGACCTGGCCGCCGCGCAGGGCGTCACCCCCCTCGATGTCATCCTCGACGTGGCCGGCGCCGAAGCGGGTCTTCGACTGCGCGTCCAGTGCGTGGTCGCCAACGATGATCCCGACGGGGTGGCCCGCCTCCTCTGCGACGACAAATGCACGCTCGGGCTGTCCGACGCCGGCGCCCACGTCGGCCAGCTGTGCGACGCCCCCCAGGCCACCGACTTTCTCGGCACTTGGGTCCGAGGCCGCCATCTCATGTCCCTCGAGACCGCGGTGCGCAAACTCACCGGTGTCCAAGCCGACCTGTTCGGCTTCGCCGACCGTGGCTACCTCCGGCCCGGGGCATGGGCCGACATCACCGTCTTCGATCCCCAAACCGTCGCACCGGGACCCATCCGGCGGGTCGCCGATTTCCCCGGTGGGTCCGAACGGCTCACCGCCGACGCCCCGGTAGGGGTGACCCACGTCCTGGTCAACGGGGTGCCTATCCAAGCCGACGGCGTCCCGCTCGAGGCCGGTCGCGAGAGCCAGCCGGGCCAGCTCGTGCGCCCGGGGCGGCGGTCATGAACGCCACACCGGTCACCCTCGAGGTGGCCCTCTCTACCAGCCCGCAGCACCAGCCCGCAGCGCAACCTGAATGCTCCGACCACCCTCGCCGAGCTCACCAAGGACGGTCTGGCCTGCATCGACGCCGGCGCCTCCATCGTGCACATGCACCTGCCCGGTCTGCATGTGGCCGCCCGCGACCCGCCAATACCTCAGGTACTTCGATCGTGGCGGGCCCACTCCCCTCATATCCTGCCGCTACCCATGAACGGGTCGGCGACAGCATGGAGGACCGCTTGGCCCACCATGAACGATGCCGGGGCCTTTCCGCCGGCCTTCGTCGACCCGGGCGACGGAGTGACCTTCGGCCTGCGCCCACGGTGACGGCCCTGGCTGCCTACAGGGAGATCCTCGACATGGAGGGCTGCCCGCTGCCCTGGTTCTCGCCGTGGTAGGCGGGGACCTGCTGGCGACGCCGGTGGCGGCGGCAACGGTGGAGCAACCCGGACACCTGCGGATCGGTTTGGAGGATCATGCTGGCGAGCGTCTTCCGACGAACCCGCAGCTGCTGCAAGAGGCCGTCGACCTGTGCGGCCGCTTGGGCCGACCGGTCGCTACCCCGACCCAGGCACGGGAGTTTCTCGGACTCCAGAGGAGGAAGCAGTGACCGACTATTCGATCATCGACGTCGACTCGCACATCACCGAGGTACCCGACACCTGGACGGCCCGGACGTCCGCCAAGTACCGCGATCGGGTGCCCCAGGTGCAGCGGGTGGACGGCCGCGACGTGTGGTTCATCGACGGTCAGGTCGCCTCCCCGGTGGGTCCGACCGCGCCGGCCGGATGGCGGGAGCCCGCGCCGGCCATGCCGCCCACCTACGAGGACCTCCTCCCCGCCGCCTACGATGCCGAGGCTCGCCTGGACCTTCTGGACGAGGTGGGCATCTGGGCCCAGCTGCTCTATCCGAACGTCGGCGGGTTCGGAGGGCAACGCTTCCTCCTCCTGAAGGACCGGGAGCTGATGTACGAGTGTGTGCGGGCCTACAACGACTGGCAGCTCGAGTGGGCGTCGGCCGATCCTCGCCGGCTGATCCCGGTGGCGTCGCTGCCCTTCTGGGACGTCGCCGACTGCGTTCGCGAAGTGGAACGCTGCGCCGAGCTCGGCTTCAAGGCCGTACTCTTCACCGGCGAACCTCACCGTTTCGACCTCCCGTATCTGGGGGAGCGGTACTGGGACCCACTGTGGGCGACGGTGTCATCCCACGAGATGCCGGTCAACCTGCACGTTGGGGGCGGCGAGTTCAACTGGGACACCAAGCGCATGAGCACCCGCGGTTTCGCCGAGTCCTTCGCCCTCGAGGGTCTGACCCTGTTCCACAAGAACGGCCAGCACGTCTGCGACGTCCTCTTGTCAGGCATCCTCCCCCGCTACCCCAAACTGCGGATCGTATCGGTCGAGTCGGGGATCGGCTGGCTACCGTTCGCCCTCGAGGCCATCGACTACCAGTTCGTGGAGGGCGGGGGGCGCTCCGCCCGGCCAGAATTCGACCGCCTGCCGAGCGAGTATTTCGCCGGCCAGGTCTTCATCACCTTCTGGTTCGAGGAATTCGCGGTGCGGAACCTGGTCGGCGGGGCCATCCCCGTGGGCAACGTGATGTTCGAGACCGACTTTCCCCATCCCACCTGCCTCTACGGCGACGTGGCCGCCCGGCTCGATCGAACCTTCGCCGGCATCGACCCCACGGTCCGCCGCCGCTTGGTGTGGGACAACGCCAGGGAGCTCTACGGCCTGGATACGCCCGTTCTGACCGGCGTTTAGTCGATCTCGATGGCGATCTTGCCCACGTGCTCGTTGGCTTGGAGGACCCTCACCGCCTCGCTCATCTGGTCCCAGCCGAGGGTGTGACTGATATGAGGGCGGATCCGGGCCGCGTCCATCGCTCGACAGAGATCGATGTGGTCGGCGACGCTTCCAACCGTGATCCCTTCAAGTCTTACATTGCGGGACATCGCGGCGGCCACGGAGATTCCGGCCGTCCCGACGCCGGTGAGGACACCGACCATGGCCACATACCCCGCAACTCTCACAGCCTGGACGGCTTTGCCCAAGGTGTCGGGACCGCCGACGTCGACGACGATGTCGGCGCCCCCATCGGTCACCTGTAACACCTCGCGGTGCCAGTCCGCCTTCTCGCAGTAGTTCACGAGATGATCGGCGCCGAGGGACCGGCCGACAGCCAGCTTCTCGTCGGAGGATGAGGTGAGCACGACGGTCGCGCCGCTCGCTTTCGCCAGCTGGAGGACAAAGAGGGACACACCCCCGGTTCCCTCAACGACCACCACGTCGCCGGCTTTGATGCCGCCACCGCGCAGCGCCATCCAAGCCGTCACCGCCGCACACGGCAGCGTCGCGGCCTCGAGATCGGACAAGTAGGCGGGCACCTGGACCAGCGCGCTCGCCGGCACGCAGAAGTACTGCTGGAGACAACCGTCGCCGGTGTCGCCCGGGCACTCCCGCTTGACCGCCGCGGTAGGTGGCCCCGAAGGCCAGCGCGGGTAGAAGGCAATCGTTACGCGGTCACCGACAGCGATCTTGCTCACGCCTTCCCCGACGGACACGACCTCACCGCAACCATCGGTCATCGGCACACGAGGCCACGGGCCAGGGATCAGACCCACCAGGTTGACGTAATCATGGAAGTTCATGCTCGTGGCCCTCAAGCGCACCACGGCTTCCCCGGACCTGGGCCTGGGGACCGGGCGCTTGTCGATCTCCAAGGGCAACCCGGCTCCAGGCATCACCCTCGCCGTGTAGGTCACAACCATGCCTCCTTCAACGGAACCCGACCCGACGCATGGCCGACTCCTCCAGGGCAATCGGGTCGCTCGCCTGGTCCACCGTCGCCTTCATGGACGGGCGACCAGGACTGGCCTCCGACGTTCGGCTGGGGGTCTGTCGTGCCGATCAGAGGCCGACGCCAACCTCCCGGCACCCATGATCCCCTCGGACCAGCGCTGGGGGTAGAGGGACGTAGACATGGCATGCTGATTGGGATCACACCGCAGGGGTCGCGAACCCATCGGATCTGGCGTTGCGTATGGTGTGACGGGCAAGTCGCTCTTGCGGGTCAGCAGATCGTCGGCCTGGGCACCGGAGCGGAGGTCAGCGAGCCAGGCGTCGGGTTCGAATTCGACTCCGATCGGGTTGACGACAAAGGAGCGGTACATGAAGGCATTGGCATCGCCGTTGTCGGCAAAGCAGTCGACCTGGAACTCCATCTGATTGCCGTCAGGATCGCCGTAATACATCGACACAGTGATGCCATGGTGGATGCACCAATACGGGGTGATACCACCGGCTTTCAGCTCGGCGTACTGGTCGAAGAGATCCGCCAGTGAGGCATACGTGTAGGCCACATGGTCGACACCGATGACCCCCCGATCGTCGGCGCCGCCGCCATCAGGATCGATCAGCTCCATGTTGGCGAACGCGAAACGGTGATGCTCGTCGTCGTAGGTGAGAAACGCGAGGGCAGGGTCCTGGTATTGCACCTTGGCTCCGAACACGGTCTTGTACCAGTCGATCATCTCGTCGAAGCGGCGCGTGCGATATACGACGTGCACGAACTTTGCTGGAGCGATTGTCACGGAACTCCCCCTTCCGATGTGATGGCGCAATCAGACGATCACGACGTAACCCATCGGCGCCATCACACTAGCTGGCCGCAATCGGCGCAGGCCCTGAACGGCGAGGCGATCGGGCGAGAACTCGGGATAAGCCATCGTGAGCCCGATCATCGTCGGGACCATCGTGTTGATGGTGGGCTGGTACGCCTTGATGGCCTCCATGACCGCCCCCGGCTCGAACATCGGAAGGATCACGCTGTGCGCACCGATCGCAGGTCCCCCGACCAATTCGACGGAATCGACGGGGTACCCGCACTCGACCCAGATCTAAGCTCTCCCCTATGCGGTTCGTCCTGAATGTCATTTGGCTCTTGCTCGCCGGGATCTGGCTGGCGCTGGGCTATGCCGTATTCGGCATCGTCATGTGCCTGCTGATCGTGACCATCCCGTTCGGCATCGCTTCATTCCGACTCGCCGCCTTTGTCATCTGGCCCTTCGGGCGTGTCGTCATCAGACGGCCGACAGCCGGGCTGGGCTCTGCGCTCGGCAACGTCCTCTGGTTTATCTTGTGCGGTGTCTGGATGGCGATCGCCCACTTGGCCACGGGGATTGCCCTCTGCGTCACCATCATCGGGATACCGCTCGGGCTCGGTAACTTCAAACTCATCCCGATCTCACTTGCCCCGTTGGGGAAAGAGATCGTGACTGCCGACACTCCCTATGCGTTCGTGTCAGGAAGAATCCCGGATGGCGCTCAGTGACTGGATATGGTTCAACCGGCCTACAACCGGAAGGCCGGCTCCAGCGGGCGCAGGTCAGGTATCGTCCACGCGCAGCCGGTATCCTTCGCGAGCCTACGACGCGACGCTCGCAGGCTATCCCTCAACACATGCCGCGTTGAAGAGCCCCCTTTGCACTGAGAACCGCTGTGGCGCAAGTCACGCGGCGCTCGGTGAGGTGAACACGAGAGAGGACGCACGTTGGTCGATCTCCACGATCCAGACTGGTACCTGAGCGACGAGGTCCATCAGGCCTTCGCAGACCTGCGGCATCGCGATCCGGTGCACTGGCAGGACATGCCGGGCGAGCCGGGCTACTGGGCCGTGTTGCGCCACGCCGACATCGTGCACGTGTCGCGGCACCCGGAGACGTTTTCGAGCTGGCTCGGCGGCGTCATGCTCGAGGATCCCGACCCGGCCGGCCTCGAGGGAACGCGCCACATGCTGCTGGCGATGGACCCGCCCCAGCACACGGCGTACCGGCACCCACTTGCACCCCACTTCGGCGCACGGGTCATCGGCCAGATGGAGCCGAAGATCCGCGCCCGCTGCCGGAACCTGCTTGCCGCCGCAGGCGAGAGCGATGGTGTCGACTTCTGCCACGATGTCGCCGCTCCGCTCGCCTCGGAGACCATCGCCGAGATCATGGGCCTGCCCCATGAGGACACCCCCCAGATCCGCCAATGGGCAGAGATCGCGCTGGGCGGCCAGGACACGGTGATCGCTAATTCGTACGCTGGAGACGCATCACTCGACATGATCACGTACGGCATGGACTGGGCCGCGACGCGGCGAGCGCGGCCGAGGCGCGAGGACGTGACCTCCTTGTTACTCGAGTCGACGTTCGAGAACGGCGAGCCGATGACTGACATCGAGTTCGGCTCGTTCTTCTTTCAGCTCGTGACGGCGGGGAACGACACGACCCGGACCTTGATCTCATCCGGTACGGAGCAGTTGATCCGGTCTCCCGACCAGATGCAGGCGCTTCGGGACGACCGGGCGCTGGTGCCCTCGGCCGTGGAGGAGATGCTTCGGTTCTGCAACCCAGTCCACTATCTCCGGCGTACCGCAGCGGCTGACACTGAACTGGGCGGAAAACGGATCAGAGCCGGCGACAAGGTCGCTGTCTACTACACGTCGGCGAACCGGGACGAGGCGGTGTTCGCCGACCCCCAGACGTTTGACGTCCGCCGCTCACCGAACCCGCACGTGAGCTTCGGTATCGGCACGCACTTTTGCCTCGGCGCCCACGTGGCCCGGCTCCAGTCCCGGTTGTTTTTCGAGGAATTGCTTTTGGCCTTCCGGACCGTCGAACCCACCGACACGCCCACTAGAGTGCGCTCGAACCTGACGAACGGCTACCGTCGGATGCCGGTTCGGTTCGCCCGCTGACCTTCCGGCCAGCAAGAGACCACGACCATCGGGCGGGACGGGAGACCGACATGAACCTGGCCGTGCCCAGCGCGAACCCGGAGTGCGCCCCGGCCCTCGACGACAGAGAGCCGCGAAACCCAGTCGGGCGTATCGTGGTCAACCGGTGAGGACCTTTGAAGGCAAAGTCGCCGTGGTGACCGGTGGTGCCAGCGGGATCGGTCGCGGCATCGCTCTGGAGCTGGCGAGGCGCGGTGCGGGCGTCGCCATCGCCGACATCAACACAACCCGGCTCGACACGACAGTCGCCGAGCTCCGGGGCCTCGGCGCCGACGCCATCGGCGTCCGCTGCGACGTGACCTCGGACGATGAGGTCGATCGGCTCCGAGACGAGTCCATCGAGCAGTTCGGCCACGTCGACGTCGTGTGCAACAACGCGGGCGTGGCCGTTCTCGGGCCACCTGAGCGAGTGGCGATCGCCGACTGGGAGTGGATCCTCCAGGTCAACGTGCTCGGCCTGGTACGGGGTGTCCGCGCCTTCGTGCCGGCCATGCTGGAACGGGGCTCCGGACACGTGGTCAACACCGCGTCGGTCGCGGGCATCTGGGCCTACACATGGGATGCGGCCCCCTACATCACATCGAAGTTCGCCGCCTACGGGTTCTCCGAGGCGTTGGCCCGAACACTGCGACCACAGGGAGTCGACGTCACGGTACTCTGCCCTGGACTTGTCGCGACGAACCTGGCCGAGACGGCACGTCAGTCCGGCGTGCCGAAGGACCGGGCGGGCGAGTGGTCCTACTTCCCGCCCGAGATGCGAGAGGCGGTCGACACCGAATTCGTCGGCGCGCTCGTCGCCGACGCGATTGAGTCAAAGACCTTCGCCGTGTTCACCCACGCCCAGGATGCCGAGCGGTTCCGCAGCTGGAGGCTCGACATTGAGTCATCGCTCACCGCGGCCATCGACGGATCGCCGCCACCGCCGCGCTTCGGCTGAGACCACCGCGACTGGCCACGCCCACTCTGCCGTCGGCGGACTCCGTCCGAGTGCTCTGCGCCTTACTTATGGATATGGCCCTTGGCCGTGGGAACAACCCGCTCTCCCGGCGAAATGGGGTCAGCTCCCCGGTTGCTCTTTGCCACCGCAGGGCGGTTGGGTCATACTCGCGTTTTCAAGAGCGTTTGCACTCCCCTCAAGGCTCTTCGCACTCGATCAAGGAGACTCGCGATGCCGAAGATGGTCGTCACTCACGCGGTGGTCGATATCGAACGATGGCTCGAAGGCAAGGCCGAGCCGGCGGAGCTGATCGGCAAGTGGGCCACGAATGTAGTGGACTACGTCGCCGCCGACGGAAGCAACAACGTCGCCATCACCGCGGATCTCCACGACATGGACGGCTTGCAGGCGGGCCTGACCTCGCCTTCGCCCGAGGACGCGGCCGCGGAGGAGCGCCACAGCGTGATCCACCCGACCATCGCCTACATCGAGACGTAGTCGGGCACGGTGCATTGTGCGTCGAGTGGCATTCTGGGAACCAACGTCCAGCTCAACTGGCAGCAGTGGGCTGAGTTGACTCGTTGACGGCTCGGATGGATGGCAGGGTGGCCGCGTCATCGACCCGGTGGAGGTCGATAGAGGACATGGCCGCGGGCCACCGGTCCAAGATGACCGCGGAAAGACCGGTCCGAGCATCCGGAAGAACCGGCCTGGTTGAGCATCTCGACCGCGTGACGATGCAGTCTTCGTCCGCGGGGATTGCACGATGATCGCGGCCCCCGTCCAATGTGACGTTGATGGAGTACCGAAGGGGTCGCACTTCGCAAGAGTGGCGCCCATGGGCTGCACCGGGGAAGTGTCGCTTGACCTGGGCTCGTCATCACCGCATTCTGGGGGAGATAGCGGAGGAAGGAGCTCGCAGTGGGTCGTACATCGCCATCCGAGCACGACAGCGAAGACGGGGAATAGGTGAAAGGCGCTGCGGGACCCGTTCTCGCATTCCTGGCGTCCTGCGCCTTCGCTATCGGCACGGTGCTCCAGCAGAGGGGCACACTCGATACGACTGGGCAGAGCGGCGACTCGCACTGGCTCATCCAGATTCTGCACAAGCCGGTGTGGCTGGCAGGGATGGTCCTTCAGTCGGCCGGCTGGGTTCTCCAGGCCGTTGCCCTCGACGAGGGACCACTCATGGCCGTTCAAGCCATCACAACGCTGAGCCTTGTCATTGCCCTCCCCTTTGGGGCGTGGCTCACCCGTCAATACATCGACCGCAAGGTGGTCTTAGGTGCTTTGGCCATTGTGCTGGGACTCGTTTTGTTCCTCTCCGTCGGATCCCCCGAGGGCGGGACCACCCATCCGAACGCGCAGACCTGGTGGGTGACTTGTGTGGTCATCCTGGTCCTGGTGCTGGCCACGGCAGGGTTTGGTCGGCGCCGCCAGGGTGCCGCCAGAGCGCTGCTTTTCGGGTCGGCGGCAGGATTCGGCTTCGCCCTCCAGACCACCGTGACCAAGACCTTCGTCACCGAGGTTGGGGGCGGAGCGCTGGCTCTCCTTGCTGACTGGTCGATCTATGTGCTCGTTCTCACGGCAGTGGCCGGATTCGTTCTCCAGCAGTCCGCTCTCAAAACGGGTGTGCTGGCTCCAGCCATGGCGTCGAGCAACGCTGTCAGTCTATTTGGAGGAGTCATCTTGGGTGCAGTGGTCTACGGCGAGAAGCTGGGCCACGGGAACGGCCACCTGGTCCCTGCCATCATCGGTCTGGCCGTGGCCGTCGTAGGTATCGTGCTGCTGGCTCGCGCTCAAGGGCCAGCCTCTGCGGAGCCGCTACGAGGTGACGGCATGCCTTCTCCCGCACCGGCCTCGTAATGCGGGCGGCAGGGGCACATCACATGCGCCCTCCAGCCAGTGTGAACCGCACCCATCAGATGCAGGGACTCTGAGACATGGGATTTGATCATTCCGACAAGTGACATCGGACCTCCGCTCTCTTGATGATCCGAGCGTCCAATGGACGCCAAATTTGGAATCGGCCTGATCTAGGCTTGCCAACTGCGAACACGAGCTCACTTCAGAATCGAGCGGCGGCTAAAAGACTTGACCAGGAAGGAGAAGGTCATGGGGACGATGGTTCCTGCCCCCACGCGGACAGATGAGGAGTAACGTTCTCCCTACCCCGAGCACGTGCCAGACGGCATCGGGTTGGACGATCTCGGGATTCTGGTCCTCAAGGTGAGGTTCGTCGACGCGCTCGCGCAGTCGGGTCGCCTCGATGACCTTCTCCATAATGCCCACGTACGCGAATCACCCGGGTCTCTGTTCGGATGAGATCGACTCCACCAATGAACAGATCGGCGACATTCCCCCGAGCGTTCACCTACCTGGCGCTCATCGCCGCTGCGTTGGATCTCGATCGACAGCTCGATGGTCGATCGCCCGATCTCGCCACCTCGGACGCCCATTGGGTCCGTAGCTAGAAGGGGGGAAGGACTGCTCCATGGCTGACCCCGTCAAGGCCGGGAAGATGGCTCCGTCACTGCGGCGCATGCTGCTTCCGCTTGCCCTGGCCCAGTTCATCTGCAGCTTCGCCGGTTCCAACATGAACGTCATGATCAACGACATCAGCCACGATCTGCACACCACGGTCCAAGGCGTCCAGATCGCGATCACTCTGTTCTTGTTAGTCATGGCGGCACTCATGATCCCCGGGGGCAAGCTGACAGACCGATGGGGCCGAAAACGCTGCTTCACGATGGGACTTTCCATCTACGCCGTGGGCGCGGTGCTCAGTGCGGTCGCCCCAGGCTTGGGTGTCCTGATCCTAGGGAACTCGATCCTCGAGGGGGTGGGCACTGCCCTCCTCATACCCCCTGTGTACATCCTCACGACCATGCTCTTTCACGACCTCAGGTCTCGGGCCCAGGCCTTCGGCATCATTAGCGGCATGGGCGGCATCGGCGCCGCTACCGGTCCTCTTATCGGAGGATTCATCACCACGACCACTACCTGGCGCGCTGCCTTCGTCTTTCAAGCCGTGGTGGTCCTCCTGATTGTCTTTCTCGGTCGCCGCCTCCAAGATCCGCTACCGGCAGACCCCACTCGCCCTTTCGACACGGTAGGTGCAATTCTATCGGCAGCTGGACTGGTGATACTGGTCTTGGGCATCCTGGCGGCCGACAACAACCTTGTCTTGTGCGCGCTCCTCATAACTATCGGGGCGCTGATCCTCATTGGATTTTTCGCCTGGGTCCGGGGCCGGCAACGTGTCGGGAAGGAGGCGCTACTCTCGACTCAGCTCTTTCGCAACCGCACGTCGAACCTCGGACTCGTAACGCAAAACCTGCAGTGGCTGATGCTCATGGGGACGTCGTTCGTCGTTTCTGCCTATCTCCAGGTCGTACGGGGTTATAGCGCCATCAAGACCGGCGTGATCTTCACTGCGGCCACCTTGGGCATCTTGGTGACGTCGCTCGCTGCCGGTGCGCTGGCGAAGCGCTTCCAGCAGCGAACGTTGATCCTGATCGGTTTCGCCACCACGACCGCTGGTGTGGTGTTCCTTGTCCTGATCGTTAAGCACTCACCGAGCGAATGGGCTTTCGCGCCCGGACTGCTGCTGATCGGGTTGGGCCTTGGAGTGATGCTTACTCCCTCGGTGAATGTGGTCCAGTCAGCCTTTCCGGAGGACCAGCAGAGCGAGATCTCCGGGCTCTCCCGCTGTGTGTCGAACCTGGGCTCGTCACTCGGTACCGCGATTGCCGGCACCATTCTCGTATCCGGACTCACCGATCCGACCCGGTCCTATGCCCTTGCCATGATTGTGATCGGAGCTATGGGGTTTGTCGGCCTTGCCGTCACGATGTTCTTCCGCAGTCCGGAGTCCGTCGCGGCGCGGCAATGAGCTTTTGACATAAGCGAAGAGCTAAGGGGAACGCCAATTGCTGCCATGAGGCTACATCGGCACCAATCTCATTCATAGAGAGGTCCGGCATTGTCCTAGAGCCTCAACGCCGATTCGGACGTTGCCTCTCGTCTCCCTGATTCTGATCGGCATATGTCGGCGAACTCGACGAAAGCCCGGTCGAACGAAGGTCCGTCCCTGAGGTACTGGTGATGGCGTCGAGGTGGCTGGTGATGGCGTCGCAGCGACGCTGTCATCGGTCGGATCCATGAAACGGGTTAGTCGCCTCACCTGTCTGTATAGGATTTTCGGAACCGACAGCTCGTCTTGTCTTCCCGATGGTCGATGGTCTGATCCGAGCGAACCGTGCGTCTACAGTCAAGGACCCTGTGCGGCACGACTGCCCGGGCTGCTCCGGGCTCGCATGGAGGGCGTACTCGCATGCTCAGGCATTTGTCCGATCAGGGTGCGGGCAAACGATCGATACCGGGCTGCCAACGGCGACGCCGAGAACCCATGAGCGAAAACGCTCAAGGTGACCGTCACCGTGACCACTGAAAGGACATGGGCAGCTTCGGCTGGAGCGAGGCTGTCGTATGCGATCAGACCAAACACCACCGACGCCAGCCCCCGTGGCCCGAACCAACCGACAAATCCCACGGTGAGTCGGTCGAGCCCGGACCCCAGCAGCGACAGAGCCACTGGCAGCATCCGCACGACTGTCAGGGCAAGGAGCCCGAACAGATAGTCCGGCCACGTCGCGTGCATGAATCCGGGCACAACCATCGCCGCACCGAAGATGAGCCAAACCATCAGAGAAAGCAATCCGCCCGCCTCCTCCGCAAAGGCCACCGTAGATTCGAGATCGGAACGCACCACGCTGCCGAAGGCCATCCCGGCAATGAACGCGGCAATAAACCCGTTACCGTGGGCCTCAATCGCCGAGCTGTAGGCGAAGAGCGCCAGGCCCAGCGCGGCGAGCGGACGGAATCCCGGTGCGCTCCATCTTCCCGCTGCGGCACGGGTCACCACCCACCCACCAACCAACCCGACGCCGCCGCCGACCCCAACCCCGATCAGGAGGTCACCGGCGGCAGTGAGCACAGTCGTCGAGTGGGCGACTTCAGTGGAGACCGCACCAGCCAGGAAGAGGTTGACAAACGGCGTAGCGATCCCGTCATTGAGACCACTCTCGATGTTCAGGAGACGCCGGATCCGGTTCGGTATTCGCCTATCGCCCGTGATCGAGGCACTCAGTGCGGCATCTGTTGGCGCGACGATTGCGCCAATGGTCGCGGCCACCCACCAAGAAACACCCGGAATGATCGCAAATGCCGTAGCAATGCCAACCCCGATGGTGAGGGGCAAGCCGAGAGCCAGAAGTCTGACGGGCAGGCCGATGTCGCGCCGGAGTTCTTTGATATTGACCCGCGAGGCATCGGCGAAAAGCACCAGCGCGAGGGTGACCTCGGCGAGCGACCGGACCGTCGATGCGTGTGGGTTGACGTGGGTGATTGCCAGCGGGCCGTGGGTCGCAACCAACCCCACCACCAAGAAGGCGATCGGTGCACTGATGTAGAGCCGTTCGAGTCGGGCCGAGAAAACCGACCAAAGCACGATACAGGCTGCGGCCGTGGCCAGTGCCGCGGTGTCTAGGTCGTGGATCATGGCAAATCCGGCTTTACGCCTCCGTGAGCGCTTCCATCCTGTGCTCGTTCCACATAGGTCCGATCACTGATCGCTGGCACTCATCATGCGTTCTCAAGCCTCACTTGAGCGGGATCCTGCTTGCGAATAAACATCCGTCAGCTTGCCCCCGGAATTCATGGGAGCTGCCATGTCAAGACGGAACAGCGTGATCGCCGCCCGTTTCCCTTCGACCATGGTGTTCATGTCGTTGATCATGATGTTCATGTTCGACCGGCGAAGCTGCAGATGAAACTGCCCCAGGCCAATGGAATGACCATCGGCTGCCATGACGGTGCCTGGGCCCGATTGTGTGAGGGCAACATAGCTATTAGCTACGCCTTTCCCCCTGCTGTGTCATCGTCGTCGACGATCCGGGGCTCCGTGTCGCCCTTAGTCTGCCCGACCTCCGCCTCCACGGCTCGGAAGACGTTTCCGTGGACCCTTTCGTCTCCGATGCAATCGATGACCCCGTCGCGCCTGAGCAGCTCGAATACGACTGGCTTCACGCGGGCGAGGTGCAGCGTCACGCCTGCGTGCTTTGTGAGTTCGAAAATCTCACGCATCTTCGCCGACCCTTGCGAGTCGATGAAGTCGATCCCCTCACAGTCGAGCACGATCCCGGTGATGTCAGGCGTTGACATCGCGACTTCCCGGACACGGTCCTCAAGTGCGTCGGAAGTGGCAAAGAACAACCCGCCATCTAGCCGAAGGACAACGACCCCTCGGAACTGTTCGTCGGCTGGATACTCGTCAAGTTCCCGGAAGACCTGTGTGCCCGACTGCCTTCCGAGCAATGGCATTGTGGGACGGGTCGCAACCGAGATGAGCCAAAGAAGCGAGAGGCCGATCCCGATCATCACCCCAGCAAGAACACCGAAGAGGAGTGTTCCCAATGTGGCTGCGATTGCGATCCAGAAATCGAAGCGCTGTACCTTGGCCAGGCGGCGCATCTCCGGCACGTCCATCATTCCCATCACTACCGCTTCGATGATCAATGCGGCCAGCACGGACTTGGGCAATGAAGAAAAGAGTGGGGCAAGGACGAGAAGGGTAAGCAGGACGAGAACCCCGGAAGTGAGCGAGGCGAGGCCTGTGCGAGCACCCGAGTGATCGTTCAAGGAGCTCGCCGATAGGCTGGTCGAGACCGGCATCCCCTGGAACAGGCCGGCACCTGCGTTTGCCATCCCCTGAGCGACCGATTCTTGGTTGATGTCGATGTGGTAGTGGTGTTTGGCGGCAAAGGACCTGGAATCGCCGGCGGTCTGCGAGAACCCGATAAGTACCAGCGCCACTGCGGCGATGGCGATCGTGCTCGCATGGTTGGTGATGAGTTGCCAACTTGGAAGGGCAGGGGTCGGCAGACCCCTCGGCACGTTGCCAACTAGGGCTACCCCGTGTGCACCAAGGTCAAGGATCTTTGAGGCCAAAAGGCCTCCAACAACCAGCACCAGCGCACCAGGGATGCGAGGCGCGATCTTGCGCAACCCGAAGACCACTACTAGCGACACTGCCCCGACGAGCAACGTTGTCAAACTGACGTCAGCGAACGAACCGAACCACGATCGCAGCTCTTGGATCGGGTTGGAGCCCGAGGTCTCGGTTCCAGTGAGCTTCGGGAGCTCCCCGATGACCACGTCGATAGCCGCACCAAAGAGGAATCCGGTCACGACGGCCCGCGACAAGAACTGGGCGATCCATCCCATCTTCAAGACGGCGAGTAACAGGAATATCACTCCGGATGCAAGCGTGATTGTAGCTACGAAGGACGCCACGTTTGTGGTCCCAGTGAGCTTCGCCGCCACAACAGCACTCGCAGCCACGGCGGCCAATCCAGAGCTCGGACCGGTCGAGATCTGACGACTCGTGCCGAAGACCGCGTAGAGGATCGCCCCGGCAGCCGCGGCGTAAAGGCCATTCTGCAAAGGGATGCCCGCGATTCCGGCATAGCCGAGATTCTTCGGAACAATCAGGGCAGCCACGGCGATCCCCGCGATGAGGTCCCCTCGGAGCCAGCGACGATCGTACGATCGAAGCCATCCGACAATCGGGACGAGGTGCCAGCGGTTCTGCCTCGCCCCACCAACCCCAGCCATCAGTGCCTCACCTCACCAGTCTTGGTTGCGTCTTCGATCTCTGAGGCTCAGAAATTCGGAACAGCTTAATCTGACGCGATCGGCCAGGAACTGCTCCTTGATTGATTTGGTGTCAGAGCATTCACACTGGCAGAGTCGATCGCGCCAGCTCAATCTGCTCGAGTCAGACATCATTGCAGTATCACGCGGCGACTCTCCCTCCATTGCCGGTGTGCTGTGGATGGTGCGGTTGCGCCAGGACCTTTGACACGATGAGCTGGATTGAGCCCTGATCCGGCGGACAAGGAAGGCGGTGCTCGGCTCGGGGCGCCGCTAGTACCATCTGCCTACGCACCCGGTGTGATCCGCGAGAGGATCGTAGAATCGGTGTCCGACCAGAACGACGTGCAGGAGGGAAGTCATGGCTGTCTTGGCACCACCCAGTTGACGGTGGACCAATGTGTACGAAGCGATTTCGTGGACCTCGCCGTGCTGGTCAGCAGGGAGGCTGGCGAGTGGATTGCACATCGACGAGGGGCACTTGGGCCGGTGGCCCCTGAGTCAGAGCAACCTAGGGGGGACGACCGATAATGGCTAAGAAAGGGCAGAGCTCAGGGTCGGACCCACCACCGAGGAACCTGCCGGAGGGACGCGCAGAGGGCGCCCCCGGGAAGATGAAGGCGAAGGAGTACGAGAGACACATGAAGTCCCTCCACGCCGAGCTGGTGGCGATGCAGGAGTGGGTCAAGAAGTCCGGGGCCAAGATCTGCATCGTGTTCGAAGGCCGGGACACCGCCGGCAAGGGAGGCACGATCAAGAGGATCACCGAGCGTGTCAGCCCTCGCGTGTTTCGCGTCGTGGCCCTCCCGACCCCCACCGAGCGCGAGCGCTCTCAGATGTACATTCAGCGCTATATGCCCCATCTGCCGGCGGCAGGAGAGGTCGTCATCTTCGACCGAAGCTGGTACAACCGGGCGGGCGTCGAACCGGTCATGGGCTTCTGCACGCCCGAGGAGTCTCGACGCTTCCTCGATCAGGTCCCGATCGTCGAGAAGGCCATGGTCGATTCCGGGATCCTGCTGCTCAAGTATTGGCTCGAGGTCAGTGCCGAAGAGCAGACCCGCCGGCTGGAGAGCCGCATCCACGACCTCCGCAAGATCTGGAAGCTGTCCGATATGGACTTGAAGTCTTACAGCCGGTGGAACGACTATTCCAAGGCCAGGGACGCCATGTTCGCATCCACCGACACCGCCTGGGCGCCGTGGTTCATCGCATACACCGACGACAAGAAGCGAGGACGGCTGAACATCATCAGCCACCTCCTCGGCCAGGTCGACTACGAGCCGCTCAAGCCGCCCGCGGTCAGTTTGCCAAGGCGAACGGTCTCAACGGACCACGTCGATGCGCATCTGACGCTGCGGTACATACCAAACGCGTATTGATCGCCGGCAACCGGTTGCCAGTCGGCTGCACCGCGATGCGGGGATATGGGTGGAGCCAGCTTGCCACGGCCCCAGCGGATCGCCCCGGCACCGGCACTGAACGATCGGCCCTGGGCTGCGTGCCCGAACAGAGCTCTGGAGCGCGACGATCATCGCGGCCATGGCCATGCCGGACCGCTAGGAACAGGTTGGTGACGGCGGTCATCCATGCGGGTAAGCCCGACACTGGACCGGTCTCACCAGCAAGAAATGGCTCACGGCATTGCGTATCGTGGGCTGGTGGTGCGGACGTGAGAGGGCCGGGCAAGCCGGTGATGGCGTGAACCTCGAATGGGTGGCGACACGCGTTCCCGGTCTGGAGTTGGTCCGCACGTACGAGCGCCGTTGGCTGCCGAAGGACGTCGTCGCCGGCCTCGTGCTCACCGCCCTCCTCGTCCCACAGGGGATGGCGTACGCCGAACTGGCCGGTCTGCCGGCCATCACCGGCCTCTACACCACCATTCTCTGCCTGGCGGGCTATGCCGCGCTGGGTCCATCCCGGATCCTGGTGCTCGGCCCGGACTCCTCACTCGGGCCGATGATCGCCGCCACAATCATCCCCCTGGTGGGAGCGGGTGGCAGTCCCGAGCGAGCCATCGCCCTGGCCTCGATGCTCGCCATCCTGGTCGGCGTGATCATGGTCCTGGCCGGACTGGCCAAGCTTGGGTTCGTGGCCGATCTACTCTCGAAGCCGACCCAGATCGGATACATGACCGGGCTCGCGCTCACAATCGTCGTGGGCCAGCTGCCAAAGCTCTTCGGGTTCTCGATTAGCTCCGACAACCTGATTGGGGACATCCGGGGATTCGTTCACGGCGTCACGTCCGGCGAGACGGTAGTCGACTCGCTGATTGTGGGATTGTCCAGCTTGGTGGTGATCCTTGTGCTCCAACGGTGGCTGCCGAAGGTACCCGGCGTCCTGGCCGCGGTGGTCCTCTCGATAGGTGCCGCTGTGGCGTTCGGTCTCCAGAGTCGGGGCGTCTCGCTGGTGGGAACCCTGCCACAGGGTTTCCCGCCCTTCACCATCCCGAGTATCTCCGTTTCGGACTTCCCCCTCCTCGTCGGGGGTGCATTCGGAATCGCCCTCGTCGCTCTCACCGATACCATCTCCACCGCCTCCGCCTTTGCGGCCCGCAGCGGCGACGAGGTCCGGGCAAACCAGGAGATGATCGGGATCGGCGGCGCCAACATCGCGGCCGGGCTGTTCCAGGGATTCCCCGTAAGCACCAGTGGTTCCCGGACCGCCGTCGCCGAGCAGTCAGGGGCGAAGACCCAGGTGGCCGGGCTGGTGGGTGCCGGAGCCATCATCGTCATGTTGCTCGCCGTCCCGGGGCTGCTCCGCAACCTCCCTCAGCCCACGCTGGCGGCGGTGGTGATCACGGCCGCCCTTTCGCTGGCGAATGTGGCCGGGATGCGACGACTCTGGTCGGTCCGCCGGACCGAGTTCGCCCTCGCAATTGCAGCCTTCCTCGGCGTCGCCTTCCTCGGCGTGCTGCCCGGGATCGCCCTCGCTGTCCTCCTGTCGATCCTCAACGTCTTCCGGCGGGCGTGGTGGCCGTACAGCACGACGCTCGGTCAGGTCGACCTGCTTCCCGGGTACCACGACACCCACATGCACCACGGGGCACGCACGATCGAGGGCCTGAAGATCCTTCGCTTCGACGCGCCGCTGCTGTTTGCCAATGCGCGATCTTTTCGTGAGCAGGTCCGCACGCTGGCTGCGGAGGACCCACCGCCTCGCTGGATCGTGGTGGCGGCCGAGCCGATCACCGATGTTGACACGACGGCAGCCGACATGCTTGAGGAACTGGACCAGGACCTCAACCGACGAGGGATTTCCCTCGTGTTCGCCGAGCTGAAGGACCTCGTCAGAGAGAAGATCCAGAAGTACGAGCTCACCCGGACGATCGATCCTGGCCACTTTTATCCGACCATCGAGTCGGCGGTGGAGGCCTTCGCCCAGTCGGCGCAAGATGGCAACAGCCGGCGCCCACCGCTCGAGAAGACGGACTGAAAGACTGAGGGCAAGGGATCGTTTTGTCATCCAGGTTTCGACGTGGATCGCGAGCATCTGAGACCGCCAGTGCCCGAAGCCGCTGCGCACCCGGGGAACGTGGCCCGCTTGAAGTGCTTCTAGAGGCCAGTCCTCAAGGTGCATAGACATGCAGGCGAGCAAGGCCCCTGAAGGGCTCGGTCACCGGGAACCACATCAACTCGGCGGGATCGATGTCGAACTTCCAATCGTCCAAGCGGTTCGCCGTGGCACTGATGACCTCCGACAGCTCAAGCCGGGCCAAGGCCGCTCCTAGGCAACTGTGGATACCCTGTCCGAAACTCAGGACCCGTGGCCCCTGACGGTCCGGGTCGAGCCGATCCGGTTCAACGAAGACCGTCGGATCGCGGTTTGCAGCAGCAATGATCGGCTCCACCATCGTTCCGGCCGGAAGTTCTATCCCGTTGACCGAGGTGTCAGCGAGTGCCAGTCGAGTGGTCGAATGAGCGATTGGCTCCAATCGGATCGCTTCTTCTACGACCGCTCCCGACAGAGAAGCGTCGTGAGTGAGGCTCGCCCAGACGTCCTCGTGTCGGACAAGGCACAAGAGGGCCAAGGTGATCTGACGGTAGGTTGTGTCGTATCCGGCCAAGAGCAGGTTGGCTACCGTCGCTATGAGCTCGGGGGTACTCAGGCGGTCGCCCTCCTCCTCTGCCTGCACCAATTCGGACACGACGTCTCCTGTCGGTTTGGCCCGACGGCGCTCGATGAGCACCTCTGCGTACCCCGCGATCCCGACCGACGCCTCCTCGACGATCGGAATTGGCTCAGGGGTGAGGAGCCCGAAGGCCAGACCCATACCTGCAGCCCACTGCCTGAACCTGGGGACGTCATCGGCTGGTACTCCCAACAAGTCGCAGAGGGTCGTGATGGCGATCGGCTTCGCGAGGTCCTCGGTGAGATCACCCCGTCTGCGGGCAACGAGGTCGTCAAGAAGATCTCCGACCTTGGCACGGACGGGTCCCCGAAGCGACTCGATAGCGCGTGGTGAAAAGGCTGAGGAGACGAGACGCCGGAGGCGCTGGTGGTCCGCGCTCTCGTGATTGAACATGAGTTCATCGAACAACTTCCGCAGTGGACCCTCGGTGACTCCCGCGAAGTCGAGCATCTCGAGTCCCGTTGGCCTGAGGTTGCGGTCACAGAGGATCATATGGACGTCGTCGTAGTGTAGAAAGCTCAGCAATCCACTGGGACCCTGAGCCAACCGGGACCGCCGGAGTTCAGCGTAACGGGCATGGGCCTCATCGCCAGGCACCATCTCGATTTGAGGGAGTTCGGCCAGATCCATCGTCATCTCAACCACCCCATGACTTGTTCTCGCTGCGGCCGCGGGCTCTCTTGTGACACTGTCGTCCGCCCGCCAGGGCTGGAAGCAAGGGTCGGCCGGCGAAATATTGGCGCATCAAAGATGGGGTTCGAGCCCACTCCGATGCTCGACCAGCAACCGGAGCGGGCGATCAGGCGCATGGTCGTTGTCTCCTGATGCTCGTTGTTATGGGCGCCCTGCCCCGAGCGGGAGCAGCGAACGGCCCGGGGTCCCACACCGTTTCGCCGCCAGGTGGCCCGGGACGTCAGCCCGAGAAGTGCGGGAGAGTCACCCAGGACGGCCGGCCCGGCTCGTGGTACACGGCCTGTTCGGCGACCCGCAGGGTGGTGGCCGTGGCCGGCGGCTCTTCCGTTCCGAGATTGCGGGCGTAGACGGGGTGGGCGCCACTGGAGACCTGGACCCGCAGGCGGTGACCGGTAGCGAAGGTGTGACCGACGGGCCACAGGGCCACCGTCGCCGTGAACGTCCCGTCCGGGTTCCGCCGGATGGACCCAGGGTCGAAGCGCTGGAGTCCGTCGCACACGTTGACGGACCGGCCGTCGGGTGACACATCGCAAACCCGGACGAAGAAGTCCGTGTGGTCCAGGCTCGAGCCCACGTGCAGCACTGCCTCCACCCGACCCACGAGCTGGACAGGCACGTCCAGCTCGTCGGAGGTGTAGACGAGGACATCGGGGCGGGCCTCGAGAGGCCGGTTGTCTACGGTGCCCCCGGTGAGCATGCCGATGCCGCCCACCGACGGCGTCGGATCGGCGGGGTCGTAGCGATAGCGGTCGGGCTCCGACGGTGCCTCCGGCGGCATGGGCGCGAGGTGGCCCCCGGTATGGAGGTACCAGCGGGTGGGCTCCGAGGGAGGGGGCCAGTCCGGCAAGTCGCGCCAGTGCCCGCCTTCCCCCTGCACGTGGACCTTTACCGGGGTGGGGCCGAGCAGTCCTTCCCGGCCGAGCAACCAGGTGTCGAACCACTCCAGTGGGGCGTCCGTCATGCCGCCCTCCCCGCCCCCGCCCAGGTGTCCGCCGGCGCCGATTCGCAGATGCACGGGGGCGGGCGAAGCCCGTAGGACGGCGTAGTCCTCCACCACACCCGGCAGCGGGTAATCGTGCCAGCCGTCGACGAGCAGGGTCGGCACCGTCCATTCCGCCAGGAGGGGCCGGAAGTTCACCGAATCCCAAAAGGCATCCCCGGCGCCGCCGTGAGCGAGCTGGTCCCGGTAGAGCTGCAGGTCGACGCCGGTGAGCTGGTGGATCACCTCACCAAGAGGCAGGTGGTCGAAGCCCGCCTTCAGGTCGGCCATGCGCTGCTCGATGCCCTCGGGGGAGATGTCGGTGGTCGGGATGGCGTTGGCCTGCTTGTTGAACTGGGTGGCACCGGCGTCCCAGGGGATGATCACCTCGAGGCCCAGCGAGCCTCCCGGATACCACGAGTAGGCCCGCACCGAGGTCGACAGGGCAACGGCCATGGCCTTGAGGTGTGGCGGCTTGGTGGAGGCTAGCGCCCACTGGGTAAAGCCCATGTAGCTACCGCCGAACGTGCCCATGCGGCCGTTGAACCACGGCTGGGAGGCGATCCAGTCCGCTGTGTCCCGCCCGTCCCCCGCTTCGGCGAAGTAGCTGTGGGTGCCACCCGACCCGTCCGTGCCCCGGCACGCCTGCAGGACGTATCGGTAGCCGCGGGAGGCGAACTCCGGGCCCATGGCTGAGGCGAAGTTGACCCTGCCGTACGGCGTGCGCTCCAAGATGGTGGGGGCGTCGTCGATGCCCACGGGGTGGTAGACGTCGGTCAGCAGCACCGTCCCATCCGACACCGCGACCTTGACGTCCCGCTCGACCTCGACTTCGTTGGTGCGCTCCCGCATGGCGGCCCCCTTCGCAACCGGGCCTCCGGCAGCCGGCGACCCACAGATTGTATGTCAAGTCTGGTTGGCGTGGAACCCGCGCACTTTTCACCAACTGGGCTTGAGTCCGCAGCTCACAGTGACGGGGTCCGAATCATTTCCTCAACCCCGGGACCGGCCCGAGCCGGGAGCGAGCAGGGGGCACCCCTCATACAACGAGCTATCTTGCCGCGGCTATCGAGAGGGGAATTGCTGCCGTCCTCGGCCGAGTTGGGCCGCCACGCGGCCCGTTGAAGACTGCCGACACGCCGCAGCACGAGCGGGCCACACGCCTGGTGTCTTTCCGCCGCTGGCTTACGCAAACGCCGCCGATCCCACCCCAATCGTCGAGATCGCAGAGAGGCGTCGGCCGCCCTAGGCGGAAAGTCCCATCTTCAGACATCATGGAGGGTGATGGTCATGCGAGCCGGGCAGACCGAGAGTGCGGTGACAGTCAGCGAGGCTGTCATGGCTGAGGTCGCCCGGAGCCTTGGGGTCTCCAATCCGATGCCACGACCTGGGGCGCCGTCCGGATGAGCTCCGAGCACCTCATCGCATATCTGTCGGTGCGCGATCGAATCGAAACCGCGGTGCGTGATTGCGATGAAAGCGCCGAGGTCCCGGCCTGTCCGGGGTGGCGAGTGAGGGACGTAGTCGCCCATCTCGCCGGCTTGTGCGAGGACTGGGTCGACCACCGCACCGACGGCTACGCGTCCGACGGGTGGACCGCGGCGCAGGTCGCCCGGTCGTCAGGTCTGAGTCTCGAGGAGGTACTCGCCCGCTGGCGTGACGTGACCGCGTCGTTTGCGGCCTTGGGTGAGGATCCGGTGATGGGTCAGCCAGCGGTGTGGGCGTTCGGTGATGCGGTCTGCCACGAGGCGGACATTTACGGCGCGGTGGGGAGCGGTCATGTTCCCCATGACGCCGTCGTCCTCGGGCTGAGCGCGCTGGTCAGACGCTGGCGCGAGCGCCTGGCCCGGAAGGGCACACCCACCCTGCTCTTGCGGGCACCGGACGCCCGCGACTGGTGGCTGGGCGTGCCCGACGATCCCGAGGCCGTGACGGCAGAGGCTTCCGCCAACGAGTTGTTCCCGCGCTGGTGGGGAGGCGCAGCGCATCTCAGGTCCGAGCATGGGTGTGGTCGAGCGATCCGGACCTGTTCGTGCGGGCGGGCCTGCCATACCCGTTCCGGTGGTCGCACCAGGACCTCGTGGATTGACCGGTGCCATGGACGCCCCCCGCACCCGCTACACCCGGCTCGGCAGCGCCCACATCGCCTACCAGGTATTGGGGGACGGTCCCCCGCTGCTGCTGCTCCTCGGGGTGTCGACCCACGTGGAGGCGATGTGGGAGGAGCCGGCGCTGGCTCGGTTCCTGCGCAGGCTGGCGTCGTTCTCTCAGCTCATCCTCCACGACCGCCGGGGCTCGGGCCTGTCGGACCCCATCGCCGACGCGTCGGGCCTCGACGTGTTCTGCGACGACGCGATGGCGGTGGTCAGAGCTTGCGGCGCCGGTGGCACGGTGGTGGTCGGCGCCAACGAGGCGTCGCTCCTCGCTCTCCCCTTGGCCGCCCGCGTGCCGGAACAGGTTCGGGCGGTGGCCGTGATCAACGGCACGGCCCGGCTGATGGAGGCCGAGGACTACCCGATCGGCGTACCTCGGCGCCGCGGCCGGCGGTACATCTCAGACGGCACGACGGCGTACGCCGACCAGCCGATGGGGCTGCAGTTGTCGGCGCCCAGCAAGCTCGGGGATCCGACATTCGAGGACTGGGCCCAGCGTTACCAGCGGCTGGCCGGCAGCCCCGGCAGCCTGAAGCGGGTCGCCGCGCTGATCGGCGAGGCAGACGTCCGGGCGCTGCTTCCGTCGATCTCCCAGCCGGCGCTGGTCGCGCACCGTGCCGGCAACCGGTTCATACGGGTCGACCACGCCCGCTTCCTGGCCGAGCACCTGCCGAATCCACGCCTCGTCGTGCTGGCCGGTGCGGACCACCTCGTGTGGGTCGGCCCCGACACCGACCGCATCGCCGATGAGATCGAGGAGCTCGTCACCGGCGCCCCGGCCACGCCCAGCGCCGAGGACTCCATTCGCGCAATCGGCGGCGCCAGCCGGCTGTTGCGTGGCCGCTACGAGCTGAAGGAGCGCCTCGGTGCGGGTTCGCGGGCGACAGTGTGGCGGGCCTTCGACCATCAGCTCCACCGTGACGTCACGCTCAAGATCCGCCCGGCGGGCGGGAAGGATAACGAGGAGCTGCTCGCCGAGGCGCGAACGCTGCTCGGGCTGCGCCCCCATGCCGGCCTGCCGATGGTACGGGACGACTTCTTCGCCGGCGACAGCTACGTGCTGGTCATGGACCGAGTCGAAGGGCAAACCCTGGCTCGACTGGTAGCCGAGCGTGGCGACCCGGGACTGGCGCCGTCGGCCGCGCTCGCCTACCTGAAGGAGCTGGCCAAAGCCATCGACCACCTCCACGCCCACCGGCCCCCTGTCGTGCACGGTGACGTGAATCCCGCCAACGCCACGGTTACTGCCGACGGTCGGGTCGTGCTCGTCGACTTGGGCATGGTCGGAATGCGGGCCCGGTCCGACACGGCTGGCTACGTCGCACCCGAGGTGGCGGCCGGTGAGCAAGCCACGCCGGCAGCGGACATCTACGGGCTGGCGGCCACCGCGAGGACGCTGCTAAGCGGCGCACCGCCGGCCACCGGACGGCCCGCGTGGGAAGGCTTGGACCCCAACGTGGTCGGGGGATTCGAGCGAGGGCTGCGCCGGGGGTTGGCGGTCGACCCCTCACTGCGCCCCGGCACGGCTGGTGAGCTGATTGAGCGTCTTCAGGCCGCGCTGGCGGGTGCCCTGCCCATCGGCGTCGTCACGTTCTGCCTCACAGACATCGAGGACTCAACCCGACTCTGGGACACCTATCCCGACGCCATGGGGCCGGTCATCGCGGCTGTCGAGACCCTCATCGCTGACACGGTCGAGTCCCACGCCGGCCGGCTGATCAAGTCGCGAGGCGAGGGTGACTCCACCCTGTCGGTGTTCACTCGCGCCAGTGACGCTGCAGCCGCCGCGGTCGAGATCCAACGACGGCTCGCTGCTCAAGTCTGGCCCGCAGGGACCGAACCGCTCGTGCGGGTCGCCCTCCACACTGGTGAGGCGGAGCTCAGGGAAGGCGACTACTACGGTCCGACCCTCAACCGCGCTGCCCGCCTGCGCGGTCTTGGCGACGGCGGCCAGATCCTGTGCTCGCACGCCTTGGCCGACCTGATTTCCGACCAGCTTCCCGTCGGTGTCACCCTCACCGTGCTTGGTTCCTTTGAGCTCCGCGGTCTCAGCCGCAACGAGACCGTGCATCGCCTCGACGACCAAAATGATCACGCGCCGGAATGAGACGGCGCGGGCGGGCACAGGCCTCGGTCAGGGCAGAGCGTCCCTTTTCCCAAGGTCGATGTCCATCGCTGAACACCGACGGTAGTCACCTCAGCCTCGCTCGTAGCCTCCGAAAGTCTGCGAACTTCTTGCCCCCTCTCGGGTCGGGTACGCCATGGGGCGCTGGTGAGGCGCTCGAAGATGCTCCCGTGAGACGCGCCGAGATGGAAGACATAGCGCACCGCTGGAATCCATGGTTCCTCGGTTTGCTCGCCGCAATGCCCGGGGCTTCGGCCGGCTGTGCTGGCTGCTACTGCGAGATGATCGTCTGATCCGAGACAACACTCTCGGCGTATCTGCGCTGTCATGCCAGATCACCTCCCAGTTGTTGGTCATGGGCAGACAAACGATCGCGAGCGGGGCGTCGTTGGTTCTCAACGCCGCAGGACGATCGGTGAGCGGGACGCTGGGCGGCAAACAGCCATGAGCGGGTCGAAGGTGATCGAATCGTTCCATTCTCGGAATCTACAGAAGTCCAGGTCCACAGCTTGGACGACAATCTCCGCGCCCAGGCCTGCTCGCCGTATCTCAGGGTCTACTTTACGCGACCTTCACCTTTGCCCCAGGGCAACGCGGGTCGGAAACCTTGGTGAAAGACTGTCGACGATGCAATGAGCCGGGATCGAATGACCCCGGCAGGAGAGGTATTGATGCACGAGACGACCGGACCCCCTATGGATCCGCTTCCGCCATATACCAATCTGTTCGAACCGGTGATCCAGCGTGCCGAGAAGGAACCGGGCGAGGTTATGGCCGCCTATCGCGACGGCGACCACTTCGTCGACGTTACCGCTGGTGAGTTCTACGAGCACTGCCGGGTCATAGCCAAAGGCATCGTCGCCAGTGGGCTCGAGCCTGGCGGTCGAGTTGGCCTCATGTCGCGGACGAGGCTTGAGTGGCTGTTGCTCGACTACGCCATCCTCGCCAGTGGCGGTGTGACAGTTCCGATCTACGAGACGTCGTCAGCTGACCAGATGCAGTGGATCGTCCATGATGGCGATGTCCAGATGCTCGTCGTCGAGACGCCGATAATGCGGGACTTGTACGAGCGGAGCCGTGCACCGGGAGGACGGGCGTCCCGAGATCCTCGTCATTGACGACGGGGCACTCGATGAGCTTGCCCGCCGCGGGGAGGCCGTGCCCGACTCCATCCTTGACGATCGCATCCGGTCCCTCGAGGCCGCCAATATCGCCACGATCATCTACACATCCGGTACGACCGGTCGGCCCAAGGGCTGCGTCCTCACCCACGGGAATCTCCGCGTCAACGTGTTGCAGACCATCGACGCGATCGGAATGATGCTCCAATCCGACGAGGTCATCCTCGTGTTCCTGCCACTAGCCCACGTGCTCGCCAAGATCATCACCCTCACCTGCGTGGAATGGGGAGTCAAATGCGCCTTCGCCACCCACATGGATGCGATCTTGGAAGAGTTCGCCATGGTGCAGCCTACGATGATTGGCGCAGTGCCCCGTATCTTTGAGAAGGTGTTCAACGGTGCCCAGCAGAAGGCGCAGGCCGAGGGCCACGGGGCGACCTTCGACAAGGCCACCGATGTCGCGGTGCAGTGGTCGATGCACCATGAAGACCACATTCCGCATCCGCTGACCTCAGCGGAACACGCGCTCTTCGACCGGCTCGTCTACAAGAAGGTCGAAACAGTATTCGGCGGCCGGCTGCGGTTCGCCTTTAGTGGCGGAGGCCCGCTAGGCGAGCGGATCACGCACTTCTTCAACGGTGTGGGCGTCAAGGTGTTTGAAGGCTATGGGCTCACGGAAACGAGCCCATCCCTGACGGTCAACCGGCTTGGCGCATGGAAACCAGGCACCGTGGGCCGGGCGCTGCTGGGCACGAGCATTCGTGTCGCCCCCGATGGCGAGATACTTGCCAAAGGTCCGCAGGTCTTCCAGGGATACTGGCGCAATGAGCAAGCCACATCTGATGTCTTCGACGCCGATGGATGGTTCAAGACCGGCGACATCGGTGATCTTGACGACGATGGCTATCTGCGTATCACTGGACGGAAGAAGGAGTTGATCGTCACTGGCGCCGGGAAGAACGTGGCGCCGGCGCCGCTGGAGGATCGGATTCGAGCGCACCCATTGATCAGCCAGGCGGTGGTGGTCGGCGATGCCCGTCCGTTCGTTGCCGCGCTCATCACCCTCGACGAGGAAGCATTCGTAGCCTGGGCTAGCCAGGGTACCTTGGGTGGGACCGCGGCCTCTCAAGCAACGGATCATCCGGCATTGTTGGCAGAGGTCCAAGCAGCGATCGACGATGCTAACGAGTCAGTGTCACGAGCAGAGTCGATCCGCAAGTTCGCGGTCCTACCCCACGATCTGACGATCGCCAACGGTGAGCTGACCCCAACGCTCAAAGTGCGGCGCGCCGTCGTGGAGAAAGCCTACGGCTCAGTGATCGATGACCTTTATGGGAGCTGAGCAGGCACAGGTGTCCGCCTCAGCCGAGCAGAGCGACGTCATGCACGAGTCACTCCCGAACTCCATACCTGAGTTGGCGAGCTCGATCCACGAACTGGCCGACCATTGCCGAGTGCTCGTGCGGCCGCTTCAGCTCAGCGATCGGAATGAGCTGGCGATCGGCTATGAGCACCTCTCAGCGGAAGCCCGCCGCTACCGGTTCTTCGCAGCACCTTCACAACTATCCGACGCTGATCTGGAGTACCTCACGAATCTCGACTACCACGATCACTTCGCGTGGGCGGCGTTCGCGATCGACGAGCGCGGCCAGCCCGGCATCGGTGTCGCCCGTTACATCCGAGACCCCATCCAGCCCACCGACGCCGAGGTCGCGGTGACGGTGCTCGACGATTACCAGCATCGGGGTCTCGGCACCCTCCTTTTGGAGATGCTGGCCGATCACGCCCGCCGCAACGGGATCACGACCTTTGTCAGCGACATCCTGTGGGATAACCGGAAGATTATCGAGACCCTGGCGGAGGCCGGTGCCCGCATCGAACCAGAGGAGCCAGGAGTCGCACGGGTAGCCATAGAGATCCCGGCACCGGAGAGCCCGACCCGCATTGGCCTGATCCGGGCCTCCCTGCGGGCTTTCGGCCGGGCAACCCGGGAGATCCTCGAGGTGGCGGCCGAGCCGCAGGCCAAGGGGGACGACGTCCAGCTCGACTAGTCAACCTTGACGACCGGCTCTTCGGCAAAGTCACTCCCGGGCTGTAGACCGGCACCTCGAACGGGGTCTGAATCGACGCGCTCAAACCTCCTGGAAACAGCGCCTTGACACAAGGAGGATTCATGCTGGCCCCCATCTATTCGGTGTCCAACTCATTCGGATGCGCGCCACGAGGCACCACTGAGATCCCGCTGGCGCTGACTCCGAGATCGGGTCTGTACCGAGGCTCGTGACGCCGCACTGGACGCCGGTCACCGTGAAGGCAAAGTCGCCGTCTTTGGCGACCTGGTTGCGGTGGGGACGCGGGAGAAGCCGTGGGTAATCTCACTGATTCGTGAGGTGCGTCACCGATGGTGTGGTCACGCCTGACAACTTCCGGCGTGCCCGCCGGGTGGTAGAACCATGACCGTGGGGCGTCCTCCAATCAACCTCTTTGGCCGCCTGGAGGCCCGGGAGACGTGAACGTGAATAAGGGACGGGTGGAGGGCTTCAGCGACGGGGTCTTCGCCATCGCCATCACCCTCTTGGTCCTCACCATCGCCCAGCCCAGCGACTACTCCAAGTTGGCCAGGCAGTTATTGGACCGGTGGCCGTCATTGGCCGCGTATGTTGTCAGCTTCCTGATCCTCGGGATCATGTGGCTCAACCACCACACCGTCTTCTCGAACATCCAACGCATTGACCATGGGTTCTTCTACCGGAATCTGGTCCTACTGATGACGGTGGTGTTCATCCCGTACCCCACCGAGGTCTTCGGGGAGGCCCTGCGCACAGGGGCGGGCGAACGAACGGCGGCTGTGTTCTACAGCATCGTCATGACCGTTAACGCCCTGGCCTGGGCGGCTCTCTGGCTCCATGCCTCCATCGGACGGCGCCTGCTCAACGACGAGCTTCCCGAGGACCAGCGCCGGAGATCGACCGCCTTGTTCGTAGCCGGTACCGGGGCCTACCTGGTCTCCATCGGGGTCGCCTTCATCAATCCTTACTTGTGTCTGGCCTTCCACGGCGCCCTCGCGCTGTACTACGCCCTCGACCCCATCTCCCGACGCCTCGAACACGACCGCGCCGGTTGACCCTCGGCAGGGGTACTACCCGTCACTTCAAATCCGGCGATTCGCGAGCACGGCCGTCGTCACGGTCCGGGTTTACCCTTGAAGGTGAGTCACTGAAGACTCGATTTCACTGGAGGCACCCTGGATATGCCGAACGACGACGCGGTAGATCGCAACCTTCAAGGCATGGATGATCTTGACTTCGTGGGCTGGGACAACGCCGATTGGACCGGCGTCTTCGCTCACCATCACACCGACGATGTTCGAGTGGACTGGCAAGGACAGCCGCCGACCCACGGCATCGAGGAGCACATCGAGGCCATGAAGTCATACGTCGAACGGAGCGGAGGCGGTGCACCACCCCAGATCACGTCACACCCGATCAAGTTCGGGTCAGGAGAGTGGACGAGCGTCATCGGGGAGTTCGCCGATGGGGCCCGTATGGTGACCGTAGCCAAGTGGAGCGATGGCGCCATCGCCCAGGAGTACATCTGGGCGTAGCTCACGGTCGCCGCCGGGTCACAACCGCGACGGCCGAGGGCTCCTGCCTCATCGTCGGCCCGAGCCTGCTCCCACGACCTCTGTACCTTTCCTGAGACTGATGAACCGACGCGTCGGATAGAAGAAATTCGCCTCCAGATTCCTCCTCCTAGCGAGGTTTCGTCCCGCCTCAGCCCGCTCCTATCCTCACAACACGGAGTCGGAGCCTCTTCCGCCACTCTTTTCGGATTCAGTCGTGGCGCCCCGCCGACCGGCGCCTTGGGCCAAGGCCTCGATGCCAACGACTACTGCGATGACGAAGAACGCGAGAACCCAGCTAATCAGAAGGCCAAATAGTGCAATCGCAATAATGGCCGAGATCATCATGAGGCGACCGGGAATACCCCTCACGATAGTCAGCCAAGGCTGCCCTTGGATCGCGACGCCCGTAGTGCGCCCCATCCCTTGGCGCTCTGAGCCGATGTATTGCCCCGAGCTCCGTACTGCCAGGGGAACGTGCGAATGCCATCTTGCAGTTGCTCCTCCGCCTCAAGCAGCTGCGCAGTCAGGACCTGCACTCCCCTGCAGCCCCGAGGGAGGAGCGGTCGGGTTCATTTGGCGTTAGGCCGACCCTCAGGGCCAGGCCGGTGAGGTGGGTCGATGCGACTGGAGCAAAAACTTTGGTTCTGGATGGCCATCAGGCATGAAGGCCTCGGCTTTGAGGGGGCGTGACGGCTGTTCAACCTGAGACCGCGTAGAGCCTCCAGCTCCCCGGCACCCCCTTCAGCTCATTCTCTCCCCGCTCATTGAACTCAATGCCCGAGCCAATTACGAGGTCCTTGACAGTGCCCGAGACAAGAATCTCGCTCGGCGAGGCCAAAGAACCGAGACGAGCGGCGATGTGAACGGCGAGGCCGCCCAGATCGTCGCCTCTCACCTCGCATTCACCGGTGTGGAGACCCATGCGAAGCTCGATACCGAGGGCTCGGGTGGCGTCGATGGTCGCCTGACCGCAACGGATGGCTCGGGCCGGACCATCGAATGAAGCGACGAACCCGTCTCCCGTCGTGTTGACCTCCCGACCCCGGAAAAGCCGAAACTGTTCACGGACAGTGTGATCATGGCGATCCAACAAAGACCGCCACCTTTGATCACCCAGTGAGGCGGCACGTTCAGTTGACCCGACTATATCTGTGAAGAGTATTGAGACCAGTACTCGGTCAATATCCCTTACTGGTCTCTTACCGGTCAAAAACTCGGCCACTTCGTCGAATATCACATCCTCCTGGCTGAAGATCAACATGTCGGCGCCCGGCAGCGCGACGAACTTTGATCCCTCAATGTGCTCAGCCACATATCGCCCATGTGCAACGGGCAGAAAGCTTGGATTGTCGGCGCTCAGGACCAGGGTGGGAACCCGGAGAAGCGGAAGCACCGGGCGAACATCGAGGTTCCGAAGCAGGTATTCGTACTGTGCTGCCGCGGTTCTCGGGGTGACTGACGACCGGAAGAGCCGACCGAGAGCATCGCCGCGAACCGGGTCCTCAGCTGCACCAGCAAGCGAGAAGAATTCCGGCATACCCCAGTAGGCCCGAAGGAACCCGATGACGGAATCGAGCGCCTCAGATGTGAGACCGATCGGATAGTCGTCAGCAACCAGATATCGGGCGGTCGTATTGCATAGAACCAGGGAATCGACCCGTTCGGGATGTGCAGCGGCATAGAGGATCGAGATCGGGCCACCATCTACTGTCGCGAGAATGGATGTCTGCTCGGAACCGACCGCGTTGAGGACGGCCTCGATGTCTTCGGTCCACTCCTCCCACGTTGGTAAAGCGCTACCTGGCACACCGTCAGATGCGCCTGTGCCTCGTCGATCGAGAAAGATCAAGCGGCGTAAGGACGACAGACGTCTGAGGAAGCCGGCAATGACTGGGTCTTCCCACGCCATCTCGATGTTGCTGCCAAGTCCGTTGAAGAAGAGCAGGTCGGTGGGTCCCTCTCCGAGGACCTGGTAGGCAACGTCAGCATCCCCGACGGCCACGTACTTGGTATCCGGACGCGTCATAGGCAAAGTCTGACCTGCGTTTCGGCTCGGTGCCGAATTTCTTTCTCCGGCGAAGCTTGGCGCGCCACGAGCCAACGTCCCAACTGAAGAGGCCACGATGTTCGCCATCCGAGGCGATCTACCCGGCAATCGCTTTGATCTGTACCCTTAACCCGACTGACGGTCCGCGAGGTTGGACTCGTGGCGAAACAGTTGTTTCCGTATTGTTCTTTCGTTGGGGCGACCTAAGCCTACGCAGAGGCCAGTGTTGTCCTCGCCGCTCGACCGGCTCGGGGCAGAACGTCGTCCGGCCGCTGCCGTCTGGCTGGTACACGAGGCGCCGAGACTGGCCTGGATCCACATTGAACGCCTCGGCGTAGTGGTCCATCGACCGAGGTTAGATCTGGGGCGCGACAGAGACGCGCTCGCATGGCAGTACGTCGTCCGCAACGACGCAACTGCGGCCGGGCCACCTAGACAACAGCAGGCAAGAGCTGCCCCGGAGATAGAGACATGGACCGGCCCACAGCTCGGGACGTTCCTCGAATGCGTCAGGCTGAGCGCTACGGTCCTGCGTTCACACTCCTAGCCACGACTGGCATGCTCCGCGGTGAAGCCCTCGGGCTTACGTAGGACGATGTAGACCTCGACAAGGGGACGGTCTCCATCCGGCGGGCACGAATCGCCCTCAACCACAAGGCGACAACTGGCGCCACCAAGATGGGACGGGCACGGGAGGTTGCGCTTGACTCAATGACGGTTGCTGTACTTCGCCAGCAGTGGGCCAGGCAAGCCGAGGAACGGCTAAAGATAGGTCCCGGCTACAGCACGACAACCTCGTGTTCGCGCTGCCGGACGGCCGCCGCTTCCACCCCGAACGCTTCAGCCGCACACTTCTACAGCTGTCACGTTGGAGACGTACAGCCATGTCACGAGTCGATGGCGTCCGACGCGGCCGAGAACGCCGCCAGCATGACCTTCGGGAATGGGCATGACGTTGGTGTGGTGGAACATTGGTAGAACATTCCACCGATTTTGGGGAATCGCGACCGTCTGACCTGCGCAAAGCCGGTGTCGGAGGGGCGTTACCAACCATAAGTACACCGGCAGTGTGGCGTACGGAGTGGGCGGCCTGAGGCTATTCCGAGGCTCCCATGCCTTCACCATGTTCGGATCGAGCCCCACAGTGCGCGCAAACGGCAGGGGCGGAGGTTAGATGCCCGCGTGAAGGGATCGTCAGGACCCGAGAGCCGAGCCGAAAAGATTCTCCATGGCGTGCCAGTGGCGCTCGGCGGCGGCCTCGTCGTAGGTCTCGTTGTCGGGGACAGCAAAACCATGGTGGGCCTGGTAAGTCTCGATCGTGTGGGATACACCGGCCTCGGTCAGGGACTTCTCCAGAAGCTCCTTGTCCTCGTCGGTGAATGACTGATCCTCGATGGCTCCTGCCACGTAGACGGTGGCCCTGATCGAGTCCGCTCTGTGGTGAGGGCTATTCGAGTCCCTCGCTTTGGCGATACCCCCGCCGTGAAAAGAGGCGGCCGCAGCGACGCTTACGCCAAGGTTTGCGGCAGCCGTGAGCGAGAGTCGACCGCCCATGCAATACCCAGTGGTGCCGACGCCCCCAGGCGCCTTTTCCGGTAGTGCATTCAGGTAGTCGACGTAGGCTGCTGCGTCGCTCACGGCCAAATCGGTGGTGTAGCCCTGCATCATCTGCATGATCTTCTCTCGGGACTCTTCCCTGGAGAAGGCAGTCTTGAGGTCGCCCAGGTCGTACGGGCCGTTTCGGTAATAGAAGTCTGGTACCAGCACCACATAGCCGAGGGCCGACAGTCGCTCGCCCATCTCCCGCAAGACGTCGCGCATCCCACCAGCATCGGGATACATGATCACTGCCGGCCAGGGACCTTCCCCTTCGGGGATGCTCAGGGACGCCGGGCAGGTCCCGTCGGCGGTATCGACCTCTACCGTACGTTGCGTCATCGTTGTCTCGCCTTCCTCGGTCCGGTAGCGAACCCTACCGTCCCCGATCAAACCCTGGCCCGACGGGCCCCCGGGGTCGGGTGCGGCGATCTCCCACGCGTCTGCCAGATCGTGCTCAGTGCAGGAATCTGACCAGCGCTCATCATTGCCGAGGCCAGTCGCTGCCGTCGCGTGTGCGACAGCCCGTGTCGGAGGGGCGTTTCACCGCGAGTACACCCACGTTTCTCCGGGGTGAGCTGGCCCTCCGCAAGGCTGCATGATGGCCTTCGCCGAGCGTACCTCAGAGGAGTGCCTGACAGCTCCCAGGCCGGCGCTACTGGCCGGTATCGGGGATCCCTCATTGCCGAACTGGAGAAGGCCGCACAGGAGTGTCTGGAGATGGCGGGGCGCCTGGCCCGGCTCAACGCCGAGCTGGACGACTGGCTGAGCGAGAGCGCCGGTAGGATGGCACCAGTGTCGATGATCGCGGTGGCGATGCCGTCCACGCCTCGTCGGAACGGGGAGGCGTCTTCACTCCGGAGAGGGTGATTGGCCGTCCGCGATTGGCGTATGGGCAGGTTCGCGGGCGCTCAGGGCGGCGTCCATGACCGGGAACGGGGAGGGCATCACCTGAGCGCGGATCTTCTCGGGGAGGCTCAGATCACCGCCGGTGTGCCCGACACTGAAGACCCGTTCGGGCCGGCTTCGGCCGACCATCGCCTTCGCCCAACGGAACAGAGCGGCGGCCCGGTTGCCGAATCCGTTCAGGAACGTGAGGTGGACGAAGAGCCACACGGTCCACCCTGGGAACCCGCTCAGCCGGATCCCCCGGAAGTTCACGATCGCCTTGAATCGACCGATCGTCGCCGCGCTCCCCAGGTCGCGATACTTGAACGCGACGGTCTTGGTTTCGCCCTTCAGGCGACGACGGATGCTGTTGGCAGCGTGCAGGCCGCCCTGCATGGCAACCTCGCACACGCCGGGGAGCTGGTTGAGAGCAACCATGTCGCCGACCGCGAACACCTCTGGGTGGCCCGGAAGCGTGAGGTCCGGCAGCACCGCGATTCGTCCAGCCCGGTCGGTCTCGGCCCCGCTGGCCTCGGCGAGGCGCGCCGCCAGCGGAGAAGCCTCGACACCTGCAGCCCAGATCGTCGTCCCGGCGTCGATGCGTTCTTGTCCATTGGGGCCCTGGAGGTCCACCCCGAACGGGTCCACACCCGTCACCCTCGAGCCCATGTGGAGTTCGACGCCCATGCGCTGGAGGTTCCTTGTTGCATACCTCGAAAGGCGGCCACCGAAGTTTGCCAGCGGTTCGCTGCCCGCATCCAGCACCACCACCCTGACAGTGGCCGGGTCGATACTGCGGAAGTCGCGGCAGAGGCTTCGAGCGGCGAGCTCTCGGACCTGTCCGGCCAGTTCCACGCCCGTCGGGCCGGCCCCAACGACCACCACCGTCAGCCAGAATTGACGCTGGCTCATGTCGGTCAAAGTCTCAGCCATCTCGAAGGCGCCATAGATCCGGCGGCGGAGCTCGAGGGCGTCATCGATCGTCTTCATTCCAGGTGCGATAAGGGCGAACTCGTCGTGGCCGAAGTAGCTCTGATGGACTCCTGCTGCCACGATCAGACTGTCGTACGAAAAGTCTCGCTCGAAGCCGGGGACCGTGGTGGTGTGGACGACCCGCCGGTCCAGATCGAAGCCGGTGACATTGGTGAGCTTCACGGAGACGTTCCGGTGCTTGCGCACCACGTGGCGCAGCACTGGCGCGATCTGCCCAGGCGACAGGATGCCGGTTGCCACCTGGTACAGCAGCGGCTGGAACAGATGGTGATTGCGTCGGTCGAGCAGGGTCACCTCGACATCTTTCAAACGCGCCAGCAGTCGGGTGGCGGGCAGTCCCCCGAAGCCGCCGCCGACGATCACGACACGGTGTCGTAGGCGGTCACTCATCGCCTTGCCGTCATTGCCTTGCCGTCTCCCACTCGGTCACACTCGGCGACTCAGAGCCCGGGACTGCTCTGGACCGCTCCGCAGATCAGCGATAAAGCAATAAGCGCCTTGCTTGTTCAACCAGCCGCGCGTCCCCGGCTCACTATTACCTCGCTACGGGGCATAGCTTACGGAGACCCGTTCGATCGTGCCGTTGAACTCGAACGGCGCCTTGTCGTAGTAGTCGAGCGACACCGGCGATCCGAGCGAGATACCGAAATCGAGGCACTCGTTGGCGGTAAACGCAATCGGACAGGTCACGGGTACGGTTCCTTCTGCAACGAGTTCGCCATTCACCTTCATCGTCACGTTCAGCGGTCCACGCGGCATCGGTTGGGGGTGATTTGTTTCGATCTCTAGCTGTAAGTTGCCCACCGGCAGCTTCTCCTGCGCGCGTATCTTGGTCCGCTGGATCTCGAAGAGGTTGTACTCGTAGCAAAGGACACCGTCTTCCACGAAGCAGGTGAGGCCGCCAGAGAAGCCGCCCAACTTGTAGAGCACACCGTTGCTGTCAGCGGGCATGACGGCGTCGATCGTGACGACGTTGGGCCTGGTGCCCAGGGCTGGGGCGGAGAACTCGGGCACCCGGACGGTGTCGCCGAAGAACGTCCATTCCTTGTAGGGGGGAGCGGGGCGTAGCTCGGGGTGAAACAGGGGAATCCAGAGCCCTCCCCCGATGGGTAGGACATTGTTCCTTGCCGCCTCGATGAGGAAGAGCTCCTTCAGTCGCTCCAGCCTGTCGGGCATCTCCGCCGCGAGGTCGTTGGCTTGGCTCCAGTCCACGTCGAGGTTGTAGAGCTCCCAGGTGTCCTTGTCCGGCGTCCAGTCGAAGATGCCGGGCGGCAGTCCCCGAACCCAGGGGACACGAGGACCAAACGTCGAAGCCATCCAGCCGTCGTGGTAGATGCCACGGCTGCCGAGGATCTCAAAGTACTGGGTCTTCAATCGTCCCTCAGCCGTAGGGTCGTCGAAGCTATATGCGAAGCTCACGCCGTCGAGCGACTCTTGAGGAACACCGTTGACCACGCGGGGTGGTGTGATGCCGAGGATCTCGTAGATCGTTGGGACGACATCGTTGCAGTGATGGAACTGAGGTCGCGGCGTCGCATCGGGTTTGATCTGGGCGGGCCACCGGATGGCCATCGGATTACGACTACCGCCGAAATATGCGGCCAGGATCATCGTGCCCTTGTAGGGCGTGCTGCCCGCCCAGGCCCACCCCGAATGGTAGATGGGGTCGCTCTTCGGCCCACCGAGGACATCGAGGCCGCCCAGTTCCTCAAGAGCTTCGAGTTGCTGCTCGATGGTGGTGACGATGCCGTTGTGGGCCACCAGCTCACTGATCGTTCCGGCCTGACCCTGGGCTGACGTGCCGTTGTCGCCCCAGATGTAGAAGATCAGGGTGTTGTCGCCATAGCCGAGTGCCTCGATCTCGTCGACGATACGCCCGGCCTGAAGGTCAGCGTGCTCACCATAGGCGGCACACACCTCCATCAACCGGCTCTGAAACGGCCGCTCGCTCTCTGGGATGCTGTCCCACGACGCCATCTGTTCGTGACGGGGTGTGAGTTGCGTCTCGGGAGGGATCCAACCCTTCTCCTTGGCCCGCTCGAACACCCGCTCACGGTAGGCGTCCCACCCATCGTCGAACTTGCCCCGGTACTTGTCGATGTACTCCTTGGGCGCGTGGTGAGGTCCGTGAACCGCCCCGCTGGCCCAGTACATGAAGAACGGACGGTCGGGGGCCATCGCCTTGTGCTTATGGAGCCAGTTGATGGCATCGTCTGCCAGGTCCTCGTTCAGGTGGTATCCCTCTTCGGGCGTCTTGGTGGGCAGCACGAACGTCGTATTGCGCACAAGGTTTGGCTCGAACTGCGAGGACTCTCCGGCCAGGAATCCGTAGAAGTACTCGAAGCCTCGGCTGGTCGGCCAGTTCTCGAATGGGCCCGTCGGGCCTGCCTCGATCGTCGGCGTGTTGTGCCACTTGCCCCAGCCCCCCGTGGCATAGCCGTAGTCCTTCAGCACCTCTGAGACGAGGGCGGTACTCGTCGGAATCCGCCCCGAGAAGGCGTCCCAGTCATTGGCGAACTCCTCGATGACCCCGGTGCAGACGCGGTGATGATTGCGCCCGGTCAACAGTGACGCTCGAGTTGGCGAGCACAGGGCGGTGGTGTGGAACCGGTTGTACCCAATCCCCTCTCCGAGGACGCGATCCAGAGTCGGGGTGTTGATCTCGCCGCCGAAGGTAGACGGCTGGCCGGGGCCGGCGTCGTCCATCAACACGATGAGGATGTTCGGAGCGTCAGCTGGGAGCGGGCGCGGTTGTACCCGCTGCTCGTAGACCGACTCTTGCATCGTGAGGCCGACCTTGCCGGGCGGTGGCGGCGGGGGAAACGGGAGGGAGTCTTGCCGCGCCAACTTCTCTGGGTCCGAGTTCACGTGTGTCTCCCTTGGTCGTTCTCTACGAGGCTGGGCGTTTGTGGCAGGCCTTGGCCTTGCGGCCACTCCCGCATGGACAGGGATCGTTGCGGCCGGCCTTGGCAAACATCGCCATGACCTCGTCTGCATGCCGGCCCTGGCGCACCAGGTCAGCCATCAGCCGCATGGTTCCATCGATGTGCCCGAAGAACGCCTTGTAGCCGGCACACAGGTAGTTGAGTCCGAGTTCGCCGTCTGGCGCACGCGTGAAGCGGTTCTTGGGACATTCTCCGTTGCAGGCGAAGCGGACCGAGCATTCCCGGCAGTATCGCGGCAAGGAGTCCCGCTTGTCATTTCCGAACGAGCGCTGCTGGACCGACGCCATGAGGTCGACCATGTGAGTGTCGAAGATGTTGCCTAGGAGATAGCCGGGCTCCACGAAATGGTCACACGAATACAGGTCGCCGTTGTGTTCGAGTGCGACCGCGTTGCCGCACGTCTCGGCGAAGACGCAGAGCGCGGGGGGCACGCCCACCCAGGAGGCGAGCGCCGCGTCGAAATGAGAAATGAAGACCGTGCCCACGTCGTGTCGGAGCCACTCGTCGAAGACCATGATGAGGAACCTGCCCCACGCATTCGGATCGACCGAGCGCCCGGTGACCTGGTCTCCCTCCTGAAATCCTGAGTCGTTGTCTCGCTCCACGATGGGGATGAACTGGATGAACTGCGCACCGAGTTCATCGCGGAAGTAACGGTAGACCTCAAGCGGACGGTCCTGATTCGCGGCGTTCACCGTGCACAAGATGTTGAACTCCACGTCGTGCTTCTTGAGCAGGTTGAGTCCTCGTAGCACCCTCTCCGACGACGGGTTCCCGCGCTTGTCGACCCGGTAGCGGTCGTGCACTTCGGGTGGGCCGTCAACGCTCAGTCCCACCAGAAACCGATGGTCCGCGAGAAGCTTGCACCAATCATCGGTGAGCAGGGTTCCGTTGGTCTGAATGGTGTACTGCACCCGTTGCCCCGGCCGGCGGAACTGTTCGGTGAGCTCGACCGCTCGGCGGAAGAAATCGACCCCCATGAGCGTGGGCTCGCCGCCCTGCCAGGCGACTGTTACCTCGGGGGCAGAGGCGTGGGATTCCAGGAGCTGGCGCACATAGGCGGTGAGCAGCTCATCGGACATCCTGAAGCGATCGCCTGGATAGAGCGTCTCCTTGGACAGGAAAAAGCAGTACTCGCAGTCGAGATTGCAGATGGGACCAGTGGGTTTCGCCAGCACGTGGAAGTACTCGGGAGCGGTCGCCGGTCTGTCGTTGGGGATCTGGATCGATGCCGGCCCAGGAGCGGTCTTGGTTGTCAGCGCTACCGGTACCTGATCCACTTCGCAACCGTATCTTGGTCGCGTGGGCAGGCGACAAGGGGAGTGCCATTGGGATCGTGACCTGGGTGGAAAGGCGGCGCAGTGCGATCAGATCAAATGGGGTCATCCAACGGAGCGGACACGACGCTACGGTGGTGCCCGATGGCACGTAAGAAGTCGCTCAGGAGCCAGCTGTACCGTGGGGCTCGGGACCTCGGCAACGTCGAAGCCGTCGAGCATGGAGGTGTAGAGGGCTTGGCCAAAAGGGACGCCCGCCGAGCCGTCTACAGGAAGTCGAACTCGCTCACAGCTTCGTTTTGAATTTAGACGTTGCGTGATTGGGTGTGATTGGTGCCGTGACTGGTGCGTGCCGTGATTGGTTGCGTGATTGCTCTTGCGGTCATCTCGACCTCCGTCGAGCACTTTCAGCGGGTAGTAAAGAGCGGCGTTTTCGCCGACCTTTCCGCCCTTCGCTCCCTCCCGACGATGCACCTTGCCGTCGCGGGTCAGGCGGTCGAGCTGCCGGCGCGCCTTCTCGATGCTGTCAGTGTCCCGGCCAGGTGCAGCACGAGCTGCTGGGTCAGAGTCGTCTTGCCGACGCCGTCGGGCGGCAGATGATCAACGGCTGACCCGTATCGGATTGACCGGGCAGTCTCCATCCCGGACCGATTGGTAGATCGACCATTCGCTGACACCGAGAGCGTCGGCGAGCTCCTTGGCCGTCATCGTGCGAAGATCCAGTGCCTGAGTTATCGCCGCTCCAGTTGGTCGAGAATCTCCAGCCACCGGACGGCGCTGTCGCCAGTCGGCCGCCGCTTCCCCGCCTCCCAGAGGGACAGGGCCGCCTGGCTGGTCCCTATCTCTTGGGCGGTTTCGGCTTGGGAGACGTGGGACCTAACGCGGATGGCTTTCGCTTCGCCGGGCCCAACACTCGCCAGCGGCGTCGCCCATGCCGGGCATGAACCTTCTCGGCGGCATTGGCGGTTGACATCCGTTGACAACGGGCCGCCTCAAAAAATTCCGTTGACAAAATGTTGACACCGAGCATTTCATGCAGCAGTCGGAGGCCCTGCGATAGAGCATTCCACCAGGTCAGCGAAGTGTCGGAGGGGGGACTTGAACCCCCACGCCCTTGCGGGCACTAGCCCCTCAAGCTAGCGCGTCTGCCTATTCCGCCACTCCGACGAGTGGTGCCCAATGTGTCCGTCGGGCGTCAGGCATGGTAGCGCAGCCACCGTGCCTGATCGGCAGACCACCAACGACGGGTGGGACCAGAGAGCTCCCCTGCGTCCGGAGTCCGGAGTCCATCTGCCGGGCGGCATGATCAAGCGGTTCCGGTCTCAGCCCCACCAGCGCCCGCTCCCTCAGCTCCCCGGTTTGGCCGGCTTCGGCGTCAAGGCGGTCCAATCGGCCACATTCCACAGCAAGCCGGTGCTCGACGGGTTGTACTGGACCGTGCCGATCTGTACGCCATGGGCCAGCAACGCCGGCTCTTGGAACAGCGGCAGAGCCACCATCTCGTTCCACAACTCGTCATCGATCTGGCCGTAGTACGTGGCACCCTTGACCGGGTTGAGCTCGACGCTGGCCTGGCGAAAGAGCTGGTCGACGGCGGGGTCGCTGAAATTGCTCCAGTCTTCGGACCCCCCGGACCCGGGGAGGCCCAGTTGGGTGGAGAACCAGGCCATCGTGCTGGTCAGAAAGGTGCTCGCCGTCCTGGAGACCAGGGCCATGTCGTAGCTGCCGGCTCTAGCCGCGTCGGACATGCCCTTCGCCCCGTCCACGGGCACGATGACCACGTCGATCCCGGCCGCGTCGAGCTGCGCGGCGATCAACTGGGCTACTCCGGCGATCCACGGGTCCCCCTCCTCGACCGCCATCTTGAGCTGCAGTGGCCGCCCCGTGACGTCCTCGTAGGGCCCGAACACGAACCGGGTGTAGCCCGCCGTGGCGAGGAGCCTGGCCGATGCGGCCGGGTCCACGGTGGCATAGGTTCCCGCCACCGCAGACGCCGAGTACTGAGGTTGCGTGTTCACGGCCAGGTGGTCGTCATCGATGGCCGGCGCAGCCTGCATCGAGCCAAAGGCGTCGGTCAGCAGCTTCGACCGGTCCAGGGCATGGGCGACCGCCTGGCGGACGGCAACCGTCCCGGCAATCGTGCTCCTCACGTTGAACTCGAGCTGCAGGAACGTCATGGAGCTCCCGACCTGGCTCTGCACGTTGGGCAGCGAGGTGACCCGATTGAGGTCGGTCAGGTCGAAGCCGATCGGTTGGCTGACGCTTCCGTTGCTGCGGGACAGGGAGCCGATCCACGATGCCGAGCTCTGGCTCTCCTTGACCACCACTCGGGACAGCTTGGGCTTGGGTCCCCACCACCGTTGGTTCGGGACAAGGACCACCGTTCCGTCCGGGGCCACCGATTGGATGGTCATGGGCCCGGCCGACAGGTCCCGAGCGGGATTGAAGGTCTGGAACCCGCTGTTCCAGCCCACCTGCTCGGCGACGTGGGCGGGCACCATGTTCGAGAACAGCACCCGCCAATCGGTGAACGGCGTCCCGAACAGGACCGTCACCGTCTTCCCGTCGGCGCTCGGGGTCACCGAGTCGATGTCGCGGTATCCGAGCGTGGAGGCGACGTCGAAGGGCTTCCCGTCGATGTCGACACCCACGCCCCGCTGCGACTCCCAGGCATAGATGAAGTCCTGGGCGCTGACCGGCGTGCCGTCCGACCACACCGCCTTGGGATTGATCACATAGGAGATGGTGAGGGGGGCGGGCTTGATCACCTCCACGCTCTGGAGCAAGGCGGCATTGGGCACGGCCAGGTGCTGCGGATTGATGATGTAGGCACTGGGGAGAACGGATGCCATCACCGTGGGTGTGGCCGACGCCGCCCCGGCCGAGGTGTTCGGGTTGAACCCGGCCATTTGCTGATCGAGGTCCACCGTCGCCGATCCACCGGGCGTCGACGCCAGGCTCGAGGGGGGTGGCCGGTCGACCTGACTGATCCGCTTGGCCGCGATGTGATCCACCGCCGCCACGATCACGATGATCACGATGATCACCAGGGGCAGGGTCCACCGTGAGCGATGCCGTGCCCACCAGGTTGTCTTCCGGCGCCGGCCACCGACGGGCTCGGCGCCGTCAGCGGTCACTGCAGGCGGAGGATCAGGGTCAGGTTGGTGAAGGCGAAGATCACGGCGACGGTGATGGTGATCCGGTCGAGGTTCCGTTCGACCACCGTGGAACCGGCCGCGGCTGACCCGACCGAGCCCCCGAACATGTCGGACAGCCCGCCGCCCTTGCCGCTGTGCATCAAGATGAGAAAGATCAGCGCCAGACAGGCCAAGACCTGGGCTACGACGATCACTGCGGTCAACACGTAGACGGCCTCCTTTGGCTCCGGACCGTTGGGAAGGCTACCAAACTCACCGGCCCCTGCCGCCGGCACCCCTGATGATGTCGACGAATGCGCCGGCGTCGAGGCTGGCCCCTCCGACCAGGGCCCCGTCCACATCCGGGCAGGCCAGCAAGGACTGGGTGTTCTCCGGGGTGACCGATCCCCCGTACTGGATCCGGACCTGCGACGCCGCCTCATCGCCGGCCGCGTCCCCGATCGTCGACCGGATCCATGCACAGGCCTCCTGGGCATCTTCGGCCGTTGCCGCCCGTCCGGTCCCGATGGCCCAGATTGGCTCGTAGGCGACGACCATCCCCGAGAGCTGCTCGGTGGTCACCGAGGCGACAACGGAAGCGACCTGGGTGGTGAGCCGAGGCTGGGTCATGCCCGCCTCCCGTTCGTCCCCGGTCTCCCCGACGCAGCAGATCGGGGTCATGGCGTTGCGGAACACCGCCCTCAGCTTGGCTCCCACCACCTCGTCGGTCTCGCCGAAGAGCACACGCCGCTCGGAGTGGCCCACGATGACGTACTGCGTGTGCAGTTTGGCCAGCATGAGGGCGCTGACCTCGCCGGTGAAGGCTCCCGAGTCCTCGATGGCGCAATTCTGGGCCCCCAGCGCCACCGGGATCCCCTCGGCCTCGACCACGGTCTGGACCGAGCGAAGGTCGGTGAAGGGCGGATGGACGGACACGTCGAGCGCGGCGACATCGGCCGCCGTCAGCCGAAGGCCGAGATCACGAGCGGCGTGAATGGCTTGGAAGTGATCGAAGTTCATCTTCCAGTTGCCACTCACCAGCGGTCGCCGGCGAGCCGGGTCGCTCACGACGGAGCCCGCTCCCGACCGCCCCCCACATCCGGGCGGGGAGCATTGGCGGCCGACCGCAACGCAGCCAGCCCGACCAGATCACCGTGCTCGAGCAGCTCCAGCGAGGCGCCTCCCCCGGTCGAGATGAAGTCGATCTGCTCGGTCAGCCCCAACTCCTCCACCGCGCTGGCGCTGTCGCCACCGCCGACGACGGTATAACCGGGGCAACCGGCCACCGCCTGGGCAACGCCCGAGGTCCCCTGGACGAAGCGGGGATCCTCGAACACCCCCATCGGGCCGTTCCACAGTACGGTCCCAGCCGATGCGATGGCCCCGGCGAAGCGGGCCACCGACTCCGGCCCGATATCGAGCCCCTGCCACTGATCGGGCACATCCTCGCCCACCACGCGGACCTCGGCCCCGTCGGCCCGACACTCGTGTCCGAACGGCGCACCTGGCTCCAAGGCGACCGTGTCGGTCGGCAGCAGGATCTCCCTGCCCGAGGCCAGGAGGGCGGCACAGTCATCGATCCGGTCCCAGTCGACGAGCGAGCCCCCCACATGGTGGCCGGCGGCAGCCAGGAAGGTGAAGGCCATGCCGCCCCCCACGATCAAGGTGTCGACCCGTTCGAGGAGCGAGCTCAGTACGCCGAGCTTGTCGGCTACCTTGGCCCCGCCCACCACGGCCACGAAGGGCCGGTCCGGGGTGCCCAAGAGGGTGCCGAGCGACTCGATCTCGCGCAGCAACAGGAAGCCGGCGGCGCTCGGGAGCGCGGCCGGCGGCCCCACCACCGAGGCGTGGGCCCGGTGGCAGACCCCGAAGGCATCGTTGACATAGGCGTCGTGACCGTGGACCAACTTCTTGGTGAACTCGGGATCGTTCGACTCCTCCCCGGCGTAGAAGCGGAGGTTCTCGAGCAACTCGACCTCGGGGGCCAACTCGGCCAACCGGTCCCGCACCGGGGCCATGTCGCACTGGGCTTCGGGCGCGCCGTGGGGGCGGCCGAGGTGGGTGCAGGCGGTCACCGACGCCCCCCGACCCAGCAGGTACTCGAGGGTCGGGAGGGCGGAGCGGATGCGGAAGTCGTCGGCCACTGTGGTCGCCTCGCCCTCGCAGCGGCGGAGGGGCACGTTGAAGTCGACCCGGACCAGGACGCTGCGGCCCTTCAGCGGGGGCAGATCATCGAGCAGGGGCAGGCCCTCCAGGAGTGGGTTGTGGTTGTCGGTGCTCACGGTGAGTCTCCCCCGGTCCTGTTGCCCGCTCAGACGCCGGCCGCACCCATGACCCGGGTCAGGTCGACGAGGCGGTTGGCATATCCCCATTCATTGTCGTACCAACCCTGGACCTTCACCAGGGTGATCCCCGACGCCGACGGCATGGCCATGGTGAGCTTGGAGTCGAAGGTACACGAGGCGGGGCTGCCGACGATGTCCGATGACACGATCGGGTCCTCGGTGTACACCAGGACCTCGGAGAGCGGGCCCGACGATGCCGCGTCGGCGAAGGCCCGGTTGACGTCGGCGACCGTCACCGTTCCGGGAACGACGGCGGTGAAGTCGGTGATCGACCCGTCGGGCACCGGCACCCGGAGCGCGGTCCCGTCGAGCCGGCCCTTCATGGAGTCGAGCACGAGGCCGGTGGCCCGGGCCGCACCGGTGGAGGCGGGCACGATGTTGTTGGCCGCGGCGCGGGCCCGGCGAAGGTCCTTGTGCGGGAGGTCGAGGAGGTTCTGGTCGTTGGTGTAGGCGTGTACGGTCGTCATCAGGCCGCTCTCGATGGAGAAGGCGTCGTCGAGGACCTTGACCATGGGCACGAAGCAATTGGTGGTGCACGACGCGTTCGAGACGACGACGTGCCGGGCCGGGTCGTACTGGTCGGAGTTGACCCCGATGACGAAGGTGGCATCCACGTCGGCCGCCGGGGCGGAGACGATGACCCGGTTGGCCCCGTCGCTGAGATGGGCGGCGGCTGACTCGCGGGTGGTGAACCGTCCGGTCGACTCGATGACCACGTCCACGCCCAGGACCCCCCAGGGCAAGGCCTTCGGGTCCCGCTCGGCCAGCACCGTGACCGTGTGCCCGTCGATGACCAGGTGACCGTCGGCTACCTGTACATCGCCCGGGAACCGCCCATGGGTGGAGTCGTAGCGCAGGAGATGGGCCAGGGTCTCGGCCGAGGTCAGGTCGTTCACGGCCAGGACCTCGATGTCCGTGCCCTGGTCCCGGGCGGCCCGGAGGAAGTTCCGGCCGATGCGGCCGAACCCGTTGATGCCCACCCGTACGGTCATTGCGGCAGTACCTCGATTCTCCTCGTATGAAATCCGTGCCTCGACCGGCCGGAGGCAAACCGTCGAGGCCGGGTGTCAAAATTACCGAAAACAACAGGACAAGTACTCATCCGACCAGACCGGAGAGGGCGGACGCCAGTTTGACGGGGTCGTGGGCCCGTCCGTTGGGCCGGGCCAGCGGCGCTTCGACCACCCGGCAGGAGGGCCGGCCGAGTGCTAGGCCCGAGGGGTCGCACACGGCCACGTCCACCTCGATGCCGTGGCCGGCGAGGGCATCGAGGTGCATGGACACGTCGTAGTCCGCCGTTTCCGGGAGCTCGGGATGCAGATTGCAGACGTAGACGATCATGGCCGACGCCTGCTGGATGGCATCCCGGATGCCGGGCACGGCCGCGGCGGCCAGGGTGCTGGTGAACAGGGATCCGGGCCCGAGGATGATCTGGTCGGCCGTGGCCAGCGCCTCGACGGCTGCGGCCGGCGCGGCGGGGTCCTCGGGCACCAGCGAGACGTGCCGGATCCCGCCGGCGGCCATGACGGCCACCTGGCCGGCGACCTGGCCGCTCTCGGCATCGGCCTTCAGCACCACCGGGTCGGTGGTGGCCGGCAGGATCCGTCCCCGGACGCCGAGCAGGCGGCAGGCCTCGTCGATCCCGCCGATCGGGTCGTCGGCTGCATCCATCAGCCCGGCCAGGACCAGGTTGCCCAGGGAGTGGCCGGCCAGCTCGTCCTGGCTGAAGCGTCGGGCGAAGGCGACGGCCAGGATCGAGCCCGGTTCGGCCAGGGCAACCATGCATTTCCGGAGGTCCCCCGGGGGCATCACGCCCAACAGCTCGCGGAGACGGCCGCTCGACCCGCCGTCGTCAGCCACCGAGACCACGGCCGTCACCTGGTCGGTGTAGCGCCGGACCGCGGTCAGGGTGGCGGCCAGGCCGTGGCCCCCGCCCACCGCGGCCACCCGATAGGACCGCTCGGATCCGGTCACCGGTCTGTGTCCACCAGGGACCGTCACCGGTCTGTGTCCACCAGGGACCGTCACCGGTCTGTGTCCACCAGGGACCGTCACCGGTCTGTGTCCACCAGGACCGTCACCGGTCTGTGTCCGCCCGGACCGTCACCGGTCTGTGTCCACCAGGGACCGTCACCGGTCTGTGTCCACCAGGGACCGTCACCGGTCTGTGTCCACCAGGGACCGTCACCGGTCTGTGTCCACCAGGGACCGTCACCGGTCTGTGTCCACCAGGGACCGTCACCGGTCTGTGTCCACCAGGGACCGTCACCGGTCTGTGTCCACCAGGGACCGTCACCGGTCTGTGTCCACCAGGGACCGTCACCGGTCTGTGTCCACCAGGGACCGTCACCGGTCCACGTCACGATGGAAGACCGAAGTGGCGATCCCCTGCTTGTCGAGGCGCTGGGCCAGCTCTTCGGCCAGGGCTACCGACCGGTGTCGGCCGCCCGTGCACCCCATGGCCACGGTCAGGTACGACTTGCCCTCCCGGACATAGGCGGGGATGAGCATGGTCAGCATGTCGTCCAGCTTGTCCAAGAACTCGGTGGTCTCGGTCCGTCCGAGCACGTAGTCCCGCACCGGTTCATCCAGCCCACTCTGGGGGCGCAGGGATTCCACCCAATACGGGTTGGGCAGGAACCGGCAGTCGAACATCAGGTCGACGTCCAGCGGGACCCCGTGCTTGAACCCGAATGACAGGATAGAGGTCTGCATGGTGGCGTCCGGGTCGTCGCCGCCGAAGACCTCCATCAGCCGGCTCCGGAGCTGGTTGACGTTGAGCTCACCCGTGTCGATGACCAGGTCGGCGTGGTCCCGGAGGGGCTGAAGGAGCGCACGCTCCTCGGCGATGGAGCCCTCCACCCCCCGGCCGCTCAACGGGTGACGGCGGCGGGTGCCCTCGAACCGGCGGACGAGGATGTCGTCGGCGGCGTCGAGGAAGACCATCCGGACCCGGTCGCGTCCCGACCGGAGGTCCTCGATGGCCGGGATCACGTCGTCGATGTCCCCACCACCCCGCCCGACCACGAAGGCCACGTGCTCGAGCTCGTTCCCCGACCCCCGGACCAGCTCGGACACCTTGGAGATGAGGGCGGACGGCATGTTGTCGATGACGAACCAACCGAGGTCCTCGAGCGTGGCCCCGGCCGTGGACCGGCCCGCCCCGGACATCCCGGTGACCACGAGGTACTCGCTCACCCGACCACTCTCGCACGCTGGGGGCGACGCCCGCTGGGACTCATCGGCTCGTGGAGCCGTCGGTGGACCGTGTCGGCCACCTCGTCGGGCAACCACGACAGGGCCCGGAGTTCCTCGAGGTCGGCCCGGCGCAACGAGCCGATCCCCCCGAATTGGCTGAGCAACCGGGCCCGCCGCTTGGGCCCGAGCCCGGGGATGCCGTCGAGCACGCCGGCGGTCATGCGCTTACCCCGCAGCTTCCGATGGTAGGAGATGGCGAACCGGTGGGCCTCGTCCCGGAGCCGCTGGAGCAGGTAGAGCGCCTCTGACTGCCGGGGCAGCCGCAGGGGCTGGTCCTGGCCGGGTAGGTAGACCTCCTCGAAGCTCTTGGCCAGCGAGGCAATGGGGATCCGCTCGGTCAGCCCCAATTGCTCGAGCACCCGGACACCCACGGCCAGCTGGCCCTTCCCGCCGTCGAGCAGCAGGAGCTGGGGTGGGTAGGCGAAGCGGCGGCGACGGGCCGGCTTGCGCTCGGATGGATCGGGATCCGCCTCCCGCTCGGGCCCCGGTCGCCGGTCCGCCCTCTCCTCCTCCTCGAGCAGGGCGGTGAGCCGCCGAGTGAGCACCTCTTCCATGGCCGCGTAGTCGTCGTTCCCGGGGACCGACGACACCTTGTAGTGGCGATAGTCGCTCTTTTTGGGCAGTCCGTCCTCGAAGACGACCATAGAACCGACGTAGTCGGTGCCCTGGAGGTGGCTCATGTCGTAGCACTCGATGCGGAGCGGAGCGTCAGGCAGACCCAGCTCCCGTTGCAACGACTCGAGGGCCCGGGCCCGGCTGTTGTGGTCGGCCGTCCGCTGCAGGCGGTGGCGGAGGAACGCCTCGTCGGCGTTGTGGGTCACGGTCTGTTGGAGTTGGCGCTTGGGCCCCCGGACCGGGACCCGCATGGCCACCGGACCCCCCCGCCGCTCGACGAGGTACTCGGACACCGCCTCGACATCATCGGGAAGGGTGGGCACCAGCACCTGTCGGGGCACACCGGAGGGGGCGTCGGCGTACACGTCGACCAGGATGCGCCCGATCAGCTCTGCAGGGGTGAGGTCCTCGACCTTGTCCACGAACAGGGCCAGCCTCCCGACCACCTTGCCCGAGCGGACATGGAACACCTGGACGGCGGCCTCGAGCTCGTCCTCGGCCAGCCCGATGACGTCCAGGTCCTCCGGACGCTCGAGCTCCATCTGGCGCACGGCATCGGCCTTGCGCACAGCGTCGAGCTTGTCCCGCAGGATCGAGGCTCGCTCGAACTCGAGCGAGCCCGAAGCCGCCCGCATGTCCGACTCGAGCTGGCGCTCGAGCGCGGTGGTGTCGCCGGAGAGGATGGACATGAAGGCCTCAACCATCTCGGCATAGGCGTCGGGCTCCACTGCGGCGACGCACGGCCCCGAGCAGCGCTCGATGTGGTACATCAGACAGGGCCGGCCCAGGCGCTGGTGGCGATCAAATTTATTGTTGCTGCAGCTTCGGATGGGGAAGGAGCGTAGGAGCAGGTCGAGCGTGTCCCGGATGGCGTACACGTTGGGGTACGGACCGAAGTACCGGACCCCGGTCCGTTTCCGTCCCCGGACGACCGCCGGACGGGGCCACTCCTCGTCGACGGTGATGGCCAGCCACGGGTAGCTCTTGTCGTCCTTCAGGCGCACGTTGTAGCGGGGCTGGAACTGCTGGATGAGGTTGTGCTCGAGGAGCAGGGCTTCGCTCTCGGAGCCGACCACCATCCACTCGACGTGGTCGGCCTGGTCGACCATCTGAGCCGTCCGGGGGGCCAGCGCGCTCGGGTCCTGGAAATAGGAGTTCAGCCGGGACCGGAGGGACTTGGCCTTGCCCACATAGAGCACCCGGCCGTGCCTGTCCACGAACTGGTACGACCCTGGGCCGTCGGGCACGGAGCCGCTCGCTGGTCTGGTCACCACCGTTCCAGTGTGCCGTGTCCGGGGCCCTGGTCGTACCACCGCACCGCTGGTACGAATATGCTGGTGGGACGCCGGCCTGGTTTCCGGCGACATATGGCTCCGGGACCGACATCCCCGCGGATGGGCGACCAGGCTGTCCCCGCCGGTCATTACCGGAGCTCCTCCCAGGAGGTACGACACAACATGCTTCGGCTGCAACCGGCGCTCCCCGAGCGCTACACGACGGCGCACCCCGACGAGTTGGCCCAGTGGATCGGCGACGCCAAAGAGGCGCTCTGCTCCCGCCTGCTGATCCTGGGCCACCACTATCAGCGCGACGAGGTCATGCGCTGGGCCGACGCCCGGGGTGACTCGTTCGGGCTCTCCCGCATCGCCGCCGACCGGGGAGAGGCCGAGTTCGTCGTGTTCTGCGGCGTCCACTTCATGGCCGAGTCGGCCGACATCCTCACCGGGGACCACCAGCAGGTGATCCTCCCCGACCTCAACGCCGGTTGCTCCATGGCCGACATGGCCGACGTCGATGCCGTCGAGGAGGCCTGGGGGGTGCTGGGCGACGTCACCGACACCGATCGGGTGGTCCCGGTGACCTACATGAACTCATCGGCTGCCCTCAAGGCCTTCGTCGGGCGGCACGGGGGTGTGGTCTGCACCTCGTCCAACGCCAGGGCCGTCCTGACCTGGGCCCTTGGGCCGGACGAGTCGGGGATGAGCAGAGGCGACCAGGTCCTCTTCTTCCCCGACCAGCACCTGGGCCGCAACACCGGCTTCCAGATGGGCTATGGAGCCGACGACATGGCTGTGTGGGACCCCCGGCAGGACCGCGGCGGGCTCGACGACGTGACCCTCAAGACCTCGAGCCTCCTGCTCTGGAAGGGTCACTGCTCGGTGCACCAGCGGTTCAGCCCGGACCACGTCGCTTCCTTCCGGGCCGAGCACCCTGATGGCCTCGTCATTGCCCACCCTGAGTGCGCCCACGAGGTGGTCGAGCTGGCCGATCAGGTCGGATCGACCGACTTCATCATCCGGGCGGTGGCCGACGCACCGGCTGGGTCGGTCATCGCGGTGGGGACCGAGATCCACCTGGTCAAGCGGCTGAACGACGAGACCCCGGACAAGACGGTGGTCTCGCTCGATCCGTTGATCTGCCCCTGCTCGACCATGTTCCGGGTGGACGCCGCCCACCTGGCCTGGATCCTCGAGGGCCTGGTGGCAGGCGAGGTGCGCAACCGGATCTCGGTCGACCCGGACACGGCCATGTGGGCCAAGGTCGCCCTGGACCAGATGCTGATCACCGTCTGAGGCCAGCGATCACGAAAGCCCCGGCGATCAGCTGGCCTTGCGCTTTCGGCGCCGCACCCCGAGGAGGGGGGCCAGCACCTCGCCGGTGTAGCTCGATGCCACCCGGGCCACCTCCTCGGGGGTACCGACGGCCACGATCTGGCCGCCGCCGTCTCCTCCTTCGGGCCCGAGGTCGAGGATCCAGTCGGCGCTCTTCACCACGTCGAGATTGTGCTCGATGACGACCACCGTGTTCCCCTGGTCGACCAGGCGGTTGAGCACGTCCAACAGCTTGCGCACGTCGTCGAAGTGCAGCCCGGTGGTCGGCTCGTCGAGCACGTAGAGCGTATGCCCCGTGGAGCGCCGGCTGAGCTCGGAGGCCAGCTTCACCCGCTGCGCCTCGCCGCCTGAGAGGGTGGGCGCCGACTGGCCCAGCCGGATGTACCCAAGGCCCACGTCGACCAGGGTCTGGAGGTGGCGGGCGATGGGCGGCTGGTGGATGAAGAACGCCAGTGCCTCCTCGCACGACATGTCGAGCACGTCGGCGATGGTCTTGCCGCGGAAGGTGACCTCGAGGGTGTCCCGGTTGTAGCGCGACCCTTCACAGACCTCGCAGGGCACGTACACATCCGGGAGGAAGTGCATCTCGATCCGGATGGTCCCGTCCCCCGAGCACGCCTCGCAGCGCCCGCCATTGACGTTGAAGGAGAACCGCCCGGGGAGATAGCCCCGCACCTTGGCCTCGGGCGTCTGGCTGAACAGCTTCCGGACGTGGTCGAACACCCCGGTGTAGGTGGCCGGGTTGGAGCGGGGCGTCCGCCCGATGGGTGCCTGGTCGACCTCGACCACCTTGTCGATGTGCTCCACCCCGGTGATCGTCTTGTGGACGCCGGGCGGGGCCTTGGCCCGGTTGACCTGCTGGGCCAGCGACCGCAGCAAGATGTCGTTGACCAGGGTCGATTTGCCCGACCCGGAGACGCCGGTCACGGCGACCAGGCAGCCCAGCGGGAAGTCGGCGTCCACGTCGCGGAGGTTGTGCTCGCGGGCGCCCACCACGGTCAGCACCTCTCCGCTGCCCTTCCGTCGGACGTCGGGTACGGGGATGGACTTGGCCCCCGAGAGGTACTGGCCCGTGATCGATGCAGTGTTGGCCAACAGGCCCTCGGGTCCGGTGACCGTTCCCGAGTGGACGATGCGCCCCCCGTGCTCGCCGGCGCCGGGGCCCACGTCGACCACGTGGTCGGCCACCCGGATGGTCTCCTCGTCGTGCTCGACCACGATCACCGTGTTACCCAGGTCGCGCAGGCGCATGAGCGTGCCGATCAGACGATGGTTGTCCCGCTGGTGGAGCCCGATGGACGGCTCGTCGAGGACGTAGAGGACCCCGACCAGGCCGCTGCCGATCTGGCTGGCCAGCCTGATGCGCTGCGCCTCCCCCCCGGACAGGGTGGTGGCCGACCGGGCCAGCGACAGATAGTCGAGCCCGACGTCGAGCAGGAACTGCATCCGCTCCCGGACCTCGCGGAAGACCCGGTCGGCGATCAGGTGGTCCCGGTCGGACAGGTCGAGGGAGGTCACCATGTCCACGGCCCGGCCGATAGGCAGCGAGCACAGCTCGAAGATGTTCAGACCGCCCACGGTCACGGCCAGGGAGACCGGGTTCAGCCGGGCCCCACCGCACACCGGGCACGGCACCTCGCGGAGGTAGCCCTCCAGGTTGTCCCGGACGTAATCGGAGTCGGCCTCGGTGTGGCGCCGCTGGAGCCAGGGGACGATCCCCTCGAAGTGGGTGTGGAACGACCGCTGACGGCCGTAGCGGTTGCGGTACTTGAGATGGACCTGCTTCGTGCCGGCCCCGTAGAGGACCAGCTTCCGGTCGGACTTTCGCAGCTTCTCCCACGGGTCGTCGACCGAGAACCCGCCGAGGTCGGCCACCGCCTCCACCACCCGCTTGAAGTACTCGCTGCGAGCCCCCGACCAGGGAGCCAGGGCCCCGTCGGCCAGCGACAGGGTGGGGTCGGGAACGACCAGGTCCGGGTCGACCTCGAACTTGGTGCCCAGCCCGGTGCACGCCGGACAGGCGCCATAGGGCGAGTTGAACGAGAAGTTCCGGGGGGAGGGCTCCTCGAAGCTGGTCCCGCAGTGGGTGCAGGCCAGGTGCTGGCTGAAGGTGATCGCCTCCTCCTCCTGGCCGTCCTCCCCCACCACCACGACCTCGGCCACGCCGTCGGCCAGGCCCAGCGCGGTCTCGAGGGACTCGGTCAGCCGGCGGCGGATGTCCTGGCGTCTGATCAGGCGGTCCACCACCACTTCGATGGTGTGCTGCTCGTAGCGGGCCAGGTTGACCCCGGACCGGTCGGCCAGCTCGACCGTGGTCCCGTCCACCCGGGCCCGGGCGAACCCCTGCTTGGCCAGGTCGTCGAGGAGGGCCCCGTACTCGCCCTTCCGCCCCCGGACGACCGGGGCGAGGATCAGGAAGCGGGTCCCCTCCTCCATGGCCAGGATCCGGTCCACGATCTGCTGGGGGCTCTGCCGGGTGATCGGCCGCCCGCAGGTCGGGCAGTGGGGTTTGCCGATCCGGGCGTACAGGAGCCGGAGGTAGTCGTAGACCTCGGTCACCGTGCCCACCGTGGACCGGGGGTTGCGCGATGCCGACTTCTGGTCGATGGAGATGGCCGGCGACAGGCCCTCGATGAAGTCCACGTCCGGCTTGTCCATCTGCCCGAGGAACTGGCGGGCGTAGGCGGAGAGCGACTCCACGTACCGCCGCTGGCCCTCGGCGTAGATGGTGTCGAAGGCCAGCGAGGACTTCCCCGAGCCCGACAGTCCGGTGAACACGATCATCGTGTCCCGGGGCAGATCGAGTGACACGTCCTGGAGGTTGTGCTCGCGCGCGCCGCGCACCACCAAACGATCAGCCATCTGGGTGAGGATACCGGTGCAGGGGCTTCGACAAGTCCGTTCAGACCTCGGCCTCGGCCGTGATGTCGGCGCTGTCCCCCGGGAGCACCGGGCTGCCGTCGACCGGGTCCCGGGTGAGCATCGACCGGAGCTCGGCGATCTCGTCCCTAAGCAGTGCCGCCTCCTCGAACTGGAGTCCCTCGGCTGCCGTGAGCATCTCCTGCTCGAGCCGGACGATGAGCCCGGTGAGCTCGTCGACCTCGGGATCGAGCCCACTGGCCCGCTCGCCCGCCACGGCCCGCGGGTCCACGCCCCGCCGGGGACCGACCCGCCCCGACCGGCCCCGACCGTCGCCCTCCCTTCGTACCCGGGTACCGGCGTCCATCGAGGCGCTGCCCCCGCCGCCGCGGACCCGCTCGAGGATGTCGGACACCGTCTTTCGGATGGTCTGGGGGTCGATGCCGTGCTCGCGGTTGTAGGCGATCTGCTTGGCCCGCCGGCGCTGGGTCTCGCCGATGGCCGTGCGCATGGACTCGGTGATGGTGTCGGCGTACATGACCACGCGGCCGTCGACGTTGCGGGCGGCCCGGCCCATGGTCTGGATCAGCGACGAGCTCGAGCGGAGGAAGCCCTCCTTGTCGGCGTCGAGGATGGCGACCAGGGCCACCTCGGGCAGGTCGAGGCCCTCGCGCAACAGGTTGATGCCCACCAAGACATCGAACGAACCGAGGCGCAGCCCCCGGAGCAGCTCGATCCGGGCCATGGTGTCGACGTCGGAGTGGAGGTACTGCACGTGCACGCCCGACTCGGCCAGGTACTCGGTGAGGTCTTCGGCCATCTTCTTGGTCAGGGTGGTGACCAGCACCCGGTAGCCGGCGGCCACGGTGGCGTCGATCCGTTCCCGGAGGTCGTCGATCTGCCCGGTTGTCGGCTGGATGTCCACCTCGGGGTCGAGGAGCCCGGTCGGGCGGATGACCTGCTCGACCACCTGCTCGCTGTGCTCGATCTCCCAAGGTCCCGGGGTGGCCGAGAGCAGGATGGTCTGACCGGTCCGCTCGACGAACTCCTCGAACCGGAGGGGCCGGTTGTCGAGGGCGGAGGGCAGGCGAAAGCCGTGGTCGACCAGCGTCTCCTTCCGGGACCGGTCCCCGGCGTACTGGCCACGCAGCTGCGGCACGGCCACATGGCTCTCGTCCAGGACCACGAGGTAGTCCTTGGGGAAGAAGTCGAGGAGGGTGAAGGGCGGCTCGCCCGGCTTGCGGCCGTCGAGGTGACGACTGTAATTCTCGATCCCGCTGCACACCCCCGTCTCGGCCAGCATCTCGAGGTCGTACTCGGTGCGCATCCGCAACCGCTGGGCCTCGAGGAGCCGGCCCGACCCCTCGAGCTCGCCCAGCCGCTGGCGCAGCTCGGTCTCGATGCCCGACAGCGCATGGCGGAGGGTGTCGTCATCGGCCGCATAGTGGGTGGAGGCAAAGACAACCAGCTCGTCCATGTCCTCGCCGATCTCCCCGGTGAGGACGTCGAAGGGTCGGATCCTCTCGACGGTGTCCCCGAAGAACTCGATCCGGACGGCCTGCTCCTCGTAGGCGGCGTGGATCTCCACCGTGTCCCCGCGGGCCCGGAACTGCCCCCGGTTCAGGGTCATGTCGTTGCGGGTGTAGGCCAGCTCGACCAGCCGGCGGAGGAGGGTCCGCTGCTCGTGTACCTCGCCGGGGCGGAGCACGACGATCCGGTCCCGGTAGATGTCCGGCGAGCCCAGTCCGTAGATGCAGGACACCGAGGCCACCACGATCGTGTCGCGCCGGAGGAGCAGCGATGAGGTGGTGGCGTGACGGAGCCGGTCGATCTCGTCATTGATCGAGGAGTCCTTCTCGATGTAGGTGTCCGACGAGGGCACGTACGCCTCGGGCTGGTAGTAGTCGTAGTAGGACACGAAGTACTCGACCCGGTTGTGGGGGAAGAAGTCCTTGAGCTCGGAGGCCAGCTGGGCGGCCAGGGACTTGTTGGGCTCGATGATCAAGGTGGGCCGCTGCACCGCCTCGATCGTCCAGGCGATGGTGGCCGTCTTTCCCGATCCGGTGATGCCCAACAACGTCTGGTACCGGTCTCCCCCCTCGGCCCCGCGCACCAGCGCGGCGATCGCCTCGGGCTGGTCCCCCGAGGGCCGGAAGGGGGATACGACTTCGAATCGGGGCACCGTCCGATGGTACCGGGAGGGTGTGACTCAGCCGGCTGCGCCCAGGTGCCGGGGCGACGACGTGAGGGCCGCCCACACCCGCTCCACCTCGCTGCGGAGGTGCTCGAGGTCCGACGAGTTGTCCACAACCAGGTCGGCCCCGGCCAAGCGCTCCTCCCGGGAGACCTGGGCCGCCATCCGGGCTTGGGCGTCCTCCATGCTCATCCCCCGGATCTCCACCAGCCGGGCCAGCGCTGTCTCCACCGGGGCGTCGACCACCACCACCGAGTCGAGGGCCATCGACTGCCGGTGGGCGGCCGTGAGCAGGGGGATGTCCAGGACGACCACGCTGTCCGTTCCCGACGCCGCGTCCTTGCGCCGGGCCATCTCGGCACCGATGGCCGGATGGGTGATGGCGTTCAGGTCGGCCAGCGCCCCGGGGTCGGGAAAGACGATGGCGGCCAGGGCCGGGCGGTCGATCCGGCCCTCGTCGTCGACGATGGCGGGCCCGAACCGGTCGACGAGCGGCTGATAGGCCGGGCCGCCCGGCTCTACCACCTCCCGGGCGATCCGGTCGGCGTCGATGAGCACGGCCCCGAATTCCTCCAGGAGGTCGGCCACCGCCGACTTGCCCGCCCCGATTCCCCCCGTGAGGCCCACCGTGAGCATCGAGGACCCCTCCCGATCAGGGACGACGAGGACGGGAGGCCGTGGCGAACAGCACCATGGTGGTGGCGTCGAGCTCGTCGGTCACGAAGAAGTCCTCGTCGGTGATGCCGGTGGCCCCGCCGGCGTCCCCCCGGGCGATGAGCCGGTAGGCGATGGGCAGGATCCGGGTGTAGGTGGCGATGTACCACTCCCTCGGGATCTTGTGCCGGAGGTCGAGCACGTCGAGCTTGAGCACCTTGTCGGCCTTGACCCGTCGGGCCGTGAAGTCCGCCTTGGCGTGGGGCACGGCGTCGAGCCCCTGGATCTCCACGTTATGGAAGTGCCGCTCCAGGAGGGCACGGAGCTCAGGGGGCTCGAAGAGGTGGATGTGGAAGGGGTTCTCGAAGTCGGCCGGCGCATTGGGGGTGAGGAAGAAGACCGTCCCGTCATCGGCCAGCACCCGGGCCAGCTCCCGGACATGGCCCTCGGGGTCGTTGAAGTGCTCGATCAGGTGCGAGGAACAGGCCCAGCGGAAGCTGCCGGTGGCGTACCCGAGGGACAGGGCGTTCATCTGGGCCACTCGGAGACCGTCCGCCGACCACCGACGGTTGGCCAGCTCCACGGCCTCGGCGCTGTAGTCCGCCCCGAACACCGGTCGCTCCTCCGAAACGAAGCGCACCGACTCGAAGCCCTGGCCGCACCCCACGTCGAGCATGGGCCCGACCCCCAGGCGCTCGATCACCGACCGGTACCCGGCCGCGTGCAACGCCAGCAGCGAGTCCGGCGTCACTCCCTGCATGGGACGTTCGCCGGTCAACCGCCGGCCGGACGGCCGCGCCGGCTTGATCGTTGCGCTGATCGTCGGGGTCGCGGGCGGGTGCTGGCCGGTCTCCGGGGTCATGGGTCGTCTTTCCTGGTCGCGTCGATACAGAGCGGCGTCGTTGTTTACACTACCGAGCACTCGTGCCGGAACCAGAACCAATTCCCTCGGTCCACCGTGGCCAGCAACCCCGGCAGATTGCGGGCGGCCTACGCGGTCCTCCGGTCGCCGAGCCGCATCCGGTCGGCCCTCGACTACGGCGTGGTCGCCCTCTTCGCCTTCGTCCCCATGCTGGCCTCCCAGCCGGGCATGGTGACCGACGACACCAAGACCTATCTCTACCTGGACCCGGGCAAGTACATCCGCCAGGCCGTGTCGCTCTGGGACCCCAACGTGGCCATGGGCACGGTGACCCACGAGAACATCGGCTACCTGCTGCCCATGGGCCCGTTCTACTGGGTCCTGGCCGAGTTGCACGTCCCGCTGTGGGTCGCCCAACGGCTGTGGATGGGCGCCATCCTCTTTGCCGCCGGCGCCGGGGTGCTCTACCTGTGCCGGACGGTGGGCCTGACCGGCCCGGGCCGGTACGTCGCCTCCCTGGCCTTTCTCCTCACCCCGTACGTCCTGCAGTACTCCGGGCGGATCTCGGTCATCTTGCTGCCCTGGGCCGGGCTGCCGTGGATGCTGGCCTTCGTCATCCTGGCCCTCCGCCGGGGCGGCTGGCGCTACCCCGCACTCTTCGCCCTAGTGGTCGCCCTGGTCAGCGGGATCAACGCCAGCTCGATCCTCTACGTGGGCGTGGCTCCCGTCCTCTGGCTGGTCTATGCCGTCGCCGTCGCCAAGGAGGCCACCTGGAGACGGGCCTGGGGGGTGGCCTGGCGGGTGGGGCTCCTCACCGCGCTGGCCTCGCTGTGGTGGGTGGTCGGGCTCCAGGTGGAGGCGGCCTACGGGGTCAACGTCCTCAAGTACACCGAGACGGTTCCCTCCACCAGCGCCACCTCGTTGGCCTCGGAGATCCTCCACGGGCTCGGGTACTGGTACTTCTACGGGACCGATCGGGTCGGGCCCTGGACCGAGAGCTCGGTGGCCTACACCCAGAACCTGTGGCTCATGGGGGCCAGCTTCGCCGTGCCCGCGCTGTCCTTCCTGGCCGCGGTCTTCGTGCGGTGGCGGCACCGTGCCTATTTCATCCTGATCGTGGTGGTGGGCATGGTCCTCTCGGTCGGGGCCTATCCCTACGCCAACCCCTCCAGCGTGGGCTCGGTCTTCAAGTACCTGATGGTGAACACCACCGCCGGGCTGGCCATGCGCTCGACCGACCGGGCCACCCCGCTGGTGCTCCTGAGCCTGGCCATGCTGCTCGGGGCCGGAGTCACTGCCCTGGTGGCCCGGGCGCGACGGACCGGGCTCATCGTGGGCACCGCCGTGGTCGGGGTGGTCATCGCCGCCACCACGCCCTTGTGGACGGGCGCCATCATTGCCAACGGCTTCACCCAACCGGCGCACGTGCCCGACTACGTCGCACAGGCGGCGAAGACGCTCAACGCCACGCACACCTCCACCCGCGTCTTCGCCATCCCCGGGAACAACTTCGCCGCCTACCGGTGGGGCGACACCATCGACACCGCCTATCCCGCCCTGCTGAACCGACCGTTCGTGACCCACGAGCAGCAGATCATGGGGTCCCTCCCCACCGCCGATGTCCTGAATGCGGTGGACGTGCCCATCCAGGAAGGGACCATGGACTGGAGCTCCCTGGCCCCGATGGCCTCGCTCATGAGCGCCGGGGACGTCCTCGTCCAGTTCGACCAGGCCTATGAGCGCTACGACACGCCAAACCCCCAGGTCCTGGCCAAGCAACTCCAGCCCACGCCCCAGGGGCTCTCCAACCCGGTCTCCTATGGGACGCCCCGGCCCAACGTGGCCACCATCCCCCGGCTGGACGAGACGGCACTGGGCCTAGCGGCCAATTCCCCGTGGCCCAGCCCGCTCGTGTCCTACACCGTGGCCGCTCCCCGACCCGTCGTCCGAGGCGAGTCCACCGCCCACCCGCTCGTGGTGGACGGTGACGCCAGCGGCATCGTCAATGCGGCGGCCATGGGCATGCTCAGCACCAACCCGACCATCCTCTATGCCGGCACCCTCGACACCAACAAGTCCCTCCGGGACTCGACCCTGACTCAGCCGGCCGACCTGGTGGTGACCGACACCAATCGCAAGCGGGGCTTCCGGTGGAATTCCCTCGAGGAGAATGCCGGCTACACCGAGACGGTCAGTCAGAGCCCCATCGACCCGGCCGACCCCAGTGACGCCCCCCTGAACATCTTCCCCAATGCACCGGCCGACGCCCAGACCACTACCCAGTTCAAGGACCTCGCCTCCGTCTCGGCCTCCTCGTATGCCAACTCCATCACCTACTTCGCCGAGAATCGACCCTCCGCCGCCCTCGACGGCAACACCCAGACGGCCTGGCTCGACAACTCCTTCGTCTCGCCTACCGGCCAGTGGTGGCAAATGGTGCTGAAGAAACCGACGTCGACCGGGACCCTGACTCTGGTGCAGCCCCAAACCGGGGACCCGAATCGTTGGATCACGAGGGTTACCGTGACCTTCGACGGCCGTTCGCCGATCGTGCTCAGGCTGGGGCCGGCGTCACGAACGCCATCGGGCCAACAGTTCACGTTTCCCGCCCGGACGTTCAAGAGGATGCGCATCCGGGTGGACAACTGGGCCGGCAGCCAGGCCTTCACCGGAGCCAGCGCGGTGGGCCTGGCCGAGGTGGCCGTCCCCGGGGTACAGGCCGACGAGACCGTCGCCCTGCCCCAGGACCTACTCCGGGCGGCGGGGCAGTCCTCCAGCAAGGACCGGTTGACCTTTCTGTTCACCCGGTTGCGCAGCTCCGGTGCACCGCCGCGCACCGACGTCGAGCCGTTCCTGTCGCGATCCTTTTGGATGCCCACCGCCCGGACCTTCTCTCTCACCGGCCAGGCACGCATCTCGCCCCTCATCCCCGACGACGCCATCGACCGACTGGTGGGCCGGCCCGGATCCGACGGCAGCGGGATCAAGGCCTACTCATCGGGGAGGCTCAACGGCGACCTCACAGCCGGCGCCATCTACACCCTCGACGGCAACTCGCAGACGGCATGGGAGCCCGGGCTCGGGGCGACCCACCAGGCCGGGTCCTGGCTCAAGTACGACCTACCCGCCCCCATCACCTTCGGCACCATGAACCTCCAGGTGGTGGCAGACGGACGCCACTCGGTGCCCACCTCGGTCACGGTGAGCACCGAGAACGGCTCCCGGCACCTCCAGCTCCCGCCCGTGGCCAACGGACGGACCGAGGGATCGGTGGTGGACGTGCCCCTGTCCTTCCCCGACCTCACCGGAGCCCACATCACCGTCACCTTCGACACGGTCCGCCTGGTCGACACCGTGAACTACTCGACCGAAAATGTGCAGGCCCTACCTCTGGGGATCGCCGAGGTGGGGATACCCGGCCTCCATGCCGCCCCGCTGCCGGCCACCATCCCGTCCAGCTGCCGCAATGACCTGCTGGCCATCGACGGCCAGCCGGTTTGGATCTCGGTGTCGGGTACCACCCAGACCGCCTTGGCCCGCACGGACCCGTTGAACGTGGCCCTGTGCGGCCCGGACGCCGGCGGCGTCCCGCTCGGGGCCGGGACCCACACCCTCACCGCCGCCTACGGCGACACCCTGGTGAACAACCAGCTCACCACCGGGTTCGACCTCGACCGGCTGGCACTGGACTCGGCGCCGGGCGGGACCCCGGCCGCGCCGGTGTCGGCAACAGCCATCGCCGCGCCGCCGGCCCAGCCGGCCCCGACCGTCGACGTCACCTCCCAGACGGCAACCACCATGCACCTCCGGGTGAGCGGGGCCACCGCCCCCTTCGAACTGGTCATGGGACAGAGCATCAACCCCGGCTGGACCGCCGGCATCGGTGGCGGCGGGTCCCTCGGCCCACCGGTCCTCATCGACGGGTTCGCCAACGGCTGGAAGCTGACCGCGGCCGATCTGGCCAAGGCCGCGCCCTCCGGCTCGTTCGACGTGACCCTGCGATGGACCCCGCAGACCCGGGTGGACGTGGGTCTGATCGCGTCGGCCCTGACCATCCTGGTCTGCCTGTTGGTGGCCTACCTGCCCGAGCGGTGGCGCCGGCGCATCGCTCGTCGCCTCCGCGCCATCCTTCGCCCCCTCGGGCGCCGGCCCACGAGGGCGGCCCATGCCCGCTCCGACCGCTCGGGCCGTACCGGCCTGACGGTGCGGGGCGAGGTGCCCGCGCCGCAACTGTGGACGCCGTTCCTGGTCGGACGGGCCCCGACCGGCTGGCTCATCTCCGTGAGCGTGGCCGTTGTCACCGGGCTGGTCGGTGCGGTCATCGCCCGCCCCCTCACCGGGGTCGTGGCCGGGGCGGCCACCTTGCTCGCGCTGCTCGTGCCCCGCACGCGCCTCCTGCTCGGCCTGGCTGCCGTCGGCCTCATGATCGCGGCCGGGACCTACACCATCGTCGAGCAGGCCCACCTGCACGCCTCCCTCAACGGCGACTGGGCGTCGAACTTCGAGGTGGCCAGCAACCTGGCCTGGGCGGCCGTCGTGTTCCTCGGGGCCGACGCCACCGTCGAGATCGTCAGGCGTCTGGTCTCGGCCCGATCGCCCACCGGCGGCCCGACCGGCGGCCCCACCGGCCCCCCCACGGGCACGGCGTCCGGTAGCGATGCCGTCGACCCCTCCTGGGCGCGGGAGGAATCCGATGACGCGGCGTGCCCGTCGGCCACGGCATGTCGGGCGACCCGGACCAGAGCCAGATGACCGGCACCGAAGCGGTCGGCACCATCGACCGCCAGCTTGGTTGAGTCCAGATGGTGACCGGGGACGAACCCGCCGATACGCGACGACGCTCCCAAGGCGGCCCTGCGGCTAGCGACCCCGGCCCCTTCGCCGGCTCAGCGTTTCCGCAGCCAGCACGGCCAGAGTCGCCCGGGCGGTGTCATTCCAGGTGAACTGCTCGGCGTGCTCCTGAGAGCCGATACCCAGACGCTTGCGGGCCACGTCGTCGGTCAAGGTGGACTCGAGCGCCGCCACCAGCTCCTCCTGATTGTCGACCAGCAGTCCGGTCGACCCATGGATCACTGCGTCCTCGTGACCGCTGATCCGCGTGACCACCGACGGCGTGGCACAGGCGCCGGCCTCGGTGATGGTCATGCCCCAGCCCTCACGTAACGAGGTCGAGGCCACCACCCAAGCCCTGCGGTAGAGCGCGACCAGCGCATCTTCGGACAAGTATCCCGGCAGCGAGATCCAATCGGAGGCCCGGTGCTGGGCGATGAGCTCCTCGAGCCGGGGGCGCTCGTATCCCTCACCGACGATGACGGCGCGCAGCTCGGGCTGACGAACCTTCAACTGTGTGAGCGCCTCGATGAGTAGCTCGAATCGCTTCACCGGGACCAGTCGGCCCACCGCCACGACCAGCGGTACCTCGGACCGCTCGTCGCCAGGAGAGAAGGCGGGCTCGACGCCAGGAGGCGACACCGTCACCCGGTCCGGCGGTATCCGTAGGCGGGCCACGATCTCCTTCTTCGAGGAGGAGGACAGCGTCACGATCCGGCTACCCCGGTAGATCGGGGGTGCCAGCCGATGCTCGATAGCGTGGCCCAGCTGGGCCAGTCCGGTTGGCAGGACCATCCTCCACATCTCGGCGTGGACATGGTGCAAGAAGATGACCCGCGGGCTCCTCGCCCACAGCGGCGAGAGAAATGGCATCCCGTTCCAAATCTCGACAAGTCCGTCGCCACGCCCGATGGTCCCGACCAAGCCCGAGAGCATCGTCCGGGGGAACACGGAGTACCGTCCGGAGCGCCGGACCACCCGGTAGCCATCCCGCCGGATCACCTGGCGGGCGTCGGGGACCGATGAGGTGACCATGGTCACGTCGAGCCCGGCGTTAGCCCAGGCCGATACGACTCGATGGGCATGGAGCTCCGAGCCGCCCGCCTCGGGGTCGTCGAAGTCTCGCCAGGCGACCACGTCGATCCGGCGAAGACCGGCACGGTCAGCTATCTCGGGCAGTGTGAGATCCCGGAAGGGGCGCAGGCGGGGATCAGCGAACGCCGGAGATGGTGGCTGCGCCAACGGCACGGGCGCGCATCCGAGGGCTAGCTCGCCGATCCCCGCCTCTGATCTGTCGTCCGTATGTCCATCATCGCTGGTCACTTGCGGGGTCGAACTCAGCTGTCCCCCATGGTCCGGTTGCCGATCGTGAGCTGCAATCTACCCGTTGTTGCCGGGCCATAGCGACGAACGACCAGATTGTGACCGTTGTCAGCCTCCTACCGGAAACGACGGTCCCGCCGATGTATTGCGATAAAGAAGCAGCCGATAGCGAGGGCCAACGCGGCCTGGACGATCAGATCGGCCTTGGCCGTGTGCTCAGGGTTGCCGTTCGCCCCGGCCACGAGGACCACCGCGAGGGCCGCCCCGACGGCCAGCACGATGACGATCCACCGGCGACCCGCACCGAACAGATAATTAATCAATAGTACTGAAACAGCAAGAAAGATCATAGCTGCCACTAAGGGAGCGAACGCCGATGCTGCCGTGGCCAGCTTGGCTGAAAAGAACAGGGTGATGAACTGCTTGGGGATGACGATCGACACCCCTAGGAGTAGGAAAGCAGGGACGGCCAGGAAGAGAAGGGTGACCCCCAGTTGCCGAAGGGCATGGCCTCCCTCGTTCCAACGGATGGTGGCCTCGGGCAACAGGTAGCTGCCGAGGGCCAGTGCCCCGAAGACGAGGGCCTTGCTGGCCACCGAGATGGCCGCGTAGGAGCCGATCGTGTTGGAATTCCCGGCCTGGCGACCGAGGATGAGCACGTCGACGTTCTGCAACAGGGCCAGGAGGGCCAGCCCGATGAAGGCGGCCAGGACGTCGTAGAGCAAGGCCCGTCGGGCCACCGCGGCCACCGGAGGCCGATGGTGTCGGGAGCCAGGCCCCGGGTCGATCAGACCCACTCGGGTCGGGTCACGGGCACCCTCGTCGGTATCGGGACCCTGGCCCATGCCACCGCTGACGACCCGTGCCGGTCCGCCCGGGGTGCCCCTGGCCGGTGCCGTCGGAGCTGCAGGAGCCATGGGCGCCAGGGTCGAAGGTTCGGGTGCCACGACGTGTCCGGCCCCCGTCCCGGCCGGGGCGATGGCCGGCCATGCTCGGCTGGCCAGCCATCGGGCATGGACGGCGGCCACCACCTCACCGATCAAGATGCCGATGCCGTACCCCGCCACCCCGAACCCGGCGGCCACCAGCCCTACGATGAAGGCCGATTTCATCCCACCCTCGATCAACAGGTTCCCGGCCAAACCCCGGTAGTCACGATGGGCCTGCAGCAAGCCCCGGTCGACGGAGAGCAGCATCCAGATGCCGGCCGCGACCAGGATGGCGAAGATCCCGGAGGTGTTGGGCAGCCGGAGCTCGTGAGCGATCCGGCCCCTGGCCACCCAGACGACTACCGCCTCGAGCACCACCGCCCCGGCCACAATCTTGTAGACCCGGAGGGCCCACGGATGGACCCGGTGCTCCTCGCCGAGCTTCTGCCAGATGGTCACCCGCCGCACGACGCCGACCAGGACGGCGGAACCGGGCATGGACAGGACGAAGAACAGGCCCAGCAGGATGGCGATAGTCCCGTAGGCACGCGGCGAGACCAGGCGGGCGATGAGAACCACGACCACGACGCCGAGGCCGTTCACCAACAGCCCGGCCACGGCGACCGGGCCTGCCTGCAGCATCCCGCCCTTCAGCGACTCGGCCTGATGGCGCTCAACGTGGGTCGCCCCGTCGTCCTCGGGCATGGTGATCATCGGGCCGCCGGCCACAGGGATTCCGACTGCAGGAGCCATCGAGGCCGACTCGGCCACTGGGTCTGTGGCCAGGTCGATCTCCTCCAGCATCACCTCGAGCTCGGGGGGCCCTTCACGTGAGGCGCGCCTTTCGCCTGCACGCCTGCCGGCAGCATGCCTTCCGACTGCGCGCCTGTCCGATCGGCGCCTGTCCGATCGGCGCCTGTCCGATCGGCGTCTGGCGCCAGCACCGTCGTCGGTTGTGCCATGGCTGGCAGGACCGTCAGTGGCCGTCATGTCGGGATGTTCGCCGTCGCCGGGCGGTGCGGGGCCGGTGCCGTCCTCGGCGCTCGCCGCTCCGGCGTCGGCGGTGGGTTCGAGCACTACGTCGCGCCCTTCAGGACCGGTCGAACGAACGGGGTGACAACCCGGCCCCCGGGGGGCGTTCGTCGATGCGGGATCGGTCACTCGCCCGCAGCGTCCTTTTGCGTCCACGGTTCCGGCCTCGCGCCCGCGGCCGTGGTCGCGTTCACGGCTGGGATCCGGCGGGGCAGGATCGGAGCGTCCCGGCCCGTGCCGCTGGTCGACCGTCCGTCGCCCTCCCCTTGTTCGTGGTACTCCTCCTCCACGTTCACAGCCCAGATGTCATGTGATGCCCCGTGGATGTTCTCCACGGTGAGCATGGCCGTGTACATGGAGTGGTCCTGGTTGTTGTACTTGTGCATGCCGTTGCGGCCGACCGGGTGCACGTTCGGGGCATTGCTGGCCAGATAGGCGGCGATGGTGGCCACGTTGGCCCGGTACTCGGTGTCGTAGTAGGGGTAGGCCTTGGGGACCCGCACGACATAGCCCGCCTCGACGTCGGTGGCCGATGCCAGCCCGAGAGACTCGATCTCGGCGGTGGCCCGGGCCACCAGCTCCTCGTCCGAGCTGGTCCAGAGCTCATCTCCCTCGAACACGAAGTACTCCATACCCAAACACGTGCGGCCGTCCTTCACCATGTACGGCGACCAGGAGCCAAAGTTCTGGATGCGCCCCACCTTGACGTCGGTGGCATGGATGTAGATCCAGTTGTCTGGGAAGCCGGCTGACTCGGGGACGACCAGGGCCACGGTCAGGAAGTCCCGGTAGTGCAGGTCCTTCCCTGCGGCCAGCACCTCGGGCGGCGGTGGCGGGTCGATGGCCCGCACCAGCGCGGCCATGGGCATGGTGGAGATCACATGGGAGGCGGCGATGTGCTCAGTCGACCCGTCGGCCAGGGCGACGGTGACACCCGTCGCCGTGCCCCCGTCGACGTGGATGGCACGGACCTCGGTGTTCATACGGATTATGCCGCCGTCCTTTTCGACCAGGTCCCGGCACCGCTCCCACATCATCCCCGGACCGAACTTCGGGTACTGGAACTCCTCGATCAACGAGGTGATGTCCTTTTGGTTGCGACTCGGGGTGATGGCGTTGAGCACCGCCTTGCCCAGGTCGAGGTTCTTCACCCGCTGTGCGGCCCAGTCGGCCGGCATGTCGCTGACCGGCACCCCCCAGACCTTCTCGGTATACGTCTTGAAGAAGGTGCGGTAGAGACGCCACCCGAACCTGGCCACCAGCCAGCCCTCGTAGTTGGTCTGGTCCTTTGGGGGTCGGATCCGGGCCCAGAGGTAGGAGAGCCCGCACAGAAACGCCTCCCACAGTCCCAGGTTTCCCAGGGCGTTCCCTGCCTTGAGGGGGTAGTCGTAGAACTTGCCCCGGTAGAAGATACGGCTCATGCGGGGGCGCAACAGAAAGTCCTCAGGCGGGAGGACCTCGTGCCAGAAGTCCTCCACCGGACGCACCTTGGTGAAGAACCGGTGGCCGCCGATGTCGAAACGCCAGCCGTCTCGCTCCACCGTCCGGCTGATCCCGCCCACCACGTCGTCGCCTTCGAGGACAACGACGGGATCGGCGCGCTTCACCAGCTCGTATGCGGCGGTCAGTCCCGCTGGTCCGGCGCCGATGACCACAATCGGGTCGCCGGGCTGTTCGGTCGAAGGTTTCCTGTTCTCGACAGCGTTGGCCGCTGCATCGTTCTCGACAGCTGGGGCCACTACATCAATCCGATCTCGCTCGTGTGCCCGACCTGGTCGGTTTGAGGGTCGTCACGGTTTGCACCGAACTCCCGGACAGGTGGTTCCGGTCTTGCCGGCGTGCACATATGACCCTCATCAGCGTGCACGTCGGCCCCCTGGCCCACGTCCCCCTTCCTGGCGGTGCCGTGCGTCGAGGCGGTTCCGGGGCAGGATACTGGTTCGTGCCTGACTGCTGGCGGACGGGCACGAGAACCGACAGTACCTGGTCCGGTGGCTGCTCGTCGCTGGTGCGCGTCGGCATCGCCGCGGTCCGGGCCACAGTGCCAGGACCAGACACGCTACCGCGTCACGGCTCCACGGCTCCAGAGCTCCACGGCGTCACCGCGTCACGGGACGACCACGTTCACGAACGACAGGTAGGCATAGGCCGTCATCCCGATTGCGGCCACGACCAGCACGATCAGTTCGACACGGCGGCGGGAGGTCCACATCGACCCGGCGATGACCAGGGGGAAGGCGCTGAGAGCGTAGCGCTCGAACGAGTCGAGGTTGGAGGAGGTGAGCGAGACGGCCAAGACGGCGGCGGCGAAGGCGCCGTAGGAGACAGGAAGCCGTCGGAAGACGACGACCAGCAGGACCAGGCTGAGGACGATCCAGGGGATGTGCAGGGCGCTGCCCAGGTGATGGCCGTGGAACAACCCGGCCACGTTGTGCCCGACGGTGCCGAAGGGATCGGTGAGCGGGCCGCGGTGGCCGCCTTGCTCCTGGACGTTGAAGGGGAGGAAGGCATCGCCGAAGTTGGTCCCGACCCAGGCCAGAAAGGCGCCCGTCCCGACGGCCGGAGCGACCACGGCGGCGAGGCGGCCGAGCACCTGCCGGCCCGACCGGGCGTCATGCTGGGCCTTCCAGGCCTCGATGGCCGCTGGGACGATCAACAGCAGGCCGATCGGCCGCACCCCGCCGGCGACCAGGCCGGCTGCGGCCGCCCACCACCATCGCCGGGAGCGGAGGGCCAGGAAGGCCACCGTCGTACAGAGCAGGAGGGTCCCTTCGGCGTAACCCAGGACCAACGTGTAGGCCGGCGGGGCCAGGGCGAGCAACCAGACGGTCCGTCGGGCCAAGTCCGGGTCTCCGGTCTCCCGCTCGACCAGGAGGACCAGGACGGCCATGCCGGCCAGGGCACAGGCGTTGGCCACGGCGACGACGGCGACACCGGTCCCGATCCCTGGGATCCAGCCGAGGGCACGGGCGATCATGGGGAACACCGGAAAGAATCGGAGCGACTCCTGTCCCGAGGCCGCGTAGCCATGCCCGGCGATGGACTGGTACCAGCCGGCGTCCCACCCGAGAAGCCCCTGGTGGGCTCGGGCGAGGGCGGCGACGTTATGGGGCCGGACGGTGGAGACGGTCACCCGGGCGAGGACCAGGGAACCGACGACAAGGATGCGGCTGAGCGCCCAGGCCGGAAGAGCCACGAGGATGGCGCGACCGAGGGTCCGCTCCCGGAAGCGCACCGGACCGGTCAGGGGGTGGTCGGTGCGTACTGCACCAGCCCCATGGGTTGGTAGAACTGGGCTGGAATGCCGGTGAGCAGGTACGTCGACCGGAGCTTGGTGTCGTAGTTCAAGGATTGGAGGATCTGCTCGCACTTCGTGCCGAAGGTCTGGTAGCCGCCGTACCAGACCACGAAGATCTGATGGCTCGGCCCGGCCATGCGCTCGAGTTGGGCGGCGAAGCGGATTGGCGAACCCTTGCGTGACGCAGCGGCGTAGTCGACCCAGTTCACATACGTCGGTCCCGTGCCCCTCGGGAAGGTGATCTGCTGGTATCGGCCCTGGGGCAACAAACGGTTGACCGACGGGGCCAACTGGTCCGGGCAGTAGGCGATGACATCCCCGGGCTTGGCCCTCGGCACCAAGGCCGCCGCCACCTGTCCGGCCTGGGTCCGGTTGGTGGTCACGTTGGGAATGGCGCCGGCCAATCCGGCCGCCACGGCCACGGCCAGGATCACGGTCCGGATACGGAGGTCGAGAAAGGTGGACATGCCCAGCGCCACCAACAAGATGAGCGGGATGAACACGATCGACGCGTAGCGGGCGTCGAACGCGCTGTTGGAGGCGAACCCGCCGATGATGGCCAGGGCCAAGGTGCCTACGATCACCACGGCGATCGGGCGCCCGAGCGGGCGGGTGCGGATATCGATGTCGATGTGGCGGCGGTTGACGGCCATGCCGAAGAGCCCCAGCCCGCAGAGGGCGAAGAAGATGAGGGCCAGGACCCGGCCCTGACTGGTGGGGCCGCCGGCGAAGGAGGTGATCGCGTTGACCATGGCCGCGAAGTTGGCCGGGGCGGACCACGGGGTCCCGGTGTGCTTGGACTGGTACAGGAAGATCTCGACCCAGGGGAGAAAGGTCAGGCAACCGACGAACACGGCCACGAAGGCGATGCGGGCATGGCGCCGCCAGACGGCTCGGCCCCGCCAGCCCTGGAAAGCCAGCCACACCAGCGTGGTGGCGATGAGGTACATGGACCAGTAGTGGCTGTAGAGGAGCAACCCCGTGACTGCGCCGACCGCGATGAGGTTCCCGGCCCGAGGTCGTCGAAGCGCCCGGTCGAGGGCCAGGTAGCCGAGCACTGTGAGCAGCGCCACCAGGGCGTACATCCTGGCCTCGGTGTCGTAGCGGACGGCGAAGGGCGAGGTGGCGACCAGGATCATGGCCGAGAAGCCGATGACCCGGCCGCCCAGCCGGCGACCGGCCAACCAGACCAGGGGCACGGTGACCACGCCCATCACCCCGGACAGCGAGCGCACGGCCAGATCGGAGGACCCGAAGATCCCCATCCAGAAGTGAAGGAGAACGTAGAAGAGCGGGGGTGCCCCGTCCCGCTTGAGGTAGGACGGGAGGTCGTGCAGGGGCAACTTGGCAATATTGACGGTGAGGGCCTCGTCGAGCCACAGGTCCGAGCGGGTCCAGAACCGGAGCACCAGGGTGACCACCAGGAGTAGGCCGACGACTACCCCGACGGCCAGGGTCACCCTCGGGCTGAAATGCTCGATGTGATCCCCGGCGCCGAGGAGCGGCCCGCGTACCGGGTGTCGGGGACCCTCGCCGTCCGGGCTCTTCGCTCCCGATCCGCTCTCGGCCGGTTCCTCCGCCACCACCGGGTCTGCTGCATCGACCCCGACGCCGCGGCCACCGGTCGCCTCGGGCGCGCTCACCGGCGTCGTTCCTATACCAGCCGATTCCATGGGTGGCATGGTAGTGATGCCTCGGCCCAAAGTTGTCGCCAGGAGGGCAGGGGGTCTCGACCGGAACGCTACCGAGCGGTAACGTCCCAGTCGACTACCGAGGGATTCAGCCCGGGGGGGAACCAAATCAAGGGGGACGGCATGAACGACGGTACGAAGAGGCCGGAGCCGAACAACGTCAGCACGCCGGAAGCGACGGCGGGCGAGTCTGGAGGGTCAGAGCCTGGATGGTCGGGGGAACCGAGTACGTCCAAGGAGCTCAGCCGGCGGACGTTCCTCTCGCGCAGTGCGGCCGCCGCCGGTGTCGTGGCCGCCGCCGGTGTCGCCGGACCGGGCCTGTTGGCCAAGGCCTCGCCCCTCGGCGCGGGAGTGGCCGGTGCGGCCACCGCCTCGGGCACGGCCGGCGTCGGGAAGGGGACTCCGCGCCGGGGTGGGACGGCCATCCTCGGTACCACGGCCGACATCGACGGCTTCTACCCCCCGGCCAACCACTGGGACGTCAATGGGTATCTGTACGCCAACGCCATCTATGACCCACTGACCGCGGTGGCCGCCGATGGACAGATCCAGCCCTACCTGGCCCAGTCGGTGACCCCGAACGCGGACAAGACGGTCTGGACCATCACCCTCCGGCCCAACGTCACCTTCTCGGACGGTTCGGCCCTCGATGCCACTGTGCTCAAGAACAACCTCGACGCCCTCAAGGCCTCGGCCCTCACCGGGACCGCTCTCAAGCCGATCGAGGGCTTCGCCGTGACCGGCCCGATGTCCGTCGATGTCACCTGCTCGCAGCCGCTGGTGGCCTTCCCCTACTACCTGGCCACCCAGGTCGGCTACATCGTGGGCCAGTCCATGATCGACGGCGCATCGAACTCGACGCCGCCCACTCCGGTCGGGACCGGTCCCTTCACGTATACCACGTGGAATCCAAACGACCATTTCACCGCCACGCGGAACCCCCACTACTGGCGGAGCGGCTATCCCTACCTGGACCAGATCACCTTCAAGCCCATCCCCGACACGTCCCAGCGAGAGGCCACCCTGAAGGCCGGGGGGGTCGACCTCATCTTCTCCATCGACCCCAACACCGTCGACCACTTCCAGGGCCAGTCGGCGTACCAGGTGGTGGACAGCCTCTCCCAGAAGGTGGGCGAGCCGGACATGAACTTCATCATCTTGAACTGCGCCACACCGCCCACCGACGACCTGCGGATTCGCCAGGCCCTGGCCATGGGGATGGACCAACAAACCCTCCAGAAGCTCTTCGGCGGAGGGCTGGGCGAGGTGTCCAACAGCCCGTTCCCCCCCGGCTCGCCCTTCTACTCCACCACCTCCTACCCTGCCTTCAACCCGTCCGGGGCCAAGCGCCTGGTGGCGGCGTATAAGAAGGAGCACGGGACGCCCACCCTCGAACTGGGGACCATTCCCGACCCCCGCCTGACCCGGTTGACCCAGGTCCTCCAACAGATGTGGCAACAGGTCGGCTTCACCATCAACCTGAAGACCATCGAGCAGGCGACGCTCATTTCGAACGCCATCTCGGGCAACTTCCAGGCCTACACCTTCTATCAGTACGCGGCCGGGGACCCCGATATCAACTACGTGTGGTGGAGCACGACCACGCTGGCACCGGTCGGCGGCATCGCCTTGAACTTCGCCCGCAACTCGGACCCGCAGATCGAGGCCGCGCTCCAGACGGGGCGATCGAATTCGAACACCGGGGCGCGGGCCAAGGCCTACCAGACGGTGGGCAAGCGCCTCGGTGTCGACCTCCCCTATCTGTGGCTGGGGCAGACGGTCTGGTCGGAGGTCGGTGACCAGCGGATCCAGAATTTCGCCAATCCCAAGCTTCCCGACGGGTCGCCGGGGAAGCCGTTCGACAACGGCGTGCTCTTCCCGACCCAGATCTGGATGGCCGGCTAACCGCCGGAGCGGGAATTAGGAACCCGGACACCGATGGGCACGTACCTCGTCAAACGCCTCATCCAGTTAGTCGTTGTCATATTCATCATCTCGATCCTGAGCTTCCTGCTCGTGCACATCCTGCCCGGCGACCCGACCGTCGCCATCCTCGGGCCCAACGACAACGCCCACAACCGGGCCCTGCTCCTCCAACAGCTGGGCCTCAACCTACCCATCTGGCACCAGTACCTCATCTGGGTCGGCCATGCCCTCCAGGGGAACCTGGGCGAGTCATACCTCACCCACCAGCCGGTCAGCCAGATCATCGCCACCGGCTTCCCCATCGACCTCGAGCTCATCATCATCTCCCAGGTCCTGGCCCTGCTCGTGGCCATCCCGTTGGCCCTGGCGTCGGCCCGGCGGCCCGACCGCTGGCTCGACCGGGCCTCGACCACGGCCACCTTCGGCATGCTGGCCCTCCCGGCCTTTGTCATCGCGCCGATCATGGTGGCCGTGTTCGCCGTCGCCCTCCGATGGTTCCCGGCCACCGGCTACGTGCCCTTCTCGCAGAACCCGGCCACCAACCTCCACGACATGATCCTCCCCTCCTTGGCCCTCACGGCCGGGTCTATTGCCGTCTACTTCCGGCTGCTCCGCTCCGACCTGTTGGCCACGCTGCAGGAGGACTTCATCACCATGGCCCGGTCCAAGGGCCTGTCCCCCAGTCGGGTCATGGCCCGACACGCCTTCCGACCCTCCACCTTCTCCCTCCTGGCCGCGGCAGGCGTGAATATCGGGAGCCTGCTGGCCGGCGCCTTCATCGTCGAGTACCTGTTCGCCATCAACGGTCTCGGCTACTCCATCGTCCAGGCCGTGCAACAGCGCGACTACCTCGTGGTCCAAGGGATCGCCCTGGTGGTAGCCATCGCCTACGTCCTGTTGCAGTTCGCGGTGGACTTCCTGTTCACCGTGGTCGACCCGAGAGTGGCCCGTGCCTGACGACCGCGCCGTCGCCACCACCGAGACCCATGGCCGACTGCTGGCCGGCACCCAGCCGGGAGACGCGGCGTGGGCCGAGACCTCGGTGGCGCTGTACACCGACGGCCACGGCGGTCACGGCGGCGCCGACGAGATCGCCGAACCGAAGAAGCTCGGCGTGGTCTTTTGGATCTGCATCGGGTGGGTGGCCCTCATCGTCTTCGGCGCCCTCTTCGCCAACCTGCTGCCGCTCCAGAGCCCCACCTTCCAGAACTACACGGCCATCAACGCCCATCCGAGTACGGCCCACCTGCTCGGTACCGACGACCTCGGTCGCGACCTGCTCAGCCGGATCATCTACGGGTCCCGTGTCTCGCTGATCGTGGGCTTCGCCTCGGTGGCCATCGGGATGCTCGTCGGCGGCACCCTGGGCCTCATCTCCGGCTACCGCGGCGGTCGCATCGACAACATCCTCAATGCCGGTTCCTTCGTGCTCTTGGCCTTCCCGGCCATCGTGGCCGTGATCGCCATCGTGGCCTTCTGGGGCCAGAGCCTGGGCAAGATCACCGTCATCCTGGGCGTCGCCACCATCCCCCTCCTGTACCGGGTGGTCCGGGCGACCACCTTGTCCTTCGCCAACCGGGACTTCGTGGTGGCGGCCCGGACCCTCGGGGCCAAGGACTCCCGCATCCTCTTCCGCGAGATCCTTCCCAACGTGGTGCCGGCCGCCGTGTCCTTCGGGCTCATCACCGTGGCCATCGTCATCGTGCTCGAGGGCTCCCTGGCCTTCTTGGGGCTCTCGGTCGCTCTGCCCACCCCATCGTGGGGGAACATCATCTCCGAGGGCACGGCCAACGGGGAGCTGAGCTCCAACCCGTACATCGTGCTGTGGCCCTCGCTGGCCATGTTCTTCCTGTTGCTGGCCATCAATCTGATCGGCGACCGTCTGCGCATCAAGTTCGATGTCCGGGAGGGACTGGTATGAGTGTCTTCCGCCGGTCCTCGGGGCGCCTCGAGTTCGCCGATGTGCGCGACCTCGACGACCCCCTGTTGGTAGTGGACGACCTGCACACTGCCTTTCGGACCTCGCGGGGCACGATCCGGGCGGTCGACGGGGTGTCTCTCACCGTTGACAAAGGACGCACCCTCGGCGTGGTCGGCGAGTCGGGGTCGGGCAAGACCGTCCTCTCCCGGTCGATCATGGGCCTGCTGCCGACCCGGGACGTCGTCCGGAGCGGATCCGTGCACTTCTCCGGCCATGAGCTGACCGGGATGCCCGAGGTCGAGCTGCGCCAGGTGTGGGGGGCGCAGCTGAGCATGATCTTCCAGGACCCGATGACCGCACTCAACCCCGTGGTCCGGATCGGCCGCCAGATCACCGAGTCGCTCCGCCTCCACCTGCGCATGAACCGGGCCGAGGCCAAGGAGGCAGCCGTCTTCTTGCTCAGCGCAGTGGGGATCCCCTCACCCGAGGAGCGCCTGCGCTGGTACCCGTTCCAGTTGTCAGGGGGCATGCGCCAACGGGTGATGATCGCCATCGCCCTGGCCTGCTCGCCCCGCCTGGTGCTGGCCGACGAGCCGACCACCGGGCTGGATGTCACGGTACAGGCGCAGATCCTCGACCTGCTGGCCGACCTGCAGCGGGACGGCCATATGGCCATGCTGCTCGTGACCCACGACCTCGGGGTGGTGGCCAACCGAGCGGACGAGATCGCCGTCATGTATGCCGGCCGCGTGGTGGAACGGGCCCCGTCCCGGGCCTTGTTCGCCGACACCAAGATGCCCTACACCCGGGCGCTCATGGACTCCATCCCCCGGCTGGCCAACCCGAGCCACACCCGCCTCCAAGCCATCGCCGGACGTCCGCCCGACCTGGTCGATGCGCCGAAGGGTTGCAAGTTCGCGCCGCGATGCCCCTACGTCCAGCAGAAGTGCATCGACGCCGAGCCGCCCCTGCGGAGTGCGGGGTCGTCCGACCACGTCTTCGCCTGTTGGTTCCCGTTGGTCAACGGCCGCCCATCGGGCCTCCCTCTCCCTGACCGGCACGTTGATCGCACGCCCGAGGTCCAGAGCCGATGACCGACACGCCGACAGGCCGGGACGGCCCGACTCCCTCCAGCACCCCATCGGATGGCGCCGCCGCCCCGGAGAGCGACGGCGCGCCGGATCCCACGCTCGGCGACCTCGGGGACGCACCCATCCTCCTACAGGTCGAGCACCTGGTGGTCGAGTTCGCCTCGGGCCGGAGGCGGGTCCACGCCGTGTCCGACGTCAGCTTCGACATCCGCGAGGGCGAGACCCTCGGGTTGGTGGGCGAATCGGGGTGCGGCAAATCGACCACCGGGCGGGCCATCGTGCAGGTGGACGTGCCGACCTCGGGGAGCGTGTGCTTCGACGGGACCGAGCTCACCAGCCTGCACCGGAAGGACCTGCGTCAGATCCGGACCCGCATCCAGATGATCTTCCAGGACCCGATCTCCTCGCTCAACCCCCGGCGCCGGATCCAGGACATCGTGGCCGAGCCGCTGGCCATCTGGGGCCGCGGCACCAAGGACGAGCGGGCGGCCAAGGTGCGCAGCGCCCTCGAGTCGGTCGGTATCGACCCCGATACCGCCGGGGACCGGCGTCCCGGGGAGTTCTCCGGTGGTCAGTGCCAGCGGATCAGCATTGCCCGGGCCCTCATGTCCGAGCCCAAGCTGTTGATCTGCGACGAGCCGGTCTCCGCCCTCGACGTGTCCATCCAGGCCCAGATCCTGAACCTGCTGGCCGACCTCAAGGCATCCTTCGGGCTGACCATGGTGTTCATCGCCCACGACCTGGCCGTGGTGAAGAACGTGAGTGACCGCGTCGCCGTGATGTACCTGGGCAAGCTGTGCGAGATCACCGGTTCCGACCTGCTCTACCGCGCTCCGGCCCACCCCTACACCGAGGCCCTCCTGGCCTCCATCCCCGACCCGGACCCCGATCGGGGATGGAGGGCCACGGCACTGTCCGGCGAGCTCCCCTCGCCGCTCGACCCGCCGTCGGGCTGCCGATTCAGGACCCGGTGCCCCCACGCCCAGGCGGTGTGCGCGGAGGTGGAGCCCCGGCTAGATGAGATCGCGCCCGGCCACCGGGTGGCCTGCCATTTCCCCTTGGTCAACGGGACGCGTATCCGGCGCCGGCTCCCTACGCCAACGGGAACCATCCCGGCGACGGGGGCCGATCCAGCCGAGGCAACCGCGGCCTCCTGACCGCGCTCTCGGGGACCAGGGAGGAGGATCGGTCGTGGGTGGCCGGCTACTGGGTCCCGGACGCCCCGTCCAGCGGACCGGCCTCGGTCTCGGTCTCCACCGCCGCGGGAGGCGCGGGAGCGGCCTGGGGAGCCGCGGCTGGAGCCGCTGGAGACGCGGCCTCGGGAACGGCCGGAGTCCCCGCAGCCGAAGCAGCGTCGGACGGGAGCGGGCCGGCCTCGGTCTCGGTCGCCACACCGGCGGGATCGGTCGGCGGCGCGGCCAGGGGCCCAGCGGGCGCCTCGCCCTCGCCACCCTCGCCCGGCCCGTGCTCGGCCACGTACTCGGCCCACGCAGCCTGTGCCTCGGTCTCGGGCGTGAACTCGGACTCGGCGAACTCGAAGGGGCCGATGTAGTTGCCCTCGGCATCGTAGGCGTGCTCGCCGAAGGCCTCGCGGTACTCCTCGGACACCTCGCCGCCCTCGGCCGCCTGCTTGATCGACAGGCTGATCCGGCGGCGCTGCAGGTCGATGTCGATGATCTTGACCCACAGCTCCTCGCCGGGGGTGACCACCTGCTCGGGAAGGTCGACGTGGTGGACGGCCATCTCCGAGATGTGGACCAGGCCCTCGATCCCATCGCCCACCTGGACAAACGACCCAAAGGGCACCAGCTTGGTGATACGGCCGTAGACCAGCTCGCCGACCTGGTGCGAGTTGGCGAACTCCTGCCAGGGATCGTTCTGGGTGGCCTTGAGCGAGAGGCTGATCCGCTCCTTGGACAGATCGACGTCGAGCACCTCGACCTCGATCTCGTCTCCCACCGACACGACCGAGGAGGGATGATCGACATGCTTCCACGACAGCTCGGAGACGTGGACCAGTCCGTCCATGCCGCCCAGGTCGACGAAGGCACCGAAGTTGACCACGGAGGACACCACGCCCCGGCGTCGCTCTCCGGGCTTGAGGTTGGTGAGGAACTCGCCCCGTTGTTCCTTCTGGGTCTCCTCGAGCCAGGCCCGGCGGGACAGGACCACGTTGTTCCGGTTGCGGTCGAGCTCGATGATCTTGGCTTCGATGGTGCGGCCCACGTAGGGCTGCAGCTCCCGGACCCGGCGCAGCTCCACCAGGGAGGCGGGAAGGAAACCCCGCAGGCCGATGTCGACGATCAGGCCACCCTTGACCACCTCGATGACCGGCCCGGTGACCACCTCGTCATTCTCCTTGAGCTTCTCGATGGTGCCCCATGCCCGCTCGTATTGGGCTCGCTTCTTGGAGAGGATCAGGCGCCCCTCCTTGTCCTCCTTCTGGAGGACAAGGGCCTCGACCTTGTCGCCCAGGGAGACGATCTCGGACGGATCGACGTCATTGCGAATGGACAGCTCACGGACGGGGATGACGCCCTCGGACTTAAAGCCGATGTCGAGCAGGACCTCGTCCCGGTCGATCTTGACCACGGTCCCCTCGACCAGGTCACCGTCTTCGAATTCGACGATGGTGCCGACCATGGCGTCTTCCAGGGAGGACCCGGCCAGGTCGTCCTCGGTAATGGCTCGGGGGATGTACACGCCGTTCTCGTCGAAACGGCCCATGGCCTCACCGGACAGCAGCGCAGTGCCGCCCCGGGAGGTCGCTGCTGCGCCAGTTACTGCAGACTCGTCGGACATAAAATTAGGTAGCTCGCTTTCCGGACAGGTCCCGGTGGCCGACTGGGCCGGCTGGAGCGCAGTGCACGAAGCGCGGCGCGGCACCGGGGAGAAAAAACCGACCGCACCAGCGGTCGGTAGGCAATAGTAGCACCGTGACCGGGTTTGACGTCCCGGCCGTGACCGACAGTCGGCCCCCGCTTCCGACCACAGCCAGGCATGACGTCACAATGGCGTCGGGCGGGGCCGCTCAGCCGTCTTTGGCCTCGGCCCAGGAGCTGCCCCAGGCCATGGCCACCTTCAGGGGCACGGACAGCGCCGCCGCCCCGGTCAGCGCCCGTTGGGTCAGCTCGGCCACCGCGTCGGACTCCTCGGGGACGACGTCGACGAGCACCTCGTCGTGGACCTGAAGGACCAGCTCGGAGGAAAAGCCGCCCTCCTCGAGCTCGGAGTCCAAACGGACCAGGGCCAGCTTGAAGAGATCGGCGGCCAGGCCCTGGATCCCGGCGTTCATGGCCTGGCGCTCGGCCGCTTGGCGCACCTGGTAGCTGGTGGCCAGCAAGTCAGGCAGGGGGCGGCGGCGGCCGAAGGCGGTGATGGTATAGCCGCTGTTCCGAGCGTCGGCCACGGCTCGCTGCATGTAGTCCTGTACGGCCGGGAACCCGTCGAAGAAGGCCCGGAGGATGGTCGACGCCGTCTCGACCGGCACACCCAACCGCTGGGACAGGCCGTAGGCCTCCATGCCATAGGCCAGGCCGTATGAGACCATCTTGGCCGTCGAGCGCTGGGTATGGGTCACGTCGTCGCGTTCCACCCCGAACACCCGGGAGGCCACTGTGCGGTGGATGTCCTCGCCTGCCTCGAAGGCCGTCCTGAGCCCGGGATCGCCGGACAAGTGGGCGATGGCCCGCAGCTCCACCTGGTCGTAGTCGGCCACCAGCAACCTTCGTCCCGGGCTCGGGACGAAGGCCTCGCGGAAGCGGCGCCCCTGGTCGGTGCGGACCGGGATGTTGTGCAGGTTGGGTCGGTCCGATGACAGCCGACCCGTCCGGGCCACCGTCTGGCGGAAGGTGGCATGGATGCGGCCATCGTCGGCCACTTCGGCGATGAGGCTCTCGCCGTAGGTGGACCGCAGCTTCTCGATCTCCCGGTAGTGCAGGAGTATCTCGATGATCGGGTGCTGGTCCCGGAGCTGCTCGAGCGTACGGGCGTCAGTCGAGTAGCCGGTCTTGGTCTTGCGCAGCGGGGTCAGACCGAGCTGGTCGTAGAGGACCGACCGCAGCTGCGGGACCGAGTTCACGTTGAACGGGGTGCCGGCCAGCTCGTGGATCCGGGCTTCGAGGGTCCGGCACTCGTCGGCCAGTTCGGCGGCGATCTCCTGGAGCACCCGCCGGTCGACGGGGATCCCGGTCACCTCCATGCGGGCCAGGACCCGAACCAACGGCCGCTCGATGTCGTCGTAGAGCTCGGCTTCGCCTTCGGCGAGCAGGGCGGCCCGAAGTGGCGCCCGCAGGCGGGACACGGTCGCGCCCAGCCGGGCGGCGGCCAGCACGTGAGCGGGAAGGGACTCGCCGCCCGGGCCAGCTCCCTCGTCCTCTCCCTCGAGCTCGAGGGAGAAGGTGCCCTGACCCGCGGCTTGCTCCCCCTCGTCGACCTCGGTTCCGAGGTGGGTCACGGAAAGGTCGCGCAGGCGGTAGTGGTCGACCGACGGGTCGAGGAGGTAGGCCGCGACGGCGGTGTCCATAGTCAACGAGGTGATATCCACGCGCAACGGGAGGAGCGACCGCATGATCTCCTTGCCGTTGTGGGCGATCACCCCGACTCCGTCCGGGCCCACTGCCGTGGCCAGCGAGTCGAGTACCGACCGGTCCGCCAGCAGACTGAGGCCGTCGGTGCCGTCGCCCAGATAGAGGACCGGCTGCCCGGTCGGCCCGTCCGGGTCAGAGGGCTCGGCCGTCAGGACCAACCCGACCATCGGCGAACGGCCCGGGTCGCCGGACCAGACAGCGTGCACGGCAACATTGCCGCTCCCGGCGCGCGCGGCCATGACCAACTGTTCGATGGCCCCGAGCGCCTCACCGGCGGTGTCGGGCGTTTCCACCCGCACGGTGTCGAGCCAGGAGGCGGACGTCGTCGACCCCGCAGGGGTGCTCGGGCCGTTCGCTCGAGTATCCGAGGCCGATCCCTGGGGGCCGATGGGGATGCGGGGAGCGTCGCCACCGGGCTGTCCGAAGGCCCCCTCCCGGATGAGTGCGACGATCCGATTCCAGATGGTCCGGAGCTCCAGTTCGGCAAAGGCCTCGCGGGCGTCGTCCTCGATCCAGCCCCCGAGGGTCAGCTGGTCGACGTGCGTGTCGAGCGGCACGTCGCGCACCAGGGGGATGACCTCGGCATTCATGCGGACCCGCGCTTCGTGCTCGGCCAGGTTCTGGCGGAGCTTGGGCGAGAGGGCGTCGAGGTGGGCATACAGGGTGTCGAGGTCGCCGTACTCGTTGACCAGCTTCGCCGCCGTCTTCTCCCCGACTCCGGGGACGCCGGGCAGGTTGTCCGAGGGGTCGCCCCGCAGGGCGGCCAGGACGGGGTAGAGCTCCGGGCGGACCCCGGTTCGCGCCTCGATCCCTGCCTCGTCGTATAGGGCGTAGTCGCTGACCCCGCGCCGGTTGTAGAGCACCCGGATATGGGGATCCTCGACGAGCTGGTAGGCGTCCCGATCGCCGGTGACCAGCAAGACGTCATGGCCGCGGTCCCGCGCCTCGGTGGCCAACGTGGCCAGCACGTCGTCGGCCTCGAACCCCTCGACCTCGATCACCGGGATGGCCAGCTTGCCGAGGAGCGACCGGATCATGTCGAACTGGGGCAGGAGGTCGGCGGGCGTCTCCGACCTCCCCCCCTTGTAGTCCTCGACCACCTCGTCCCGGAAGGTCTTCCCGGGCAAGTCGAAGGCGACGGCCAGACCGCTCGGATGGTGGTCGCGCACCAGGTTGTGGAGCATGGACGTGAACCCGTGGACGGCATTGGTCACGATGCCTGCGCTGGTGGCCAGGTCGGGCGGCAGCGCAAAGTAAGCTCGGAAGGCAAGCGACATGCCGTCGAGGAGGAGAAGAGGGCCTGCCGGCTTTCCGGCGACGGGACCATCCGGCGGCGCGGCCTGCGGAGCAGGTTCGGTGGGGGTCGCTGCTTTGGCCATGATCGCCGCGTCGACCCCTAGGGTGTGATGGTGCCGTCGAGCACCTGACGGGCCACGTCGCTCATGCGAGAGCGGCTGCCCATCGCCGTCTTCTGGATGAAGTTGAAGGCGTCCGACTCGGACAGCCCATAGCGTTCCATGAGCAGGTCCTTGGCCCCGTCGACTAGCCGGCGGGTCTCAAGTTTGTCCTCGGCCGCCGCCTGGGCATCCCCTCCGTTGCTGGCCCGCACTTGGTCGGCCTCGGCATCGATGGCCCACTGCTGCTCGCAGCGGGACACGGCTTGATCGATGGCGGGAACCAGCTCGGCCCGCTGAAAGGGCTTGACCAGGTACGCCGCCACTCCCGCCTCTCGGGCCTCCTCAATCAGATCGCGCTGGCTGAAGGCGGTCAGGATGAGTACGGCCACTCGTTCTCCCAGGTCGGCGATGGCCCGCGCCGCAGCCAGCCCGTCAGAGCCGGGCATCTTGATATCGAGAATGGCGACGTCGGGACGCTGTCGGCGGACCAGGTCGACGACCTCGTCACCACGGCCCGTTTCTCCCACCACGTCGTAGCCCTCGTCCTGGAGTATCTCTTTGAGGTCGAGCCGGATGATGGCCTCGTCCTCGGCAATGACCACGCGCCTGGTCATGGTGTGTGTACCCCTCTCGCCTTCCTCGATGTCCTCGAGCCGATCAACCGGGGCCGATGACCAGCCGGTCGAGCAGTTCGTTCTGCCGCCGCTCGAGTTCGGAGATCGTATCGAGAAGCGCCTGGCGGGACCGCAACATGGCTGCCGCCTGCCGACTGGCCTCATCGTGCTCCTTGGCCGCGATGGGTGTCTCGGACACGAGGGAGCGCAGCCGGGTGTCGTCGGCGATGTCGGTGACCACCGAGAGCTGCTCGTCCAGCACGGCCAGCTCGTCGCGCGCCTTGGTCAGGCGGGCGTGTGCATCGCTCAGGCGGCGTTCGACGGTGGACCGGTGCATGGGCCGGCAATTCTACGCACTGCGGTGCCTACCGGTTCCATCCGCCCTCGTTGGACTGCGATACCTGCGCCTTCGGCCTGGCCGAAGGGCTTCCGTTCACGGACCCGGCCAGTGCCACGAGGCGGTCACCCGTCGGCTCATCACCTCCTCATCCGGCGCTGGGCCCAGGCCCGGTGCCGTGTGCACGGCCAGCTGGAGCCGCCCATCTCCGTCCGTGCGACTCATCCCCGGGGGCCCGACCAGATCCTCTGTCAGGTACTCACCGGCGGGGGCCAGGTCTCCGGGGAGGGTGAACGCGGGCAGTGCGGCCAGGGCCGTGTTGACCGAGCGGGCATAACCGGACTCGAACATCCCTCCCAGCCACAGGGGCACCCCCGCGTCGGTGCAGTCCCGGTAGACCTCCAGGGCCGCAGTCAGGCCGCCCAGGCGGGCGGGCTTGACGCACACCACCTCGCACGCACCCATAGCCAAGGCCGCTCGCACCGAGGCCGGGGAATTGAGGGACTCATCGAGGCACACGTCGGTGCGCATCGCCCGAGCCAGGGCGACGTGGGCGCCCAATTCGTCCCTGGGGAAGGGCTGCTCGATGCAGGCCAGGCCCACCTGGTCGAGCTCTCTCAGGTGGTCGATGTCGTCGCCCGAGTAGGACCCGTTGGCGTCGACCTGGAGGATCAGATCGGGGTAGCGCCGGCGCACGGCGGTCGCGGGGACCGTGTCCCAACCGGGACCGATCTTCAGCTTCACACGGACAAACCCAGCGTTGACCAATGCGTCCACCTGGCCCAACAGGTCGGCGACGCTGTCACTCGTTCCCACCACCCCGCCGGCGTCGACCGAGCTCCCCTGTACGCCGAGCAGTTCGGCGAACGAGAGGCCCGACGATCGAAGGTGGACATCGGCGACGGCCATCTCCAGTGCGGCGAAGGCCAAGGGGGCGCCGGCGGATTGCCGCTGCTCGGCGAGGAGGGCCGGGCCGGGGAGGGGTAGGGAGGGTCCCGCCGACGGCCCAGCTCCGGCCGACGACCCGGCTCCCGCTCGGGAGCCGGCCGTCACTGGGAACCCGGCCGCCGCCGGCGACCCTGAGGCTGAACCGGAACGTACGACCGCCTGGGAAGGGGAACTCAGCCGCGGGATCAGACCCTGGGTCAGGGCCGTGAACGCGCTCTCGGCATCCTCATCGTCGAAAGTGGTGTCGGCCAGTGCTGCACACTCGCCCCATCCGACGACCGGGCCACCGGGGCCGTCGGCGACCAGCCGGACCATGACCAAGGGGCGTCGCCGGTGGCTACCGATCGCAGTGCCGACCGGGCGGCGGAACTCGAGCTCGACCATGGCGACCTCGGCCCCGACCAGCTGGAGGGCCGAACCCGAGCCCAGAGCCCACCACGTGGCCAGCAGCGACGTGGGGGGTTGGGGCCGAGTCCCCGTTGGTTCCATTGGCTTCGAGCCTACGAGGTGTGCGGTCGCGGGTCGTGGGGTCGCTTCCGCAGGTCTGGCGTTTCGGTGGTCATGGCGTAATGGTCGTCCGGTTACCGTGCCCGGGACCGCTCCGGCCTACGGATAGGCTGACTCGCCACCGGCCCGGGTGGCGGAATGGCAGACGCGATGGACTCAAAATCCATTGTCCGAAAGGGCGTGCGGGTTCGAGTCCCGCCCCGGGCACGGTTGTCTTGCAGCGTTGGTGCAGGTCAGAGCCTCGCAGGCCGTGGCCGGGACGGCATGAGGTGCTTCCCGCTCCCGCTGCTATCTGCATGTGTCGATAAGTGCTGACTGCATGTGTCGATAGGGCAGTCGCGAGTGCTCCGCTCGCCTCGGGTGAGTCAGTTGCCAGAGCCTCCCGATAACGCGTGAATGACCGCACGAAACGGGACGAAGAGGAAAATGGCTATAGCCAAATAGACGGCGATTGCCGCGCTCGGGAAGAAGAGGCCGAGCAGGATGGTGCCGACGTATCCTGCCACCACGACTCGGAATTTCTTGTTCATCTCTTCCATATCGGCATCCGCGGGGCCTGTGTGGCCCAGATGCTCGCCGCGCGTGTAGGCCGAAAGGGCAAAGAACAGCAAGCGAATCGCCAAAAGCGAGAGTCCGTACGTGACAGTGGCCACCCGTTCGGCTCCGACGCTTCCGCCCAACGCATCTCCCATGAGGCGTGTGGGGAACGGGAGATACCACGACCATCAGGAACACGAGATTCAGCCGCAAGAAGATCCGATCGACGCGATCGAGATCGTCAGTCAGTGCGTTGTGGGCGACCCAGGCCGAGCCGATGGTCAGGAAACTCACCAGGTAGGCGAGATAGGCGGGCCAGGCAGCCAGGAACTGGTGAAGAGGCGAGCCGGGCGGCCGCAGCGCGAGATCGACGACGAGCAGCGTCATGGCGAACCCCATGACGCCATCACTCAATGCCTCCATCCGGTCTTTTGTCAGCACGGAACGAGAAGGTCGAGGAGTTGCTGTGTCGTTATCGTCGGGCATGGGTCGGAGTCCTTCTCATCCGAGCGCGAGGCCAAGAACTCACCTGGTCACTCCGCGGAGGGCACCAGGCTGACCCAGGCGACTTCCGTTAAGAGATCTCGACCGAGGGCGTGATGTAGTAGATCAAGGTGCCTAGGAATGGCAGGAAGACGATCAAAATGCACCAGCCGGCCTTGGCCCAACCACTGTGGTCAACGCGGCTGACGTTGTCGATCAGCGCGTAGATGATGACGAAGATAAGGATGACAATCCCCGCAAACAGCAGCAGGCTCCAAAGTATGTTCAAGAGTGGGTAGGTGTATGCAAACATGGTCGGCTCCTTAGCGGTTGGTGCTCGGTGAGGCGCTCCATCCATCCACCCAACGAGGTTGGATGCGTAGATCGCCTCTCAGCTCAGCTGATCTCACCTACCGCCTCCTGAATCGCCTTGTCGATATCCTTCGGCTTGACGTCAAGTTCCTTGGCGACCTGCTTCTTCGCCTTCAGGCCAGCCTTGTTCACGGCTTCGGCGATAGTGCTCTCCCCCACGATGACCAACGCGGCCTGTCCGTCGTCGATCATGTCTCCGAACTCTTTGACGTCCGCTCGGGACATACCTCGCCACAGGTGGCCACTCACACCTCCGACAGCGGCCCCTACGGCAGCAGTGGCAATGATCGATGGCGGAAAGAGGATGCCAACGAGTGCCCCGACGGCCGCCCCGCCCCAGGCTCCATGACGTGTCGCCATCTCGTCCTTGTTGACATGCACCTTCGCGTTGTCGTCTTTGGTCACGACCGAGGCATCGTAGGTGCCGACTGCGCCGACGGCGTGGAGGTCCTTGATGAGCTGATAGTCCTCGCGTGCGGCCGACTCGCTCGGGTAGGTCCCTACATAGATGAACACTGCATCGGGCTTGGCCATAATCGGTCTCCTTGTGGCGTAGGTGCCGAAGTTGTAAGCCCAACGGCATCGGTTTTTCGTCCATCGTTACCTGCGTTGCAGAAATGAACCAGGGCCAAAGGTCCCGTCCACGCCATGCCGATCGCCCGTAGTCGCACGTCCCAAGATTCTCGTACCGGAGTAAATGACCGATACCGTCACTGCCAACGTCCAGCTTTCATGGAAGCAACCTGCTGGGGGATCCGCCTCATCCCGGCGATGGCAAGACGCTGATGATCTTCGGCTGCGGCAGGTTCTCCAGGAGCGGTCTGCAGACCTCGGTTCGCTCCCGGATGAGAACCATCGCCTCGGTATCCATACGGCGTCGTGTCAGCACCTTCACGTCTTCGTTGTGATCTGTCCTCACGGTGACCTCGTGATCCTTCAGCTTCCCAAACCACTCAAATGTCTTGTTTCGTGCCGAAATAGTGGTCGAGGACAATTGCGTTCATCGCTCGCAATTCCAGCTCGACGGGCTCAGGTGTGGCCTCGTGAGCCCGAGGTCCTCCCATGGCGGGGAGGCGGGGACTCACGTATTTCGACTACCCACCGACCAGGTGGAGTGCAATAATTTGGATGAGTCCCATGACCGACACCGTCGACAACCTGGTCCTTGATCTCCTCGAGTGGCTCGGCACCGGCCCTCGTCCGTACGCCGAGGTTCTCGATGCTTGGCGTACGTCGTGCCCTCGTCTACCCGTGTGGGAAGAGGCAAACGACCGAGGCTATGTCGAGCGTCGTCATGCCTCAGGGGTCGGCACATTCATTTCGCTGTCCGAGGTCGGTGCCCGGCACCTGCGGGCGTGCCGCCGTCACAGCTCCAACCAAGCCCCCTCTGCTAACCAAGAACTGCTCTGACGTGCCTCTGCACGCCTGATTCGGGGAACTCCAACGGCATTCCGGGGGCTTCCTCGACGTCGGCAGGCGCGGAGAGGGCGACGAATCCGAGCGCTCGTTCGGGTACCAAATCCCCTCGCGCCGACGCCTCCAGTCCCGCGGAATCGGTATCGAGATTTGATCTGTACGGATCCCAAGTAGGTGCGTCGCCGCTTGACTCACCGTCTTCCAGTTCGTAGCGGGTGCGGTGGAAGGTCCGACAAGTCCTAGACAAAGAGTGCACCAAGTCCAAACGAAAGTTGTGATGACGTCGCCCGTCATCCCGCCGCTACATTTCGCCCAGCGTCCTAGTGGTTACTATGTTCGGTCGAAATCACATTCGGCAGGGGAGGAAGCGTGCAGGCAGTGATTCCGCCGGGCAGCAACGATTGGTTCTGGGACGGCGTGCGCCAGGGTCGCCTTCTGAATCAGCGGTGCGCGTCGTGCGGCACGCGCTCCGATCTCCCAATGCGCCCATGTGCGGCGTGTGCCAGTCGCTCGAGTGGGACACCCAGGAGGCGATCGGCCGAGGGACCGTCCTCACCTGGATCGTCGCGCACCACCCGACCCGGGAGGACGAAAGCCGGATCGTTGTCCTGGTCGATCTGGACGAGGGTGTTCGCATGGTGTCCACCATCGTCGACTTCGACCCCGCCGGGCTCGAACGGGGCCTCTTGTTAGCGCTCACCTTCCGCACGTACGGCGACGTGGTCCTGCCTCAGTTCACCGTTGTCCGAGAGGTTGCGGCCCGATGACGGCGGCGATCGTCGGCATCGGCCGGACCGAGTTCTCCAAGGACTCAGGTCGCAGCGAGCTGCAGTTGGCGGTCGAAGCGGTGCACGCCGCCATCGTCGACGCCGGCCTGTCGCCGGCCGACATCGACGGCATGGTGACGTTCTATGAGGACACCAACAACGAGATCGCCATTGCTCGCTCAATCGGGATCCCTGAGCTGCGGTGGACGGCCCGCACGCCGTGGGCGACTCGGCGGCGACAGTGGAGGTGGCGACGGCCGCGGTCGAGTCGGGCATGGCCAAGGCGGTGGTCATCTACCGGGCATTCAACGAACGGTCGGCCCGGCGCTTCGGGCAGCCGCCCGAAGGCCGACCGGCGATCCCGTCCTCGATGAGCCCGTACAGGCCGTTCGGGCTCGACACCCCGGCGAAGATGTACTCGCTCTGGTACCAGGGCTACATGAACAGGTACGGAGTCACCAACGGGGACCTCGGCCGCTACACGGTCGTCGCCCGCCAGCACGCCGCCACGAACCCGGCGGCGTGGTTCTACCGGCGGTCCATCACGATCGAGGACCACCAGGCCTCGCGCTGGATTGTGGAGCTCATCTTGCGCAAGTTGGACTGCTGCCAGGAGAGCGATGGCGGGGTGGCATTGATCGTCACCACGATGGATCGGGCCAGGGACCTGCCACAGGCGCCAGTGCGGGTGGCAGCCAGCTCGCAGTCGCACCTCATGGACGGTGACGTGGTGTTCAACTACTACCACGAGGACATCGCCGACTTCCCCGAAGCCCGCTCTGTCGCGGCCAGACTGTGGGAGACCGCCGACATCTGGCCCCACGACGTCGACGCAGCCATGATCTACGAGAACTTCTCGCCGGTGGTGTTCATGCAATTGGAGGGCTATGGGTTCTGCGAGCCGGGCGAGGCGAAGGACTTCATCGGTGACGGCCATATCGGCCTCGAAGGCTCGCTGCCGGTGAACACCCATGGCGGCCTGCTGGGCGAGGCCTACATCCACGGTGTGAACAATCTCCTCGAGGGAGTGCGCCAGGTACGGGGCACCGCCGCCAACCAGATCGCCGGTGCCCAGCATGTGCTCGTCGCCGCCGGACGCAGCGGGACGGTGCTCGCGCCGGCCGAGTGACCCCTGATCACGAGCCTCGGCTGGTGGAGGCAGGCAGCAACTCGTTGCGCGAACCGAAGTGATGCCGGATCGCGCCCCTGGTCATGCCGGCGAGGACGGGCTGCCGCTGAGATCGAGCAACGCTGAATCCTCTGAGGTCATTTGGGTCAGGCGGAACTGCCAGTCGGAGCCTGAGCGCTCTCCATGACGCATCGTCAGTGCAGGTCAAACGCATAGTCGATGTAGGGTACCTGGCCGGTGGGGCTGGCCAGAAGAGCGTTGGCAACGGTGGAGGGAATTGGAGCCCAGTTGGCCGGCATGTCGGCCGCCAATGCGGGGTTCAGCAGATAGAGCAGGAGGAAGTTCACAATCCAGATTGAAGGGGCCATCGACATCCCTACCTCCGAGCTCACACCACCCGCAGAATTGGTGACCAACTGAGCAACACCCGATACTTCTTGTGATACGTAGCCATAGAGGGCTTCCAACGTATAAGCCGACCTGTAGAGGGCAACGAGGGATGCCGTCGCACCATTGGCCATGCACCAACTCCCCAGGTAGCCGCCAGGGGCGATCACCGAGTTTGCCTGTCTCGTCGGGGCGTCTGTGTTGGCCAGGCTTTCTAGTGAACCGCTCGTGTTCACGAACAGGCCGTAACTGGCCAGAACCGTTGGTGTCAAGTGACCGTTGATGTTGGAATACAGCGGGCGTCCAACCGTATTGGTGAAGATTCGGACGCTTTCATCGACCAACTGTGCATCAGCCAGATTGCCACCGACTCCCTTTCCCGTGATGAACTCGAGGTACTGCTGTGGGGTGAAAGTGTCCGCCTTGCTCAGTCCCAGCTCCGCGGCAATGGCATCTGCCACACGTTGTCCAATCGGCTGATGAAGTTGGCTTGGGTTCGTGATGTGCGTGGGTGCCAAGTACTCATATTGTGGTGTCCCGGAAAAGGGAAGCGTGAACCCGGTGGCCGTCGGAACCTGCGTGACCGCGCCGGCCACTTCGTGGCTGGCGACCTGGACTCCCACCAAAGAGAACAGGGAAACTCCGGCCAGTGCCACCGCTGTTGTGACTCTGGACCGACGCGTGGTCGATCCAATTCGGCTGCCGGATGTGTCGTTGCGTCGCATACCTCTTCCTCTCATGAACGCCGGGGGCACGTTGACCCGGCCCACCACGCTCGCGTCAGAACGACCAACCCGTTCCCGACGCTATCGACCGAGCAGGTTGGTAAAGCTAACCACATGCAAAATTGGCCTGACTGAACACTTCGGCTCGACGAGGCTGCCTTGTACACGGTGGTGCGCATCCGGTAGGAACCCCATCTGGTTGGAATCGCGTCTGGTTGGAATCGCATCTGGTGGGAATCGCATCTGGTGGGAATCGCATCTGGTGGGAATCGCGTCTGGTGGGAATTGCGTCTGGTGGGAACAAGGCCTGAAGCAGTGAGGGGTCGAGTGTGGACGGGTCAGGGACCGAAGACGAGGCGGGCGTTTGTCGGCTACCGCGGCTGGAACCGGCTTGAGGGTCACGATATCCTTCCACTCCCAGAAACGGCCGATACCCATCGGCGGCACGCATCGGCACCGCTCGCGAGGGTGTCGACGCTCATGAGGGGGTATGGGACCTCCGATCGGCTGGGCAGACCGAGTGGGTCGGACTTACCTGAAGAAGTGGAGCTTTTGCATGCTGCAACCTTGGGCGCGAAGCCGGATGCCCCGGTTCTCCTCGGCCGTGACCCTTCTCGTCCTCTTGTTTGTGCTCACTCTGGCCGGTACGGCCGAGGGCGCCACCACTTCCGAGCCCTCCCCGACGTCCACTCCCGATTCGCCCGGGATCGTCATGGCATCGTCGAACATCGACCTGCCTGATCCGTTTGTCCTTACCGGCCGGGGGAAGTACTACCTGTTCACGTCCTCTGCGTTCGGTTCGACCCTGAATATCCCGGTCCTCGTCGGGTCCCCTGGTCACTGGTCGAAGCCCAAGGAAGCTCTTGCCACCCTGCCGTCGTGGGCAACCCCCGCGAACCAGGATGGCCGGGAGTGGGCGCCCTCGATACACAAGTTCGGCAGCACCTATGTGATGTATTACGCACCCACATTGCTCGGCACCGTACCGGTGCAGCACTGCATCGCCGTGGCTACCGCCACGTCTCCAGCAGGCCCGTACACGTCTCTGCCGAACCGCTTCGTGTGCAACCCCACCGAGGGAGGCGATATCGACGCCGAGGTTTTCGTGGACCCGACGGGCGTCAATGGTCCATCCCATCCGAACTACCTGATCTGGAAGTCGGACAACAACTCCACTCCCGGCTCCGGCGTGCCGTCGACCTGGGCCCAGCCGCTCTCCAATAATGGGTTGGAGCTCACCGGAAGCCCAGTGCGCATCTATCAGTCGGACCAACCGTGGCAGCACTCCCTGATCGAGGCGCCTCAAATGGTGCAGTCACCGACGGGCTCTGTGTACCTCTTCTACTCGGCCAGCGGGTTCGCAGCTCCTAACTACGCCATGGGGGTCGCCCAATGCGTGGGTCCGCTGGGGCCGTGCACCGACGTTTCGCCGAACCCGCTGGTCGCCTCCAACTCGCAAGGTCCGGGTCCTGGAGAGGAAACCGCCTTCACCGCCGTCGATGGAAGTCTCTGGTTGATCTACAACCCCTGGTACCTTGCTGCGCCCACCTTTCCCTTCATGCGGCCGGCCGAGGCGGTCCGCATCGGCTGGAGCAGCAGTGGTCCCTACGTCGCCGAGGCGGGCAGGTTCCCGTCGCCGAGCTGGCCAGGGCCCGGCAGGTCCTGACCTGACGTCAGCTCTCAGGCCGGTTCTCGACGGGAGCACGAGCCCCATCGGCTTCCCCGGGAAGAGGCGAAATCCCTGGCGACCCGGTGACTGGACGGTAATCGGAACACCCCAGCACCGCCGTGTCACACTTGACTCGCCAATGCGATCGAATAGTTCGGTCGCATTCGAGAGGAGTCGTCGGTGTTGGCCTTCACCTTCCCCGGGCAGGGGTCGCAGCGGTCAGGCATGGGGCGTGCCTGGGTCGACCATCCCTCGTGGGAGGTAACCGCCGAAGCATCCGAGACCGCAGGACGTGATCTGACCGCCCTTTTGCTGGCCGCACCGATGGAGGAACTGACCCAGACGGGCAATGCTCAACTGGCCACATTCGTGATGAGCCTGGTCGTGCTCGACGCGGTCGAGCGCCTGGGCCTGTCTCCTGCCGCCTGCGCGGGCCACAGCCTCGGTGAGTACACCGCCCTCGTGGCATCGGGAGCCCTGTCCTTTGCCGATGGGACCCGGCTGGTCATGGAGCGGGGCGACGCCATGCAGTTCGCCGCCGATGAGCAACCAGGAACCATGGCCGCCATGCTCGGGATCTCTGACGACGATGCCGAGGCCGCGTGCCAGCGCGCCGAGGACGACGTATGGGTGGCCAACTACAACGCCCCCGGGCAGGTCGTTGTCGCCGGGACCGTCCAGGGTGTCGCGGCCGCATCCGAGCGGGCCAGGGAGCTCGGAGCTCGGAGGATCCTGCCCATCCCGGTCTCGGGCGCGTTCCACACCGCCCTCATGCTCCCGGCCCGGTCCAGGCTCCGTAAAGCCCTCGGCAACGTCGAGTTCCATTCGCCCGAGGTCCCCGTGGTGGCCAACGTGGACGCCCGGGTCCACACCGATCCGGCCGAGTGGCCGGGCCTCCTCTCGGCCCAGTTGTGCAGCCCGGTCCGTTGGCGCCAGACGCTCGAGACCCTGGCCGGACGGGGTGCGTCGGCTGTCATCGAGCTTGGACCGGGTGGCGTGCTTACCGGGCTGATCCGACGCACCGTCCCCGACCTTCGCGCTGTGACCATCGCGGTCCCCGAGGACCTCGATAAGCTGATGGACGCCGTGGCCGGCCACGAGGTGTGGAACGCACGATCGCCGGCCCACCAAGGTGAGCATCTGTACACCTCAGAGCGGGTGATCGTCAGCCCAGCTGCCGGTGTGTTCGAACCCGACGCCGCACTGGCTGCCCTGGAGACCACCGCCCTGGCTGCGGCTACGGCAGCCCCGGGAAGCGGCGAGGGCGCCGAACCGGGTTCCCTTCTGGCTGTCGGCGACAGGGTCGGGACGGTCGCCGGGACCACGGAGGTCAGGACACCCTTCGAGGGGATACTGGTCCGATGGCTGGCCGTGCGGGGTGAACGGGTGGTCGAAGGCCAACCGGTGGTCTGGATCCGCGTAGCAGGAGGTAACGGATGAGCGTTGGAGCGGCAATCACCGGGTGGGGCGGGGCACTCCCGGCTACCGTCGTGACCAACGACGACTTCGCCGGCCGCCTCGACACGACGGCCGAGTGGATCACCGAGAGGACCGGCATCGAGGAACGGCGGATCGGCAGCACGACTGGGGTGCTGTCCATCGAGGCGGGCCGGGCCGCGCTCGAGTGCTCCGGCGTGGACCCGAGCACGATCGATCTCCTCGTCCTGTGCACCACCACTCCCGATCAGACGATGCCGGCGAACGCCGTCGCTGTGCACCATGCGCTCGGGCTCTCCGGCGGTGCCTACGACTTGAACGCAGCCTGTGCCGGGTTCGTCTACGGGCTCTTTGCCGGGTACGGCGCGCTGGCCACCGGGGCGATGTCGCGTGTGTTGGTCATCGGGAGCGATACGCTGACCACCATCATCGACCCGTCCGACCGCTCGACTGCGGTCCTGTTCGGGGACGGAGCGGGCGCGGTGGTCCTGGAGTCTGTGCCCGGTGAGGATCGCTTCTTATCTTGGGACCTGGGGGTGGACGGCTCGGCCCGAACGATCCTGCAGGCCGATCGGGGGGGCTACCTGACCATGGAGGGCAAAGAGGTGTTCCGCCGGGCCGTTCGCCTGACCGTGGACTCGGCGAGGATCGCGCTGGAGCGGGCCAAGTGCACGCCGGACGAGATCGCCATGTTCATTCCTCACCAGGCCAACCTGCGGATCATCGAAGCAGCGGCCCAACGGATCGGCATACCCCCCGGCCGCACGGCAGTGACCGTGGCCCGAACCGGCAACACGTCGGCCGCGTCCGTGCCGCTGGCCCTGACCGAGATGGCCGATGCCGGCCGGCTCCGTCCCGATGATCTCGTCCTGCTCTCAGGGTTCGGTGCCGGCATGTCCTGGGGCAGCACGGTGATCCGTTGGGGCTCGTGAGCAAGATGGAGCACACGTGACCGAGACGAGCGCGACGTCTATCCCCGCAATCGATGGAGCGCCGCCTCCCCCACGAACGACCGTGACGCCGGCCGGATCAACCGCCCATGCCGCCAACAGCCGGGTCGTCTTGGTCACCGGTGGGTCCCGGGGCATCGGCCTGGCCTGTGCCCGCTGGTTCCTCGAGCGAGGGGACCGCGTGGCGGTGACCTCCCGCGGCGGAGCCGTTGAGGGCGTCATCGCCGATCCCGGCGACGTCTCCGGCCGCTTCCTCTCGCTCACCTGTGATGTGACCGACAGCGCACAGGTCGACGTGGCCTTCTCGGCGGTGGAGGCGGCATGGGGACCGGTCGAGGTCCTGGTGGCCAATGCCGGCATCACCCGTGACACGCTCATCCTGCGGATGAACGACGAGACCTGGGGCGACGTGATCGACACCAACCTCACCGGGGCCTTCCGGGTCTGCAAGCGAGCCATCTCCAAGATGCTGCGGCTCCATCGGGGCCGGATCATCCTGGTTTCGTCGGTGAGTGCCTTCATGGGCTCGCCCGGGCAGGTCAACTACGGAGCGGCCAAGGCAGGCTTGGTGGGCATGGCCCGCGCCCTGGCCCGTGAGGTCGCGACCAGGACGATCACCGTCAATGTGGTCGCACCCGGCCTGACCGACACCGACATGCTCACGGCGCTCGGGGACGATCGAGCTGCCCAGCTCGAGGCGCTGGTCCCGCTGGGACGGACGGCGGAGCCCGAAGAGATCGCCGAGGCCGTGGGCTTCCTGGCTTCCGCCGGGGCCGCCTACATTACCGGCGCTGTCCTGCCGGTCGACGGCGGACTGGCCATGGGGCTGTAAAATGGCGGGTTCGGCCACGAACAACAACGGAATCGACCCGATGCGCCCTAGATTCGGCACCCAACATTCCGGACCCAATCCGGACACCCGAATCCGGACATCCAATTCTTTGTGAAGATCGCAACACCAACAAACCATCAGAAGGAGTGCAACGGTGAGCAACGAGGACGCATTCGAGAAGTTCCGTGAGTGTGCCGTCGAGGTACTGCAGGTACCCGCGGACAAGGTGACCAAAGAAGCCCGGTTCGCCGAGGACCTCGATGCCGACAGCCTTGACCTCGTCGAACTGGTCATGGCCCTCGAGGAGTCGTTCGACGTCACGGTTGAAGAAACCGAGCTCGAGGGAATTGAGACCATCGGGCAGGCCTTCGATCTGATCTCCGCCAAGCTCTGATGCTGCTGGGAACCGGTCCCTCCGGGCCCTTCGTCGGCCGCCGCGTGGCGATCACCGGTATCGGGGCGGTGTCGTGCTGCGGTGTGGGCGTAGAGGCCCTGTGGGCGGGGTTGAACACCGCTGCCCCGGCAGGCGAACGGCGGGTCCCCGACTTCGACGCCACTGTCTGGTTCAACCCCAAAGAGGCGCGGCAGGTGGACCGGTTCGCCCAGTTCTCGGTGGCTGCGGCCGAGATGGCCCTCGAGGACGCCGGCGAATTGGGTGCCGACCCCGCCCGTTCCGGCGTGGTCATGGGGACCGGCGTCGGCGGCTTCGCCACGCTGCAAGCCCAGACCCTGCTCTACGGCGAAAAGGGGGCCCGACGCGTCTCGCCCCGCCTCGTGCCCATGATGATGTCCAATGCCGGCGCCGCCCGGGTGTCGATCCGAGCGGGATGGACGGGGCCTTCGGAGACCATCACCACCGCCTGTGCCGCCGGGACCCACAGCATCGGCTATGCCGCCCGCCTGGTGGCCTCGGGTCGGTGTGATGTCGCTGTCGGCGGCGGCGCCGAGGCGGCCATGACCGAGGTGGGGATCGCCGCCTTCGCCAACATGACGGCCCTGTCGACGTCGGGCAACTCCCGGCCCTTCGACATACGGCGGGACGGGTTCGTGATCACTGAGGGGGCCGGGGCCCTGGTCCTCGAGGACTGGGATCACGCCACCGCCCGCGGCGCTCGCATCTACGGCGAGCTGACCGGTGCGGCCAGCACCTCGGATGCCCACGACATCGTGGCCCCGGTCCCGAGTGGCGCCGGAGCGGCCGCCTGCATGGAGCTGGCCATCGAGGATGCACAGTTGGCGCCGGCCGACATCGGCCACATCAACGCGCACGGCACGTCGACCCCGTTGAACGACAAGGCCGAGGCCGAGGCCATCATCAAGGTGTTCGGTGGGTCTGCCCCGCCGGTGACCTCGACCAAGGGCATCACCGGGCACGGGCTCGGGGCCGCAGGGGCCATCGAGGCGGTCGCCGTCGTGCTGACCATCGACAAGGGTCTGATTCCCCCCACCGCCGGTTACGAGGAGCCCGATCCCGATATCCATATCGAGGTCGTATCCGGGCCGGCCCGCCCGTGGGAGCCCAGGCCGGTGCTCTCTAATTCCTTCGGTTTCGGCGGCCACAATGGCTGCCTGGTCATCTCACCTGCGTAGCCCGGTGACCACGCCGTCGACCGGCGCATGACCACGAAGCCGTCCGTCAACGACCTGGATGTCGGCGCATTCTCCGAAGTCGGACCGTGGCTGGTCGATCCGGATCGCATGGCCTGGCGGACCGGCATCGACGCGCTTCGCTCCAAGGTCGCATCCGAGGCACCCAAGCTGGTCAGGCGCCGGCGGCTCCCACCGGGGAGGCGGGCCCTGCGGGTCGGTGCCCACCTGGGGTGGGCCCTCGGCCTGTGGGCCCTCCGTGAGCGGGGGACGGATCGATCCCGGACCGGCCTGTCCCGGCGGCTCCGTCCTGCCTTCGAGACGCTCGGGCCCACCTACATCAAGCTGGGCCAGATCCTCTCATCGGGCGAGGGCGTGTTCCCCGAAGAGCTGGTGGCCGAGTTCCGCCTGCTCCGCGACCGGGTGCCACCCGAGCCGTTCTCCCACGTCCGCCGGACGATCGAAGAGGACCTGGGCAAGCCGCTCGCCGAGGTGTTCATGTCCTTCGACAGCACCCCGATCGCATCGGCTTCCATCGCCCAGGTCCACTCGGCCACGCTCCGGACGGGCCAGCGGGTGGTGGTCAAGGTCCAACGACGAAGGGTGGGGGCGTTGGTCCGCCAGGACATCGCGGCCATGTCCTGGATCGCCCCGATGCTCATCGGCCGGATTCGCGTCGCTGCTCTGACCAACCCTCCTGCTCTGGTCGACCTGTTCGCCGAGACCATCGTCGAGGAGCTCGATTTCCGGCTCGAAGCCCAGAACATGCTCGATATCGCCCACATCCTGGCCGACACCGACCAGCGCTCCATCGTGGTGCCCCGGCCCCATCCCACCCTGGTGACGAAGCGGGTGCTCGTCATGCAGCGCCTCGACGGCTTTGCCTGGGGGGATGCAGCCGGCATGCGGGCCGCCGGCATCGATACGGCTGCCGTGCTCCGGGCCGGCTTGATCGCCTTCCTCGAGGGGGTGCTCCTCTATGGCGTCTTCCACGGTGACCTGCATGGCGGGAACCTTCTCGTCCAGCGCGACGGCACCGTGGCGCTGCTCGACTTCGGCATCACCGGTCGCCTCGGCCAAGCCAAGCGGCTGGCCTTCTTGCGACTGCAGGTGGGGGCCACCACCAACAATGTGGTCACCCAGGTCGAGGCGCTCCGGGACCTGGGGGCGCTGCCCGCCGATGTGGACGTCGAAGCGGTCATCGCCGACCTCGGCCTTGACCGGCCACCTCCCGACCCGACGAGCATGACCGCCGATGAGATGGCCAGGCAGCTCCGGGACGTGACCAAGGCGATGCTGGGCTATGGCGCCAAGTTGCCCAAGGAGCTCATGCTCTTTGTCAAGAACCTGCTGTTCTTGAACGGCTCCATGGCCATCATGGCACCTGACGTGGACATTCTCGGCGAGGTCCTGGCCATCGTGACCTACTTCTCCGAGAACCACGGTGAGCGGATCGCTCGGGAAATGGGGATCCAGCTGTCGGACATCCCGATCGATCTCGATGGCTATCGGGCCGCGATAGGGTACACCGACCCGACCGATCGCATCACGTTTCGGGAGCTGCAGGAACGTCGCGACCTCATCCGGCGGCGCATGCACGACCGCCACGTCGGGCGCAGCCTGGTCCGTTCGGCGATCGGTACGCGGCTCCGCCGTTGGCGCCCCGGCCGCCGTCACAAGAGCTGAGCAGCTCCGCTGAGCAGCTCCGTTGACCAGGAGGGCCGGGCGGTCAGCCGGCGTCGATTGCCTGCCGGAGTGCCCCGACGAAGTCGGCTGCCCCCTCGGGACCCTGGCCTTCGAGTAGCCGCCGCACCAACGCGGACCCCACGATCACGCCGTCGGCTACCTCGCACACCGCCTTTGCCTGGTCCGGCGTCGATACCCCGATGCCGATGCACACCGGCATGTCGGTCGCCGCTCTGATCCGGCTGGCCACCTCCCGAGCCGACGTGGCCAGTTCCGCCTGTTCGCCGGTCACGCCCATGCGGCCCACCCCGTAGACGAACCCTCGGGACCGCTCGGCGATAGCCGAGATGCGGTCTTCGGGGGTCGAGGGCGCCACCAGGAGCACGGTCTCCACTCCAGCCTCATCGGCGGCATCGGCCCAGGGACCGAGCTCCTCCAAGGGCAGGTCGGGCACGATCGCCCCGCTCACCCCCGATGCGACCAAGGAGTTGGCCAATCGGCGGTGGCCGGCCCGGTAGACCAGGTTGTAGTACGTCATGACCACCAGCGGGACGCCGATCTGCTGGCGACTCAGGTCGGCCAGGATCCCATCGGGGGTGGTGGCGCGCCCGAGCGCCCGGAGCGACGCCTCTTGGATGATGGGACCGTCGATCATCGGATCGGAGAACGGGATCCCGACCTCGATCGCATCGGCGCCCGCCCCGGCCAGGGCCTCGATGGTCAGGAGCCAGGACTCGTCCATGCCCCCGGTCACATAGGGGATCAGCAGTTTGTGCCCGGCGTGGCGACGATCCCTGAGGACCGTCTCCAGGCGGCCTGGCGAGTGGCCTGGGGAGAGGGTCGCCTCAACCAGCGCCATCGGGGCCCACCGCCTTCAGGATCTCCCGGACCTGGGCGACGTCCTTGTCTCCCCGACCAGACAGGGTGATGAGCACGGTGGCGCCACGGGGGATCTCGTTGCCTGCTGCCCGGCAGACCCAGGCTAGGGCGTGAGCGGACTCGAGCGCCGGGATGATCCCCTCGGTTCGGGCCAGCAGCCGGAATGCGTCGAGGACCTCGGCGTCGTCGGCCATGGTGTATGTCGCCCGGCCGATAGCGGCGAGATGTGCATGTTCAGGCCCGATGCCGGGGTAGTCGAGCCCGGCCGAGATGGACTCGGCCTCGAGGATCTGACCGGCCTCGTCCTGCATGAGGTTCGAACGCATCCCGTGCAGGATGCCTGGAATGCCCTTGCCCATGGCTGCGCCGCCGGCGGCCTCGACGCCGACCAGCGCAGCCGGAGTGTCGACGAAACCGGCGAAAGTGCCGGCAGCATTGGACCCGCCCCCGGCGCAGGCCACGACCACATCGGGCACGGCGCCGTCGAGGATCGCCCGGCATTGCTCCCTCGCCTCGTCGCCCACGACGCGCTGCAACTCGCGCACCATCCAGGGGTAGGGATGGGGGCCCATGACCGATCCAAGGCAGTAGTGGGTGGTCTCCACCGAAGCCACCCAGTCCCGCAAGGCCTCGTTTACCGCATCTTTCAGGGTACGGCTCCCGCTGTACACCGGTCGGACCTCGGCGCCCAGGAGCTCCATCCGGAAGACATTCAGCTCCTGTCTCTCCGTGTCCATCTCCCCCATGTAGACAACGCACTCCATGCCCAACAGGGCCGCAGCAGTGGCCGTCGCCACCCCGTGCTGGCCGGCGCCGGTCTCGGCGATCAGCCGGGGTTTGCCCATCCGCCGAGCCAGGAGCGCCTGACCGACCACATTGTTCAGCTTGTGCGAGCCGGTGTGAGCCAGGTCCTCCCGCTTGAGAAGCAGCCGGACCCCCAGGGTCTCCGAGAGCCCGGTGCACTCGGTGATCGGGGTGGGCCGACCGCCGTAGTCCCGCAGGATGTCGTCGAGCTCACGATGGAAGGCTGGGTCCGACCAGGCCGACCGGAAGGCCACCTCGAGCTCTTGGCAGGCGGGCACCAACGACTCGGGCACGAACCGCCCGCCGAAGTTGCCGAACCGGCCGGTGGGGCCGGGGTCCCCCATCAACGAGCCCGTGCCATCCCCGCTGCCCGGCGCACCTGCTCCAGCTGTCGTCGTCTCGGTTGTCAATCGTTCTGCCAATCGAAGAGGGCCTCGGCGTCGCGGCCCGCACCCCGCTGCACAGCCGCGTATGAGACGTCCTCGCCTGGACCTCCCGCCGACCGCAATACCGAGCTCTCGCCGGCACGCACGGCGGCGATGAAGGACCGCAGCTTCGCGGGGTCCTTCACGCCCGGCGACGCCTCGACCCCGGACGAGACATCGACACCCCAGGGGCGAAGGTGGGCGATGGCTGCTCCCACGTTGTCCGGACCGAGCCCTCCGGACACGATCAGCCGACCCGGGTCGACCACGCCCTCGGCCAGCCGCCAGTCGAACACTTCCCCCGAACCAGGACTGGCCCCATCGACCAGGAGCAAGTCGGCGCCGTACTCGTCGAAGCGCTCGATGGCGGGGTGGCCGGCCGGAAACGCCTTGATGACCCGCCTGGTCCGCTCGCGGATCCACCGGGTGTCCTCTGCCGACTCCAGGCCGTGGAGCTGGACAGCATGCAGCCCGATCTGGTTGGCGATCTCGATGACCCGCTTCGGCGACTCGTTTCGGAACACCCCGACCGTCATCGTCTCGTGGGGAAGCCGCTTGGTGATATCCGCTACCGCGGTAGGCGTCATCTGGCGCGGCGACGGAGCGAACACGAATCCCACCGCTGCCGCTCCCATGCCCACGGCCAGCAGCGCATCGGCTTCAGAGGTAATGCCGCAGATCTTGACGAAGACGCCATCGACGACATCCAGACGATCAACGAAGTCCATCACGACCTCGTCATCGAGGGGCCCAAATGACCGCCCACCGAGGGGCCCAAATGACCGCCCACCGAGGGGCCCCTTGCGCCGCCCATAGACCGGCCTGCAGGACCACCTACAGAACGGCCCGTAGAGCCAACGGCTCCAATGCCGCCCGCGGCGCTGGAACTCCCGCCCGGATTCGCTCCGGCCCGGAAGCGGTCGACTCTCGCGCCCACCAGCGCTTGGACCGAGGCCCGGCGGTCACCGGCCCGAACGAGCGTCTCCCCCACCAACACGGCGTGGTAACCGGCATCGGCCAGTCGGGCCGCGTCGTCGGCGCCACGGACACCCGACTCGGCAACGGCCACGATCCCCGCGGGGAAGGCCTCGGCCAACTCGAGGGCCAGGTCGTGGTCCACCTCGAACGTCCGTAGGTTGCGCTGATTCACGCCGATCAGGGACGCCCCAGCCTCCAGAGCACGATCCAGCTCCGCGGCATCGTGCACCTCGACGAGGGCGGCGAGGTCAAGGCGCCCAGCAAGGGCCAGGAATGAGTTGAGCTCGGCATCGGTGAGGGCGGCCACGATCAACAGGACGGCGTCGCCCCCCATGATCCGGGCGTCGCATACGTCTGCCTCACTGACGGTGAAGTCCTTCCGGAGCACGGGCAGCGAGCAGGCGGCACGGGCGGCAACCAGGTCGGCGGGAGAGCCACCGAAGAACGCTTCATCGGTGAGCACCGAGAGGCATGCCGCACCGCCCGACTCGTACTCCACGGCCACAGCGGACGGGTCCAGGTCGAGGTCAAGGGCGCCCTTGGAGGGCGACCGGCGCTTTATCTCGGAGATCACAGCGATCGACCCGTCGGCCGCCGCTGCACTGAGCGCGGGGGCGAAGGGCCGCACGGCCGGGCCTACTTCGGCCTCGGCCGCCAGCGAAACGAGGTCACGCTGGTCGGCGGCCGCACGAGCGCGATGAGCAACAAGGATGTCATCGAGATAGGCGGGCATGACCGTTCCAGACTACCGGGACCCGTGCCGTTCCCTGGTGGAGGCCCTCGTCGACAAGGCCTTATGCTCGCTGGGCCGTCCTCCAGCTCTCCTTCGGGCGGCCCCTGCGGCGTCCCTCCGGCGCTCCTCCTGCGCCCCTCAGCGATCCCTCTGTGCTCCCCACCCGTGCCCTCCTCCCGCCCCACGGCCCATCGGCGCGGCCCTCCAGTACCCAGGAGATGGCAGGCTGCACGGGTGGCAACCGCTGGAGACTCGATCGTGGTGATCGAAGACGACCACCACATCTCCGACCTGGTGGCGATGTACCTCCGTCAAGATGGCTTCCGGGTCCTCCAGGCCGACGACGGTGAAACCGGACTGGGCCACGTCGAGCGGGAGCACCCCATACTGGTCGTGGTCGATATCGGCCTCCCCGGCGCATTGAGCGGATTCGACGTCTGTCGCCTGCTCCGCAAAGACGGCGACACGCCCGTCGTCATGCTCACTGCCCGAGACGACGAACTGGACCGGATCCTGGGTCTCGAGCTCGGCGCCGACGATTACATCACCAAGCCGTTCTCGCCCCGCGAGCTGGTGGCGCGGGTGCGCGCCATCCTGCGACGGACGGCAGGGCCGCCCGATCGAGAGGCGCCAAGTCTCATCGAAGTCGGGTCGGTGGTCATCGACATCGGGCGTCGAGAAGTGCGACGACGATCCGGCGACACGGTGGGGCCGCCCGATACTGCCGGCGGGTCGACGCAGACGATCCCTCTCACCGCCCGTGAATTCGACCTGTTGGTCTACCTGGCCACCAACCTGGGGCTGGCCTTGTCCCGGCGTCAGCTGCTGAACGGCGTCTGGGGCGAGGGCTGGTACGGCGACGAGCGCACCGTCGATGTCCACATCCGTCAGCTCCGGAGGAAGCTCGGAGACGATCTCGGCCTCGCCACCGTCTGGGGCGTGGGTTATCGCCTGGGTTGAGCGTGCCGACGACGTCCACAATCCCGACTGTGCAGGCTGATTCCCGCCCGAGGCTGCCGTGAGGACCCGGCTCACCGTGGCCATCGTGTGCGTGGTGGCGGCGACACTGATCCTCACCAGCGTCGGCAGCTACGTGCTCGTCCGCCGGGCCGCCTCCTCGACGGCCAGACAGGAGTTGGTCAGCCAGGCCCAAGCCGTATCGCGAACCCTCACGGCCGGTGCGCCGCTGACCGGTGTCGGTCTGAGGCGAGAGCTCAAGGTCATCAAGGATGCCGGCGACTTCAACGGGATCCGCCTGTTGCGGCTCCAGTCGGACGGGACCATCATGGGCACGCTGCCGGCGGGGATCGATGCCACCCAACTGGACACGGCATCGCTCCTGGCCGGCCACCAGGTGACCGGGAGGTCCGGCAGCCTCATCTATTCCGCCATACCCACCCCGGTCAGAAGGATCACGCAATACACACCCGTGCTAGTGATCACCAGGGTGGCGCCCAACCCGGCCAACGGCATCCGGTACTTCCTCTACGTTGGGGCCGGGGTTCTCGTCTTGGCCGCCATCGTGGCCTGGGCGCTGGGCCGCCGCTTCTCTCGTCCGCTCGTGGCCGCGGTCGGGGCGACCCGCCGGATCGCCGACGGCGACCTGGAGGCCACCGTTCCCACCGCGAAACGGGACGACCCCGAGTTCCGTCAGTTGGCCGAAGCCATCAACGCCATGGCTGCCGGACTGAGCCGGGCCCGGGACCAGGAACGGCAGTTCCTCCTGTCCGTCTCCCACGAACTCCGCACCCCGCTCACGTCGATCCGGGGCTATGCCGACGCCGTAGCCGACGGGGCCACCGACGACATGCACGGAGCGGTGACGGTGATCGGGGCCGAGGCGCGCCGGCTCGATCGGCTGGTGCAAGACCTGCTCGATCTGGCCAAGCTCGATGCCGACCGCTTCTCACTGCGGCCCGAGCCCGTTGACTGCGCCGCTTTGATCGGCCAGGTGATCGAGGGCTTCCGACCCCGCGCCCTGGCCGCTGGCCTTCAGCTCGACACGGCGCTGAACGACCTCGACCGTCCGTGGGTGTACGCAGACAAGGATCGCCTCGTCCAGATGATGGGCAACCTGGCTGAGAACGCGGCCCGGTTCGCCACCACGCACATCACGGTTGGAGCCGAGCAGCTCAACTCCTCCGTGGCCATGTGGGTGGAAGACGACGGGCCCGGCGTCCGCGACGAGGAGATCCCCCGTGTGTTCGAGCGGCATTTCTCGTCCGACCAGTCGTCCAATGGACGGCACGGCACCGGCCTGGGCCTGGCCATCGTCTCCGAGCTGGCGACCGCGATGCAGGCCACCGTCGAGGTCCAGTCCCCCGTGACCGCCGGACGCGGCACCCGGTTCGTCCTCCGGTTTGCCTCTATCGACGGGCCGTCAACCGACGAGCGGCAGAGGCATGGCCTCGGCGCCGACCTCGACTGAGCGGCCGGCATCGTTCCACCGCACGGACACAGCCGACGGTGGACCGACCCGCCGTTGCAGCGTGGAGAGGGCGACGGTGGAGCCCGAACCGGGCGACCAGGCCACCGAGGTCAGCCGGCCCACTTCGTGCTCACCGTCGGTGGTGTGAACTGTGGCCCCGATCGGTGGAGCCTCTTCCGGCTCCTTGAACACGATCCCGCACATCCGACGGGCCACCTTGGTCCCGCGGGCATCGAGCCGCGCCACCAACTCTTGACCGGTGAAACATCCCTTGGTGAATGAGACCGTTCGCTCGACCAGGCCCGCTTCCGCCGGGATGGTGCTCTCGGTGATCTCCCGCCCCATGACCGGGATCCCAGCCTCGACCCGCACCGCCTCCCATGCCGCGCTCCCACATCGACGAACGGCCTCCGGGAAGGTGGGGGCGGGTCCGATCAGGTCAAAGCCCGATAGTCCCGGCCAGGCGATGGGCAGACGCAGGACCTCCGGCTCCGAAGTCGGAGGCACTGAACCGGACGCCGGGCCGCGAACGGCGAGGCACAGCCAAGAAAGGGGCTCGATGTGTACCTTGACCCGGAGCCTGAACCGCTCGAGCCGGGCCCGCGCCACCTCACCGAACCCGGCGTCGGTGTCGATGAGGAACGCGTCGGGTCCAGTCCGGGTCACTCGGACAAAGGCGTCCACCTTCCCCTGAGGGCTGAGCAGGAGGGCATCAGCCGCCTCTCCCTCGGACAGCGTGGCCACATCCTGGCTGCACTGCCCCTGGAGGTACTCGACGGCATCAGCTCCTGACACGGCCAGCACGTCCCGGGGAAGGGTCACCGCGCCCACCCCATGGCGTAGCGCGTCGTAGTCGTCCAGCAGGTCCGGGTGGGCCAGGGGATCTCGGTCAGGCTCGGTCATCGGTCCTCCTGCTCTGTTCCGCTGGTTTGGGCCGCTCGGGTTCTCCGGCCGCTCGGGCGGTGTTGCCCGCTCCGGCCGCTCGGGCGGTGTTGCCCGCTCCGGCCGCTCGGGCGGTGTTGCCCGCTCCGGCCGCTCCGGCGGTGTTGCCCGCTCCGGCCGCTCCGGCCGCTCGGGCCATGGCCACCGCCGACAGCATCGCTGCCGCCTTGTGGGCACATTCCTCGTTCTCGGTGGTCGGGTCGCTGTCGGCCACGATCCCGGCCCCGGCCTGCACCGACGCCCGACCGTCCGGGCTGACTGTCATGGTGCGAATGGCGATGGCCGTGTCCAGGTTGCCGGAGAAGTCGAGGTACCCGACCACGCCGCCGTAGACACCCCGCTTGGTCGGTTCCAGGTCGTCGATGATCTGCATGGCCCGCACCTTGGGCGCGCCCGAGAGAGTTCCCGCCGGCAGCGTGGCCCGGAGCACATCGATCGGCCCCTTGCCCGGTGCCAGCTGGCCCGAGACCTGCGAGGTCATGTGCATGATGTGGCTGTAGCGCTCGACGATCATCATCTCGTCGATCTTCTCGGTGCCAAAGGAGACGACGCGCCCGACGTCATTGCGGGCCAGGTCGACCAACATGACGTGCTCGGCGCGCTCCTTTGGGTCCTCGACCAGCTCGCCGGCCAGCCGAGCGTCCTCTTCGCCCGTGCGGCCCCGGGGCCGAGAACCGGCGATGGGACGAGAGACGACCATACCGTCGCGCAGTCGGACCATCGGCTCCGGAGACGCACCCACCACGGTGACCTCGGGGAACCGGAGGAAGTACAGATATGGGCTGGGGTTCACCAATCGCAGCACCCGGTAGACGTCGAACGGGTCGGCTCCCAGGCTGGGAAGGTCGAACCGCTGCGACAGGACCACCTGGAAGATGTCCCCGGCCGCGACGTGCTCCTTGGCCGCCTCGACGCCGTCCATGTACAGGCGGGCGGACATGGTGGGCTCGACGTCGTCGGGAATGCCCCCTCGCTCGGGCAGTGGACGGGCGAGGTCGTCGATGGGACGGAAGCAGTCAGCGGTGAGGGTATCGAGCTGCGCGCAAGCCGTTTCGAAGGCGGCATCGACCTGAATGGTGCCCCAGGACGGGTCCACCACCACGTTCTCGATGAGGACGACCCGCTGGCGCCAGTGGTCGAACGCGGCCAGCTCGCCGATCACGGCAACGATGGCATCGGGATGGCCGAGGTCGTCCTCAGGGACGTACGGGAGGTGCTCCACCTCTCGGACGACGTCATAGCCCAGGTAACCGACCAGGCCGGCATGCAACGGTGGCAGGTCGGACAGCTCTGGCGACTCGAACGCCTCGAGGATCGACTCGAGCGCAGCGAGGATGCCCTCCTGGCCGGTCACCCCGGCGCTGGTACTGGCGTCCAGGTCGAGCGAGCCGGCGGAGGTGACCATACGCCCCCTGGCGGTGACGACGGCCAACGGGTTGCGGCCGATGAACGAGTACCGTCCCCACCGCTCGCCCCCTTCGACAGACTCGAGCAGGAACCCGGGTCCCTCCCCGACGATCCGCATGAAGGCACCAACCGGGGTCAGTGTGTCCGCCACCAGCTCCCGACAGACGGGGACGATGCGATGCTTGGCCGCCAGGACGCGGAACTCGTCGCGCCCAGGGCTGACCCTGGCGCCGGTCGCCCCTGGGCTACTCGTCGTCATGTCCGGAAGGGGTCGCCCGGCGAGGGCAGGTTCGACCCCGGTGTGCCGAACTCTCGGTAGAAGCACGTGCGCTCGCCGGTGTGGCATGCGCCGGACCCTTCCTGGTCGACAACGACCAGCAGTGTGTCGCCGTCACAGTCGTAGCTGACCTTGCGTACCCATTGCCGGTCACCGGAGGTCTCGCCCTTGCACCAGTACTCCTGGCGGCTACGGCTCCAGAACCAGGTGCGGCCGGTCTCGAGCGTCTTGCGCAACGAGTCCTCGTTCATCCACGCCAACATCAGGACTGCTCGGTCGGTGGCATCCTGCACGATGGCCGGGACCAGGCCATCAACGTTGTAGGTCACCTGGGCCAGCTCGTCGTCGCTGAACCCGATGGGGGTGGCTGTGAAGGCGGTGGTCACGTGTCGAACTCCTGCATGTGGTGCTGTCAGTGGTCGGTGGGAGCAGTGCGGTCGGTGGGAGCAGTGCGGTCGGTGAGAGCAGTGCGGTCGGTGGGAGCAGTGCGGTGGGGATCGGAGCGTTGTGGCGGCCGGCGACGGCCGGTTGGGGCGGTAGAACGGCGGGATGCACTTGGCGGAAGGCGGTGCAGCCGGGTCAGAGGTAGAGGCCGGTGCCGCCGTCAATCCGGTCCGAAGCCACCGCATGGATATCCCGCTCCCGCAAGATGACGTACTCCTCGCCCTGTACCTCGACCTCGAACCGGTCCTCCGGATTGAAGAGCACCTTGTCCCCGACCTTCACCGTCCGGACGTGGGGTCCGACAGCTACCGCTTCGGCCCAGGCCAGGCGCCGGGAGACCTGGGCCGTGGCCGGAATCAGGATGCCGGCCTTCGATCGGCGCTCGCCGTCGGCCTGACTGACCTGGACCAGGACCCGGTCGGCCAGGACGGTGATGGGGACTTGGGGGCCGGCGGGCGAGCCGTTTCTGCTGGTCGTCGGCGCTTCAGAGGAGGAGGATGCCACTCGTCCACGGTATCGCGTGTCTCCTGCAGGTCATACTCAGCTACCGGTTGCACCCCAGCGGTTGCCGCCCAGGGGCGTCGCACCGCCGCGGCTCGGGGATAGACCGAGCAACCGCCGCGGCTGGGGGAATGACCCGGCCGGGCCGAGCGACCGCCCCTCAGGCCGACCGGGCCGAGCCACCGCCCCTCAGGCCGGCCGGACCGGCACCCCGGCGGCAGCGAGGTGGTCCTTGGCCTGGGCGATGGTGAACTCACGACGATGGAAGATCGATGCGGCCAGCACGGCGTCGGCTGCACCCTCGAGGGCGCCGGCGACCAGGTCATCGAGCTCGCCGACGCCGCCCGATGCGATGACCGGTACCGCGCAGCGCTCCGACACGGTTCGGGTCAGCTCCAGGTCGAATCCGTCCCGGGTCCCGTCCCGGTCCATGGAGGTCAGCAGGATCTCGCCCGCCCCTAGTGCTGTGCACTGCTCGGCCCACGTGACGGCGTCCAGGAAGGTCTCGGTGCGCCCACCGTGGGTGTACACCTGCCAACCCACCGCAGCGTTCGCGGCCCGGTCCCGGGCCCGGGCGTCGATCGCCACCACCACGCACTGAGCACCGAACTCAGCGGCCAGCTCAGCCACCAGCTCCGGTCGGTCGACCGCCGCCGTGTTGAGCCCCACCTTGTCCGCCCCCGCCCGTAACAGTCGCCGAGCGTCCTCGACCGAGCGGACCCCGCCCCCCACCGTGAACGGGATGAACACCTGCTCCGCCGTCCGGGAGACGACATCGACCATGGTCTCCCGTCCGTCCGACGAGGCGGTGATGTCCAAGAAGACCAGCTCGTCGGCACCCTCGGCGTCATAGCGGGCGGCCAGCTCGACCGGGTCGCCGGCGTCGACCAGGTCGACGAATTGCACCCCTTTCACCACCCGCCCGGCGTTGACGTCGAGGCACGGGATCACACGGACGGAACGCACGCGGCCATCGCCTCCTCCACCGTCATCCGTCCGTCGACCAGAGCCTTACCGGTGATGGCACCGGCCAGCCGCCGGGTGTTGCCATCGACGTCCACCGAGATCCGGGCCAGCGTGACCAGGTCGGCCACCGACCCCACACCGCCCGAGGCGATCACCGGCAGTCCGGTCGCGGCCAGCACGGAAGCCAGACCGTCGAGGTCGGGGCCGCGCAGGGTGCCATCTCGCTCGATGGCGGTCACGATGACCGCGGCCAGCTCCACGTCACCGAGGTCGTCGAGCACCTCGACCACCGTGCGGCCGCTTTCCTCTTCCCAACCGCGGACGGCGATGTGGGCTCGACCGTCGGGCCCGAGCCGGTAGTCGAGTCCGGCGGCCACCTGGCCCGGGAACCGGGCCGCCGAGCGCTGGACCAGGTCCGGGTGGTCGAGGATGGCCGTGCCCAGGATGACCCGGGCCACACCGCCGTGGAGCAACTCGGTCACGTCGCCCTCGCTGCGGATGCCACCGCCGGTCTCCACCGGGATCCCGACCGCCTTGGCGATGGCCAGCACGGTGCCCCGATTGGTCGGCACTCCGGAACGGGCGGCATCGAGGTCCACCACGTGCAGCCACGGCGCGCCGGCCGCGGCAAACGACTGGGCCAGGGCGACCGGGTCCCCGTAGTCGGTCTGGCGGTCGAAGTCCCCCTGGGTCAGGCGCACGGCCCCGCCGTCCCGGATGTCGATGGCCGGGTAGAGGTCCATCACGAGCTGACGCGCGACGCGACCGGGCTGTCGTGGCAGGCGGCCACGAAGTTGGCCAGGATGGCCAGCCCGACCGCACCTGACTTCTCCGGGTGGAACTGCGTGCCCCACAGCGGTCCTTGCTCGGCCGAGGCGACGACGGTGCCCCCGTAGTCGCAGGTCGAGGTGGTGGCCTCGGTCACCTCGGGGGCAAAGGAATGGACGAAGTACACCCATGAGCCCTCGTCGAGGCCCCGCAGGAGGCCCGACTCGACCCCGGGCCGGCGCTCGAGCTGGTTCCACTGCATCTGGGGGTGCTTGACCCCGACGTTGAGCGCTCTGACCCTTCCGGGAAGTACGCCCAATCCGGCGTGACCGGGGTCCTCGTCCGACCCCTCGTAGAGCAGCTGGAACCCGATGCAGATGCCGAGGAAAGGCAGCCCCCTGGCGATGGCGTCCTGGGCCACCCGATCGAGGCCGGTGGCACGAAGGGCGCGGGCACAGGGCCCGAAGGCGCCGACACCTGGCAGCACCATGCCCGTGGCCGAGGCCGCTTCCTCCGGGTCGTCGACCAGGCCGGCATCTGCGCCCAGGTGTTGGAGGGCTTTCTCGGCCGAGCGGAGGTTGCCGATCCCGTAGTCGAGGACGGCGATCACAGCGCTGGCAGCTTGCCGGCCGCGGCCGCAAGGGACGCGGGACAGAGGCGAGTCACAGCGTCCCCTTGGTCGAAGGGACACCGGATCCTTCTTGCCGCACCGCGTCACGGAGCGCCCGGGCCACTCCCTTGAACGATGCCTCCACAATGTGGTGGGTGTTCTTGCCCGTCTTCAGGCGGACGTGCAGCGTCATGGCCGCCGAGGTGACGAAGGCGCGCCAGAACTCCTCGGCCAGCTGCGGGTCGAATCCGGGGGTGCCCAGAGGGGCGGCATCAGGCGGGAGGTCTACGTCGTAGAGGATGAACGGCCGGCCGGACAGGTCGAGGGCCACCTCGACCAACGCCTCGTCGAGCGGAAGGTTGATGGAGGCGAACCGGCGGATCCCCGCCTTGTCCCCCAGAGCCTCGCGCACGACCTCGCCGAGGGTGATGCCCACATCCTCGACCGTGTGGTGGGCGTCGACCTCGAGGTCGCCCCTGGCCTTGACCGTGAGGTCGAAGCCGCCGTGCTTGCCCAGCTGGCTGACCATGTGGTCGAAAAAGGGCAGGCCGGTGGACACCTCGGTGGTCCCGTGGCCATCGATGTCCACGGCCACCTCGATGGAGGTCTCCTTGGTCGAGCGCTTGCGGGAGGCTATCCGCGGGTTTGAAGTGGCGGTGGCAGTCATGTCCGGCTCTCTTCCACGTGATCCTGGTGACCTTCCAGGGCGGCGCGCAGCGCAGCCAGGAACCGATCGTTCTCCTCGGGGAGACCCACGGTGACCCGCAGGCACCCGGTCAGGCCCGGCCACTCCGAACAGTCTCGCACGAGGATCGACTGATCGAGCAGGTGCTGCCAGACCTGGCGGGCCGGGCGGCCGGTGGGCCGGAAGAGGATGAAGTTGGCATCCGACGGCCACGTTTCCAGCGTCATCTCAGCGAAGGCGGCGGCGATCCGACCGCGCTCCTCGCGCAGCACGGCCACCCGGGCCCGCATGGCCTCGTCGAACTCGAGCGCCAGCCGTCCGGCCACCTGCTTGACCGAGTCCAGGTGGTAGGGCAGGGTAACCAGCTCGCAGGCGGCCACCACCGCCGGCGAGGCCACCAGGTACCCGAGCCGGCCGGCGGCCATCGACCACGTCTTTGAGAAGGTCCGGACCACGGCCACTCGGTCGCTGCCCGGGCCCCCGGCGCGTACCAGCTCGAGCGCGGACGACGGGGCGAACTGGCCGTAGGCCTCGTCCACCACGACCAGGCCCGTGGTCGAGGCCACCACCTGGGCGACGGTCTCGGGGGGGTCGGCCCGTCCCGTCGGGTTGTTGGGCGAGCAGAGGAAGGTGACGACCGGCTGCGCGTCGGCGAGGACCCGTGCCACCTCCTCGGGATCGAGCTCGAAGTCGTCGGTGCGTCCACCGGCGGCCACCTGGGTGCCGGTGACCATGGCGATATGCCGGTGCAGCGTGTAGGTGGGCTCGAAGAGAGCCGCCGTCCGACCCGGGCCGCCATAGGCGAGCAGGAGGCATTGCAGGACCTCGTTGGACCCGTTGGCGCAGAACAGCTGATCGGGTCGGACCCCGTGCGACCGGGCCAGCGCGGCCCGCAGCTCGGTCGCCTGGCGATCGGGGTACCGGTTGAATTGGATGCGACCCAGTTCGTCCCGGAGCGCCTCGAGCCACGCGTCGGGCGGCGGGAGGGGCGATTCGTTGGTGTTGAGCCGCACCTCCACGTCGACCTGGGCCGAGTGATAGCCGTCCAGGCCGACCAGGTCCGGCCGGATGGGTACTGCTGCTGGCCCGACCGGCGCCGGGTTCGTGGCCCCGTCCCGGTCAGCCATCGGAGCGCCGGACCCGTCCCGGTCAGCCCTCGGTGCGCCGGACCCGTCCCGGTCAGCCCTCGGAGGGCCGGAGGCGCTTAGGTCAGCCATCGGAGACGCACCGACTCGGCATGGGCGGGCAGGCCCTCGGTCTCGGCCAGGGTGACGACGTGCGGCCCGAGCTCGGTCAGCGCCTTGTCCTCGACCGACACGGCGTGGATGTGGCGGCGGAAGTCATCGACCCGGAGGGCGCTGGCGAACCGGGCCGTCCGGTTGGTGGGCAGGACGTGGTTGGGCCCGGCCAGGTAGTCACCCACGCTGGCCGGGGAGGACGTACCGAGGAAGACGGCACCCGCGGCTCTGACCATCGGCAAGAGGCTCGCGGCGTCGTCCACCAGTAGCTCGAGGTGCTCGGGAGCCACCACGTTCGAGACATCGAGCGCCTGGGCCGGCCCGTCGACCAGCACGACATACCCGCCATCCCGCAGGGTGGCCTCGAGGTCGGCCCGCCGGGGTGAGGCGGCCACCAGTCGGTCGACCTCGGTTGCCACCCGATCGGCCACCACATCCGACCAGGTGACCAGCCACGCCAGCCCGTCGGGACCGTGCTCGGCCTGGACGACCAGGTCAATGGCAGCCAGCTCCGGCGGCGTGTCTGCGTCGGCGATGACCACGACCTCGGATGGCCCGGCGAAGGCCGACGCCACCCCGACCACGCCCGAGACCTGGCGCTTGGCCTCGGCCACGTAGCGGTTCCCAGGCCCCACGATCACGTCGACCGGCGCGATCGACTCGGTCCCGAAGGCCATGGCCGCGATGGCCTGGGCGCCACCGATCCGATAGACCTCGTCGACGCCGGCGATGGACGAAGCAGCCAAGGTGGCGTCATCGACCGTTCCGTTCCCACCCGGCGGCACGCACAGGATCACCTCAGCCACACCAGCCACCCGAGCCGGGACAGCACACATGAGGACGGTGGATGGGTAGCGGGCGCGACCGCCCGGCGCGTAGCAGCCGGCACGTTCGACCGGCCGGGTGAGGTGGCGAACGGTGATGCCGCCAGACTCGAAGTCATCGACCGGTGCCGCCTCGTGGGCGTGGTAGGCGAGGATCCGGTCGTGGGCCACGTGGAGAGCGGTCGTGAGATCTGACGGGATCCGATACAGCGCAGCCTGGATGTCGCTGGAGGGAACACGGAGATCGTCGACCGACGCATGGTCGAAGCGCTCGGTCAGTCGGCGGACGGCCGAGTCACCGCCCGCCTTGACCTCGGCGATGATGCCGGCGACCGCGTCCGAGGACCGCTCTTGCTCGTCAGCGGGACGAGGCAGGGCCGATCGCAGGTCGCCGGTGCTGCCGCGAAGATCGATTCGGCGAAGGGACATAGCCCGTCAATCGTACTCGGCCCGTCAACATCCCTGGCCTGGGCGGCGCTCGGCGCCGGTGTTCGTATGTTGCGTTCCAACGGTGACAAGATCGGTTCATGCCCGAGAGCAACGCAGAGCTGTCGTCCCTCGCCACCGTGCTCGACGAGTTGACCCGCCGGGTCACGCACAACGCCGAGGCCGCGGCGGCCGCCCACGATGAGGAGGTGGCCTCGGAGTTGTTCGCCATCGAGCGAGCTCTCGGGGGAGCCTCCCGACGCCTGTCCCGGCTCAGCGTCTCCCAGGACCGCAAGGCCCGACGCTGACCGACGCTCGAACCGGCCCCAGGGCCGCGCCCCGATCAGACGGCGTGCAGGATCAGCTGGTGGTCGAGCTCGGTTGCGAGGTCGGCCAACCGGGGTGAGCGGCCGGTCACCACGGCGTGGTTGCGCCGGGACGCACTCTCGACCACCGCAACCGTGGCCAGGTTGTCGGTCCCCGTGGAGGCAGCCAGTGTCCCCAACCGTTCCGCTCGATCGACGTCGAGTGGCTCGATATCCGTTCCCAGCAGCATCTCGCCGAGTACGTCCCGCTCCTCGACGGTCCTCATGGCCTCGGCTACGACCAGGGCAGGCACAACGGGCACGAGGCCCCGGACCAGCGCAGCTCGGTGCAGTGCCCACAAGAGGCGATCGTCCTGGGACGCCGCACGCAGTGCGGCGATCCCGTAGACCAGCCCGCTCCGAGGCGAGTGAGGCCGATCGCCGGTGGCGGCGCTCACCGCTGCTGCCCCTTCGCCGCCGCGCTCACCGCCGCTGCCGCTTCGCCGCGGCGCCTACCGGACGGACCATGGCCGCCACCCCCGGGCGGACCTTGGCGACTACGCCCGAGAGGAGGCGGGCAAGGAGCGCCTCGCCCGCTGCGATCTCCTCCGGGGTCAGGTCACCGGCCCGCTCCTCCCACGCAGCCACTCCACGGAGACCCTCGCGGATCCTCAGCTGGTGCTCAGCGGCGAGCGACAGCCAGGCCGAGAAGGACATCCCGTCCTCGTCCGCGGCGTGCTGGATGGCACGGGCGACCCCCTCGGAGATCGAGACGGAGCGTTTCACGACCATGGCGATCACGGTACCGCGGCAACCACCGAGGCCCTCGGCGATCTCGCTACTGGCCGACGGAGCTCGCCTGCGGCCCTCGCTTCGCTGCGCGCGCCCTCGTGGGCGCGGTTGATGAAGGGCAGAAGTCGGAGAGGATGCAGCTGAGGCAGCGCGGCGATCGAGCAACACAGGTTTTTCGACCGTGCAGGATCAACCGGAGGCTGAACGCCCCCCGCTCCCCCGCTGGCACCAGCGCGTTGAGGGCCAGCTCCACCTTGACGGGATCCGTCTCGCTGGTCAGGCCGAGGCGTACGGCCAGCCGGCCGACGTGGGTGTCAACGGGGAGCCCTGGGAGCCCGAAGGCCACGCTTCGGATGACGTTTGCCGTCTTGCGACCCACCCCGGGAAGGGTGACCAGGTCCTCGAGCCGGGTGGGCACCTCCCCGCCGAACCGGTCGGTGAGGGCGCCGGCCATGCCGATCAGGTTGCGGGCCTTGGATCGGAAGAAGCCGGTGGAGCGGATGATCCCCTCGACGACTTCCGGGTCGGCGACGGCCATGGTGGCTGCGTCGCGGTACCTGGTGAACAAGGTGGGCGTCACCATGTTCACCCGCTCGTCGGTGCACTGGGCCGAGAGGATGGTGGCCACCAAGAGCTGGAAGGGGTTCTCGTGGCGTAGTGCGCACAACTGCTCGGCTGTGCCTGGGAACTCGGCGGCCAGACGTTCGGCGGACACACGGGCACGGCCGGCCGCGGATCGGGGTCGGGCCATGGTGGCGGACTCTACCGGCAGCTCGTCCGGCGCGGACCGGTAGCTTGTGCCCGTGGACCGAACCCAGGTCGAGGTCGAGGTACATCGTGACGTGGTCCCGCCCGACCTGGCCGACGTCATCGAACTTGTCGGCACGGTTGGCACCGTCGACGGCTTCCCGGCGCTGAGCGAGCAGAAGCGAATGGAGCTGGCCGACAGCTCGGGTGGGGTTCCTGCCGGGCGGTCCCTGGCCCGGCTCCGCCGCTCGGGCCGCCTGGTCGGATACGGTCACCTGAGCCGGGGGAACGACAGCTGGGGCATCGAGATCGTCGTGCACCCGGACCACCGAGCTGACGGCATGGCCGAGGCTCTCGGCTCTGCCCTCGTCGCCCCCCTGCTCGATGTGGTTGGGCGCCAAGGAGGCGGTCAGGTCTACTTCTGGGCACCTCGCGCTTCCGCCGTCCACGACCGGATCGCCGAGGCCAACGGTCTGCACCCGGGGCGCGAGCTGATCCAGATGCGGGTGCCGCTGCCCCTAGCCGTACAACCCGGCGACCGGGTCGATCCCCCGCCGACTCGGGCCTTCCGCCCAGGCTACGACGAGTCTGCCTGGCTAGAAGTGAACAACCGAGCCTTTGCCACCCATCCCGAGCAGGGCGGATGGACGATTCACGAGCTTCTGGGTCGCGAAGAGGAGCCGTGGTTCGATGCAGCCGGTTTCTTGCTGCACGAGGTCGGCGGACGGCTCGCCGCCTCGTGCTGGACGAAGGTTCACCGTGAGGAGGACCCACCTGTCGGTGAGATCTACGTCATCTCGGTAGATCCGGATTTCCAGGGCCGTGGCCTGGGCCGATCGCTGACCACGGCCGGGCTGACCTGGCTGGCTGCTGCGGGCATCACCGTAGGGATGCTCTATGTGGACGCTGACAACGTCGCCGCCGTGGGGCTGTACCGGTCCATGGGATTCACCGTCGACCACGTGGACCGGGCCTATACCGGGAAGATCGCCGCCGCCCCCTGAACGCGTGTGCCCGCAGGCTGGCCCCGCCCTGTGGTTGGCTGCCCGTGCCGCACGGCTGGCCGCGCCCTCGTACCCCCGCCCACCGGCCTGTAGCCGCCGCCACTCACGCGGGGCGACCTCTCGTCGCGGGCGCGGCGGGACTGCGCTGGCACGCGATGGCTACCCGATGATCCGGCCGATCGTGAACGTCACGCCCGCCGCGGCGCCTGCGATCAGAAGCTGCCGACCGGCCGACCAGAGCCATGACTTCCCGGTGAAGTAGGACAGAGCAGCGCCGACGACGAGCGACGAGATCCCGGCGATGATCACCGAGGCCCAGATGGCGACCGTCCCCGACGTGATCAACCAGGGCACCAGGGGCAGGAAGGCGCCTAGGGCGAACATCACGAATGACGAGCCAGCAGCCTGCCAGGGACTGCCGAGCTGATCCGGATTGATGCCCAGTTCTTCCCGTGCGTGGGTCTCGAGAGCCGTTTCCGGGTCGCGCATCATCTCGGTGGCCAGCTCGGCAGCCAGGTCCCGCTCGAGCCCTCGCCGCTCGTAGATTGCGGTGAGCTCCCGCCGCTCGCCCTCGGGCTGGCGATGCAGTGCATCTCGCTCCACGCTGAGCTCACGCTGCATCAACTCTGTCTGCGCCCGCATGGAGACGTACTCGCCGGCGGCCATCGAGAATGCGCCCCCGACCAGGCCGGCCAGTCCGGCCAGCCGGACCGAGGTCGCCGAGGTGTGGGCGCCGGCCATGCCAAGGATGAGGGCGACGTTCGAGACCAGCCCGTCGCTGACACCGAACACCGCCGCCCGGGCGCCACCGCCCTGCAGGCTCCGGTGTTGATGAGAATGGTCGTCGGCCACGTGATCGAGCGTACCGACTGATGCCTGGTGAGGATGAACTGAACTCGGATCGAAGGGCACCCTCGTGGCTGGGCCAAAGGGGACGCTGGTGGCTGGGCCAAAGGGACCCTGGTGGCTGGGCCAAAGGGGACGCTGGCGGGCGACGGGAGAAAGCGACCGCACGGAGTTGCCCGGAGCGGCTGTTTGCAAGGGCCTCTGCCAGGTTGGAAGAGCTCTGCCAGGTTGGAAGAGCTCTGCCAGGTTGAACGAGCTCTGCCAGGTTGGAAGGGCCTCTCCCAGTCGTATCGGACGGGCTCGGGCAAGGTCGGCCCCGGTCGCCGGACTACCGGCCAACCCCTGGTGGTCCCTCACCCCTGCAGTCCAATAAGGTTCGGTGCCATGACTACCACCGTGCAGGGTATCGACACGTTTCACGACCTGGTGGGACAGCACCTCGGCTATAGCGAGTGGCACCTCATCGACCAGGACATCATCAATCGATTTGCCGATGCCACCGGTGACCACCAGTGGATCCATGTCGACCTCGACCGGGTCAAGGACGGGCCGTTCGGAGCGGCCATCGCCCACGGGTACCTGACTCTTTCGCTCGTCCCCGTCTACATGCCCGAGGTCCTCGACGTCCAGGGGATGTCCATGGGCGTCAACTACGGCTGCAACAAGGTGCGCTTCCCAGCGCCCGTGGTGGTGGACAGTCGGCTCAGGATGGGTGTCGCAGTAGGCGACGTGGAAGACGTCAAGGGAGGCGTCCAGGCCAACCTGGACGTCACCATGGAGGTCGAGGGCGTGGACAAGCCCAGCTGCGTGGCCCAGGTGGTCTACCGCTACTTCTACTAGGCCTCGGACCCACTCTGGCTCATCGGGGCCCACTCCGGCTGGTTGGGCCCACGCCTTCACTGTCAGGCCCGAGACAATGGGCTGTTCGCCCAGGTGGTGGGCCTGCTCCAACTGTATGAGTGATTACTCCTAGAGTGGTCTCGTGGAGATGCGTGTAGAGGACCTGTCAGTCAGGGCGGGAGTCTCGGTCGACACCATTCGGTATTACCAGTCCAAGGGTCTGCTAGCGCCGCCTCGACGCCAAGGGCGGGTGGCCTGGTACGACCCCGACCATCTCGAGCGCATCGCACGGATTCGATCCCTGCAGTCCCGGGGCTTCACCTTGGCCACCATCGTCCGATTGGTGAACGGCGAGCTCGACGCAGCCGATGAAGCTCTGCTCAGCGAACTGTCGGGGACCGGGCTCTCCGGCACGACCGCAGCCCCAGGTGCCTCGACCTCGGCCGGGGAGACCGGCCCTTCGGTCAATCGAGCGGCCGATCCAGCGCCGCAGTCAAGCGAGTCTGAGCTGTTCACCATCGAGGCACTGGCTCTCCGTACCGGGGTCCCTCTGCCCCTCCTCCGGGCGGTCGAATCAGAGGGGTTGCTCGTTCCTCGGCGAGTAGGCACTGAGGAGCGATATACCGCCGAGGACGTCGATGCCGCCCGGGCGGGACTGGCCCTCTTGGAGTGGGGCGTTCCCCTCTCGTCCCTCTTGGAGCTCGGTCGACGACACCATGCCGCCACCGAGTCCATTGCCCGTGAAGCCGTCGACCTCTTCTCGGTCCACATCCGAGGCTCGCTGCGCGAACAGGGTGCCGGGGAGGACGATGCCGCCCGAACTGCTCGACTGGTCGAGGCCTATGCCGAGCTGCTCCCAGCGGTGACCACGCTTGTCGGACATCACTTCACCCGGACCCTGCTCAAGGCGGCGCTCGACCACATCGAGCAAGTGGGGACCCCCGTCGAGCTGCAGGCGGTAAGGGAGCAGGGCGACGAGGCGGCGGCACGGTGACGGTCGAACCTGCTCCATCCTCGTTGGACGCCGACCGGGAGAGCATCCCACTCGACATCGCCGGCCGCGCGGCCGAGGCCGACCTTCCGACTGGCGAGGAGAAGACCGCACTCGTGCGGTCCATGTTCGACGCCATCGCGCCCCGCTACGACCTGGTCAACCGGCTCATGACCTTCGGACTCGACATCCGGTGGCGCAAGCAGTCAGTCCGGGCTCTTGCCTTGCCCGTCGGATCACGGGTCCTCGACCTTGCCTGCGGGACGGGCGACTTCCTCCGGATCCTTCGGGGTGGAGGGCTTACATCGATCGGCATCGATCTGTCATGGGGCATGCTGGCTGCCAACAGAACGGGCGGACCGCTGGCCCAAGCCGATGTATCGGCCCTTCCCGTTGCCGGTTCCTCGGTGGACGGCATCACTTGTGGCTACGCCCTCCGGAACTTCACTGATCTCCGATCCGCATTCGGTGAGCTCGGTCGAGTTGTGCGCCCTGGTGGTCGGATCAGCCTGCTCGAAGTGGCCGAGCCCGAGCACGGCCTCTTGCTCGTGGGCCATCGGATGTGGTTCCGGCACGTCGTCCCTGTGATCGGCGGCCTCCTGTCGGACAGTGCCGCTTATCGCTATCTGCCCAAGTCCACCGCCTATCTCCCACCTACGGCTGAGCTCCGCTCGATGCTCCAGGACGCCGGGTTTTCTTCTGTGAACCGGCACGCGTTGACCGGCGGGCTCAGCCAGCTGATCACCGCCACCCGTGCGGGACGGCCGTGAGCGTCGAGCCCGAGGTCCGAGTGCCGCGAAACTTCCGGGCCGTCTGCCTGCCGCTCGATGACGGTCCGCCGATCGATCCGTTCTCCCTCGTCGGTCCCGACGGGATCCTCATCGCCAACCAGGATCTGACCCTGGTCGGCATCGGATCAGCCCTGTCGATCCCCCTTACCGGCGGCCTCGACGACGACCTGGGGGTGATCGGGGTACGCCGTCAACTGGCGGATATCGAGACCGAGAATCGAGTGAACCGGCCGGGATCGGGCTTGGTCGCATTCGGCGGACTCCCCTTCGAGCGGGGTGCGGCCGGCTCACTCGTCGTTCCCGACATCGTCTACGGCCGGTCGGCCGACGGAGCGGAGTGGGTGACTGTGGTCACCGAGCGAGCGGCACCAACACCGTCGACTGGCTTGCGAGCAGTCTTGTTGGCCATTTCGAGCTCAAGAGCTCACGTACGGTCAACAGGGGTAGCCGGGGCTGATGGGGTAGCCGGGGCTGATGGGGTGGCGGGGGCCGGTGGGGTGGCCGGGGCCGGTGGGGTGGCCGGGGCGGGGCGGCCTTCAATCACAACCGAGGCATCCGACCGCTCGTTCATGGGCGCGGTGGCTCAGGCCGTACGGGACATCCGGCGCGGCGAGCTACGAAAAGTGGTGCTGGCCCGACAGATCGAGCTGACGTTCGACACCGACATCGACGTCGCCGCCCTCCTGCGTCGGTGGCGTGACGTCGAGCCCACGGCCACCGTCTTTTCCGTTCCTGTCGAAGAAGGCCAGTTTCTCGGGGCCAGCCCTGAGCTGCTGGTGGAGCGACTGGGTCCCACCGTTCGTTGCCGCCCCCTGGCGGGCACGTCGAGCCGAACCGGCCAGGAGGCGTCCGGGGCGAGCCACTCGAGCGGAGGGAGCCACTCGAGCGGAGGGAGCCACTCGAGCGAAGGGATCCACGCGAGCGGAGGGAGCCACGCGAACCCCGAAGGCCTTCCGCTGTCGGCCAAGGGTGACCTCCGCAACTCGGCCAAGGACATCAGCGAGCACCGCCTGGTGGTCGAGGCCATCGCCGACGCCCTGAGCCCGATATGCAGCCATCTCGACGTCCCCCCCACTCCCGACCTCGTCCACCTCCACAATGTCTCCCATCTCGGCACCAGCATCTCGGGCACCCTCTCACCCGGGCAGTCCGGGCCGGCCAGCGCTCTTGAGTTGGTGGCCACGCTTCACCCGACACCCGCCGTCGGCGGGGTCCCACGGAGGCAGGCACTGGAGGCCATCGCCGAGCTCGAGCCTTCCGACCGCGCTCACTACGCCGGTCCGGTGGGATGGATGGACGCTCACGGTGACGGACGATGGGTGGTCGGTATCCGGGCGGCGACGGTGGCTGGTCGGCATGCCCGCCTCGCTGCTGGCGTCGGCATCGTCGAGCGATCCGAGCCCGCCTCCGAGCTTCGCGAGACCAACTGGAAATTCACCGCGGTGTTCGATGCTCTGGCGCCGGGCCAACATCTGTCTGTGGCTGACGCCATCGAGCCGCTGTCGGTCGATCGGTCAGCCTGAACCGAGCCGCCCATCGTCCGTCGGATCGGTCAGCCTGAAACGGGCCTCGCGGCCGCGTGCTGATCGACCGCTCAGCCTGAAGCGGCCCGCCCGTCGGTCGATCGGATCACGTCGGCCAGGGCCACAGGTGCGTCTCGCGGGATGAAATGGCCCACCCGGGGCAACCGCACCAGCTCGGCACCACGAATGGCCTGAGCCAACGTGTCGGCAGACTGTGGCGGTACGACCAGGTCCCAGTCCCCGATCACGACCGACGTGGGCACAGTTACCCCGCCAAGCGCCTGTTCCAAATCGCCGAGCTCATCGAGCAGGGCGCGCTGCTCGATGATGAACGTACGCTTCGTCCGTCCCCAGGCCCCTGACAATCCCTCCGACAGCCTACGATCGGGAAGGATGGCGTCCAGATAATCACCGGCCGGGTGCGGGAGCCGCGGAGTCCAGCGCCGTAGCCTCGGGAGCACTTCGCCCACAACACCCAGTCCGGCGACCGTCAGGGCGTCGCCCAAGCCGTGCGTGGCCAACAACCGGTCCAGACCGTTGACTGCGTCGAAGGTTCCAACCGATCCAGCCAGAACCATGCTCTTGACCAGCGCCGGGTAGCGGCTGGCCAGCATGATGGCCACCCCGCCTCCCCAACTGTGACCGACGATCGTGGCCGGAGTTGCCTCGTGGGTCACGAGGAATTCGGCGACGGCGGCAGCATTGTCGGCAAAGCCCCGGGCCTCGCCCGAGGTCCGGCCGTTCCCGATTCGGTCGGGAGCGAGCAGGCGGAACTCGTCGTCCAGCTCGTCGATGACCGGCAGCCAGGACGATCCATAGCCCGGCTGTCCGTGTAGGAGGAGCACCGGCGGACCGGTGCCCCGGTCAATGGTGAACAGTGTCGGGCTCATGGGCCTCGCTGGAATCGGCCCCGGCCCCTGGTGTGGACGAGGAGGTCGGTCCGAGACCCTCCTTCGTCGGTGCGGGGACCCCGTTCGTCGGTGCCCGGCCCCGGTTCTCCTGTGCTGGATGTGCAACCGGACCGTTCTCGGCTCCGGCATGGGGAACAGGTCCGGCGGACACGGGACCGTCCGAGACCGGTGCCGTCGGCGTTTCCGGACCACCCGCCGGCCTGCTGTCATCACCATCGCGGGGAGCGGCCTCTCGACCCTCTTCGGGAACGGCCTCTCCATTGTCTCCATTGTCGCCGGTAACGGCCTCTCCATTGTCGCCGGTAACGGCCCCCCCATTGTCGAACTGGTCGGCTTGATGACCCTCCCCGGCACCAGCCTCGCCACTGGGGAGGACGACCGTGAACATGGCTCCCATCCCCGGAGCGGTATCCACGCTCACCTGGCCACCAAGTGACTTGGCCACGGTGGCCACGATGAAGAGCCCGAGACCGGACCCGCTGTCTCGCCTGGAGGTCGTGCCCCGGTAGAAGCGGTCGAAGACCCGACTGGCCTGCTCCTCGTCCATCCCCGGGCCCTCGTCCCGTACCCGGAGCACCGTCATGTTGCTGGATCGTTCTACCCGGACGTCGACTGGAGTGCTGGCCGGGGTATGGACCAACGCGTTCTGGAGCAGGTTGTGGATCAGCTGCTCGATGCGTTGCTCGTCCGCCTGGATAATGGCCTGCCCGGAGACCGCGAGGGTGATCAGCCGGGTGGGATCGAGCGCCCGTGCGTCTCCGACGGCATCGGTCACGAAGGCGGCCAGGTCGAGCGGCTTGGTCTCCGGAACCGGGCTCTCGCCCATTCGGGCCAGGACGAGGAGGTCCTCCACCAGCACCCCCATGCGGGCTGACTCGCTTTCAATCCGGGCCAGGGCTCGCTCTTTGGCATCCTCGTCTTCGAGGGCGTCCTTGCGGAGGAGCTCGGCATAGCCCCGAATCGAGGTCAACGGGGTTCGCAGCTCGTGGGAGGCGTCACCCAGGAAGCGCCGGAGCCGGTCCTCCGAGCTTCTCTGTTTGTCGAACGCCAGCTCGATCTGGGCCAACATGCCGTTCAGGGCGCTCCCCAGCCTGCCGATCTCGCTCTTTTCGTCAGCGGGCTGAACCCGTCGGGTCAGGTCGCCGGCGGCAATGGCGCCGGCCTCTTCGGTCATGTCCTCGAGAGGCCGGAGGCCGCGCCTGATCAGCAGGGTCAACATGACCAAGAGCGCGACGACGACACCGGCAGAGACGGCCAACTCGATGTGCAGGAGCGAAGTGAGCGTGGCCGTCACCGAGTCGAGTCGGACAGCGACAACCAGTGTCTCGCCAGGCAGCGCCGAGGCCTGAAGTCGGTACTCGGCATTGGGCTGGGATCCCGACGACGAAGACGAAGGCACGTTGACCGAGGCCGAGTCGGGCAAATAGCTCCCCCGGACGAGCTCACGCCGGGTGAAGGGTGGGCGCACCGGAAGTTTGGCCGGTAGCTTGGGCGGCGGGTCCTGGTAGAGCTTGCTCCCCGATGGGCGGACCAGCACCGGATGCCCGGTCGAGTTCAGGATCTCCACGTAGACCTCGGGGCTGACGACCCGACCCACCGTTGCCGCGCTCAAGGCCAGGCCGCGGGATTTTGCGTGCAGGTAGGACGCATCCACTTGGTCCTGCGCCACTCCGAGCTGGTCGTCGGTCCGACCGTAGAGGTAGGAGTGCAGCGAGCTGTACGTGACGACATCCACCGCGACCAGGCCCAGGGCCACCAGCACGATCATGATGGCGATCAGCCGACGCCTGATCCTCATGGACGATGGCCCCGGGGTCTCACGAACGCGGCTCCCGCAAGCTGTAACCGACGCGTCGGATGGTGTGGACCAGAGGTGGCTCAAACCGGTCGATCTTCTTGCGCAGGTAGCTGATGTACGTCTCGACGATGTTGGCATCGCCCTCGAAGTCGTAGTCCCAGACGGCATCAAGGATCTCCGACTTCGACACGACCCGCCGCGCGTTGACCAAGAGATAGCGCAGGAGGTTGAACTCGGTGGCGGTGAGCTCGACCAACTCCCCCGCCCGCCAGACCTCATGCGTCTCGTCATCCATGACCAGGTCGGCAAACCGCAGTCGCCCGTCCGCATCGGATCTTTCGGGCATGGTCCGGCGCAGGACGGCCCGGATCCGGGCTACCAGTTCGTCGATACTGAAGGGCTTGGTGACGTAGTCGTCACCGACGGCCAGGCCGGCCAGCTTGTCGCCCGAGGTGTCCCGGGCGGTCAGGAACAGCACCGGCGTGGCGGTGCCGGCGGCCCGCAGCTGGTGGCACACCTCGATCCCCTCGAGGTCGGGAAGCATCACGTCGAGCACGATCATGTCGAAGCCGCCGGGCATGGCCATCGACAGGGCCTGGGCGCCGGTCGAGGCCACTTCGATGTCGAATCCCTCGAAGCGGAGGGCCGCAGCCAGGACGTCGGTGATGTACGGCTCATCGTCAACCACCAGGACTCGCCCCGATGTTCTCATGGCCCCATGCTTGCAGACCCGAGCCTCGTTACCCGCTCAGGCGGCAACCTCGGCCGGCCGGTCCTTGCGCCGGAGGGTGCTCACTGCTCGCTGGATGCCCCACCAGGTCACCAGGGCAAACGCCTCGACCACGATGAAGGTCGACATCTTTGACTCGCCCTCGACCCGGTCGACGAAGCGGATGGGCACCTCGACGATCGGGGCACCCGCCCGCTTGGCCTGGTACGTCATCTCAATCTGGAACCCGTAACCGTCGGCTCGAATGCCATCGAGCTCGATACGCCGGAGCACCGATGCGGCATAGGCCCGAAACCCCGACGTGGAGTCGTGGACCCCCAGGCCCAACAGCGCGTCCGCGTAGACGTTGCCCCCCCGGGACAACAGCCGCCGGTGCCACGCCCATTTGGGAATGGACCCACCCGGGATGTAGCGCGAACCGACGGCGAGCTCATAACCATTGGCTAGGGGGGCGATGAGCGCCGGAAGGGAGTCGGGATCGTGGGAGAGGTCGGCATCCATCTCGATGCAGGCCTCGTACTGGTGGTCTAGGCCCCATCGGAAGCCGGCCCGGTAGGCGCTGCCGAGGCCCGATTTCTCCTCGCGCCGGAGGATCTCGATCCCGCCGATCTCCCTTCCCGTCGCCTCGGCCAGCTTTGCTGTGCCATCAGGGCTTCCGTCGTCGACGACCAGGACCGTTGCGTCGGGAACCGCGCCGCGGACACGACGCAGAACCCGGTCGATGTTCTCGGATTCGTTGTACGTCGGAAGGACCACAAGGACGCGCACGGGTGGCAGCTTATGGGACGGGGTGGGTGTCATCTGTGGCAGGGACCAGCTGGGACCCGCTCGAAGCAGTGTCGCCCGGACCGCTCGTGGCCATACCACCCCATTGGTCCGCAGCGGTGTCACTCCCGACGCTGTCGCCCGCTCGGTCCGCAGAGGTACCACCCGCGGCTGTGCCACCCGGGTCGTCCGCCGTGCTGGCCCGGGTGCCCTGCCAGATCTCCTGGAACACCACTTGGATGGCACCACCGACCGGAATGGCGACCAGCGCGCCGGCCAGGGCGCCGAGGGCCGACCCGAAGGCGCCCCCCAGGTTGGCCCCGACCAACACAGAGAGCAGAACCCACAGGGGGTTCATCCGCACGGCCCTGCTCATGACGAGGGGGTACAGGAAGTGGTTCTCGATCAGTTGGAAGGTCACGAACACGATCAGGGCCACAACCGCCGCGAATGGGGAGTGGAACAAGGCGATGAGCACGGTAGGGACACCGGCGATCAGGCCCCCGACCAGCGGGATCATGGCCACCAGACCCACCCACAGTCCCAGGAGCAGCGCGAAGGGCACGCCGAGGATGACCAAGGTGACGAACACGACTACACCGAAGGTGAGGGAGAGGGCGACCGTGCCGAGCACGTAGGAGGTGACCGACTTGGACACCGTGCTGGCTACCTGCTCCACCCTCTGGCGGCGCCTGGGGGCGAGGGTGCCCAGGAATCCTCGGCGAAGCGCCGGCGCCTCGATGAGCATGAACAGCGAGAGGAAGGCGATGGTGGTCAGGGCCAGGATGGTCGAGAACACGGCCTTGCCCAGGTTCGTGCCCACACTGAGGGCCGGCTTGCTCAGGTTGTGAGCCGCCGTCTGGATCTTGGGGGCGTTCTTTTGGACCCAGCTGAGCAGATGGACTCGGTCGAGGAGATGGGCGAGGCTGCCGTGACCCTTCTTGAGCTCGGAGATCATGTGCGGCAGCTGCTCGGCGAAATGGGTGAGCGAGTTGACCAGGGGGTACCCGAACAGGACCAGCAACCCGATGAAAGCCAGGATGGCGGCCGCGAACACGAGGCCGACCGCCGCGGCGCGCTTCATCCGCCCCTGGAGTGCCACGACCGCCGGATTAAGCACCAATGAGATGAAGGCGGCGATGAGGATCCAGAGGATCACCTCGCGCAGGCGACCGATCAGGCGGTAGAGCACCCAGGTGACGATGACCACTGCGTCGACTGTCAGGATCGTCCGGAGCGGGACGCCCTTCTTGGAGAAGGCGGCAAACAGGCGATCGCGGCGAGGGGCGTTCGGGCCGACCTCCTCCGCCGGTTCTTCGAGCTGAACCGTGATCGGCGGCGGGGCGCCGGATGTGCCGGCATCTTGCCCGTTGAACGGCGGGGTCCCACCCTGCTCGGTGGAGAGGGGGGTCCCACCCTGCTCGGTCCTCAGCGGGGTCCCACCCTGCTCGGTGGAGTGGGGGGTCCCACCCTGCTCGGTCCTCAGCGGGGTCCCACCCTGCTCGGTGGAGAGGGGGGTCCCACCCTGCTCGGTGGAGAGGGGGGTCCCACCCTGCTCGGTGGAGAGGGGGGTCCCACCCTGCTCGGTGGAGAGGGGGGTCCCACCCTGCTCGGTGGAGAGGGGGGTCCCACCCTGCTCGGTGGAGAGGGGGGTCCCACCCTGCTCGGTGGAGAGGGGGGTCCCACCCTGCTCGCCCAATGGCTGGGTTGCACCCGGCTCGGTGGACGGTGTGGCCGCTGGCCGCCCGATCGACGGCGACGTACCTGGCTCGTCGCTCGACTCCCCCCGACTCGCCCCCTCGCTCATCGATTCAGCATTGCAGGTCGACCCAGTACCAGCGTGCCAACATGATTGCAATGGTCGCCGAGAACGCTAAGGGTCCCCGACGGCGCTGGTGGCACCGGGGCCCGTTCGTGCGGAAGGAGGTCCGCTGGTCCGTCGGGCTAGTTCTGTTGTTCCTCTTCGTCTTCTATATCGCCATCCCTCTCCTGGCCAGCCATCGGCAAGACCTCACCGCTCTGGGCCACATCCATCCCGCCTACCTCATTCTCGGGACCGTGCTTGAGATCGGGGCACTGGCCGCCTATACGCAGCTCACTTATGCCGTGCTCCCCCAGAGTGGGCCACGGCGCGAGCGCCTGTTCCGCATCAACATGTCCACCCTGGCCCTGAGCCACGTCTCGCCGGGTGGCACGGCCCCGGGGGCCGCTCTCGGGTACCGGCTCCTGACCCAGTCGGGAGTCAGCGGCTCCGACACCGGCTTCGCCCTTGGTACCCAGGGCATCGGGTCGGCCGTGGTCCTGAACGTCCTGTTCTGGCTGGCGCTGGTGGCCTTCGTCCTGATCCACGGCTTCCACGTCCCGACGAGCCACCACGACGGCCAGTCCCAGTCGGGAACCATCTTGGTGGTGGTGGCCGCGGCGATCGGCGTCGTGCTGTTGGGCGCCTTCGGTGGGCTGTTCTACCTCTTGACCAGGGGGCAGAAACGGGCGGCCATCGTCGTGAGGAAGATCTCCGGACGCCTCCGCTTCCTCGATCCCGACAAGACGGCGGCCACGGTGCAGCGATTGGCGGAGCGGTTCGCCGTCCTCTTGGACGACCGACCACTGCTGATCAGAGCAGTGACCTGGGCCACGATCAACTGGCTGCTCGACGCCGCCTCGCTGTGGGTCTTCGTGGCTGCCTTCAGCCATTTCATTTCGCCCATCGACCTCCTGGTGGCCTATGGCTTGGCCAACATCCTCGCCGCCATTCCCATCACCCCCGGGGGCCTCGGGGTCGTCGAGTTCGTGCTGGTGTCGATGATCACCGGATTTGGGCCGACGCCGGGACAGGCACTGTCCGGAGTGCTCGCCTACCGCGCCATCAACTTCTGGTTGCCCATTCCCGTCGGCGGCCTTGCCTACGCATCGCTGGAATTCGAACGCGGCAGCCTCTACCGGCGCCTGCATCTGTTCTTCTTGGACCGGTACCAGCGCAGGCGAGGCGCGCTCGGCGAAGAGGACGGCACCAGCGGCTATCAGGCGAACCCACCAAGGGAACGAGCCGCCGAGCCGGAAGCAGAGCCAGAGGTGGCGGCCGAATCGCCGTCGAGGGCCGCCGCCCAGCCCGAGCCAGAGCCCGAGTCACCGCCGAAGCAAGCGCCCGAGCCAGAGGTGGCGGCCGAATCGCCGTCGAGGGCCGCCGCCCAGCCCGAGCCAGAGCCCGAATCGCCATCGGCGCAGCGGCATGGCCACGTCCACCGGTTCCTGAGTGCGTCCGGTCGGGTCAGGTCGGAGACGCGGGGTGCCGACGTCCCCCGGAGCGACGCTGCCACCAGCGAAGCGACAGCCAACGGAAGCGACGTCCAGCCGCCGGCGGGACCGGCGCGGCCGGAAGAGCAGAACGGACCGAGCGCTGAGCACGCTCCAGAGCATCCTGTCGCAGGTGGTCCTGGAGGCTAACGCCGGTCCCGGGCGAGACCCTGGTCCAGCTGCCGTCGCCCCGAAGGATCCAGGTATTGGCGTCGTCCGTGAGGGCCAGGTCCAAGAGCCGCACCAGCCGGTCCTGCAGGTCCGGGGCCTCGATGGGGACCATCGCCTCGATCCGGCGATCGAGGTTTCGCTCCATGAGGTCCGCCGACCCGAGCGTGATCTGGAGGGGCCGGTCCCCCACCCCGCCAAAGCGGTAAATCCGAGAATGCTCGAGGAACCGTCCCACGATCGACCGCACCCGGATGTTCTCCGAGAGACCGGGTACACCCGGTCGAAGGCAGCACCGGCCGCGGATGATGAGGTCGATCGAGGCGCCGGCCCCTGATGCTCGATAGAGGCCATCGATGACGGCCGGATCAGTGAGCCCGTTGGCCTTGAGGATGATCCGGCCCTCGGATCCGGCACGCGCTTCGTCCTCGATCCAGCCCAGCAGGCGGTTCCGCAGGGACACCGGCGCTATGACCAGGCTCTGGTAGTCGGCCTGCCGGCTGAAGCCGGTGAGGTAGTTGAACAGGTTGCCCACGTCGGCGGCGAGCTTGTTGTTGGACGTCAGCAGGCCCAGATCCTCGTAATTCAGCGCGGTCCGGGAGTTGTAGTTGCCCGTGCCAATGTGGCAGTACCGACGAACGCCGTCCTCTTCCCGTCGGGCCACAAGCGCCGTCTTGGAGTGGGTCTTCAGACCGGCGAGGCCGTATACGACGTGCACGCCGGCCTCCTCGAGCGCCCGGGCCCACGCAATGTTGGCTTGCTCATCGAACCTGGCCTGGAGCTCCACCAGTGCGGCTACCTGCTTGCCCGATTGGGAGGCTCGGATGAGCGACGCGACGATCGGGCTGTCTCCCGAGGTTCGGTACAGCGTCTGTTTGATGGCGAGCACGTCGGGATCATCGGCCGCCTGCCCGACGAACGCCTCGATCGAGGTGGCAAACGAGTCGTAGGGGTGGTGTACCAGCACGTCCTGTTCCCGGAGCACGGCGAAGATGTCGACGTGACCGTCTGCGAGCTGCGATGCAGCCGATGCTGATGCCGGCCGCCGTGCCTGCGCCGATGCCGGCCCCTGTGACTGCAGCGATGCCGATCCCCGTGACTGCAGCGATGCCGGTCCCTGTGACAGCGCCGATGCCGGTACCTGTGACAACGCCGATACGTGCTTTGAGGGCACTGCCGCCGGCGCCGATCCGACCGGCGACCCAACGTCGAGTTGTGCCCCGACGGACGCGGTTGCGAGGGACGGTGTTCCGTCGAATCGGGCGGCGAAGGCTGGGGGCGGCGAAATTGGGGTTCCCGTCCATGGCGCCAACGGCGGTGCCGTGATCGGTATCCAAGGGTCGACGGACAGGTCGGGGCGATCGAGCCCAGCGACTGCCCACAGACCGCTGAGATCGATGGGCCCTTCAATGGGGTACACGCTCTCGGGCGGGACATCGACCTCAGCCACGAGTAGGTCCCGGATCGCCGGCGTGGCTTCGGCGTCTATCTCGAGCCGGACCACCTCCCCGAATCGGCGTCGTTGCAGCTCGAGCTCCACCGCAGCCAGGAGGTCTCCTGCTTCGTCCTGGCCGACGGAGAGGTCGGCGTTCCTTGTCACACGGAAGGCGTAGTGCTCCCCGATGGTCATCGCCGGGAACAGCATGTCCAAGTGGGCGGCGATCACCTGCTCCAGGGGCACAAACCGCTCACCGTCGGGCATCACGACGAAACGAGGGAGCAGCGGAGGGATCTTGACCCGGGCAATCCGGCTCTCGGTGGTGGTCGGGTCGACCACCCGTACGACGAGGTTCAACGAGAGGTTGGAGATATAGGGGAACGGGTGGCCCGGATCGACGGCCAAGGGGGTGAGGACCGGGAATATCTGCTGGTGGAAGACTTCGACCAGGTAGGTGCGGTCGTCCTCGTCCAACGTGTGCCAGTCGGACAGAACAACTCCCGCCTCGGCCAGTAGGGGGACCACACGGTCCAAGAAGATATGGCTCTGACGGTCGACCAGATCGGTCACCCGTTCCGTGATGGCGTCGAGCTGCTCCAGCGGTCGCATGCCGTCCGGCGACCGACTGCGAAGGCCCGCGGCAACCTGGTCCTCGAGACCGGCCACCCGGACCTGGAAGAACTCGTCGAGGCCGTCGGAGAAGATGGCCAGGAACTTGACCCGTTCGAAGAGCGGGAGGCTCTCGTCATCGGCCAGCTCCAAGAGGCGAGAGCCGAAATCGAGCCACGACAGCTCGCGGTTGAGAAACCGGTCAGGAGGCAACTCGGCGCTCGGGTCGGGCTGCCGGGTCGGCGGCGGTGCGCTCCCTTCCGAGGCCTCGGTGTCGGTGGAGCCACCGGCAGTGGTCGCTCCCCCGACGGTCTCCACGGCGGTCGATCCCTCGGTCATGCCTCGGGCCTCATACGACGAGCACGGTTCATACGACGAGCACGGTTCATACGACGAGCACGGTTCATACGACGAGCATGGTACTGCCACCACCCACGGAGGCGGCTGCCGAGCGGGTTGAGGGGCCCCCGGTGGGCCCGGTCAAGGGGTCTGAGCGCCGGGCCGGACCCGGTCAGGGGGTCTGAGCGCCGGGCGGTCCGGGCGGGCCGACCGGGGGCCGCCCGGGATGCAAATGGGGCGTGGTCGGGCCGCCGGCAGGCCAATGGGCCGTATCGGGTGCTGGGAGGCGCATTTTGAAGACTGCAGAGGCGAATAGCCATGAAAATGGATATTCCAGCGCATTGATGCGCGGGAATCCGCGCCTCCGGTCGAGGAATCGAAGAGCATTAGGCCAGCGGTCAGGAGGCATCGGCGCCATTCCTGACCTCCCACCTTGCCGGCAAATGCCCCAGTAGGCTCCCCCAGAGTGTCGGTCTTGAGCCACATACGCACGCCCGCGCCACTCCGTCGTCCTCGTGGGCCCAAGCCGAGGCGACGCACTGAGCTGGGCCTCATGGTGGCTGCTGCCGTCATCATCCTTGCTGCCTACACGCTGATGATCGTGGGCAACACCAACAAGACTCCCACTGATGTCGGGCCGCTGTTGGTTGTCATGTTCTTGCTGGGGGCGGTCGGGCACATCGCAAACCGATACCTCGCGCCCGACGCCCACCCGGTAGTCCTGCCCATCGCGTTCTTGTTGAACGGGATCGGTTACGTGATGATTCTCCGAATCGACCTTGCCAGCGTTGGCCTGCCATCGGCGACAAACTACGCACCCATACAGGCGCTTTGGACTGCCATTGGCGTCGGGGTCTACGTCGCCACGCTCTTCCTCGTCCGTCGATCTCGTGATCTCGATCGCTACCGTTACCTCCTCCTGCTGGTCGGTGCGCTGTTGTTGCTCGCACCGCTCGCTCCGGGGATCGGTTTGAATATCAACGGAGCACGGTTGTGGGTCCACGTCGGCTCGCTGGAGATCCAGCCCGTGGAGTTGGCGAAGATCCTCTTGTGTATCTTCTTCGCCTCGTACTTCGTCGAGAAACGGGAGATACTCAGTACGCCCACCGCACGCGTCGGTGGACGATTGGTCCTCGATCCACGGCCCCTAGTGCCCATCACAGCCGCGTGGATCTTTGCCATCGGAGTTATGAGCCTGGAACACGATATTGGGTTCTCCGCCCTCTTATTCACTCTGTTTATCGGGATGCTGTGGGTCACCACCGGTCGTACGGGGTATCTGATCCTCGGTGTCATCGCCTTCGCGATCGGCGCCTATCTGGCCGGCAAGTACCTAAGCCAAACGCATATTCGGGTTGAGACCTGGCTCGACCCGTGGAAGACACTTACTGGATCGGGAGAACAACTTGCTCGGTCCTGGTTCGCCCTGGGGAACGGGGGCATCGGTGGTACCGGGCTCGGACTTGGGAGTGCCGCTTCCACCATCCCGAATCCCAATACCGACTTCATCTTCGCCGCCATCGGCGAAGAGATGGGACTCCTCGGATCGACGATGGTCATAGTGGCCTTCTTGCTGCTGGTCGGGGCCGGACTGCGGATCGCTCAGGCCGCCCGGTCCGATTTTGCCAAGCTGACTGCGGCCGGATTGACCATCATCATCGGCTTCCAGGCGTTCTTCATCATCGCGGGCGTGATCCGACTCCTTCCCCTGACCGGGATCACCCTCCCGTTTGTGTCCTACGGAGGATCGGCGCTCATCGCCAACTATGTCCTGATTGCCCTGCTCATGCGGATCTCCGACGAGGGAAATCGGGTACTGGATACTGCACAGGTGACGGGTGGCGAGACCCAGGACCCACTCGCCAACGGCGGTAGTGTGACGGATTAAGCGCTCAGCCCGACCGCCTCCCTGGCCCTCTGGGTGACAAGGGGAGCCCCTCGGATGACCCCGGGGAACACTACTTCCCGAGCGGGGAGACCTCTTCGGCGATCGGTTCGGGCCCTTCGGCGACCTGCTGAGGGTCTTCGGCGACCGGCTGAGGGTCTTCGGCGACCTCGGCACGGTGATCTGCTGAAACTGCCTCTGGCCCCCCGTCGGAGGATTCGCCCGCCTGGGCTTCCGGCGCAAGTGGCGGGGGGGACCACGGGGCCACATCACCGGATTCCTCGAACAACCGTGAGTCGATCAGGATCGGCACGGGCACGGCCTGGCGGAGAGCGATGGCCAACGCATCGGTGGGCCGGCAGGAATGGACGTTTCGCCCCGTCCGCCCCCGGAGGTCGAGCTCGGCGAAATAGGTCTTACCCTGGCGCCCAACCAGGCGGATGGCGACCACGTCTATGTCGAAGCCGCTCAGGACGTCGGTGACCAGCTCGTGGGTGAGCGGGCGCGGCGTCGGGATGCGGCGAAGGGCATGGGAGAGCCCCACGCCGTCCTGCATGCCGACGGCAAAGGAGAGCTGCCGGCGGGGCGCCTCGGTCTCCCGGAGAACCACGATCGGGAACTGACTGGGAAGGGCAACGGAGACGTCGGCCACGATGGCCATGCGGAACTCGGGCGCGGGCATGGCCGGCCGGTTGGTCAACGGACGCTCCGCATGTGGACGTTGAGGACCAGGCCAATGGCGGCGAAGAAGCCGATGATGGCCGAGCCGCCGTAACTGAGGAAGGGAAGCGGGATACCGGCAACCGGCATGATCCCCATGTTCATGCCCACATTCTCGAACACCGAGAAGACGATCAGCGCGAACATGCCGGTGCACAGCAGCCGGCCGTAGTTGTCCCGGGCCAGCTGGGCGGCGCGCAGGATCCGCCAGGCCACGACACCGAACAACCCCAGCACCGCGGCCGTGCCCACGAAGCCGAGTTGCTCCCCGACCGCTGAGAAGATGAAGTCGGTCTGCTGGGAGGGGACATACGCCAGATTGGTCTGGGCCCCCTTGAACAGACCGGTGCCGAACCAACCGCCTGCACCAATGGCGTTCTTGGCCTGGGTCACGTTATAGGTGGCCGTCACGCTGGCCTTGTTGGGCGAGATGAAGCTGGTCAGCCGCTCGATCTGGTACTTCTGCAGCAGCCCGATCTGGAGAGTCACGATGATCAGGACGACCAACCCGGCCACGAGCAAGAGCAGATACCGTCCGGGGAGCCCGGCCGCCCCCAGCATGACCAGCAGGATGACGCACATGACGATTCCGGTACCGAGGTCGGGCTGCTTGATCACGATGATGATCGGTATGCCGGCCATCAGGACCAGGCGCACCATGTCCCGGAACACCAGGCCCTCGGGTCTTCGGGCGCAATAGGTGGCAAAGGCGATGATCATGGCCAGGGTGGCGAACTGGGAGGGTTGCAGCTGGAATGGACCGATCGGGAACCATCGCTGCGCCCCCTGAGCGCTCGACCCGATGGCCAGCACCGCCAACAGGAGGAACAGGGTGCCCAGGTAGATGAGGGTGCTGACGTGCTCGAGCCGCCGGTAGTCGAACAGGGTCATCCCCACCATGACCAGCAACCCGATGATCGTGAACGCCAGTTGTCGCTTCAGGTAGTACCGGGGATCCTCTCCGGCCAGCAACAGCTTTCCTCGGGTCGCCGAGTACACCATGACGACGCCGATGCCGGCGAGGAGCGCGCTGGTACAGGCCAGGAGCAAGTCGATGCGGGCCGTCACCAGGTGAGCCTGGCGGGACCGGCGCGTTGCTTGTATGGGGACGTAGTTCACCAGGCAGCTCCGGGCGCCAAGGTTATCGGGGCTTCAGCGGGCACTGAGAGCAGCCGTCGCCGCCCGCCACATGGCCGCGATGGGCGGATCCTCGCCTGTCCACCTGCAGAGCTGGGCGGCGGCCTGGTGGACCAGCATGCCCAGTCCGTTGGAGGTGACCGCCCCTCGGTCCCGGGCGGCCAGGAGCCAGGGCGTGGAGGCAGGGTGGTAGACGAGGTCGACCACAACCTGCCCTGGCTTGAGCAGGTCCGGCTCGAGCGGGAAGCGGGTGCCGGTTGGACCGCCTGTCTCGGCCAGTCGAGGCGTATCGGCCTGGGGCATGCCGGCCGGCGTGGCATTGACGACCAGGTCGACCGTGGATGCGTCCTCAGGACGACCTACCCGGCCGACCGGGCCGGCCAGCGCGGCGGCCACCACGGCCCGGCTCGCGGACCGATTGACCACGATCACCTCGGCCGCACCCGCCTCGGCCAGCGCCATGACCACTGCCCGGGCTGCACCGCCTGCCCCGATTACCAGGCAGCGCCGGTCCCGGGGCTCGAACCGGTTGCCATGGCTCAGGGCGGCCACGAACCCCTCCCCGTCGGTGTTGCTGCCTTCGAGCTGGCGCGTGCTTGAGACCGCGGTGATGCAGTTGACTGCGGCCAACCGGGTGGCTGCCGGGGTGGTCCGGTCCACGAGGCCCGCGGCCGCCTCCTTGTGGGGCATGGTCACCGAAAGGCCGGCGATGCCGAGGGCGCGCATGCCGGCCAGGGCCGCCTCGGCCTGGCCTGTCGGGACGGGGAATCCGAGCGACACCCAGTCCAGCCCCATCTCGGCGAAGGCCGTGTTGTGCAAGAGGGGCGACAGGGAGTGGAGCACCGGGTCACCGATGACGCCGACCACTGTGGTGGCGCTGGAGATCCCCGTGACGTCGGGAACTCGGGTGGCGTCGGCCGCAGGAGTCATCGTCGAGGTCCCCTGCCTACTGGAGCCCACGTCGTCGGGCTAGTACCTCGTTGGTCCGTTCCTGGGCCGCGGTGGTGGCAAAGGACTCGGTGCCGTCCTTCTGGGTCACCGCGTAGTACCGCCAGGATCCCCTGGGTGGGTTCAGAGCCGCCTGGAGGGCGGCCGACGAAGGGGAGCAGATGGGGATAGGAGTCAGGCCCTTCTTGGCGAGGGTCTTGTTCGACGCCGTCCCCCGACCCTCGTTTTGGGTCACCGGCGTCCCGTTTCGACGCGGGGCAATGCGCACCGTGGCACTGGATGTCAGGGGCAGCCCGGCGGCCAGTCGGTTGTAGATGACCCGGACGAGGGGGCCCATGTTCTTGCTGAGGATCGCTTCCTTCTGCACGATCGACGCCACGGCGATCACCTCGTAGGGCGGTCGCCCCATCCTCCGAGCGCCGGAGGCCAGTCCGGCCGAATTGGCCATTTGGTTGAATCGATCGATCATATGGATCAGCAGCTGTGCATCGGTCTCACCCGGCATCACCTGGTAGGCGCCCGCACCCAACAACCCGTCGAGGCGGGTCGAACCGGCCGGTGACCACGGCGAATGCAACGTACCACCCGTGGCGAGGGCCAGGAATGCGGAGCCGTCATGTCCGGGAAGCTGGTCCACTTGACGGCTCACCTGTTCGACAGAGGACCCAGGCGCCACCTCGAGCAAGAACACGTTCGGGCCTGCCTCCAGGTCACTCTTGACCGAGGCGAAGCTCTCATGTTGATGGAAGACATACGTCCCGATCCCGATGGTCGGCGTCCCGTGCAGGAGGAACCAGGCCTCGAGGGCCAGCGAGCTTCCCACCACCTTGTGCTTCTCCAGCATCGATGCCACGGTCGCCGCGCCCACCCGCTTCGAGACGTGGATGACCACTTCCTGACCTCCGGTCCGACCCACGGTGCCTTGGTGGTCGATCCAGAGGAGACCAGCCCCGCCAGCAGCAACCAGGATGACCGCCAGGGTGATGGCCAGGGTCCGCCACGGGTGCCGACCCATGGCCGACGGGTCAGAGGGTGCCGGATCAAGATGCACAGTTGAACCGTGTGATGAGTCCTCGGTCTTGGCGCCCGGTGGGTCGGCGATGGTCAGCGGGGCCGCGCCGGGTGAGTCTGCCGTGGTGAGCGGGGCCGCGCCGGGTGAGTCTGCCGTGGTGAGCGGGGCCGCGCCGGGTGAGTCTGCCGTGGTGAGCGGGGCCGCGCCGGGTGAGTCTGCCGTGGTGTGAGGGGTGGCGCCCGATGGGCCTTCGGATTGGGAGCGGTCTTGGGAAGGGCCTGCAGCGGACGGATCAGGCCTCAGCTGGTCATCCCTGCTGGGCCGAGTGGGGGGCACCCCCTCGGTCAACGATCACCTCCCGACGGCCGGCCGCCGTCGAGCCAGGCCTGCAGCAACACAGCCGCCGCAGAGCGATCCACCACCGTGCGGCGCTGACGTGAGGATTTTCCTGATTCGGCCAGTGCCGCATGCGCGCTGACCGTCGTGAGACGCTCGTCGAACAACTCCACCCCGACTCCCTCCGGCTCGAGCAGAACGGCCAGCGCGGCTGCCTCCGCTTCGGCCGCCTTGGCGGCAGTCCCCCTGTCGCCCCGTAGGGACAAGGGTAGGCCAACCACTACGACCGTGGCCCCTGACTCGAGCACCAGTGACACCAGTGTTCGCCGGTCACGGGCTGCGTCATTGGTCCGGAGCACGGTCGCCCGAGGTGAAGCCAGCATGCCGGCTGAATCACTGACTGCCACTCCGATCCGACTGGATCCGAGGTCCAGGCCAACCGCCCGCCCGGCCTGCCTGCTGCCCTCGGACTGTGCAGAATTCTTGGCCCGCCGGTCCGGTGGTCTCCCCGGGGGGTGGTGGTCTCCCCCTGCCGGTCTGGGAACCAAGATGAGCTCCCGGTCAGCCGCCCGAGAGGGCTCGGCGTGCCTCATCGAGCGCATTGTCCAGGCCGGCTATGTCCTTGCCGCCGGCCACTGCCACTTCGGGCGACCCACCGCCGCCCCCGCCGACCAGGGGCGCGAGCTTTTTGACCAGGTCTCCGGCGTGAAGACCACTGCTGGCGTCGACGGCGACCACCACCGAGGCGCGAGCTCCATCCGGGCTCCCGGCCAGGACCACAGCGCGGAGCGACCCGGTCTTCCGCGAGGTCTGGGCCAGGTCGCGGAGGAGGTCGGGGTTCAGACCGTCCCGGCGGGCCACCGTCACGCCGTCTACCGCGTCGGCTGCCAGCTTCCCCGCCTCGGCTTGCAGCTCTTTGCTCTGGGCCTGCTCCAGGGCCCGGTCGGCGGCCCGTTGGCGCTCCAGGAGGCGCTCGATCGCCTCGGGCAGATTCTCGGGCTCGGTTCGCAACAGGGCTGCCGCCTCGGCCAGGACGTCATCACGTTCAGCGCTGCGCTGGAGGGCCCCGGTCCCCGAAACGGCTTCGATGCGCCGCTTACCCGACCCGATGGACGACTCGGAGACGATGGTGATCGGCCCGATCATCCCAAGCGCGGCGACATGAGTGCCGCCACACAGCTCGGTCGAGTGCTCGCCGGCGCGCACCACCCGCACCCATTCGCCGTACTTGTCACCGAAGAAGGCCAACGCTCCCATAGCGTCGGCTTCGGCCTTGGTTGTCTCGATCACCGTGACGGGGGCGTCGCTGAGGACGTCCATGTTGGCCATCGACGCCACTGCAGCCATCTCCTCGGGGCGCACCGGGTTGTTATGACTGAAGTCGAACCGAAGGTGGTCCGGTGCCACCAGCGAGCTCTGCTGTCGGACATGATCGCCCAACACAGATCGCAACGCAGCGTGCAGGAGGTGGGTGGCGGTGTGGTTGCGACGGAGGGAGTCGCGTCGGACGGCACCGATTGTGGCGAGGGCCTCCTGGCCAGCGAAGATCTCGCCGGTGACGGTGGCTCGATGGGCCGAGAGGCCGGGCACGGCCGAGACGGTGTCGTAGACCAGCGCCGTGCCGGTCTCGGTGACGATCGTCCCGGTATCGCCCACCTGGCCCCCGCTTTCGGCATAGAAGGGGGTCCGGTCCAGGAAGATCTCTGCCTGTCCGGGATTGTTGGGGTCGGCGAGCACGGCCACGACCCGGGCCGGCGTCGAGTAGCCGTCCGGGGAATTGCCGACAAAAAGGGTCTGTCCTTCGGCATCGAGCACGGTGCGATAAGCGGCCTCGCCGGCATCGACGCGGCCGGCCCGAGCCGCGGCGCGGGCCTGGCGGCGCTGCTCGTCCATCGCCGCCTCGAACCCGGCCAGGTCCACGGCGACTCCTGCTTCCTCGGCCATCTCCACGGTGAGCTCCACCGGGAACCCATAGGTGTCGTGGAGACGAAAGGCGACGTCACCGGGCAGGGTGACCTCCCCGGAGGCCAACTGCTCATCGAGGATTGCTGAACCAGCGGCCAGAGTGCGGAGGAATCCCTCCTCCTCCCGGCCGACGACCTCGGTGACCAGATGGTGGTTCTCGGCCAGCTTGGGATAGGCGGCGCCGAGAATCGCGACGGCCGCGTCGACCAGCCTGGACGTGATCGGATCGTCCACGCCCAGCTGTCGGGCCCGTCGAGTGGCTCGGCGAATCACGCGGCGCAAGACGTAGCCGCGGCCTTCGTTCGAGGGCAGTACCCCGTCGGCCACCAGCATGGACATGGCCCGTCCGTGATCGGCCATGATGCGAAGACCGACATCATCGTGCTCGTCCGCTCCATAGGTGCGGCCAGTGATCGACTGGGCCGCATCGATCATCGGGACGAAGAGATCGGTGTCGAAGATCGAGTCGACGCCCTGGATGATGGGCAGGATCCGCTCGAGGCCGGCGCCGGTATCGATACTCGGGCGGGGCAACTTCTCGGTGGAGCCGTCGGCCAGCTGGTTCAGCTGCATGAACACCAGGTTCCACAGCTCGACGAAGCGTTCTTCTCCCCCGTGGGCCGGGCCACCGGGAGCCCCGTAGCGCTCCCCCTTGTCGAAGAAGATCTCCGAGCTCGGTCCACAGGGACCGGTGTCGCCCATGCGCCAGAAGTTGTCCTCTCCCATTCGCTGGATGCGATCGCGGGGCACGTTGACAGCATCGGCCCATATCTGCTCGGCCTCGTCGTCAGTCTCGTGGACCGTGATCCAGAGGCGGTCGGGGTCGATGCCAAGCACCCCGGTCACCAGTTCCCAGGCGAACGGAATGGCTTCGTCCTTGAAATAGTCGCCGAAGCTGAAGTTGCCCAGCATCTCGAAGAAGGTGCAGTGACGCTGGGTGGTGCCGACGACGTCGATGTCCACGGTCCGGAAGCATTTCTGGACCGACGTGGCGCGGGACCACGGAGCTGGTTCGTCGCCCACGAAGAAGGGCTTGAACGGAACCATGCCGGCGATGGTGAAGAGGACGGTCGGATCGTGTGGGATGAGGCTGGCCGACGGAACGGCGGTATGGCCGCGCTCGATAAAGAACCTGGTGAAGGAGTTCCTAAGCTGGTTGGCGTCGATCGCCGAGCCGGGGGTCACGGCTGGAAAGCTTAGTTGCCCAGGTGGGAGGGCGATTTCGCTCTGCGGGCGACGGTTCGCCTGCTGGCCGTCCTCGAGGCCGTCCTTCGTGCTGCCCTAGTCGAGCCGTCGCCACGGGCGGGGATCAATGTCTCATCTGCCGCTTTGCTCGTGCCGGCAGCTGGGCTGCCGGGGGCTGGCGGGGTACCAGGGGCCGGCGGGGTGCCAGGGGCTGGCGACCCTTCGGCCGGCAGGGTGAGGCCCCGTTGAGCCAAGCCCGACCACAGTTGCTCTTCATGGCGGTGCATCTGGTCACGGCCCTCGGAGTACGCGTCCCGGACCCGGTCGCCCGCCGATTCAGCCACGTGGCGAGCGGTACGTCCTACTTCGGCCACTAGGGCATCTGGCGCCAGCTTGGCCGCAGTCTTCTCGATGGTTCGGCGAACCCGGCGCTCAGCCCAGAGAGTCGAGCTTGCTCCCAGGGCCAGTCCGGCTGTCAGCCAAAATGTTCGCTTGGGCATGGGAGGTCAGTTCCGCCCGTTCACCTGGTGCTTCTGGTTCGAACCTGTGCGGAGACGCCGCATGCCTCCAGCGGCGCCAGCCCGCACGGCAAGTACCTTGACAACGGGATTGGCGAATGCTCGATAGGCGAGGCGCGACGCCGAATCGACGGTTGCGCTCACGGATTCGGTCGACTCGAGCACTGCACCTACCCGGTCCATCTCGCTGGCCGCTTGTCCGACAACGCGATGCGCTTCGACGACCAACGGCATTGTCTGGGCGCGGAGGTCTTCCGCCACGACTTCGAGACGGCGCACCTGACGTCGAAGGCCGCTCATGACGATCAGCAGGCCGACAACCGCCAGAACGCAGCCGCCGGCGGCAACGATGACAGCGATCTCACCAGCGGACATGACTCCATCAGCTTAGAGGTTCCACCGAGTGGGGTCGGTGACGGTCAGCCAGGTTGCCGACTCAGATGGGCCGAGCCGCAATATGCCAGACAGGAATTTCGACGAGGGTAGCGGACGATCGGCAAATCAATACCGGTACTACAAAGCCCGAAGCTCTCGATGTAGCTTTCTGAGTCGCCTGTCGAACAACTCTTCGGGTCCGCTTTGCTGCCTCAACGCGACGACTAGCCCGCAAGGGGAGATCCGGCCCGCCTGCGGCCTGCGGCCCCGGTGGCGGCTCCGGCCTTGCCGGCTCTGACAGCTAGAAGAGCCGGTCCGGTGGCGCGGCGGGGTGGGAGCCGGTGGCCGGGTCGGCGTCGTCGGTCTCGGGGTGGTCGGGGTGGTCGGTGGATCCTGTCCTCGGCGGTGGCTTCTCGGGTGGGAGCCACTGCCAGGTCCCCGGGCCCCCCTCCAACCGGAAACCCTGGTGGTGGCGCAGGTAGTGGTGCCGTGAACACAGGCGACAGAGATTCCACATGGCCGTCGGGCCGTTCTCGACCACGGGGATGATCCGGTGGTCGATCTCGAGGCCGTCTCTGACGTCACAACCGGGGACGACACAGGTCTCGTCCCGGGCTCTGAGCGCCCGGGCCAGGGGGGCGGTGATGGTCCGGCCCAGGTAGGTGATCGAGGCGATGTCGGTCCCCTTCGTGATGACCAGGTGCAAGATGGCGTCGCCCAGGAGCGACCGGGCCGTCTCGAGGGGGACGGGGCCCACCCCTGGTATCTCGCAGCGCTCGTTGCCTTCGAGGCTCCCCCGAGAGAGGGCCTCGAGGTCCACCCGGAGGTGCACGCTCGCCGGTGGGGGGAGACCGGTCGCCCGGTCGGTGGTGGCTCGCCGGCCGGCATCGGCCCGGTCGGTGTCGGCCCGGTCGGTGTCGGGGCTGGTCTCGTCGGTGTCCGGGCCGATGTCGCCCGGTCCGGTCTCGTCGGCGCCGGTGCCGTCGGGGTTCGTCGTGGCCGTGCCGGCCGGCCCACCGTGGCCCGGTGGCCGGCGCTCCCCGCTGAGCAGGGCGACCAGGGCATCGGCCTCGTAGGCGTCGGGGCGCTCTCGGATCCCCAGCGTGCGGGCCTCGTCGAAGAGGACGGTGCGGGTGGGCTTCAGGGCAGCCAGCAGCTTGGCCCCGGCATCGGGGGTGAAGAGCCCCTCCAGGCGGAAGGCCCCGTCGCCGTCGGTGTAGTGGCGCAGGTAGCGGGAATCCCGGATGCGCTGGTAGGCGGCCAGGGCGTCCTCGTGGGATCGGGCCTTGGCCTTGGCCCGCAGGCACCGGTCGGCCAGCTGGCGGTGGGACTCGTTGCTGTCCGTGGCCGCCTCGACCAGCTCGTCGGAGCTTCCCGGGTCGAGGGTCAACACCCCGGCCACCTGGCGGGCCCTCGAGTGGGAGAGCTCGCCTGTGCGGAGGGCGGCATCGAGGCCGGGGTGGTCCCCCATCTGGTCGGCCAGCCGCAAGGAGCCAAAAGAGGACCCGACCGATTCCCCGGTTCTCCTGGAGAGCCACTCGGCCGCCGAGCGGGCCCCGTCTCTTGTGTGGAGGTCGGTCTCGGCCGCCCGCTTGGCCGCCAAGGCCTTCCCGGTGGCACAGAGGTGCTCACCCCGAGAGAACCGGTCGACCAAGAGGGCGGCGTCCTCACCCGAGTAGCGCCCGGGCTCGAAGGAGGAGACGAAGGACTCGAGCAGGCCGATGGCCTCGGTGACCGACTCGGCCGTGTCCGGGGAGGCGGTGTGGGACTCGGGAGTACCGGAGGAGCCGGGGTGCGACCCGGCGCTGCTGGTGGAGCCGGTGCGCGATGGGGCGGTGTCCGAGTCGGCAGCGCCGGCCGTCCGCCGCCCACGGCGATCGCCTCTTGGCCCGGTGCTCCTCGCATTCCTGGTACTCCGCTGGTCCGTTTTGGCCATGCAGAGAGTGTTGCAGGAGGGTGTAACTCTCACTAAGAGAGAGGGAGGGGGGAGGGGAGTGTGGAACACCACGGAATCGACATCAGTTCGAGGCACCTCCGACGTTACGGCGCAAGTGAGCGGTGGCGAGAGCGTCGTTACGTCTTCCCTTCAGGGCCAGTGGCATTCTCGGCGCCTCCCGCATCTCCGACATCGCCGTCCGAAGTGGCCGAACCCGAAGCAACCGAACCCGAAGCGGCCGAACCCGAAGCGGCCGAACCCGAAGCAACCGAACCCGAAGCGGAACCAGTGCTCTCGCCTCGCCACTTTCGCAGTCGTTCAGCCACCACCGCTTCGTGCCCTCGATCGCTTGGTTCGTAGTACCGAGCAGTGCCCAGCTCGGCCGGTCGGTACTGCTGGTCCGTGAAGGCGCCCGGTTCGTCGTGGGGGTAGACATAGCCCTGGCCGTGCCCGATGGTGCCGGCGCTCCGATAGTGCGAGTCGCGCAGATGGGCGGGTACGTCGCCACGGGGCCCTTGGCGCACGTCTTGTTGAGCGCGTCCAAGGGCGACGGTGACCCGGTTCGACTTCGGCGCGCACGCTAGATGGACCACCGCCTGAGCCAGGTTCAGTTGTGCCTCGGGGAGCCCTACAAACTCGACGGCACGGGCAGCGGCATCGGCCACCACCAGGGCTAGCGGGTCGGCCTCGCCGATGTCCTCGCTGGCCAGGATGACCAGGCGGCGAGCGATGAACCGGGCGTCCTCGCCTGACTCGAGCATACGGGCCAGCCAGTAGAGACCGGCGTCTGGATCCGAGCCGCGCACGCTCTTGATGAACGCGCTCACCTGGTCGTAGTGGTCGTCCTCGCCGTAGTGGTGCAGGCGGGTGTGGCGGGCCCGTTCGACGTCCTCCAACCCAACCGGTCGCTCCCCAGCCAAAGCCAGGGCCACTTCCAGCGTGGTGAGGACAGCCCGGGCGTCGCCGTCGGCCAACCCGACCAGGGCGGCCACCGCGTCGGGCTCGGCCTCCGCCCTCTCCGCCCGGAGCCCGCGGGCCACCACCTCGGTCAGCTCCTCGTCGCTCAGTGGCTCCAGCCGCCAGAGTGTCGACCGGGAAAGCAACGGTGCGTTCACCTCGAAGAACGGATTCTCGGTGGTGGCGCCGATGAACACGAGGAGGCCGTCCTCCACCGACGGCAAGAGGGCATCCTGCTGGGCGCGGTTGAACCGGTGCACCTCGTCCAGGAAGAGGATCGTCCCGCGGCCGTGCTCCCCGAGCCGCCGCCGGGCTCCATCCACCACCTCGCGGACGTCCTTCACCCCAGCCGTCACGGCCGAGAGCGGGATGAACTCCTTGGCCGTGGCCGTCGCGACCACCGAGGCCAGTGTGGTCTTCCCCGTACCCGGCGGTCCCCACAGGATGGCCGAGGTCAATCGGTCGGACTCGATGAGAGCCCGGAGGGGGGCACCGGGCCCCACCAGGTGGGCCTGGCCGACGATGTCGTCGAGCGTCCTCGGGCGAAGCCGGGCGGCCAGGGGCGCCCGCGAGGCGAGGCGTTCCTCGGCCGCCCCGGTGAACAGGTCGTCGGCGGCCATCAGCGAACCGGCCGTCAGTCCTTGCGGGGGGCGAGCCGGAGCCCGAGGTCGGCCAGTGCGCCCGAGGCCAGCGGCTTCGGTGCCCCGGTCATGGGATCGGAGCCGGACTGGGTCTTCGGGAAGGCAATGACCTCCCGGATACTGTCCTCGCCGGCGAAGATGGCCACCAGCCGGTCGACACCCACCGCGAAGCCAGCGTGGGGAGGAGCGCCGTAGCGGAACGCCCCGAGCAAGAAGCCGAAGCGGGACTCGGCCTCCTCCGGGCTGATTCCCAGCACGTCGAACACCCGGCTCTGGATGTCGGCGCGATGGATCCGGACGCTGCCCGAACCCAATTCCCATCCGTTGAGCACCAGGTCGTAGGCCTGGGACCGCACGGAGACCGGATCGGACTCGAGCCTGTCCAGGTCCTCGGGGTGGGGCATGGTGAAGGGGTGATGGGCGGCGATCGGGTTCCCGTCCCCGTCCACCCCATCGAACATGGGAAAGTCCACGATCCAGACGTACCGGAAGGGTCCCTCGCTCACCGGACGGGCACCCAGCTCGACCCGGAGCTGGCCGAGCACCGTGCAGGCCAGCCGGTGCTCGTCTGCGATGACGAGGATGAGGTCCCCGGCCGCGGCCTCGGTGGTGGCGATCAGAGCCGTTCGCTCTTGATCGGACAGGAAGCGGTCGAGGGGCGAATCGAGACCGAACCCACCTGCATCGGAGCCGCCCGCGCCCGGCCCGCCGGCCGCGCCCGAGCCGTCCGCTCCGGAGCCGGCAGACGAGCCGCCGGAGGTCACCCGGAACCAGGCCAGGCCCTTCGCCCCGAGCCGTTTTGCCTTGTCGGTCAGGGTGTCGAGCTTGGAACGGGTCAGAGTCGACCCGCCCTCGAGCCGGAGCGCCTTCACGCACGGCGCGCTGAACGCCTTCACCTCGGTCCCCTCGAACACCGGCGAGAGGTCGACCAGCTCCATGCCGAACCGGAGGTCGGGCTTGTCGGTGCCGAACCGGTCGAGGGCCTCCGACCACGTCATCTGCTTGATGGGCGGCGGGCGCTCCCCGGTCGCCACCTCGGCCGCGTCGAGCACCGCCTCGGACACGAACCCGAGCACGTCGTCCTGGGTCACGAACGACGCCTCCACGTCGAGCTGGGTGAACTCGAACTGCCGGTCGGCCCGGAGGTCCTCGTCACGCATGCACCGGGCGATCTGGAAGTACCGGTCCACGCCGGCCACCATCAGGAGCTGCTTGGCCAGCTGCGGGCTCTGGGGCAAGACGTAGAACGAGCCCTGGTGGAGGCGGCTGGGCACCGCAAATTCCCGTGCGCCCTCCGGGGTGGGCGCCCACAACAAGGGGGTCTCGACCTCACAAAACCCCTGGCGCTCCATCGCCGACCGGAGGGCGGCGTTCACCTGGGCGCGTAGCCGGAGGTTGGCCTGCATGCGGGGCCGGCGCAGGTCGATGAACCGGCTCCGGAGCCGCACGCCCTCGTCCGCGTCGACCCGGTCGTCCACCGCGAACGGCGGAGGCTCGGCGGCGGCCAGGACCTCCACGACGCAGTCGCCCACCTCGATCTCGCCGGTCGTCAGGTCCGTGTTCACCGTCCCTTCCGGCCGGTGGCGGACGACGCCCTCGACGGCGATCACGTACTCGCTGCGCACGTCGACGGTGCCGGGCACGACGCACTGCACGATCCCGGTGTGGTCCCGGAGGTCGACGAAGGCCAGGTGCTCACCATGCTCGCGCCGCTTGGCCACCCACCCGCACAGCCGCACGGTGTCGCCGATATCGGCCGTGGTGACCCGCCCGCACAGATGGGTGCGCATCGACGTGGCGCCGGTCGCGTCGGTCGCCTCGGGTATTGCCGTCATGCTGGGTCCTTTCGGGCGGTCTCCGCCACTGCGTCTTTCGGGGTGGGCTCCGCCGACCGACCTGCCTGGGGCTCGGCTGGGCCCGCCTGGGCCGCCCCCGCCCGGTCTCGCTCGATCGGCGAGCCGTCGTGAGCCGGCTGTGCCGCACCTCGAACAAGGTCGACCACCTCGGCCCTGGGCACGGACCGTTGGGTGCCTTCGCCCCGGAGGGGCCGCACTGACACGCTGCCCGCGGCCACCTCGTCGGGGCCCACGATGAGGGCCAGGCGAGCCCCGGACCGGTCGGCCGACTTCAGCTGCGACTTCATGGAACGACCGTCGAAGGCCCGGTCGGCGCGCAGCCCGGCCCGGCGCAACTGGGCGGTCAGGTCCCGGGCCGATTCGCCGCCGGCCACGTCGACGACGTAGGCGTCGAGCACCGGGGGCGACACCGGGAACACGCCCTCGGCCTCGCAGGCCAGGAGCACCCGCTCGATGCCGATCCCGAACCCGATGCCCGGCGTGGGCGGGCCGCCGAGCATCTCGACCAGGCCGTCGTAGCGCCCTCCCCCGCCGATACCGTTCTGTGCCGCATCGAGGGCTTCAGAGGCGAACTCGAAGGTCGTGCGCGAGTAGTAGTCGAAGCCGCGGACCAGGCGGTGGTCGAGCACGTACGGGACGCCGAGCGCCACCAGGCCGGCCTGGACCCGGTCGAAGTGGGCCCGGCACGGGCCGCACAGGTGGTCGACCAGGCGCGGTGCATCGGCGGTCGCGGCGCGGCATCCATCCCGCTTGCAGTCGAGGACGCGGAGTGGATTGGCCTCGAGGCGTTCCTGGTGCTCGGGACACAGCTCGTCGCGGCGGTCGGCGAGGTACGAGCGCAGCAGCTCGATGTAGGCCGGGCGGCACTCGCCGTCCCCCATCGAGTTGAGCTTCAGCGCGTAGTCGGTCAGCCCGAGCGACCCGAACAGGTCATGCGCGAGTGCGATCACCTCGACGTCGAGATCGGGGTCCTCCGGCCCCAGCGCCTCGACGCCCAGCTGGTGGTGCTGGCGGTACCGCCCGGCCTGCGGACGCTCGTAGCGGAACGCCGGAGTGGCGTACCAGGCCTTCCAGGGCAATGGCGGCCGGTGCTGGATGTAGGCGCGGACGATGGGAGCGGTGCCCTCGGGCCGGAGGGCCAGGGCACGGCCACCCCGGTCCTCGAACTCGTACATCTCCTTGCCTACGACGTCACTCCCCTCGCCGATCCCCCGCCGGAAGACGCGCACGTCCTCGAACAAGGGGGTGTGGGCCAGGCCGTAGCCGGCCGGCTCGACCAGGCCGGCGAAGACGGCCAGCAGCGCTTCCCAGCGGGTCGACTCCGGCCACAGGACGTCGTGGGTCCCACTCGGGGCGCGCGCGGTCGTGGGTTCGTCACTCATCGGCGCTCAGTCCTTCTTCCCGGGCAGGATGCGGTAGGCGTCGTAGACGGCGTCGAGGTGGCGGACCGAGTTGAGCACCGACTCCAGGTGGTTGGCATCGCCCAGCTCCACGTCGAAGCGCATGCGGGAGATCCGGTCGGCATCGGTCTGGGTGTTGGCGGCCAGGATGTTGAGGTGGTGCTCGGAGACAACCTGGCTCACGTCGGTGAGGAGCCGCGACCGGTCGATGGCCACGACTTCGATGGTGGCTACGAACACGCCGGACGACCGGTGGTCCCACTCGACCTCGATGAGGCGCTCGCGGGACCGGCTGGCCAACGAGGCCGCGTTGGAGCAGTCGGCCCGATGGACCGACACACCCCGGCCCCGGGTGACGAATCCGATGATCTCGTCGCCGGGCACGGGCGTGCAGCACCGTGATAGCCGGACGACCAGGTCGTCGAGACCTTCGACGTATACGCCCACATCGGACCGCTGGCCGGGGCGCACGGCCGTCGGCTGGCGGCGGGCGGTGACCGGGAGCTGCTCGTCGTAGACGCCGCCCCTCTGCTCGCGCAGCAGGCGCTGGGCCACCGCCCGGGCCGAGACCCGGTTGTCGCCGATCGCCGCGTGGAGTGCGTCGAGGTCGGCGTAGTTCATGGTCTCGGCCAGCTCGGCCAGGGCGTGCTCCGAGGCCAACTTCTGGACCGGGAGTCCCTCCCGGCGGAGCTCTTTGGTCAGCTCGTCCCGGCCGACCTCGATGGCATCCTCGCGGCGTTCCCGAGAGAACCACTGGCGGATCTTGGTCCGGGCCCGAGAAGAGGCGGCCAGGTTCAGCCAATCCCGGGACGGTCCCGCCGTCGGCGCCTTGGACGTGATGATCTCCACCGTGTCGGCCGAGTTCAGAGTGGTCTCGAGCGGTACCAGCCGGCCGTTTACCGTGGCGCCGACACAGCGGTGGCCCACCTCGGTGTGGATGGCATAGGCGAAGTCGACCGGGGTGGCGTTGGCCGTCAGGGCGATGACCTTGCCCTTGGGGGTGAAGACGTAGACCTCGTCCTGCTCGAGGTCGAGCTTGAGGGCCTCGAGGAACTCGATGGGGTCGGTCGTCTCGTTCTGGAAGTCGGCGATCCGCTGCATCCACTCGATCTCGGCGATGGTGGACGAGGTCTCGCGGGCCAACGCCTGGCGCTCCGCCCGCCGATCGGCCTCGGCCCCACTGGAGCTCCCGCGACCCTTCTTGGACTTCGAGCCCTTGCCCGAGCCGGCCGGCCCGACCGGATCGCCGGCCTTCGTGCCGCTCCTGGTCGGCGGGCCGGCTGTGCCGCCCTGCGCCGTCCCTCCGGGGGTGAGTCCGGGTGGCGCGTTCGCCTCCCGGGCCAACTTGGCCTTGGCCGTCCTCTCCCGGGCCGACTTGTCGGAGCCGTCGCGCCCGGGCTTCTCCTTGTACCCCCAGTGGGCGGCGATCCCGTACTCCGCCCGCCGGTGCATCTCGTGTGTGCGCACCTGGACCTCGATCGGCTTCCCGTCCAGGCCGATGACCGTGGTGTGGAGCGACTGGTACAGATTGAACTTGGGCGAGTTGATGTAGTCCTTGAACCGACCCTGGACCGGGGGCCAGATGGCGTGGATGGAGCCGAGCGCGGCCCAACAGTCCTTCTCCGACTCGACGATGACCCGCATCCCGACCAGGTCGTAGAGCTCGTCGAACTCCTTGCCCCGGACGACCATCTTCTCGTAGATGCTCCAGAGGTGCTTCGGTCGGCCGGTCACCTCAGCGGCGATCCCCGATGACTGCAGACGTTCGCGTACGGCCACCAGGACCCGGGCCAGATACTCGTCCCGGAGGGGGGCCCGGCTGGCCACCATCTGCTCGATCTCCGAGTAGCGCTTGCGATGCAGCGTGGAAAAGGCCAGGTCCTCGAGCTGCCACTTCACCTCCTGGATGCCGAGCCGGTGGGCCAGGGGGGCATAGATGTCCAGCGTCTCCTGGGCCGTCCGGCGCTGCTTCCATTCCGGCATCACCGAGAGGGTGCGCATGTTGTGCAGTCGGTCGGCCAGCTTGATGATCAGCACGCGCCAGTCGTCGGCCATGGCCACCAACATCTTGCGGACGGTGGCCGCCTGTTGTGCCTCCTTGGAGTCGAACTGGAGCCGGTCCAGCTTGGTGACGCCGTCGACGATGGCGGCGACCGACTCACCGAAGTCCTCGCTGATCAACTTGTTGGTGACACCGGTGTCCTCCACGGCGTCGTGCAGGAGGGCCGCGGCGATGGTCTGGGTGTCGAGGCCCAGCTCGGCCACGATGCCGGCCACGGCGATGGGATGGGTGATGTAGGGCTCGCCGGAGCGACGGACCTGTCCGGAGTGGGCCACGGCAGCCATCTCGGCCGCGCCCTCGATCATCCCGGTGTCCTCGCCCGGGTGTCGGCGATGGAACGCCTCGATGACCTCGGCCACCAGGTCGGCCTCGGCCTCGGACAGTGCCGATCCGGCCCGGGGCGCGCTCACCACCTGGGAATCTCGACCCCTCGTCTCGGTCCCCCTCGAAGGCGATCGCGAAGCCAACGCCATCACGTCACTCCGCGGGGGTCGGCGGCTTCAGCCGTCAGAGATGTCACCTCTACACGGTACCTGGAGGGCGGGCGGAGCAGGAACCAGCCCGCCGCCCGCGGTCAGTGGCCAGCCAAGGGACGAGGCCGGGGTTCGTCCGCGGCCGGCCGTCAGCCGCTCCTGGTCAGCGGCGTTTGCCCTTGCCCTTCCCCTTCCCCTTTCGGGGACGAGGCGGGGGACGCGTGCCGGGCGGACGGTTGGTGCCGCCGGCCGACGACGAGGCCCGGGGAGTTGACGGGCTGGCGGCGGCTCCCGCTTCTTTGGGGGCACCCTGGCGGGCGGCTGCCGTGCCCGCCGGTTGACGAGCCGAGGCGCGCGACGCACCGGGACGGATCACCCCCGTCTTTTGGGGCCTCGCTCGTCCGCCGGTACGACCGCTGCCGGCCGTGGTCATGGCGGCCACGCCCGACGGCGTGAGCACCCCGATCCGATCGCCTCGGGTTTCCAGTCGCTGGCGGATGGCGATCCAGCGTGGCTCACGCTCTTTCATGATGGCGAGGAGGGGCGAGGCGATGAAGATGGACGAGTACGCGCCACTGGTGAGCCCTATGACCAGGGCCAGCCCGAAGTCCTCCAGCGTCGTCGCCCCGAGCAGGAGCGACCCCACCACCAGCACGGAGAGCACAGGGACGATGGCCACCAGCGAGGTGTTGATCGACCGGGCCAGGGTCTGGTTCATGGACAGGTTGACGGTCTGGGAGTAGGTGATGCGCCCCGACGCGCCGAGGCCCTTCGTGTTGTCCGCTATTCGGTCGAAGACGACCACTGTGTCGTACAGCGAGTACCCGAGCACGGTCAGCACGGCAATGACGGTGTCCGGCGTGACCTGGAGCCCGGCGAGCGAATAGATGCCGACCGTGATCAGGAGGTCGTGGATCACCGCCACCAGCGCGGCCACGGCCATCTTGAACTCGAACCGCACGGAGATGTAGATGACCACCGCGATGAAGAACACGATGAGGGCCTCGATGGCCTTGGACGTGACCTGTCCGCCCCAGGTGGCCCCGACGTCGCTGAAGGAGATGTCGCTCACCGAGACGTGGGCCGCCTGGGCCAGGTTCGCCTCCACGTTCTTCTCGATGGCCGTTCGGTCCGCCTGCGACTTCGAATTGAGGTCGGCCTGTACCTCGACCGACTTGGTGTGGTTGATCTGGTTCGTCAGCAGCACCACGCTGGGCTGGTTGACACCGGCATTCTCCACGGCCGTCGTGGCCTCGGCCACGGTCAGCTGGGTATTCGAGATCGTCCACGACTGGCCACCCTTGAAGTCGATGCCCAGGTTCAGTCCCCGGGTCGCGAGGGAGAGCACCCCGGCCAGGATGATGATGGCGGAGATGGCGAACCACCACTTCCGCTTGCCGATGAAGTCGAAGGACGTCCCGCCCCGGAACAACCGCAGCAGGGCATTGGGCCGATCGACCGGTCCGGGGGCGTCGGATCCCCCGGAGTCGGCGCTGTCGAGCCCCACATCCTCGCCGAGGTCGCCTGCCGCCAGCTCGTCATCCAACTCATCAGCCGCCAGCTCGGCGTCATCAGCGGCCGGCTCGTCTCCGCCCAGGGGACCGTCGACCTGTTCGCCGCCCCGGGCCGGCCCGTTCCTGCCTGGGCGCGGGCTCATCGTGCGCCCTCCTCCGCCACACCGAGCCCCCGGGCCATGCCCAGGCGCCCGGTGTCGGCCGAAGTTCGGCGCTGGCCGAGCAGGATGACGAAGGGTCTAGTGAAGAAGTAGGTGACGATCACGTCGAGAATGGTCGACAGGCCCAGGAAGAGGGCGAAACCGCGGACCGGTCCGATGGAGATCTCGTACAGGATGGCGGCACCGAGAAAACTTACGGCGTCAGCGGCCAACACGGTCCGGAACGCGCTCCGGAAGCCCTTGTCCACGCTCGTCCGCACGGTGCGCCCTGCCCGGGCCTCGTCTTTCAATCGTTCGAAGTAGACGATGTACGAGTCGACGGTGATGCCCACCGACACGATGATGCCGATGATCCCGGCCAGGTCGATGGTGGTGCCGAATGAGTGGCCCATGAAGGCGATGATGGACCACAGCAGCGCACCGGTGACGGCCAGCCCCGAGATCACCACCACGCCCAACAGGCGGTAGTAGAACAGCATGTAGAGCAGCACCAGGGCCAGGCCGGCCAGCCCGGCGATCAATCCGGCCTTCAGGGACGCCTTCCCGAGGGTGGGGGACACCGTCTGCACGGTGATCTGGTTCAGCTTCACCGGCAGCGAGCCGTAGTTGAGCTCGGTGGCCAGGTTCTTGGCCTGGGTCTCGGTGAAGTTCCCGCTGATCTGCACCTGTCCCCCGAACGAGGAGAACGCCTGAGCGGTGGGTTGGGTGACCGGTGCGGAGAGCACCTGCCCGTCGAGGTCGATGGCGATGATGGCGTGGAACTGGGCTTTGGCCAGGGCATCCCACGCGGCGGCGCCCGGGCCGGTCAGCTGGATGGCGACCGTCCACTGACCGGTCTGCAACTGCGCGTTTGCCGAGTGCACGGCTGTCCCGGTTACCGGGGACGGACCCAGGAGGTACCGGAGGGTGGTCCCGCTCCCCGGCGAGCTGGGGAGCAGCACCGTCGCGTTCTTGTTGTCGGCCGAGGATGGCGTCGATTTGAACGTGGTGAAGGCGGGGTCCGGCTGGATCGACCCGAGGTTGCTGGAATACCCGGCCGCACTGGAGTTCGGAGTGACGTTGATGTTGGCCGCGGTCAGCGCCGACGACGCCGAGCACTGGGGCAGCGGCCCGGTCGAAGCGGTCTTGCCCTTCGCAACGGAGAACGGCAAGGCCTCGCACAATGCCGGACGGAAGAAGAGCTGAGCGGTGTTGCCCAAAGTGGCCAGAATCTGGTTGACGTTCTTGGCCCCGGGGATGGAGACGGCTATCTCGTTGTTGCCCTGACTGGCCACGGTGGCCCCCGAGGCGCCCAGCGCATCAACCCGGTTGTTGAGGATGTTGACCGTGGTGTTCAGCTGTTCCGTCGTGACCTGGTGGGCGGTCTTGTAGACGACCTGCAGGCCACCGTCGAGGTCGAGCCCCAACTTCGGTGACCAGCCGGCGGCAATCGTGCCGACCAGGGCGACGACCGAGATTGCGACCACCGTCATGAGGCTGATCCAGAGTGGGCGTTTGTCCTTCATCAGCGTGTAGTGCTGGGCCCTCGATCATCACCGCGGTTCTTGCCGTTGCCGCGCTTGGTACCGTCGCCGCGCGTGTTCCCGTCACCGTCACCTTGGTGATCGTGGTCTTCCTCGTCCTCAGGCTCACCCGACTCGTCCTCGTCGTACTCGTCGTACTCGTCGTCGTAACCGTCATCGTCCTGCTCGTCGTCCTCGGTGTCCAGGGGCGGAGGATCGGCATCGAGCCGGCGCAGGATGTAAGGGCGCAGCACGACAAACGAGGCCCCGACGCTGGTCTCCAACGTGATCCGGTCGTCCTCGATGTCGATGATGTGGCCGACGATGCCCCCCGCCGTGAGCACCTCATTTCCCACGTCGAACTGCTTCACCTCTTCCCGCTGCTTCTTGGCCTTCTGCTGCTGGGGCCGAAGGAAGAAGAAGTAGGCGGCCACCGCGATGACGATGATGGGCAAGAAGGTGACCAACGAGCTGCTCGACTTCTTGGCAGCAGCAGAGAGCAAGGGCGTGGCCAGGGCAACCAGGGTTGCAGTCATGACACGTCAGATACGGGGTTCAGGGTGCACACAGCGGACAGACACTAGCTCAGCCTGCCGCCGATACAGCCCCGGCGCCAGGGCGGCACCGATCCCCAGAACGCCACGTGGGCTTCAGGGGGCCCAGCACTCCGCCACCTGTCGCCGAAGATCACCCAGTCGGCCCGATCTGATCGCCTGGCCGGCCGCGTCCATGAGGTCGAGGGTGAACCGCAGGTTGTGGATGCTGAGCAGCCGCCAGGCCGTCGGCTCCCCCACGCTCAGCAGATGGCGAAGGTAGCCGTGTGACCAGCGGCAACAGGTCGAACACGGGCACCGGGGGTCGAGCGGGCCACCGTCTCGAGCAAAGGCGGCATTCCGGAGATTCAGCTTGCCCGCCCGGGTCATGATCGAGCCGTGCCTGGCCATCCTGGTAGGTGCGACGCAGTCGAATTGGTCGACTCCCAGCGCGATGGCCTCGATGAGACCCACTGGATCCCCTACCCCCATGAGGTACCGGGGACGGTCGATGGGCAGCTCGGGAACAGTGGCGGCCAACGCGGCCAGCATGGCCGGACGGGGCTCCCCCACCGAGAGGCCGCCGATGCCGTAGCCGTCGAAATCCAGGTCGACCGTGCGGCGGGCGCTCTCCTGGCGCAGGACCGGGTCGGTCCCGCCCTGGACGATGCCGAACAGCGCCTGGCCCTCGGGCCGGGCCTGGAGGCGACGATGGTGGTTCCGGGCCCGGACGGCCCACGCCGCCGTCCGCTCCACGGCCAGCCGGAGGACGTCGGGCTCGGCCGGAAGGGTGGCGCAGACGTCCAGGACCATTTGGATGTCGGCGCCGATCAGTCCTTGGATCTCCACGGCCGACTCCGGCGTGAGCCGGGCCGGCGATCCGTCGTATACCGACGTGAAGCTGACCCCGTCGTCGTCGACGTCGGGGGACAGCGAGTGGACCTGAAACCCACCCGAGTCGGTCAGGGTGTGGCCCTCCCAGCCCATGAAGTGATGGAGCCCGCCGAGGTCCGCCACCGTCTCGGCGCCCGGCCGCAGCATCAGATGGTAGGTGTTGGCCAGCACCACGTCGGCGCCGAGCGCCTCGAGGTCCGACGCATCGAGCGCCTTGACCGTTCCCCGCGTCCCGACGGGCATGAAGGCGGGGATCCGATAGGAGCCCCGAGCGGTATGGACCACGCCCGTACGAGCGGTCCCGTCGGTGGCCTCGATGTCCATCCGCAAGCCGACCATCACCCGACCGTCCGCCCGTCCGGATGACTGATGGCCCGGCGGGTGACGAGCATGGCGTCTCCAAAGGACAGGAAGCGGTACCCGTCCTCGAGCGCAGTGGCGTAGAGGTCGCGCCACTCCGGGCCACAAAACGCCTCCACCATCAACAACAAAGTGGAGCGCGGCATGTGGAAGTTGGTCATCAAGACGTCGACCACCGAGAACGGATAGGCACCGTGGATGTAAAGGTCGGTGCGGCCTGAGAGCTGCCCGGTGGACGCCACCGACTCCAGGGCCCGAACCGTGGTCGTCCCGACGGCCACCACCCTCGAGGCCCGGCGGCACGCCTCCATGGTCTCCCTCGGGACGGCATACCGCTCGGAATGGATCACGTGCTCCTCGGGCGTGGGCGCTGTCACCGGCTGGAACGTGTCGAGTCCGATAGCCAGGTCGACGGTGACGATGGAGGCGCCGGCGGCCCGGCAGGCGTCGAGCACGGCAGGGGTGAGATGCAACCCGGCGGTCGGGGCAGCCGTCGACTGTGTGCCTGGGTCGCTCGGTGCGCAATACACGGTCTGGTATCGGTCGGGGTCCGCAAGGGGGGTGTGGATGTAGGGAGGGAGGGGCATCGAGCCGGCCCGGCCGACCACCGACGGTTCCATGAGCCGCACCCACCGGCGCCCGTCATCGTGACCGGCCACCCGGTCACCGACCTCGACGACCGGGACCGAGCCGACCCGGACCGAGCCGACCGAGCCCGGTCCACCGCCCGAACCGACCTCAGCCGAAGCGGCAGGTTCCCACAACTGCGTCCCCGGGGGCAGGCGCCGCCCCGGACGGACCAACGCCTCCCAGACCGTCGCGGACGGCACACCGGGCCCATGGGGCTCGCCGGCCGCCGAATGGGCCGCCTCGGTCGCAGCCGGTTCCAAAAGGAGGACCTCGGCCGCTCCACCACTCTGCTTCACCAGGGCCAGCCGGGCCGCCAGCACCCGGGTCTGGTTGACCACGAGCACGTCGCCGGGCCGCAGGTAGCGGGGAAGGTCGGCCACGGTGACATGCCCCACCTCGCCGGTATCCGAGAGTGACCCGGTCACCAGCATCCGTGCGGCACTCCGAGGCTCGATGGGGCGCTGGGCGATGGCCTCGTCAGGGAGCCCGTAGTCGTAAGCGTCCATCGAGACGACCTGGCTCTGTCCGGTGGCCGGCATGGTCGACATCGTCGCAGACCGGGCGGGTGGTGGTGATACGCCCTCGGTTGGTACGGGAGAGCCCCGGTTGGCTAGAGGAGTGTGGACTCGGCCGGGCTCAGCCCGAGATGGGCCCAGGCGCGCGGGCGCGGCGATACGGCCGCGGGGCGTCCGCAGCAAGAGCCCCTGCTGCAAGAGGTACGGCTCGTAGGCGTCCTCGATGGTGTCCGGCTCTTCACCGATGCACTGGGCCAGTGTGGTGAGGCCAACGGCCCGGCCGGCGAACCTGCGGCACAGTACGTCCAGGATGGAGCGGTCCACCTTGTCCAGGCCCAGCTCGTCCACTCCGAACAGGTCCAAGCCGTCCGCTGCGGCCTCGGCGGTGATCCTCCCCTCGGCTCGCACCTCGACGTAGTCCCGGACCCTGCGGAGCAGCCGGTTGGCGATCCTCGGTGTCCCCCGGGACCGCTGGGCAATCCGGTGCGCCCCCTCGGGCTCGATCGGCACCCCGAGGATCTCGGCCGAACGCCCCACGATGGCCTCGAGCTCGTCCACCGTGTAGTGATCGAGCCGCCCGACGAAGCCGAACCGGTCGCGGCAGGGGGCTGGTGACCAGCCCGGTGCGGGTGGTGGCCCCGATCAGCGTGAACCGTGGGAGGTCGAGGCGGATGCTGCGAGCCGTCGGACCCTTGCCGATCAGGATGTCCAGCTTGAAGTCCTCCATGGCCGGGTAGAGCACCTCTTCCACGGCACGGTGAAGGCGGTGGATCTCGTCGATGAACAGGACGTCGCCCTCCTGGAGGTCGGTCAGGAGCGCGGCGAGATCGCCCGTCCTGACCAGCACCGGCCCGGCGGTGATCCTGAGCCCGACACCCATCTCGGATGCCACGATCCCGGCCAGCGATGTCTTTCCCAGCCCCGGGGGGCCGGCGAACAGGAGGTGGTCGACCGGTTGGCGGCGCTTGCGTGCCGCCTCGAGCACGATGCGGAGGTGCTCAGTGAGCTGGGCCTGCCCGACGAACTCGTCGAGCGTCCGGGGCCGGAGGCTGGCTTCGTCGAGTTCTTCGGCCGGAGCGGCCACGGGGTCCATGGGCCGCACCCCGTCGCCGGCTCGGCCGGCCAAGGCGCCGTCCTTGCCCCCTGTGCCGTCGGCTCCTCCCCCTGTGCCGTCGGCTCCTCCCCCGAGCATCTCCCGGCGTGCTTCGGGGCTCATCGGGCGCGGGCCAGTTCGCGGAGGGCCAGGCGCAGCAGCTCTTCCACGGGCCCGTCGTCGTTCACCTGCTCCATGGCTCCCCGGATCTCGTCGGGCCCGTACCCGAGCTCGATGAGGGCCGCACGCACCTCGCCGCGAGCGGAGCGGTCCTCGCCGACCGACACGGGGGTTCCTCCATCGAAAGACGGGAGCTGCAGTCGGGCTTTCAGCTCCAAGAGCAGGCGGGCGGCAGTCTTCTTCCCCACCCCTGGGACCATGCACAGGGTGTCGACGTCGTCCTCGAGGACAGCAGTCGACAGCGTGGCCGGGGAGAGCGACGACAGGATGGCCAGGGCCAAGGAGGGACCGACGCCGTGGGCGCCGAGCAGTGCCTCGAAGCACCGCCGCTCGTCAGCGTGGAGAAATCCGTAGAGGACGATGGCGTCCTCGCGAACATGGGTGTGGACGTGGAGGAACGTCTCGGAACCGACCGGGCCGACCGAGGCGAACACCGATGTCGGCACCGAGACGCGGTACCCGACCCCATGCACGTCGACGAGTACCTCTCCGAGCCCGGGCCGGTCGATCAGGGTGCCCCGGAGCGAGCCGATCACCGGCCGTCCCCGCTCAACTGGCCCTCCCCGCTCACGTGGGCCTCGCTCATCTTCGGCCCTCTCCGGTCACCGCAGCCACCGCCCGGCGGAGCGGTTGCGCTGTCAGGTAGCAGACAGCGAGGGCCAGGGCGTCGGCCACATCGGGAGGACGAGGGGGCTTGTCCAGGCCGAGCACCGAGGCGATCATGCGCTGCACCTGGTCCTTGGTGGCGCTCCCGTATCCGACCACCGCCTGTTTCACCTCGTTCGACGTGTATTGAGCCACCTCGCAACCGGACTCGGCCGCGGCGGCCAGCGCCACCCCGGCGGCCTGTCCGGTGGCCATGGCTGTGCGCACGTTGACCTGGAAGAACACCCGCTCGACGACCACGGCGACCGGCCGGTACTCGGCTACCAACGAGCGGAGCTCGGTCGAGAGGGTGAGCAGGCGCTCGGGCAGCGGCATGGTCGGGACTGTCGTGATCACCCCGCCGGCCGCAGCCTCCAGGTCCGATCCGTGGCGAGTCACCACGCCGTAGCCGCACCGGGACAGCCCGGGATCAATCCCCAGAACGAACATGCGTTCGACCCTACCCTGCCTGACCGGGGAGGGTGCGGATACCGTTCGCCACTGGGACACGCGCCTAGCCGTCGTAGGACGCCATGACCGAGTCCGGGATGTCGAAGTTGGCATAGACGTTCTGGACGTCGTCATGGTCGTCGAGCGCCTCGATCAACCGGAGGACCTTCTTCGCCTCGCCCTCGTCCTTCACCTCGATGGTCGACGTGGGCACCATGGAAAGGTCGGAGGAGGAGGGGGTCAGCCCTGCACTCTCGAGTGCGTCCCGCACGGCCACCAGGTCGGTCGGGGAGCTAGTCACCGCCCAGTGATCGTCCTCGTCGGTCAGATCCTCGGCGCCGGCCTCCATGGCCGCTTCCATGATCCGGTCCTCATCGAGGTCCCGGGGCAGCGAGATGACGCCCTTGCGTTCGAACTGCCAGCTCACCGCACCGGGCTCGGCCATGGACCCACCGTTCTTGTTGAAGATGTTGCGGATCTCCGCGCCGGTCCGGTTCCGGTTGTCCGAAAGGCACTCGACGATGACCGCCACCCCGTCCGGTGCGTAGCCCTCGTAGTTGATCGACTCGTAGCGGACGCCCTCGAGCTCGCCGGATCCGCGCTTGATGGCTCGCTCGATGGTGTCGATGGGGACCGAGGCGTCCCGGGCCTTCGAGTACATGGTCCGGAGACTGGCGTTCGCGGTCATGTCGCTGCCCCCTTCGCGGGCAGCCACTTCCACCTGGCGGATGATCTTGGCGAACACCTTGGCCCGGGCCGAATCCTGTGCACCCTTTCGGTACTTGGTGGTTGCCCACTTGGAATGTCCCGACATCGCCTAGCGCCTCTCCTCTTTGGTCAACTCTTTGGCCAACTCGTCCTTGGTCATGTCCACGAACAGCCGGTGTAACCGGCGGTCCCCGGTCAGCTCGGGGTGGAACGCGGCCACCAGGACCGGGCCCTGCCGGCAGATCACCGGTTGCAACTCCCCCGCCGTCCCCGATGCCGCGGGAAGCGAGGCCAGCACCTCCACGTTGGCACCGTACGCCTCCACCACCGGCGCCCGGATGAAGACGGCATGGAACGGGTCGCCGGTCACCCCGTCGGCTTCAAGGGCGAGATCGCACTCGAAGGACGCCTGCTGGCGTCCGTAGCCGTTGCGGCGCACGGTGAGGTCGATGACGCCGAACCGCCGCTGGTCGGAGCGGCCGTCGAGGACGTCGGCGGACAGGAGGATCATGCCCGCGCACGTCCCGAAGACGGGGAGCCCCGACCCGAGGGCCTCGGCCAGCGGCTCGAACAGCGCCGAAGAATCGAGGAGGAGCGACAAGGTGGTTGACTCCCCTCCCGGGAGGACGATTCCGGCCAGGCCGTCGAGATCGGCTGGTCGCCGTACCGGGCGCGCCGACTCACCGAGATCGGCGAGCGCGGCGGCGTGCTCCCGCACATCGCCCTGGAGGGCCAACACGCCGATGGTCACGCGGAGGCACCTCGAGGCCCGGTGTCCGTACCCTTACCAGCCGCGATCGGCAAGATGCACGCCGAGCGTGTCGATCTCCTGGCCGGGCATGGCCTCGCCGAGTCCGGTGGACACCTTGGCCACCAGGTCGGCGTCGGTGTAGTGGGCGGTGGCCTCCACGATGGCTCGGGCCCGTCGCGACGGGTCTTCGCTCTTGAAGATGCCCGAACCGACGAAGACCGCTTCTGCGCCGAGCTGGAGGACGAGCGAGGCGTCGGCCGGCGTGGCGATGCCGCCCGCGCAGAACAGCGGGACGGGGAGGTGACCCGTGCGGGCGATGTCCTGCACCAGCCCGATGGGCGAGGCCAACTGCTTGGCCCATCCGTACTGCTCGGCCGAGTCGGCCTGGGTGATCTTGCCGATGTCGCCCAGGATCGACCGGAGATGCCGGACAGCCTCGACGATGTTCCCGGTTCCCGCCTCTCCCTTGGAGCGGATCATGGCCGCCCCCTCCGAGATCCGGCGAAGGGCCTCGCCCAGATTGGTGGCACCGCAGACAAAGGGGACGTCGAACACCCATTTGTCGATGTGGTGCGCCTCGTCGGCCGGGGTGAGCACCTCGCTCTCGTCGATGTAGTCGACGCCCAGCGCGGCCAGAACCTGCGCCTCGGCGAAATGCCCGATGCGGGCCTTGGCCATCACCGGCACGGTCACCGCCGCCTTGATGCCCTCGATCAGCGCCGGATCGCTCATACGGGCAACGCCGCCATCCCGACGGATATCGGACGGAACCCGCTCGAGGGCCATGACCGCGACCGCTCCGGCGTCCTCGGCCACCTTGGCCTGCTCGGCGTCGACGACATCCATGATCACGCCGCCCTTGAGCATGTCGGCCAGCCCGCGCTTCACGGTGAACGTCCCGGTGGGACGGGCCCCCGCTGTCGCCTGCGTCTCGGTCCGTTGGTCACCCATGAACTCGATTGTACTGCCGACGATACCGGGAGCCGGCGGGCGGTTCGACCACCGAGCCGGGAGGGCGGTCGGATGGGCCGAGGATGGCCACTCGTCGCCCGAACAGCCGAGCACGGCCGAGCGAACCCCGGCCAAGCCGCGAAGAAGGTCGGGTCGGCGCCGAACGACGTCCGATCAGCCCAGCACGACCGAGAGCATGGACAGTGATCCCGCGTCGATACCCTCCACCGGGAATCGGGCCACGTCATGAGGGTGGCGTGCCCCGAGCACATACAGCAGCGGTACGTAGTGATCCGGGGTGGGGATGGCCAACCGGGCGTCCTCACCGAGGTCCCGGTACGAGACCAGTGAGGCGTCATCGGCCGCCTCGATGCGGGCCCGGACGTCCGCCTGGAAGCGTGCCGCCCATGCAAACGCCCCTACGCCTTCGCCGAACTGGGCCATCGCCAGGTTGTGGGCCACGTTGCCGCTGCCCACGATGAGCACCCCCTCGTCCCGGAGCGGCGCCAGGCGGCGGCCCACTTCGGCGTGATAGGCCGGCTCCTTCCGGGCATCGATGCTCAACTGGACCACTGGCACATCAGCCTTCGGGTACACATGTCGGAGCACCGACCACGTCCCGTGGTCCAGGCCCCACGAGGTGTCCGCCACCACCTCCAGCGGGTCGAGAAGCAACCGGACGCGATCCGCCAGGTCGGGGTCCCCCGGTGCCGGGTAGGACACCTCGAAGAGCTCCCGTGGAAAGCCGCCGAAGTCGTGGATGGTTCGGGGCCGGACCATGGCCGTCACGGCCAGCCCGGGGACGAACCAATGGGCCGACAGGCACAGCACGGCACGCGGCCGTGGCAGCTCAGCTCCCAGCGCGGCCCACGCCTCCGCATACCGGTTCGGAACGATGGCGTACATCGGGTTGCCATGGCCGACGAAGACAATCGGAAGCCGCCCCGATGACGGCCCCACGCCTCCGGCTTCCGCACTCGGGGCCGGAGGCGTGGGGAGCCCGTCCGTCATCGTTCCATCATGCCTGGTACACAGCCTCCGCCTCGATCTCGATGTCGACCTTCTTGGCCACAACCAGGCCGCCGGCCTCCATGACCGCACCGAAAGACACTCCGAAGTCATCCCGGTTGATCTGGGTCCGGGCGCTGAATCCGACGCGATGGTTGCCGTAGGGGTCTTGGACCACGCCTTCGATGGTCACGTCGAGGACGACGGGCCGGGTGGTGCCCCGAATCGTGAGGTCCCCCTCGACCTTCCACGACCCAGCATCCACGGGGTGCACGGCCGTCGAATTGAAGGTGATGGTGGGGTGGTTCTCGACATCGAGGAAGTCGGCGGTGCGCACGTGGTTGTCGCGGTTCTCATCCCGGGTATCGACACTGTCGGTACCGATGGTGACCTGGACCGAGGAGGCCAGTGGATTCTCGCCGATGACGAGGGTCCCGTCCACCTTGGCGAACTGCCCGCGCACCTTGGACACGGCCATATGGCGCACGGCGAAGCCCACGTGGGTATGGGACTCGTCGATGGCATAGGTCCCTGCGGCCGGCAGTTCCACGCCGTTGATCGTTCTGCTGGTTACTGTCGTCGTATCACTCATTGCATGTGCCTCCGGGCTAGTTGGTCAACTACTTGCTCTCACAAGTAACTATAGAGGAAGATGATTGCGAGCGCAACTACCACTTCCGACCAGATAGGATGTTCGCCATGGCAGACCATCGAGCAGAAGGTGCACTCCCCGGCCCCGCCGGAATCGGAGAGCTCGACGATCGACGGCTGACCACGATCGGCCTGCTCTTCGAGTCGGCCGCCGGTCTCCGACAGGTCTTGGAACGCCGGTTGGAGTCCAACGCCGGGCTTTCGAACCAATCCTTCGACGTCCTCATCCGCTTGGCCCGCACGCCGGGCAACCGGCTGCGGATGAGCGATCTCGCCGCACAGACCACGCTTTCCCCGAGCGGTCTCACCCGGTCAGTGGACCGGCTGGAGGACACCGGCCTGGTGGTTCGGGAGGTCTGCCCCGAGGACCGACGCGGGGCGTTCGCGGCACTGACGGTGAAAGGGAAGGCCATGATGGACGAGGCCATCCCCCGCCACGTCGCCCACATCGACGAGGTGCTCCGGGACGTCCTGAGCCTCGAAGAGGAGCTTGCCCTCGAGGCATTGTTGCGTAAGCTGCGCGACCATCTTTTCGGAGACCCTCAGTGCGACCTCGACTCTTCGGTGAGCGGCATCTGCCCCACCGAGGAGTAACGGTCCTCAGCGCTCGGCCAGAGCTGCCGCGCGCACGCCGGTGTCGTCCAGGTTCCCCTCGGAGCTCTCGGCCCGGGACCCCACCATCGGATCGATCCACAACCACCGGGTGACGGCTGCCGTCCGTCCGGGCCCCGGTGGCCACGACGATCCCGGGCTCGGGGCCGAGGCCATGGTCTCGAGGGCCGAGCCCAGCCCGGGTGGGTAGCGCACGATCGAGGCGGCCCGCTGGTCGGCTATGAACTCACGGCCCGGACCGATCAGGGCCCGCACCAACCCGGCGCCCGAACCGGTAAGGGCGGCCAGCGGGGCAATGACGGCTACGGCGGCACCGGCAGTGGCGGTGTCCCGCCGCTTGACGTGGACCAGCTCGTGGGCCAGGACTCCCTCCAGCTCGACCAGGCTCAAGCTCTGGTCGAGGCCCGACGTGACCACTAGGGCGGCCCGGCGCGGCTCGGGACCCACCGCCAAGGCATTGGCGCTCGGGTCGGAAACCACGTACAGGGCGGGAGAGGGAAGACCCATGGTGGCGCACAGGCCCTCGACCAGGTTGTGAACCCGGGGGTGGTCGGCGGGGTCACTGGGGCGGGCGCCCAGGGCGCGGACCACCACGTGTGGAGCCCGGGCGCGGAACCAGACGGTGAGCAAAACGGCAAGCCCTACAAACACGATGACCCCGATCAGCGGGGCCGCGACCGCAGCCACCACCGCCCCGAGGACCAGACCGATCACGGTAGAGGGCGCCGCGCAGATCCCGAGCGCTCGGCGACTGTTCGCCGTCGCCGCCCGATCCTCCTCGCTGGCTTGCGCGGGCCGCGCCGGAGTGGCGAGCGCGGCCGGACCAGCGCGCTGGTCATCGGGGTCCCTGGTATCCGGTCCGCCGCCGGCCGAGCTGGACCGCGGGGAACCCGTACCGGGCCGGCCTCCAGCTTGCGGCCGTCCGCCACCGGACGATCGGGATTTTCCGGAGCGCTGGCCGCCCCGTTGCCGGCCGCGGTTCCGGTCACTGGACCGTCCCTGGACAGACCGGCCATCCCTGGAGCCGCCATCCCTGGAGCCGACATCCCTGGAGCCGCCAGCCCTCGAGCCGCCCTGGCCAGACCCGCCGTCCGTGGATCCGCCCTGGCCGGACTTACCCTGGCCCGACCGGCTGTTCCCCGGAGCACCCTCACCGGCGCGACCGCTGTTTCGCCGGCCACCCCGATTGCGGCCGTGGCTCGGTCCGCCGCCCGAACCTGTGCCGCCCGAACCTGCGCCGCCCGAACCTGTGCCGCCCGAACCTGCGCCGCCCGGTCCGCCGCCCGAACCTGTGCCGCCCGAAGCGGAAGTCGGGCCGTCAGACGGCTGTCGGCCGTCGGAGGGAGGCGGACCGGGCGGGGTGACGCTCATGACCCCAGCAGTGTACGGCGGCTCAGGGTACCCCCGGGTATGTGACATCCCGGTAGAGCCCCTCGTAGCGTTGGGCCAGCCGGTCCATCGACCAATCCCGGGCTCGGTCGACCGCTTCCGCCCGGCACCGCTCCCGCTCGTCGGCCCGGCGACCGCCCACCGGCTCCAGCAGCTCGGCGAGGGCCTCGGCAAGGGCGGCCGCGTCCCCGGGTGGCACCAGGCGGGCCTTGCCGCCGGCCGCATCCCGGTAGCCGGGGATGTCGCTGGCAACGACCGCCGTCCCTGCCGCCATGGCCTCGAGGAGCACCATCCCGAACGACTCGCCGCCGAGGGACGGGGCACAGAGCACGTCGGCGCCGGCCAGGCGGCGGACCTTCTCCTCCTCGGTGAGCACGCCAAGCCAACGGAGGTGCGGGGACTCCGGGAACTGACGGCGCAGACCGTCGGTGTCGGGGCCGTCCCCGGCAACCCACAGCGTTAGGCCGGGTGCCGTTCCGCCTCGGCTGGCGGCGAGCACCCGGGCACATGCGTCGAGCAGGACGGGCAGGCCCTTGCGCCCCTCATGCCGGCCGAGGAAGAGGACGGTCGGTCCCTCCGTGGGCCAGGGCACCGCGGCGGCGTACCGGTCGACCTCCACCCCGTTGAACAGCACGACGTAGTCACCACCCACTGCCGCCTGGGCCGTCTCCCGTGCTGCCTCGGACACAGCACAGCGAATGGCGAACCGCCGGTCCGCCAACCGCGTGGCCAGGGGTCGCAACAGGGAATAGAAGACGCTCCCGCCGCTGCGGTGAAAGGTGACGACCATCGGCGGCACCTCCCGTCCAACCAGGAGGCCGTAGGGAAGGCCGGGCGAGAACGGCTCGTGCACGTGGACGACGTCGAAGTGCCCGGCCCGGAGTCTCCCGAGGGCCCGGTGGGCGGCCCGGGGCGACACCGACACCGGCGCCACTGAGCCGTTGGCCGGGAGCGACACCGAGTGCCCGGCCACCACAAGGTGGATATCGCCTGGAACGTCAGCGGGGTCCTCCAGAGGGGCAAAGACGCTGACCTGGTGTCCCCGGGCCTGGAGGACGCGGGCCAGGCCGACCACCTGCCCCTGGACGCCCCCGGGACGGCTGACGCTGTACGGGCAGACCAGGGCGACGCGCAGCCCGGACGAACCATCCCCCTCTGACGCGGGCATCAGGCTCTCAGGACGACGATGGCGGCGGTGGCAGGGCCCGGCGTCGGCTCCATTTGACGCTGTACATGGCGTCGTCGGCCCGGGCCAGCAGCGTGGACGGGTCGGTCCACGGGTCGTCGGTTCGCACCCCGCCGATGGAGGCCGAGACGACGAGCGACCGGCCGCCGATCTGGTACGGCTCGCTCAGGGCGGTGGCGATCCGGTCCGAGATGCCCTGCATCTCCTCGTCGCCCCGCTTCACGTGGCAGACCACGACGAACTCGTCGCCCCCCAGCCGGGCCACGGTGTCGGTGGGTCGCACGATGGCCAGCAGGCGCCGGGCCACCGCCACCAGGACCTCGTCGCCGACGTCATGGCCCAGTGCGTCGTTGATCTCCTTGAAGTCGTCGAGATCGAGCAGGAAAACGGCGATCGAGCCGCCGGTCCCCTCGGCCCGGTCGGGTGGGACCTCGGCGGCCGTATCGCTGGTGAGATCGCCGACGGCCTTCCCCAGCCGGTCGGCCAGGAGGGTCCGGTTGGCCACACCGGTGAGCGGGTCATGGAGGGCCAGGTCGGCCAGGCGCTCTTCGTTGCGCTTCTGCTCGGTCACGTCGTGGATGGCCGCCACTGCCCCGAGCTTCTGCCCGCCGTCATCGAAGAGGGCCTGGGCATTGACCTTGATGAGCTTGCGGGTGCCTGACCCGGCCACCAGGACCAGCTCGGACTCACGGAGCCGTTCGCCCGCCAGCGCCCGCAGCAGGGGGTTCTCCTGGGGGGCCAGCGGCGAGCCGTCCCTCCCCCGGAGCCACACGCTGATCGGCCGCTTGCCGGTGGGGTCGGTCTCGTCGCTGAATCCGAACAGCCGCTGGGCGGCCGGGTTGACCAGCGTGACCTCCCCGTCCTCGTCGCAGGCCACGATGCCCTCTTCGAGGTTGTCCAGTAGGACCGAGAGGAACTGCTGCTCTTCCCGCAGTGCCCTCCCGGCATTACGCGCCTCGGTGATGTCGCTGAACGAGGCCACGGCACCGATGCGGGGCCGACCGTCATCTCCCCCGATGCCCTGCGAGTTGATCCGCATCCAGACCACCGGTCCATCGGGCCGATTGATGCCGTTCACATAGCCGAAGGACCGCTCGCCGGTGGCCAGGCTCCTGAGCACCGGGTACTCGTCGACGGGGACCTCGTTACCCTCGGAATCGATCGGGTACCACCCCTGCTCCCTCCCGATGGCCAGGACCTCTTCGAGCGTCCGGCCCAGGATCCAGGTCTTCGAGGCGTTGAACAGCTCCACCAGCGCGTTGTTGACGGCGACGATGACCCCATCAGCATCCACCATCATGATGCCGTCCACCAAGGACTCCATGATGGTGGCGTAACGGGTCTGGACCTCCAGGGCCTCCCGCTCGATCCGCTTCCGCTCGGTGACGTCACGGACGTTGACCACGACGCCGCCGGCCGATTCGGTGGGCGCCGAGGCCACCACCTCGACGTCGATCGATGACCCGTCGGCGGTGATGGCCCTCAGCTCGAGGGCGACGGTGAGGCGACGACCGGCCACCAGGTCGCCGAAGGAGCCCCGCACGGCCCCCTGGTCATCCTGGTCGATCAGCTGGAAGACGTCCGTACCGATGGCCCCGCTCGGGTCATAGCCCAACAGGCGCTGAGCAGACGGACTGACGTAGAGAATGCGGCCGTCGAGCCCGATGACCAGGGCCACGTCGTCGACATGCTCGGCCAGGGCCCGGAACCGGTTGCGGCCGGCCGAGAAGGCAGGGTGCTGCATCGGGTCGCCGCTCACGGTCGCCCCTCGTTCCGGTCGGCCGACCACAACGGCTGGAAGACATGCCACTGCTCCGGGGCCCGGCGGATCAGCGACTCGAACCGGTGGGCGATCTCCTGGGTGACCCGGGACACGTCGCCACGGAGGCTGCCGGTCCGGTTGAGGTCGATCGGCCCCCCGACGACGGCGTGATGGTCCGGACCGGGACCGCTGTAGACCGCCGCGGTCAGCAACGTGGCCCCCGTACGCATGGCCAGTGTGGCCGGACCGGAGGGCATGGTGGTCTTTTCCCCGAAGAACTCCACATCGATACCGTTGCCCACAAGGTCCCGGTCGCACAAGAGCCCGACCAGACCGCCGTCCCGGAGCGTCCGCATGACGGCACCGCCCGACCCAGAGTCCAACGGCACGATGGTCAGGCCCATGGCCGCCCGCTGGGACACGAAGTAGTCAAACAGCTCGGGGGGCTCGAGGCGCTCGGCCACCGAGGTCATGGGAAAGCCCACGGCGGCCAGGAAGGTCCCGCCGAACTCCCAGCTCCCGACGTGGGGCAGGGCCAGGACCACACCGTTACCCGACGCCATCCCGGCCACCAGGTGCTCGAACCCCTCGACCACCACGAACCGTTGCAGTACCTCGCGGCGGGGGGTCCTGGGCAACCGGGCCCCCTCCACCCAGTACCGGGCATAGGCCCGAAAGGCCCGGCGGCTCCACCGATCGAGCGACGCCTGGTCGATGTCCCGCCCCACCACCCGCCGGAGGTTGGCTTCGACGTTCCGCCGGGACTGGTGACGGACCTGGTGGAGGACGTCGCCCACCAGGCCGGCGATGCCCAGGGCAACAGGCTCTGGGACAGCGGCCAGGGCGCGTCCCAGCGTGCTGTAGGTCCGGAACATCACGCGGGCGGAAACCACCAAGTTCTTCGATCAGGCGCGGAGGACCGACCCGGGGAGTCAGCCGCTGCGTCGAGCCGAGGCCCGGTGACGGAGCCCCTGTCGGGCCTGACGGGCCCGCCAGGTGCGGCCTGACCGGCTGGACAGCTCGCCTTGCCGGCGGGCCCGCCACCGGGACGACGAACCGACGGGGCGACGACGCGAGCTACGGGCCATAGCGCCCTCCCGGCGAGGACGACGTGCTACCACCGCGGGAGTCGGCGCTTCGGCCGAACGCCAGACCTTGACGAAGCGACCGATGGCGGTGAGCACGGTCAAACCCAGCAGGACCCAGAGGACAGGGACCAGGAATGAGGCGGACAAGAAGCCGACGCCCAAGATGATCATCCGCTCGGCCCGCTCCATGAGGCCGCCCTTGGCCGGGATACCGAGCGACTCGGCCTTCGCCCGCTGGTATGACACCAACGACGTGACGGCGAGCACAGCGAAGGGCAGCAGCACGAGGTGACCCGGATGGGTCGTGACCAGGTACCAGGCCACGCCGCCGAGCAACAGGGCGTCGGCCACCCTGTCGGTGACCGAATCGAAGAAGGCCCCCCGGACCGACGCCGTTCCCGAGGCCTTGGCCACCGGGCCGTCCAGGAGGTCATGGAGACCGGTGAGGATGAGCAAGAGGATGGCCAGGTGCAGATGACCGGTAGCCACGGCGACCGCGGTCGCCGTGGCGGTAATGAGGCCGGTTGCCGTCAGGACGTCGGCAGTGACCCCGATCTGCTGCAGCCTGTGACCGACCGGACCGGTCGCCCGGTCCACCGTGTCGCGCCAGCGGCCGTCGAACATGGCAGTTCCTCCAGAGGTTTCCCGCCCACACTACCATCCGCTTGCTCGTGCTAGCGGGAATGGCCCGGCCCGGCCGTTCATGGCCGCACGCAGGGACTCTGGTCCGATCGGCCTGCCCGGAGGTCCCGTCCGTCACCGTCCGACCGGCCTAACATCGGCTCGACGCGAAACCGGGACGGGCCCCGGTGCCCATTGGCCCACTGGAGGTCATCGTGTTCGCAGCACTTGCCCGGATGGTCACCGGGCACCCGTGGCGGGTCATCGCCGTGTGGGTGGTGGCCTCGGTGGCCATCGTCGTGTTCTCCCCGTCGATCAGTTCGGTCACCAACGCCAACCAGGCCAGCTTCCTGCCCGGGCACTACCAGTCGGTGCAGGCACAGGAGGCCCTGAACAAGGACTTCCCCAAGCAGTCGGGCAACACCGATCTCCTCGTCGTCGAACGCTCGGACGGCGCCCCCCTCACCTCGGCCAACCAGCAGGCCGTCACCACCTTCGCCACCGATCTCACCCACGCCGGGATCAACGAGATCACCGGGACGTTCACGTCGCCGGCCCTCCTGTCGCCCAGCGGGAAGGCCCAGCTGGTCAACGTCATGCTCCGGGGACAGCCCGGAGAGGTGCCGGTGAACGACGCCGTCACTGCGATCCGGGCCGAGGTTCCCCGCGAGCTGGCCGGCACCGGCCTCACGGCCGGCCTGACCGGCACCTCAGCCATCGCCCTCGACACCGCCAACGCCTTCGCCAAGGCCGAGAGCGTCATCGCCATCGCCACGGTGTTGCTCATCGTCATCCTGCTCGGGCTCATCTTCCGAAGCGTGCTGATCGCCATCCTCCCCGTCGTGCTCATCGGCCTCATCCATCAGGTGGCCTCGTCATTGGTGGCCTCCCTGGCCCACATCTTGAACTTCGAGGTGGGCACCCTGCTCGGCCCGTTGCTCATCGTGGTCCTGTTCGGCATCGGGACGGACTATTTCGTCTTCCTCGTCTTCCGATACCGCGAGAACCTGACCAACGGCGACGAGCCCATGGCGGCACTCCAGCACGCCACCGAGGTGGTGGGCGAGGTCGTCTCCTCATCGGCCCTCACCGTCATCGCCGCCTTCGCCGCCCTCCTCCTCTCCTCGCTCGGCCTACTCCGCACCTTGGCGCCCGGGCTGATCATCGCCGTGGTCTTGATGCTGCTCAGCGCCCTCACCCTGGTACCCGCTGTGCTCGCCCTACTGGGCCGCACCGTGTTCTGGCCCGCCCACCGACAGAAGCCGGCCGGGGCCCAGTCCTATTCGGCCCGGATCGGGAAGTACGTGGGCCGCCACCCCGGGCGCATCGTGGCCGGCTACGGCGGGGTCCTGTTGGTCCTCGCCCTCGCCGCCTTCGGCTTCAGGGCCGACTACGACGAGGTGGGCGAGCTCCCGAGCACGTCACCGTCCGTGGTCGCCTACAACCAGATGCAGCGGGACTTCCCGGCCGGGTACGTGGGCCCGACCAGCGTGATCGTCACCAGCGACAGCGCCACGCCGCTCGCCAGCCAGTCGGTCACCGCCCTGATCGACAAGCTCAAGCACACGCAGGGGGTGGCCGTCGTCGCTCCCGCCCAGATGAACGCCAATGGAACGGCCGCCCTCATCACGGTCTTGCTCGACGTCAATCCCTACTCGGGTCAAGCCCTGGCCGACGTGGGCGGGCCCATCCGTTCGGCCGCCGACGGCTCCATACCCGGAGCCACTGTGCTGGTCGGAGGGGCGACGTCCCAGTCGGTCGACGTCCGGAACGCGATCGACCACGACCTCTCGGTGATCTTCCCGGTGGCCGCACTGATCATCGCGGTGATCCTGGGCCTGCTCCTCCGGGCCGTCATCGGCCCGCTCTATCTGCTGCTCGGCGTGGGCCTGGGCTTCCTGGCCACCCTCGGGATACTTGTCCTCATCTTCCAGAAGGCGGCGGGACTGGCGGGCCTCGACTTCTCGATACCGATCGTGTTGTACCTCTTCGTCGTAGCCATCGGCACCGACTACAACATCCTCATGACGGCCCACGTCCGAGAGGAGCTCCGCGCCGGCAAGGATCCGGCAGACGCGGTCGGACAGGCCATCGCCCACGGTGGGCCGACGGTGGCCGCTGCAGGCATCATCTTGGCCGGGACGTTCGCCTCCCTCTTGCTGACCGGCATCACCACCTTGACCGAGCTGGGATCGGGCGTGGCCATCGGCATCATCGTGGCCGCCTTCGTCATGGCCCCCCGTCTAATCCCGGCCATGGCCGGCATGCGGCGCTGGCACTTCTGGTGGCCTGGTCCACTCGACCACCGCACGGCCGAGCACACCCACCATCTCCACCTCCATGACCGCTCGCGGCTCGAGCGGGTCGGACAGACGGTGAACACCGTGGACGGTGCCGCCGAGCAACGGACCGGCACCAGCGATGCGGCGGATGCACCGGAGGATCGTCGGTCCGACTGAGCCGCGTCGACCACGGAGGAACCTACGTTCGACTACGCCGGCCCCACGTTCGACGCTGCCAGCCCCACGTTCGACGCGGCGGCCCTACGTCCGGACGCGGCCGACGATAGGCTCGCGTTCGGCCGCGACCCATGGGTCGGTCGTGCAGGAGGTGCCATCAATGGACCGTTTCGATTCCGAGCACATTCGGAATGTGGCGCTCATCGGTCACACCGGTGTCGGCAAGACGACCCTGGTCGAGGCGATGCTCTGCCATACCGGCGCCATCCACCGGCCCGGGCGGGTCGAGGATGGCACGACCGTGTGCGATCACGAGCCCGAAGAGATCGCCCATCACATGACCATGGGACTGGCCCTGGCGCCGTGCGTTGTCGAGGACAACGTGGTCGGCACGGTGAAGCTCAACCTGGTGGACACCCCCGGGTACGCCGACTACACCGCAGAGGTGGCGGCCGCACTGGCCGTGGTCGACCTGGCTGTTGTGGTGGTGAGCGCGGTCGAGGGCATCCAGATCCAAACCGAGATCGTCTGGGACATGGCCTCGCAGGCCAACTTGCCGCGCATGGTCGTCGTGACCCAGCTCGATCGGGAGCGGGCCGACTTCGACGCCGTGCTCGAGGAGCTCCGCACCACCTTCGGCGCGGGGATCGCCCCCCTGGAGCTGCCCATCGGCAGCCAGTCGGCGCTCCGCGGCGTCGTCGATCTGCTGAGCGATCTGGCCGTCATCTATCCGTCCGACGGGAGCACCACCGGAAAGACGGGGCCACTGCCCCCCGAGCTGGTCGCCACCGAGCACGCCATTCACGAGGCCCTGGTGGAGGGCATCGTCGTGGGCGACGACGCCCTGATGGAGCGGTATCTCGACGGAGACACGCTCTCGTTCGAGGAGCTCGAGGCAAGCCTGGCCGGCGGCGTGGCCTCGGCCAACGTGTTCCCGGTCGTCTGCGCCTCCTCGACCACCGGGGTCGGGATCGACCGGTTGGCCATGGTCCTGGCCGAATTGTGCCCGTCCCCCCGGGTCCGACCCCCGGCTCTGGTCGCGGCCGGTGACACCCAGAGCGACGTCGCCTGTGACCCTGGCGGCCCTCCCCTGGCCCGGGTGTTCAAGACCATGACCGACCCATATGTCGGCCGTCTATCGCTCTGTCGTCTGTTGTCAGGGACGATTCGCCCGGATGTGGTCCTCACCAACGTCCGATCGCACTCGGACGAGCGGTTGCACACGATCGAGACCCTGCGGGGCAGGGAGGCCGTCCCGGTCCCCGAGGTCCTGGCCGGCGACCTCTTCGCTGTTCCCAAGCTGGCAGAGGCGGACACGGGGGACACCCTCGCCCCCCGGCACATGCCGGTGTCAGTCCTCTCGCCTCCGTTCCCCCGACCGGATCCGCCGGCCCTCTCCGTGGCCATCCGGCCTCGCACGAAGGCAGACGAGGACAAGATGATGTCCTCTCTGCACCGCCTCATCCAAGAGGATCCCGCCCTCTCGGTCCGCCGGGACGACGAGACCCACCAGACCATCCTGGAGGGTGCCGGTGAGACCCATGTGGCCGTCGCGCTCGAGCGCCTGGCCCGAAAGTTCGGTGTGGGGGTCGAGCGAGACGAGCTGCTCGTCCCGTACCGGCAGACCATTACCCGGACGGTCGAGGCGGAGGGACGCTACAAGAAGCAGACGGGGGGACACGGGCAGTTCGGCGTGGTCTCGCTCCGCATCACGCCCTTGCCGAGGGGCGAGGGGTTCTCGTTCGCCAACGAGGTTGTCGGTGGGGCCATTCCCCGCCAGTACATTCCGGCGGTCGAAAAGGGAGTCCTCGAGGCCATGGCCCAAGGGGGCACCCTCGGCTGCCCGGTGGTCGACGTCGCCGTCACCTGCCAGGACGGCAAGCACCACCCGGTCGACTCGTCGGAGATGAGCTTCAAGATGGCGGGCATCCTGGGATTCCGCGACGCGCTGGCCAACGCGGGGCCGGTGCTCCTCGAGCCGATCTCACGGGTCGAGGTGACCGTGCCCCCCGACCTCCAAGGTGACGTCCTCGGCGATCTCAATGCCCGGCGGGGACGGGTGATGGGCTCGGACGTCGACCAGCGCGGCCACCAGGTGGTGGTGGCCCTGGTCCCATTGGCCGAGCTCTCCCGGTACGCGGTCGATCTCCGCTCGCTGACCAGTGGACGAGGGCGGTTCCGGGCCCAGCACGACCACTATGACCCCGTGCCCTCCCACCTGACCGCGTCGGTGGCCCCGTCGGTTGATGCCCGATCGGGGAGCGCTCGGGCCCACGTCGCCTGAGCAACCCCGACGGCCGCGGCGTCTGAGCAACACCCACGCCCACGGCGCTTGATCGGCCGGGGCGGTGACCCGCCCGGTCAGCCGGCCCACACCGCGTGCAGGCGCTGCCAGCTGTCGGCCAGAGTCTCGGGCAGGACGCGCACCCCGGCCACTGCGGTCATGAAATTGGTGTCGCCGACCCAGCGGGGCACGGCGTGCAGGTGCAGGTGCTGGGGAATCCCCGCCCCGGCAGCCCGACCGAGGTTGGCACCGAGGTTCACCCCCTCGGGACCGTAGGCGGCCTCGAGGGCGGCCACGCTGGCCCGGAGCGCCGACCACAGCTCGATGCCCTCCTCCTCGCCCAGATCGGCCATCGATCGCACGTGACCGGAGGGCAGGACCATGAGATGGCCGCTGGCGTAGGGGTAGGCGTTGAGGACGGCGAAGGTGTGGGCTCCTCGCCACAGCACGCCGTTGTCGGCCGACGGCGGCCCGCTGGCCGCTAGCCGGCAGAAGACGCAGCGCTCCCGGTCGTCATCGACGCCATCCTCATCGTGCTCGTGTGCCTCGAGCGTGGCGTTGAGTGGGAGGGCCCCCACGGCCACGGCCGACGGGACCGATGTCACGTAGTCGCTTCGCCACCCGGCCCACAGGTGGTCGAGGCTCACCGACCACCTGACCCGTTCACCTGGGGCTCCCGGCGGTCGGCGATCTCCTGCTCGAGGTCCTCGCAGAACGCCATGAAAGCTACGCCGCGCTGGGGCTTGTGGGAGCCGCGTCGGTTCACGCCCACCGTTCCCGCGGCCACGTCGTCGTCCCCGACTACGAGCACGTAGGGCAGCTTGGCCATCTTGGCGTGGCGGATCCTCCCACCCAGAGGCTCGCCGGCCGGGACGACGGAGGAACGGATGCCGACGGCACGCAGCCGGTCGTTCACCTTCTCGGCATAGCTCTCGTGCACGTCGGCCACGGGAAGGACGCGGACCTGTTCGGGGGCAAGCCAGGTGGGGAAGGCACCGGCGTGGTGCTCCAAGAGGATGGCGAAGAACCGCTCCACCGAACCGAACAGGGCTCGATGGATCATGATCGGCTGATGCCGGGCGTTGTCCGCCCCGATGTACTCCATCTCGAACCGCTTGGGCATCTGGAAATCGAGCTGGATGGTGGACATCTGGTGGGTGCGCCCAATTGCGTCCCGGGCCTGCACGGAGATCTTCGGGCCGTAGAAGGCGCCGCCCCCCTCGTCCAGCACCAGATCCAGGTCCATGGCTTCGGCGGTGGCCCGCAGGGTTTCGGTCGCCTCCTCCCACTCGGCGTCCGTCCCGCCGGCCTTGCCTTCCGGCTTGGTCGACAGCTCCAGGTAGAAATCGCTGAGCCCGTAGTCGCGCAGCACGTCGAGGACGAACAACAGCGTCGAGTGCAACTCGGCCGCCATCTGGTCGCGGGCGCAGAAGATGTGGGCGTCGTCCATGGTCAAGCCCCGCACCCGGGTCAGTCCGTGGACGACCCCGGACTTCTCATAGCGGTAGACGGTGCCGAACTCGAAGAGCCGGAGGGGCAGCTCACGGTAGGAGCGTTGGCTGCTCTTGTAGATGAGGATGTGGAACGGGCAGTTCATCGGCTTGACGTAGTACTTCTGGCCGCCGTCGAGCTCCATGGGCGGGAACATGCCGTCGGCGAACCAGTCGAGGTGCCCGGACGTCTCGAACAGCTCCGCCTTGGTGATGTGTGGGGTGTTGACGAAGTCGTAGCCCGCCTTCACATGCCGTTGGCGGGAGTAGTCCTCCATCAGCCGGCGGACGGTGCCGCCCTTGGGGTGGAAGACGGGCAACCCCGAGCCGATCTCCTCGGGGAAGGAGAACAGATCGAGCTCGGCGCCGAGCTTGCGGTGGTCACGGCGTTCCGCCTCCTCGAGCTTGTGGAGGTGGGCGGCGAGGGCCTTCTCCGATTCCCAGGCCGTCCCGTAGATGCGCTGCAGCTGGGGGCGCTTCTCGTCTCCTCGCCAGTACGCCCCGGCCACTCGCATCAACCGGAAGTGGCCCAGCCGGCTGGTCGAGGGCACGTGGGGCCCCCGGCAGAGGTCGGTGAAGGTCGGCGAGTTCCAGTAGGTGGACACTTCGGGCACGGCATCGCTCGACCCGGCATCCACCTCCTCGGCGCCCGCCCCGACTGCCTCGATGATCTCGCGCTTGAAGGGCTGGTCCTCGAACAGTTCGAGCCCCTCGGCGATCGAGTGCTCGTGACGGACGAACGGCTGGTCCTCGGCCAGGATCTCCCGCATGGTGGACTCGATCCGGCCCAGGTCGTCGTCCGAGAAGTGCGCTCCTCCGGGTAGCTCGAAGTCGTAGTAGAAGCCGTCCTCGATGACCGGCCCGATGGCGAAATGGGCCCCCGGCCACAGGCGCAGCACCGCTTGGGCCAGCACGTGGGCGGTCGAGTGGCGCAGCACGGCTCGGCCGGCGTCTGAGTCGGCGGTGAGCACGGCCACCTCGGCGCCGTCGGTCAGGACCGTGGACAGGTCGACCTCGGTGCCGTCGACGGTGGCGGCCACCGCCGCCTTGGCCAGTCGTGGCCCGACGGACGCGGCGAACTCGAGCGCAGTCATACCCTCGGGCAGCTCCTTGGTCGAGCCGTCGGGAAGCCGGACCGAAATGACGCCTGCCATCATGCTGCCTTTCCGTGATGCAATGAGCCCCGGGGGTCACAACCGCCCGCCGGGGAAACCGAGCGCCGGGACCTCCGGAGTCGACCTCCGGAGTCCGGGACCTACAGAGTAATGCCGAGTAACTCGGCTCCCCGATCGACGGGTTGTCCGCCGTCGGCCAGTTCGTCCAGGGCAGTCAGGGCCGCGGGTGTGTCCAGGTCGTCATCGAGGGCACGGCGCACGGCCTGCAGCGCGGGATCGGTGTCGCCGGCTGGCACTGGTGGTCCCGAATGGCCGGCTGCCTTCCTCCACGACTCGAGGCGCGCCGCCGCGTTGGGCATGTCGTCGCTCTTCCAGTCCCAGTCCTGGCGATAGTGGTGGGCCAACAAGGCCGTGCGGATGTCCACGGGCTGCCAGTCTTCGAGCAGTTCGCCCACGAATACCAGATTGCCCAGGGACTTCGACATCTTGGTCCCGTCCAGACCCACCAGGCCCACGTGGAGCCAGTGGCGAACGAAGGGGCGGCCGGTGACCGACTCGGACTGGGCCGTCTCGCACTCGTGGTGCGGAAAGACCAGGTCCCGGCCACCGCCATGGACATCGACCGTCTCCCCCAGCTCGCGGAGCGCCAGCGCCGAACACTCGATGTGCCAACCGGGCCGACCGGGGCCCCATCTCGACTCCCACGACGGCTCGTCGGGCAGCGACGGCTGCCACAGGACGAAGTCGAGGGGATTCCGCTTGTTGGGATCTCCGGGGTTCCCACCGTTCTCGGCGGCCAGGGGCAGCATGGCCGCCGGGTCCAGATGGCTCAACGCGCCGAAGCGTTCGAAGGTTGTGATGTCGAAGTAGACGGACTCACCCGACTGATAGGCATGGCCGCTGTCGAGCACGGCGGCGATCAGGGTGAGGATGTCGGAGATGGCCGAGGTGGCCCGGGGCTCGGACCAGGCGGGAATGAGCCCCAGGGTGTTCATGTCGGCGTCGAACCGGGCGATCTCCTCGGCGGCCAGATCGAGGTAGTGCACGCCGAGCTCTCTCGCCTTGCGGAGGATGTCGTCATCCACGTCGGTCACATTGCGCACGCACCGGGTCTCGTGGCCGAGATCGCGCAGCCGTCGCTGCAGGATGTCGAAGGTCAGGTAGACCGCAGCATGGCCGAGATGGGCGGCGTCGTAGGGAGTGATCCCACACGAATAGAGGGTCACCAGTGGCCCGGGCTCGAAGGGCACGACAGCCTGGCGGCGAGTGTCGTAGAGGTGCATCACGGGCCGGGCTCGCCTCTAGCGGTCGAAGCCGGCCAGGACGACCGTGGAATGCACCTTGTGGCGGATGTTCACGCTGATCAGCACGGCCGTGAACGCTTCGATCGCGGCCGCCTGGGCCAGGGTGCCCGCATCGACGCCCCGCAGGCCCTCGATCCCGTCGATCAGGTCCACCGTCGCCTTGGTGGCATCGGGGTGATCCGAGCAGACCAGCACGTCGGCTTTGAGGGCCACATCGAGCTTGGTCATCTCCAATGCAGGAAGATGATGGAGCGAGGCGGACACCAGCGAGTCGGGCAGGACGGCCTGGATCGACGCCGCCATCGAGCCCCGGGGCGGCATCAGGGCCAGGAATTCACGCCCCTCCTTGGCCAAGGCGTTGACCATCGAGACCACGACCTTGCCGGCCAGCGCGGCGGCCAGGGGCTTCACCGTGGACAGCGTGCCCTCCCACGGCGTGGCCACGACCATGAGGTCACACTGGGCCACGTCCTCGTTGGCGGCCCCGTCGACGTCGAGGTTGAGCTCGGGCCAGTCCTCCCGCACGTGTCCCGCCACCTCCGCGGCTCGATCCGGGTCACGTGACCCGATGACGACCGAGGTTCCGCCGACTGCCAATCGCGCGGCGAGCCCGCGCCCGGCCGGGCCCGTTCCTCCGAGAATTCCGACACGCATGGCCATACCCTTGCACACACAACCGCCGTCCTCGCACCCGGTGGGCGTCCGGCGCCCTTCGGGCCACTCCCCCTGTCGAGGCCAGCCGACTCCCGCTTGAGGTTCGGCCGACTCCTCGCCGCGATCGGCCGACTTCCCGCCGCGATCGGCCGACTTCCCTGTGAGAGTCGGCCAACTCCCCCGGTGAGGGTTGTGATCCCCCTGTAACCTGACGGCCTCATGGGACTGCTGACCGGTAAGCGAATCCTGGTGACCGGCGTGCTCACCGACGCGTCGTTGGCCTTTGCCGTTGCCCGCCTGGCCCAAGAAGAGGGGGGTGAGGTGGTCCTCAGCGGCGCCGGGCGTGGCCTGTCGCTGACACGGCGCACGGCCCGCAAGCTTCGGGACCCGGTCGATGTGCTGGAGATCGATGTCACCCAGCCCGAGCAGCTGGCCGCGGCGGCGGCCGAGCTGGGGTCGAAATGGGACCGGCTGGACGGCCTCCTCCACGCCATCGCCTTCGCTCCGCCCGAATGCCTGGGTGGGGACATCTTCGGGGCCGATTGGGACCAGGCCCAAGTGGCCCTCCATGTCTCGACGTACTCCCTGAAGGCCCTGGCCCAGGCCTTTCGGCCCCTGCTCGCCGCGGCCGGGACGCAGGGAGGCGTCGGTGCGTCTATCGTCGGCCTCGATTTCGATGCCACCGTGGCCTGGCCTGCGTACGATTGGATGGGCGTGTCCAAGGCGGCCCTCGAGTCCCTCTCCCGCTACCTGGCCCGAGACCTGGGGCCCGAGAAGGTTCGAGTGAACCTGGTCGCCGCCGGACCGGTCAGGACCATGGCGGCCAAGTCCATCCCCGGCTTCAGCGCCTTCGAGGACACCTGGGCCTCCCGGGCGCCACTTGGTTGGGACCTCCTCGATACCGACGTGGTGGCCCGCGCCTGTATCGCGTTGTTCTCGGACCTCTTTCCCATGACGACAGGGGAGATAGTCCACGTCGACGGAGGCGCGCACGCTACCGGCGCATGAGCCGACCTCGGTGCCCGAACCCCCATCCAACCGTCGGCGCTCTGTGCCCGGCGGACCATCTAGACCCCGGAGGTCCCCATGCCCACGTCAGACCAACTCCGGTCTCTCATCGCCACCTACGTGTCGGCGTTGAACGGACGAGATCCCGATGCCATCGCCGGCCTGTTCGCCACGGACGCCGTCCAGGCCGACCCGGCGTCGAACCCTCCGAACGTCGGTCGGGACGCCATTCGGGCCTTCTTCGCCGGCAGCATCGATGCGAGCGATGGCTGGACCTTCTCGGCCCCCACCGTTCATACCTGCGGTGACCAGGTGGCCATCAACTTCCGGATCGACGTGGATGCTGGGGGTGCCACCATGGTCATGAACGGGATCGAGGTATTCGCGGTCGATGACGAAGGCCTCATCTCCTCGGTGTACGCCTATTGGGACGAGTCGGACGTTTCGGTCTGAGCATCTCGGTCTCGCGCTCCTGTCTCGCCGAACGTGTCGCACAGCCTCAGTCGCCGAGCGCGTCGTCGGGGAAGCCGCCGGACGGTTCGCCGGACAAGAGACCGGTCACGTCGGCAGCCATGGCATCGCACAGGTCGGTCAACGACTCCATGCGGACCCGTGGATCGTCAGTTTCGAGCAGGTGCTGGCGGTCCATGAGGTTCAGCGGCGCAAGTGAACACATACGCCATGCGGCCACTTCAGGTCGATCGCCGAGATCGAGGTCATGGGGCAAAGCGGGCACATCCCCCATCTCTGAGAGCAGCGAACGCAACCGGCGCACCGAGCTCTGGGCTGACCCCAGCGAGCGGTCGTCATCGCCAAAGGGGATGTCGGCGACCTCTTCCACCATCGCCTGGGGGTAGGGGTCGTCGAAGAGCCACTCGTGTACCCGCACCCGTCGGATGCCCCGGGTCTCCAGCAACAGCCGATTATCGGGGAGCTGAGTCCCCCGGTCGATCCGGGCCACGGTGCCCGTGTCGACCCGCTCGTCACCGCCACCCGTCTCCCGTCCGCGGCTGATCATGACCACTCCGAACTGCCGGTCTCCGCTGAGGCAGTCGGCGGTGAGCGCCAGGTACCGCGGCTCGAAGATGTGGAGGGGGAGCTCGGCACCGGGAAACAGGACAGTCGAGAGCGGGAACATCGCCAGGCGTTGGGTCTCGGTCGGCACTGCTCCAGCCTGCACCATCGGAGCCGATCCGGTCATGTGGCCCCCGCATCGGCCTGGAGGCGGCTCAATGGGTGTCGGTCACGAAGTCGATCAGGGCTTCGACCGCGCCGACCAGCGCCGGCTCCAGGTCGGCGTACGAGTCGACGGCGGCGAGGATCATGCGCCACATCGCGTGCGGGTCGGTGACCCCCAAGGAGTCGCAGACCCCGGTCTTCCAATCGAGGCCCTTCGCGACTCTCGGCCACGCCGGAATCCCCACGACGGCTGGCTTGACGGCTTGCCACACGTCGACGAACGGCGTCCCCGTGACGAGCACATCGTCATCGGACATCGTGGCCGCCAGGCGGGCCTCCTTGCTCCCGGGGACCAGATGGTCGACCAACACGCCAAGCCGCCGGGCCGGGCCCGGCCGGAAGTCGCGAACGACGGCAGGCAGATGGTCGATGCCATCGAGCTGTTCCACTACGATGCCCTCGACCCGGAGGTCGTCGCCCCAGACCCGTTCCACCAGCGCCGCGTCATGGACCCCTTCGACCAGGATGCGGCCGGCCCGAGCCACCCGTGCCGGCTGGGTGGGAACAGCCAATGAGCCTGACGCAGTGACGCCCGGTACTGCGGGCCTGTCTCCTCGGGGCCGTATCAACGTGACGGCCCGTCCGTCGACGGCAAAACCACCCGGCTTGTCTCGGAACACCCGCTCGAGCCCGGTCTGACCGCGGAGCTCGACGCCGCCAGCCTCGAGCCGGACCACGGTCCCGGTGAAACCCGACGACCGGTGGGTGACGCTCAGTCCCGGTGGTGCCTCGACCTCCGGGTAGACGGTGGCCAACTTGGCAGGACCGTCGATCGGTCCGGCCAGGATGCCCTTCATCGGGTCCCTCGGGCATCATGTCATCGGGCCCCAGGCGTACGCATCGCCAGGAGGGTACTCGGCCCGAACGTGTGGGCTTCGGATACTGGGGCTTCGGATACTGGGGCCGGCTGTCGGTTGCTCTCCGCGCCGGGAATCTCTTTTTCGAATCTTCCCGCGCTTGGGCGAATTGGACGCATTTCGCTGAAACGCGGGAGCGGCCAATTCGCCGAAACGCGGGAAGATCCGGAAATTGGATTGGCCCGAGACTCGCTTCTCAGGCTCGGGACCGTGACGCAACCGTGGGCTCGCCGGACCCCCAACTCACTGGGCGGGCAACACGCCACGCACGGCGCCAGCGATCGCCTCTGCCGAGAGATCGTCCACGGTGAGGTACCGCGCGCCCATGGCCTCGGCCAGCGGCCGAGCCAGTCCCAGTCGGACGCCAGCCGCATCTCCATTTAGCAACGTGGCCCCCTCTGCATCGACCACGACGGCGCTGACGCCCTGACGACGGACCGCTTCGGCGGCCAGCAAGGAGGCACGGACGGGGTCGGTGTCTCCACCGGCAGCGGTGGCCCGTCCATCGGATACCACTACCAGCAGCGGCTGATACGCGCCCTGTGTCGCCGTGCGTACGAGACCGAGCGCGGTACCGATCCCCGCGGCAAGCGGGGTGCGGCCACCGGTGGGAAGCTCGCTCAGGCGGGCCTGGGCCACCTCGGTGCTCCCCGTCGGCCGTAGGGCTATTTCGGCGGTGTCGCCCCGGAACGTGACGAGCGCCACCCGGTCCCGGCGCTGGTATGCGTCCGTGAGCAGTGCGAGCACCGCTCCCTTGGCCGCGGCCATCCGGCCGTGTGCCCCCATGGAACCCGACGCGTCCACGGCCAGGACCACCAGGTTGGCCGCTCGCTCCTGACGCACCGCCTCTCGCAGGTCCTGTTCCTCGATGGCCAACGTGGTCCCGCCACCTTGCCGAGCAGCGGCCGCCGCGACAGTTGCGCTGACGGCCACCGACCCGAGCGGGCGACCCGGCTCAGTCAGCCGATCAGATACCAGCCTCCCCCGTTCCCCGAACGTCACCGTGCGCCGGCCGGAGGCCTGGGTGCCAGATGTGGTCGACCCAGTCGCTGGGGGGCTTGCTTCGATGCGACGAACACGGCCGGGGGCCGGTCCCGGCGCAATGACCTGCTCTCGTCCCGAACCACCGTCACCGGAACTCTCGTCACTCAGACTGTCACCCTTCGGACCGTCGGCGCCGGACGTATCCCCGCTGCGCGCTCCGCTGTCGGGTGGTCGGCTGCCGGGATCGTCGTACTCTCCCGACCCGTCGCCGGAGAACGCATCGTCGAGCAGCGACTCGAGCTCGTCGGCGGCCATGCCCGGGGCCTCGAACGGTGAGCGCCGCCGCCGGTGGGCCAGGGCGAGGTCGGCCACCCGGCGCACGTCTGACTCCAACACCTCTCGGCGGTCCTCCCAACCGGCCAGAGCTGCGGCCGCCCGGCAGATGACCAGGTCAGCACGGAGGCCCTCGGCGCCGGCGTTGGCACACAGTGTGGAGACCCGGAGAATCATCTCGGGCGCCATCCGCGCTGGGCGGGCCCCTTCCAACCGGGTCCGGAGAGCAAGTTCGGCGTCGTGCCACGTGGCCGCGAACTGTTCGGGATCGACGTCGAAGGCCAGCCGCCGCTGCACCGCCTCGCTGCGCTCGTGCGGATCGAGGCTGGCCACGACCTCGACCGACAAGCCGAATCGGTCGAGCAGCTGCGGTCGCAGCTCGCCCTCCTCCGGGTTCATCGAGCCGACCAAGACGAAGCGACTGGCGTGGCTGTGCGACACGCCCTCGCGTTCCACCCGGTTGACACCGCTGGCGGCCACGTCGAGCAGCACATCGACAAGGTGATCGGGAAGCAGGTTGACCTCGTCCACGTAGAGGACCCCTCCGTGGGCAGCCTGCAGCAGCCCCGCAGCGAAGCGTCGCTCACCCCCGGTCAGCGCAGCCCGGAGGTCGATCGAGCCCACCAGGCGGTCCTCCGAGGCGCCCACCGGCAGGTCCACGAACGGCGCCTCCCCGGGAAGGAGGGTGGCCAGGCCTCGTGCCAGCGTCGTCTTGGCACTCCCCTTCTGGCCCCGGAGGAGCACGCCTCCGATCGCCGGGTCCACCGCGCACAGGATGAGGGCCATCCGGAGGTCCTGGTGGCCCACCACGGCGCTGAAGGGGAAGGGTCGCCGGTAGGGCTGATGGCGTGCCGGTTCGGTCATCGGGATTCCTCCCAGCCTTCCCCTTCGAGGACGGCGTCACGCAGCGTCTCCCGGGCCTCGTCCGACGCGTCCCAGAGCCCGCGCTCGTCTGCTTCCAACAGGCGCTCGGCGATGGAGCGGAGGGCCCAGGGGTTGGATGCCTCGAAGAACTTTCGCATGCCCGGATCACCCACGTAGGCCTCGGTCACCTTCTCGTACATCCAGTCCTCGACAACGCCGGCGGTGGCGTCGTATCCGAACAGGTAGTCGACGGTGGCCGCCATCTCGAAGGCCCCTTTGTACCCGTGCCGCTGCATGGCCGTGAGCCACTTCGGATTGACGACCCGGCTACGGACGACACGGGCCGCCTCCTCGGCCAGAGACCGGACCCGGGGGTGCGCGGGGTCCGAAGAATCCCCGAACCAGGCCTTGGGCTGGACGCCGGTGAGGGCCCGGACGGCCGCCACCATCCCACCGTGGTCCTGGAGATAGTCATCCGAGTCGAAGATGTCGTGCTCGCGGTTGTCCTGGTTCTTGACGGCGATCTCCACCGCGGCGAGCCGGCGGCGGAGGGCATCGGAGGCCGGGGACCCCACCACCGCACCGGGAGCCCTCGAAGGGCCGGCCCCATCCCCGGGGCCCCGGCGGTAGGCGTAGCCGCCCCAGGCCAGGTAGACCTCGGCCAGGTCGTCGTCGGTCCGCCAGTTCCGCGACTCGAGCAAGGTCAGGATGCCCGATCCGTAGGCACCGGGTTTGGGGCCGAACACCCTTGGGTCCGCCGTCCCGGCCGAAGCGACCGGATTCTGGTCGGCGGGCTCGTCCTCTGCGCCGGCCACCAAAGCAAAGGCGTCATCGAGCAGGCCCAGCACGTGGGGGAACGCGTCGCGGAAGAACCCGGAGATCCTCACGGTCACATCGATCCGGGGACGGCCCAGCTCGACCAGTGGGATCAGCTCGACTCCCTCGACCCGACCCGACTCGGCCGCCCACCGCGGGCGGACGCCGATCAGGGCCAGGATCTCGGCCACGTCGTCGCCGGCGGTGCGCATCGCCGCCGTGCCCCACACGACCAGCCCGACCGTGGTCGGGTACCGACCCTCCTCCGACAGGTGCCGGTCGACCAGGCGATCGGCCAAGCCCGTGCCCACCTGCCAGGCCAAAGGCGAAGGGATTGCCTTCGGATCGACCGAATAGAAGTTGCGGCCGGTGGGGAGTACGTGGGCCATGCCGCGGGAGGGGGCGCCGCTCGGCCCGGGGGGGATGAAGCGGCCGTCCAGGGCGGACAGGACCGCGTCGATCTCCCCGGTGGTGGCAGCCAGCGCCGGCACCAGCCGGTTGCAGACCCACTGCAAGACCGGTGAAGACCGGATCACGCCAGTGGGGTCGTGTCGGTCGGGAACGGCGTCGAGCTGCCAGCCGGCACGCTGGCAGGCCTGCACCCGTAGACGGCACTCCTCCTCGACGCGATCGAGTGACCGCGGGTCGTCGATGCGATCGAGTGCCGGCCGGTCGACCCCCCCGCCAATCTGATCGGCCACCTCCGACCGCAACGAGCCCACCCGGTTCTGCGGGAGCCGGGTGACGGCCAGCACCATATCGACCAGCGCATCATCGACCGGTGGGGTCCCCAGGACGTGCAGTCCCCCGCGGATCTGGGCGTCTTTCAGCTCACACAAGTAGCCGTCGACCTCGAAGAGCAGGTCGTCGAAGGCGGGGTCGTCGAACCCCGGCGCCCTGCGCTGGGCTCCGGTCGAATCGTCCGATGCGCCGGTGGAGCCGGTGGAGCCGGTGGAGCCATGGAGTCCCAGGTCCCGGTGGATCTCGGCCGCAACCATCACCTCCCACACCTGGCGCCGGACCTCGGGGAGCTTGGCCGGGTCGAGCGAGGCCACCCGGGCGTGGGTGTCGAGGAGGGCTTCGAGCTTGGCCAGATCGTCGTAGAGGTCGGCCCGGGTCAGGGGCGGAACCAGATGGTCGACGATGATCGCGTGGGACCGCCTCTTCGCCTGGGTCCCCTCGCCCGGATCGTTCACCACGAAGGGATAGATGAAGGGCAGGTCGCCCAACGCAGCATCGGGGAAACAGGATGCCGACATGCCCACCGACTTGCCCGGCAGCCACTCCAGCGTGCCGTGCTTGCCGACGTGCACGACAGCGTCCGCACCCCAGCCCTCGTCGAGCCAGCGGTAGAAGCCGAGGTAGTGGTGGGTGGGTGGGAGATCGGGCGAGTGGTACACAGCGATCGGGTTCTCCCCGAAGCCCCGGGGCGGCTGGACGGTCACCAACACTCCGCCCAGGTCGATCCCGGTGAAGACCAGGTCCACGTCGGCCCCATCAGAGCCAGCCCCTCGTGTCCCCGGAGTGGGGCTCGGTCCCTCGGGAGCTGTCGGTCTCTCCGGGAGCGCCGCTTCGACGTAGACCGTGCCCGGCGCCGGGCCCCAGGCCTCGTCCATGCACGCCTGCAGGCCACCGGGAAGGCCGTGGAACCAGTCCCGGTAGGACTGTCCCGGCCACCGGCCGACGGCGCGGGCCGACTGGGTCGGCGACAAGGTGTCCCGCTCATAGGTGAGGGCATCGGCCAGCGCTGCCATCAGGTCGTCCCCCGACGCCGGGATACGGTCGACCCGGTAGCCGGCATCCCGCAACCTGTGCAACAGGTCGATCACCGAGGCCGGCGTGTCCAAGCCGACGGCGTTGCCCAGGCGGCTGCGCTTGGTGGGGTACGCCGACAGGACCAGGGCTATCCGCTTCTCGGCGGGCGGTGTCGCCCCCAACCGGGCCAGGCGCACGGCCAGTCCCGCCACCCGTGCCACTCGGTCGGGTCGGGTGCGGTAGGCCGTCACCGGGGACCCCAGGACGTCATCGGCATCGACCGTCTCCTTGAACGAGAAGGGAACGGTGACGATCCGACCGTCGAATTCGGGAATGGCCACGGCCATGGCCACGTCCATGGGCGACAGCCCCGTCGGCGAGGACTCCCAGGCGCTCGAGGGCACGGTGGCGCAGATCGCCTGGACGACGGGAACGTCCAACTCGGCCAGCGCGCCGGCGTCCCAACACTCGGCTTGCTCGTCGAGGCTGCCGGCCGCGAACACGGTGGTGATGACGGCGTCGACTCGGTGGGCCGCCAGCAGGTCGACGACCGGCGAGCGCCCAGGTCGAACGGCGTCCGCCGGGGTATCGGCCCGCAGGGAGTAGCCGAACACAGGGAGCGCGTTGGCCCCCTTGGCTCTGATCGCCGCGCAGAGATCTTCGATGAAGCGCGTGTTCCCCGACACCACGTGGGCCCGGTAGAAGAAAACGGCGATGGTCGGTGCGTCGGGTGGGTGGACCGATCCCTCGGTGGGCAGGATCCCATGGGCCGGGACCTCGACCGGCGGGTCGAACCCGAACCCCTGCATCAGGACGGTATCGGCCACGAAGCACAGCATCTGGCACAGGTTCTCGACGCCGCCCTGGGTCAAGTAGCGGAACGCCTCGGACACCGTCGCACTCGGGACGGTCGACAGTGCGGTGAGCTCGGCATCGGGCACCGCCTCGCCGCTGAAGGCCAAGAGCGGCACGCCCTGACCGAGGCACCGGTCCCGAAGGTCGTCGAAGTGCGTCTCCCAGGCCTGGCGCCCACCGAGGAGCCGGACGATGACCGCATCGACCCCGGCGAGGTCAGGGGTACCGTCGAGATGGGCGGGATTTGCGGCCCGCAGGGCAGGAAATCCGGGCGGCAACATCTCGGCGACGATGCGCAGCGAGAGGATCTCCGTGTCGGCGTTGGTGAGCACGAGGATCACGGCGATGTCGCCGTCCTCGGTCGGTCCGGACCGCCGGCTTCGTCGCGCCGGGTACCGGCGGACTCCTCCTGGCGGGTGCCCCCGCCCTCGGTGACCAACCGCCAGAGGGCCTCGATGTCCAGGTTCTCCTGGCAGAGGTCGGCCAGCTGGTCGATCTGTCCCTGCCGGGCCCGTGCGAACGACACCCCCGACGGGGCCCAGCGCTTACCCCGACGCTCGGCCACGGCACCGAGCAGCGTGCCGCGGAACTCGTCCCCTTCGAGGAGGCCGTGCAGGCTCGACCCGCAGACGCCGTTCCGGTCGTCGATGATCCCCTCGGTCCGGTTGCCGCGGCCGTCGCCCATGAGGAACCAGGGGATGGCCGACGGGCCGGCGTGGGTCCGACCGTGGTGGATCTCATAGCCGGAGATGGGGACAGACGGGGTCTGGCGAGGCGATCCCTCGAGCTCCCAGTCCGGTTGGAACGAGGTGCCGGCTCCGGTGGCGCCCGGGACTCGCCCTGGGGCCGACGGGTAGGGGCGCAGGAGGGATGACTGGCGCCAGGTCGTCCGACCCCGACGCTGACGGGTGCGCTTGTCCACCAGGTAGACCGTCCGGAGGTCCAAGAGGCCGAGCCCGGTGACAACCCCGGTGCGGCTCTCGATGGCGCCGGGGTCCTCGATGAGCTCGCCCAGCATCTGGTACCCGCCACAGATGCCCAGGATCATCGGCGACTCGGTGCTGATCCCCCCGGACCCGTCGCTGCGCCGGTCGGCCAGGGCCTCCTCGAACCCACGCGAGCGGAACCAGGCCAGGTCCTCGGCCGTCGACTTCGTGCCGGGCAGAACGACCAGGTCCGGTCGCCCGAGCGAGTCGGGTGAGTCGACGAACCGCACCGATGCCCCAGGCTCGACCGCCAGCGCGTCGACGTCGGTGAAATTGGAGATGTGGGGGAACCGGATGACCACGATGTCGAGGGGATCCCGGTCGGAGCGCCCGGCCGAGGCGGCCGTCCACGTCCCCGGGCGTGCCCCCTGGGCCGAGGCCAGGGCCAGCGAGTCCTCAGCGTCGAGCGTCAGGCCCTCGGCGAAGGGCAGGACGCCGAACGTCGGGCGGTCGGTGCGCCGTTCCAGGTCGGACAGGGCATCGCCCAGGAGGGCGGGGTCCCCCCGGAACTTGTTGATGACGAACCCGCGGACCCAACGCCGGAGCTCGTCGGGCAAAAGGGCGACGGTCCCGTAGAGGGCGGCGAACACGCCGCCCCGGTCGATGTCGCCGACCACGATGGCCGGGATGCCAACCCGGGAGGCCAGGCCCAGGTTGACCAGATCGCCCTCGAGCAGGTTGATCTCCGCCGGGCTGCCGGCACCCTCGCACAAGATGACGTCGTACCGGGAGCGCAGGTCGGCCAGCGCGTCGGTCACCACCTCCATCAGCTCGGGCTTGGCTGCGTGGTAGGACGCCGCGTCGAGGTTCTTCCACGGCCGGCCGAGTACGACGACCTGGCTCGACCGGTCGCTGGTCGGCTTGAGCAGGATGGGGTTCATGGCCACGTCGGGCTGCACGCCTGCGGCCATGGCCTGCATGGCTTGCGCTCGTCCGATCTCGTGACCGCCGGGGGTGACGAACGAATTGAGGGCCATGTTCTGCGCCTTGAAGGGCGCGACCCGGACCCCCTGGCGAGCCAGGAGCCGGCAGAGACCGGCCACGATCTGGCTCTTGCCCACATCGCTCGCTGTGCCGCACACCATGAGCGCGCCCCTCATGGCCGCACCTCCTCGAGCGCGATCGAGAGCCGTCGCAGCCCTGCCGGTGAGGGGACGGCGATGCGTACCGCGTCCGGGAGGCCGAAGCTGGTGCAGTCCCGGACCAGCACGCCCCGGGTGGCCAGGCGGTCACGGAGGCCCGAGGCCCTGTCGACCAGGATGAAGTTGGCCGCGCTCGGTCTCGGCCGGAGCCCGTGGGCGCTCACCAGCGCGGCCAGTTCCTGGCGGCCCATCGCCACCGACGCGGCCCAACCGGGAAGATCGGCACCGGCCAACAAGTCGGGCAGCACGGCCAGGGCCAAAGCGTTGACCGACCAACGCGGCTGGCGAGCTTCCAGCCGACCGACGACATCGGGGTCACCCGCGGGGGCCAGGACATAGCCAAGCCGGAGCCCGGGGCAGGCGAACAGCTTGGTCAGCGAGCCCACGACCACCGATCCACCCTGGGCGGCATCCCCCCGGGTCCATCGTCCGGTGGCCAGCGGGAAGAAGGCCTCGTCCCACACCTCGGCGCGGTCCTCAGGCCCGGCCAGCCGGCCCGTCGGGTTGTGCGGGTCGGAACGGAACCGGGCCGCCTGCGGGTCGAGACGGCCCAGATGGCGCCGGTAGAGCGAGAAGTCCGGCTCGTCGACCCATCCACGGCCGAGCTCGGCGGCGACCAGGGCGATGGCCTCGGATCCCCCGTTGGTCAACAGCAGTCGCTGTGGCTCGACGCCCATGGCCCCGGCGAGCGACGCGGTGGCGGCCCGCACATCCCCTTCGGCCGGGTAGCGAGCGAGCTCGTCCAGATGCGAGGCGGCCAGGGACGCCACGTTCGGGGCGAACGGGTTCATGCTGGTGGCCAGGTCGAGGATGGTGGCCACCTCCACCCCCAGGGCGGCGGCCACGCGGCGAGCATCGTCCCCGTGAACACCGGGGGCAGGGATCGGCGAACCGGCCACCCGGGCAGCCGGGTACGCCGGGCTGTCCAGGTTCGACGCCCGACCCTCCGGGCTCGAGAGAGCAACGGTCATGGCTTCCTTTCGATCAACCAGGCGGCCAGCGCGTCGATCAACCAGGCGGCCAGCGTGGGCGCCACCAGCGCCAGGCCCAGGGCCACAGTGACGTCGCGGCTCAGCTGAACGACCCGGTCGATGTCGCCCGGCTCAGCCGGACGGCCATCGCCCAGGTGCGGTCGCATCTCGACCTGGTCCCCGTATCGGTTGGCGCCGCCCAGCCGTAGCCCGAGGGCGGCGGCGAAGGCGGCCTCGGATACTCCGGCGTTGGGAGAGGGATGCACTGGCGCGTCCCGGCGCACGGCGCGCCAGATGTGGAGCGCCCGCGCTGGACGCACCGCTGCCACCAACAACGCAGTCACCCGGGCCGCCGGCCAGGCCGACAGGTCGTCGGCCCGGGCCGAGGCCCATCCGAAGCGCCGATATCGCTCGTTCCGATAGCCGACCATGGCGTCGAGGGTATTGGCTGCCCGGTGAACCAGGGCACCGGTGGCGCCGCTCAGGGATGCCCACAACGCGGGGGCCACGATGGCATCGGTGGTGTTCTCGGCCACGGACTCGACGACGGCCCTGACGATCTCTTTCTCCTCCAGCCGATGCGGGTCCCGGGCCACCAGGCTCGGCAACGCCTCCCGGGCGGCAGTGAGGTCTTCGCGCCCCAGCGCTTCACCGACCGTCCTCGCCGCGTCGCCGAGGGCGCGCCCGGCGACCGACACCGCGGTGGCCGACGCCGTGGCCGCAGCGGGCGGGAAGGATCGATCGAGGACCAGGCCCGCTCCGGCGCCGGCGCCGAGACCCAGGGCCGCATAGGCCACGCCCCGACCGCGGTCGTCTCGCCACCACCGCCGGTCGGCCCAGGCCATCGCCTGCCCGAAGCGGGCCACCGGGTGCACTGCGTTCGGCGGCTCACCGGCCAGCCGGTCGATCGCCAGCCCGAGTGCGGCCCCGAGCATTCGCGCCCTCAGGCTGTTCACCATCGCGCCGCGGCCACGATCAATGCGACCGTCTCGGCCACGATGCCGGCCGCACCGAGGACGTCGCCGGTGAATCCACCGATCCGGCGCCGGGCGAACCACACGACCACCGCAGCCGCACCTACCTCGACCAGCACGGTCACCGCCCCACCGACCGGCCGCCATGCGGTACAGAACCCGAGGGCGATCACCGCGCCGACCAGCCCGACGACCAGGCGGTTCCTCCGGGCCCGGCTGGAGCGACGATCGCGGCCGCCGCTGGTCGGGGACGGTTCGATGAAGGCGGACACGAGGCCGCCCTCCGGCCGGGCATAGGGAACCGATGTGGCCACAACGGCCATGATCGTCCTCGACCCGGCCCAGATGCCCACCAGCAGGACCACCGACGGTTTGATGGCCACCAAGCCGACCCATCGGAGCAGGAGCGCGACCACGGCCGCGGCAATGCCGAAGGCACCGGACGTCGACTCCTTCATGACGGCCAGGCGCCGATCGCGTGGCAAGTGGGGAGGCAGGAGGCCGTCGGCCGAATCGACCAGGCCGTCGACGTGCAACATCCCGGTGAGGGCCAGGTCGGCCGCCACCACCAGCGCGGCGACGACGCCCGGCGGCCAGGCCTGGGCCAGGCCCCACCACACCAGGCCGAGCAGCGCCCCGATGGCCCCGCCGACGAAAGGGAACCACACCAGCGAAGATGGCTGCGGCACCCGCGCCTTGCCGATGGGCGTGAGGAACGCCACCGCACCGCGCACCGCTCAGCGCCCCCCGCCAAGGAGCAGGACCCGACCGGCCACCACGAGAAGGACCTCGTCCGACACGGCGGCGACCCTCTGGTTGACCAAGCCGAGGGCATCGGCAAAGGCCATGCCGGCCGACGTGGGCGGGTGCACACCCAGCCCGACCTCCTCGCTGACCACCACGGTGAGGCTCCCAGCCGTGTCGCTCCGCCGGCGAAGGTCGGCGCACAGCCGCTCGTGATCGACCCGGAACCCTTCCATGCCGGCGACCCAGGACCCCAAGGAATCGATCAGCACCGTACCGTCCAGCCCAGCGCAGGCAGCACCCAGGTCGCGTCCCGGCCCGAGCTCCATCGTCTCCCACCGAGGGGGGCGCCGGTTGCGGTGAGCCTGTACCCGGGCATCCCAGAGAGGATCGCCGGTGCCCTCCGGAGAAGCACCGGCGGCCACATAGGTAACCGCCGCGTCGGAACCGGCACGGTCGATGGCCAGTCGCTCGGCCACCTCGGATTTGCCCGACCGGGTGCCGCCGAGCACGAGCATAAGCGTCCCCGCCTCATTCCTCGTCGCCGCCGGCGCTCCGGTCCTTGTTGCCACGTCCACGCGTCCTTCCTGCTCCCGAAGGGGCACGCACCCCGGAACGGGGCGGGAAACAGGTCTCCTGGCTCTCGGATCATCACTTCCCTCGGCCTTCCCGCCCGTGTCCGGGCCGTGGCCATCGGGTGAGGGTCGTTCCCCGATCACAGTTGCGGGACAGCCCCGGACTCCCACCGGGTTCCCTGTGTTCCGAGCGCCGAGCCTATACGGTGCCGGCCCACCCGACCCTGGGCAGTGCCGGCCCACCCGACCCTGGGCAGTACCGTGACTCCCATGGCCCGCGCCGAATCCATCGTCCTGATCAACACCGGCTACGGCAAGGGCAAGTCCTCTGCCGCCTTCGGGGTCATGGGCCGGGGCTGGGCTCGAGGCTGGCGGGTGGGCGTGGTCCAGTTCATCAAGAGCGGCAAGTGGAAGACGGGCGAACGAAAGCTGGCCGACCATCTGGACGTCGAGTGGCACACCCTGGGCGACGGCTTCACCTGGGAGTCCGAGGACCTGGATGAGACGGCGGCCAAGGGTCGCCATGCCTGGGAGGTGGCCCGGGAGAAGCTGGCTTCGGGTGACTTCGACCTCCTGATCCTGGACGAGTTGACCTATGCGGTGAAGTACGGCTGGGTGGCCGCCGACGAGGTGGTGGACGGCGTGCAAGGCCGATCGCCGAGGACCAACGTGGTGATCACCGGACGCGACGCCCCCGATGAGCTCATCGAGGTGGCCGACACGGTGACCGAGATGCGGAAGGTGAAGCACGCCTTCGACCAGGGCATCAAGGCCAAGAAGGGGATCGAGTTCTGACCGGCCGGCCTGTCCTCCGGAGCGAGAGCGGATGAGCTCCTGGATCCCTCCCCGGCTGGTGGTGGCCGGGACCCACTCCGGCGTGGGCAAGACGACCGTCGCCACCGGCCTCATGGCCGCGTTGCGCAAGCGCGGCCATCGAGTGGCCTCGGCCAAGGTGGGGCCGGACTTCATCGACCCCGGGTACCACTCGCTGGCCACCGGCCGCCCCGGTCAGAACCTCGACAGTTGGATCTGCGGCACCGGCGCCATGGCCCCACTGGCAGCCAAGGCCGCGAAGGACGCCGACATCCTGGTGGTGGAGGGAGTCATGGGCCTCTTCGATGGCGCATCATGGTCGTCCACCGCCGGTGCGGCCTCGAGCCAAACCCGGGCCGGCACACCCGGCACACCGGGCACACCCGGCACAGCCGACACGGCCAGCACCGCGGGCGCGACCGGCACCGCCAGCACGGCGGAGATGGCCACCCTGCTCTCGGCGCCGACGATTCTGGTCGTCGACGCGTCGGCCATGAGCAGCTCGGTGGCCGCCCTCGTCCACGGCTTCCATACCTACGATCCGGACGTCCCGCTGTCCGGCGTGATCCTCAACCAGGTCGGGAGCCCCCACCACGAGACCCTGCTGCGGGAGGCGCTGGCTCCGCTCGTCGAACAGGGGGTACCTGTCCTCGGCGCCCTCCAACGGGACGACGCCCTGACCTGGCGGGACCGGCATCTCGGCCTGGTGCCGGTCATCGAGCGCCCGTCGGCGGTGGCCGAGGCCGTCGACCGCCTGGCCGGTGCCGTCGCCGCGTCGGTCGACCTCGACGCCGTCGTGGCCGTGGCCCGGTCGGCGCCGGGCATGCCTACCGACCCGACGGCCGGGCTGGCCGAGACACGGCGGGTCGTCGCGGCCGGTCGCACGGTCCGCGTCGCCGTGCCCGGTGGCCGAGCGTTCAGCTTCGCCTACGCCGACAACCTGACCCGGCTGGCGGAAGCGGGCGCCGAGATCGTCCCCTTCGACCCGCTCGTCGACCGGTCCCTGCCTGACGGCACGATCGGGCTCTACGCCGGTGGCGGGTTCCCCGAGGTGTATGCCGAGGCCCTTTCCTCCAATCGACCCCTGCTCGACGACGTGCGTCACCGGATCGACCACGGCCTCGTCACCTGGGCCGAGTGCGGTGGCCTCCTCTGGTTGTGCCGGTCCCTCGACGGCCATGCCCTCTGCGGCGCCATCGACGCCGACGGGGCGATGACCGGCCGGCTCTCCCTCGGCTACCGCACGGCAACGGCCGCGACCGGGAGCCCGGTGGCGGCCAGGGGAGCCGCACTTCGAGGCCACGAATTCCACTACTCCACCGTCGACCCGCCGGGATCGGCGCTCGAGCTCGAAGGGCGCACCGGGACGGCCACCGCCGGCTTTGCCACGCCGACACTGGTGGCCTCCTACCTCCACCTCCACCTCGGAGCCGACCCCGCGCCGGCGGAGCGCTTCGTCGCCACCGCGGCTGGCCCGGCTCAGCGTTCAGCCCAGCCTCTGGACCGCCCAGCTCAGGGAGCAGACCAGCTCACAGGGCGGCCCAGCTCGGCCGATAGCATGATCCGGCCATGACTGCAGATCCCGCCCGTGCCGATCAGGGCCGACTCGTCGGGGTCGGCGTCGGCCCCGGTGACCCGGGCCTGGTGACCCGGTTGGCCGTCTCGACCATGGAGGCGGCCGACCGGGTGACTGCACCCACCACATCCCCCGACTCGGTGGGTCGGGCCGAGGCGATCGTCCGGGAGATCCTTCCCGACGTCCGCATCGACCGACTCCCCTTCGACATGACGGCCGATCGCGCCCCCGAGGGCCGCGAAACCCGGGCGGCGTCCCACCGGGCGGCGGCGGCGACGCTCGCCCCGTGGTTGGCCCAGGGGCAGACCGTGGCCTTTGTCACCCTGGGCGACCCCAACGTCTACAGCACGTTCCCCTCCTTGGTCCACGAGCTGCGGCACCTCCTCCCCGACGTCCCCGTCTCCACCGTCCCCGGCATCACCGCCTTCCAGGCTCTGGCCGGGCGATCGGGAACCGTGCTCCTGGACGGGACCGAGTCGCTGTCCTTGGTGACCGCGCTCGACGGCGTCGGGCACGTGGCCGACGCCCTGGCCGATCCGGGCCGGGCCGTCGTGATCTACAAGGGCGGGCGATACCTTCCCGCCATCGCCGAGTTGCTGGCCGACCACGGGCGGCTCGACGGCGCGGTATACGGCGAGCTGCTCGGTCTCCCCGGTGAGCAGATCGGCGCAGTGGCGACCGCAGCTGACCGACCGGCCAGCTACCTGGCCACGGTCATCGTCCCACCGGCCGGCGCCGCCCGCAGGGGTGCGCGCTCATGAGCGACCGAGCCCATGAGCGGCCCGAGCCTATGAGCGGCATCATCAGCTTCATCGGCGCCGGACCCGGCGCCGCCGACCTCATCACCCTCCGGGGCGCCAACCGGCTCCGGACGGCCGACGTGGTCGTCTGGGCCTCGTCCCTCGTTCCCGAGGAGGTACTGGCCCACGCCGGTCCCGATGCGTCGGTCCACGACTCGGCCACCATGACGCTGGAGGACGTGCTCGCCGTCTACCAGGATCACCCCCATGCCGCCATCGTGCGGCTGCATTCGGGAGACCCCGCCATCTACGGCGCCATCCAGGAGCAGCTCGATTGGTGCCTTGCCCACGAGCGCCCATTCGAGATCGTGCCCGGCGTCAGCTCGTTGGCCGCCGCCGCCGCACTCGTCGAGCGCGAGCTGACCGTCCCCCAGGTGGCCCAGAGTGTGGTGATCACCCGCTTGGCCAGCCGTACCTCGATCTCGATGCCGGAGTCGGAGACCCTGGCGGCCTTCGCGGCCACGGGTTGCACCCTGGCCGTGTTCCTCTCCGCGGCGCGGCCCACCGCCCTGCAAGAGGAGCTCCTGGGGCCGGCGAGCGCCTACGGGCCCGACACGCCGGCGGCCATCGTCGTCCGGGCCAGTTGGCCGGATGAGCGGGTCGTGCGCACGACCATCGGGAACCTGGCCGGCGACCTGGTGTCCACCGGGGCCACCACCACGGTGCTCGTCCTCGTCGGTCCGGCGCTGGCCGGCACCGCTCCCCGCAGCCACCTCTACTCGCCCGCCTTCGCCCACAAGTTCCGCAAGCGCTCGCGCGCCGGGACGACGGCCGGGCGGCCTGCCGGGCGGGCGGCGGAGCGCGTGCCCGGGCCGGGATAGCCGCCATGGCGGGCGAGACGAACGAGCCAGAGCTCAGCCCCGAGGTAGCCGAGCGGCAGACTGGCCTGCGCACCGGTTGGACGACCGGGACCTGCGCGTCGGCTGCGGCCAAGGCGGCCGCCTCCGGTCTGGCCACCGGCCTCGTCCCCGACGAGATCGAGGTCGGGCTGCCCAGGGGGGCCCGGGTCTCCTTTCCCGTGGTCGGGGCCGGGCCGGTCGGCGACGACCCCGGCACCGTCCGGGCGGCCGTGGTCAAGGACGCGGGCGACGACCCCGACTGCACCGACGGGGCTCAGCTCACCGCCGAGGTCCGCTGGGCTCCGGGCGGTGCCACCGAGACGTCGCTGGCCGCCGGGCCGGGCGTGGGCACGATCACCAAGCCGGGCCTCGGCCTCGAGATAGGGGCCCCGGCCATCAACCCGGTGCCGCGCCGAATGATCCTCGCCGCCCTGGCCGAGGTCACCGATCGCCCACTGGTGGTCACCTTCAGCGTGCCCGGGGGCGAGGAGATGACCAAGCGGACCAGCAACGAACGCCTGGGCATCCTCGGCGGCATCAGCATCCTGGGCACGACCGGCATCGTCAGGCCGTTCTCGACCGCCGCCTATCGGGCCTCGGTTGTCCAGCAGGTCGACGTGGCCTCGGCCCAGGGTGAGCGGACCATGGTCCTGTGCACGGGGAGCCGGTCGGAAGCGGCCGCCCAACGGCTCTACGCCGCCTTGGACCCGGTGTCGTTCGTCGAGGTGGGCGACTTCAGCGGGATCGCCCTCCGGCGGTGCGCGGCCGGCGGGATGACCCGCGTGAACGTGGTGGCCATGGTGGGCAAGATCGCCAAACTGGCCGCGGGTGTGATGATGACCCACTTCCACCGGTCGAAGGTCGACACCGACCTGCTGGCCACGGTGGCCGCCGAGACCGGTTCCCCGGCGACGGTGGTCGCCGCCGCGACCGAGACGGCAACGGCCAGGCACTTCTATGACGCCTGCCTGGCGTCCGGCACCCGGGCCCCTCTGGATCGACTGTGCCAACTGGCCCGGGACAACTGCGTTGCCCACGGCGGGGGGGCGTTCGACTGCGAGGTCGTCATGGTCGACTTCGAGGGCGACGAGGTGATCGCCCGTGCCTGACGGTGCGGCGACCGTCACCGTGATCGGCATTGCCGGCTCCTGGCCCGACCACATGGGCCCGGATGTCCTCGCCACGCTGGATGGGGCCGAGCTGGTCCTCGGCGGGCGAAGGCACCTCGAAGCCTTCGAGGCATGGCAGCGAGGGCGTGGCGGGGCCCCGGTACCGACGGCGATGATCGGCGGTGACGCCGACGAGGCCTGCCGGCGGGCCGCCGCCGCGTCGGGCCAAGGAACGACCGTGTGCATCCTCGCCTCCGGCGATCCCGGGTTCTTCGGCATCGTGCGCGCCCTCTTGCGGGTGATCGACCGAAAGAACCTGGTCATCCTGCCCGCTCCCTCGTCGGTGTCACTGGCCTTTGCCCGGATCGGGCTGCCCTGGGACGACGCCACGGTCGTCTCGGCCCACGGCCGGCCCCTGGCCGACGCCATCGGTGCCATCCGGGTGGCGCGGAAGGTGGCCGTGCTCACCTCACCGGGCTCACCGCCCGAGGCGGTGGGAAGAGCATTGGTGGCGGCGCGAGCGGCGGTGGACGTGGTGGCCGTCTGCAGCCGGCTCGGGTACCCGGACGAGTCGGTCACCATGGTCGGGCTGGACGATCTCGGCTCGGGCGCCTGGGACCCCTTGTCGGTGGTCATCCTCTTGGGACCGGCCGGACGCAGGATCGCCGGGTGGGGAGGCGCGGCCGAGGACGCCAAGCCCCTGGCATGGGGCCTTCCCGACGACGCCTACGGCCACCGGGACGGCATGATCACCAAGTCCGAGGTCCGGGCCGTGGCGCTGGGCAAGCTTGCCCTCCCACCGACCGGCGTCCTGTGGGACGTCGGGGCCGGCAGCGGGAGCGTGGCCGTCGAGTGCGCATCCTTCTCCCCCGGCTTGGTCGTCTTCGCCATCGAGGAGCGCGGCGATGATGTCGCCCGCATCTCGGAGAACGCCTCCCGTTTCGGCGTCGAGGTCATCGCCGTGCACGGCCATGTGCCCGAGGCCTGCGACGGTCTTCCCGACCCGGACCGGGTCTTCGTCGGCGGCGGTGGTCTCGCCGCCCTCGACCTGGCCTTGGCCCGCCTGCGACCCAACGGTCGCATCGTCGCCACCTTTGCCGCTGTCGACCGGGCCGCCGGGGCCGCCGAGCGGCTCGGCAATATGGTGCAAGTGGGCGTGAGCCGAGCCAAGGCCCTCCCCGATGGCGGTATGCGGTTGGCCGCCGAGAACCCGGTCTTCGTAGCCTGGGGCCCCGGGGACAGGAGCACTGAGCCGTGAGCACTGAGCCATGAGCACTGAACCGTGAGCATTGAGCCGTGAGCACTGAGCCATGAGCACCGAGCCATGAGCACTGAACCGTGAGCCCTGAACCGTGAGCCCTGAGCCATGAGCACTGTCAGCGTGAGCATCACCGAGGCCGGACGCCGACTGGCCGGGAGACTTCCCTTCGAGCACGTCCACGGATCGATGGGCGCGGTCGTCAGGGAGCGTTGGGCGCAAGGGGACGTGGACGGCTTTGTCCTCTTTGCCGCCACCGGCGTCGCCGTTCGGATCGTGGGCCCACTGCTGGGCGACAAGCGCTCGGATCCGGCGGTGGTCTGCGTCGACGAGGCGGGCCGCTTTGCCGTCTCCTTGTGCGGTGGGCATCACCGCGGTGCCAACGAGCTGGCCCGCCGGGTGGGAGCGTTACTCGGCGCCGCGCCGGTGGTGACCACGGCCACCGATGCCGCTGGGCTGGTGCCCATCGACATGCTTCCCGGCCTCGTTGCCTCCGGTGACGTCGCCGCCATCTCGGCTGCGCTGCTCGATGGGCGATCACCCATCGTCGAAAACCCGCTCGACTGGCCACTGCCCGACGCCCTCCCGGCCGGCGGGGCGGGGCCCGAGCGCATCCTGGTCACTGATGCTGATACTGAACAGGGCGGCCCGGCCGGTCCGGGGACTGTGCTCCTGCGACCGCAGTCCCTCGTAGTCGGCGTGGGCTCCTCGACCGGGGCCAGGAGCCAGGAGGTCGCCGAGTTGGTGGCGGCGACGTTGGCCGAGGCGGGGCTCTCGGCCGACTCCGTCCAGGCGGTCGCGACCATCGACCGGCGACGGCACCATCCCGCCCTTACCGGTCTCGGCCTGGCGATCACCTCGTTCAGCGCTGAGGCCCTCGCCGCCGTCACGGTGCCCAACCCGAGCGATGCAGCCCGCCGGGCTGTCGGTACGGCCAGCGTGTGCGAGGCGGCCGCGCTGCTGGGCTCCGGAATGGGCGGCGCGCTGGTGGTCGAGAAGCGGACGTCGGTGAACGCCACCGTGGCCATCGCCCGGCGACGCCGGCCGGTCGGGCGGGTCGTCCTGGTGGGGCTGGGCCCCGGCGGCATCATCCACCGGACGGCCGCGGCCGAGCAGGCCGTCCGTGGCGCCGACGTGGTGATCGGCTACTCCGCCTACGTCGACCAGTGTGGCGACTTGCTGGCCTCCCACCATCGGGTCGTCCGGTCGACCCTCGGGTCGGAGGTGGAACGGGCTCGCGAGGCCTTGACCCTGGCATCAGAAGGGAAGGCGGTGGCCATGGTGTGCTCCGGCGACGCCGGTGTCTACGCCATGGCATCACCGGTCCTGGAACTGACCGGCCAGCCTGCGTTTGCCCACGTCATCGTCGATGTGGTCCCGGGCGTGACCGCCGGGCTGGCCGCCTCGGCACGGCTCGGCGCACCCCTCGGACATGACCACGTGCTCATCAGCCTGTCCGATCTCCTCACCCCTTGGGAACGCATCGAAGCCAGGCTCCGTGCGGCCGCCGACTCGGACCTCGTCGTCGTGCTCTACAATCCCCGTTCCGAGAAGCGAACGTGGCAGCTGGGCAAGGCCCTCGGCATCCTGGGCAGTGGGCGGCCGCCCACCACACCGGTGGGCATCGTCACCGACGTTGGTCGACGCGGCGAGCAAGTCATCGTCACCACCCTCGAAGAGGTCGACCCGGCCATGGTCGCCATGACGACGTGCGTCATCGTCGGGTCCTCCACCACGGTTGTCCTGAGCGACCGCATGGTCACGCCACGGGGTTATCCACGATGAGCGAGAACGCGTCCACCATCGCCGTTTGGGGGACCGCAGCCCACATGGACACAGGCACATCGCACCCGGGCTCCCGGTACGGCCCGGAGGGCACGGCTCACAACAGCAGGCATCACGGCGCCTGTGCACTCGACGACCGCTCTCCAGAGGGCAGGTCACACGACGGCCGCTCTCGGGTACCAGAGCGCCGACCTACTCCGTGGACGGTGACCATCGATCATCGGTGCACAGCCTGCGGTGCCTGTCTCTCAACCTGCCCGGAGCACGCCCTGGTTCCGGCCGCTCAACGCCCGCTGGTCCTGGATGCCCGCTGTACCGGTTGCGGTGAGTGCGTGGAGATCTGCCCACGCGGCGCCATCAGCGACCAATGGGGCCGATGACCCAGCCCCGGTTGCACCCCATCGAGTCCGAGAGCTACCGGATCCTCCACGAGCGCGTAGACCTCAGTGGCCTGTCGCCCAGGGTGGCCGCGGTCACGGCCCGGGTCATCCATGCCTCGGCCGATCTCGACTTCGCCGAGCTCATGGTCCTGGACGAGGACTCGGTGTCGGCCGGCATCGAGGCCGTCCTGGCCCGCGCCCCGGTCATCTGCGACGTCCACATGGTCCGGTCGGGCATCACCTCCGTGGACACCACGTGCCTGCTCGACGAGGCGACGGCTGGCCCGGACGGGATACCCACCCGAAGTGCAGACGCCATCGCCCGAGCCGCGGCCCAATGGCCCGACGGGGCCGTGTTCGTCATTGGCTGTGCACCGACCGCACTGTTCGAGGTGGTCCGCCTGGTGGAGTCGGGCGACCTGCGACCGGCGCTCGTCGTCGGTATGCCGGTGGGCTTCGTCGGGGCAGCCGAGTCCAAGGAGGCTCTCCGCCGCGTAGCCTTCCCGCCGGACGGCCGAGGAGTCCCGGCCATTTCGAACAGAGGTGAGAAGGGTGGTTCGGCTGTGGCCTCAGCGGCATTCAACGCCATCGTCCGCCTGGCCCGCGCCAAGGCAGGGTCGGGGCCTGCCCCGTTCCTTGACCCTGGCCACCCCTGACGCCCTGAGCCCTCTGCGGCTTTGGCGCTCCGAGGGCTCCGAGCGCTCAGCGCTGCAGCGACTTCACCTCGAGGAATTCCTCGAATCCGAAGTTGCCGTACTCGCGGCCGTTACCGGACTGTTTGTAACCCCCGAACGGTGCCAACGGATTGAACCCACCCCCGTTGACCTCCACCTGGCCGGTTCGGAGCTTGCGGGCCACCGCATTGGCATGCTCGGCGTCCTCGGCCCAGACGCCACCGGCCAAGCCGTAGTCGGTGTCGTTGGCGATGTCGATGGCCTCGTCCTCAGTGTCATAGGGAATGATCGACAGCACAGGCCCGAAGATCTCTTCTCTGGCGATGGTCATGTCCCTGGTCACGTCCGAGAACACGGTGGGTCGGACGAAGTACCCGCTCTCGAGACCATCGGGCGCTTCGGCCCCGCCAGTCAACAGGCGGGCTCCTTCTTCCTCGCCTCGCTGGATGTAGCCCCGAACGCGGTCCCGCTGGACGGCAGAGACCAGTGGGCCGAGACGGGTGGAGCTATCGAAGGGATCCCCGGCAGTGAAGCCCTCGGCCGCGGCAGTGGCCAGCGCCTCCACCTCGGAGAGCTTGTCCCGCGGCACCAGCATCCGGGTCAGGGCGCTGCACGTCTGGCCCGAGTTCAGGTAGCACTTGCTCACGCCGTCGGGCACAGCCTTTTCCAGATCGGCACCACTCAGGATGACATTGGCCGACTTGCCACCGAGCTCGAGGGCCACCCGCTTGACGGTGGCCGACGCGACCTCGGCGACCCGCTTTCCGGCACGGGTCGACCCCGTGAACGACACCATGTCCACATCGGGGTGGGCGGCGATCGCCTCGCCCACGACCGGTCCGAGCCCGGTCACCAGGTTGAAGACGCCGGGAGGCAGGCCGACCTCGTCGAACACCTCGGCCAGGACGAAGGCGTTGAGCGGTGCCACCTCACTCGGCTTCAGGACGACGGTGCACCCTGCCGCCAAGGCCGGCGCCACTTTCGCAGCGATCTGATGGAGCGGATAATTCCACGGTGTGATGGCGCCAACCACTCCCACCGGCTCGCGAACGATGAGGGAGTTCCCTACCTCCTGCTCCCAGGTGAAGCCCGTCGCCACCTCGGCCATCGAACCGAACGTCATCATGGGCAAGCCCACTTGGATCAGACCGGACAGCGACAACGGCATGCCGACCTCGTGGGAGATCATGTCGGCGAGCTCGTCCGTCCGCGTGCCGAGCGCCTCTTGGACCCGGGTCAGCAACTTTGCTCGTTCTTCCACCGATGTGTCCGCCCAGCCCGGGAAAGCGCGGCGAGCGGCGGCCGCGGCACGATCAATGTCCTCGGTCGTCCCTTCGGGAACGGTGGCCAATACCTCCTCGGTAGTGGAGTCGATCACGCTCAACGTGCCCGTCCCGGATGAGGCCACCCACGCCCCGTCGATGTAGAGCTTGTCCCGGTTGTCCATATCGAGGCCTCCTCAGCAGTTGATACCGCCCCACACCCTAAACCCGGACGACCTCGGCGTGTCCGCCGGCAGTTCACCGTTGCACCCCCGGCTCGCTCACCGTTGCACGCCCGGCTCGCTCACCGTTGCACCCCGGCGCCAAGATATATAGAGTTCCCTATGTAAGTCCGCCGTCGCCGGACGAGCACAGGGAGGGGAGGGGGCGACCAGTGGCACTGACCCAGGACGAGCGCAAGGCCGAGACCCGGGCAAGGCTGTTGGCCGCGTCTGCTGACCTGTTCGCTGAGTACGGCATCGATGGCGTCTCGGTCGACGCCGTGGCCGCGGCAGCCGGGCGGACCTCGGGCGCCGTCTACGCCCACTTTGGTTCCAAGCAGGGCCTTTTGCTGGCGCTCCTCGATCGGTGGCAGCAGTCCTTCCTTGCCGTCCTGTTCGCCGAGGTGGCGGTGACCGACGAGCCGATCGCGCAGCTGGGGGCGGTGTGGGGCAACATCGGCAAGGGCGATGACGAGCGTGTCCGACGCTGGATGCTCCTGGAGCACGAGCTGTGGTTGCGGGCGGCCCGCGACCCGAATGTGGCTGCGGTGCTCCAGGCTCGGAACCGGGAGACACAGCCCCGCAGCGAGCGAGAGCTTGCCTGGTGGGCAAACGAGGTGGGCTCGGACCCGGTTGCTGCGCCCGACCAGTTGGCCATCTTGGTCAAGGCCCTCTTGCACGGACTGGCCATGCAGCAATGGGTCGATCCCGGATCGGTGCGCGACCAGACCGCCGTTTCCGGATTGGCCGCCCTCCTCGGGCTGGCTGCCGAGAACACCGACAAGAACGTTGGCGAGACCCCGGTCAGGACCAGGGGCAGACCCGAAGCCAGCACCGACCGCACGCATACGAGACAGGAGAGCCCCACATGAACACAGAACTTCGCCAACGACTCGGCATCGAGTTCCCGATCTTTGCCTTCACCCACTGCCGCGACGTGGTGGCCGCGGTGTCGAATGCCGGTGGCATCGGTGTGCTCGGCGCCATCGCCTTCAACCCCGAACAGCTCGAGGTGGAGCTGACCTGGATCGACGAGCATGTCGGTGAGAACCCCTACGGCGTCGACATCGTCATTCCGGCCAAATACGAGGGCATGGACGAGATGGACCCGACCAAGCTGGAGGCCCAGCTCCAAGGCATGGTTCCCGCCACCCACCGCGACTTCGCTCGGAAGCTCCTCGCCGATCATGGCGTGCCCGAGATCCCCGAGAGCGAGGAGAAGAGCACGGGCATGATGGGCTGGACAGCAGCCCATGCCCACGGGCTGATCGACGTCGCCCTCCGGCACCCCAAGGTGAAGCTCATCGCCAATGCGCTCGGCACCCCTCCGCCCGACGTGGTCCAGCGGGTCCAAGAGGCCGGCCTGATCATCGGGGCCCTGGCCGGTTCGGTGAAACACGCCCTGCACCACAAGGAGGCCGGACTGGACTTCGTCATCTGTCAGGGATCCGAGGGCGGTGGCCACACGGGAGATGTCGGGAGCATCGTGTTGTGGCCCGAGGTCATCGACGCCGTTGCTCCCCTGCCCGTTCTCGCAGCCGGTGGCATCGGCAGCGGTCGCCAGATGGCGGCGGCCCTGGCCATGGGCGCGCAGGGCGTATGGACCGGCACGCTGTGGCTGACCGTCGAGGAGTCGTCCTCCCCGCCGGCGCAAATGGAGACCTACCTGGCCGCCACCAGCCGGGACACCGTCCGATCCCGCTCGTTCACCGGCAAGCCGGCCCGCATGCTGAAGAACGACTGGACCGACGCCTGGGAGGCCGACGACACCCCCGACCCGCTCCCCATGCCCTTGCAGATGCTGGTGGCCATCGAAGCCGTGTCTCGCGGGTCGCGGTACCCCGTGCAGGCCAAGGATGTGGCGTTCAACCCGTGCGGACAGGTCATCGGCCGGGCCACCAAGGTGCGCAAGGCGAAAGACGTCATCTTCGAGATGGTCGAGGAGTACATCGAGGCCACCGAGCGTCTGCAAGCTGGCGTAACAGTCTAACCGTCATGTCTAGGTTCAGTCTAACCTAACCGTCAGCTAAAGAGTCATACTGAAGAGCCGTATTACGGAGACGCTCATCAAACACCCTCATGTGCACGGTGAAAGTCCGTTGCCGCGGTCATTGTCGCTGCCGAGCCGCAGCCACCCGGCTGTCGGTACCGCCCTCGTTTGCGACCGCGAGAGTCCGCCCTGGGACCATGACGGAACGACGCCGAACCGCCTGGCGACCCAGCCGAGACGACGGCGACACATTCCTGGTCGCCATGACAGGATCGTGATCGATGGCGGCAGAACGGCAGCGGCACGCACCTCCATCGATCGCCTTCTGGTTGGTCGTCTACGTGTTCGCCATCGGCATGCTCGGTACGACGTTGCCCACGCCCCTGTATGTGCTGTACCAGGCGTCGTGGCACTTCTCCGAAGGCACCGTCACCCTCATCTATGCCAGCTATGCGGCCGGGGTGATGGTCTCGCTCCTCTTCGCCGGGCGGTCGTCCGATGAGGTGGGCCGGCGACCGGTTCTCGCGATTGCCCTGGCCTCCAGCACGGCCAGCACCGTCGTGTTCATCCTGGCCCCGGGGCTCGGCTTCCTGTTCGTCGGGCGCGTCCTCTCGGGCCTTGCTGCCGGGTTGATCACGGGGACGGCGACGGCCGCGCTGACCGACCTGGCCGGCCCGGCATCGGGCCGACGAGCGTCGCTGGCCTCGACCGGGGCCAACATGGGTGGGCTCGGCCTCGGGCCGCTGGTGGCCGGGCTCTTCGCCGAGTACGGCCCGAACCCCACCGTCTTGGTGTTCGAGGTGTACCTGGGCTTCCTGGTGGTCGCGGCTGTCTTCGTCCTCGTCTCCCCCGAGACCGTGGAGACAAGGAGCCGGCTGACGTACCGGTTCAGAGGTCTGGGCATCCCGACGCAGGGTCGTGGCGAGTTCCTGGCCGCCTCGTTGGCCGGGTTCTCAGCCTTCGCCCTCCTCGGGCTCTTCAGCTCGTTGGCGCCCTCGTTCCTGGCCACGGTGCTCGACCAGGACAACCGGGCAATTGCCGGTGCCGTGGTGTTCTTCATCTTTGCCGCCGCCACCGTGACCCAGATGGCCCTCTCGCGTGTGCCCAGCCGCACCGTGATGCTGGCCGGCCTGTGGATCTTCCTGCCGGCGCTGGCCCTCATCGTCGCCGGGCTCTCCCAGGCCTCGTTCCCCCTGTTCCTGGTGGGAACCGGGGTCGGTGGTGTGGCCGTGGGCTGCCTGTTCCTGGGCAGCCTGGCCACCGCCAACCGGCTGGCTCCGGCCGCCACCCGCAGCCAGGTGGTGTCCACGTACTTCCTGTTCGCGTACATCGGTCTCACCATTCCGGTGATAGGGGTCGGAGTCGCCTCTCAGCACATCGGCGACTTCCGGGCCACGCTGATCTGCTCCATCGCCCTGGCCGCGCTGTGCCTCTGTTCCGGGCTGGCCATCATGCGAGCGCGGGTGGCCGAGCCAAAAACCCGGGACAACCAACCCTGAACGAGTACCCTTTGCCGGCAATGTCCCGACCCGACCCGACTGTGTCCGGAGGCGACCCCACTGTGTCCCGGGGGGACCCAACTGTGTCGCCCACCGTCCGGTCACGGTCGCCGCGGCTGGCCGGGGTAGCCGGGATAGCACTGGCTGCCATCGTGTTGGCCTCGGTCCTCGTCGGTGGGCTGCACCCCGCACCGGCCCACGCCGACGGCGCTGTCGCCCGCACCAGCTTCTGGTTGGCCCAGCCCGACGGCGGGGTCCTCGCCGTCGGAAATGCACCGTCCCTCGGCTCCACGCCCGCGCTCGATCAGCCCATCGTCGGGACGGCGGCGACCCCCGACGGCCGCGGCTACTGGTTGGTGGCCTCCGACGGCGGGATCTTCACCTTCGGCGACGCGGGTTGGTACGGATCAGAGGGTGGCCAGCCCCTCGACCAACCCATCGTGGGCATGGCCGCCACCCCCGATGGCCGCGGCTACTGGTTGGTGGCCTCTGACGGCGGGATCTTCACCTTCGGCGATGCCGGGTTCTACGGATCGGAGGGTGGCCAGCCCCTGAACCAGCCCATTGTCGGCATGGCCGCGATGCCCGACGGCCAGGGCTATAGGTTGATCGCCTCCGACGGCGGGGTCTTCACCTTCGGCGACGGCAGCTTCTTCGGCTCCATGGGGGGCCAACCCCTGAACGAGCCGATGGTCGGCCTGACCGCCACGCCGGACGGTGGCGGCTACTGGATGTTTGCCGGTGACGGGGGTGTATTCACCTTCGGAGATGCCGGCTTCTACGGGTCCACCGGCAGCATCGCCACCGAACCGGCCCAACGGGTGGTGCCCACCGGTTCGGGCCGGGGGTACTGGGTGGTCGACCAGAACGGGACCTCCTACGGGTTCGGCGACGCGGGGAGTGGTTCCCCGCCCACTCAGGCGCTCCTCCTGAAGCCCATCACTCCCGGGGACCGGGCCACGCTCTTCGCCCTCCAGCAACTGGGCAAGCCTTACCTGTTGGGAGGGGACGGACCGACGGCCTACGACTGTTCCGGTCTGACCTTCACCTCCTGGGGACAGGAGGGGGTCGGCATTGCCCGCGTGGCCAACGCCCAGTACGAGACGGCGGGGGTGCCCGTGGCTCTCGATGCCCTTCAGGCCGGCGACCTGGTCTTCTGGGGGAGCGACACCACCAATCCGGACAGCGTCTACCACGTCGCTCTATACATCGGCGCCGACCAGACCATCGATGCGCCCAACGAGAAATCGGTCGTCTCGGTCCTGACCGTCGATCGGCAGTTCTGGCCGTCGCTCATGCCCATGGGGCGGCGACCCTAGGGACGGAGCCAGCTCCTGGGGGCCGTCCCGCTTGGACCGCCGAACAGGCCGTCGCCCGTTCCCGGGCGGCCCAGATTGCCAATGCACGATTCGCGCCCGGTTCACCCTTCCGATGCAGTACCCACGGCGGTAGGGTACCTTTTGGAAGGAACCACACTCTGATTGGGGGGTCCAACCGTGCAGATCTCGACCCTACTTGCAGCCAAAGGGACAGCAGTCGACACCATTCGCGGGGATGCCACCGTCGACCAGGCGGTGGCGGAACTGTCCCGACACAAGATTGGAGCGCTGGTCGTGTCCTCTGATGGACAGCACATCGAGGGCATCGTCTCCGAACGAGACGTCGTCCGTATGCTCCATGAGCTCGGTGATGACCTGGTCCACCAGCCGGTCTCGTCGATCATGTCGTCGCCGGTCTACTCCTGCACGCCCGACGACGACACCGACCTGTTGATGAGCATCATGACCGACCGTCGCATCCGCCACGTCCCCGTCGTGAAGGACGGCATCCTTGCCGGCATCGTAAGCATCGGCGATGTGGTCAAGAGTCGGATCGGCGACCTCGAAAAGGACCGCGCCGAGCTCTTCGAGTACATCAACGCCCGCTGACAGGGTCACCGGTCGCCGACCCTGGCTCCTCCGACCCGGAGCCGAGTCCCCTCCGGTATCGATCGGCGGCCGGCCGATGGGTCATTGCCGCCTCGGTCCTGGGGTCCGGCATCGCCGCACTGGACGCCACCGTGGTTGGCATCGCCCTGCCCACCATCGGGAGGGACTTCCATACCGGGCTCGGGCCACTGCAGTGGGTCGTGACCGCCTATACCCTCACGCTGGCCGCCTTCTTGCTCCTGGGTGGGACGCTCGGCGATCGGTTCGGCCGGCGCCGCATCTTCTCCATCGGTGTGGCCTGGTTCGCCGTCACCTCGATGGCCTGTGGCCTGGCCCCGAACGCCGACTTCCTGATTGCCATGCGGGCCCTGCAGGGCATCGGAGCCGCCCTCTTGACGCCGGGAAGCCTGGCCATTCTGCAGGCGTCGTTCGACCCTGAGGACCGCGCCCAGGCCATCGGCGCCTGGTCGGGCCTCGGGGGCCTCACTACCGCGGCCGGTCCCCTGATCGGCGGGTATCTCATTTCCGTCGCTTCCTGGCGGTGGGTGTTCTTCATCAACGTCCCTGTCGTGGTCGTGGTGCTCGTTCTCACCGCTCGCCATGTCCCAGAGTCAAGGGACCCCACCACCACCGGTCCTCTCGATACAACCGGGGCCGCGCTCGGCATCGTGTGGCTCGCGGCCCTCACCTACGCGTTGATCGAAGGGCCCAGCCTCGGGTGGTCGTCCCCGGTGATCCTGACCACGTTGGCCATCGCCGGTGCCGGGCTGGTGGCCTTCCTCGTGGTCGAGAAGGGCACGCAGAGTCCGATGCTCCCCTTGTCCCTCTTCCGTCATCGCCAGTTCAGCGCCACCAACGCGGTCACCTTCGTGATCTACGCGGCCTTGGGTGGTGCGTTGTTCTTGCTGCCCATCGAGCTCCAGGTGGTGTCGGGATACTCACCGCTCGAGTCCGGGCTAGCCCTCTTGCCCGTCACCGTCATCATGCTGTTGTTCTCCGCCCGCTCGGGCAGGTTGGCGACCCGAATAGGCCCTCGGCTCCAGATGGGCCTCGGTCCCATCATCGTCGGATTGGGGCTCGCCCTCCTCATGCGCTCGACCGATGGCGCGAACTACGTCGTGTACGTGCTCCCAGCCGTCCTCATCTTCGGGGCCGGATTGGCCGTTACCGTGGCTCCCCTCACCTCCACGGCCATGTCCTCGGTCGCGGTGGAACACGCCGGTCTGGCCTCAGCGGTGAACAATGACGTGGCTCGGACCGGTGGCCTGATCGCCGTGGCCGTCCTGCCCGCGCTCGCCGGCATAACCGGCGACAGCTACCTGCACGCCCACCAGTTCGCCAGCGGGTTCCGGACCGCGGTGGCCATCGCGGCAGGGGCCTGCATCGCCGGCGGCATCCTCGCCGCCGTGGCCATCCGCAACCCACTCCGTCCACTCGCGGGGACGGGGACGCCGGTGGCCGAGTGCATGCACTGCGCTCTCGATGCCCCGCCCGTCCGCACCTCTCGTGCCTCCTGACCGGCGCGGCGCCGTGGCCGGCCTCACCCTGGCGCTGGCCATGCTCATCTTCTTTGGCACTGGGCTCACCTGGGCCACGGGGATCACGGCCGCAGCGGCCTCGACGGCCAGCGCCGGTACCCCTCGGGGGGCCGCGCCACCGGCCCGGATCACGTGGGCCCCGTGCCCCGACCAGAGCGGCGTGCAGTGCGGGTCGGTCGTGGTGCCGCTCAACTACCACCAATCCTCAGGAGCCACCATCTCACTGGCCGTGACCCGCAAGCCGGCGGCTGATCCCAGTGCGCGCATCGGCGTACTCCTGTTCAACCCCGGGGGCCCCGGAGAGAGCGGCAACCAGATCATGTCCGTCGTCCTGGGCCTCCTCCCAGCCGCCGTCGTCGCCCGGTTCGACGTCGTCAGCTTCGATCCCCGAGGGACCGGGGCAAGCGACCCGCTCGAGTGTGGAACGTCGCCACCGGCGCTCACCAGCGCTCTGCCCGTTCCGTCACGGCCAGGGCAGCCACTGCCCGGCACGTCGGTCTTCACGGCGCTGGCCAGGACCTGCACGCATGACCACCCCGGGCTGAGCTCCGCCCTCACGACGGAGGCCACGGCTCGGGATATGGACCGTATCCGGGCCGCCCTGGGCGTGAGCCAGATCAACTATCTCGGTCTCTCCTACGGCACCGTCCTGGGAACCGTCTATGCCGACCTGTTCCCGCACCGGCTGCGGGCCCTCGTGCTCGATGGCGGGGTGGACGTGAACGCCACGCTGGCCGCCCAGGCCGCCGACGAGGCACCAGCGGCCGAACGGTCGCTGCAGCACTACCTGAGCGGGTGCGCGGCCAACCCCAACTGCCCCTTCGGCCCTGACTCGACGGCCATGTTCACCTCACTGCGCGACCAGCTCCGGTCCCATCCTCTCCCGGCGCCCGGGAACGGCGACAACCATCCCGTGACGGTTGGCGACCTCGACTCGGCCACCCTGCTCGCCCTGAGCGCTCCCGATTTCACCCCCTCCTACCCGACGGCATTGCTCGATGCGCTGCACGGCAACGGATCCCCGCTGCGGCAACTTGCCCTGGCCCTCGTCGAGGACCTGTCGGGTGCCCCATTGGTCGACGCGTCGTGGGCCATCGCCTGTAACGATTTCGCCTCCCATCTGGGCCCAGTGGCCGCCGGGACCGAAGCCCGTTCGTTGGACGCCCGCTACCCCCTCATCGGCGGCTATGCCGTCGCCTACAACCTGGGGGGATGCCTGACCTGGCCCAGGTCCTCGAGCGCGATCACGAACCTGCACCCGCGCCGGTCCCCCCGGTACTCGTGCTCGGCAACAGCGGAGATCCCAATACACCCCTGGTCAGCTCGCAGCATCTGGCCCGGGTCTTCCCCAAGGCCACCCTGGTGACCTGGAGCGGGTGGGGCCATACCTGGTTGCTCAACGGATCGAGCGACGCGTGCATGGTCGGCGTCGTCGATGGGTATCTCATCGACCTACACCTTCCAAGGCCCGGAGCACGGTGCCGATGAGGGCGGCCGATCGGGCCAGCCGGCAACAGCAGGCATAACATGGACATGTCACCAGGTTCCTCCTCCAGGACACTGGCCAGGGAAGAAGCAGCCCATGGAATCCGCGGATCAGCCAGAGGCCGAGAGCACCAGCACCCCGGACGACCGGGTGGAGGCCGTCCGGCCCGGCCCCGGCGTCGATGGGGTCGCTCCTCCGGTCGCCACCCCGCCGCCCGCCGGGGTCCCCGTTACTCGTGCCGGGCGGCTGTGGGTCGCCCTGGTCCCCGCCCTGATCTTCCTGGTCGTGATGCTGGTGTTCATCTTCCAGAACCTCCACAACGTGAAGATCAGTTTCTTCACCGCCTCGGGGTCGTTTCCGCTTGCCCTCGCCCTCCTCCTAGCCGCCGTATTGGGGGCCCTCATCGTGCTGTGCCTGGGGTCGATCCGAATCCTCCAACTTCGTCGCACGGTAAGGCGTCGGTCGCGTTTGGCTCGCCCTTCGGGCAACGAGCAGGTGTGAGCCCCAGGTAGCCGGTGGGCGGGCCACCTCGTCGACGTGCGACGAGAGGATTCTCACCACGTCGGCGACCTGCTTGCGGAGGTCCGCATCGACAAGGCCCCCGTAGACGAGGGCCCCCGGGCCCGCGGGCGCCACGACCTGGGCGGTATGCAACAGGGCCGTATTGGTCGACCCGGCCCGCAGGCTTCCCGTGAACATGAGGATCCGGATCGGCCCAGGCACCATCGACATCAGGATAGGGAGGGCGCCAGATGGACCGGCCTCTCGGGGATCGGCGTCGTGTCCGGGTGCCCACCCGAACCCCACCATCTCGGGACGCCCCACTCGGTACGATCGAAGTGAGATGCCTGAATGGGCAGAGGTCGCGAACAAAAGGAGACCGCCGTGACAGAGACTGCGAGGGCCCGGTCAGAACAGCAACCACGGGTGGCCGTGATCGGTCTCGGCATCATGGGTTCGGCCATGGCCCGCAACGTGGTCGACGCCGGCTTTCCGACATCGGTCTGGAACCGGAGCCAATCGGCAACCGCGCCCCTGGTGGAGGCCGGCGCCACCACCACCGAGAAGGCCGAGGACGCCGTGCAGGCCGCAGACGTCGTGATCACCATGCTCCCCGACAGTGCGGCAGTGACATCGGTCATGGTCGAGGGGCACGTACTCGAGGCCATGGCCGACGGAGCAATCTGGGCTCAGATGGGCACGATCGGCGTACAGCACACCCTCGATCTAGCCGCCACGGTGAAGGAGGTCCGCCCAGACGTGCTCTTCGTCGATGCTCCCGTTTCGGGTAGCAAGGGGCCGGCGGAGCAAGGTCAACTCCTGATCCTGGCCTCGGGCCCGGCGCAGGCGGCAGGGGTCGTCGACCCCGTGTTCTCAGCCATCGGGCGCAAGACCCAGTGGGTGGGAGCCGCCGGCGCCGGTAGCCGCCTCAAGCTGCTGGTCAACGCCTGGCTGGCCTTCCTGGTGGAAGGAGCGGCGGAGACCCTGGCCCTCTCGGATCGCATGGGCATCGGTCACGACGTGTTGGCTGGCGCGATTGAAGGCGGACCGCTGGCATCGGGACTGGCCATGGCCAAGCTGTCCAAGATGGACAGCGGTGACTTCGCGCCCGAGTTCCCCCTGGAGTGGGCCCTGAAGGACATCGATCTGACCATCGTCGAGGCGGACTCCCCTCCCTTGCCGGTCCTGGCCGCGATCTCCCAGCAGTGGCACGTGGCCGTCGACCGAGGCCTGGGGCGACAGGACATCAGTGCCGCTCGGAGTGCGCTCGAGCCGCGCTGAGATCTGGTCGAGGCCGGGGTCCCCGTCAGTCTGGATCGGGGGGCTGCTCGCCCAGGGGCTGCGCATCGCCGCTCGACGTGGCCGACGGGTCCTCCCCATCGCGCCCCGCCCGACTCGGCAACGGGTCGACTCCCGGGGTTCCGTCATTCATCACGTGGTCCGTCCATGCCGTTCCCGACCAGTAACGCTGTTCGTGCTTTCCGGACGGATCCACCATCCAGCCGGCCGGGACCCCTGTATAGCCGGCACCCGTCCGGGGTGGGGCCGCTGCGGGGGCCGCCCGAGACTGATCCTGGAACAACGGCATGCCGGGGGGCGGACCCGGACGCATCCGCGTCCGCCCTCCTATCGGCCCTCGGCGCCGCGTGGAGATCATCCTCAATGCGATGCCAGCCGCGACGACCACCAAGAAGATCCAGGAGCTGTGCCCGTATCCGTTTCCATAGAACCCCATGCACCCAGAGTACGGGTACTCGGCCCACTCCGAACGTCACCGGCGGGTGCCGAGCCAGAATTGGCCTCCACCGGCCCTTCCGCCGGGTCATGGCCCCTGGTCACCCTTGGTGCGGAACGGATCAGTGCGGATCGGATCGAATCAGTCGGGTGGCCATGCCCTACGAGTCCAGCCGGAGGGGAAGCCCGAAGGCGGCGAACAGCTCGGGGTACAGAAAGTTGTGCAGGCCGGAGATTTGGCCCTCGGACACCTCGACCACCTGTATGGCAAACGGCTCGTGGGCGCCCGGTCCTGCCGGGCGGTAGGACCCGAATGCGGCACAGCCGTTGGACGACGTGGCCACGAGGCGGGACCCTCGGCAACCGGCTCCCTGGCCCAACAGCCACTGGGTCACCTGGAGGGGACCTTGAAGCCAGAGGGCAAAGGGCGGCATCGATTGGACGACGTCCTCGTGAAGGATCGAAACCAGGGAATCGACGTCGTAACGCTCGAAGGCGTCCACGTAGCGGGCCAGGAGATCCTCTTGTTCGCTTTCGAGCCGAGTCGGCTGGGGGGCGTCGAGATCCTGGGTGGCCAACGTGCTCCTGGCCCGTTGCAGCGAACTGTTGACCGAGGCGACTGTGGTGTCGAGCAATTCGGCCACTTCGTCAGCGTGCCAGCGGAGGACCTCGCGCAGGATCAGTACCGCGCGCTGCCGGGGCGGCAGCAGCTGGAGGGCGGCGACGAAGGCGAGGCGGATCGTCTCTCGTGCTTCGGCCAGTTCAGCCGGGTCGCCAGTGTCGGGCACCACCCAGGCGTCGGGCACTGGCTGCACCCAGCTGTGCTCGGGTAGTCCGGGGGCGAGGTAGGACTCCGCCGTGGAGGCGGGGCCCAGATCCATCGGCCGGGCCCTCCGCTGCGGACCCCGCAACATGTCCAGGCACACGTTGGTTGCGATGCGATAGAGCCAGGAGCGTACGGCCGAGCGACCCTCGAACCGATCGATGCCCCGCCAGGCCCGGACCATGGTCTCCTGCACTGCGTCCTCGGCCTCGAACCCCGAGCCCAGCATGCGGTAGCAATAGCCTGTCAGCTCGCGGCGGTGGGTCTCGAGCTGGCGCTCGACCGCGTCGGGCGGGGCCGCGTCGTACGTGACATCCGGGGTCGCACTCACCGCGAAAAGTCTATGGGGGCCGGCGCGGGACAATGCGCCCCGGCTGCCGACCTCACCCCGTGCCTGCGATTGCACTCAAGGTGACCACCGACCCGGTCCGTGCCGTGGGCAGGCCCGGTTCCGGTACGGCGATCGGCCTCCCGCGCTCAGGATGCAACCGAGAGGTCGCTGGTGCAGTACTTGCACTTGGTCGCGGCGATCGGGATGTCGCTCGAGAGGCAGTTGGGGCACTTCTTGGTCGGTGGCGGATCACCGAACACCGAGGAGCCACGCTTTCTCATGTATGCCCGATACGGCAAGACGAGGACGAAGTAGATGACCGCCATGAAGATGACGAAGTACACAATGGCAGAGATGAACGAGCCCAGATCGATCCGCTGCCCGTTGATCGTCCACCCGAGCCCCTTGGCCGTCGATCCACCGCCGGCAGCCGCATTGACCAGTGGCGTGATGATGCTGTCAGTAAAGGCTTTGATCAACGTGCTGAAGGCCAGGGCCACGACCAAACCGACGGCGATCACGATCAGATCGCCTTGCATCAGGAAATTCTTGAACCCCTTCATATCGTTGCCCTCCCTGTATGATCGCCGCTCGGCCATGCGTTCGGACGGCACTGCATGGTCCGGAATCACCATAACAATGCGCGCTGAAACCATGCGCGCTGACGCCAATCGGATTCCAACTGTGTTGGATTTCCAACTGTGTTTGGGAGTCACACCGTGTTCGGAGCCACGCCTATGACGCGGGTGCCTCAGGGATCCAAGCCGCGCCGCTGCGGGTGGATGGACTCGCCTCGCGCCAGCATGGCCACGAACTGTCCGATGCGCCGAGCCCGGGTATCGGCACGCTTGGCCGATTGGATCCGGTAGAGCACGGCGTAGCGGTTCTGCCTGGTGAGGACCTCGAACATGGCTAATGCCCGCGGCTCGGCGGCCAGAGCCTCCTCCAGGTCGTGTGGCACCTCCATGCTGGCCTGGCCGGCGTAGGCGCCGTCCCAGCGTCCATCGGCCTTCGCCCGTTCCATCGCGGCGATCCCGGCCGGCTGCATCCGTCCCTCGGCGACCAATCGCTCGACCATCTCGACGTTTCGCTTTGACCACGGGCTACGAGGCCGCCGGGGAGTGAACCGTTGGCGGTAGGTGTCCTCGCCGAGGCGACGGACCTGGCCGTCGATCCAGCCGTGGCACAAGGCTTCGTCCAATGCCTGATCGTAGGAGAGGCTGGTCGGCTCGAGCGTGCCCTTCTTGGCCAGGACCAACCATACCCCGGCAGAGTCCTCGTGCCGGTGCAACCAGGCCCGCCACGCATCTGCGTCGGCCACGACGAGCTCGGTTAGGTCGCCGGCCGGGTCGCCCGCCATGGTGATCTCAGCCCCCGCTGGGAATGACCCTGGCGACCACGCCCGTCTGGACGTCGTAGCGCCATCCTTCGACCGAGATGCCGTCCGGGAGGACCGCGCAGGTTCGTACCGCGTCAACGTCAGTGGCCAGTGCGTCATCGGGATCGTTCATGGTCAGGAAGTCCCAGCCCGCCGAGTTGGCGGCCTGTGCGTCGCTCAGACCCGATCTGATCTCCGCTTCACCGCCGCGGGCGAGGGCGCAGTCGGTGTGGTGCATCACGGCGATGTGGGTCACGCCAAGGAACGTCGTGGCCAGAACCAGGGAGCGCAGGACGTCGGGTGTGACCCGTGCGCCGGCGTTGCGGAGGATCTTGGCGTCGCCCGGGTGCAGGCCGAGCATGGTCAACGGTTCGATCCGGCTGTCGATACAGGTCACCAGGCCGAAGCCCTTGGCTGCTCGGCCCGGGATCCCCTGGAGGGAAAATTTACCGAGAGTAACGGCGGTTGGCGGCAAGCAAGTCGTCGAACATTGACCGACAGTTTCTCAGATGGGCGAGACGGTGTCGCATACCTGCACCCAGGTTCATCGTCGGCCGAGAGAGCGCGTGCGATCGAGACATGGTATGACAGGTCGCTACAGGTCGATACGGGCAAAATGGGGGTCGGTATGGAGTTCGGGTACTTCGCGCAGGTCTTCGTGCCAGACAAGGTGGCCGAGACCACTCCGGGGTACGAGCAGCGCCGCCTTCTCGACAACCTCGAGCTCTCGATCAGGGCCGAAGAATTCGGGTTCAAGTATGTGTGGGCGTCCGAGCACCACTTTCTCCGCGAGTACTCGCACATGTCGGCTCCCGAGGTGTTCCTGGCTTCGGTGGCCTCGCGCACCGAGCGCATCCATCTGGGATCGGCAATCTTCAACATCACGGCACCGGTCAACCACCCGGTACGCACGGCCGAGAGGGCGGCCATGCTCGACAACCTGTCCGACGGTCGCTTCGAACTGGGCACAGGCCGGGGATCGTCGACCACCGAAATGTTCGGGTTCGGGATCCCCGAGATAGACCATTCGAAGGTCCTGTGGGACGAGGCAATTCGCGAGATCCCCAAGATGTGGCGTGACGGGTTCTATTCGTACGAGGGCGAGTCCTTCTCGGTGCCTCCCCGGGAGATCTTTCCGAAGCCCGTCGCCCGCCCCCACCCACCGATGTGGGTGGCCTGCGGCAATCCGCCGACCTTCGAGAAGGCGGGCCGCATGGGACTCGGCGTCCTGTGCTTCACCGTCGGGGCCCCTGCGGAACTGGCCCGCTTGATCGAGGTGTACAAGAACGCGGTCCAAGAGGCCGAGCCGGTTGGCGACTTCGTCAACGACAACGTGATGTGCGTAACCCATCTCTCGTGCATGCCCGACCGCAATGAGGCGTTCGAGCTCAACACCCATATCGACATGCGTTTGTACCAGAGCCTTGTCTACCGATGGCTCAACACGTTCCCGAAGCCGGCCGGGGTACCCGATTGGCCCGCTGTCATGCCCGAGCCCACCCTTGACGAGATCAAACAGCAGGTCGATGCCGGGATCATTGCCGTTGGCGACCCGGAGGACTGCGCCCGGGTCTGCCAGCAGTACGAATCGGCCGGCGCCGATCAATTGGTCGTGAGCCCCATGACCACGACGATGCCGTTCGAGACAGCCGTGGCGAGCATGAAGCTCTTCGGTCAGGAGGTCATCCCCCGTTTCGACACCGATCCGACGTTCCGGTCCGACCGCATGCGCGAGGCCGCGCTGACGACCGGCGATCGGTCCTTGAGCTGATCAGCCGGTTTTCGGACCGTGGACTCACCGGTGAAGATCGGGAACATGCTGTTCACTATGGTGGATCCGCATCGCGGCCACGAGGTTGCCTACAACCGATGGTATGAGCGAGATCACTTCTATGCCGGGTGTCTGATCTTTCCCGGTCTGTTTGCCGGACGTCGTTGGGTGGCGCCCCGGTACCTCAAGGACCTCCGGTTCCCGGAGACGAGCCCATTCGCCGACCCGGTCCAAGCCGGGTCGTTCCTCTCCATCTACTGGCGCCACCAGGGAATGGAGCAGGCCGGGCAGGACTGGGACGGCCCCAGCGTCTACTGGCTCTATGAGAACGGCAGGGGCTTCGACGAACGAACCCACGCCCACACGGCCAACTACGACTTCGTGAGCGTGACCTACAAGGACGATGATGGCGTTCCGATCGAGCTGGCTCTCGACCATGACTTCGCCGGTTTGGCCGTGGTGGTGACCGAGCCGGCAGACGGCGTGACCTCCGAGCAGTTGGCGGCCTGGCTCGAAGCATCCGCTGCTCCATCGTTGTTCGCCCACGAGGGCCCCGATGCGCTGGCATCGTGGACCCTGGACGAGCAATTCCGGTCGTCGAGCCGGCGGGAGTCGCCGATGTCCCTCGGGACCTCAGGCGGGGACGAGAACCGCATCGTGCAGCTCTGCTTCCTCAGCACCGAGCCCAGACAGTGCTGGGATGCGTTCCGACAGTACGGCGAGGCGATCGACCGTGGTGGCATCGGCCAGGTCACCTTTGCCGCGCCGTTCCTTCCCACCGTCATCGGCACCGACACCTACGTCGACCAACTCTGGTAGCAGGACGGCCTCCCGGTCGCCGGTTCTTCCCGGTAGGCCACAGCCGTTCACCACCACGTGATCGGATAGTGCTGGCTCTCATCTGACGACAGGTTGTTCATCACGACTGCGACGACGAGCAGGATTAAGGCACCAAGAAGGACCGGGGTCAGGACGAATTCATAGCCCAACTTGTGGACACTTGCCGGCCCGAGCACGGCGATCAATGCGGTCGCACCCGCCGGCGGGTGCAGCGTGTGGGTGACCTGCATGATGGCGATGGCGGTGGCAACGGCGAGCGCAGCCGCCAGTCCCAGATCGAGGCCGAACAGCTTGTACGAGGTGACTCCCACCAATGCCGCGATCGCTTGGCCGACCAGGAGGTTGCGCGGTTGCGCGAAATCGGACTTCGGAGCGGCATAGAGCAATGCCGCCGACGCACCGAACGATCCGATGAGGAACAGCTTGGTCGAGGCGGGCATGTTCGGGTACAGACTCGGGATCGAGATCAGGTAGATCCCGATGAATCCACTACACCAGGTAAGGATCACGATGGGTACCCGGACTCGACTCGAGGCCGATCGTGACGCCTTTGCGCCCATGCGCCCGAAATAGACGGACAGAAATGACGGTCGGTGCTGATCCCCCAGCGGGCTGGCCCCCGTGTTCAACGGTGCAGCCCGTTCGACCAATTCTTCCGGTCCTTCCGGTCCTGGCGCTTCGTTTGGTCCTTCCGGTCCTGGCGCCGACGAATCAGGTGAGCGAGGGTCACGGCTCATCGGTGGGGGCGGCTCGGGCTCTTTCATGCGCAACGATACCTTGCCAAAGGGTCTGTACCACTGTCTCGATCACTGCCTCGCCACAACGATGCATCCCATACGTGCTCCAGGGCTTCACAACGATGCCTCCCGTACTTGCCCGAGGGCTTTCGGACTCCTCCTGACGGCCCGTATCGTGTAGCGGCAACAGACCGAGCCCCAAGGGGGATGACGATATGGGTGATGAAGCAGTAAGAGCGTCTACGCTCCTCAAGCTGGGGGCGGCCACGCTAGGCGAGTCAGGAGCGCTGCTGATGCACCCACGTGTTGCGGCAGTGTGGCCTGGGGCGGCAGTGGCCGCGCCGGCCTATCCGGTTCTCTGCTCGCCTGCCGACAACCTGGCGATCCACGCCGCGGTCGTCCGGGCCCCGAAGGGCAGCGTGCTGGTGGTCGACGCCAGCCACGTGCCAGAGCGCGGGTATTGGGGCGAGGTCCTGACCACCGGAGCCGAGGCACGGGGACTCGCCGGACTGGTGATCGACGGTGGCGTACGGGACCGGTCAGCGCTGGAGGCGCATGGCTTCCCGGTCTTCGCCACCATGGTGGCACTGCGGGGCGCGACAAAGAAGCGCCCGGGCACCACCGGCTCCCCCGTACGGGTCGGGGACGCGCCGGTGGCCAGTGGCGACTGGGTCGTGGCCGACGCCGACGGCGTCGTGGTGATCCCCTCCGGCCAAGTGAACATTGTCATGGCCGCCGGCCGAGCCCGGGCCGACAAGGAGGAGGGCCTCTTCGCCGCCCTGCGGGAGGGCAGGACCACAGTCGAGCTGCTCGAGCTCGACACGTCGCCCATCAGCGAGGGTTCACTCGGTTGACCGGTTGAGCCGGGCAACGCCTGCAGACGGCCGCCGTCAGACCAGATCGCGCCCGAGCAAGGCGGCTAGCTCTCGCGGCTTGGTGATGGATGGCACGTCGGCGTCCCCGGTCCACGAAGGCCGGGGAGGGGCATCGGTCCGAGCCCACGCTGGTCCGTCCGGCCAGAACCGACGGGTCATCCGCTGTTCGGGGTCGTCCGCACCGGCGCGCCGACATGCCTCGGCGTACGCCATGCTCGTGCGGCGTGCCCCGGGCAAGTCCCAGAAATCCTCCTCGGATGCCCATAGTCCGCCGCCTGCATACCGGATGACGGACAGACCAGCAAAGTCCCAGAAATCCGGCCCCCCTGCGTCGGGGTTGTCTCGACGGTTCTGGCAGTGGAACACCACCGTGTCGCCGTCGATGGTGTACCAGTCGAGAACCGTATAGACCTCAGGAACGCCCTTCATGACGGCGGCGATCCACAGCGCTACCTCGTCACGCCCATGAAGCTCACCCCAGAAGTGGTCGTGGTAAACCACGTCCGGAGCGAACAGGTCCACCCATGTGGCCCAATCCTCGTCGACGCACCCCACCTTCCACCAGTGGGCGAAGGCCTGTTCCACCTCGTCGCGGGTACCTTCAACACGCCGTGCCTCAGTCATGCCGTTTCCTCCCTACCTGCACGTTGGTGATGAGCAAGCCGGCCAACCGACGAAGGCCCACGGGCCACCGATCTGCGGGCCGTCGGTCCACCTCGCTTCCCAACTGCCCCCCGGCAAAGGACTCACAGCATCGGCTCGTTGAGCGCTTGCGAGAACCGATCCGAAGTTTGCCGCTTTGTCTGCAGTTTGAGCCTCCGGAAAAGCATTGTAATCACTATCCTCGACCAGTCGTCTGAACGCCTCCAATGCAGGCCTCCAATTCCCAGGCGGCTGGGCCTCCAATGCGGTGTCTGGGCAAGCCGACCAAGAGGCCGCAAAGCTTGACTGGTTCTTCGGACCATCACCGACCGACCTGTCGCCGGGGGGACGGCTGGCACTCAGGCGCTGACCAGATTGGGCGGAGTATTCCCAGCCAAGACATCGCAGATGCCCTGGGCGGCCAGCCGGGCCATCCGGGTCCGGGTCTCGGTGGTCGAGCTCCCGACATGGGGCAAGAGCACGGTCCGGGGCGCGGCAAGGAGGCGGGGGTTGATCTCCGGCTCGCCGTCGTAGACGTCGAGGCCGACGGCGAACAGGGAGGCGGACTCGAGCGCGTCGACCAAGGCGTCCTCGTCCACGACGGGCCCTCGGGCCGTGTTGACGAGGACGGCGGTCGGCTTCATAAGGGCCAGTTCCCTCGCACCGATCAGATGGCGGGTCGCTTCGGTGAGGGGCACGTGCAGGCTGACCACGTCGGCCGGGGCCAGCAGATCATCCAAGTCGGACACGTAGCCCGGATGACCGGTCTTCGTCCGGCTGTGATGGATGACCTCCATGTCGAAGCCCTCGGCCCGTCTGGCCACCTCCCGGGCGATCCTGCCGTATCCGACCAATCCGAGCACGCCTCCGTGGATGTCGCGGGCGAGGTAGTCCATGAACCCCCATCCACCCCAGTGACCGGCCCTCAGGTCCCGTTCCGCCTCCGACGCCAGTCGGCTGGATGCCAAGATCAGAAGGAAGGCCAAATCAGCCGTGGTCTTGTCGAGCACCCCTGGCGTGTTGCACACTGCGATCCCCACAGCGCCGGCCACGACCAGGTCTATGTTGTCGAATCCGACGGCTGCGGTGCCGACCACACGGAGCCGTCCGGCCGCGCCCGCTCGGAGGACCGGCTCGTCGATGCGATCGGTGAGCAGGCAGAGGATGCCATCGACGTCGGGCGCCAGCGCCACCAGCTCCTCGGGCTCATAGCGGTCGTCCTCAGCCTTCTGCACGACGGTATGGCCGGCGTGGACCAGAGGATCGAGGCCGCCCTCGGGAAGGCGGTGGGTGACAAGGACTCGAGCCACGTCAATGGTTGGTGTAGTCGACGGGCCCCGCGCCCTGGACTCCGATGGCAAAGCAGAAGCAGTGGATCGGCGCGTGATCGCTCACCGGTCGGAGGGTATGTACCGCATCGGGTGGGATGTAGACCAGGTCACCCTGGACGATCTCACGATCCTCGCCTTCAATGGTCATGGTCCCCCGGCCGCTGAGGACGTAATAGAACTCGTGGGTCGGGTGGGAGTGGGGCTCGACGGCTCCGCCTCCTGGCACCTCGAACTCATTGACCAGTTCGAGGAAGCCGCCGTCGGTGGCCTCCTTCATCTCCCGGGACGCCACCATCCACCACACGGGTACTGTGCCGTTGTGCTCAACGATCGGCGCTGCGTCCTCGATGCTCCGCACATCCATTGGCCGGTGTCCCCTCTGCTCTCCACCCTGCGATTCCGTAGGCTGTACCGCTGTCAGATTAGATCGACATCCGTCCAAGGAATGGAGGTCCGGTGGAAGTACCGGAACGGAGGGTGCGCCAGGTGGGACCGGAACCCCTTACCGAGGATTCATGGTCTCCCTTCGGCTGGCTGCCGGTGGAGGACACCGACCCCGGTGACGGGACCCACCGGCTCGAGTACCAGTGGGCCGACCCCCACGTCAACATCATCGGGCACGGCCGGTCCGAGGTACCCGCCGTCCCGGGTGGCCTGGTGTGCGAGATGCTCTACCGTCACGGCACCCACACCCAGGCAATCATGCCTCTCGACCACCCCTGCGTGATCGCCGTGGCGCCCGCCGGTCTCGGGTTCGACGGCCAGGCCGATGCCGATCTCATCAAGGTTTTCGCCATCGAACCGCTCGAGTCCCTCGTGCTCGCTCGCGGCACCTGGCACTGGGGGCCGTTCCCCACCCGTAGTGAATCCGTGCGCCTGTTCAACGTCCAGGGCATCCGCTATGCCGAGGACAACGAAATGGTGGACCTGGCCGGCCGGGGCATGGCCCTCGAGGTCTTGGTGCCGTAACCCACTTGTTGGGTACCGTAACCGATTGGTTGGGTGGCTCAGGCGCCGAGGACACCGGAACGTGACGGTGAGGCCATGCCATGCTTGCGGGCTATGGGGCTTCTCCAGGGACAAAAGGCAGTGGTGACCGGCGGAGGGTCTGGGATCGGCCGAGCCACCTGCCGGCGGATGGCCGAAGAGGGCGCGCGGGTTGCCATTCTCGACATCGATGAGGGGGCTGCGAAATCGGTGGCGGCCGAGATCGGGGCTACGGCCCATGTCGCAGACGTCACTGATCCAGACGGCCTGCAGGCTGCGGTCGACCGGGCGGCGACGACGATGGACGGGATCACCACCCTGTTCAACAACGCGGGTGTCGGCAGTGTGGCGCCACTGCACGAGTGGGCCCTGAGGAGTGGGACCGGCTCGTCCGGGTCAACCTGACCGGCGTGTACCTGGGCTTCCGGGCCGCCGTCCCCCATATTCGGGCGGCCGGGGGTGGCACCATCGTGAGCCCGCTCATCAGCGGAACCCGGCCCGCAGCAGGGGAGGCACCGTACGCGGCCGCCAAGGCCGGAGTGGCGGCCATCACGGCGTCTGCCGCGCTGGAGTACGAGCCATCCATCCGGGTCAACTCCATATCCCCGGAAAGGATCCTGACCAAGCTGACCGAGCCGCTATTGGAGGCATTTCCTCACGAGAAGGCCCGCTACGAGCGCACGACACCGATGGGTCGAGTCGGGGAACCGGGGGACGTGGCCGACGTCGTCGTGTTCCTCTGCTCGAACCTGGCCCGATTCGTCACCGGGCAGAACCTGGTCGTCGACGGGGGGATGACCCTGCACGGCTCGGGCGTGGATGGCATCTTCGAGCAGGTCTTCGGGGACCGATCGGGCTGAGCGGCACGCGCGCCATCAGCAGCGTTTCGATCGGAGAGCTCGGGCCAGAAACTGCGGACCCCCCATCCACTTACAGAGGAACCAATGGAAGTTGGCGATGCCCTCTAGGTAGTGCCGGGCGTTGGAGGCCGCTGCCCGAGCCACATCCCGTTGAAGCTCTTCTCCACATAGACATCCCGGGCGGCCAGGGCTTGTCGTGGCTCGTCTCGGTCCCGTCGGGGTCGGCCAACTGGTGCCAGTAGGAGACCGCCCGCACGTAGTGGTCAAACGACAGCGAGGCGGCCTGGTCACAGAGGACCTGTTCGTCTCGGGCCAGGGCCTCTTCGGTCACCGGGTTGGCCAGCGCGGCCACCGTGTCGATATGGGCCGCGTTGATGGCCCCGCGCGACCAGGCCCGGGCCGTCCCTCGAAGCCTCAAAAGAGGCGGCAGCCTCGGTCACGACGGCATCGAGGCGGGCCCGCTGGGTCATGAGGGCCTCGATCGACTCGGGGTCGGCCGGGACCATCGGCCCGGCGGCGGCCAGGCAATCGATCGCCTCGGTCAGGGTCTGGATATCGACATCCACGACCCCGAACCCGGCGATAGCGTCGAACCTCTTGTGGGGCCGGGTACTTCGCCAGTCAGTTCTTGAGCAGGCCACCCAGAATCGCTCCGCCCGTGCCGCCCTCCGAGTTCTCGTTCTGAGGCAGGTAAGGCGCTATGGCGTGAGCGAGTTGCGAGATCGGCATCGTCTGGAGCCAGACCATTCCCGGTCCCGTGAGCGAGGCCAGGAACAGGGAATCGGCCCCAAAGAGCATGTTCTTCACGCCCTTGACCATTTTGATCTCGAAGCTCATGCCCGCGTCGAACAGCCCGACGTGACCCGGGATGACCCGCAAGTTCTCCCCAGGCGCCAGGTGGTACTCGACGAGCTCACCGGAGAGGGCGATCCAGGTGGTGCCCTGTCCGGTCACCCGCTGGAGGATGAACCCGCTCCCGCCGAAGATCCCTGCACCGAGCTTCTGCTGGAATCCAATCGACACATTCACTCCCGACGTTGCAGCGAGAAAGCCATGTCGGTGGACCAGGTACTCACGGTCTGGAGCGATGGCGACCGGACGGATCTCCCCCGGGAGCTTCGCCGCGAACGAGATCGTGCCTGGCGCACCTTCGGCCTGGTATTCGGTGAGGAAGAGCCCGCCCCCGGCCACAGTCCGCTTGAGTGCGCCGAACATTCCCTTCGATCCCGCTCCCGACGTCGAGGTCGACAGTTGAATGGACGACGTCATCCACGACAATTCGCCACCAGGCGAGACGATGCCCTGGCCCGGATTGAGGTCGACCTGGAGGACCGGCATGACGGTGCCGATGACCCGATGGGAGATACCGGCGGCGGCGTCGACTGCCGCCGGGTCGTCAGGAGAGGGGACGGAACCTGGCGGGGGGGGCGGGGATCCTGGGGGCGGTGGTAGATCCGACATGGGGCTCCTTGGGATTGTCATGGGCCGACCGCGCCGGCCTAGGGGGGTCACATCGCCGCGAGGTGGCGTTCGTTTCCGGGCCGCCGGCCGGCGTGCTGAAGACACTACTCGCAGGCAGGCGCGCCAACCGATGGGAATCGGGAGCGCTCCGATGTGACGGTCGGGCACCGATCAAGGGTTTGTCCGCGTGTTGGGGAGTGCAAACCCCATGGGCGTCACCGACCCGGCGCCTCAGTTGCTGTATATGCGCGTCGGACGGACGAGCACGGCGACCCGTCGCTGCTCCACCATGGTCCTGTCGTAGGTATCCCAGTCATCATGAGTACCCCCGGCCGCGGTGAACACCTGGCGCAGGAGCAGGCGGAGGACCTCGGAGTCGACCTCGGCGTGCGGATCGTCGGGGCCGAACAACTCAGCCCGACCCTCGACCGTCACCCACCTCCAGCCGACGCGAAAGGTGAGGCTCACCCGGGGGCGCGCTCGCAGGTTGACCAGCTTCGTCTTTCCGTACGTTGCGAAGCCAACAACCCGGCCGCCACTCAGTGGATGGGCGAGTACGCCGGCGTTGACGACAGAGGACTGGATGCTCTGATCGGCTCGCAGAGTCGACACGACAGCCAAGAACCCATCTTGCCCGCCGATGTCGACCACCTCTGCGAGCGTCGCCATGGTCCTATGGTAGACGGGCAGGGCGAGGACATCTCTCCGTCGCTCTCGAAGCTGATCTCTGGACGGCAGCCACCCTCGAACGCGGGCAGTGTTGGCCGCCGTCAAACGAGATCGCCGTCAACCACGAGTTCGGGGCTTCTCGCCGAGGACCCTGGTTCTGCCATAGACCCGCCACTAGACCGAGAGCCGTGCATCAGCCCCGACAATCGGTCTCAGGCGGTCAAGAGAGGATAGGTCTGCTTCCATGCCCGCGACCACGAGGGCGGCCGCTCCCTCCCCTTCCGCACGACGCCGAGCAGACGTGACCCCTGTGGATCGGACCAGTCCGATGCCGGCGACGGCTTGTAGAACGAAGGAACGGTCCCCGGGAGGGGGGAAACCGGGGACCGTTCCGTTCGTTCCGGTCGGACGCCCTCAGCCACCGATCAGCCGGGTGGTGCCGCCCCATTGTCTGGATGTCGGGTGGGCTCTGCCGCGAATCTCGATACCGGCACCTTGTCCAGTTGGGACATCAACGCCCGGGTGACCCGGGCAGCACCTTCATTGTCGAAGGCACCACGAAGGCTGAGGTCCATCTGCAGTCTCCTTTCGTTGTCGCCAGGTGCTCATTTTGTTCCACCGCCAGTTATATCCCTGCGTTGTTTCCTCTCTGTGTCCAGCCGGTAATTTCTGATCGCAACGTCGAGTCCCAGGCAGCAATATGCTTCGGCCCTGAACAGAGGGGAACCCATGAGGAGACACACCATCGGACATGCGCCACTGTTGGCGGCTGGAGGGCTGGCATGCACCCGCTGACACGGCGTCGCTTCCTGACCGCCAGTGGCGGCGCCCTCGGTCTCACCGCGGCGGTGGCCACACCAGCCACTTTGGCCGGCGCGACCACAGCAGACCGGTCGGACAAGTCCTTCACCACCCAGAGCATGATCACGAACGGTTCTGGCGGCGTGCAACTTTCGAAGGGCACCCTTCCAGCCATTGGAAAGGTTTGGGAAGTCCAACGCGTCTTTTGGAACGTGAACTTCGACGGGAACGTGGCCAACGACGCAGTCCAGACGTACCTCTACCGGTTGCCTTCCTCGTTCACCACGGCGAAGGCGATGGCTCATATGGCTTCGAGTCTCGACGGCTGGCTGGGGTGCTGCGGCAACTCTGGCCTCAACGGCAATGGCGACATGCGATTCGACGCGAACGATGTGATCGTCAGGCCTGGGCAGTTCCTCTGGATCTTTTTCATCGTCCCGGCGATGTACAACGGCTTCGTCATGGCCGCGGGCATGTCGGTATGGGAGCAAGCTGGGTGACTTGACGCTCTTGATGCAGTCCGATTCTCACGTGGCGCAAGGGAGTTTCGAGTACCACGCGGGCGGGGACTGGGGCGGCAAGGGTGCCCGGTGGACCTGGGTGGCGGCGGTGGCGTGGGCCCGTCCCAGCGAGACGAGACGGGGCATGAGGCGCTCGCCCACCCACTGCCCGCCAGGCACAGTCACGTGAATACCGTCCGTGCACCGTACGGGCACGCCCTGGACCTGGCTGACGAATTGGCCGGAGGGCGACAGCATGGCCCCAAAGTTGACCAGGGTCGCATTCGCTGGATGTCGTAGTACCGCCTCGCCCAGTAGGTGGTTCTCGATGGTCACCCTGCTCGGCTCGTTCTCGGGCAACGGCTGGCCGTCACCCTGTTCCCCGCTCTGGTAGTACGGGGTGGTCAACAACACAACGTGAGCACCGGTCGAGGAGAGAGTGGCAATAGCCTGCTCGTACCGTGACTCGGCCCACCGGTCGAACGAGGGCTGGCCGAGGTGTTGCCAGGTCCCGTTCAGCTCGGTGTCGAGGGTGTCGCTGCGGGCTAAATACACCACCACGTCGGGGTCGACCTGGCGGACGAGGGACCGATAGCTGGTGAGCACGTGCTGTGGGTTGTCGGCCTCGCAGGGTACGCCGGGTGGGTCGGTGTACCACAGCACCCGGACCTGGGTGGCCTCGGCCAACGAGCAGCCGGGCGAACCCCGGTTCACCACCACGGCGCCGTAGTGGGAGGCGAGGGTGGAAAGACCTACGCCGAGTGAGCCGACCATCGAGTCGCCCACCAGCAGGATGCGCACGGGATTGGTGGTCGCCACGACCGGGGGCAATGGCGCCAATGCCGAGTAGGCGCGGGCTGTGGTCGTCTGGGCGGTCGGAAGCTGTGCATCGAGCGTCGGCATCAGCAACGGGAGGGCGGCGATCGTGGCCACCGCCGCCGGGAGTGCGACCCAGGATCGCCACCCGGCCAGCACCCCCCGCCGTATGGGCGTCTCGACCAGGTGGAACGAAGCGGCGGAGATCGCCACGACGACGACCATGCGGGCGGCCAGGAGGGATAACCCTTGCAGGTGCGTCCGATCGGAGGTCATGACCAAGAGGACCGGCCAGTACCACAGGTACATGCCATAGGAGATCCGGCCGAGGTACGGCAGTGGCTGCACCGCGAGGGCCCGAGCCAGGGGATGGACGGGCGTCAGGGTCACGCAGGCGATCACGGCCGCGGTGCAGAGAGCCAGGAGGGCGAACCCACCGTGGAACGTAAGCGCCGATCCCTCCGCCACCGTACGCCACATGACCGCAACCCCCGCCGCGCCGGCGAAGCCGAGTACCCAGACCAGACGGCGGCCTCGCTGCGTGCGCACCGGGCCCCACCACAGGCACAGGGCGGCAAGGGCGGCCCCGACGAGCAGGCCCTGGGCCCGGGTGTCGCTGCCGTAGTACGAGCGGTTCACCGAGGCGGCACCGACCGGGGTCAACAGGGCCATGAGCAGAGCCGAGGCGGCGGCGCCGGCGGCGGCCACTCCGGCGACCACGACCAACCGATTCTTCTCGGGACCTTGGCTGGCGTGCGTGCGGCGTCGCCGTCGAACACCACCGACGAGTACCAAGAGGACGAGGGGCCATATCAGGTAGAACTGCTCCTCGATGGCCAACGACCAGGTAGGCAGCAGTGGCGACGGGTTGGCCGCTAGAGCGAAGTAGTTCGTATGGGCGGCGATCAAGTGCCAGTTGGCCACGTAGCCGACCGTGGCCACCGTGTCACCCAAGAGGCCGGGAGACCCGACCACCTGCGGCAACGCGACGGCGACCACGCCGACCACGGCAAGCATGAGGAACAGCGCGGGAAGGAGCCGCCGGGCCCGGCGGGCCCAGAACGCCCTCAGGGCGATACCCCCGGAACCCTGCCACTCACGGAGCAGGAGCGAGGTGATCAGGTAACCGGATAGGACGAAGAAGACGTCCACCCCGAAGTACCCACCGATGGCCCAGCTCGGCTCGGCGTGGTAGAGGATGACGGCGGTGACGGCGAAGGCCCGAATGCCGTCGAGGGGGGCCAGCCGGTTCCGTTCAGTTGTCAGGGTGGTCATTGCGGTCACAGGCATCGGGTCTTATCAGGCGATGGAAGAGACGGTTGAAGGAATCGAGGAATCGGCCTTGGGGCGGCCCTGTTCAGGTCCTCGGTTGTGCTCGTCGTCGAACCGCCGGATACTCGTCACCTTTGCAACCAGGGGTTGAATGGCATGTTCGGTCAGACGCACGTTACCTGGTTGGAATTTCCAGCGTTGGTTTCACTCGATTCGCCGGCCGGTGCTCTCCGTGAACTTGTGGACTGTTCAGCGATGCACAGTAGAGCCGATCGGCAAAACAACCACTCTCTGCGCTGGTCAGGGTCCGCTGTGCGGTGGTGAGGGTCCGCTGTGCTGTGGTCCAGGTACTCTGCCAATGCCTGAGAAGAACCGCCAACCGGAGGCAATCAGTCCAAGAGGCCCCGAATGTCAGCCGCGGTCATCGCTCCGGATTCGAACCCACCCCCATCAATGACGTTGGCAAACAATGCGGCCTTCTTTGCCTTGAGGGCAACGACCTTCTCTTCGAGGGTTTCCTTGGCCACCAGACGGTAGACCATGACCTTGCGAGTCTGGCCGATGCGGTGGATGCGATCGACTGCCTGAGCCTCAGTGGCCGGGTTCCACCACGGATCGAGCAGTATGCAGTAGTCGGCCTCGGCCAAGTTGAGGCCGAATCCCCCAGCCTTGAGACTGATCAGGAACACCGGGGCGTTGCCCTCCCTGAACTCAGCGATGACCGCAGGTCGATTGCGGGTCCGTCCGTCGAGATAGCAGTGCTCGACACCGGCCGTGCGGATCCGATCACGGGCCAGATTGAGGAACCGGGTGAACTGGCTGAACACGAGCACGCGATGCCCGTCGGCGATGATGTCCTCGAGCATCTCCATCAGCACGTCCAGCTTGGTCGACGGTACCCCTGCGTGCTTGATGTCGACGAGCGACACATCCAGGCTTGCCTGGCGCAGAAGGGTGAGCGAACGGAAGATCTCGAAACGGTTCTTCGTCATGTCGTCGAGGAGCCCGAGGACCTTCTGGCGCTCGCGTTGCAGGTAGGTCTGGTAGACCTTCTTGTGCTTCGGGCTGAGCTCAAGCTCGAGGACCTGCTCCTGCTTGTCGGGCAGGTCGCTGGCCACTTGCTCCTTGCTGCGTCGCAAGAGCAGCGGGCGAACGCGGCGCCGGAGCTGCATCAGCCGCTCCTCGTCGGCATGCTTCTCAATGGGCACCCGGTAGTGCTCCCCGAAGCGCTCGGCGTTGGCGAAGAGGCCGGGCGCAGCAATGGAGAGCATCGACCACAGCTCCATCAGGTTGTTCTCGATCGGTGTCCCGCTCATCGCCACCTTGAACGAGACGGGCAGCATCTTGGCCCGCTGGTAGGTCTGGGAGAACCGGTTCTTGGCGAACTGGGCCTCGTCGAGGAACAGCCCAGACCATTCGACGCCGGCGTAGGCCTCGTACTCCATCCGAAACAGGCTGTAGGAGGTGATCACCGCGTCGGCTCCCGCGGCGACGTCGGCCAAGGTCCTCCCCCGACGGCGCTCGGTCTCGGTGACCGTGACCACGTCGAGATCGGGCGCGAACCGGCGGCACTCGGCCGCCCAGTTCCCCACGACACTGGTCGGTGCCACCACCAGGTACGGATGGTCAGACAGTCCCTGTTCTTTGGTGTGGCACATCAGGGCCAGCGCCTGCAGCGTCTTGCCCAGACCCATGTCGTCGGCGAGGATGCCGCCGAGCCGGTGCTCATAGAGGAAGGCCAACCAGTTGAACCCGGTGTGCTGATACGGCCGGAGGGTGGCGCGCAGGCTCGCGGGAGGACGATGCTCGGCCCGGTCGGTCGCGCTCACCAGGGCCCGCACCGATGCCTCCCACTGGCCGGCTTGGACGGTGACGACCCCGAGGCGCTGGAGGTCTTCCCACAGGCTCGCTTGGAACCGGTTGAGGCGGATTCCGTCGCCTGGCGCGTCGTGCAGAGTCCGCGCTTCGGCGATCAGGCGGGAAAGCTCCCGAAGCTCCTCCCGGTCGAGGGAGAAATAGGTCCCCGACGGAAGGACGAGGTGCGACTGGCTCGCGGCAAGAGCGACGAACAGCTCGGCGAACGGCACCTCTTCGCCGCCCACGGAGACGTCGATCGTCAGATCGAACCAGTCGTTGTCAGCTGATTCCGAACCACCGAGGATCACCACTGGGGCGACCGCTGCCTCCCGATAATCGGGCAGCATGCCCATCCGCTCGATCTTGACCCCCTCGATCGACTCGAGCAGCGGCACCAGCTCGGTGAGGAACTGCACGGCGGCCATACCCGCCAGCTGTGCCTCGGGGGCCAGGCGGGTGCCGAAGGGCGTGCGCTCGAACAATTCGGTAACGGGGCGAACGACGGCCATTACCTCTTCGAGGATGGAGTCCTCAGCTGCTCGTTCGTGGATACGGCGAGGGGCGCCCCACAGGCTTTCCTTCCCCTCGACACCTGCGACACCTCTCGTCCACGTCAGCCCGATTCGGTGGCCGTCGTCCGCCTGGATGGCCAGAACCAGCGTGGGGCGAACGTCAGGCAGGTCCACGGACCCGTCGCTCGATGCCAACTCCACCTTCTGACGGAGCTTCGGAACGAACGCCCGCATGAAGCGCTTCTCGTCGTCGTGAGGCACATCGATCGTGGCCATCCTGAGGAAGGTGCGGAGGTTGTCGTCCACCGGACTGGCCAGCGCGGCAAGCCCGAGCCCGAGCGGCTGCGCGCTGGCGGTCGAGCCCGTCCCCACGTCCCACCAGGCGATCCCGTGCGCCGGCCTGCCGATGAGCATGGACCTCTCGAGCGGAAGAACTCGGCTCTCGTTGCCGACGCGGGGCTCGACTCGGAGGCCCGACTCGGTCCGGGTGACGTCGATCGTGACCGCGACGTCGGTCGGGAGCAGCGTGACGGGCTCGCCACCGCGCCGCGACTGCACTAAGGGGAGCCCCACGGCGCGGGCTTCGCCGAGGAGGTCCCACAGCCTCCGACTGTTGATGGACTCGAGCCTGACAACCTCATCGGAGTAGCTGTAGGTACTCCGGCGACTCGCCAGCCGGCTGAGCGCCAGTACCTCTTTGACCAGCAGAATTCGTTCGTCTGCTTCGCTGGTCCGTGTGGCGCCATAGCGAAAGTATTCGAGGTTGGTCCAGGAGATACCCGTTCTGACCCAATTCCCGTTCCGCCCCGGTACCACCGGGCGCACCCGGATCCCCGGGCCGCCGGCGGCCGGCCCTCGGGCTCCTGGCCGACCGGCTTCGAGTACGAGTTCGAACTGGAGCCCGATCTCCGTGGAGGCTGCCTCGGCTGTCTCGCCCCCATCGGGGTCCAACAGCGCCTGGAGGGGCAGTTCCCAGTCGGTGGGCCCGGAATCGGGCCTGGCCTCTGGGCGGGGGGAACCGTCGGCCCGAGAGCCGTCGATGGCTCGGTCGTCGGAAGCGTTGGCGCCGCGGTCCCGGGGGGAGGGTGCTGAGTCGCTCTTGACCAGCGTGAGCAAGGGAGCCCTACCCGAATGCACCGTTGGCTCCTCGGCTAGAACCAGGGCTACCGCGTGCTTGCAGTTCGTGCCCACGGGGCAGGTGCACGTGGCTTGGAAGGCCGACAGTCGCTGTGATCGTGAGCGGGTCAGGACGACCGAAGCGACGTATGGCTTCGGAGACCCGCCCTGGACCTCACCGACCACGTGGGTGCCGCCGGGGCTCCACGTTCGCTTTCGTACCGCGCCGGCCTGGGCATAGCCAATGCCACGCGAAAAAGTCCCAGATCCGACCAGGCGCTCCAACACCTCCTCGTCGGCGGGAGTGATCACTCGTGCGCTGTCTCCGTCCGTTCCCATGGTGCTCGAATCACCGTACTGCTTGGTTTGGTACACAGCCGGTCTTCTGGGTGGGCCTGATTCCTCATTGATCCCCACCCCGGAAGGGCATCCGACCTGCCCCGGTGTCGAACTCGTCGCCCCTGCATGTGGCTTGACGAGGAGCATCTTGGTCGAAGACGGACGTAGCATCTCGCAACTGGGGGGATGTCGATCCGCCCGCGTCAACGCCGATCGGGGGGCATCTCATGACGTCAGAGGCGAAGACTGGCGGCAATTTCTCTCCGTGCAACGGCAAGTGGCTCACGGCTCGGGGTTTCGGGGCCATTTTGGGCCTGAGCGCCCTGCTGGTGACCTGTGGAGGACTGCCAAGCGCGGCTTCGGCCACCTCACTCGAGGCTTCATCACCGGTCAGTGTCTCGCACACCCATGCCGGTCTCACCGTAACGGGGCCTATCCGGGTCAACTCCCCTACCTTCAGCAACACCCTCTATGGAACAAGCATCAATCTGGCAAGGGTCGGCTACGAGAAGTCGCAATACTTCCTGTCGGGTACCGCCCACGCCTTCGTGCCGGTGAACGCCCTCACGAGCGACGGCAAGTGGAAGATCACAACTGGCGAGAGCGCGCCGTACACGACACGAATGGCCGTATACCGGCCGATCGATCCGAAGCGATTCAACGGGACGGTCGTCGTCGAGTGGCTCAACGTGAGCGGAGGAACTGACGACGCTCCCGATTGGACGATGTCCCACAACGAACTGATCCGCGAGGGATTCGCGTGGGTCGGGGTTTCCGCCCAGCAGGTCGGAGTTGACTCGGCGAAGACCACCGATCCTACCGATTACTCCACGCTCTCGCACCCGGGCGATAGCTTCTCCTACGACATCTTCTCGCAGGCTGGGCAGGCCGTTCGCAATGACGCAGCGCAGGTCCTCGGGGGCCTGCGGCCCCGCGCGCTGGTCGCGGCCGGTGAGTCACAATCGGCCGGCCGCCTCATGACCTACATCGATGCGGTGCAGCCCTACGCCCACGCCTACCAAGGCTTCCTCGTGCACAGCCAATTCGGCACTGGTGCCCCACTCTCCCAAGGGCCACAGTCCAGCTATCCCGCCCCGCGCCCGACGACGATCCGTAGCGACATAGGCGTCCCGGTCATGGAATTCGAGACCGAGACAGACGTCGACAACAGCAACCTGACTGACCGACTGCATGACGGCAATCCCAAATGGTTCCGACTCTGGGAGGTCGCAGGCAGTTCGCACTACGACTACTACGGCTTGGCGATCGGTCCCGGCGACACTGGCAACGGTCAAGGTGCGGTAAAGAACCTGGATGCGATGCAGAACCCGACGCGCACCCCGACGGGTGGGTTCAGCTGCAAGGTTCCCATCAATACGGGAGGAACGCATTGGGCACTCGACGCCGCCGTCCATTGGCTCGACCGGTGGGTCGTCGACGGCACACCTCCGCCGTCTGCCCCCCTCTTGGCGACCACGCAGGCATCGCCGGTGGTCTTCAAGCTCGACGCAAACGGAAATGCCGCCGGAGGAGTTCGAACGCCCCAGGTGGACGCACCGATCGCAGCACTGGGCAGTCAGGGCAACAGTGGAGGATTCTGCTTCCTCTTCGGCTCCACCGTGCCCTACGGCGCGACCCAGCTCGCCAGTCTCTACGGAAATCACGCCAAGTTCGTCTCAGCCTGGGCCCGTGCGGTTCACAGAGAGCGAATGGACGGGTTCCTCCTGCCGGCCGATGCCACCGAGCTCTTGCGTTCTGCAGCTGTGTCTCGAGTGTTGCGCCAGGGCGGATGAGTCAGGATGCCCTCGACGCAGGACGCCCCGGGGCGGAGGCGACCCAGTGGACGGTGGCGGTCGCATTGCCCGGCGGACCGGCGAACAGGCATGTCGCAAGGCACGTCTTGTTTCCTGACGAACTCTGGCGCTGGTGGCGAAAAGTGTCGTCTGGATTGGGTCCCCTGGGAACCTGCCGGTCCCACTATTAGGTGAATCTCGAAGAAGGGTCGGTATCCAGGCCCGTCACCTCGGTCTCATCTGCGAGGCGCCGTCACAGTGATGTCCGGCTTTGCCATCACCTCGACGAGCTCGGCTACATCCCCGGGCTTCGCTTCCGTTCGGCCTCTGGCCGATCTTGACCCCGACGAGCGGCCCTGAAGTTTCTGCTCCCCTGCACTGCCGGCGGAAGCGCCTGAACACGATGGCAAGGTCCCCCTTGCCGGTGCGGTGCCGGACCTCGCCGGTGCCGTCCGCTCTAGCCACACCGACCATTCTGGCCGGCTTTGCCGCTGACCCGCCTTCGGAGGCATAGGTAGCCCTCTGTGCAATCACTGCGGGTCCCGAAAGTGCCGGAGCGTCTCGCCTATCAGAACCGGGCATCGAGACCGGAAACCGACTCCAAAGCCGGTTTCCAATCCGGCGGAGATCCGAGTCCTGTAAGAGGCTGCTACCGTCGGAACTGGTGATCAACTCCCAGCCGTTCGGCCGAACCGGACACCACAGCACCCGGGTCATCTTCGGCGCCGCCGCCCTCGCCACCATGCGCCAGGACCGCGCCGATCAGGTGCTCCACACCGTGCTTGCCGGCGACCTCAATCACATCGACACCGCCGCGTCCTATGGCGACTCCGAGTTGCGCCTCGCGCCCTTCCTGGCTGATCACCGGGCCGAATACTTTTTGGCCACCAAGACCGATGGACGCACCGGCGACGCCGCCCGAGCCCAGCTCGAGCGATCGCTGACCCGGTTGGGTGTCGACCAGGTCGACCTCATCCAGCTCCACAACCTGGTCGAGCCGGACGACTGGGAGACCGCCCACGCCCCGGGAGGAGCCGTCGAAGCCATGGCCAAGGCCCGTGACGAAGGTCTGGTGCGGGCCATCGGCGTGACCGGTCATGGGACCCGCATCGCCGACATGCACCTGGCCAGCCTTAAGCGCTTCGACTTCGACTCCGTGCTGCTTCCCTACAACTTCCTCATGCTCCAAAACCCGGACTACCGATCGTCGGTGGAGCAACTGCTGGAGGTGTGCGCCAAACGCGAGGTCGCGGTCCAAACCATCAAATCCATTGCTCGCCGACGGTGGACACCGGATTCCTCCAAGCCGCACTACGCCTGGTACGAACCGCTGCCCGAAGGCGAGCCATTGGAGCGGGGGGTTGCATATGTGCTTTCCAACCCACAACTGTTCCTCAACACATCGAGCGATGCCACCTTGCTGGCGGCAACCATCGCTGCTGCCCAAGGTGACCCGGTAGCGCCGAGTGACGCCGACGTCCAAGCTGACGTCTCGGCGTTGGACATGATGCCGCTGTTCGACGGGGCCGAACTCGAACGCATCTGAGCAGGCCTCTTTCCGAACAGCGGCGGATGGCGGAACCCCCTGCGGGGACACCGCAGGTCGGACCGAAGCTCTCGTTCAGTCACTGAGACAGTGGAAAGCATGAACCGGAACTTCACATGTCACGGGCTAAGACTGCTGTGTCAGATCTGTGTCACGTCTGCGAGTCGCGGATTCGAGTTGCGGGCTTGTGAGCCTCTCACCAGGGAGTTTCTGGTGGGCGCTAGAGGACTCGAACCTCCGACCTCAGCCGTGTGAAGGCTGCGCTCTAACCAACTGAGCTAAACGCCCGTGACATCAGGTCGGTCTCCGACCTCCCCGACGTAGAGGGTCATGGTAGTCCGGCGACCGACCACCGTTCGCCGCATGGGTGAGCGGGCTGGATAGCCAGAGATCGACGGGCCCACTGCGGCGGGGCCACCAGCTTCCTCAGGAGGGAGCCAACTGCTCGAACCCGATCGCCTCCTCCAACGCCGCAGCCGATCGCAGGACGACGAGATCGCCATGCTGTGGCCCCACCAGCTGCAGGCCAACCGGCAACCCGGCATCGGTAAGTCCAGCACAAATGGACGCCGCCGGAGAGCGGGTCATATTGAAGGGGTACGTGAACTGCACCCAGTTGAGGGTTGGCTCTCCATTGACCAGGCTCCTGCCCTCCAACGACCTCAGAGGCGCGGCACCGGCTGTTGTCGGGGTGATGAGCAGGCGCACGTCGTGGAACAACTCGACGAGCCGAAGGTTGAGATGGTGGCAGTGGTCCTCGGCATGGACGACGTCTAGTGCGCTGAGCGATGCCGCTCCTTCGACCAGCATCCTCAAGAACGGATCTACTCGTTCCCACCCGGCCGTCTCCCGGAGCCCTTCGAAGGTACGGAGGTTGTAGCTCCCCGTCAGTATGAGCCAATGGTCGATCGGATCGTGGTCGAAGACGGTGTCGACCTCCACCACCTCGGTACCCATCGAGGCCAACGCCTCGATCGCACGCTGGCACACGGCCAGCACCTGCGCGTCTACCTCGCCATACCCGAGGTTCGGCGACCATGCCACCCGCGCAGGCAGTTGAGGCTCATGGATGGCCGCCGTCCACGACGCCTCGGCACGTGGGAGCGAACTCAGATCGCTGGGATCTGGGCCCACCGCCACCTCGAGCGCGGCGACCACATCGACCATACGGCGAGCCATGGGACCTCGGGTCGAGAGATTCGGCCATGCTGGAGCATGAGGCCCCCCCGTCGGTACCCGGCCGAATGACGTCTTGATTCCCGAGAGGCCGCAACAGGCAGCAGGGATCCGGATCGAACCTCCGCCGTCAGATCCGGTGGCCAGCGGTACCATGCCGGCGGCGATCGCCGCTGCGCTCCCCCCGGACGACCCCCCGGGGCTGTGCTCCAGGTTCCATGGGTTGAGTGTGGGACCGAACAGTGCATTGTCGGTATCGGCCTTCCAGCCCAGTTCGGGGGTGTTGGTCTTGCCCACGACCACGCACCCGGCGGCCACGAGCCGGGCGACCAGGGGCGAATCGGCCAGGGACGGCTGGCCGTCGGCGAACAGGGCTGATCCCTGGGTGGTCACGAATCCCGATGCGTCTTCCAGGTCCTTCACCCCGATGGGAATCCCGGCTAGGGGGCCTGGGTCACCGCCGGAGGCCACTTGCTCGTCGATCGACGCCGCCGCGACCATGGCACGCTCTTCGCCCACAGCCACGAATGCGTTCAGACGAGGGTTGTCGGCCTCGATGCGAGAAAGAGCGTGTCCGACCAGGTCCCGGGCGGACAGCGCCCCCTTGCGGATCTGATCAGCCAACGACAACACCGACTCGGTTCTGAAGTCCATGTTGGCGACCGTATCGCCGGTCACGCGGACCGACAACCGCCTGCCAATCGACAGAGGGCCGTTCTCCCGCCCAGTAGCCTGAAACCCGATGAGCAAGGACAAGAAAGCGGGTTCAGACCCGAACGAGGGCTCCGCCGCGGAGGTCGACGAGGATCCGGAGCTCGACGGGGATGGCGAGCTCGACAGGGGCGGGGTGTACGAGGAGGACGAGGACTTCTCCGAGGACGAGCTCGACGAAGGCGAGGAATCCGAGGACGAGGACCTTGACGAGGAAGGGGAGTACGAGGCGGACGAGCCTTACGAGGAGCAGGCCTACGAGGGCGACGTGTACGACGAGGAAGGCGAATACGGGGAGGAGGAATACGGGGAGGAGGAATACGAGGAGGAGGAATACGGGGAGGAAGACGAATACGAGGACGAGGAGTACGACGAGGAAGACGAATACGAGGACGACGAGGACGAGGCGCCCAAGGAGCCCGGTCGCATCGATCGGGCTCGAGCCCGGTTGCAGCGACCGAGTCCGACCAAGCCATCGGGTGCCGCAAAACGGCCGAGTCCGACCAAACAGCCGAGTCCGACGAAACAGCCGAGTTCTACCAAACAGCCGAGGCCGACCAATGGCTCGGCCGCGGCCAAGCAGTCGGGTGCCGACGCTCCCAAGTCGGACATTGCTGTCAAGTGGGCCATTGACCGCCTGAACGACCGGGAAAGGTTGTTCTCCTTCGGCGCCGCCGTCCTGGCCGCCGTCTTCGGGGTGGTCATCTACCTCACCGAGACCCACAACTCGCATTTCCGGCTGGCCAAGAACCAGTTGACCCCCCAGACCACTCTCATCGTCGGCCTGGCGGCCGGTGTGCTGTTGGCCGGTGCGACGTTCATCGGTCGGCGCGCCCCCGTCGGATTCGTCGCCCTGTTTACCGGAGCCGGCTTCTCCGGTTCGACCCTCGTCCTGGCCATACCCTTCTGGGCCCTTGCCTTTTGGCTCTTGTACCGCTCGTACAAGCTGCAACGCGAGGCTGCGGCCACCGCCCGGGCCGAAGCCAGGTCCCGGCCGCGTTCTGCCAGCACGAGAACGGCAGGCGGTCGAGGATCTGGCTCACGAAAGGCAAAGGCGGGCACGAACACCGGGCCCAAGCGCCCCGAGGCGAACAAGCGATACACGCCGCCGCGCCCGCCGCCCAAGCCCAAGCCGGCTCCTCCGGCTCGCCGGTCCCGTAAGAGCACGACCAAGAAGGACTGACCCGGCACCAGGGCTGTCCGATTGGACTGCCCCGCCCCCGATTGGCCTGCCCCCGATCGGTCAGCCCGTGTCGGTCACCAGGGCGGACCGGAGGAACTCGAGGATCTCCGCCCGCCGCTTCACCAGCGACCGGGCCGTGGGCTCCTCGCCCATGGCCCGGAGCACGTCCACCTCGGTGATCATCCCGATGACCGATGAATAGATGGCGAGCAGCAACAGCCGGGGTTCGTGGCGCCGCATGTGCCCGGCGTCCATCTCCGACTCCAGGAAGTTCGCAGCCCGCTCCACCAGGGGCTCGAGGGCGCCGATGAACCTGGTCGCCGCTGGAGCCCCCAGCCGACCCATCTCCCGGGCCAATCCCAGGAGCTCGGGTCGGCGGACAGCCAGGCGGAACACCGATCGGACCACGGCTTCGACCCTCGCCCACCCGGTGCCGGCGGAGGCCAGCGAGGCCTCGAGCGCCTCCGACAGCTCGGCGGCGCTTCGGTCGATCACCGCGTCGAGCAGCGCCTCTTTCGACGGGTACCAATAGAGAATGGTCTGCTTGCGGACCTCGAGTCCCACCGCCAGGGCGTCCAGCGATGTGGGCTCGTAGCCTCGCTCGCCGAATGAGGTCAGGGCGGCGTCGAGGATCCGCTCCGACGTACTGGGCGTCGTCGTCCCGGCCCGCTCCGGCACCGGCCGTCGGACCCTCCGGGGCCGGCCACCCAGCCCCTCACCCGACGCACCGCCCGACCCCGCGCCGGGCCCTGCGGAGGGTGGGACCCTCCCCGTCCCTGTCTGTGATGTGCTCGACTCGGTCACTTACCATATGGTAGACAGATCCGGTGACCCGCGTCCGTGACGCCCTCGCCGGCAAGCGATTCTTCGTCACCGGTGCCACCGGCTTTTTGGGAACTGCCCTGGTGGAACGGCTGATGCGCACCATCCCCGACAGTGAGGTGGTGCTGTTGATCCGCCCCGGACGGCGCTCCAGCCCCATGCAGCGGGCCACCCGGGAGATCCTCAAGAACGACTGTTTCGATCGGCTCCGCCAGGCCCACGGCGACCGGTTCGACGCCGAAGTGGCATCCCGGGTCTCGGCCGTTGCCGGCGACGTGGGAACCGACGGGCTCGGGTTGGACGATGACGCCCGGCAGGTCCTCGCCACCTGTGACGTCGTCATCCACTCAGCGGCCACAGTGAGCTTCGACTCCCCGCTCGACTCGGCCGTCGAGGTCAACCTGTTGGGCCCCTCGCGGGTGGCAGCTGCGGTGGTACAGGCCCGGGCCGACGCGGCGGAGGCCGGGAGAGTCGGTCCGACGCACTTCATCCCCGTCTCGACCGCCTACGTGGCCGGGACCCATCAGGGTGAGGCTCCCGAGCAGCTGCTCGAGGGCAACCGCTACAGCCTCGACGTGGACTGGCGGGGCGAGGTGGCCGCGGCCCGCCGGCTGCGCAGCGACGCCGATGCCGAGTCACGGCACCCGAACCGGCTGGTGTCGTTCACAAAAGCGGCCCGCGGGGAATTGGGCGGTGCCGGCATCCACCTGCTGGCCGAGCGGGCCGAACGGCTCCGGGAGGACTGGGTGCGAAAGCAACTGGTCGACGCGGGCAAGGCCCGGGCCGCGGCACTGGGTTGGCCCGACGCCTACGCCTACACCAAGTCCCTCGGGGAGCGGGCCCTGACCGCGCAGTTCGCCGGCTCCCTTCCGTTCACCATCGTGCGACCCTCCATCATCGAGTCGGCCCTGGCCGAGCCGAAGCCCGGCTGGATCCGCGGCTTCCGCATGGCCGAACCGATCATCGTCTCCTATGCCCGCGGGCTGCTGAAGGAGTTCCCGGGCGTGCCCGAGGGAGTGATCGATGTCATCCCAGTGGACCTGGTAGTGGCCACCATCATCGCCGTGGCCGCCGATGGGCCGGCCGAGGGCGGGCCGTCCGTCTACCACGTGGCGTCGGGGGTCCGGAACCCCTTTCGCTATGGGCGCCTGGTCGAACTGGTCCAGTCCTGGTTCACCGAGCACCCGGTCTACGACTCCGACGGGCAGCCCATCGTGGTGCCCGCATGGTCCTTCCCCGGCCGGGGCCGAGTGCAACGGCAGCTCCAGCGGGCCAGCAGGGTCATGGAGGCAGCCGAGCGCATCGTCGGGACACTCCCCATCCGCGGGCGCCAGGCCGCGTGGATGGCCGCACTGGAGGAACGTCATCTCCTGGCCGACCGGGCCCTCGGCTACGTGGAGCTCTACGGGGCCTATGCCGAAACCGAGGCCCGCTACCGGGTGGACCGCCTGCTCGGGCTATGGGACCGCATCGACGACGACGAGCGTGCGCTCTTCTGCTTCGACCCGGGCGAGATCGACTGGGACCACTACGTCCACGATGTCCATCTCCCCTCGGTGGTCGATCACGCACGCGTCCGCACCACGCCGGAGAAGTCGACCCAGCCCTCCCGCGGTGAACGGTCGAAAAAGGCCATCCTCTCCCCCGACCGGCACCTGGCCGCCTTCGATCTGGAGAACACGCTCATCGCCTCCAACGTGGTGGACTCCTATGCTTGGCTGGCCTCACGGCACCTCCCGACCGCCCAGCGGGCCGCCTTCGTCGCCGATCTGGTGCGGGACGCACCCGGCCTGCTGGCGCTCGACCGCCGTGACCGGGGCGACTTCCTCCGGTCCTTCTACCGGCGCTATGAGGGGGCGCCGGCCGATCGACTCCGTGACGACGCCTGGGAGCTCTTCCACCATCTGCTGTTGGCCAAGTCCTTCCCCGCCGGATTTGCCCGCTTGCGGGAGCACCGGGCGGTGGGACACCGGACCATCTTGATCACCGGGGCCCTCGACCTGGTCGTCGAGCCCTTGCGGCCCCTCTTCGACGAGATCATCTGTGCCCGCTTGAGCGAGCGCGATGGGCGGTTCACCGGCCGCATGGAGGACTTGCCCCCCATCGGCGAGGCCCGGGCCCTGGTCCTGAACGACTACGCCGAGGCGGAGGGGCTCCGGCTCGAGGAATCGGTGGCCTACGCCGACTCGGCCAGCGACCTGCCCATGCTCGACGTGGTCGGGTTCCCGGTCGCCGTCAACCCCGAGGCGAAGCTGGCCGCCATCGCCCGGCGCCGGGGCTGGCACGTGGAGCACTGGGCCACGAGCCGCGGGGGCGCCCAGCCTTTCCTCCCCCTGGGCCCGCTCGACACCCCGGCATCGCTCCGACGCGGGCGGTGGGTCAGCCAGGCCGCCCTCTCTGGCGCCCGGCGTCGTGACCCGGGCCCGATCCAGGAACGGGTCCGATGAAGGCCCTCGTATTCGAGCGGAACCTCCCCCGCTTCGCCGCCTCCCGGGTCGCCTCGGTCTTCGGCTCGGGCCGGGGTGCGGGCGTCGGGCCCCTCCAGCTCCTCGACGTGGATCCACCCGAGCTGCCCGGCGACGGCTGGTACCGCCTTCGCCCTGTCCTGTCCGGCATCTGCGGCTCCGACCTCGCCACCTTGGACGGTCGCAGCTCGCGCTACTTCGAGGACATCGTGAGCTTCCCGTTCGTCCCGGGTCACGAGGTGGTGGGCGTCCTGGAGGACGGAGGCGTCGACCACGCCGGGTCCAGCCTGGAGCCCGGCACCCGAGCGGTGATCGAGCCCGTGCTCGGGTGCGCCCCCCGGAACATCGAGCCCCATTGCCCGGCCTGTGCCACCGGCCACACCGGGCTGTGCCGAAACCTGGCCCTCGGCGAACTCGCCCCCGGCCTCCAGACGGGCTTCTGCGCCGACACCGGCGGTGGGTGGTCGACCGCCGGGCTGGTCGCCCACGCCAGCCAGCTCCATGCCGTACCCGACTCGTTCAGCGATGAGGACGCCGTGCTGGTCGAGCCCACGGCCTGCGCTGTGCACGCCGCGTTGGGCGCGGCCATCGCCGCTGGGGACACGGTGGCCGTCCTTGGAGCGGGAACCCTGGGCCTGGCCACCGTGGCCTCGCTCCACCGCGTGGTGCGGCCCACGACGGCGTGCACCGTCCTGGTCGGGGCCAAATACTCCCACCAGCGGGGCCTGGCCGAGTCGCTGGGGGCCGACACGGTGGTCCCGCCCGACCAGCTGCCCCGGGCCGTTCGCCGGGAGTCAGGGTCGCTGGTCCTGGCTGGAAGACTGACCGGGGGCGCCGACGTCGTCTTCGATTGCGTCGGCTCGTCCGAGTCGCTGACCCAGGCCATGGCCATGGTCAGGCCTCGAGGCCGGGTCGTCCTGGTCGGAATGCCGGGCAAGCTCCATGTCGATCTTGCTCCTCTGTGGCACCGGGAGATCCTGTTGGTCGGGGCCTACGCCTACGGGGTCGAGCGGCCGGGCTCCTCGGCCACTTCTTCCACGACGACGGCCGCCTCCACGATGACGGCCGCCGCCTCAAAACCGGCCGCCCCTACCCGGAGGACCTTCGCACTGGCCATGGACGTCATCGGCGCCACCGGGCTCGGGTTGCTGGTCTCGGCTACGTACCCGCTGGACCGATACGAGGAGGCCGTGGCCCACGCCGGAGCGGCTGGCCGTCGCGGGGCGGTCAAGGTGGCCTTTGATCTCCGCCACCGGAAAGGACGCACCCGATGAGCCCCAGGCCCGGCTTCGTGCTCGACGTCGATCGATCCACCCCGCCCACCCTCTTCTGGCATGGAGAGCAGTTCCGGTTGGAGCGACTCCCCGAGGGCAGCCGCGTGATCTACCCGCCCGAGCCCCTCGACCCGCTGACCGACCCCTCCACGGCCATCCGCCACGCCCTCCTCAACCCGCAGGGGGACCGGGACCCCCTCCCCGCCCTGCTGCGTCCGGGCATGCGCCTGACCATCGCCTTCGACGACATCTCGCTCCCCCTTCCGCCCATGGAGCGTCCCGACAACCGGCAGCTGGTCATCGAGCAGGTCCTGGACATGGCGGCCGCGGCCGGCGTTGACGACGTGGAGCTCATCGTGGCCCTGGCCCTCCACCGTCGCATGACCGAGGCCGAGCTCCGACATGCCCTGGGTGACCGCATCTACGATGCCTTCGCCCCGAACGGCCTGCTCACCCAGCATGACGCCGAAGACCCGGCTGCCCTCGTCCACCTCGGCCTCACCGACCAGGGCGAGGACGTCGAGATCAACCGGCGGGCGGCCGAGAGCGACCTCCTCGTCTACGTCAACATCAACCTGGTGGCCATGGACGGTGGGCACAAGAGCGTGGCCACCGGACTGGCCAGCTACAAGAGCCTCCGCCACCACCACAACCCGCAGACCATGCAGCGCAGCCGGTCGTTCATGGACCAGCACCGCTCTGAGCTTCATTCTTCCAATTGGCGGATGGGGAAGCTCATCGCCGACAGCGGCGTCACCATCTTCCAGATCGAGACCACCCTGAACACCAATAACTTCCCCGCCCAGTTCGCCTTCTTGCAAAAGCGCGAGTGGGAGTGGAGCGCCAAGGACCGGATCAGCTACCTCGGCGTGTCCAAGGCACTCGACCGCACACCGCCCAAGCTGGCCCGGCAGATCTTCCAGTCGATCAAGGCCCCGCATCGCCTGACCTCGGTGCAGGCCGGCGAGGTGGAGGCGGTCCACGCCCTCACCACCGAGAACGTCTGGAAACAACAAGGCGTCGCCGTGGAGGGGCAGACGGACATCGTGACCATGGGCCTGCCCTACATCAGCCCCTACAACGTCAACTCCATCCTCAACCCGATCCTGGTTGCCTGCCTGGGCCTCGGGTACTTCTTCAACCTCTACCGGGGGAAGCCGTTGGTGCGCGAGGGGGGCGTGGTGATCATGAGCCACCCGACGCCGTGGGAGTTCAACCCGGTGCACCACCCGAGTTACATCGACTTCTTCGAACAGGTGTTGAGCGAGACCACCGACCCCGTCGAGGTGGCCAAGGGGTACGAGGAGAGCTTCGCCACCGACCCCTGGTACATCCACCTCTACCGGACCGGCCACGCCTACCACGGCGTGCATCCCTTCTACATGTGGTACTGGTGCGCCCACGCCCTCCAGCACGTCGGTGCGGTGATCGTCGTCGGTGGCGACCCCGCCGCCGTACACCGCCTCGGGTTCCGGGCCGCCTCCACCCTGACCGATGCGCTCGAGATGGCCCAGGACGTCGTGGGCCCATCGCCCACGCTCACCCACCTGCATACTCCTCCCATCCTCATGGCCGACGTGCAGTGAGTCCGACCAGATCGTCGAGCTCCTCGTTGCAGCCCCGGCGCGCCGTACGGGCCGACGCCGCACTCGGTACCGGGTTGGGGGGGATCGCCGGGCGCACGGTGCAGCGCTACGCACCCGCCGGCCTCGCCTCTCGGGCCGGGAGGGTACGGTTCCCGCTGGCTCCGCCCAGTTGGCCCGAGAGCGTCCCACGTCCCGCTCCCGAGCACGAGCTGGGGTCCGACTACGACACCGACTGGTCCCGCAAGTACCCGGTCCGCCTGGCGCGGGCCATGCTCCTCGACAACGTCACCCGGCCGTTGACCAAGGTGATCGCCTCGCCTGACATCCAGGGTAGGGAGTACCTCAACGACGTGGACGCGCCGGTCATCTTTGCCGCCAACCACGCCAGTCACATCGACACCGCGCTCTTGTTGTCCTCCCTGCCCGTCCGGTTCCGGCACCGGACGGTGGTGGCCGCGGCCGCCGACTACTTTTTCGACCGTCGCTGGAAGGCCGACCTCTTTGCCTTCTCCCTGGCCGCCATCCCCATCGAGCGGGCCAGGGTGAACCGCCGGTCGGCCGAGCTCGCCGCCGAGCTGCTCGCCGACGACTGGAACCTGATCATCTTCCCCGAGGGCGGCCGCTCTCCGGACGGCTGGGGCCAGACCTTCCGGGGCGGCGCCGCCTATCTGTCGGCTCGCACCGGCCGGCCAGTGGTGCCGGTGCACCTGGAAGGGACCCGCCACATCCTCCCCAAAGGTCGGAGCGGACTGCGTCGCACCCCGACGACGATCCTGTTCGGGTCGCCGATCCGGCCGGACGAGGGCGAGGATGCGAGAAAGTTCGGGGCCAGGATCGAGGGCGCCGTGGCGGCCCTGGCCGACGAGGCGAACACCGACTGGTGGACGGCGAGGAAGAAGGCCGCGTCGGGCGCGACTCCGTCCTTGCGGGGGCCATCGGTGGCTCCCTGGCGCCGCTCGTGGGCGCTGCCCCCGAGGGAGGGCCGGGTCAGCACCGGCCCCGACGGCAACGATTGGCCCCTGCACACCCGGTAGCTTCGGCGGATGGGTCAACCGGGCAGCCAGCTTCGGCGAGTGGATGAGCCGGGCAGCCTCAGCGGCGCGCCCTGAAGAGCAGTCGGCGTAGCCCGCGTCTTCGACCGCCCGAGGCGCTCGGCGCGGCCGCGGTCCGTTCGGCCCGCAGGATCTGCTCCTCGACGTCCTCGAGCCGGTCGAGCGGGCCATCGGAACCAATGGCCCAACTCAACAACAGATCGGCCAGCACCGGGTTCCGGGGCAGGACCGGGCCGTGCAGGTAGGTCCCCAGCACCCGGCTGGACCACGCTCCCTCGGACCCCAGTCCGTCGCCGTTGCCGACGCCGTGCACCACGCGGGCCAAGGCCACGGCGCCGGCGCCGATGGTGGTGACGCCACCGTGGTTCTCGAAGCCGATCAAGGGTGGGAGGGCGGTGCCGTCGGCGAATACCGGTGCTCCCGCGGTCGGCTCGGCGACCAGCTCACCCACGGCCCGGATGTCGTTCCCCTTCCGCGAGGTCACGTCGAGGAGACCCAGCCCGTCGTGGGGCCCTCCGGCCGCGTCGGGAAAGGACTGGCCGAGCAGCTGGAAGCCGGCACAGACCCCGAGCACGATCGCGCCGCCGGCGACGGCTCGGCCGATGGCCCCGTCGGCGATGAGGGTCCGCGACGCCCGGACCTGGGGCCCGTCCTCCCCGCCGCCCATGCAGTAGATGTCGCCGGCCGGGATGGGCCGGTCGGATGTCGCCTCGATCAGCTCCACGTCGACGCCCCGCCACGCCGCCCGCCGGGCCAGCACCAGGCCGTTGCCGCCATCGCCGTAGGTGCCGAGTAGGTCGGGGAACACCACCACCACCGTCAACGGCGACGAGGGGGCGCTCACAGCCGGCCGCGCAGTACGGCGAACGCCGTGTAGTTCCCGACGAACTCCACCTGGGTGCCACTCGTCCCCTGGATGGCCACGTCCAACGCGGCGAGCGGATCGGGCACCACGGTGTGGTCGACCTCGGCATACCGGAGGCGCACAGCCAGGTCGCGGCAGCGCTCGCCCGTGGCCACCACCGTGCGCCCCCGGAGTCGTTCGAAGGGGACATCCCACAGCCAGCTCGTGTCGTGCCCGTCGGCGATGCGAGCATTGACCGAGAGCACGGTCGGACACACCGCGCTCCCCGACTCGTCGAGCAGGTCGAACAGCGCCGTCCACCCGGCCGGGTTCTTGGCCAGGAGCAGTCGGACACCGACACCGTTCCGGATCACTGTGGAGAACCGTCCCGCCACTTCTTCGACGGTGGCCATGGCGGTCAGTGCGTCCTCGATCGTGCGTCCGGCACCACCGTCCCAGCGATCGTCCATGGCAGGAAGGGCGGTGACCACCAGGGCCGCATTGGCCCGATTGAACTGACCCGGAACCCCCAACCGGACCTTGCGCCGCGAGCCGTCGACCAAGACGAGCTCCGCGCCATCGAGCCAGGCCTGACAGGTCGGCCGGCGGAACTCACAGGTATCACAGGCCCACCCGCCCGACTCGGCGAACTCGATCCTGCCCCCGCATGATGGGCAGCCCACCGCGTCCTCGCGCCAGACCTGTCCCGCTCCGACCCAGCGCACCTCGGACGCACCCGAAGCGGCCCAGGCGACCATGGGGTCGTCGGCGTTGGCCACCACCGTGGTCCGGGTGCCCTCGCCCAGCCCGAGGAGCGACTGGCGCCATCGATCGGCCAGGATCCGGACCTCGGCGATCCGGTCGAGCTGGTCCCGGGACAGGTTGAGCAGGAGCACCACCGCGGGGCGGGCGTCCTCGATGAGCTGCCCGAGATAGCTCTCGTCGACCTCGAGCACAGCTGCGTCGCTGTCTCGGGTGCCGATGAGGGCGGCGACATGCCCGGCCGGCATGTTCGACCCGGTGGCATTGGTCGCCACCGAAAGCCCTCCGGCCCGCACCGCCGCGGCCAGGAGCCGGGTAGTGGTCGTCTTCCCGTTGGTCCCGCTGACCAGGGCGACGTGCCGGCCCGCTGCCAGTGTCGACAGCAGGTGCGGGTCCAGGGCCAGGCCGGCCCGACCGCCGATGACCGTGCCGCTCCCCCGACCGAACAACCGGGACAGGCCGTTGATGGCCAAGGCGGTACGGATGGCGACGGCGGCGCGTCGGGTCAGGGCAACCGCGGGCGACACCGGGGAGAGCTTTGAGGAGGAAGCCTTTGAGAGAGTCACCGCCTGGGTCTGGTCCGGCTCAATTCGTCTGCCGTCGGCTGGTGCACGCCGCGGGCCTCGTCGGGCAGGAGGTCGACGATAGCGGCCATCACCGCCTCGGTGTCGGACAGCGCATCCTCGGCAGCCAGGGACATCGGGGCGCCGACCGTGACCGTGACCCTCGGCGGGCGCAGGACGGTGGTCATGATCGGGAGGGACGACGACCGGGGCCAGACCCGCTCGGTCCCCCACAGGCCGACGGGCACGACCGCCGCACCGGTCTCGGCCGCCAGCCGGGCTACCCCGGTCTTTCCGGTCAGCACGGGGTCGAAGAAGGCCTCTTCCCGGGGGATGGTCCCCTGGGGGAGGACGAGGACCACCTCCCCGGCCCGCAGCGCCGCCGCCGCTTCGCGCATCGGAGCCCCCGAAGGTGCCTCCCGGTCCACCGGGATGCCGCCGAGGGTCCGGGCGATCCGGCCGATCACCGGTGCGTCGAACAGCTCTTGTTTGCCCATGAACCGGACGGGGCGACAAATGCGGGCGGCCACGATAGCCAGTGCGGCCACGTCGAAGTAGCTCCGGTGGTTGGCGGCCAGCAGGACCGGGCCGCTCGGCGGAACGTGGTCGACCCCGTTGATGTCGAAGCGGGCGTAGGGAAAGCTCTCGGCCCGGACGAAGGGCCGGATGAGATGGTAGGGCTCGAGCCCGAGAATCGACGGGACGCCGGGGCGCGGTCCCAGTACTCGAGCGGCCAGCGCCGGGCCAGTGCGAAGGCGCCCAGGCGCGGGTCGGCGTTCAAGGGGTGTGGGTGGCCGACCAGGGTCAACAACGGCATATCGAACACGCTGTCCGAATAGGCATGGCTGGCGGCCAGATCGACTTGCTGCTCCGAGGCCCAGCGCTGGACGGCGGCCCGCTTCCCTGCGCCCCAGACGAATCTCCCATCCAGCCGACCGGTGTAGTGGCCGTCCTCGATCTCGTACCTGGTGGCCACGACGGCGTCGAATCCGAGCAGGACGGCCAGCGCATCGATCAAGTCGATCGGCGTGGTCGTGGCCAGCACCAGGCTACGGCCGGCCCGCCGGTGCTCGGCCAGGGCCTCCAGTGCGTAGGGCTGGACGAGGTCGACCAGTTGGGCGGCAGCCGACTTTCCCGCCCGCCGGGTCTCTTCGGCTGATCGTCCACGCATGACCCGGGCCGCCGCCCGGGCCAGGGCGATGAACGGGATCGTCTCGCCGAAGCGGTCGTAGAAGGCGTAGAGGAGGCGGTCCCCGGGAACCTCACGGCCCGGGGTGAGCACCCCTCGGCCATCAACGCCGCCTGGAGGATCGGCCCGCTCGCTCCACGGAGGAGAGTCCGGTCGAGGTCGACGAATACCGCCGAGTGTGCCCGGGCCATGGCCTCACGCTATCGCTGATGGGTACACCGGAGACCCACCGGCAGGTCGGGATCAGTCCGCTCTGTCGCTTCGAAATTGACCCCGGACGCGGTGAAGGGACCGCCGGGGGGGAGGGCGATCCCTTCACACTGACACGACAAGGAACGGAGGGGGGTTCCTGATCCCTGTGGTCTGTTACCCATTCTGCAGGATGGCCTCGCATCTGTCAAACAGTTTTTGTAGATATCGCCTATCGTGTAGGGCGATGGAAGTCCGCCACTTGCAAGCATTGGTCGCCATTGCCGATCACCGCACCTTCTCGGCCGCGGCCGACCACCTCGGTACCGTCCAGTCGAATATATCGGCCCACGTGGCCCGGCTCGAGCAGGAGCTGGGCGCTCCCCTCATCGATCGGGCCAACGGGCACCTGACCGAGGAGGGCCGGGTGGTGGTGGCCCGGGCCCGCCGTGTGCTCTACGAACTCGATGCCCTGGTCTCCGACGTCGCCGCCTGCAAGGACGAGGTGGCGGGCACCGTCCGAGTGGGCATGATCGGCACCACGGCGCGGTGGCTGGTCCCCCAGGTCATGGAGGAGGCCCGGCGACGGCACCCCAAACTGCGCCTGGTGGTGGTCGAGGGCATCACGACCGGACTCGAGCCGCAGTTGGCCAACGGCCAGCTCGATCTGGCCATCTTGAACCTGCCGGTGCCGGGCAAGGACCTGGTGGCCAAGCTCCTGTTCGAAGAGGACCTGGTCCTGGTGGTCCCCCAGGATCACCCCCTGGCCCTCCGCGAGACCCCCGTAGAACTGGCCGAGCTGGCCCAGCTCGAGCTGTTGCTCCCGCTCCCGGGCACGGCCATGCGGGACGAGCTGGACGCGGTCACGCGGCCGGCGGGGATCACGCTGGTGCCGTCGGGCGAGATCGACGGGCTGCGGCTCATCGCCTCGCTGACCTTCGAGGGGTACGGGCCTTCCATCCTCCCGGCCACCGCCATCCCCCGGTTCCTCCGGCCCCAGTTCCGGCCGGTGCCGGTGGTCGGGCTCCCTCGGCGCCGGGTCGGCGTGGCCCAGCGGAGCCGCGGCCTTCCCTCCGCCCCGGCCCGGGCCCTGCTCGAGCTGTTGGAGGCGGTGGTGTCGGACCCGACCGACCTTCCCGACGGGCTCCACCTCGGCGCCCACCAGGCCCGCCAACCACGGTCGGGCTAGCCTCTCCGGATGCACGAGCACGCCCCTGCTCGCCGGCGCCTCGGGCGAAACGGGGCGTTCAGGCGGCTCGGGGCGACCCTGGCCTCGGTCGGCCTGATCGCCACCGTCTGCTGGTCGGGATTCGCCACCGGCAACGCGGCGGCGAGCGGCGCTCCCGAACCGGCGACTCGCCTCCCAAGCAGACACGCGGTTCGCCCAGCCGGGGCCGTACGCGGCGGGCACGGCCCGCGTCGTCATGGCCAATGGCGACCCGGTGCAGTTGTGGTACCCGGTGGACAAATCGGCGGTGCAGGGCCTGAGCCCCTACACCTACCACTTGAGGCAGTGGTTGACGGGCTCGGAGGTCGCCTCGCCCGTGCTGGCCGGGATGCCCGACGCCGTGCAGACCGACTCGTACCAGAACGTCCCCATCGCCAATGACACCGGGCCGAGTGGCGACCCCGACCGGTCCTTCCCCGTCGTACTGTTCAGCCACGGGTACGCCTCGTACCCCGAGCAGTCGAGCTTCTTGACCACGCATTTGGCCCAGTGGGGTTTCGTCGTCGCCGCCCCCGACCATCGCTCCCGGGACCTGGCGTCGGTGCTGGCCGACCCCACCGGCCCGTCGTCAGGCTCAACCGACACCGCACCGGTCGTGGTCGACAGCGATATCGACGATCTCGACAACACGCTCGATTACCTCCGCCAGCAGAACGAAACGCCCAACGCCCCCCTCGAGCACCACTTGGACTTGTCCAAGGTGGGCGTGCTCGGTCATTCGTCGGGCGGGGGCACGGCGGTGACGATGGCCGACAACCCGGTCGTGCGCACCTATGTGGCCCTCGCTCCCGCGCCGGGCACGCCGCCGACGACCCACAAGCCCGGCCTGGTCATGGACGGAAGTGCCGACATGGTCCTGCCCCCTGCGGACGTCCGGCAGCTCTACGACACGCTGCCGACGCCCAAGCGGTTGATCGTCATCGACGACACCGGTCACAACGTCTTCGACGACATCTGCACCGTGGCCTCAGACGGACAACGGCTGACCGACTTCCTCGCCCACATCACCGGTGCGGGCGAGGGGCTCACCGGGTGGGCCACCAACGTGCCCGACGGTTGTCACCCACCGGACGTCTTCCCCACAGCGGCGCGCCCGCTGATCGAACAGGCGACGACGGCCCAGATGCGGGTCGGGCTCGGCATCGATCCCCGATCCCGTGGGCCTGGGTCCGGGATTGGACGATGCCTATCCGGGGGTCCGCAGCACGTATTCACAGCAGCTCTGATCGAAGGATGTCCGGGCCGGGACGAGGCCCGGACCGGTGCGATGGCGCGATCAGGGGTGCATCGGGATCGATGATCAGGGGTGCATCGGGATGAAAGGGACTCGAGCGCGGCGTCACCAGTCCTCGGGCGGCCGCGGCTCACGCCACATGCGCCACAGGGTCGGTGCCTCCCCCGGCCCGTGGAACTCGTCGATGACCTCGAAACCGTACCGTGCGTACAGCGGAACGTTCCGCTCCTTGGAGGACTCGAGGTAGGCAGGCATGCCCTCGGTGTCCACGCGGGCCAGAGCGGACCGCAGGAGGGCTGATCCGATGCCCTGACCCTGGCGGATGGGCTCGGTGCCCAAGGTGGCCAGGTACCAGTGCGGCTCCTTCGGGTGGAGGGCGTCGACGGCCGTCAGGAGCTGGAGGGTGTTCACCATGTGCTTGCCCGCGATGTAAGGGAGCGTCGGCATCAGCTGCACGAGCTCGCGGAACCCCTGCCGCGGTCGGCCCGGTGGGCCCCAGACGGCGACGCCGCCAAAGCCCTCGGTGGTGAACACCTGGCCGTAGGGAAGATACTGGTGGACGATCTGGGCACGGAAGAACGAGCGCAACCCGCGACGACGCCGAAAGTCACCGGAGAAGGTGAAGTTGGATATGGGGTCGTCATCGAACGCCCGGCCCAGCACGTCCACCACTGTTCGGACCTCGGCTGCAGTGACGGGCCTGACCTCTGGTTGCCGGTTTGGTTGCCGGTTGCCCTGCTCCACAGCGGTGATGGTAGCCCTGGTCGCTTGGCCGATCCGCCTCAGTTGCACGATGGGTCGACCGGGATGCGCGAGAGGACGGAGAGGACACCGCCTTGGCGGTGGAGCACGTGCTGCCAGAGTCCTTCGGGATCCTCGGTCAGCGGGTCCCCCTCGTCGGCGGGCACCACGTACCACGAACCGTCGTCGATCTCAGCTTCGAGCTGACCGGCGTCCCACCCGGCATATCCCGAGAACAGACGGGCACCGGCGATGGAGGAGGCCACCGGAGCCGGGTCCGATCCGACATCGACGGTGCCGATCGGCGAGTCCGGTCCGAACAACGGCCGCCAGCCCTCGGGGGTCCCGTCGGCCCCACGCCGGATCCGGACCAGCCCGATGATGGCGTTCCTGGCCACTGGTCCCCCGGTGAACACCTCGCTCGGTGGGGAGGCCAGCGGGGCCCAGGGCCGGAGGAGTTCGTGGACCTGCACGCCGCCGGGATGGTTGATGACCAGACCGAGCGCGCCATGGGTGCCGTGGTCGAGCACGAGGACCACCCGACGCCCGAAGTTGGGGTCGGCCAGCCCGGGCGAGGCGACCAACAAGGACGCGGTCAGTGACTGGGGCCGACCGGCGCCGCCGTAGGGATCGATGGTGCCGAAGGGGTCGATGGGCACCTCCCGCTGGCTACCCATGTTCCCCGTCCCCGGTGGCTCGACCATCGCCTTGCCCTCCCGGGGCCCGAGTGGCGCGGTGACCCGCCGTCGATGAGGCTGTGGCCATGGCCCTCGTCCGTATCGACACCGTCCGTCCCCACGTACGGGTGATCACCCTCGACAATCCGGCTCGGCTCAACTCGATGTCCTTTGCTCTGGTGGGCGACCTGTACACGGCCCTGGGCGAGGTCGGCGCCGACAACGACTGCCGGGTGGTGATCCTGACCGGAGCCGGCCGTGGGTTCTGCTCCGGGCTCGAACTCGAGCACGCCGGCCTTCCGCCGGGCACCGATGACCTCGGTCGCCACCGGTTGGGCATGCGGGCCATGGAGTTCATGGGTGGCATTGTGCCCGCCCTGCGAGCTCTCCCTCAACCGGTGATCGCCGCCGTCAACGGGCCGGCCTACGGAGGGGGTATGTGCCTCACGCTGGGCGCCGACATCCGCCTGGCCTCGGAGACCGCCGTGTTCTGCGGGGCGGGGATCAGCAATGGGCTGTCGGGGACCGAGCTCGGGGTCAGCTGGCTGCTGCCCAAAGTGGTCGGCCTCTCCCACTCGTCGGAGATCCTGCTGACCGGGAAGCGGGTAGGAGCCGATGAGGCCCTCCGGATCGGCTTGGTCTCCCAGGTGCACGCGGATGGCTCGGTGGTCGATGCGGCGACCGGGATGGCCGAGGGCATGTGCGCTTTCAGCCCCTTCGGGTTGGCGCTGACCAAGGACTCCCTGTGGTCGGCCCTCGAGGTCAGCGGACTCCAGGCCGCCGTGGCCATGGAGAACCGGACGCAATTGCTGGCCGGGCACACTGGCAACCTGGCCGAAGCGTCGGCGGCGTTCCGGGAGAAGCGGTCGCCGGTCTACGACGAGTAGCGCGCCGGAGCGGAGTAGGGCATCGACCATGGCCAAGGCACGGCGGCGGCGTCCGCGTCGGGACTCGGGAGGGGACGATTCGGCTCGGCGCCTCGATCACTGGCGGGCCGACGGCCAGCCCAAGGCCCGCTTCTCGACACAGGACGCGGCCAACCGGGCATCCTTGCGCCTCCGCCTGGAGGAGGGCGCAGACCTCGATCCCTACCCGTGCCCGTACTGTGGCGGGTGGCACCTGGGCAACCGACCCGGCTGACGGGACCAGTGGCACCCGCCGGTCTCGATGGCGTCTACCGGTTCGATCAGCTCATCCGGTCGGCGGTTCGACCGGCTGGGGCCAACCGGGGATCCCGTCGTCGAGCTCGATGCCCACTGCGGTCAGGAGCCCGCAGACCATTCGGTACGCCCCGGCCAGGACGACCAGCTCGAGCAGTTCGGCCTCGCTCCAACGTGGGCTGAGCGCGGCCCAGGTCTCATCGCTGACCCCGCCGTGGAGGCAGAGCTCATCGGCCAGGGCCAGCAGGGCCCGGTCGTCCGTGTTCCAACAGTCGGGAGGCGTGCCATCCTGGGCCACGGCGGAGATCTCCTGGTCGGTCAGCCCTTCCCGACGGCCCTCGATGGTGTGCTGGCCGAATTCATACTCGGAGCCCAGGCGCCACCCGACCCGCAGGATGACCAGCTCGCGCTCCCGCCCAGGCAGGGTCCCCTCTTTCAACAAGTAGGTGGCGAACCGGCCGAACTGGTCGAGCAGGGGCGGATTCCTGGCCAGGGTGGCGAAGATGTTGAGCGTCGGGGCGTCGGCCCGGATGGCCCCCACGGCCTGCAGCGACCGGCGGGCCTCGGCCGACGGGTTGTCGATGGGGGCGATCCTCGGGCGCTCGGGTCGCTCGATTACCTTGTCGGTCATCGTCCATCGCTCCTTGTCGTGTACACCTCAGCACGCCACCGGTCGGTGTGGGGCACAGCGCACAGCGCCTCGGCCGCCCGTATCAGCCACGCCAGCACCGCGGCATCGTCCCCACCGGCGGGCACGGTGGCCACCAGGCCGCGCCGAGGGTGGTCCTGGACCACCCGCCAGCCTTCGGGCAGCGGCAAACCGAGCTCACGGAGCCGGGCCGCCACCCGGGGGCCGCTGCTGTGCTGGAGCCCGATCCTGGTTCCCCCGACGGACCCGGAGTGGTCGACCTTGCCCGGCATCCACGTGGCCGTGGGCACCTTGTGGACGGATCCCCCGAAGATCGAGAAGAGCCCCGGCGGGGGTGGGATGTGCTCAGCCTCGACGATAGGACGGACGTTGACCCACCCGGACGACGCGGCGGTCATCGCAGTCATACGAGCCAGCACCGCATGGAGGTCGTCCCGGCGGAACTCGATCTCCTCCGGTCGTGACCGGGTCACCGGCCCTGCGACCGGGTCATCGGCCCCGCGTCACGGTCGTCGACCTGGAATCAATTTTGCAGGTCGCCGACGCCGTCGGCCAGCGCTTCGAGCTCGCCCCGCAACGATGACGTCGGTTGAAACGGCCGGACGACGAACTTGGAGAAGCCCACGTCGATGAAGCGCTCGAGGTGGTCCCGGAGCGCGTCGATGCCCACCGGCACAACCCGCTCGGGGTCGGCGCCGCGACGGCTGGCCGAGAACGCCTGCAAGGCGCTGGGCGACAGCGGCGCGTGGGCATAGGCGATGGAGACCCCGAAGTGCTCGGCGCTGATGGTACGACCGGCTTCGTCGGCGGCTTCATGGATCACCTCGCGACCCTCCGCCGCCTCGTCCGGCGTGCAGGCCGACGGGAGCCAGCCGTCGGCAAAGCGACCACAGCGTCGCAAGGCCGACCGGACCATGCCGCCGGTCCAGAACTCCAACGGCTGTTGGGTGGGCTTGGGCGACACCACCACGTCGTCGAAGGTGGCAACATCACCGTGGTGGGAGACCTGCTCGCCGCTCCACAATCGGCGCAACAGGGGCAGCACCTCGTCCATGACCAGTCCCTTCTCGGCCGTGGGGACCCCGACGGCGTCGACCTCGGGAGAGCGGGCCAGCCCGGGTACGAAGGTGACCAGGAGCCGTCCACCGGACAGCATGTCCAAGGTGGCCAGTTCCTTGGCCAATCGAACCGGGTTCCGTCCTGGGAGGACCATAGTGGTCCCCAGCTTCAGCCTCGGGTTGTGAGCGGCAGCGAAGGCCAGTGCCACCAGTGGGTCCAGCGTGGGAGCCGACAACACCTCGGGGAGCCACAACGAGTCGAAGTCGAGCTCGTCCAGATTGTCGACCACCTGGGCCAGGGAGCCCGCATCGGTCGTGGCCCCGACGCCCAACGACACTCCGATCCGCACCTTCATCGTCGACCCCTGTCCCCGATCACGCCGGCCCGAAAACAGGGCCGTCGGCTCGGTCCACTGTGGCGAACGCACCGACCGGCGCCCGCCGCAACCTAGTCGGTCGGCGCACCGGTTGCCCCAACACGATCACCGCCGCGATCACCAGGTCCTCGGGCACGTGCAGGATCGCCTTCAACGTTGGCTCCTCCCGGATGGCCATCGTCGTTATCACGCCGGCCAGGCCCTCAGCACGCGATGCCAACAAGATGCTCCATGCGAACGGGTAGATGGATGCCCCGCCGGCCAGGGTGTAACGCCCGAGGTCCCGGTCGACCGAGGCCAGCGCCCGAAGATCGGCCAGGAGCACCAACATGGCCGGGGCCTCGTCCAGATGCTCGGCCAGTCCCCCCGGGCCGCGCGCCGCCTCGGCGGCCAGCGCCGGAGCGCCGAGCACGGCTCGCCGCTCGGCCTCCCGATCGGTCACCGCCGCCCACGGCACCAGACCGGCGGCGGCCTGAGCCAGGTACTCGTACCACCCCTCCACGTAGCAGTCCCGGATGGCCGCCCGGACGGCGCGGTCCTTCACCACGACGACCCGCCAGCCCTGTCGGTTCCCACCGCTCGGTGCGAACCGAGCGGCCCCGAGGATCCGCTCGACGACATCGTCGGCCACCGGCTCCGGTTCGAATTCCCGGACGGCGCCGGTGGTGGTGAGGGCCTCGATCAATTCCACAGTCCGACGGTAGTGGCCGGCGACGAGGGGTGCGACGGGTGGCCGGACGGCCGAGGGATCTACAAGAGGTCGAGAATGGCGTCCGCCGCGCTCACCGTCAGCCCCGGTCCGGGCTCGATCTGCAGGCTGGTGACCACGCCGTCCTCGATGATCGCCGCGTACCGTTGCGACCGAGTCCCCAGCCCGATGGCGCTTCCGTCCAGCTCCAGGCCCATGGCCCTGGTGAAGTCCCCGTTGCCATCGGCCAGGAGGAGCACCTGGTCGTCGACGTGCTGGGCCTCGCCCCAAGCCCCCATGACGAACGCGTCGTTGACCGAGATGCCGACGATGGAATCGACTCCCTTGGCCTTCAGGTCGTCAGAGCGGATGACGTAACTCGGGAGGTGGTAGTCCGAGCAGGTGGGCGTGAACGCACCGGGCACGGCGAACAGCACGACCTTGCCGTGGCCGAGCACCTCCCCCGTTTGGACCGGCGCCGGGCCCTCCGGCCGGCTGGTCATCACCTGAACATCCGGAATGCGGTCACCGATGGCAATGGTCATGGTGTCTCCTCGTTCGTCGTCCGAGTCGGGGCGAGCTCTCCGCCTAGTGGGGGGCCGGCGTCGCCAGCATACGATCCTTGCGAGCGCCCTCGGCCACGGCGGCGATCGACGACGATCAGCACTACGGCCCCGACCACGAAGGCGGTGACCGAACCGGCCAACAGGCCCGCTTGGCTGGCGGCCACTAACGTCGGCCGGCCGACGAAGGCCTGCTCGGCGAAAAGCAGCGGGACGGTGAAGCCGATGCCGGCCACCGCGGCTGCACCGGCCAGGTGGCCCCGGGAGACCCCGGCGGGGAGGCGCCCGACCCCAAGCCACACCACGATCAGGCTGGCCATCGTGATCCCGGCCATCTTGCCGAGCAGCCGAGCGAGGACGATCCCCACGAAGACACCCGTCGCTCCGGGATGGGCGAGCATGTTCGACTCGATGGTCACCCCGGCATTGGCCAGCGCGAACAGTGGGAGGACCACGTAGGCCGACACCGGACCGAGCCTCGACTCGAGCCGTTCGGCCGGGTCACGCTTCGCCGGGTCCACCGCGACCTTGGCCTGGGGCACGCCGGGCCTGGTCAGGGCCACGCCGGAGGGAATGAGCACACCCACCACCACTCCGGCCAGGGCTGGTTCGACCCCGGCCGCAGCCATCAACGCCCACAGGACCACGCCTCCGAGTAGGTACGGCCAGGTCACACTGGTCCACCGACGCCGGGCGACAATGAGCAGGGCGACTACGAGCACGGCTCCGGCCAGCGCCCGGACATCGAGCTTGCTCGAGTAGAAGACGGCCAGTGCCACCACCGAGCCGATGTCGTCGGCGACGGCCAGCGTCAACAGGAAGAGCCGGAGCCCGCTCGGTACCCGACGGCCGAGCAGGGCCAGAGCTCCGATGGCGAAGGCAATATCGGTGGCCATCGGTATGCCCCACCCCCGGCTTCCGGGGAGGTGGTGGTTCACGACGACGTAGACCGCGGCCGCGCCGACCATGCCTCCGAGCGCGCCGACGACGGGGGCGACCGCGGTCTTTCGGTCGGAGAGGGCTCCGTCCCGCCTCTCACGAGCGATCTCGAGCCCGACCACCAAGAAGAAGATGGTCATGATCCCGCCGTTGACCCAGCCCCGCACGGTCGTGAGACCGGAGAAGTCCCCGCTGCCCAGGCGGGCGCTGTGCTCCCACACCCGGTCGTAGGTGGCCTGCACCGGACTGTTGGCCCATACCAGCGCGGCGACACCGGCCAGGGTCAGGACCACGCCCCCGGTGGCCTCGGACCCGAGCACCCGGCGCAGCGTGGAGCTGGCTTCGTCAGGGGTGGCTGAGTCGGGCCCGGTCATGACCCCTGAGCCTGCCCGATTCGGGGAGCGGCCGGGAGAGACCACTCCGGGCCGAGAGTCCGACTACGAGCGCACGACAGCCTGTGTCTGGGTGATATGGGCAACCAGCCGTCCGTCGTCGGTGATGGCCGTGTGGACCACGATGAGACGCCCGCCGACGTGCAGCGGCCGGGCCACGGTCGGCGCCGCGCCCCGATCGACGCCACGGATGAAATTCGTCTTCGACTCGATGGTCGTCGTTGACGCGCCTTCGGAAGGGTTGACGGAGGCGCAGGCCCCGACCGTGTCGCCGAGGGTCAGCAGCGCTCCCCGTGCAGACGACGATTCGCCGTCCAGCGATCCTCGGACCAAGCGAGTCGACCTTCGACCGCATCGGGGGTGGCCACGACCAACTTCATGCCGCAAAACCGGGCAAAGGGCAGGGCGTCGAGCAGCGCCGACAGCCCGATCGCGGACAAGAGGTCCTCGTCGAACCTACGACACCCCGCCGTCGCGCCGGGTGGTCACGACGCGGCCTGCATCTCCGGCACCACGCGGCTGTGGCCGTGTTGTCCCCGGGATGGACCAGACCCCCGCACAGTCCGCAGCGGTGGATCGTCGGCGAAGTGGTATCGGAGTTATCCATGGGGATCGCATCATGGCACATCGGCCCGTTGATCGACACCTGGGCCAAGGCGGCCCATCAGCCGCCGCCCCCACGGTGGGGGAAGACCCCGCTGGCCTGCCGGTGACCGGGGGAGGACGGTGTCCCGAAGCGGCCTCCGGCCCACGGCCAGAACAGTCCAGTGCGACCCATTCATGGTCATACCTGGTCAGGACGAGAAAGGGTCCTGCCCCGGAGCGCAGGTGGCGGGAACCGCGCTCACGGGGCAGAACAGACTTAAACATTACCCCCGGGTACCGCCGTTTCGTACGCGGCTGGCTCGGAGCGGCTTGATGACGGCCGCCCGCCAGGGGACGGGCCCTACTTCGCCTTCTTGGTCACCAGCTTTGGAGCCGGGGCCTGACCATTCACGACCTTCTTGAACGAGGCGCCGGCCGCCACCCGAGGGGCCTTGGACGCCTTCACCTTGATGGCCTCACCGGTCTGCGGGTTGCGGCCGGTACGGGCCTTGCGATCCACCCGGTCGAACGAGACGAAGCCGGTGATGAGGACCTTTTCACCCTTCTTCACGGTCGCGGTCACCACATCCTCGGTGCCGTTCAGCACGGTGGCAACGGACCTGGCGTCGACTCCGGTGTGGGTCGAGACGGCGGCAATCAGTTCTGACTTGTTCACGGGGTGAGACTCTCCTTGAGGTGATGGGATGACGGACGGCCGTTGTTGCCGCCCCCCCATTGTGACCTCCCACGCCGGGCAACCGGGGGATTTGCGCCCTTTTGGCTAGGCGGCCGAGTTGAGGAGGTCGTTCAGCACATAGGACAGGAGCTCCTTGCCATGGTCCGAGGCGACAGCCACGTCGTCGGAAGTGACGGTGATGCCGTTGAGGGATTGCATGCGCAGGACGTCACCGTCGGCCCGTGTGTTGGGGAAGATCCCCGAGAAGGAGACGCCGAGGTCTTCGAGGCGGCCGGCCACCAGGGCCGTGGCCGGGTTGTCCAGGGGCAGGTCGAGATAGAGGGCGGCGATGCCCCGGCCGAACAGGCGACGACGGATCGCGCCCACTGCGGGCAGCAGGTCGGCGCCGGGCTCCGCCGCAGTGAGCACGGCCAGGTTGTGGTCGGCCTGGACCGCGGTGTGGACGTGAGAGTGCGACGACAATCGAAAGCGGGAGGGTGGCTCGGCCAACCGGCCGCGAAGACCGCAGACCCTGATGATCTGGTGCACCGCGTCCCGATGGCGGGGAGGCACGTACACCGGCCGGGTGTGCCCCGGGTTCATCTTCAAATAGAAGAGCGCGGCCGACTGACGGCCGGCCAGCACGGCGGAGGCGGCATTGTTCGAGACCGATTCGGGAATCCAACCAAGGAGGAAGCCCGTCTCGTGCGCCCCGAGCTCGACGTTGGCCCGTTCGCTGTACGGGTGGGCGGCAGTGGCCTCGCTGTACATGCCGGCCATCCCGTGGCTTCGGCCCCACCGGGCCAGGGCCCGCTTGACCTCGGTGAAGAGATGATGGCCCCGGGCCGCCGGCACGGTGATGGCCTGGCCGGCATGGCCGACGAGGTCCCGGCGACTGTGACGGCTGAGCCCGGCGTGACAGAGCAGGGTCCCGTCGGCCGCCTCGGCCACACAGGCCACGAAGCGGCCGTCGGCAATGCGTCGCCCGACCTCGGCCGCGTCGTAACACCATGGCGCGTCGTAGGTCTCGCCATAGGCCACCCGTATGGCCTCAGCGAGGAGGGCCCCCTCTTCGGGGGCGAGAAACCTGATCCGTACCTCACTGAAGTCGGTCACGGGGACCCTGGAGGCCTGCTCGATTCCACCGGGCCGAGTGTAGGCCCTCGAGCCCAGGTGACATGAGGGCTCCCTGTGAGGAATCAGCCGACCTGACCCCGGTCGGCTCGCTCTCGGGCCTGCTCATCGGCATCGTCGTGCTCTTCGTCGTCGGGCTGACCGTGACTGGGTTCGCGCCATGGCCTGCGCCGTTTCTCCTCTCGGTGCCGTGTTCATCGTCGACCAGGTGGCCAAGCCCCTCATCCACCGCCATATCGGCGCTGCTGTCGGCTCCTACCCGTCCGGGACGGTGACGGTAGTGGCCGCCCTGGCGGCAGGCGCCGTGCAGGTGACGCCGCCGATGGCCCGGGCGGCGACGGTTGTCCTGGCTGCTGCCCTGGTGGTCGGCATCTGTGCCGCGGTGGTCGGCCTCCGCTGGCACTACCCCACCAACGCCCTCGGTGGGGCCTGCGTCGGTGTGGGCGCCGTTTTGTTCCTCGGCGCCCTGGCCCACTTGCCCTGGGTCATCGGCGCCCGGATGGGATGGGCCCACCAGGCCCCCGCCGGCGAACACCTGTCGGCACGCTGGACCTAGGCGACCATCACGCCCACTGACGCGTGACCCTCGGACGGGTCCGTCGGGCCGCTCGGGCCCGGGCCGGTCACGGCCGCCGCAACCTGGGCCAGGGGGGCCGTCGTGTCGTTTGACCCCCGGCGGGGGCCGTCGTAGGGTCGTTCCGCTCCGTGGATTGCGGAGTGGTGCACTGTGCAGCGAAGTCCGGTGAGATCCCGGCACTGTCCCGCAACGGTGAAGCCCCTCAGGGGGACGAGTCCGGTCGCCTCGCGGTGCGCCAACGATGCCGGCTCCCGAAGGAGGGGTGGTTCGTGAGGCTCTGGACCGAGATCGTGGGCCTACCGGGATGCCATCGGCGCCCGAAGGCAGCTCCGTCGTGATGGGCAGCGCGGTGGCCCGCGCCCGTCGGGTCAGACACGCGGTCGACATCGAGGGAGTGGGTTCGTCTCGGCGGCATGGCCGCCGTGGTCGTGCTCGTCAACGTGTTGGGCTGGGCCATCTTCGTCCTGGCCGTCGTGCCCCAGCACTACCACTACAAGGGTCTGGGCATCGGCATCGGGCTGGGCGTCACGGCCTGGACCCTGGGGATGCGCCACGCCTTCGACGCCGACCACATCTCGGCCATCGACAACGTGACCCGGAAGCTGATGACGGACGGCCGGCGACCCTTGGGCACCGGCTTCTTCTTCGCCGTCGGCCACTCGACCGTGATCGTACTGGTCGGGGTGGGGCTCTCCATTGCCGCCAAAGCGGTCTTCGGGGCCGTGGTCGACCCGAGCTCCGGCTACGAGACGGTGGGAGGGGTCGTGGGGACGTCACTGGCCGCCTCCTTCTTGTACCTCATCGCCTTGTTGAACATCGTCGTCCTGGCCGGGATCGTCAAGGTATTCCGCGACATGCGCCGGGGCCTCTATGACGAAGAGGAACTGGAGCGCCAACTGCAGGCCCGCGGCCTCATGTACCGATTCTTCGGCCGGTTCATGCGCTCGATCAACCACACCTGGCAGATGCTCTTCGTGGGCCTCATCTTCGGCATCGGGTTCGATACGGCGACCGAGGTACTGTTGCTGGCGGCCACTGCCGCCGCGGCCACCGAGGGGCTGCCTTGGTATGCCGTGCTGGCCATGCCGTTGCTGTTCTCGGGCGGGCTGATGCTCTTCGACAGCCTGGACGGCTGTTTCATGAACTTCGCCTATGGGTGGGCCTTCGCCCGGCCCGTCCGCAAGGTGTACTACAACCTGGTCATCACCGGACTCTCCATCGGCGCCGCGTTCCTCATCGGCACCATCGAGATCGTGGGCCTGCTCACGGCCGAGCTCCACCTGCACGGCGGGTTCTGGGACTTCATGGCCAACTTTGACATCAACAAGGCCGGTTTCATCATCGTGGGTCTGTTCCTGGTGATCTGGGTTGCGGCCCTCGCCGTGTGGAAGTACGCCGGTATCGAGTCCCGCTGGGAAGCTGCCGCCGCGGCCAGCCCGGACGCACGGCTCGAGGAGGCGCCGATCCGGTAGTCGCCCGATCAGGCGTCGGTCAGGGCCGCCCACAAGGCCCGGTACGACGGGTAGGTCAGCTCGGCGGTGACATAGCCGGCCCGCTCGAGCTCGGTATGGAAGCGAGGCAGATTGCGCCAGGGGATGCCCATGTCGACGTGATGGGCCAGGTGCCATCCGGTGTTGTAGGGAACGAGCCAGAACCGGGCGGGCCAGGACTGGTGGACGGCGTGAGTGGTCACCCGCCGATCGGCGCCCGCCTCCATCCCACCGTGCTCGGCGATGGCCCGCAACCGGTTGAGCACTCGCCACTGGGTCATCCACGGCAGCCACCAGAGCAGGGGGTAGATCCACCATCGTCCCGTCGCCACCCAGGCGACCGCCCACATCAGCACCTGGACGCCCAGGATCGACAGACCCACCCGTTGGGAGGCCGCAACCCGCACGGACAAGATGAGGGGCTTGAAGTTCTTCCAGCCGGAGATGCCGACCCCGTCGCGCAAGAGCCGCCGGCAGAGATCGCGACGCGTGCACGGATAGCCGCCGTAGAAGGACAGGTCCGGCTCCTCGGGACCGAATTCCTGGCGGTGATGGGCGATGTGGCCCCGCCGGTAGAGATCGATCGGGGTGAAGGCCGGGTAGGCGATCAGCCAGGTGCCCACGAAGTCGTTCACCCGCTTGTCGGTGAAGAGCAGCTTGTGGGCGGCCTCGTGCATGAGGATGGCGAATCGGACATAGAGCGGCCCCATCACGACAAAGGCCGTCACGTACAGGGCGATGTTGTCGACCCACACGGCCAGGGCCACGACGGCGACCACCCAGAACCACAGGGACACGACCGACAGGGCATTGCCGCGGTCATCGATGCGTCGCATGGCTGGGCGCAGCCCGGGAGCCCACATGCCGTTGGCCAGCAAGCGGTCGGTGGGCAGCACATCGGGCCGGGTGGCCCGGGCCGGGACGACCGAGGTGCGCATGCCCCGCATATTACAGTATCTACCCAGATGGTGGATACTGGTAATAGGCAATTGACGGCCCGGTCCGTGCTGGCGAGCACCCTCCTCGGCGCCGACCCGCCAGAGCTGCCGGTCGCCCACCTGGTCGAGTTGTCCTCCCTGTTCGGCGTCAACGCCAACCGGGCCCGTGTGGCCCTGAGCCGCATGGTCACCGCCGGCGAGGTGACGACAGACGGAACAGGCCGGTACCGCCTGTCGGGCCATCTCCTCGACCGGCAGCGCCGCCAGAACGCCAGCCGGTCGGGACGCACCCTGCGGTGGCGAGGCAACTGGCTGGTGGTGGTGATCACGACCTCGGGGAGCACGGCCGAGGTTCGCCACTACCGGCGCAGGGCGCTGACCTTCGCCCGGCTGGCCGAGCTGCGCGAGGGGGTGTGGCTCCGCCCTGACAACCTCGACATCGAGCTCCCCGCCGACCTCGGACCCGACATCACCCGGTTGTCGGCCCGCTCCGATGATCCCGACGAGGTGGTCAACAGGTTGTGGCCGACGGCGGCGTGGGCCGAGCGGGCCGAGGTCCTCTGCGGCCAGCTCGCCGCCTGCCCACCCCGGGACTGGACCGACCTGGAGCCTGGGTTCGTGCTGTCGGCCAGCGTCCTCCGCCACTTCCAGGCTGATCCCCTCCTCCCCGCCGAGCTGCTCCCGGCCGACTGGCCGGGCGAGCGCCTGCGCGCCGTCTACGACGAATGGGATGCCCGCTACCGCCAGGTTCTGGCCGACTGGGCTCCGTCGGCGTGACTGGCCCACATCACCGGTTGACGTCACCCGTCGACCAATCTGCCCAAGGCAGGACGGGGCCCGCGCCTGGTCCCCCCCGACCCGACCTGTGGCTTCGACCGCGGTCTCTTCGTTGTTGCCGGGGGTTACCGTGCTGACCATGGTCCCAGCGGAGGTAGGCCAACGGGTGGCCTTGGTCACCGCGTCGCTGGTGATGGCCGCCTCCAGCCTGGCCATCGGTCAACCGGCGGCGGGGGCTCTCGGTGCCCTGCCCCGGACCGACGCCGCCGGGGTGGTGTGGTTGTGCCGCCCGGGCATCGCCGCCAATCCCTGCACCGCCAACCTGGCCACTACCGTTGTGACCTCGAGCGGGTCGACGTCCGTCCAGCGCGTTCGCCCGGCACCGGATCCGCCGTTTGACTGCTTTTACGCGTACCCAACCGTCAGCAGCGAACCAGAGCCGAATGCCGACCTGACCGTGCAGCCGGCCGAGACCGCCGTTGCCGTCGAGCAGGCATCGCGCTTCTCCCAGGTCTGCCGGGTCTGGGCACCGATGTACCGCCAGGTCACCGTGGCCGGTGTGGCCCAGGGGCTTGCTGGGCAGGAGGAGACGACAGCCGTTGCCTACCGGAGCCTCCTCGCCGGTTGGCGTGACTATCTCGACCACTACAACAAGAAGCGCCCCATCGTCCTCATCGGGCACTCCCAGGGTGCGGCGATGCTGATCAAACTGATGCAGAGCCAGATCGATCCGAGCCCTCGGCTCCGCCGGCGCCTGGTGTCGGCCATCATCCTCGGGGGCAACGTCACCGTCCCGACCGGGGCGGCGGTCGGGGGAAGCTTCCGGCACATCCCCATCTGCCGGGCGGCCTCACAGACCGGTTGTGTCATCGCCTACTCGTCCTTCCCGTCACAGCCGCCCACGGCCAGCGTCTTCGGCCGACCAGGTCAAGGGGTCAGCCTCCAGTCAGGCCAGACTCGGACGACAGGCGTGCAGGTCGTGTGCGTGAACCCTGCTTCGCTCGCCGGTGGCGCCGGTCAGCTCGAGCCGTACTTTGCCCTGACCGCCGCGGAGCGGGGCCACGTGGGGGTGGGGACACGGTGGGTCGAATACCCAGGCCTGTACTCGGCCAATTGCGAGAGCGCCGACGGCGCCACCTGGCTCCAGGTGAACGACCTGGGGACGGCCGCCGATCCGAGACCCCGGGTCTCCGAGTCGCTCGGCCCAACGTGGGGATTCCATCTGGTGGACGTCAACCTCGGCCTGGGCAACCTGGTCACCGACGTGGCGACCGAGGAGCACGCCTTCTTGGCCGCCTCACGCTGAGTCAGGCGAGGTCCGCTCCGAGTCGATAGGAGCGGCCGGATTCTCCGTGTGCCGGAATCCCGCGCCCCAGGCAAGCCGGGACGACCAGGAAGGCCGGCCGAAGCGTGTAATAGATTTGCGTCTCGCCACTCCGGATGTGGCCGTACCCGCGTGCGCCAGCTGGTCGGCGCCTCAACCAGAATTCGACAGGGGGAACGTGTCCATCGGGACCGTCACCGATCCGCCTCGAGTGGCCGACGAGGTCCAAACCGTAGCTCGAAGGGGCAATCGGCTCGTGCTCGTCCGGACCGTGCTGGTGCTGGCCGCCGGGATCGGGGCCGCCCTCCGGCTGTGGTACCTCTTTCACAACGCCCTCAATGCCGACGAGGCCTCGGTCGGGCTCGCGGCCCAGAGCATCCTGAACGGCCACTTCAATGCCTTTTACCCGGGCCAGTATTACGGGGGCGTCGAGCCCTATGTGACCGCCGCGCTCTTCGGGGTCTTCGGCCAGAGCGCGCTCATGGTCAAGCTGACCCCGCTTTTGCTGTCGCTCATCGGCGCCGTTCTCACCTGGCGGATCGCTCTTCGCCTGGTCGGCGATCGCCAGGTGGCCGCACTGGCTGGGGTGCTCGTCTGGGTGGCGCCCCTGGCCGCGGTGTGGAACTCGACGGTGGAGCGGGGCTTTCGGGGCATCGCCATGGTCTGCGGCCTGGCCTGTCTCCTCTTTGCCCTCCGTTGCCTCGACGGTCGGCGCGGATACCTCGACCTCGCCGGTCTCGGGGTGTTCCTCGGCGTGGGCTGGTGGTCGTCGCCCGAGATCGTCTACTTCCTGGTGCCCACCGGATTGATCCTCATCGGCGCCGTCGTGGTCTCGCCGCCGGGGCATCGCATCGCCGTCTGGGTCCCCCGCATCCTGGTCGGTCTCGCCGCCGTCGGGCTCGGCGCGCTGCCCTGGCTGTGGGCCAACATCCCCGGGTTCCGCTCGCTCAAGGCGTCCTCGTTCCCGGGTGGCCGGGTGAAGGCGAACCCGGGCTACGGCGGGAGGCTCGACATCTTCTTCAATCACGTCCTTCCCATGCAGACGAACCTGGTGGGTCCGGCGAGGGAGTCCGAGGTCTTCCATCACCCGCTGCAGCTGGGCTTCCAGTTCGGATTCGATGCCCTCTTGGTCATCGCCCTGGTGCTGTGCATCGTGAAGGGAGGGCGCGGGCTGGCCATCGCCGCCGGGGCCGTGGCCCTGCCCTTCTTGTTCGCCCTGCAGCCAGGCACGTGGTTCTGGCAGGACGGCCGCTATGGCGTCTTCGTCGGGGCTCTGCTCGCCCCGGTGCTGGCCATCGCCTGCGATGAGGCACCCGTCCTGATCGGCCGATTTCGACAACGACAACAGGACCCACAGCGACAAGAACCACAGCGACAACGACACCGACAACGGCACCGCCATGGACAGGCCGGTGACACGAGCCCGGCGCGCGTGCTCATGTGCGGGGTCGTCGTGGTCAGCGCGGCGCTGACCGTCGTGTCCTTCCGCCAGACTGCTTCGTCGATCGCACCCGGAAGTGGCGGCTTCTTCTCACACTGGGGCGACCCCAACGCGGCCACCGTGCGGGCCATCGATCGCCTGGAGGCGGCTGGCGTGCGCACCGGGTATGCCGAATACTGGTTGGCTTACGACTTCGACTTCCTGTCCAAGGAGCGGTTGGCCATCACCACCGTCCCTGGCGCGGACACCAATAGGTTCAAATCGCTCAACCGGGCCGTCGAGACCTCGCCCGCTCCGGCGTGGCTCTTCGTGCCGCCGGGCCAGATCGGGGAGGGATTCCGACTCTTCGCCAACACCGAGGCCATCATCGGGCCGGCCTCGCTACCCGAGCCGGCCTTCGTGGCCAAGCTCGACGCCCTGAACATCCCCTATCGCATCGTCGATGCGGGGGTGGTCCAGGCTGTCATCCCCTCCCGGCCGGTCACGCCGAAACAGGTCGGCCTGCCCTGAGCGGGCAGCATCCTGCGGCCGGCTGGGCTGCCGGCGGGCACGCGGCATCGAGGGGTGGCCTTCTCGCGCGTCGGCGAGCAAACCGCTGATGGCCCGCTCGGCACCGGCCGTGCTGCCCGGAGCCGCGTTGACCAGGATGAGGCTGTCGAGCGGCCGTCCCGAGATGGTCGAGTCGAAGACCCCGGGCGGCAACCATCTCCGCCGTTTGCTCGGCCGTCGCGCTTTCCCCCTCCCGTCCCCGGATCGCTTGCACGCGTCCGCTCGACCGGGCTCCCAGCTGCGGGGATGGCAACAGTGGGTGGCACGCCCAATGGGCATGGCGTCGCCCCGAAGCGGAACGATTGTTAACGTGCCGGGATGAAGGGGGTCCCATGCAACTGGCTTTGACCGCTGAACAAGAAGAGCTCAAAGACGAGGTGCGCTCGTACTTCGTCGACTTGGTCCGCGAGGTGGAGGGCTCGGGCGACGAGGGTTCGACCTACACGCGCTACATCCGCCGCATGGGTGAGGACGGCTGGCTGGGTCTGGGTTGGCCGGTGGAGTACGGCGGCCAGGGGCGCGGGCCCATCGACCAGATGATCTTCGTGGAGGAATCCCATTGGGCCGGGGTCCCCCTGCCCCTCCTCACCCTCAACAGCGTCGGGCCCACGATCATGGCCCTCGGCACCGAGGACCAGAAGGCCCGGATCCTTCCGGGCATCCTCCGCGGCGAGGTCCACTTCGCCATCGGCTACACCGAGCCGTCGGCCGGGACCGACCTCGCCGCCCTCAAGACGCGGGCCGTCCGGGACGGCGACGAGTACGTGATCAACGGCGAGAAGCTGTACACCAGCGCCGTACAGTACGCCGACTACATCTGGCTGGCCACGCGGACCGACCCCGACGCACCCAAGCACAAGGGCCTGTCGGTGTTCATCGTCCCCATCGATGCTCCCGGGTTCCATTGGGCCCCGCTGCCCATCATCGCCGGGGACATCACCAGCTCCACCTTCTACGACGATGTGCGCGTCCCAGCCGAGAACCTGGTGGGGGCGGAGAACCAGGGCTGGAAGCTCATCACCAACCAGCTCAACCACGAGCGGGTCGCCCTCTGCCCGGCCTCGGGCCTGCTCCGGAGCCTGGAGGAGGTCCGGACCTGGGCCCAACACGAGAAGCTGGCCGACGGCCGCAGGGTCATCGATCAGGAATGGGTCCGGCTCCACCTGGCCCGGGTGCACGCCAAGGCCGAGGTGCTCAAGCTGCTCAACTGGAAGGTGGCGTGGGCAGCCGATAAGGGGCTGAACCCGGCCGACGCCTCGGCCACCAAGGTCTACGGCACCGAGGTCACCCTCGAGATCTACCGGCTGCTGCTCGAGGTCGTCGGGCAGGCCGGCTACCTGCCCGAGGGCACGCCCGGCGCGGTGCTGAAAGGCCGGCTCGAGCGCAACGCCCGGAGCCAGATCATCTTCACCTTCGGTGGCGGGACAAACGAGGTCCAGCGCGACATCATCGCCATGGTCGGCCTGGGCATGCCCCGCGCTCCCCGGTAGCCGCGGCTAGCCCCGTGGCCCGCCCAGGCTCGTCATCGGACCTGGCCGAAGAAGCTCCGTAGCTCCCCCACGAAGAGGTCGGGCTGCTCCATCGCCGCGAAGTGGCCGCCCCGGTCGAGCTCGTTCCAGTACGTCAGGCTGGGGTAGACGGCCTCGACCCAGCGTCGAGCCGGGAGCACGAGCTCTTTGGGAAAGCGGGAGTATCCGACAGGCACCTCGACCGGACCGGCGGCCGGCCGGCGAAAGCTCTCCCAGTACAGCCGGGCCGACGACGCCCCGGTGTTGGGGACCCAGTAGCACATGACGTTGTCGAGCAGTTCGTCCCGGCCGAACACGTTCTCGGGATGGCCGTCACAATCCGACCAGGCCTGGAACTTCTCGAGGATCCAGGCCGCCTGCCCCGACGGGGAATCGGCCAGCCCGTAGCCGAGAGTCTGGGGCCGGGTGGACTGCTGGGAGGAATAGCCCCTCCCACTCCGGATGAAGTCCTCCCGGGCCGACCACGCCTCCTGCTCGGCCGGGGACAGCTCCTCCCCGGGCCTGGGCGCCGCCGTCATGGCCAGCGTCAGGTGGATGGCGGCACAGTGGGCGGGGTCGGCGTTGGGAATCAACCCGGTCACGGCTGCGCCCCAGTCGCCTCCCTGGGCGCCGTAGCGGTCATAGCCCAGGCGGCGCATCAGCTCGCTCCAGGCCTCGGCGATGCGTTGGATCGTCCAGCCCGATACCGACGGCTTGTCGCTGAAGCCGTAGCCCGGGAGCGAGGGGCACACCACGTGAAAGGCGTCGCCAGCCTCGCCGCCGTGGGCGACCGGGTCGGTCAGCGGCCCGATCACCTTCAGGAACTCGACCACCGACCCCGGCCATCCGTGGGTCATGAGCAGCGGGAAGGCATCGGGCTCCGGTGAGCGCACGTGCAGGAAATGGACCCCGAGCCCGTCCAGTGAGGTGCGGAACTGCCCGAGCCGGTTGAGCCGGCCCTCGACCGTCCGCCAGTCGTACTCATCGGCCCAGTAGTCGCAGACCTCTCGGACGTAGCGGAGTGGGATGCCCTGGGACCAACCCTCTGCCGTCTCCGGCTCGGGCCACCGTGTGCGGCGCAACCGGTCCCCGAGATCGTCCAGGACGCTCCCGGGGACAGCCAGCTCGAACGGCGAGATCTCGTCGGTCATGGTCAGTCCCCTCTCCACGGTTCTATCCGGGCTCCGCGCACTGGGCTGGACCGCCGCCCCATTTGCCACAATGGGGCATGAGCCCTCGAGCCGCTGTCCGGTTCCCCGACGGGAGCGTGCGCTACGGAGTGTACGACCCGGCCGAAGAGAGCGTGTGGCCGCCGCTCTTCGGCTCCCCCGAGGATGCGATGGCGGCGTGGGGCCGGCGGAATGCCCGACCGGGTGGACCGGATGCCGACGACGAACCGCCGTCCTCGGTCGAGGTGACGATCTTCGCTGACCACGACGGTGGCTTCTGGTGGATCGGCGAGGCCACCCAGGCGACGGTCACCCTCGGGACCACGTGGGCCGGGATCATCGGGAGCTACGACGACATCGAGTGGGACGACGAGCCCCGGACCCGGCACCGCGACGTCCCAACGTGGGCTCGAGAGGCACTCGGCCTGGCATCGCCGCCCGAGTAGGCCCCACGGCGAGGCCACCTGCCGGGCACGGTCAGAGTCCCGACCGGACGAAAGCGAGGGCCTCGGTGGCCAACTCGTACCAGTCGTGCTCGTCGGTGTTCTCCTTCACGACCCACTCCTTCAAGGGGCGGCCCTGCCCGCGGTCGAAGGGTCGGGCCGAGCCCGAGGCAATCAGTTCAGCGCAGCGCTCGGCTGGAAGCTTGACGATGAGCTCCCCGTCCTTGGACATGGCGAAGATCTTGCCTGCCACCCGCAGCCCTGGATTGGGGCCGAAGCCGGTGCCCTGGGCGATATCCGGTTCGCCCAGCAGCCGGTCGGAGATCTCGAAGAAGGGGTCAGGGGCCATCCGATCTCAAGTATGCCTTGGTCGAACGCACATGACCGAGAGCCGATCGGTGAACCGAAACATTTACGAAGATCTGCGCGAACTCCCAGGTGCGTCCCAGGATCGGCGAGCAAGCTGTGGCCATGAGATCCTCGATGAACACCACGGTCGAAGCCATCGCGCTGTCGACGCCGGAGTTGGGGGACCGCTCCTATCTCGTCCACGACGGCACCTGGGCCGTGGCCATCGATCCCCAGCGGGACACGGACCGGCTCGTGAAGGCCGCCGCACTGGCCGGCGTCCGCATCGCTTTCGTCGCCGAGACGCACCTGCACAATGACTACGCCTCCGGCGGCCTGGCCTTGGCCCGGCAACTGGCGGTGCCCTACCTGGTCGCGGCGGCGGAGGATGTGTCGTTCGACCGCCGTCCCGTGCATGACGGTGAAGAGGTCGTCGTCACCCCACAATTCTCGCTCCGCGTGGTGGTGACGCCTGGACACACGCCCCGTCACGTCTCCTACGTTGCGCTCGACAAGGGGCATCCCGTCCTGGCCTGTACCGGAGGTTCGCTGCTGCTCGGTTCGGTGGGCCGGACCGACCTGTTCGGCGGCGCCCTGGCCGCGCCGCTGGCCCGGGAACAGTACCGGTCAGCACACCGTCTCGCCGAGTTGCCCGACGAGGTCGAGGTCCTCCCGACGCACGGCTTCGGCAGCTTCTGCTCGGCTGGGACGCCGACGGTCGATCGCTCGACCATCGCCGGACAGCGGGCAGAGAACATTGCCTTCCGCTCAGAGAATGAGGACGCGTTCGTGGCCAAGCTCGTCTCGGGCTTTGGTGACTACCCTCGCTACTACCATCGCCTGGCCCGACTCAACCGCACCGGGGCGACTGCTCCCGACCTGTCACCGCCGCCGCTGTTGGACGACGAGCACATCCGCCAAGCAGCACGGAGCCACGCCTGGCTGGTGGACCTTCGGGGCAGAGGCGCCTTCGCCGCGTGCCATCTCCAGAGCAGCATCAACCTGGAGCACGACATCCCCTTCACCACCTACCTCGGCTGGCTTCTACCCGACGACACCCCCCTCGTGCTCATGGCCGAGAGTCGGAAGGCGATCGCAGCCGCCCAGGTCGACCTGTCGAGGATCGGGTTGGAGCGGTTGGCCGGACAGTACGTGGGCCCATTGGCGCCGGCCGCCGACGGATCAGGGACCGATTCCTACCCGGTGGCCACGTTCGCTGATCTGGAACGGGTTCTCGGCACCGGTGGTCAGGTGGCTCTCGACGTCCGGCGCCGGGAGGAATGGGATGCCGGCCATCTCGATGGTGCGGTCCACATACCGCTCCACGAGCTGCTTCTCAGGATGGACGATGTGCCCCCAGGAACGGTCTGGGTCCATTGCGCGGCCGGCTACCGAGCGGCCATGGCCGCCAGCCTGTTGGCCCGCGCCGGTCGGGAGACCGTCCTCGTCGACGGCCGCTTCATCCCGCCACCCGGTTGAGCGACACAAACCCCGGCGCGCCATAGCTGCGGAGCGAACTGAGGCCGGTTCTCCGCCGGGAATCCGTGCCGACGCGCCTGTTAACTGGATTGCCTTCGGGCTCGCTCGAGGAGTTCCATGTTCCTGCCTCGGAACACGTTCTTAACTTCCTCAAACGAATCTCTTACGTCCATCAAAAGACCGCAGGGAACAATGGGGTACGAGATCCTCAGCATGGAGGATGAGACGGAGAACTATTCGTGAGCGTTATCGGTTACATCATCATCCCCTTCTTCTTGGTCTTCGTCATCGGCGGGCTGGCCCTGGGAAGTCGGCCTGATCTGGCCCGGCAGCACCTTGATGGCTGCAGCCCAGTCCGAGAAGGCGAGGAGGGGCAAGCGTCGACGTCGCCGGGACGAGGCCACCACAGCCTTCATCTGTTCTGAGCAGTCCCTCCAGGGGGCCGGACTCGGTCGGTAGGACGGCCCAACGGAACACCAAGCCAGGAGCGGAGCTCGCCCCCGTCACGCCATCCACTCGCGGAGCGTCACCAGCCCAACAGGGTCTCCGCCAACGAAAGTGATGCTCAGCACGGTCACACCCGCCTCTTTGTAGGTCGCCAGGCGATCCTTGATAGAGCCCGGAGGGCGGATGAGCGAGGCCTTCTAACAATGCTGAACTGGAGGGTATGGAACAGACCTGGTTCATCACCGGCTCCTCACGTGGCCTGGGCCGCGCCCTCGCCCGGGCCGCCCTCGACGTCGGCGACCTCGTCGCCGCCAGTGCCCGCCAGCCAGCGCAGCTCGACGACCTTCTCGCCGAGTACGGCGAGCGCATCCACCCGATCAGCCTGGATGTCACCGACGCCCATGCCGCCCGTTCAGCGATCGCCGACGCCCGCCGGCACTTCGGCCGCCTGGACGTCGTCGTCAACAACGCCGGCTACGCCAATGTCTCACCCATCGAGACCACCGACGACGAGGACTTCCGCGCCCAGTTCGAGACCAACTTCTGGGGCGTCTACCACGTCTCCAAAGCGGCGATCCCTGTCTTCCGGGAACAAGGGGGCGGACTCGTGATACAGATCTCGTCTGTGGGCGGGCGCGTCGGCGGCTCACCCGGGATCGCGTCGTACCAGGCCGCGAAGTTCGCGATCGACGGCTTCAGTCGGGTACTGCGGGCTGAGACCGCGCCGTTCGGGGTCAAGGTCATGGTCGTCGAGCCGAGTGGCTTTCGGACCGACTGGGCCGGCTCCTCGATGACCGTCCACGACATTCCCGAGGCCTATGCCCCGACGGTCGGCGCCATGAACAGCCGCGTGCGACAAAGCACCGACGGCCCCGCAGGCGACCCGACGCGCGCGGCCGAGATCCTCATACGGGTGGCCAAGCGCCGGGACATCCCCGACCACCTGCCTCTCGGGGTGAACGCGGTCGAAGGATCGATCCATCTCGACGAGCAACTCCTCGCCGAGGACCGCAGATGGGGCGACGTGAGCCGCTCCGCCGACGTCAGCGAGCCTTACCCGATAGAGCTCCCAGCCGACACGCCGGAGTAGGTCGGCCATGGCCGTGTTGGTGGCGCAGTGAATCGTCGCATCGTCTCGGTCCGAGCAGCCAACGAGTGGTTCGTGCAATGTATTTGGTGGGCCGTGCGGCACTCGGACCCACGACCCCTCGCGTCATGCGAAGAAGGCCCGTGCGTGGCGGTTCATGGCGGGACCCGATATCCGTTCTACCTTGGGCCCATATGTGTGAACCATCCGGCCCAATGGCGTCCAGCCGCGGGTTGCCCGACTTGGTCCTCGCCATCGTTACGCGGCAGTGGTTTACGCGGAAGTTGAGGTCGGCTCCGTCATTCAGTGTTTTGTTGAACGCGCCGCGACTGATCGTCTCCACGTATGGGCCAACGAGGTCGGACACTTCGTAGGGAGTTCGACCACGGATGCGTAGCCCGTGAACCGTAGGGATCTCCCACCGGTCCCGTTGTCCACCTTTCCCATCTCGCATCTCGAACGGCGCAGCCATTCGCTTGCCAGGGTCCATCTGTCGCACGCGCCAGATCTCCGGTGAACGAGCATCGATGCCCTGTGCGGATATCAGCCGCGGTCGACGTGGTCAGTCAGAGCGTCCTCCGAAATTCGTTTCGCTGCTGAAGGCTCAGAACTTTGGCCTCCGCGACCTGAATCTGTCAGTCGAGCTCGTCCAGGCTCTTCCGCGCCACGACCCAGTCGTTGAGGCGAAGCGGCTTCAGAAGCGGATCGAGGCCCTCGGCTTCGAGGTCACCATCGCCGCCGCCGTCGTAATCTCAACCACTGCGCACGGGGCCGACTTCGGCGGGCGCTTCGTACTCGCGCGCTCCTCGTTCGCTTTGGGATAAAGGCATCTCACCCCAGCGGGTGCCATCGTCCGGGCCACGCCCACGGTTGCGAAAGTTACCTGCGCTGAGCGGCACGTGTGGGATGCCGAGCGCCTGGGGGTGTCCCTCTTGCTGGAGTTGATTCCCATGACGCCTCGTTCGTTTCTCAATGGCAGGGTCGTCACCGGAGCACTCAAGCGCCATCCGTGTTAGCAATGAGGGTCGCAGACTGCGGCGGAACTATCTCAGAGCGGAGGGAACTCCCATGTTTGTGACAGTCATCCACCGGATCCATGACCCGAAGGGCTTTGAGGCCGCCGAGGCTAAGGCGCTTGAAGCTGGACTTCCTTCACATGTGGCGTTACCGATCCACGCATCAAACGACGATCACACCTTCGGGATTTGCATCTGGGAAGGTGAGTCGGTCCAAAGCGTCCGAGAGGTGGTTGAAGGTGCCGTCGGACCGTGGGCGAACAATGAGTACATCGAGATGCACGTGGACGGACTAAACCCGCAGCTAGCCAACTAGGACTCATCTGCTGCCACCGTCACTGCCGATCATAAAGGAGAGGGCACCATGCCGACCGTAATCGGACACCACGATATCTCGAAGGGCAAGGACCACTGGCTGAACTCGCCGAAGCGCGAAGAGGTCTTCGGCCAGCTCGGGGTCACCAACATCCGGACATTCGTGAGCCCCGACGACCCGACGAAGGTGGCGGTCCTCATGGACGTGCCCGACATGGATGCATTTGCGTCGGCCATGCAGTCAGCGGCTGCGGCTGAGGCCATGGAGCACGACGGGGTGCTGCCCGAGACGATGGTATTCCTCGTCGAGGCATAGACACACGACCACCTGTTTCCCGGTGGTAATGCAGATTGGTACACGGCAAGCCTTGGTCTCAACGAAGGGATGAGCCGTCCGTCGGGACGGTGAGGAACATTCCGGCTCACCCATCGCCAGATGCTTCCTATGGCGATCGCCCGCAACCCGCTCATTTCCGAAGGGCCCTTATAGGCCCAGGGCGTCCCGGCCATGGCCCCTTTTCCCGCTTTCTTGCTGGGGCGCCTGGATGTGCCCGTATATGTCGCGGTCATCCTGATCGAGCCGTGCCCGAGCACGTCGGACACGACCTCGATGGCACCCCGGCCGCCAACATGAGCGACGCTGCGCCGTGTCGTAACTCGTGGGGTGCCAGTGCCCAAGGCCTGCCGACTCGTGGACGTTGTCGAAGCGGAGGCCCGTGTTTGGGGGAATCGATGGCCGTCCCGACGATGGTGGACACCAGGCCCGTTTCGGCCCATGCCCGCCCACCTTCAGCCGATCGCCTGCCTGGACCGCCCGGTGACCTTTCCGGATGCTGACACGCTCGCCGGGGACGTTCACGCCGCCGGCTACTGTGTTTGGGCGCTTGACCTGGACTTTCTTGTTTGGTGCGCCGTGCGGAACTCGAACCCACGACCCCTTGCCCGTCATGCAGCTCCGGGACCGTCCAGCGCGTGCCGTCCCGCTTCGCCGCGTCCCTTTACATACCGGCCAGTCCACCAACTAGACCCGCTCCCACAAGGGGTTTTCCGTCCAGGACGGTCGCCCCCTTCCGCTCCCGTGACAGCACGTCAGCTCCAATCTCCAGATGCCGATTGTGGCCCAGGTGGCTACGTTCGTGGCTACGTCGCAACTGCTTGCATACCCACCTGCTCCGGCTTCCGAAGGGTGCACCTCGGCGCCTGATGTCGTCGTTACCGAGAATGGCGCAACCGGGCGGCGCCGTGAGCGGTCGAAGCCATGACCGCCAGCCAGCCCGCCGCCGTCCATGCCGTGTCGTCCAAGTTCAGGCGGTGCCGCCGAGCTGGTGTTTCGCGTCGTCGTCGTCCAGCAGGTGTCGTCTCGTCAGAGCTCGATCCACAGGCGGCGAGGACTGTCGCCACTATGGCGACGGCGACACCGCCAACGACGGTGTTGCCTCCGTACATATCCCCCCCCTTCCTGCGACAATACGGTGACGGAGCGAGCGGAGGGGGGGCAATGGCCGGACAAAAGGGCCAGATGGTCCTTGATGTCAGAGCAGCGGCTCAAACGTGAGGTTCGCACGACGGTCCGTCGCCCTCGCCCTGGCCGCACTGCTGGTGGGGGCCGGCGCGGTGAGCTTGGCGTGGTGGCTGACGGAGCGAGGACACGGGCCTGGGGCGGGCAAGGTCGTTGTCAGCTACGAGCCTGGGCCACCAGGCGACGAGCAGCTGGTGCGGAGCGCGTTCGGACCCGCCATCAGCAAAGTCAATGCCAAGCTCGGGCTCAGCCACGGTCTGCAGGTACGGGTGGTAGGCGCGGCCACAGCGGGCAGGGTCGGTGAGTCAGGCCCGGTGTATGACCCTGAGGCCCGCACCATCTACATCCCCTGGGACTTCGTAGAACAGGCCCGGGCCGAGCTGGCGGCGGTAGGCCAGTCGAACAACCTCACCCCTCCACTCGACGAAGTCCTCTCGGAAGCGATGACCTTCGTGCTTTATCACGAGACGGCTCACGGGGTGATCGACCTGCTCGATGTCCCGTCGACGGGCGGGGAGGAGGCGGATGCAGACAGCCTCGGGACTATTCTGGCCATCGCCTCGGGCCCCAGCGGTCAGTCGATCCCCCTCGCCGCCGGCGAGCTCTTTGCCGCCGAGGCAAAGCAGCCACAGAACCCGGCCGCCCAGGCGGCCGCCGGCTACGACAGTCCCCTGGAGCGCTACTACAACGTGCAGTGTCTGGTCTACGGCTCGAACCCTGCCCGCAATGCCAGCCTGGTTGGTGGCGTGCAGGGGGTCCCGCCCAACCAATCAAAGACTTGCATCTTCGACTATCGACGGGAAGTGCGATCCTGGCAGCGCCTGCTCGGACCCGATCTGCGTCACGCCGATGCGCTGTCGCCTCCCCACGGTTGAGAAGGGCTCAGGTCCTCGAAATGAGGGCAGCGCTCGAGGAGCGGAGCTAGTCATAACGCCCTATCTCGGTCCCCGGTCGTAGCGGCCGAGGTCGAGCGGCGCCACGTCGTGGTCGTCGCTTGGAAGCTGCAGGCGGGCCTCCACCGGTGGCTTGCCGTCGGCCCAACCGACGACGTCCAGGTGGCGGCGGTGGCGACCGGAGCAGTGGCCGGGCCGGGGCGAAGCTTCCGCCCTCGCCGGGGCGCAAGCTCTCCTTGGTCAAGTACCATGCGCCGGCGCCCACGAAGACTCCGGCCTAGGCAAGCACGACTGACCCTCGTCCGATTCTCAGGCGGCCGCCCATCCCGTGACATCTAGGACGATCTGGCCCTCTTTCCCTGCCTGCCTCCCCCCGCTCGCTGGATTAGTTAGCCTAACTAGTGGACTGGCAAGGACAGCCGCCGACCCACGGCATCGAGGAGCACATCGAGGCCATGAAGTCATACGTCGAACAAAGCGGGGGCGGTGCACCACCCCAGATCACGTCACACCCGATCAAGTTCGGGTCCGCAGAGTGGACGTGCGTCATCGGGGAGTTCGCCAATGGTGCCCGTATGGTGACCGTAGCCAAATGGCGCGATGGTGCCATCGCTGAGGAGTACATCTGGGCGTAGCAGTAACGCCGCTCGACTGGGCAGCTAATCAACGCGTGTCTCGACCATAACCCTCAGCTAGATGCGGTCCAGATTCCGCACCCACTCGACTTGAATCCCTTGTCTGAGGGGTCAATGGTCACGGTCACGGATCCAGTGGGGTTGTCGTTCGAGATGATGGCGCTCCCGGCGCCGGTGAGGTTGCTCTCGGTCTCCCAGCAACAAGTGCTGCCGCCGGGGGTGCTGTACGTTCCAGGAGCGATGTCTATTCCGACTGCGTAGGTTCCATCGCCGAACGTCGTGGCCTGTGGCCCAGAAGCAGGTTGGGGAGTCCAAGTCCCGGCAGCCCTGCGTTTTGAACCCAACGTCACTGGAGAGGATCGTCATCACGACGGGACACCTTGCATTGTCATTGGCCAGAATGCTGCTGAAGCTTCCGGTCGAGTCGCTGTCGCGCTCCCAGTAGCAAGTGGACCCACCGATCGTAACGTAAGTCCCAGGCACGACGGCTGCGAGTCGAGCACCGAAGCACCGATTCCAGCGGCCCACGTCCGGATCGCTTCCCAATCCCGTTGATCCTCAGAAGGGGCCTTCGCGATTCGCACGATCGCGCGCTCGGCAACGCCAAGTTCACGAATGTCGAGCTTGCCTCGGAAGACGCGGTGTTCACGGGCCGCGAGCGCTTTCGCGATCTGGTCGCCCTGACGTCGGTCAGCCGGGTCATCCGGCTTCGATCGGTCGGTCACCGGGCCGCTCGAGAACAACCAGACTGGAATCGAGGCGAGAGTCGCCTCCTCGCGTGCCACAAACTCCTTGGCGGGCTTCATCCACTGTCCCATGTGGATGGCGCTGCCCAGGACGACGGCATCGTACTCGTCGATCGTCCGGACATCTTGCACCGGCACCACGGACACCTCCAGCCCGCCGGTCGCAAGCTCGGACCCGATCGCTTCCGCGATTTCGTATGTTGAGCCATGCTTCGACGCAACAGTTACGAGGACTTTCATCGCATCTCCTTTCAACGTTTGGCCACTGATTGCGCAATTGCCGATGGCTTCGTAGACCCGACTGGGGGGGGGTTCTCCGGCAACGGCGACCGCGTGTGGTCGAGCAATGGCACTCGTTCGATATTCCGCTTGAGCACCGCCAACATACGAGCCTGCATGATCCAGGTAACGGGGACGTAGAGCCAGTAGAAGGCGAAACGTCCAAGCCATCGTGGACGGATGGCCTGGTATCCGCCGATGACCAGACGTGTGCGCCCGCCAGGCAGTTCGTTCAGCCGGAAGCCCCAGAGTCCTTCCACGTAGGCTGATGGCCGGGGCCGCTTCGGATTTAGGTTGCGACCTCTCAGGTCGTACAACCCGCGCAGTCCCAAGAAGCGATTCGGTTCGAGGGCCGCGACCTCCCAAGCGTCCACCGGACCACTCCGTGTCCAATACTTCACGTAGTCGCCGAGGGCCAGGTCTTGCCACTCGGGGTGGACCTGCAGGGCACTGGGCCGACCCCCGTTGTCGAGTCGGTCCCAGGAGTACCAACCGCCGCGATCGCCGCCCATCTGGACAAGCCACGGCCAGACCTGATCCGATGGCGCCTCGATCGTGACGGCCATCGTCGCGCCCCTCTCGCCCTCGGGGACCAGGTCGGCGCCAGGATACGGCCCAGCGACTTCCTCATCGGTTGCGCCCCAGCGCCCGAGCCGAGGGCGCACCCAGACTACATAGACGATTGCTGCCATGCTGGCCGCACAAGCGGTCTTGCGTCCGAATGTCATATGACGAGCATTGGCTCCTGTACGTGGCGTCACAAGGGCCAAAGGTCACACGCGTCCTCGCAATCCGACGGGACCCGCCGAGTGCAGGGTGGCCTCGCCGTCTGGTTCCTCGGTGTGGCGACCGGCGCGGGATCACCCGCTATCGGGCGGGTCGGAGCCAACCGGGCAAACGTTGCCGGTCATAGTGACTAGGACGACCAGCGGCGACGTCGGGGCCTCCTACTGGAACGGTGTGGGCACCTGACTGGCTGGGCTGGGCACTTGGGCTGCCGTCCCGGTGTGGGGGCCAGGCTTCCTTCTTCTCCGGGCATCAGATTGAGCCTCGGGCTAGGGTTCGGGCGGCTCGACCCCACCTTCCCAGGGATGGCGGGCGGAGGTCGTAGCTCGGTTGCTTGACCGGGGCGAAAGCCTGCGTCGGTGGCTGGTGAAGGGGTCGCCTTCTGGTCAATGGGGGGCGGCTGCTTCGCGTTGGTGGCTAGAGGAGCACCTCCTACTCGATGCCCCGCTCCCCCATCGTCTGGCCCGTGTTTGGCCACGTGTGGGCCGCTTCGGGCGTCGCCGGGCATGTGGGGGTCATCGGCGCGGCGAACACCCTCGACGTACGGTGTCGGTCATGCGTGGTCCGACTGCTTCTTATGAGAACCCTCCATCCTGGCGCATGAAGTGCGCCCTGGTTGCTGACCAGGCCACGGCTGACCTGGACAAGACGGGCCACCACTGGCTGACCAAGCCACTCAATGATCCCCAGGACTGGGCGGACAACCTCGGGCGGCAACTCCGGATCACAGACACCCACAAGACCTACATCGAGGAGGTGTTGCTCTCCCTCGTGGCCCAGATTGAGCCGATGCTCCAGCCCTGGCCACAGTCGAGCGACCTCGATGAGTGGAAGGAAATGGCCCAATAGGCCACTAGGAGCCTCCCTGCTATTGAGGTGTACAGATTGTTTGATGGCCGGACCAAGGAATGGAAGCGCGACCAGGTCGAGTGCAGGGTGGACCGGCTCGCTGGCAAACTGCGGCACATCTTGGAGAAGTCACTGGCAAGCGAGTTGCACCGGATGATCGGGCAGTGGATCGAGTGAGACATCCCCAGGCTCAATGAACGGCGTCAAGAGGCGTTCAAGGCGAAGAAGGAAGTCGAGGAACAAGCCGAGGCTGCTCTACGCGCTGCCATCCCCCGCCGACCTCCACCGGCCCGTGATCCAGGCCGAACGAAGGGATTCTTCACACCACAAGGAAGGCCCTAGCTTCCGACCACCGGGTCAGCGCCTGCCCGATTGAGGCATTGGACGCATAAGCCGACGCGCCCGGCTTACCCCAAATCGTGACCGCAGCGCCGACAGGCGATAGCCGACGCGGGGATCGCGGTCAGGCAGTACGGGCAACGGACCCGGAACTCTATTCGCCACGCTGAGACGAGATTCCACACAAGGAGCACGCCGAAGATCCCGAGGAGGACCTCCTGGCCGGGATGCCCGAACCCAAAGGTATGGCCGAGGAATACGATCCCAGCAGCAAAGGCAGCCATGGGGAGCCACCACCACCCGAGCCACCAGCTGCTCCTGCGCCTGGCGGTCATTGTGTTCTGGAGTGCCTCCATGGTCCCTTCCTCCTCTAACGGCGTTCAGAAATCTCCTCGTGCCGGTCAGGACCTACCTATCCTGGCGGCGGCGGTATGGCTGGCGGGACGCTCGGTGGAACGAACTGGCCCGCAGGCGGCAGGTATTGCCCCCGTCCACTGCGAGTCATCTGGCTCCCAGGGTTCCTCGGGGGGACGGTCGGGAAGGTCCCGTCCGCAGTAGCGGCACACCTTTGCCTCGGGCCGGATCATCTCGGCGCAGAAAGGACATGGCCACATCCCTGCTTGCGTCTGTCGCCTGCGCGTTCCTTCGTCGGTCGGGTGAATGACGAGGGCGACTATGAGCGTGGGGAGAAAGAAGAGCACGCCCATAAACCACCAGCCAAGGTGGCTCCGACCCCTTGTGGCTGGCGATGGTGGCCGGGATCAGAGCTAGGAGCAAAAGTACGGCCAGAAGCACAAACACGGGAGGGAGCACCGCGTTCGATGATGATATGAATGCGATCACTGCGTCAGCCATCTGATGTCCCCTTACTCACGAAATCCGAACGAATCCCAGCTTTGTTACTGCGGAGTTTGTTCCAGGCGGCGGAAGTTGGTTTTGAATGGCGATCGTCCCGTCAACCGCATTTCCCTCGTTGATGGGCGTAGCGTCGGTCCGCGCTGCCGCGTCTGAGCCGATGCCTCCGGTTTCCCAGTGGTCAGCCAACCCTTTGGGGTATCCCCGAACGGCAATTTCGGGCGAGTCGTACAGCTACAGGGCTTCATGAGTTCACTAGCAATCCCCTGCCTGCGTCGCTCCATACGTAGCCTGAGCGACTGTGAACTGGGAACCAGCCGACGAGTCCAGTTGTTGGATCAGATCGCTGCATGAGAAGGGCTGAGTGTTGAGATATTCCTTGGCCGCTTGCACGGCCTCGGCGTTCCAATCCACCGTGAGGCTATCGACGGCGACAGTCGCATCGTTCACCGAGTATCCACTACCAGCCGACGAGTCCAGTTGGTCAATAAGACCCTGCTGCGAAAATGCCAGCGTGTTCAGGTACTGGTGGGCTTCCGCTACCGCACTCTGCTGCTGCTGCGTCATGGTGGGACCAGGCGGGGCGGAAGGAGGCTGTGTGGTCGTCGGAGGAGGGGGTGGCGGCGGTGTGGTCGTCGTCGTTGTCGAAATGGGCGGCACCGTCGTTGGTGGTGTGGTGGGTGAAACGGTTGCTGTGGGCGACGGCGTCGAGGTTGTTGAAACAACACTGCAATCGACGCCCGGCACTGACGCTGCCAGCTTCTGACAACTTGACGTGTCTGGAGCCTCGTTCGCTGCGGGAGCATTCGTAGTGGGAGGGGCCGCGCTCCCTCCGCTTCCACATGCGGCGAGGCCGATGCCCAACGCTTGCGGCGAGTTATAACCAGAACTTGTGGATGCACCACCTGACCGAGGGCGCGGCGTACCTTCCTCTTTGACCAAACCAAAGGAACGCTGGCGGTGGAACGCCGGCGAGGAAGGGACGCCAATGCTGAGAGTACATGTTGATGACGCCGCGGACGCGGAGCAGTCGACCACGCTGGACGAACTGGTGGCCGAGGGTGCGAGACGCATGCTGGCCGCAGCCCTCGAGGCCGAGGTCGACGCCTACGTGACCGCCCTGTCCGATGAGCGTGACGAGGAGGGCCACCGCCTGGTGGTCCGCAACGGCCACGCGGTGGCCCGCTCGTTGGCCACCGGGGCCGGACCCATCGAGGTCAGAGCGCCACGGGTGGACGACCGGCGCGTCGATGAGGTGACGGGCGAGAAGTTGCGATTCCGGTCTTCGATCCTGCCTCCGTGGGCCCGCAAGTCCCCCAAGGTGGCCGAGGTGCTGCCCTTGATGTACCTCCACGGGATGAGCTCGGGTGATTTCGTCCCGGCCCTGGAGGAGTTCTTCGGCTCGGCCGCCGGGCTGTCGGCCTCGGTGGTCACCCGGCTGACTACCGACTGGCAGAAGGACCGAGACCAGTTCTCCCACCGGTCGCTGAGAGACGTCGACTACGTCTACGTGTACGCCGATGGGATCCATTTCAACGTCCGCCTGGAGGAGGCTCGGCTGTGCGCCCTGGTCATCGTGGGTGTGCGCTCAGACGGGCGAAAGGAGCTGGTCTCGATCTCTGATGGCCACCGGGAATCGACCGAGTCCTGGGCCGACGTGTTGCGAGGACTGAAGCGCAGGGGCATGACCGCCCCGGTGATCGCCGTCGGTGATGGGGCCCTCGGCTTTTGGGGAGCCCTTTCCGACGTCTTCCCCGAGACCGTCCACCAGCGGTGCTGGGTGCACAAGATGGCGAATTGCATGAACGCCCTGCCCAAGTCGGCCCAGCCCGCTGCCCGTGCCGCCCTCAAAGAGGTCCGTGACGCCGAGGACAAAGTGCACGCCGAGAAGGCCCTCGAGACCTTCGTGAAGGACTACGAGGCCAAGTGGCCCAAGGCCACCGAGAAGGTGATCAAGGACCGCGAGGAGCTGCTCGCCTTCTTCGACTTCCCAGCCGAGCATTGGGTCCACCTGAAGACCACCAACCCGATCGAGTCCACATTCGCCACCGTGCGTTTGCGGACCAAGGTGACCAAGGGGCCGGGCTCACGGGCCGCTGGCCTCGCCATGGCCTACAAGCTGATCGAGTCGGCTCAGACCCGGTGGCGAATGGTCAACGCACCGCACCTCGTCGCCCTGGTTCGTGCCGGTGTGCAGTTCGAAAAGGGGGTGATGGTCGAAAGAACTGACGAGCAGAACAAGGAGGTCGCCGCGTAGTCGGTCAGAATCTCATCCACAGGTCTTGACTATTTCTCCGCTGCGGCGCAGAAAATGCCACTGACCGCTTTCCTAGATCGGGTCGTCCTATTCATGACAGGCCCGAGCCGAGATTCCACTGGTTGAACCTCATGTTGATCTCATCTCTGTTGCCTTCAAGCTTCGGGCATTCCATCCCAACTCGATAGGGCCAAAGGTCAGTAATCTCACTGGTCGTAGGACGTGAACATTGCCTAGAGCCACCTGCCTGGCATGGCCATGGCCAGGACGGCTTTGGGCGGTGGAGGCACGCAACGAGTCATGTGAAGAGCACACCGACGGCTGATACCGCGGCCCTGCTGGCACCCCTGGTGGTCGGTCGGGTGCTCTTGGGTCAGCGGGCCAACAAGGGCGCCAAGACTGCGGCCAGATCGATCCCTAAGTAGCCTGAGCCACCACGGCGGCGTCAGCCTGCCCATGATGACGATCGGAACCCCAATGGCAGAAGCCACTACCAAGAATCACGCCGCCTTCATCTGGTCAGTGGCCGACCTCCTCAGAGGCGACTACAAGCAGTCGGAATACGGCAAGGTCATCCTCCCCCTGACTGTCCTACGTCGCCTGGACTGTGTCCTGGAACCCACCAAGGCGGCGGTCTTGGAGCGCTTCGCCCGGTTGAAGGGCAAGGTGGACAACATCATTTGGAGGGTTTGAATAGGACTTTCTTGGTGGGCCGTGCGGGACTCGAACCCACGACCCCTTGCGCGTCATGCAGACGAGACCCGTTCGCAGCGGTTCACAGCCGTACCGGATATCCGTCTGACCTCGGCGTATGTGTTGCGCTGGTTCGCCGCCGTTCGCCCGAAACCGTCCCCGTTGCTACACGATTTGCTACACGATTGACCCTTTGCCAACAGTGCAATGGGGTAGGCGACGCTATCGCTTCCGTCGGCTCGACAGCCCCAGCGCCCTTAGAAACGAAGCGGTGATGCTGTTCGACTTCCGGTAGACAGCACGACGGGCGTCACGCTTCGCCAGGCCCTCGACGCCGCCGTTCTTCACGGCCTCGACGTTGCCCAGGTCTCGAGCCCCTCGATAGAGCTGGGAGCGGAGCGTCTTCTTACGTGCCATCTGTAGATCCTCCGTCCTTGAGCAGCTTGGCCTTCCCTGCCGCGAACTCCTCGTCCGTCAGCACCCCCGACTGGTGCAGATCTGCCAGCTTCTTGAACTCCTCTGTGAGGCTCGAGGTCGGCGGGGGCGGAGGTGGTCGCAGGACGGACGGTGGTGGCGGCCGTAGCGGTGGTGGCGGCTGCCTCGACAGGACGACGGGCCGCACCGGAAGTGCGTACTGAGGGGTCCGATCGACGAGCTGCAACCGCTTCTCATCGATCCAGCCAAACGTCGACAGCACGGCGCCGACAGCAACCACACCGAAAAGAGCGGTCGCTACGAGGGATATAACCAGCAAGTAGTACAGCATCACGACCCAGATCAGGACTAGCCAGAACAGACAACCCCCGCCGAAAAAGAAGCTGCGGTGACGCTTCCGCGTGGACCTAGATATCGAGTTCAGGGTCTCTCCGACCCACCGCCAATAGGCGAGCGAGGTGATGAAGAGCCGGGACCGGTGCAGGGGAGCATATGGTCCGGCGGCGGAGGTCACTTGAGCCGCCCCGTCTTCCTGGCCCATGCCTCGATGTCTGGCCACGCCCACACGAGGGCTGACTTCAGCTTGGCCACCGGCTCCGGGAAGTCAGGGTGCCTGTAGCGCCAGTCGTGGACCACCGTGGACTTACCAACCCCGAGTCGGGTTGCGATCTCGGCCGCCCCCACCAGGTCAGTCACTTGGACGCTCCTTGCCACCGCTGAAACCTATCCGAGCGGTCGTCGGTATTTACTCTTGCAGAAGTTCTTCCTCAGGTTTACGCTACCTGTTGCGGAAGTTCATCCGCAACAACCAAGGAGGGAACACATGCATCTAGCCAACGCCGATATAGCGGGTGACCTCAATCCGCCATTCAAGGACTGCGACTGCTTTCTCGCCGAAGGTGGCGTCGAATGCGCCGACGAAATCCATGCTGCGCTCATGGCCCTGAACGGACCACAGCCACTCAAGGCCATGGCGGAACTGCTTGAGGTTCTCAGGGATCGCACGCCAACGCTCTTCAACTCCGGAGAGATTGGCAGAGCGATCGCTCAGCACAACTGGGTCGACCCGGTTGCCGTCTACGAGATTGGCGAGTCCATCGAGTTCCTCGATCGGTACCGCTTGGATATCGACTGGCTTGAGATGGTGGCACTTGGCGGCATCGATCCCAGCCCATCGATGACGGGTGGGGCTTGCAAGCGAATCCTTGAGGGCATCCAGGGCAGGTGCTCCTGGGTCCAGGCAGACGACGTGGTGGCGTCATGACCATGACCTGCCCGCAGTGGTGCGACTTACCCGAAGGCCACGCATCACCCGACCATTCCGATGACCGGGAACATATGTCTAGGGGTACGGACTTCTACCTCGGAGTCGACGGAGACCTCCTCACCCAGCTCTATCTGAGCCAACACGTGACCGAAACCGAGCCGACCATTCGGATCAGCCTCCGCGACTCGACCGGCGAGGTGCCTGTGACATTTCCCCAAGCGCGGCTCGTCGCCGAAGCCCTGCTTGCCATGTGTGGGGAGCCGTCAGGCGACGTAGGCTCGTCCTGAGGCGAAGCGACGCGACCCCCGGTTTCGGCCGGTGGTCTGTCGCGGAGGTCAGCCAGCTTGGTGGATCAGCGACGAGCTAAACGCCGTCCGCTTTGCGTGTCGATCGGTGTGTAGTTCAACTGGAAGTGATGATAAAGGGTCGACTCATCCGCTTGGGAGAGTTCCTCGCCATGCAGATCAAGATCGGGAGCACCTTCTACCTGCTCCTTTGAGACGACTACCGTTAGCTCACTTGGGCCGACCTGAATGCCGCCGAGCGGCACAAAGGTCAGGTGCCGCCCAATGATGCCCTCTTTGACTGTCGCGAACTGAGGCACATCGGTTTCGACGTCGACATATACGTCTTGCAGTTTGCCGATCTTCTCCCCATAGCAGTCGATGATCGTCTTGCCGTGCCATTCCGAGGCACTCCACTTGGCCCAGTCCTGATTCTCAGTCATTGCAGCCTCCCGGATTATCGCTGAGTAAAGTCTGCATCATTTCGCAGGCGCAATCCGGCAACACTGCCGTCGGAGAGAGCGGCGCGACTACTTGACTTGTGGGTTGCACTCGACGTTGCTGTGGGCGCGAAGCCCCGTTCCGGTCCCCCTGGCGGGGTTTCGTCGCCTCGGACTTAGCTCGTGATAGGGGCCGCCAGCGCCTCGGTCAGCCCTGACCGAGCTTGACGCTCCAAACCGCAGGCGACTGCCTGCGAGTCTTCGTTGACCTCGATGCTGGTGGCCTTGCGGTTTCGGAGCTGGATGACGTGCACCCCGTGATTGTCATAGGGGAGGCCGTCGAGGAGTGTCGCCGCCGCCTTCCAACTCACGATAACGGTCGTTCTTCGCAGTCCGCCCACGACCCAGACGTTGGTGACTGTGAGGACGAGTCCGGGGATGAGGCGGTGAAGGCGCTCGAACCAGAGGCGCAGGTGTGGGGCGTCGTGGCGCTCTCCGGCGAGGGCATGGTCTCCGCTGAATCGGTGGCGGATGTCCGGTGTGGCATTGGCGAGAATGGCGTCGTACTCGTGCTGGTTGACGAGTTCAAAGCTTCGGCGTGCTTGACGCTCGAAGACGGCGTGGAACATGACCGATCCTCCGATCTTTTCCTAACTTGGCGGAGCCTTAGTCGGTCAAAGGACTACCGTCTCGCACATGACCGGGAGTGGAGCCGTTAGTCCAAGACTCTCCACTTTCCTGGCAAGCCTACAAGCCAGGAACCACGCCACTTGACGGACAGCACACCGTCCCTTGGAATGACAACGTCAATGCTGTCGCGTCGCCGACGAGATGATCCTAGCCCGCAAGTCAAAGTGTGCTTACCTGACGACAGCGGCACGTACTGCCTTCCCCAGCGCATCTTTGTCTCGCTTATCCCGTCGACCGAAACACGAGGATCGGGCCAGGAGGACGGGAGGCCCCAGAGGAAGGAACGAAGTCGCAGATCGACACCTGGCTCATTCGGTCTACCTCGAATGCTGCATAGCGTATCCGTCTGGCCAAACTCCAGGCTTCCTCCAGGATCTAACCTCGATCGATGGATCGGGGTTCAAAGCAGATCGGGTGAATGCTTGGGGAGTGCGGGGCAGGCACCCATTCCGCACCAAATCTGACGACGGCAAGCAGGGGCCGGGCCACCTCAACGTCGGGCAGACTGTGGACATGAATCGGTCCAGGGCACTCGGAACCGCCGCATTAGTCCTAGGGACGATTCTCGCCTTGACCCCGATCACCGATGTCGCCGGGGCGGCAACCAAGCCCAAGGGGGCACCCAATAGCCTCACGGGCTACGGAGCGCCCGTGAAACGGTTCGAGGCCGAGCATCCTCCGACCGGCAAGTACGAGGGCGCCCCGTTTGGCCGGGTGTTCGCCTCACCGGAAGGTCCGGTCCGCGAGTTCATCTTGCAGTCTCCCAGTCTGCCGCTCATGACCTTCTACATCCGCTCCATACCGGAGAACACGCCGGCCGCTAAGGCGCTCTCGATAGCGAGGACCGAGCTTCCTTCGGACTCGATAGTCACTGGTCAGTTCGTTTCGAACAACATTGTGACCTCTGGCCCACGGCCGCCTGGGTACATTGGGCCGTCCGGGCAATCCTGCGAGGTAGTCGACTTCCACAGCCCGACCCTCGCTCGCTTCGTCGGATCCAATGGCGACATGTACATCGAGTTGGCCTACGAGGACGCACACGCTGCTCCGACGTGGAGGCCAACCAACGTGAATACAGTCAGTTACAAGTTGGGACCAGGATTACCGGGTACTGTCACGTGCTGATTCCGACTGGGGGGGCGCCTCCCGGCCCGGCTGAATGACCAAAAGCAGGACCGGGGCCGCACACCTTCGTAGGCGACCGGGGAAGGACAGATTCAACTCGCTCGTCTTGCTCGGAACGGACCGACTCGAGCCCGTGCCAGACGCTGGCGGGCTTCCCGTGTGTAGTCGGGCAGGACGATGGCCTTGGGCAGGGGTCGGCCCGTGTTGGCTAGGCCTTGGCGCCCGCGAATGTCGACCAGGCCCGCAGTGTGTTCAGAGGCTGCGTAATTCACAACGGAGACGTCACCTTTATGGAGGGAGCACTCAGTTATCAGGCGGTTCTCGTATTCCGCATCCCAATCCTGTCTGAGCACGCGGAACGCCATGGACATTTCGTCCAAGTCACCGTCGGCAACGGCGGCACGAACGATCTGCACGTCTCCCCTCGAAGGATTGAGTGTCGCTTCGGTGTACAACCCGGTGGCGTCAGCAGACAGCTTCAGGGTCCCCGCCTTCGTTCTGGCCATCGTTACGCCGCCGTGATTACAGAGAAAGCTGACGTCGGCGCCGTGCTCGAGCGTCCGATTGAACGCCTTCGGGTCGACGGTCTCGTTGTAGCTGCCCGCCATGTCTTGCATTTCGTACGGCTTGCCCACGACCGAGGCGTAGCCCGTGAACCGGAGCGACGTGCCACCGGTTCCGTTCTGGACCTCGCGCATCTCGAACTGCGGAGCGGCTCGGCCGCTCGGGTCCATCTCGCGGACACAACGGCGCTCGGAGACTTGTCGCTCGTCGCGGAAGGCCAGGCTGGGTGATTCGGTCATAGTGTCCTCCGTAGGTCGCCATATCGCCGCTGAAGGCTGAGGGAGTGTGCTTCCGCTTCCTGTATCTGGCGGTCGATCTCGTCCAGCTTGTCTTGGACCTTCGCTCTCCGTGGAGCGTCGGCGGCGTAGTCGGTTTCACGCGCGATCCGCTCCCGCTCGAGCTTGTCGATCCGCTTTCGCCGGGCGTCCTCCTGGCGGTCTGCGATCTCTTGCTGCCACGGGTCGAGCTTTACTTGCTTGACCACTCCGTTGGCACTGGCACCGGCGGCGCCTTCGAGGCGCCTGAGCCGTCGGTCTAAGTCAGTTTCGGTTGTCATTGTCATCCTCCTAGGGGGTCGTACTTCTCGCCGACGTACTCCTCGACGAGTGCGAGCAAATCGGGTGCGCCCCTCCAGAGGCGCGAGCCGTGCGAGCGCTGGAGGTTGCTACCGAGCTGGCCGACGGCCCGCTCGAGGCGTTCGGTGCGCTCTTTAGGGGTCAGTTCGGCCATCTCAGTAAGAACTCGGGTAGGCCATGCCCGAACCGACCACCTGGGCAATCCCCGACGGGTACCTGCCCAGGATGGCGGCGCAGTACCTGTGGAGCTGAATCCGACAGCTGAGCGTGCCGCTGAGAACTTCAGTGTGCACCCTCAAGTTCGGCTCGCCCTCGAAGAGCAGAAAGTCACTCGACCTGACGGCGTACACGATGTCCTGATTGGCTCCGGTACCGAGCGTGGTCGGTAAAGCCTCAGAGGTCACCACCGGAACACCAGCGATGCTCCCGATCGGCGTCGGACCCGTTGCAGCGTTGCCGACTGTGATGAATCGGTCCGTCGGCGGCACCCAGGGGCGGTGCTGGTCGTCCTCTTGAGCCGCCAGCCATGCCCAGCGACCGAATCGCATCACGTAGGCATCGGGCCGGAGGCTGCGAGCGTCGGCCAGTTGTGCGCCGGCTTGGGCCGCAGCGGTGTAGAACGCTCCAGCGGTGGGTGACCCGCTCGTGTAGGTGACCGTCGTGATGCCCGAAATGTTGGCGATCCCGGTGAACTGGCCGGCCGTGCCGGTACCGGCGGTCATCATCTGCTCGAGGTCGGCGTCGGCCGCGTTGGCGAGGTCGGCAAACATGAGAGCGTCGAAGGCCGCGTTGCGTGGGCTCTGCTCGAGGAGCTGCATTGCTGCATCGGACTGGCCGGAGACGGTGACGACCGGGCTGGTTGTAGCGGTGTCCACGATGTCCTGGTCAGTGTCCGACGCCAGGTCAGTTTCCGCCTGGGCGTTCGTACCGGTCGACAGGATCGGGACGTTGACGCTTTGGACGCCTGTCGGCAGCGGGTACTGGCGTGCGAGGTCGGCCAGGACACGTTCTGGGCGCCGACGCATGGCGTAGTCCTCGATTAGCCAACTTGGCGGATCAAAGTTGCCGCCCTGACCTGGCGTTCTGTCGGGATTGGCTCGGCGCTCGAAGACGAAGCCGGCATCGGTCATGCGACGCTCGGCCGCCCGACCTTCGCGTTCACGCTTGGCCCGTTCGAGGCGCATCTCCACGTCGTGGCGGTCGAGTCGGTCGGTGGCGGCCTTGCTGGCGTTGCCGGTCAGGCGCAGGGCGAGGTCGCCGAAATAGGAGAACCCGTCAGGCCGGTACGTGGCGGGCTCATGGGTAACGGCGGAGGTCATTTGCTCTCCTCGGCCAGCTCGACGAAGTTGACGACGTTCAGGGCGGCCGCGAGGGCTCCGCGAACTTGCTCTCTCTCATAAGCGGATGCCGTAGGCAGGTCATCGACGCACGTCAGCGCGTCTCCGACGTGTCCGGCGATCTCTGCGACCTTGGGGTGGGCTGGGTTTCTCATGCTGTTTCTCCTTGGGGGTTGATCTGGTCGAGGAACTTGACAATGTCTTGGCCGTTGGCGTACGCCACGACCCAATCCGGAGCTCGTTTCAGGAACTCGCGGCGCTGCTTTCTGTTGCACTTGGCGAGCTGCGCATCGAGGCGGGCGAGTTTGGACTTGAGGCCTCGGCGGCCGGCCTGGATCTGGTCGAGCATGGCCAGACCTGTTGCCCGCGGTACTTCGGTGGGTTCAGTCACTGGTGTTGGTCCTTTCGGGGGTTGGAAAAGATGGGATGGTCGAAGAAATCCGTGCCGTTCATGCCGCACCGGCTTCCGACTGCGTGCGTGACTTGCGGAGGGTGCTGGCAGCCGAGTGACGACAGGCGTCTGAGCAATAAACCCTCGGGCGACCACGTTTGCCGTCGTACTGCACGACGTCAGACCAGCAAACAGGGCACTCGGCATGTATTTCGAAGCGGTTGATGATCATTTGCTGCTCGCTTTCGGATTGAGAAATGAGAAATAGGGGATGCTGAGAAACCCCTCGGGTCGCGTGACTTTCGCGACGATGCGCGCGCCGGTATGACGGTCATGCGTTTGCCCTGGTCAGACGTTTTTGCCCACCCGGGTGTGGACTTAAATAAATCGGGGAGGGGGGAACATGACTGGCGGGTCGGTAGGCGGCAACCGAAGAAAGTCTGCTGGCACCCCCAGGGGGTATGCCGGGTGGCACCTGGGCAGCCGGTGGGTGGGGTACCGGGGTGGTGGTGGTGACCAGGCCGGGCTGCTCCGCTCCTACCTGGTCAGGGTCGATGATTGGCCACGCAGTGGGGTCAGGCGACCTGCCTATGTGATAACTTGCCATCCAAGCGGCACAGGGGGGAAGACGTGGCGTGCAGACACATGAGGGTGAAGGTCTGTGCATGGGTCTCGGTTGTCGCGGTGCTTCTTGGGGTGTGCGCCTTTAGCCCCATAACCGCGAGTGCGAAATCCGCTGTCAACGATGCCAAGGTGGCCCCGAACGAGCAGTGGCCCGAGTGCCCTTCTCCGACCTTCGAGATGTGCCACATCGACATCACATTGCACCAAGCATCCGGAAAAACCCCGACTGTATGCAGTTCCTTCGACAATGCCGATGGCTTCTGCATCGGCTCCTCTCATGGCACCCCAGGCTGGGACTCGGTATACGTCCCGCAGCAGTCGATTCAGGCAGACTTCACGTGGAAGACCTCATCGGGGCCCGTCCGCGACGTGGACTACACAGCCACGGAAACGTTCTCGACCGTTGAAGGGCAGATAAAGGGCCAGGTGCCGTCATCCAATTCGTGCGACTTGAAGGTGACGGACGCAACGACCCGCCTTGCACCGAACGTTCACTGGCAGACACAGACTCTGAAAACTTGTGGCGTGCAGCGGGGGCCCTTGTTTATTGACTACCACCACCCGGCCTCGGGCCTCGGCTCCTATGTGCACATACACGGGTACTTGGTGCGTAAACCCAGCTAAGAATCTGGGTCGCGGCATCCTGGGCGGTCATTTGGGCGACGCGTCTGGACTCTGTCTCCACCCCGGTCATGCCTCACCTCGAGCGCCCGCTGTCACTTCGGGGGTCACCTGCACCCAGTCGGTCACCTTGCAGTGTCTGGCAGGGCATCGGTGGGCAACTGCGACCGCTCGTGCCTCGATCTCGGCACGGCATCCAGGGCAGCGCCACCGGGTCACCTGGTCGCCCCTGACGCTGTGCTCTGCTCGTACTCGGCCAGGCGCCTGGCTTCCCACCCGTTGGCGCTCTCTCGGTAGCGACGTTCCTTGGCTAGTGCACGGTGCCGGTTGCGGTTGCGCTGACCGGCTTGCTTGGTCTTGGCGCGCTGGGCCTTCGCATTCCATCTGCGGCCCATCAGGCGTCTCCTGTCACCGACATCACGGCCTGCAGGTGGCTACAGGTTGTTATCGCCGGGCATGTGCAGTTCCAACGGCCACCGTGTAGGTGTACGTCCCAGACGCCGCCAGAATCGCTCCTAACGGCAGCGCAGACTTGACCGGGTGAAACCCACTTGATGTACACGCGGTCGTCTGTGAGCAATTGGTAGTTCCACGGCGTGAAGGCGTCGGAGGTCATGCCGACCTGTCTTCATGGAAGTGAGTGTCGAAGAAGTCGCCGATTGGCGTTGGTCCGTCGCCATTTCTTCGCGCTTTTGATGGTGAACCGAGCGCAGCAACTACCTCTTGTAAGGAACTAGAGTGATCATCTTCTTTTTCTCTCTCAAAAGATGAAAGCCGCTCACTGTCGTTCGCCACCAAAGGTTCCGTTCGTACCGTCTCGTCTCGTACCGTCTCGTAGTGTGCATTGCCATTCGCACTGCCAGACGGAATGCCCGTTGCATTGCCCGGTGCATAATCCGTGCCTGAGTCAAGCTCTGGCGGCTCGTCCGAATCCAGTCCTTCCGGTGGCTCAGAATCGCCAACTTCTTGATGCTCTTTGACTTTTGCCCATCGCTTGATGGCCGCCTGCCTTCCCTTCTGGGACTTCTTCTGGACCTGCCTTGCCGATGGGTTCCAGTTGAGGAAGTCGGACAGAACGAAGCCCTCGGACCGTCTCTTTGCGAGTCCAGCCCCGATAAGTTCTTCGGCCAACACGGCCGGGTCGGTGGCGAGCTTCATCGTGAGCAGGGGCAGTGCTGACTGCGGTACGAGGCCGTCTGTGCAGTGCTCACCGGCGTACAGCCAGGCGCGCGTGCAGAACACCTCTGCTTCGACCGACAGCGACAGCACGCGCGGGTCGAGCTGGTATGAGACAGGGATGGCGGCCCACCTTCCGGGGCTAGCCATCGGCGCGCCGTCTGGGTATAGTCAAGGTCATCGTTTGGGTTCCTTCTGGGGCTCAGGACACCCACTGGGCTGCAACCCGGTGGGTGTTTCGCGTTCGGGGATTAGGCGACGGAATGCGACGCCTTGAATATCCGATAGTCGGACTCGGCGATCCGGTAGAGCCGACCACCGGGACGGATGCTCCTGAGCTCGCCGGATCGCAGCCAGCGATACACCGTGGGCTCCGAGATATCCAGATCGCGGGCAATCGTCCGTGGAGATATGTACATGGGGGTCATGGGTTCGTGTTCCTTCCTGTATCGGTAATGACTGTCAGGCCGTGGCTAAAAAAAGGGTCTGTCCCCTGCCACTTACTAAGGGCGACAAGTCGGGCATTTGTCGACAAAGAATCTGAAAAAGTTTCCGAGCATGTGGCGCACATGTCGGCGCGCATCAGCCCGCGTCGCACGATCAGGTAGCAGCACGGGCAGACGACCTCGCTTCGGCGTACGGGGCTGACGTCGACGTAGCTGAGCAGCGACCGTGACGGTTGACGCGTCTTGACCGTAACGACGGGAACCGAGCGCGCCATTTCCTCGCGCCACGTGAGACGGCGTCGACGCGGGGTAAGTTTGCGTTGGGCTCGCTTGAGGTGGTCTGCCACCGTGGACGCCGCCGTGCCCATCTCTCGGCCAATCTCGTGCAGGTTCCATCATGCGGCCCTCAGCTCGATCACACGGGCCTCTGAAGGCGTCAGAAGCTCGTCTCGTATCAATCCGTCGACTTCGCCGGTATCGGCCCGAGCTGTCGCACTGTCACCGGTCGGATCGGCGGGTATGCCCCGGCCCTTCTTGGGTCGTGTGTTGTGCTCGTCGATCGGCTCGGTTCCCGGCTGCAACGAGAGCTTCTCGTAGGTGCGCAGGTTGGCCTCGTAGTCCTCGCGCCAGTGACGCTTGCAGAGGCGACCATCAACTCCGTAGTTGTGGTTGTCGCACAATGGGCACGGCAACTCCTCAGACGGGACGGGGTGCTTCCCGGACCCTGGCAATCTGGGTTGCCGGGTGGGCCGCTCCCAATCGTGCGGCGGGTATTCCCACCGAGTGAGTTCGTCGTCGTACAACGTGAAGACGACGCGTGTCTTCAATCCGGACAGCTTTATGACGTGGGCTTCCTTTGCGTCGAAGACGAGGGCCGCATCCGCTGCCGTTCGGAGCTGACTCCACGTCGCGGGCACGCCGAGCGATTCCCCGACAAGGAATCGTTCAAGGGCGCCGGCCAGTTGCGATCCCGCGGCCTCGTCGTGGCCGACGACCGCCACCGCCCGCCGGATCTCTCCAAGCCGGCCCTCCTTGCGGGTCCGGAAGAGTCTCAGCACTGGGCGCCTCACATAGACGGCCCCTTTGCCCTTCTTCCCCTTCTTGCTGAGGGTGGGGTCGTAGATCTCCTTCGTCCTATAGAGCGCCTCGACGTCGGACGGACCTCTCGGTCGTTCTGCCGGATGCGGCGGCGCGACGGCTGAGGTCGATGGGGATGCCGCGACAAAGGGCACGACCCGCTGGACCGTCACGCTTCTTCGGCCATGCGGTCGGCAATGTATTCGACTAGCGCCGAGGCCGGTACAAGGCGGCGTTTGCCAACGCGGAACGAGCGGAGGCGGCCAGAAGCGACTTCGGCATAGGTGGTGGTACGTCCGAGCCCGAGCCTCGCTCCAGCTGCTTCGACGTTGTACGCAAGGGGTGATGAATCCGAATCGACCAGATGGTCGGTCACGGAAGGGGTCCGTGTATCCACGGTGTGCTCCTGTTCTACGTCCCCGGAATGGGTGGAGGTAGAGCAGCCGCGCTAGGTAGTCGGCGGTGGAGCTAGTGAGGGATTGCCTCGGGGATCAGGCAGCCAACGCAAGCTCGCCGACGCTCAAGGGCGCGACGAACTGGCGGGGCGGAGCATTCGTTGGGTGTGGCGAGGACGCGATGACCTGACCGGGTGGAGCATGGTCAGTCTCCGTGGGACGATCCACCTTCTCTGAGTCGGTCTCGACTACAGCCGGGGCTGGGGTCTCGTCCGGCGTCTCAGTGTTGACCCACCGTAGCGACGGGCGCCACGGGCTGATCCAAGCCTCGACGAACTTATTGATCCGACTAAGCGCTGCAGTCACTTGCGGATGAGTCCACGAATCTGGCGACGACAACAAGTCAACCAACTCTTGAGCCCGCTCCACTACCCAGTGGTGATCTGCATAGTCGGGTGTGGTGCCCGCTACGGCCCATATTGCGTTGGTCGCGATCTGCAATGCACCGGGCGGCACCAGTCCGGCCTCGCGCCAAGCCTCCGACGCTACGTCTAGCGCGAGCAGGCGGGCGGCAAGCTTGGCTCGCAATCCAAAGTCAAGCACAGGTACACAGCGTCCGAGCTGATCCGATCGAGAGAGAATCTCCTTCGCAGTGACTCGCAGTCCCATGGGGTCGTAGGCATCCACTTAGGCAGACTACCTGGTTGTAGTTCGGACCAATCCACCCCCGTCCACCTGGCCCTATTGCACCCAATGGATGTTGGGGTCAGGACCAGAGCGTCCCGGCTATGGCCTCGGACGCGGCCTCGCGCTGAGGAGCCATTACGTGCCCGTAGGTGTCGGCGGTCATGCGTATGGACGCGTGCCCGAGAACATCCGACACGACCTCAATGGGGACACCAGCAGCGAGCATGAGTGATGCAGCGCTGTGCCGTAGTTCGTGCGGGTGCCAGTGACCGAGTCCCGCGGCCTCGCAGAGATTGTCGAAGTAGCGGCCCGTGTTGCGGGGATCGATGGCCGTCCCAACGGTGGTGGTGAACACCAGTCCAGTGTCTGCCCATGCCTCCCCCACCTTCAGCCGGTCGGCGGTCTGGGCCGCACGGTGAGCCTTGAGGATGCGGACGAGCTCGGCCGGGACGTTCAGCGCCCGGCGGCTGCTCTTCGTCTTCACTTCTCCCAGCACCAGTGTCCCGCCTTCGCGCTTCAGCGCCCGTCGCACCGTCAGGACTCCTCCCTCGAGGTCCACGTCCTCCCAGGCGAGCCCGAGCGCCTCTCCGCGACGTAGGCCGAGGGTCAGCATGGTTACGAACAGTGCGCCGTAGCGATCGCTCTTAGCGGCCTCGAGGAGCTTGCGGGCTTGGTCCGGGGTCAGCGATCTACCGTCCTTGCGGTTCATGTCCTTCGGCCCTCTGGTGCTCTTGGCGACGTTCCGGCCTACGACCCCCCAGAGCACTCCCTGATCGAGCGCCTGGACCAGGACAGAGCGGATACGCCGCACCGTGCTGACCGCGTACTCGGCGTCGATCTTCTCCGACATGAGCTTGTCGACATCGGCCGCCGTCAGCCTGGCGACGCTCTTGCGTCGGAACGCGGGTACCAAATGCGTGTCGGATATTGCCTTGTAGTTTGAAGCCGCCGATGGCCGGACTTGGTGGCGCAGAACGTCGTCGTGCCAGCGCGTCAGTAGTTGGGGAACGGTCATGCGGTCATTAGGTGCCGGTAGCCCGTCGTCCAGTTGCTTCTGGAGTCCCTTCAGCTTCTGGAGTGCCTCGGCCTTCGTCTTTGCGCTCACCGTCTTTCGGAGCAGTGTGCCTTCGTCGTTGTAGCCGAGGGTCACGGCGCCGACCCAACGCCCGTCCGATGCTCGTTGGTAGAGCCCGCCGTCACCGTTCATCCGTCGTCCGGCCATGTCGTCCGTCCCCGTTCATCCCCGTTGCTACATTATTTGCTTACATTGTGTATCACGAGAGGATGTAGCGCAGGGATAGGTCGGGCGCTGCGCCTCTGACCTGGACTTTCTTGGTGGGCCGTGCGGGACTCGAACCCACGACCCCTTGCGCGTCATGCAAGTGCGCTACCAACTGCGCCAACGGCCCGTCGGCGATGACGATACCACTGCGACCACAAATCGGGTCGCCGCCCGCAGGATGACGCGGAACGTCCCCCGGGGCAAGGGGGCCAGGGACTCTGCCCGTTGGACCGGGCCTGCTCACTTCCATGAGACGGTACGCGTGAGGCGTGGCCCACAAGGCTTGTGGTGAGAACCAGGAAGCTCGGAGGTCGAGCTCCCGCGCCATGCCGGCACGGCTCGGCCCGCGTCGGACCAACTCGGGGCGTAGCCTTTTGGCCATGGTGCAGACGCACGATGAGCGTTCCCCGCTCGAGGCCGAAGCCGGGGGGCTACCGTCAACAACCCGCTCAGCTGGTTCACCGCTCACCACCGACGCTGTCGCTGCTCATATCCGGCTCGTCGCCGAGCAGGGTTACACCATTGTCGAGAACGCCATCGAGGCCGATCTCGTCGACGCCCTCGACGAGGACCTTCGCCGCCTCGAAGCCGAACTGGGGGTCGTACCCGCCGACAACCTCTTCGAGGGCTCCCGCACCGTCCGTATCTACAACCTGTTGGTGCACGGCCCGCTCTATGAGGAGATCCCGCTGTACCCCTCCATCCTGCCGATCTGCGAGGGAGTCCTCGATCCCGGCCTCCTCGTCTCGTCTCTCTCGTCCATCGCCATCGATCCCCAGGAGACCCCACAGCCCATCCATGCCGACGACCAGATCATTCCTCTGCCCAAGCCCCATCCGCCCACGGTGTGCAACACCATGTGGGCTCTCACCGACTTCACCGAGGCCAACGGGGCCACCCGTATCATCCCTGGGTCCCATCTGGCCGACGAGTCTCCCGACCTGGTCAGCCAGTACGAGTCCATTCCGGCCGAGATGGAGAGGGGCAGCGTGCTCGTCTGGCACGGCAGTCTGTGGCACGGCGGTGGGGCCAACACCACCGACACCCGGCGAGTCGGCATTGCCATGAATTACTGCGCCGGGTACATCCGCCAGCAGGAGAACCAGCAACTGGGCATCCCCCGAGACACAGCACGCCAGTTCCCTCGTCGGCTTCAGGAGCTGATCGGGTATGGCATCTACAACGGTCTCATCGGCCACATCGACAAAGCCCCGCCGACGACACTGCTCCGGTCCGACCAGAGCCAAGGCTCCATGATCTGGGACTCGGCCACGCCCCCCAGCTGAGCGACGGTGAGCCGAACCGGCTGGGATCGGCCCATGGGCATTTGATCTGGAAACAGTCCCTGAGCAGTCGCTCGGTCATGCAAGGACCAGAGGCGGCGGGCGGAATCGAACCGCCGTACGGGGCTTTGCAGGCCCCTGCCTAAACCACTCGGCCACGCCGCCTGGGCGTCCAGGGAGCCTACCGTGCCCGGAAGGGTGGATAGGGCCGTAGGATCGGTGGGCCACCCGGGCTGACTCGACGCTGATCCCGGCGGATGGGCTACTTCCGGCGGCTGACAACCAGCCAGGCAATAAGGCCGATTACGGCGATCACGAAGATGAACTTGACGGCGAACCAGATCACGCCGACCACGAAGTGCAACAAGGCGAACGCCACCAAGGCGGCGATGATCGCCCCGCCGATCAACAGCACGAGGTCGAAGGTCTTCAGTCCCGACCGGTCTTCACTCACGGCAGCCAACGCTACTGCAGGGCTCAACTCCGCAATTGGCGCCCTCGGTCAACCTGGAGGGCGCCGTCGCGGTGGTACCGTCCGTTGATGTCCCTGCGGGAACGACGCCAGGCTCTTATCGGGCAGGCCGACCTGCAGGGCGACGCGTTCTGCCGGGCCTACAGCGAGGCCGCCGATTCGTGGCTGACCGGGCTCTTCGATGCGGCCACTGACGGATCGGCCCGGGGACTGGCCCTCGTCGCCGTCGGCGGGTACGGCCGGGGCGAGTTGTGCCCGTTCAGCGACCTCGATGTGGTTCTGGTCCACCGGGGGCGGCGGGACGTCTCCGGCATCGCCGATCGGATCTGGTACCCGGTCTGGGACCAAGGGATCCATCTCGACCACAGCGTGCGGAGGCCCAACGAGGTGCTCAAGGTCGCTTCGGACGATATCCGTGCCGCGCTTGGACTACTCGACGCCCGGGTGGTCTGTGGCGACGTCAAGGTGGCCGAACCGCTGATCGCCCATGCCCGAGACCGGTGGGTGCAACAGAAGACCCCATGGCTCAACGACCTGTCAGAACAGGTCTCGGAGCGTCACGCCGCCCATGGGGACGTCGCCTTCCTCCTCGAGCCGGACCTCAAAGAGGCACATGGCGGGCTCCGCGACGTCGCCGCCCTCCGGGCGTTGGTGCTCGCCGTCCCCGAGCTGGCGGACCACGTCGACTCGGCGGCCGTCGCCCGGTCGCAGGCGGTGCTGACCCGGGTGCGGGTCGAGCTGCAGCGCCGCTCCTCCCATGAGCTGAACCGGCTCCTGTTGCAGGAGCAGGACCAGGTAGCCGCAGCACTGGGGGAAGCGGACGCCGACACCTTGATGCTGTCGGTGGCCGAGGCCGGGCGGACCATCGCTTGGGAGGGCGACGGCGCCTGGCGGCGTCGCCGGCACTGGGACAAGTACACGACATTCGGGCGCGGTCGCCGCCGGGGAGGGGCCCGCGCCGCGGCACCCGAGAGCACACCCACCCCGACCCATGACCCGGGTGTCGCCGTGCTCGACGGCGAGGTGGTCCTCCTCCCCGACGCCGACCTGGCCGATGCCGCGCTACCGATCCATGTGGCCGCTGTGGCGGCCGAGCGCAACTTGCCCATCGCCAGAGAGGTGCTGAACGTCCTCGGACGCGAAGCGCCTGGCCCGACCACGCCTTGGCCCGATGACCTACGCCAGACCCTGGTCCGGGTGCTGGCCACCGGACGCCCGGCGATCCCGGCGCTCGAGGCCCTCGACCAGCGGGACCTCTTCGCCCGGTTCCTGCCCGAGTGGCGAGCGGTGCGCAACAAGCCGCAGCGCAACGCCTATCACCGGTTCACCGTCGATCGTCACCTGCTCGAGGCCACCGCCAACGCCGCCGCCCTGGCCGACCGGGTGGATCGGCCCGACCTCCTCGTGATCGGGACGCTTCTCCACGACATCGGTAAGGGGTTTCCCGGGGACCACACCGAGGTGGGCATCGAACTGGTGGCCGAGATCGGCGCGGCGGATGGGCTTTCCGTCCGACGACGTCGCCGTCCTGGTGTCGCTGGTCCGGCTGCACCTCCTCCTCCCCGAGATGGCCACCCGACGGGACCTCGACGATCCGGCCACCGCCGAGCGGGTGGCCAAGGAAGTGGGCGACCGTTCGACCCTCGAGCTACTGGCCGCCCTGGTCGAAGCAGACAGCCAGGCGACCGGCCCCTCGGCCTGGGGTACGTGGAAGGCGGGGCTGATGGCCGACCTGGTTGCCCGGACCGAGCGCTTGCTCGATGGCGAGGAGTCCAGGCCCCGCGCCCCGTGGATCACCGATGAGTACCGCCGAATGATCGACGCCGTGCGCAGCACCGGGCGCCCCACTCTGGCCCTCGACGATCCCAGCCTGACGGTGGTGGCGCCTGACCGTCCTGGTCTCTTCGCCCAGATCACGGGCGTGCTGGCCCTCCATGGCCTCAACGTCCAGTCGGCGAACGTAGCCGGCGAGACCGGGGTGGCGGTGGAGATGTTCACCGTGGAGCCGTCCCGGGGCCGATGGCCCGACGCCGATCGCCTGACCTCGGACTTGGCCGCGGTGGTCGACGGCACCCTGCCCCTCGACGACCGTCTGGCCGACCGGGCCCGCACGTACCGGTCGGAGAAGCGACCGGTCGCGCCCCACCACGTAGCCACCGAGATCACGGTGGACAACGCGGCCTCGGCCTCGGCCACCGTCATCGAGGTGCGGGCCGAAGACGTCGTCGGACAGCTCCACCGGATCACCCGGGCCCTGTTCGAGTGCCATCTCGACGTGATCTCGGCCAAGGTCAACACGTTCGGGGCCGCGGTAGTCGACGCGTTCTACGTCCGGGGTCCCGACGGTCAGAAGATCACCGATGCCGACCTCCTGGCCACCGTCGATGCTGCCGTCCGGCTCGGCGTGGCCGAGCAGTCGCAATTGTAGGCTCGCGTGTACGAATGACCAGGTCAACTGGTAACATGCCAGCGGACAGAGAGCGTGATGGCTGCAATGACCCCAGGACCGAACAGCCCCCGAGGGCATAGGCGGCCGGCGAGACGCCGGCCTGCCCTCGTGATTTCCCTGGTCGTCGTCGCCGCGCTGGTCATCGCCGGGTTGTCGACCGCCATCGTCCGGTTGACCGCCACGACGGCCAACGCCTCTCCCTCGGCATCATCCAAGAACGCGGTGGTCACCCGGGCGCCACTGGCGGTGGTCGCCATGACACCGGCTAACGCGGCGACGAACGTCGCGTCCGACGGGACCATCACCGTGAACGTCTCCACACCCCTGGCCGTCAACACCCCCCTGCCGACGATCAACCCACCTGTCGCTGGCACGTGGCAGCGCACCACACCGACCACACTGGTGTTTACCCCCACCAGCCCGTTCATCCCCTCTACCTCCGAAACGGTCACCATCCCCTCAGGGCCCACGGGGCTGCAGAGCGAAGGGGGTCGGACCCTCGACCAGCCGATCACGGTGCAGTTCTCCATCGCTCCGGGTTCGGAACTGCGCCTGCAGCAACTGTTGGCCCAACTCGGCTATCTACCGTTGACCTTCACTCCGTCTGCGCCGTTGACCGGGCCTCAAGAGGTGGCTCAGCCCCAACCAGGCGCGTTCGCATGGCGGTGGGCCATGCCGGCCTCGCTCGAGTCGCTGTGGACCCAGGGGACCGACAACGTCATCACCCGGGGTGCGATCATGACCTTCCAGGACCAGAATGGCCTGGGGACCGACGGGGTGGCCGGTCCGCAGGTATGGACGAAGCTCCTCCAGAACGTGGCCGCGGGAACGGTGAACACAGCGGCCTACAACTACGTGTACGTGTCCCAGGCCCTTCCGGAGACGACGACCGTCTATAGCAACGGCGCCGCCGTCTACAGCACCCCAGCCAATACCGGGGTCCCGGCCGCGGCCACCGCCCAGGGCACCTTCCCCGTCTACATCCGTTACACGGTGACCACCATGTCGGGCACCAACCCCGACGGGAGCCATTACTCAGACCCGGGGATCCCTTGGGTCAGTTACTTCAACGGGGGTGACGCCCTGCACGGCTTCGACCGGGCCAGCTACGGGACGCCCCAGAGCGACGGGTGCGTGGAGATGCCTCCGGCCAATGCCGCCGTCGTCTATCCACTCACCCCGATCGGAACGCTGGTCACGGTCAACTGACCGATCGTGGCGGCCCCGGTCGTCGCTGGGCCTACTCGCGGCGCTCCCTGAGCTTGTCGGCCAGGGCCCGAAATGCCCTACCCCGGTGGGACAGACGGTGCTTCTCTGCCCGTGACATCTGAGCGAATGTGCGGCCGCCGCCCCCCTCGGGCACGAACAGCGGGTCGTATCCGAAACCACTCGCGCCGGCCGGTTTCTGCGCGATGGATCCGATGACTTCACCTTCGGCCACGAGCTCGTCGCCCCCGGGGAACGACACCAGCGCCACTGTTCGGAACCGGGCGATGCGTTGGGATGGCTCCGTGGCCCCGGCCGCGGCGAGCTCCCGGACCAGCTTGGCCACGTTGTCGGCGTAGGTGGCGTCCTCACCGGCGAAGCGGGCTGAAAAGACGCCAGGGGCGCCTCCGAGCGCTGTCACTTCCAGCCCCGTGTCGTCGGCCACCGCTGGCTCCCCTGTGGCGTCCCTCATGGCCACCGCCTTCAGTCGGGCGTTGTCGGTCAACGTGTCTCCGTCCTCGATCACCTCTGGAACCGCGTCCGGACGGGGAAGGAGGACGAGGCCCGGCACCTCGCCGAGGATGTCGGCGATCTCGGCCGCCTTGTCGGGATTGGCGCTGGCCAGCACCAGGCGCAGCTGGACCGGACCGTTCACCGACGGGGCGGGGGCTCGGCCACGACCGCCGCCTGGAGGTCGAGGAGCTGGGCGATGCCGTGCTCGGCCAGGCTGAGCATCTCGTCGAGCTCACCCTTGGTAAAGGGCATTCCCTCGGCGGTGCCCTGGACCTCCACGAAGCGACCGGAGGAGGTCATCACCACGTTCATGTCCACTTCAGCCCGGCTGTCCTCCTCGTAGGGAAGATCGAGCAGGCACACCCCGTCGACCACGCCCACCGAGACGGCCGCCACCGCCTCGGTTAGCGGGTTGAGCCGGAGGGTGCCTTTTTGCACCAGGCGGGTCAGCGCATCGTGCAGGGCGACGTAGGCGCCGCAGATGGATGCCGTCCTGGTCCCCCCGTCGGCCTGGAGCACGTCGCAGTCCACCGTGATCTGCAACTCACCTAGGGCGACCATGTCGCACACCGAGCGCAACGAGCGTCCGATCAGCCGTTGGATCTCCTGGGTCCGGCCGGACTGGCGGCCCTTCGCTGCCTCTCGGGACACCCGCTCGCCGGTGGAACCGGGCAGCAACGAGTACTCGGCCGTGACCCACCCCTTGCCCGTGCCCCGCATCCAGGGCGGGACTCGTTCCTCGACCGATGCCGTGCACAGGACCCGCGTCCGTCCCATGGACACGAGCACGGATCCCGGAGCGAACACGGTGAAGTCCCGTTCGAAGGTGGCCGAGCGGAGCTCGTCGGTGACCCGACCATCTCCTCGCTTCCCTCGAGGGTCGGTGGTGGCTGTTGCTTCGCTCACAGCGTGAATTCCTTTCCGATCTCGGCCTGTTCGACGACATCGCCGAATGACACCATCGCTTCTTTCCCCACGGCCGATGCATCCACCGTGGGCCAGCGGTGCGTGAGGACGATCCTGCGCGCGCGCCGGCCGATCGGGCCTGCATGCCCGCCTGCCTGGCGCTCATGTGCCCGGCGACTCCTTCATGCTTGCTGGTGAACGTGGCCTCACACAGGACCAGGTCCAAGGCGGTGCCGAGCTCGCCGAGCGACCACTCGGGCCCGGAGTCGGCAGAGTACCCCAGCGACCGGGCGCCCCCGTCGATCCGGACGGCAACGGTCTCGGGACGGTGGTCGGTGCGCACGAAGGAGCACTGCAGGTCGCCGACCGTGACCCGGTACCCATCGCCGACCGTGTGCCAGGTCAAGGCGGAAGAGCCCGACAGGGCCGCCCGCTCCTCCAGCCCGCCGGGAGCGTATACCGGGATCCCCGACCTCTCGGTGACGTAGCGGGCGAAGAGATCGAACCCGTAGAGATCGGTCCAGTGATCGGGGTGGGCATGGCTCAGCACCACGCCATCGATCGAGCCCGGGTCGACGAACCGCTGCAGGTTGGCGAAGGTGCCGGGGCCGGCATCCACCAGCAAGGTGGTCGAAGGCGACCGGACCAGGTAGCCGCTCCCCGCTCCGCCGGGGCCGGGCCAGCTCCCGTCGCAGCCCAGAACCAGGAGCGAGAGGCCGGCCTCCCCGCTCTGCTCTACGAGTGGTCCGGGCACGGGCCCAGCCTAGAAGTAGATGATGTCGCGGGCCCGGGCCTCGACCACATCGAGGTCGTCGGTCCATGCGCCGGTGGAAAGGTACTTCCAGCCGGCGTCGGGGGCCACGACGACGATGGTCCCGGCCTCGATCGCTCGGGCACAGCGGACGGCGCCGGACATGGCCGCTCCCGATGAGATCCCGGCGAAGATGCCCACCTCGGAGAGCCGCCGGGTCCACTCGATGGACTGGCGTGGCTTCACGATGGTCTTGCGGTCCAGGATCTCCGCTCCCCCGTTGTCGATGAAGATCGGGGGGATGTAGCCGTCGTCGAGGTTGCGGAGCCCGTCGACCATCTCGCCCGACGGTGGCTCGATGGCCCACACCTGGACATCGGGGTTCCGCTCCTTGAGGAATCGGCCCACACCGAGGAGGGTCCCCGAGGTTCCCAGTCCCGACACGAAGTGGGTGACCTCCGGGCAGTCCTGCCAGATCTCGGGACCGGTGCCCTCGTAGTGGGCCCGGGGGTTGGCCGGGTTGGCGTACTGGTAGAGGAACGCCCATTCCGGATGCTGGCCGGCCAGCTCCTGGGCCATCCGCACGGCGCCGTTGGACCCCTGGGAGCCTGGTGACTCGATGATCTCGGCCCCCCAGACGTCGAGCAGCTGGCGGCGCTCGGGTGAGACGTTGGTCGGGAGCACCACCTTGAGGTGATAGCCCTTCAGCCGGCAGACCATAGCCAATCCGATGCCGGTATTGCCTGAGGACGGCTCGATGAGGGTGTGACCGGGGGTCAGGATGCCCTCCTTTTCGGCCTGCTCAACCATCGAAAGGGCGATCCGGTCCTTCACCGACCCTCCCGGGTTCTGACCCTCGAGCTTCACCAGGATGCGGACCTGGTTGTTGGGGCTGAGCGAACTGACGTCCACCAACGGTGTGTTGCCGATCAGCTCCAAGATGGAGCTGTAGACGGTCATCCCCGGTGGCTCGCGTCCGGGGCCGTCCCGAAGGCGCCGCCGGCGACCGCGGGCAGGATGGAGACTTCGTCGGTGTCGGACACCGGGGTATCCAGGGCCGACAGGTACCGGACGTCGTCATCGTTCAGGTAGACGTTGACGAACTTGTGCAGCGTCCCGTCATCGTTGACGACCTGGCCGGAGAGCCCCGGGAACTCAGCCACCAACGACGTGAGGACCTGACCGATGGTCGTCCCGTCGACTGAGACCGTCTTGGCCCCTCCGGCCTGGGACCGGAGCACGGTCGGTAGGTGCACTGCAACGGGCACGGAGCCTCCCTGGTCGTTCTGTGGAGTGAAAGTCGACGATGGCAATTGCTGACTACTTCGGTTGGGATTCTACCGGGATCGGAGGATGACCGGCTCCTCCTCGATCTCCCCCTCCACGATCCGGTAGCTGCGGAGCACGGGGTGGGTGTCCCTAAGGGATACGAGCACGTAGTGCCACGTGGGATCGGGGGCTTGGGCAACGTCGGTAGGAGATGGGTAGGCATCGGTGTGGGTATGGGAGTGAAAGACGCCGATGATGGAGAAACCGGCCGACTCGGCATCCCGGTCCGCCCGCAGATGGTCCCTGGGGTCGACCGTGTAGAGCTTGGCCGAGGCAGCCACGTTCCCGGTCGGGTAGCAGGTGACCACCTGACCGGAACCGGGGTCGCCGCCGAGCAGGCCGCAGGACTCGTCAGGCAGGCCCCCGAGACAGTGGGCGACGATCTGGTGGTACTCCGGTTCGGCGAGGTGCAGCATGGTGGCGCTCACGCTACTTGGACGGTCCTGGCCCATGCCGGGAACGGGACCGGGAGCGCCAGCCGCCCGATCGTGCCTTGGCGACTACCGTCCACACTGATGGCAGCAAGGACGAAATCCCCGGGCAAGGCCCGCTCCACCAGCAAAGGGCACCCCGACGGCCGCGACCCGGGCCGACCGGTGGCCTCCAACCGGCGCGCCCGGCATGACTACGAGATCCTCGACACGGTCGAGTGCGGGATCGTGCTGCAGGGGTCCGAAGTCAAGTCCCTGCGCGGCGGTCGGATCGCCCTTCAGGACTCCTACGCCCGGGTCATCGACGGCGAGGTGTGGTTGTTCGGCGTCCACGTCCCGCCTTACGCCCAGGCCAACGGCTTCGGCGCCCACGACCCCGACCGCCGCCGCAAGCTCTTGTTGCACCGCCGACAGATCGACGAGTGGATGGGCCGGAGCCAGCAACAGTCGCTGACCATGGTGCCCTTGTCCATCTACTTCAAGGACGGGCGGGCCAAGGTCGAGTTGGCCCTGGCCAAGGGACGACGTCAGTACGACAAGCGCCATGCCATCGCCGCCCGGGACGCCGGCCGGGAGGCCGCGAGAGAGGCACGAGCCGCCGTCAAGGGGACCGAGCGCCGCCGATAGGCAGCCCCCGGAACCGACGGGCCCGATCGCCCGGTAAGCTAGTGGTCCCTTCGGCCTCGGTGAGGTCGACAACAATCCAGGGGGTGACAGGCTTCGACTCTGGTCGTCGATGTGGGAGAAGCGAGCCGTGGTCTCCGGAGCCACGTTAAAGAGCCGGAACCAAAAATAAACGCCGAGCCTCAGCTCGCGCTCGCTGCCTAGAAACAGCGACGTCCGACCGGTCTCAGTTCCACGGGCCGGATCCGGGCGACATCAAGTGGGACTCACCTATGCAGCTGCGCCGACGGGCCGCTAGGGACAACTAAGTCGGATACGGAGCGGCGCTGCTGCCGGTAACGGCGCTGCTCCCGACACTCTACGGCCGGCTGCGCTCGGAGAAGGCCCACTGAGAAGCCAGAGGACGCGGGTTCGATTCCCGCCACCTCCACTGCTGCGGTGTGTTCACGAAGGAACGCCCCGAGTGTTCATGAGACCCTCCCGCTGGAGGTGGCGAATGAGTTCATGCTCGTCCACCACGTCGGGGAGAGAAACCGCCGGCTCTAGAGCCGGCGGTTTCTACATCGTTGTCCGAGTCATCGATCTTGCCCAAGGCGCGAGAGTGCCAGGCCATGACGCCGCTATTGCTCTCCGCTCAGTGGCAGTGCTTCGTGAGCCCGGCGGCGGATTGACCGCGGGTCCCAGCAGGGTCCAGACCCCTGCGCGGCGCTTGGCCCGGCGCTCCAGCCCTCTAGGCCCTTCGGAAGCCATGTCGGTGTCGAGACCGTGCTTGGCTCTGAAGCTCCGGGCCGCGTCATGGTCACTCCGGGACACGCTGAGTGTGACGAATCGGTTGCATGGAGTGAGTAACTGCACTAGACCGACCTAGTAAGGCGTCGCCCAAAGAGGGATGGCCCCTAGTCGAGCGTCGCCTCAGGAGGCCGTACTCATGCTCTTCTTGACCACGTACCGAATCAAGCCCTTCCTATCCAAGGCGGAACAAAAGGAACTCCTCGACCTCTTCGCGAAGCATGGTGAAGCTCCGGGAACAATCGCTCACTACGTGTCTGCGGACAATATGGCCGGTTGGGTAGTCAACGAATCGGAGGACGCCAGTGGCGGATTTGCGACGGTCCTCCAATATCAACAATACATCGAGTTCGAGACCAAGCCGATCTTGACAATGGACGATGCGCTGCCACACTTTATGGAGGCCGCAGGATAATCAGCCATGCTTCCGGCAGGCCCCCTGGGGTCGGCCCACGAGCTACCCCGAACCTGTCGAGTGGCGGACGGCACCGGATCGGCAGCCGGAAATGGAACGGCGTGGACAGTTGCGCTAGGCACGTCGATGACCACCTGGTCGAGGTCAAGGCGGTGCGAGGCTAGCCACCCCGCGTTGCCCTCCATGAGAAGTATGGTCAGCGAGAAGAACCGACGGAGAAGGCACAGTGGGATTCTTTTCGAGGCTTCTCATTCCCGGCTGCCACCACCCCTCGCTACAAGCGCACGCCCCGGCAAAGGTATGGCATCACGGGTCTTGCTCGATCAACCATCACAGCGCCGAGGCCGCTGCGCGCTGTCGCAACCGATAGCTGGTCTGTCATCTCAGGACGGTTCCCAACGCCAGCCGTCATTGTTCTCACATGTGATGGCCTCGCCGTTGCCAGCGACCCCACTCGCCCGGTGGTCTGAAGCACGGTCGACGAACCCGCTCGACCCGGCTGAACCAATTGAAGGGTCGGTGCCGGGTAGTGGGCTCCGAACGGCAGCCTCGGTCATGCGGCTCGGCCCGCGCTGTCCTCCTGGATGTCCACGACGAGTCGGCGGCCACCGAGCGGAGGTTCTCGTGCGAAGCCTCGATGGCCAAGCCCTACACCGTCGTGGATAATGACGCATGCAACCATTCGAGAGCTCACGCCCTCAGAGTGATCGTCGCCGAGAATTGAGTGGTCAATCCCCACTATTCGGCGGGACGCGGCCCACATGAGAGCAAACGAAGGAAAGGAAGTGGCGGTGCAAAGGACTAGGCGAGCCCTTGCTGTTGGGCTAACGATGGGTGTGGTTCTCGGACTTGGTGGGGCGGTGAGGGGTGGAGCGGTGACCCCGTCGGCAGCGCCCAGCGATCAGTCGTCTCCGATGACGTTCGAGGGCACAAAACTCCCACCCGGAACGAGTACTGGACGGTTTGCCTCTTGTAGCGACGTCGGGTACATCGAGAGAGGTGCCGATCAGACCGTTCCGCGCCTCACGGTGGTCGACGAGCCGGACGTCTATGTGGGCCCGTTCATCGCGTGGGATACCGTCCCCAATGCATTCGGTTCGCGGGCGGCGACGTCCGCAGCCTTCTGGATCCACAACGTCGACACCTCCCGATATCACAATTGGAAGGTGACCTTGTACTGCACACCGGACAAGAGCAAGGCATGGCTTGTCTTCGGCTGATCGCGAACGAGCGAGACCGGCACGCCCGATCGCGGGTTCGTGATCGGATCGATCGGAATTCCTCTCGGTCGGAATGCCCGGATGGGCTCTTCGGCCGTCGCGCCGTCACCCCGGACGCTTCTGGCGTCACCGGTTCGGCACGACGCGTGACCGGGGTAGCGGCGGGGCAGTTGAGCGGACAGGGCGAGGTGAGTCGGACTCGCAGCACATACTGGTGAGCACTGGGATCACGTGGACAGCGGGATCGAACGGTTGGGCATCACGCGTCTGCTCCTTTCTCCGGTGGAGGCCACGTCGTGAGAGGTTTGCCGATCTCCCAGTGATGACCGAAAGGGTCGACCACCCTACCGAGCAGCCACTCGTGGGCCTCTTCGACCGCATGGACCTGGCGTGCACCCGCCATGAGCGCGCGTTCGAAGACCGCACTCGGGTCGTCGACGACGAGAAGCAGTCGCTCGGTCGCCCCGCCCAGGGTCTCTGGGCTGAAGTTGCCATGCTCGGGAGACTCGTCCTCGACCCAAAACAGCGTCTCGCCGACCACCAGCTGTGCCACCACCTCGCCGTCATGCTCGAATTGGAAGACCTCGACTGCCCCGAAAGCTTCCCGGTAGAAGATGGCTGCTCATGGACCCGGCTCTCTTCGATCGGCTCACCGCCGACCGCGGCTGGACCGCCGAACGCTACGGCGCCTGGTTTGCCGACAGCGCCCTCCGACTCCTTACCGGGCAGTGACCACCCGGACCGCCAAGCTGGATGTCCGCCCGGCATCTCGCGAGAACTTGAAGCCCCGGCCATGGAAGAGACACTGGTTGTCTGGGAACAGTGGCCCGTTCTGGCCATGTCAGGCAGTCGTACGGGACTGGACGCGCTGTCGGCTTCATCTGATCGTCAGGTACGGAAGATACGTTATTGAAATGGCTGTTCTCTGCTCCCCCACCGCGAGCAGAGCAGGCCGTCAGGCACTAACCGCGTGCTCGATGCCGTTATCGATGGCGAACAGGCTGTCGGCCGCCTGCATGCGTGTGACCAGGTGGCTCGACTGCGGGCCATGCCGGTCGGCGGCGGTGCTCTCATCGAGACGGTTCGCGACATCGGGTACCGGTTGATGGCACCGTGAATACCCAACGATCCCATCGGATCCATGCAGCCAGGGTGGCCGCCATGGCTACCCTCATCGTTCTGGTCAGCTACGTTCTCGCCGTCGTCGTCCTCGACATGTTCGTGGTCCATCGTCTGACCAGTCAGGCCGACACCCACCTCACCGAACGACTCAACGATGCCCGCAAAGACGTGTTGAACGTGTCCAGGGCGGCAACGCCGACGGTGCACCGAGACCGCGATGTCGACGACGCACCGGCCTTCGTGTGGTTGGTCTCACCGGCCGGAACGGTCACCAGCTTGACAGCAGGGGCCCCATCCCTCCCGGCTCATCAGTGGACCACCGGTGCCACCACCCTGGCCGCCGGAGGCACCTCATTTCGGTTCCAGACCGTCCGGTCCCCGTCGGGATGGTTGGTCGCCGGGGAGAGCATCGGGCAGATCCAGAGGGTGCAGGGCACACTTCTACTCTTCGAGGCCCTCCTGGGCGCGGCCATCGCCGTCGTCGTGTTCGGTGGAGCATTGGCGATCGGACTACGGGCCTCGGCGCCGCTCGAGCTGGTCCGCCGACGCCAGTCTGAGTTCACCGCCGATGCATCGCACGAGCTTCGGACCCCGCTGAGCGTCATCGAAGCAGAAGTGGACCTCGCCCTCAGTCGTCCCCGCGATGCTGATGCGTACCAGGCCGTTCTCCAGCGCGTTGCCGGAGAGGGTCGGCGCCTTCGGAGCATCGTGGATGACCTCTTGTGGCTGGCCCGTATCGACGGCGATCGGCCACGGGAAGCCGCCAGGGAGGAGGTGGATGTGGTGGGCATTGTCGAGACATGCGTCGACCGGTTCCAGGCTTTCGCTGCAGCTCGCCGGGTCACGCTCCTCTTCCGTCAGGAGGGCGGAGAGTCGGCGGTCCTGCACGCCAATCCGGCCTGGATCGACAGGCTGATCGGCGTGCTCGTCGACAACGCCTGCCGCTTTGCCGGTGAGGGCGGCGTGGTCGAGGTGGGCGTTCGTATATCGGGAAGCCGGATCGTGATCGACGTCGACGATTCGGGGCCGGGCATAGCGCCGAAGGATCGGGAGCTGGTCTTCGACCGATTCCACCGAGGTGGCGACACTCCTGGCGGCGCCGGCCTGGGCCTGGCCATCGCCGACTCGGTCGTGCGGGCCACGAAGGGCTCCTGGTCGATCGGGACTTCCCCTTTCGGCGGCGCAAGGATGGAGGTGACATGGCGCAAGGGCGGCGGACAGAGGGAAATAGAACCAGGTCCAAGGCGATTCCTTGGCCTCACCCTCTCTCGAGTCACGAGGGCTGCTCCCACCGATGGCGATCCGCTTGCCGATAGACCAAAGTCGTCAGCCGGCCGAGGACTCAACGTCGACTGATCGGATTCTTAGCCTATTCTCACGTTTCCTTCACGTGATCGTCAGGCTGGCTCCATACCCTGGATGGCATGGCACGCACTGGGCATGAGCATGAGGCCAGGAGCAATCGAGCGGCACAGGGTCGGCGCGATGACTCGTTGCGTCGGGTCCGTTCCCTCACCAGAGGCACCGCAGTGGCCGCGGCCGCCGCCGTCGGTGTCCTGGGTCTCTATGTCGCCAAGGCGTTGCCAGGTCACAGCGCCACTCCGGCCAGCCCGAGTACCGCTACGACTACTCCTTCGCCGGCGACAACGCCCGCGACGGCCCCGTCGGGTGGTCAGTCGGTCCCGGCGACTACGAGCCCTCCGGTTACTGCACCGCCCAGCCCTCCCGTGACGACACAGGGCCCAGCACACGTCAGCACTGGAGCCAGTTGACAGCAATGGGCGGACCCAAAACGGCCGAGCGCCTGCTCTCCTATCGGACCCAGGCACTTGGCACTCGAGCCGACCTCATCGTGACCGATCCGGATGTCATGGTCGGTGCAGCGGCGATCCTGCGCGCCGAGCTCAGCCGGATCGACGACGCGGCGAGTAGGTTCCGGCCCGATTCGGAGATCTCGCTTCTCCAGGGGACCAACGGGACCGGAGGCGTCGTCAGTCCCTACCTCCTCGAGGCCCTGGTTGTTGCGTTGCGCATCGCGGAAGCGACCGACGGGGCGGTGGATCCCACCGTCGGCCGCGCTCTCTGCCAGCTCGGTTATGACCGTGACTTCTCCGAGATCGCTGCGGGCCTGGAAGGCGGCATGCCCGTCTCGGCTCCCGTCCCGGGCTGGGAGAGCGTTGAGGTCGACCAATCCCAGAGGACGGTTCGGATGCCTCCGGGCACCCAAATCGATCTCGGCGCGACGGCCAAGGCGTGGGTCGCAGATCGTGTCGCAGCACAGGTCTACCGCCGCTACCAGTGCGGGGTACTCGTTTCCCTGGGTGGCGATGTTGCCGTAGCCGGGCCACCACCATCTGGCGGCTTCCGGATCGGCCTGGGCGACGTATCCGGCGACGTGCCGACCGGAGGAACCGTCGCGATACGAGCGGGAGGGCTCGCCACATCGGGGATCGCCGTTCGGCAGTGGCGCCGGGGTGGCCACCTCGTGCACCACATTCTCGATCCCGCGACGGGTCACCCGGTCGTACCCGTATGGCGAACTGTCTCGGTGGCCGCGGCAACCTGCGTCGACGCCAATGCGGCATCCACTGCGGCCATGGTCAAGGGCGGCGACGCCATCTCGTGGCTGGTGAGCCGTCGTCTTCCGTCCCGGCTGGTGGCTCCGGGCGGCGTCGTGACCTGCGTCGCCGGATGGCCGGAGGACGCGGTGCACTTCAGCGGGAGCCGGACACGATGACCGCGGTGATGGTCGCCTCGGTCGGCCACGGCTATACCTCACTGTGGTACTTGACCCGAGCCTCGGGTCTCGTCTCACTGGTCCTGCTCTCGGCTACCGTCGTGTTGGGCATCGTTGCCTCGGTGGGGTGGACGACCGAGCGTTGGCCCCGGTTCTTGTCCCAGTCGATGCACCGCAACCTGTCATTGTTCTGCATCGCGCTCATCGCCGTGCACGTCGTCACCACCGTGGCCGACGGGTACGTGCCCATTGGCCTGCTCGACGCGGTGATTCCGTTCCGAACCCCGTACCGGCCCCTCTGGGTCGGCTTCGGCGCACTGGCCCTGGACATGCTGCTGGCGGTGGCGATCACCAGCGGCTTCCGGAAGCGCATCGGGGTGAGGGCATGGCGGGGAGTCCACTGGCTCGCCTACCTGTGCTGGCCCATCGCCCTCCTGCACGGTCTGGGCTCGGGCAGCGACACTCGACTCTCGGTGGCTCTCTTCGTCAACGTCATCTGCGTCATCGCAGTCGTCGCGGCCGTCGGCTGGCGACTCGTCACCGGCCGAAGCTTCTCCCCCAGCAGAAGACTGGTCGCCGCCGTCCTCGGTGTCATCAGCCTGATCGGCATCGGGATCTTCGCCGTCATCGGCCCACTCAGTCCCGGCTGGTCACACCGAGCGGGTACGTCGGCGGCCCTCCTGGCCCAGCTCAATGCCAGGTTCGCGTCGAGCGGCACCTCGTCCACCGGCTCCTCGTCGTCGGGCACAGCAGGAACGCCCACGACCGCGCCGAGCTCCCCGACCTCGACGGCGGTTCCTCCGTCGACGGCCGCCGTTCCCGTTGCGCCCTTCACCACCTCGGTTCAGGGAACATTCCAAACCTCGGCACCAAATCGGGACGACCAAGTCGCGGTTGTCCTGACCATGTCCAGTTCGGACACATCGACGCCGTTGGTCGTCAAACTGATCGGCACTGCCGTCAGCGGGGGCGTCGCCATGTCGTCGAGCCAAGTCACCTGGGGACAAGAGACGGGATCGGTCACCGCGCTCGAAGGGTCCACCATCGGTGCGACGGTCAGTGGGCCGATGGGAACGATGCGGCTCAACATGCAGCTAAACCTGGACCAAGGCAACGGAACCCTCACCGGGACTGTATCGGGATCGAAGACGAATCGGACAGGACAATGAGAACTTCAATGACAGCATCCAGGACGACCCGCCCGGTGACGACTCCGACCGCCACTGCCCTCCCGCGGCTGCTGGCCGGCCTTACGTCGGATCAAGGAACAATCAGTATCGACGAACATCTTGCTCGCTGGGGACCAGCACCTCTTCGGGCCACGGGCGCCGAGCTCATCGACACACTCAGCGCCAGCGGCCTGCTCGGCCATGGCGGGGCTTGGTTTCCGGTCGCCAGGAAGTGGCGTTCCATACGACACGGCCGACTGCGTCATACCGTCGTGGTGGGCAACGGAGCCGAGGGTGAACCAGCAAGCGCCAAGGATGCCCTCTTGCTCACGCGGGTGCCCCATTTGGTCCTCGACGGGCTGTCGCTGGCGGCTTCAGCTCTCAATGCAGCCCAGGTGGTGATGTACGTCCCTCGCCATCTGGTGACCGGAGTGGAGGGGGCAGTCGAGACCCGCCGGCGCCTGGGACTCGACCCTTGTGCGATCGAGGTGGTGGCCGCTCCGGACCGATTCATCGCCGGACAGGAATCGGCCGTCGTCAATGTGCTCAATGGGCGGCGGGAGGCTGTGCCCACGTTCATCGACATCGAGCCGATTCGCGAGCGAGGGGTGAACAACCGACCGACGCTGGTCCAAAACGTGGAGACCCTTGCTCACGTGGCCCTCATCGCTCGATTCGGCCCGGGATGGTTCCGCGCCGTGGGAACCGAACGATCACCGGGCACCATGCTCCTGACGGTCACCGGCCGATGGCCCCAACCCCAAGTGATCGAAGCGCCGCTGGGCGTGCCCCTCGGACATGTCATCGCCCTGGGGCCGGGCGACGACCAGCACTATCAAGGAGCGCTCCTCGGCGGCTACGGCGGCACTTGGATCCCCATGCCCGCGCTGTTCGACCTCTCGCTCACCGAGGAGGCGGCCCGAGCGGCAGGGTCCACACTCGGTGCCGGAGTCGTCGCCCTTCTCCCCCGCGGCGTCTGCCCGCTGACTGAGACGGCCCGCGTCGTTCGGTACATGGAACAGCAAGGAGCCGGCCAGTGCGGGCCATGTGTCAACGGACTGGCCGGATTGGCCGACATCACCGAGGCGCTGGCGTTTCAGCCTGCGGCCGTCCGGGGAGGCGTCCGGTCCATCCTCGAGCTCTGCGACCTCATCGATGGACGGGGGGCATGTCGGCACCCCGACGGGGTCACCAGGTTCGTTCGCAGTGCACTGACCGTCTTCGCCGACGAAGTGACCGCCCACCAGCGTGGCGGCCCGTGCCGGCTCATCAATACCCGGGCTGTGCTGCCGACTCCCCGATCAGATCTCCGTGTCGTCGGTGCGGGGTCAAGATGGTAAAGCGACAAGTGAGGATCGTGGTCGATCCGATCGAGTGCGACGGTCATGGCATCTGCGCCGAGCTCTTGCCCGAGCGTATCCATCTCGACCCATGGGGGTTTCCGATCATCGACGGTAAGGACATACCGCTTTCGCTACGCGAACACGCGCAACGAGCCGTCGACTCGTGCCCTCGCCTGGCCCTCCACCTGGTGGAATCGCGTCAGTCTGCCGGGGTGGGCGCTCCAAACGATCGGGCGGGGAAACACCGGGCATCATGACCGACGAGCTTGTGCGATCCGACAGGCGACCGTCTCGGCGTGGCCTTCGTCGTCGGCAGGCCGGCGTGGAAGCGAACGCCCGGCTCACCGCGTCAGTGGCTGTCGTGCTCTTTGTCCTGCTGGCTGCGGAAGGATTGACGATCCTGCGGATCCGGAACCTGCTCACGCCCCACGTCTTCATCGGCATGTTGCTTGTGCCGCCGGTCCTCTTGAAGATTGGCAGCACCACCTGGCGGTTCGCTCGGTACTATCTGGGGTCTCCCGAGTACCGGCGAAAGGGTCCTCCGCCTCTGGCGTTGCGCCTGCTCGGTCCACTGTTGGTTGCCCTCACGACGGTGGTCTTTGCCTCGGGAATAGCGCTCCTTCTCGCTCCTGCAGGTTGGCACGACCGACTGCTCTTCGTGCACAAGGCCAGCTTCATCGTCTGGATTGCCGCCCTGGCCGTTCACGTGCTCGGGCACATCCTCGACACCGCCCGCCTGGCTCCTCGGGACTGGATGCATCGCACCCGCAAGCAGGTGAGCGGGGCGGGGCTACGCCAATGGAGCATCGCGTTGAGCTTGGCCCTCGGCTTCGTTCTTGCCCTGATTACCGTTCCCGAGGTCGGCCGATGGTTGGCTGCCGGGGGCGTCCACCATGGCTGATCAAAGCACCATGGCTGATCAAAGAAGAAGGAGCCCCATCCTGGCGCCGCTTGTTCTGAGCCACTCCTGATCCGTGGTTCGCGCTACCGGCGGTCGACGTCTGGTCGAGTCCTCGATGTCGCATCACCGGTGAGCGCGCCAACCCGACACTCGACTCCACCCTTGGATGCGAGTTCGCGTCGGCGTGACGGCTTACCGCGGTTGTCATTGCCCCTCGCCGGGGTGACCGTCGTCGGTGCCTCGCTGTCTCACCGCTACCCGGGACCCCTCGGCGAGGTCTCGGTACTCGAGGACGCAACCTTCGAGGTGCCCGCAGGTGGGTACGCAGCGCTGGTGGGAGCCTCGGGAGCGGGCAAGACGACCCTGCTTGCCCTGATCGGCGGTCTGGAGCGGGTCCAGTCAGGAAGCCTGTTGGTCGGCGGGATCGACGTGGCTGAGCTCGGAGGCGACTCGCTGGCCGACTACCGTCGCCAGACCGTTGGATTCATCTTTCAGAATTTCGGGCTTCTCGAGGCATTGACCGCACTGGAAAACGTTGAAATGGCGGCAGTCCTGGCCGGGGAACGAGCGGCCACTCGCCGTATCCGCGCCCGGGAGCTACTGGCGTCGGTCGGCATGTCCCACCGATTGAGCCATCGTCCGGGTGCCCTTTCCGGTGGGGAACGCCAGCGGGTGGCGATAGCCCGGGCCCTGGTCAACCGGCCCCGTCTGGTCCTCGCCGACGAGCCCACCGGTAACCTCGATGCCGATACCTCCGAGGACGTCATACGCCTGTTGGAGTCGCTTCGAGAGGACCACGGGTGCACGCTCTTGGTCGTCACCCATGACAGGGTGCTCGCACGGAGAGCATCGGAGCGGCTCGCCCTCGATCGCGGTCGGATCCAGGCGTCGTGAGTGAGCAGCAGGGACATCGATGATCCCGTGAGCTGGTCCGATGCTTTCCGCCTGGCGGTACGAAACGTGTTGCGCCGTCCGGGTCGCGCCGCATTGACCGTCACCGCCGTCGCGCTGGCCGCCGCCCTATTCACCGCCATGTTGACCATGGCGGCCACGGCTCAGGGCCGGGTGCTGAACCAGCTGGCCAACGGAGGACCGTTGGCCGGGATACAGGTAGCCGCGGCGGCCGCTCAACCATCACAGCTCGGCAGCGACAACCCGACCCAGGGAGCTCCAAAGCCCATCACGCAGGGGGCACGGTCACGAATCAGCCGCCTTGCCGGTGTGGTATCGGTGCTCCCGATCGTGACGGCCCAGACCGTGGTCATCTGGCCGAACCACGCTGTCGCCCCGAGCGCAGTGAGGCACGAACCAGAGGGTTCTCGCGGCGCCGTCTTCGACGAGATGGTGGGGGTCGATCTCAGTCACGCCGCCGACCTTCCGATCACGATTCTCGAGGGCCGCATTCCCGCACCCGGTTCGCTCACTGAGGTGGCCGTGACGCCGGCGTTCCTCTCCAAGTACGGCATCGGTCGCACCCATCTGGCAAGCGCTCTCGGTGCCGTCGTCGAGCTCGGAGCCCCGCGCGGCTTTCGGGATCCAGGTGGCGTCGCCGCGTTCCGCAGCAGATGGACTCGGGCAACCATCGTCGGAGTGGTCGCCCAGGAGGCCGGTGCGGGCGGCGTCCTTGCTTCATTGCCCCTGGCCACGGCGAACCACGCCTGGACGGCCGCCGGGGATCCCTCAGTCGACACCGATGCCCCGAGGTCCCCGTATGCGGGCCTCTTTGTGTCCGCCCGGGGGCTGGGGCAGGTGTCACAGGTTCGATCCGAGATCACCGGCCTCGGCTACTCGACGAGCGCCCCGGAGAACATCATCACCACCGTTGAACGATACGTCCACGTGGTCGAGATCGTGCTCGGCGGCGTGGGCGTGATCGCACTGGCCATCGCCGCCCTCGGCATCACCAATGCGCTCCTTGCCGCCGTCCGGGAACGGAGGAGGGAAATCGGGATACTGAAGGCGGTGGGGGCACGGGACCGCGATGTCCTCCGGACGTTCTTGATCGAGGCGGCAGTGATCGGGGCACTCGGTGGCCTGATCGGGACGATCATCGGCCTCCTCCTCGCCCGCATCGTGGCCGCGGTCGTCGACGGCTATCTCGCCGGCCAGGGTCTCGCCGGCGTCCACCTAGGCATCCCCTACGTGCTCGTGCTCCTGGCCGTCGCCGGATCAGCGGGACTGTCACTCCTGGCCGGTTTGTTTCCCGCTCGTCGAGCAGCTCGGCTGCCGGCACGTGAGGCGGTCGAGCTGTGAGGCGGGGTCGAGTGGTCGGCGCCCTCGCCGCTGCCCTCGTCCTGGCTGGTTGCACGAGCGCCATGCCGACTTCGAAGCCCCGTTCGACGTCCAAGCCGGTGGTCTACGTGGCCGTGGGCGCCGGTGCATCAGTTGGCGTCGGACTGAATGATCCTCTTATCGAGGCCTGGACCCAGCTCTTTTATCGGGATTCGTTGCCGTCATCGGCCGTATTTGTCAACATGGCGGTGCCGGAGTCGACGGCGCTGCAGGCGCTGCAGGCACAAGTTCCCACTGCGGTCAGCCTGAAACCTACCGTGGCGACGGTCTGGTTGAACGTTGACGATGTCTTCGACGGTGTTGGCCCCTCCGTCTACGGAAGTGAGCTCCGATCCATCGCGTCCAGCCTCTCCCGGGCGGGCGCGACGACCGTCCTCCTAGCCAACACCCCGCCGCTCCAGCTCCTCCCGGCGTACCTGCATTGCCTGTCTGGCCAAGAGCCTGCCACCCAGACCTTCTCGTGCCCCTCGCCGGTGCCCAGCGCGAGGGCGCTCCAGACGGAGGTCGCGGCCTATAACGCCCAGATCGCCTCGGTGGCATCGTCAACCGGCGCCGTGATCGTCAACCTCAACGCAGCGTACGGCCGCGCCGCGTGGGGCGGCACCGAAGCGACGCTCATCGGTCCAGACGGCATCGATCCTTCCCCAGCTGGCCAGGCGCTCGTGGCCCAGACCTTTGCCGATGCGCTGGCCAGCCGGACCCACTCCCGCTCATGACGGCCCGGACCACGCCACTCACGGCCACGCCGACGAGGGGGTACCAGATCGACGATGGCGAACCCAATCAGGTGCGGCGAGCGGCCGTGCACTGCACCTCGACGAGCATGTCGGGGTAGGCGAGCTGACCGATCCCGATCGTCGCTGACGCGGCCAGGCTGTGGCCCAGGAACTCGCCTCGCACACGAGTGAAATCGGCCCCGTACCGCCAATCGGAGATGAAAACGGTCATCGTCAGGATCTCGGACAGATCGGAGCCGGCCGCTCTGAGGGCAACCTGCATGTTCTCGAACGTTCGCCTGGCCTGGGGTACGAACTCGGGCGAGACAAGTCGGCCCTGCTCGTCGAGTCCGGCCTGTCCGGCCACGAACACCAGGTCTCCGGCAATGACCGCGTTGGCGTAAGACAGCGATCGCGTCGCCGGCAGGCCGGGAACCTCGATGAGACGGGTGATGTCGGCCATACCTGCGCACACTACCGACCAGTGCACGCGGGCGTCCCGATGGGCGCCCAGCGTTGAGCTATTCGTCTCCGGCAAACACTCCGGATTCCATCTCGAGCTCGTAGCGCAATGACCCGCAGGCCACACCGGCCCGCTGAAAGGCCTGCTGTGCCTCCTTGGCCGCGACGATGAGCTCTTCGTCAGTGGTGGTGGTCGGGTGACCGTACTGTTCCCGCAAGGCGGCCAGCGACGAGCCGGCATCACGGGCCTGATCGAGCGGCTGCAGCAGATCCCTGGTGAAGTCAACCATGCAATTTCCTCCAGAAGCCGACGCTGCCAACGATGGTAAACCCACCGGTCCGTGGTGCAAAGCCAATTCGGACGGGTTCACAGGGGCTTAACAATGCGCCTTCCCGCCGCGGACCGGCTCGCGGTCATTCCCGTCGAGCTGGTCGCCTCTGGCGCTGGAGTATCTGAGCCAGCGAGCGCATGAGCAGGACCAGGCCGAAGACCAACCCGATGAAACCGAGACCTCGAAGCGAGTCGCTGAGGGCGGCGGAATGGGCGGCGCCGGCAGCCAACAAGAGCACGGCCGACGCCAGGGTCCCCACCGCGCCGATGACCACCGTCAGAATCCGGTCGAGCCACCCGTCGATGACGATCCGGTCCTTACCCCCGTACCGCTCGACCTGCATGCGCAGCCGACCGGCGCGCAGCTGGGTGGCCAGTTCGTCAACCTGGTCGGGCAGGCCGCGCAGGACCGGGAGGGCCCGGATCAGCTCATTCTTGACGACGTCCTCGGACACGACTGCCTGGCCGGTGTCGAGCTCGTGGACCAGAGCCGTCGCCTGCCGGGCCATGTCGAACAACGGGTCGATGATCGTCAGGGTCCCGTCCAGCGTGAGGAGCGCCCGCGACAGAGTGGTCATCGACCGGGGAACCCGCAGGTTGTGCCGGCCCATCAGGGTGAGGATGTCCGGGATGATCTTCGGGTCGAAACTGCCGCTTGCCCCCGCCTCGACCAGCAAGGCGCTGAGGTCCGCTTCCAGCAGGCGAAGATCGACGTCGTCCGAACCGGCCAGCCTGCGCACGGCCCGGGCCACCAGCATCGGCTCGCTGATGGACATCCCGAGCGCGATCTCCTGGAGGGACTGCCGGGCATTGGTGTCGAGGAGCCCGACAGCTCCGAAGTCGAGCAGCCAGAGCCGGCCGACCCCGTCCACGAACACGTTCCCGGGGTGGGGGTCGGCATGGTAGGCGCCGTCTTGGAGCACCTGGGTGATGAATGCGTGGAGGAGGCCCTTGGCCAGCTCGGGCCGGGGGACACCGGAAGCCTCCAGGGCCAGCGCGTCATCGACCGACCGGCCCATGATCTCCTCCATGACCAACAGGCGGCTGGTCGAGATGTACTCGTACACCCGTGGGATGCTGACCGTCCCTTCCCCATCGACCGCGTCGTCGAGCCGCTTGCTCATGGCTGCCTCGCGCTCGATAGTCGAGCTCGCGGGACATGCTGAGGATGAGCTCCTCGGCGAGCTCACGGACTCCCAGGCGGCGGGCGCTGGGCATCCGCCGCTCGGCCACGTTCGAGATCATCCGCAGCACCGTCGCATCTCTCCTGAGGAGATCGCCCATGCCCGGGCGCTGGACCTTGACCACCACCCGCTCCCCGTCGAAGAGGACGGCGCGGTGGGTCTGGCCGATGGAAGCCGCGGCCAGCGGCTCCCATTCGAACGAGGAGAACACGTCCTCGACGGGCCGCTCGAGCTCGGCCTCGATCAGTGGCCGGACCTCCTCGGGCGGGATCGGTCGGACGGACGATCGCAACTCGGACAGTGCGTCGATGACCGGAGGGGCGAGGAGGTCACCGCGAGTCGATGCGATCTGACCGAACTTCACGAACATACCCCCGGAGTCCTCGAGCACCCGTCGCAACCGATCGCCGAACTCCTGGGACGAGATCCCCTCGACGGAGGCGAACCGCGGCCGGGCCAGGCCGCGGCGGCGGGCGTAGCGGGAAACCTCCCAGAACCGGCTGATGGGCGACAGGGCCTGCTTGATCCGGGAGAAGGGGTGCAACAGCAGGCTCCGCCGGCTCCCCCGCCGAGTACCCCTCTGCCTGGGCACGGCAACGACTTCGAAGATGATGGTCAAGACCATGGTGGCCAGAAGGCCGAACAGGATGGCCAGGGCGTACCCCAACTCGTGGTTCGGTTTGGAGCCGCTCTGGAGCGCGGCGTCCGCCCCGGCCAGGCCCACGATCCACCCGAGGATGGCGCAGATGATCCCCCGCACCTTTCCGGGACGGATCCCGAGAACCCGGCTGCTGACCGCAGCCATGACGACGATGAAAGCGAGGGCGACGAGGAGGCTCAGCCAACTGTCGATCCTGATCGTGACCGTGGCCAGTACGTGGTCGAGCCTCATCGTTCCCCCAACCATGCGCCTCGGCCCGACGGGGTGTCGACGATGGCTCCACGGATGGGTGGAGTATACGGTCGCACCGGCACCCGGCTAGCCGGTACTGCTCGGAGATCCGTCTCCGTTCTGGCCGCAGTAGTCATTGACCTTCTGCCCGGCGGCGACGACCGTAGGGGAGGTGAAGGCGCTGGCATTCCCGGATCGGATGGCTCGCTCCGCGGCCAGGACGAGAATCCCGGCCTGGGTCACGATCGTTGCCGGTGCCTTGGCCTGGAAGTCGTCGAGGAGGCTCTGGTTGGCTCGGAAGACGGGGACAAGATCGGAGGGCTGCCGGGCTCCCGACGTGGCCTGGTCGAGCAGGGCGTTGTCGTGGCAGAACGCGACCTTGTCCCCGGCACCGGCCGCCTGTCCGACCTGGGCGAAGAAATGGGCGGTGCCGTTGGTGACCGAGTTCACCGTCACGTGGACGGGATAGGTCGTGGTCGCCCCCTTCGGCCTGAGCGTGCAGTCGATCGTGGCCCCGACCTTGGCCGTCAGCCCTCCCGGGCACGTCACCGTGGGGATGGGCTGCTGAGTCTCGGCCGCCAACTGGCGAGCCACCTGGGTCTGCACCGTGGCCTGTGGGACCTCGCCCGTACCAATCGAGACACTGGCGCTGCACGCACTGAACAGCGCCGCACTGGTCACGACCGCCACTCCGGCCACCATGACCAGCGGGGTTGGCATGCCGGAGTATACGCACACCGCCCGTGGCCGAGCCCCTGACGGAGGCAGCGAAGCGCACAACCCTACGCTACGTCGGCCGGCTCGCGACCGCACAGACTTCAGTACCTCAGGCTATGAGCAGGTAGGGGTAGCCGGCGGCGACGGCCAGGTCGCCACCCAGCGCCCCCACCGGTCATGGGTCGAGCATCGCTGGCTTCCCACCGCGCCGTCCCGCGGTGGCTGCTCCGCCTCACACCCGCTCGTACTCCGCTATCTCCCTTCGGAACTCGGCCACGTCGGCCTCCTGCAGGGTGGGCCGGGTGTTCCCTATCGCCTCGAGGTAGTCCGCCGTCGTCGCCCGCACCCGCTGGCCTTCACTCAGGGTCGCCTCGAACGTGCGGTGGGCGACCAGTTGGGCCGCGTGCCCGATATCAGCAGGCGTGAACCAGTTGCTGGCCGCGACCAACGCGTCCAGGTCGACCTGGGCGGCATTGGCGTCCTGCGCGGCCCGCATCCACATCGAATACCGGGCCTGCTCGTCGGGCGGCCCGATGGGCATGACGAAGTCGAATCGGCCGTGGCGAAGAAAGGCTGCGTCCAGGCTGGCGATGCCGTTGGTGGCACACACCAGCAAGCGATGTGGCCGTTCCCGGAAGGAGACGATGGATTTCAGCAGCTCGTTCACGACGCCGACGTCACTGCCGGCGGCCGCCTGGCGGCTGGCGGCGATCTCCTCGACTTCGTCGATGAACACCAGCACCGAGTCCATGTCGGTGGCCGCCCGAAAGGACGTGGAGATGCCACTGGCCAACCCACCGGACTCCTCGTGCATCCGGGACGGGAACAGTTCGACGAACGGCCACCCCAATCGGCTGGCGATGGCTTTGGCGAATGTGGTCTTGCCCGTCCCCGGGGGACCGAAGAGCATCACCGTTCGAGGCTCACGCACACCGTGCTCGGTGGCTACCGCCGGTTGGGCCAGCGGCAGGACCAGACGGCGTTCGATGATCTCCTTCTCGTTTCGCATCCCTTCGACCTGTTGCCACAGGTCAGAGGGCGGCACGTAGCCGCCCAACTGGATGGCGACATCCACGTCATGGGCGCGCAAGCTCTCCACCTTCTCGAACCAAACGATGTCGGGGTACTCCACGAAACCGCTGTTGCGAAGAGCCTGGGTCCCGGTCTCGTCACGAGGCAGGGCGCTGACCAGCCGGCGCGCTCCTTGGGTCACGAGCTTCTGCTCCAGTGCAGCCAGCAGTGCGCTGCCGAGCCCGAGATGGCGCCACTCGGGGTGCAGCGTGATGCGGAGGATCCATCCCCGGTCGTGCTCGATTCGGCCCGCCGCCGTGCCCACCAGCCGCCCTGACGCCTCTGCGGCGACCGCGGGCTCGCCACCCAGGAGACTGGCCACGACATCGGACAACGGAAAGATCGGGCGGCGACCCACGCTGCCCGAGAGACCCTCGAGGGCCACGGCCTCTTCGAGGTCTTGCTCGGTGAGATCACGAATGTGCCAGGCAGTCATGATGCGCCCCCGATCGGGATGTGCAAAGGCACGGGTGGTGGGACCACCCCGATGCGCATGTATCGGCCACATTGTGCATCACCGTTGGCCACGGCGCGCCGGGTCGCCCCAACACGGCGCCAAAGAGGTCGCGTTGGGGCGTCGGAACAACAACGGACGAGCGGCGCTACCATCGCCCTTGAAGCACGAGGGGAGGTGTTCGTGCAACAGGATGACGCAGGCCAAGCCGTGCCACTCGATGGCGCGGGCCGGCTGGCGCGGCGTGGACCGGAAGACCTTGCCTCCGCGTCCATGGCCCTGGCCCGGCGGTTCTCGTCCAACGCCACCTTGTGGTGCTGGGCGCCTCGCTGGCCCCAACACGCCGAACACGTGGCCGTCGAATTCGTGCATCCGGTCATTGTGGGCAAACGGGCCCTCCCCGCCGTCGCCGTGTCCGACGCCGATCCCGTCGCCGCCCTGCCTGCCCTGGTCGAACGGGGTGACGTGCTCGTGGTGGTGGGAACGGACTCCACCCCCGAGATCGGAGCCGTGCTGCAGCGGGCCCCGGCATGGGGCGTCGAGACCATCTGGATCGGCGCCGGTCGGCGGCCGGCCTATGGGCTTGCCGACCATCTGTTGTGGTTCGACGACATAGGCGACGAAGCGGCGTTCAATGGCGCCTTCGTCCTGGCCTACCACGTGCTGTGGGAGTTGACCCACGTCTGCTTCGAGCACCCCGGACTCCTGAGCCAGCCGGTCGGGGAGGCGGCCGAGTGGTGCGCGGACGGGCACTGCATCACCTGCACCGACGAGGGGAGGGTGGCGGAGGTGGTCGAGACGGCCGGCCCCCAGACGGCGGTCGTGCGCAGCGCCGGGGAGACCGAGGACGTCGACGTCTCCCTGGTCGACCCCGTGATCCCTGGCGACCTGGTCCTGGTGCACGCCGGCATTGCCATCTCCCGGCTGGACACCGGGCCGCCGTGACCGAAGGAACCGATTTCCTCTACCCGTTCATCGAGGGAGGCGAGCGGGACGCCGGTAGCCTGCTGGCCGACTTGGCCGGCTCGGCGGCGGCCAAGGGAGCCATGAGCGCCTCGTTGCAGACGGCCACGCTCGAGCGCAGTGAGCCCGCAATTGCCGTGCTGTCCCAGGCCATGGCCGGGCGCTTCCGTGCCGGGGGACGGCTCTTCGCGTTCGGAAACGGCGGTAGTGCCACTGACGCGGCCGGCATCGTCGCCCTCTTCCGGACGCCGCCGTGGGGCCGCCCGCTCGCTGCTCGTTCCCTGGTGGCCGACCGGGCCGTGCTCACCGCTCTGGGCAACGACGTCGGTTTCGAGTTGGTGTTCTCCCGCCAGCTCATCGCCTACGCCCGGGACGGGGACATGGCCCTCGGGCTGTCCACCAGCGGGAACTCCACCAATCTGCTCAGTGCCTTCGCCGAGGCGCGACGGCGAGGCCTGTTGACGCTCGGGTTGGCCGGCTACGACGGGGGGCAGATGGCCGCCACCCCGGACGTCGAGCACTGCCTGGTCGTCTCGTCGTCGAGCGTCCACCGAATTCAAGAGACCCAGACGGCAATGGCGTTCGAGCTGTGGTCTCGCGTCCAATCCCTTCTCCGAGGAGCGTGATGCGATGAGCAGCGAGGGCCGATCCAGCCGCGAAGGCCAGCCCCGGGCCGGGCGAAGCGAGGCTGCGGTCCTCGATCGCATCGAGGAGTTCCGCCGGCGCCGTCCTCGGTTCACCGATGAGGTGGTGACGCTGGCCCACGGAGCCGGGGGCAAGGCCTCGGACGCCTTGATCGGCGCGGTGTTCGTCGACGCCTTCGCCAACGCGACCCTGGCCCCTCTGGCCGATGGCGCCGTACTGTCCGTGCCCTCCGGTGAGCGCCTGGTGTTCAGCACGGACTCCTTTGTCGTGAAGCCGCTCCGGTTCCCCGGGGGCTCCATCGGCCATCTGGCCGTCCACGGAACGGTGAACGACCTGGCCGTGATGGGTGCACAGCCAACCTGGTTGTCGGCGGCGTTCGTCATCGAGGAGGGATTTCCCGTTGCCGACCTGCGAGCGGTGGTGGCCGACATGGCCGCGGCGGCCGAGGACGCGGGCATCCAGATCGTCACCGGCGACACCAAGGTCGTCGGGCGAGGTGCGGCCGACGGGCTCTACATCACCACCGCCGGCGTGGGCGTCGTCCCCGTCGGCCGACGGCTCGGGCCCGAACTGGTGCGAGCAGGCGACGTGATCCTCTGCTCGGGGACGATCGCCGACCACGGCATGGCCGTGATGCTGGCCCGGGGGGACCTGGCCCTCGAGGCCGACCTCTCCTCCGACACCGCCCCGTTGGGCTCGCTCGTCGCCGACCTACTAGGCGCCGCCCCTTCCACCCGGTGGTTGCGCGACCCGACCCGGGGCGGTGTCGGGACCGTGTGCAACGAACTGGCCCGGGCCACCAATCTGGCCGTCGTGCTCGATGAGGCCCTGTTGCCAGTGGACCCGGCCGTCAATGGGGCGTGCGACATCCTGGGCATCGACCCGCTGTACGTGGCCAACGAGGGAAAGTTCGTCGCCGTGGTCGACCCGGACGAAGCCGGCTCCGCCCTCGATGCCCTGCACGCCCATCCCCTGGGCCGGAACGCGGCGCGCATCGGTGACGTACGCGATGACCCGCCGGGCATCGTCGTCCTCCTCACCGCCTTCGGCGGCACCCGCATCGTCGACATGCTCGTCGGCGACCCTCTCCCCCGCATCTGTTGATGGGGGACGTCTCGGTGGAGCCGGTGCAGCGGTGCCGGCTCCGGGTGACGGGGACCGTCCAGGGGGTGGGCTTCCGTCCCTTCGTGTTCCGCCACGCCGTGCGCCTGGGCCTCGCCGGCTTCGTCCGCAACGACAGCGCGGGGGTACTGATCGAGGTGGCCGGTCCCCCGTCGGCCATCGGCGAGCTGCGCCGGTTGCTGGTCGACCATGCCCCACCACTCGCCCGGGTGACCGGGGTGACCGCATCGCCCCTTCCCGTGCCGGCTGGCCCGCGGGCCCTCCCGGGCGCCGACGACGATGCCCGCTTCGTCATCGCCCGCAGCGCGGACGACGGCCGATCAGACGCACCGGTCAGCATCGACACGGGCACCTGTGACCAATGCCTGGCCGAGGTCGATGACCCGGCCGACCGCCGGCACGGATACGCCTTCACCAACTGCACCAACTGCGGGCCCCGCTACACCCTCGTCCTGTCCGTTCCCTACGACCGCCCGGCCACGACCATGGCCGGGTTCACCATGTGCCCGGATTGTCAACGGGAGTACGACGATCCCACCGACCGCCGTTTCCACGCCCAGCCCAATGCCTGCCCGGCCTGCGGGCCGCAGTTGTCCCTCTCCGGACCGGGCGGGGCCTGCTGGCCGGGTTGGCCGGCAGCAATCGGCGATGACGGCCCGGTAGCAGACGGGGCCGTCGGAGAAGCGGCGGCGGCCCTCTCGTCGGGAGCCATCTTGGCCATCAAGGGCGTGGGCGGCTACCACCTGTCGGCCGATGCCACCTCGATCCAGGCCGTGGCCGAGCTGCGGCGGCGAAAGGCCCGCGACGACAAGCCGTTCGCGGTGATGGTGCCCGACTTGGACAGGGCGCGGGAACTCGTCGAACTGACCGACGTCGGGGCCGCGGTGCTGGGTTCCCCACGGCGTCCCATCGTGCTCGCCCCGCGCCGAGCGACCGGCTGGGTGGCCCCCGGTGTTGCTCCGGGGCTGGCCGAGCTGGGGGTCATGCTGCCCTATGCGCCCCTCCATCACCTCCTCATGGCGGCCGTCGGGCGGCCCCTGGTCATGACGAGCGGCAACCTCTCGGACGAGCCCATTGCCCACACCGACGGTGATGCCGTGGACCGGTTAAGCCCGTTGGTGGACGGCATCGTGGCCCACGACCGGCCCATTCACATCCGCTGCGACGACTCGGTCGTACGGGCCCGGGGCGGTGCGACCCAGGTACTCCGGCGGTCGCGGGGCTACGCCCCCGAGCCCATCAGCCTCCCGGCCCGCGCGCCCCGCCCCGTGCTCGCCGTGGGGGCCGAACTGAAGAGCACGGTGGCGGTGGCCAAGGACACCATGGTGGTGGCCAGCCACCACCTGGGCGACCTGGAGCACCCGGGCGCCTACCGCTCCTTTCTCCAAGCCATCGACCACCTCTGCCACCTCTGTGGCGTGACCCCGGAACAGGTGGCCCACGACCTCCATCCCGAGTACCTCTCGACCAAGCTGGCCTCGGAGCTCGACCTCCCCGCCGTCGGCGTCCAGCACCACCATGCCCATGTGGCCTCGTGCCTGGTGGACCACGGCCGCACCGGACCGGTGCTGGGCGTTGCCTTCGACGGTCTCGGCTACGGGACCGACGGCACCCTGTGGGGGGGCGAGTTCCTCGTCGCCGACCTGGTCGCCTCCGAGCGGGTGGGCCACCTGGCCCCCGTGGCCCTGCCCGGCGGCAGCGCGGCCATCCGCCAACCGTGGCGCATGGCCGTCGCCTGGTTGGCCAAGTCCTGCGGACCGGGTGTCGCCGCCGATGTCGGCAGGCGGCTCGACGCGCGTGCCGGCACGCTGGTGAGCCTGCTCGACGGTCCACAGACGTCCCTGCCCATGACGACCAGCGTGGGTCGGCTGTTCGACGCGGTGGGGGCCATGGCGTGCGGGCGGACCACGGTGAGCTACGAGGGGCAGGCCGCCATCGAGATCGAAGCACTCGCCGCCGCGGTGCCGCCGGGCGGTGTGGGCCCGTACCCGGTGGCTCTGACCACGAGCGGCGGCCGGGCGGTCATGGACCCGGTCCCGTTGGTGGCCGCAGTGGCGGCCGACCTGGCCGAGGGTCGGCCCGGTCCGGAGGTGGCCTCGGCTTTCCACGAAGGCGTCGCTGCCGCCACGGTCACGCTGGCGGCCCGGCTGGCCACGGCGAGGGGCCTTTCCACCATCGCCCTCACCGGGGGGGTGTTCCAGAACGCCCGCCTGTCGGGCCTCATCGAGGACGGGCTCCGCGGGTGCGGGCTCGAAGTGCTGGTGCACCGCACCGTTCCTCCCAACGACGGGGGCATCAGCATCGGCCAGGCGGCAGTGGCCGCGGCACGCTCGGCGCACTGAGGGGGAACCGGCTCGACCGGTGACAGGCGCGCTCCACCCGGGGGAACGATGGGAAACCCACCCATTGGGAAATGCACCCATTGCTGCACCAGGCGACGAGGCGCAAGCTCGAGAGAGCGCATTGTTCGAATGCCCAATCGCGAGCGTGGGGGGACCGACGTGACAACAGCGATAGACGAGACACTGATCCACGTCCTGTGGATCAACGCAGGGCTCAGCTGTGACGGTGACTCGGTCGCCCTCACCGCCGCCACCCAGCCGACGGTCGAAGAGATCGCCCTCGGAGCCCTGCCCGGGCTCCCCAAGATCGCCATCCACTGGCCGCTGATCGACTTCGAGAACGGCCCGGTGGGCGGGGCCGACGACTTCATCGAATGGTTCTTCAAGGCCGACCGGGGCGAGCTCGATCCTTTCGTGCTCGTCGTCGAGGGCTCCATCCCCAACGAGGCCATCAAGAGCGAGGGCTACTGGTGCGGGTTCGGCAACGATCCCGACACCGACCAGCCCATGACCACCAGCGAGTGGCTCGACCGGCTGGCCCCCAAGGCCACCGCCGTCGTCGCCGTGGGCACCTGCGCCACCTACGGCGGCATCCACGCCATGGCCGGCAACCCGACGGGGGCGATGGGCGTGCCCGACTACCTGGGCTGGGGATGGAAGTCCAAGGCCGGACTGCCCATCGTGTGCGTGCCCGGTTGTCCCATCCATCCCGACAACCTGTCCGAGACCCTGGTCTACCTCCTCTACCAGGCCACCGGCCAGGCGCCCATGATCCCGCTGGACGAGGCTCTCCGTCCCCAGTGGCTGTTCGGCGCCACCGTGCACGAGGGCTGCGACCGCGCCGGTTACTACGAACAGGGCAACTTCGCCTCCGAGTACGGCTCACCCCAGTGCATCGTCAAGTTGGGCTGTTGGGGGCCGGTGGTCAAGTGCAACGTACCCAAGCGCGGCTGGATCAACGGCATCGGCGGCTGCCCCAACGTGGGCGGTATCTGCATCGGCTGCACCATGCCCGGGTTCCCGGACAAGTTCATGCCCTTCATGGACGAGCCGCCCGGTGCCCATGTCTCGACCATGGCCAGTGGGGCCTATGGCCGTGTGATCCGTCCCCTGCGCAAGATCACGGCCAAGACCGTGGACGAAGAACCGAAGTGGCGCAAGCCGGGCAAGAAGCTGACCACCGGGTACCGAGGCGAGTGGAGGTAGGGACATGGCGACGAAGGCACCGACTACAAACGCCGACGGCCTGGTGGAAATGGCCTGGGACCCGATCACCAGGATCGTGGGCAGCCTCGGCATCTATACCAAGATCGACTTCGCCCAGAACAAGGTGGCCGAGTGCCACTCGACGTCGTCGATCTTCCGGGGATACAGCGTCTTCATGAAGGGCAAGGACCCGCGCGACGCCCACTTCATCACCAGCCGGATCTGCGGCATCTGCGGGGACAACCACGCCACCTGCTCGTGCTACGCACAGAACATGGCCTACGGGGTGAGGCCCCCGCACCTGGGCGAGTGGATCGTCAACCTGGGCGAGGCGGCCGAGTACATGTTCGACCACAACATCTTCCAGGAGAACCTGGTCGGGGTCGACTTCTGCGAGAAGATGGTGGCCGAGACCAACCCCGGCGTGCTCGAGCTGGCCAACCGGACCGATTCGCCCCACGCCGGGGACCACGGGTTCAAGACCATCGGCGACATCATGCGCTCGCTCAACCCGTTCTCGGGCGAGTTCTACCGTGAAGCCCTGCAGATGAGCCGGATGACCAGGGAGATGTTCTGCCTGATGGAGGGACGCCACGTGCACCCCTCCACCCTCTACCCCGGCGGGGTCGGCACCGTTGCCACCATCCAGCTGTTCACCGACTACCTCACCCGGCTCATGCGCTACGTCGAGTTCATGAAGAAGGTTGTACCGCTGCACGACGACCTGTTCGATTTCTTCTACCAGGCCATTCCCGGCTACGAGGAGGTCGGCCGGCGGCGGGTGCTGCTGGGCTGTTGGGGCAGCTTCCAAGACCCCGCCGTGTGCAACTTCAACTATCGCGACATGACCGAGTGGGGGCGGGCCATGTTCGTCACCCCCGGCGTGGTCGTCGACGGCAAGCTGGTGACCAACGACCTGGTCGACATCAACCTGGGCATCCGCATCTTGTTGGGGAGCTCCTACTACAGCAGCTGGGAAGACCAGAAGATGTTCGTGACGAGGGACCCACTCGGAAACCCGGTCGACCGCAACCACCCCTGGAACCAGCACACCGCTCCCCAGCCGCAGAAGCGCGACTTCGACGACAAGTACAGCTGGGTCATGTCACCCCGCTGGTTCGACGGCCAGGACCACCTGGCCCTGGACACCGGCGGTGGACCCATCGCCCGTCTGTGGTCGACCGCCCTGTCGGGCCTGGTCGACATCGGGTACGTCAAGGCCACCGGCCACAGCGTTGAGATCAACCTACCCAAGACCGCGCTCAAGCCCGAGGTCAACTTGGAGTGGAAGATCCCCCAGTGGAGCAACGCCATCGAGCGCGACCGGGCCCGCACCTATTTCCAGGCCTATGCGGCCGCCGCCGCGTTGCACTTCGCCGAGAAGGCCCTCGAAGAGGTCCGGGCCGGCCGCACCAAGACCTGGGAGCGCTTCGAAGTGCCCGACGAGGGGGTCGGCGCCGGGTTCACCGAAGCGGTGCGGGGCGTGCTGTCCCACCACATGGTCATCGAGGGCGGCAAGATCGCCAACTACCACCCGTATCCGCCCACGCCCTGGAACGCCAGCCCCCGTGACATCTACGGCACGACCGGGCCGTACGAGGACGCAGTGATGAACACGCCCATCTTCGAGGAGAACGACCTCGACCACTTCAAGGGCATCGACATCATGCGGGCCGTGCGCAGCTTCGACCCGTGCCTGCCGTGCGGCGTCCACATGTACCTGGGCAAGGGCAAAACGGTGAAGAAGCTTCATTCCCCCACCGCCGCCCCGAGCCTCGACTGAGGTGAGCGTGCCCGACCTGCGCGCCGTCGCCGATCGCATGCAGTCCCTGCTGGACGAGTTGCGGTCGGCGACCGAGGGGCCGGTGTGGCTCCGGGTGGAGGAGCTGGTCCGCCTGCTCACCGAGCTGTACGGCGCGGGCATGGCCCGGACCCTGGAACTGGCCGACAGCTATCCCGACCTCATCGCCCGCCTCGGACGGGACGAGCTGGTGAGCAGCCTCTTGGTGCTCCACGACCTGCACCCCGAGTCCCTCGAGCAACGGGTGGCCAGGGCCCTCGAGGCGGTTACCCCCACGCTGGCCAAGGCGGGAGCGAGCGTCAAGGTGGACGACGTCGGCCCGAACGGCCTCGGGTTGACCGGCGTCGAAGGGGACGACCGGGACGCAGCGTCGGCCCATGTGACCCTCACGGTGACCGCTCGGGGCGGCGGGTGCGGCTCGACCGGCGAGGCCGTGTGCAACGCGGTTCGCGACGCGGTGGGCGACGCCGCCCCAGACGCCACCGTCGAGGTGGTCTTGGCCGTCGACCCGTCGCCGTCCACCCCGGTGCGGCTGGGACGCAAGCCGGTCGGTGCGGCGCAGGGCCGGTGACCGCCGGCCCCACCACCGTCGGAGCCGCCAACGGCACGGGCCCGGCGCCAGTCGGACCCCTGTCGGTCCTGGCCCGCTTCCGCCAGCCGGCCATGGCGTCCGCTCCCGGCGAGCGCTGCGAGATGTGCGCCGAACCGATTTCCTCGTTGCACACACATGTGGTCGACGTGCATGACCGAACCATGGTGTGCACGTGCCGGGCCTGCTACCTGCTCTTCACCGGCCGGGGGGCCGGGGGTGGCCGGTACCGGGCCGTGCCCGAGCGCTTTCGGACGGTGCTCGACTTCGAGTTGACCCCCTCGCAGTGGGACTCGTTGCAGATCCCGGTAACCGTGGCCTTCTTCTTCGACAACTCGGCCCTCGGGACGACTGCTGCCTTCTTCCCCAGCCCGGCGGGCGCCACCGAGTGCCTCTTGCCCCTCGACACCTGGAGCGAGGTGGTGCGGGCCAACCCCGTCATCGAGACGATCGAGCCCGACGTCGAAGCCGCCCTCATCCGCACCGACCCGGACGACCAGGGATGGGGAGCGGAGTGCTTCATCGTGCCCATCGACTCGTGCTACGAATTGGTGGGCCAGCTGCGGGCCCAGTGGCGCGGCTTCGACGGAGGGCATGAGGTCCATCGGGCCCTGGCCGCCTACTTCGGCCGGCTTCGGGACCGAGGGCGGCCCGTCAGCCGGGAGAGCGTCCATGACTGAGCTATGCGCCGACGTGGTCGCGGCGCGCGTCGAGCCCTACGCGGCGGTGCCCACCATCATGTGGTCACTCCGGCTGCGGGAGGCGACCGGGGTCCGCGTCCACACCGTTGCCCTCCACACCCAGGTACGCATCGAGCCCCAACGCCGGCGCTACGACCGGCCGGAGCAGGATCGCCTGCTCGACATGTTCGGTTCGCCGCCCCAATGGGGCGACTCGGTGCGCCCGTTCGTCTGGACCCACATCGACACCATGGTCAGCGGCTTCACCGACGAGACGGTGGTCGAGCTGCCCATGGCCTGCACCTACGACTTCGAGGTAGCCGGGTCGAAGTTCCTGCACGGCCTGGACAGTGGCGAGGTGCCCCTCGTGTTCCTCTTCAGCGGCACCGTGTTCACCAAGGGCGGCGCCGGCTTCGCGGCCGAGCCGATCCCCTGGAACCTGGAGAGCCAATTCCGGCTCCCGGTGGCCCTCTGGCGCGAGACGATGGAACACTATTTCCCAGGGGGCGGATGGTTGCGCCTGGACCGGCTGACCATCGATCGCCTCCAACGGTACCGGGCCGAACAGGCCCTCCCCACCTGGGAGCAGGTCATCGCCACCTTGCTCAAAGCGGCCGGAGAGGACGAATGACGGTCACCGGGCCGGCAGTCGGCGGGCTCGCCGGGCCCGATCTCGACCGCCGGTTCGCCGGAGCCCGGGCCGTGGCCGACACCGTCTGCTACGAGGGGTACGTCCTGTACCCCTATCGGGCCTCGGCCCAGAAGAACCAGTTGCGTTGGCAGTTCGGCGTACTGGTCCCTCCGTCAGTGGCCGCCGGGGGGTCCGAGCCGTCGACGGCCCAAACCGAGCTCATCGTGGAGACGCGGCCGGGGGCCCATCTCCACCTTCGCCTCCGGGCATTGCAAGTCCAGCAACGGTCGGTGGAAGCCCGAACCGACAGGGGCTTCGTCCCCGTCGCCGAGCTCGACGACGGCGAACAGGCCTGGACCTCCTTCGACGAGGCGGTCGACCACCAGGCCGACCTGGTCGACATCGACCTCGAGGCGGCGGCGCAGCGCCGAGTGCCGCCTGACCGTGGACCTGCCCGGGAGCCGCCACGAGGAGCCCATCGTGGCCGTCGACGGCTCCCACCAGGGCCGGGTGGTACGCCAGCGGTGGCCCATCGCCGCCATGGTCGGTGTGCGGGCCACTCCGCTGGACTGCCCCTATCCGCTCACCCGGGTCACGGTGACCGTGGACAACCGCTCAGACTGGGCCGACCCGGCCGCCAACCGCGACGAAGCCGTGCGGCGCTCGCTGGTCGCCGCCCACCTCCTGCTGGCGGCCGACTCGTGCCGGTTCGTCTCCTCGCTCGACCCGCCGCGGTTCGCATCCCCGGCAGTGGACGGCTGCACCAATGCCGGCATGTTTCCGGTGCTCGTGGGTGACGGCAGCGACACTGACGTCGTGCTGGCCTCGCCCATCATCCTCTACGACCATCCCGCGATCGCCCCCGAGAGCGCGGGGGACCTGTTCGACGCCACCGAGATCGACGAGATCCTGGCCCTGCGGGTACTGACCCTGACCGACGAGGAGAAGCGGGAGGCGCGGAGCACCGATCCCCGATCGGCAGCCATCATCGACCGCTGTGACGCCATGGGCGCCGATGCATTGGACGCCCTGCACGGGACGTTCCGCTCCATCGGGTCGATGGGTCCCGAACTCACCGGCGACATGAGCGACGAACTGTGGTGGGAGCCGGAGGTCGATGGCACCTTCGACCCCTGGAGCGACACCATCGACATCGGCGGGGTCGCCGTGGGCAGCGGCGCCCGCGTGCGCCTCCATCCCCGGCGGCGCTCGGATGCCCAAGACTTCTTCGTTGACGGCCGCATGGCCTCGGTGGCCGGGGTGTTCAACGATGTGAGTGGGGACGTCTATCTGGCTGTGGCCGTCGACGACCCCGATGCCGATGCCGACCTGCACCGGTGGCACGGCCGCTATCTCTACTTCCACCCCGACGAGGTCGAGGTCCTGTCCGAAGGGGGCTCCCCCCACGACCCCAGGCAGGATGACTCACGGGTCCTCGTCGCCGGTGTGGGGAACATCTTCCTGGGCGACGACGGATTCGGGGTGGAGGTCGCCGGACGGCTCGATCCGGTCTCGGTACCCGCCGGGGTGAAGGTCGCCGATTTCGGCATTCGAGGCGTCCACTTGGCCTACGAGCTGCTCGACGGGTACGACACGTTGATCCTCGTCGACGCGGTGTCCCGGGGCGACCCTCCTGGGACGGTCTCGGTCATCGAGCATGCCCCGGGCGACGAGGGCGGGACCCTGGCGGCCATGGACGCGCACGGCATGGACCCGAGCGCGGTCCTGGCCATGGCCGGCGACCTCGGCGCCCGCGTGGACCGGGTGTTGGTCGTGGCGTGCGAGGCCGGCGACGTGAGCGACGGCATCGGGCTGACCGCCCCGGTGACCGAGGCGGTCCCCCATGCCATCGACGCCATCCATGAGTTGCTGGCGTCCATCGCCGGCACGCACGCGCCCGTCCCAGACCCGATCCCAGAGGAGGCCACATCATGATCCGCCGTCTCGTCGTCTCCCTCGCCTTCGCCGGCGTGGCTGTATTGATCGTCCGGTCCATGCCCGACCTGGCCCGATACCTGAAGATGCGGGAGATGTGACCGGGTGACGAAGTACACGATCCTGCCCAGCGCATCGCGGGTGTCCATCGAGGCGCGATCGAGCCTGCACCCGATCCACTCCGAGACCGAAGGCCTGGAGGGATGGTTCGAGGCTGACGTGCTCGGAGGCGACCGCCTCAATCCGGCCACCAGGCCGTCCGGCCACCTGGAACTCCCCGTGGACAACCTGTCATCGGGGAACCCCCTCTACGATCGCGAGATGCGCCGCCGCGTCGAGGCCCGCCGTCACCCGACTGTCGGCGGCGACCTGACCGAGATGAAGCCGACCGAAGAGCATGGTCGATACCAGGTCAGCGGGGAAGTCACCTTCAAGGGCACGACCAACGCCTATACCGACGAGATGCGTGTGTCGTTCCCCGAAAACGACGTCGTGCATCTGGAGGGAAGTCATGTCTTCGACATCCGGGACTTCGGGATGCAGCCGCCCAAGATCCTCTCCCTCCGGGTCTACCCGGACGTGAGGGTGACCGTCGCCATCGTGGCCCGTTCGGACCGGTCGGCCTGATGCACGAGCTGGGCCTGTGCGAGGACATCGTCGCCGCCGTGGAGCAGCGGGCCGGCGAGCGTCCAGTGGCCCGGGTCACCGTTCGGGTGGGACGGCTCCACCACGTCCACCCCGACGCCTTCGACCAGTCGTTCGCCATGGCCGCGGCCGGCGGGGTGGCCGACGGCGCCGCGGCCCAACTGGTGCTGATGCCCGTGCAGGTCCGCTGCCAGAGGTGCGATACTGAGCACGAGGCCAACGAGTTGATTGCCGTCTGCCCCGACTGCGGCGGGGTCGATCTGGAGCTGACCGGCGGCGACGAGCTCGTCCTCGAATCGATCGAGTACCGCCCGGGCGACTGGGTCAGCGGCTCGCACGGCCCGATTGCATCCTGAAGGGAGATCCACATGTGCCTTGGCATCCCCGGGCAGGTCGTCGAGTTGGACCCGGACAACGAGCACCTGGCCAAGGTGGACGTGGCCGGCGTGCGCCGGACAATCAACATCGGCCTGGTCGTCGACGAGGGTATGAGCATCGGCGACTGGGTCTTGATCCACGTGGGGTTCGCCATGTCGAGGATCGACGAGGCCGAGGCCGACCGGGCCCTCGAAGGACTCCGGCTCATGGGGCAGGCCTATTCCGACGAGGTCGACGCGCTGACGGGAGTCGCGGATCGAAGGCGGCCGGGGGGAGTCGGGTGACCAGGACAGGGCAATGACGAGAGCAGGAGGGTAGGGCCATGGGAGCAATGATCGGTTTCGTACTGGGCTACGTGCTCGGGACCCGGGCCGGCGAGCAGGGTTGGAACGACCTGGTCGAATCCTGGCGGACGATCTCGTCGTCCGACGAGGTCCGGGACATCCTGGTCGGCGGGCTGAGCATCGCCCGGGACTACCTCCGTCAAGGAGCCGGGATCATGGCCGACCGGCTCGACCGGGATGAGGGTGGATCGGGGCTGAGGGTCGCTTGAGGTTCGTCGACGAGTACCGCGACCCCATGGCCGCCCGGGTCCTGATCGACCGGATCACCGCCCTAGCTGACGGAGGCCACTACAAGTTCATGGAGGTGTGCGGGGGGCACACGCACACCATCTACCGCCACGGGATCGAACACGTCCTTCCCGAGTCGGTCGAACTGGTCCACGGGCCAGGGTGCCCGGTGTGCGTCATCCCCATGGGTCGGGTCGACGACGCCGTCGCCGTGGCCGGCCAGCCCGACGTCATCTTCACCTCCTTCGGCGACATGATGCGGGTGCCCGGTAGCCGCGGCAACCTGCTCGAAGCCAAGGCCCGGGGCGCCGACGTGCGCTTCGTCTATTCCCCGCTCGACGCCTTGCGCATCGCCCAGGAGAACCCGGACCGGCGGGTGGTCTTCTTCGCCGTGGGGTTCGAGACCACCGCCCCCTCGACCGCCATCACCCTGATCAAGGCCCGAGCCGAGTCGGTCACCAACTTCAGCGTGTTCTGCAACCACGTAACCATCGTGCCCCCGATCAAGGCCATCCTCGAGTCGCCCGACCTGCGCCTCGACGGATTCTTGGGCCCGGGCCACGTGTCCACCGTGGTCGGCAACCGGCCCTACCGGTTCGTCCCAGCCCAGTACGGCAAGCCGTTGGTCACGGCCGGATTCGAACCCCTCGACATCCTGTCCGCCATCGTCATGCTGCTCAACCAGATCAGCCAGGGGCGCTGCTGCGTCGAGAACCAGTACACCCGGTGCGTGCGCGACGAGGGCAATCCCCGTGCCCTGGAGGTGATGGCCGAGGTATTCGAGCTCCGCCCTCATTTCGAATGGCGGGGACTCGGCTTCATCTCCCAGAGCGCCCTGAAGCTGCGCGCCGAGTTCGCCCCGTGGGACGCCGAGCTCGGCTTCTCGATACCCGGGGTCAGGGTGGCCGACCCCAAGGCCTGCCAGTGCGGCGAGGTGCTCAAGGGTGTGATCAAGCCGTGGGAGTGCAAGGTGTTCGGCACCGCCTGCACGCCCGAGACTCCCATCGGCACGTGCATGGTCTCCTCCGAGGGGGCCTGTGCTGCGTACTACAACTTCGGTCGGCTGCACCGGGAGGCGGCCGTCACCATGGGCCGGTCGGCCTGAGCGCACGCTCCGACCCGGGCCGAAGTCGCCCCCTTCGGCCCGGTCGCCCTGGACGCTCCGGTGGGCGCCGTCTGCGATGCTGGCCCCATGAGCCCAAGAGAGCCGATCGAGGTCCCCTACGTTGCCCTGCCCGTCCAACCGGTCGGGACGCCGTGGCCGACCGAGGAATGGCCCCGCGGCGACGTCCCGCCCGGCGTATCACTGGCTCCCTTGCTCGACGAGCTCTTCGACGACGCCGGTCCGTTGTCCACCACGCACGCCGCGGTGGTCGTCCATCGTGGACGGCTCGTGGCCGAGCGCTACGCCGGGGAGCTCGAGCGCTGGGACGGCCCGTCCGAGCAGATCGGGCCGGAGACGAGACTGTTGTCGTGGTCGATGGCGAAGTCCATGTTGCATGCCGTCGTGGGCCCGCTGGTGGGCGACGGGCACCTCATGGTCGACGCACCCGCCCCGGTGCCCGCCTGGCAGGGGGCCGGAGACCCCCGTGGTGCCATCACCTTGGAGGACATGCTCGAGATGCGAGACGGGCTCGACTTCATCGAGGAGTACATCATTGGCTCCCGGTCCGACGTCATCGACATGCTCTTCGGCTCCGGACAGGAGGACATGGCGGCGTTCACCGAGGCCAAGCCGCTCGCCGTCCCCCCCGGGTCCCGGTTCCGCTATTCGAGCGGAACGAGCATGGTGATCTCGGCCATCGTGGCCCGATCGGTGGGGGGCGGAGATCGGTACCGGTCCTATCTGGAGCGGACGCTCTTCGAGCCCATCGGCATGCGGTCGGCGCGCCCCGGCTTCGACGCGGCTGGGACCTGGGTGGCATCCTCCACCGTGCACGCCACCGCCCGCGACTTCGCCCGTTTCGGGTACCTCTACCTCCGGGACGGGATCTGGGACGGCCGCCGCCTGCTCCCTGAGGGCTGGGTCGATCACGGCCGCCTCCCCCGCTCGGTTGATCCGAAGGACGGTGACCTCTACGGGGCTCACTGGTGGGTCGTCGGCGACGAGTTCGGGAGCTTTCGGGCCTCAGGGTACGAGGGTCAGTCGATCCTCGTGTCGCCCGGGCTCGATCTGGTGGTTGTCCGGCTGGGCAAGACCCCGACGGAGCGGAAGCCCCTTTTACACCGCTGGCGGCGCCGGGTGATCGAGGCGTTCGCCGGGTACTGATCACACGGCCCACTGGTCCGCGAGCGCCGGTCGGCGCCGCCCACTGCCCCGCCCTCCGACCCGCACACTCTCCGGCCCGCTGCCGCTCTACTCGTCCGTCAGACCACGGAATGTGGCTCCGGGGGTCGGTCATCCGAGCAGGCGGCCGCCCGATGGCCTAGATTGTCACCAGATCGTTACATTCCATCAGTGGGTGGGTGTGGCATCCGAGGCACCGGCGGCCGCCTCGAACTCGAACGGGGCGCCAGAAAGAAGGGACCGACCAATGCGTCGTCGCATGTACGTACCGCTCCTCCTGGTTGCTGGCCCCGGGATCATGGCCCTGGGCTTCGGCTCCCCGGCCGGCGCCGCCGGCGCGGACAACGGGGTAGCCCAACAAACCGGCACCCAGATCGTCACGGCCGCGGCCAGCGCCACCAGCGGGGCGACGTCGTTCACCTACGGCGGTACGACCGAGCAAGGCAACCAGACCTACAAGCTGCGCATGTCGGTCAGCACGTCGGGGAACGGCCAGGGGACGATCACCATGGGCGGGCAGCCGATCCGGCTGGTCAAGGCCGGGAACACCGTGTACTTCAGGTCCACCAAGGCATTTTGGACCAAGAACGAGGGCCAGGCCGCGGCCCAGCTGATCGGCAACCGCTGGCTTTCCGCACCGGTGACCGACAAGGACTTTGCCGACATCGTCAGCCTGCTCGACGCGCAACAGGTCGCCGGACAGTTCTCCGATACGTCGGGCACCACCTTCACCAAGGGCAAGACCGGTACGGTGAACGGGCAGAGCGTGATCGCCGTCACCGGCAAGGACACCTCCGGGGGCGGAGGCGGCACCGTGTACGTGGCCACGACGGGCAAGCCCTACATCGTGAGGATTACGGCGAACGGCACGTCGCTGAACTTTTCCAACTACAACAAGCCCGTGAACCCGACCGTCCCGGCCAACCCGATCGACATCAGCAAGCTGGGCAATACGGCCACGACCTCCACCACTGGTTGATCATGGGTTGATCACGGCGCGGCCGGGTTCGGGGCCGCCCCGGGCCCGAACCCGCTCGCGCTCGAGACCGAGGGAGACTGTGTGAGTACCGTCAGCGTGGGTACAGTCAGCCCGCTGATCCCTGACGGGGAGGAGAGAGAACCATGAACGGGGTTCAGACCGTGGCCATCGTCTTTGCCGCCCTGGGTATCTTTGGGCTGTTCGCCCTGGCTGCCTGGGTCACATGGCGGGTCACCCGCTGGTTCCGGCGGGTCCATGTCCATCTTTCACGGGTCTTTCCCGGTGGCGTTCCCGCCCCTCGACCGGCCACGGCAACGGTGACCTACGCCCACATGCACCGACGCTCGCTCGGGCTCCGTCGGGTGACCAGCAGCGGAACCCGGCGTGAGGCGCTGTCGCTGCGACAGGATCTGTGGTCCCACGTGGACACGGCCCAGGCCGCCCTGGCCACCGCCGAGGGCGCGGGGGCCCCGGTCGGCGATCTGGCCTTTCTGTCCGGCCAGCTCCGGGACCTGGCCCGGCGGCACGACCAACGGCTCGCCCTCCTATCGATCCGGTCATCGAGCGACGATCTGGCCCGGGCCCGGGTCGAGACCATCGGGATCTCCGAGCAGGCCGACATGGTCTCCGACGCGGCGATCGCCGCGCTCCATGCCGTCTCCTCCCAGGACGCCGACCGCCTAGCTCTGTTGCTCGACCACGAGACCCAGGCGGTAAAGGCCGGCTCCGCCCGCCTACGATCGCTCTCCGCCGGATGATCGGACACAGCTCGGCGGCGACCTGACCCGTCGGCACCGGAGGAGGCCACTCGGCCGACCCCCGCACCCTCGGCGACGCCCGATCACGGCCGGCCCGACTGGCTACGATGGGACTCACAACTGCCTGACCTGTTTTCCCGCAGGTCAGGCAGTTCCAATTCTGATCGTGAGGTGACCATGCAGTATGTCAATCTGGGCTCTACCGGGCTGCGCGTCTCGCGCATCTGCCTGGGCATGATGAGCTACGGCAACGACAGCGACCGCCCCTGGGTGCTCGACGAGGACGGGGCCGAACCGATCGTGCGGGCCGCGGTCGAAGGCGGGGTGACCTTCTTCGATACGGCCGACACCTATTCGGGCGGGGCCAGCGAGGTAGCCACCGGCCGGCTGCTCAAGCAGTTCCTCACTCGCGACGAAGTGGTCATCGCCACCAAGGTCTTCTCGCCGATGACTCCCGGGGAGAACGGCGGGGGCCTCTCGAGGAAACACATCCTCTCCGGCATCGATGCCTCCCTGCAACGCCTCGACCTCGACTACGTCGACCTGTACCAGATCCACCGATGGGACCGCCGGACGCCCATCGAGGAAACGATGGAGGCACTGCACGACGTGGTCCGGGCGGGCAAGGCCCGCTACATCGGGGCCAGTTCCATGTACGCCTGGCAGTTCGCCAAGGCCCAGCACGTCGCCGACCAGCACGGCTGGACCCGCTTTGTCTCCATGCAGCCCCACTACAACCTGATCTACCGCGAAGAGGAGCGCGAGACGATCCCCCAGTGCATCGACCAGGGCGTGGCCGTCATCCCCTGGAGCCCGTTGGCCCGAGGCGTGCTGGCCGGCAACCGGACTCGCGGCGGCGAGAAGCGCACCACCCGGTCGGGCACCGATGGGTTCACCGACCACCTCTACAACCAGCCGACCGACTTCGACGTCGTCGACCGGGTGGCCGAGGTGGCGGCCCAGCGCGGCCTCCCTCCAGCCCAGGTGGCGTTGTCCTGGTTGTTGCACAAGCGGGGGGTCACCGCTCCGATCGTGGGTGCCACCAAGCTCGGCCACCTCGAAGACGCGTTGGCCGCCGAGCAGATCCCGCTCGACGAGGACGAGATCAGCCGCCTGGAAGAGCCCTACGTACCCCACCCGGTGCTCGGGCACTGAGGCCGCGCCCGGTAGTGGGCGACGGCACGATCGCTCCCCCAGGCCCTCACCCCGGCAGGCTCCAGTCGTGGCCGGGTCGAGGCCCGGTAGAGCGCCAGGAGCGCAGCGGCCTGACTACGCCCCCGGAGCTGCACCGACAGGAGGCCGTCCGGTTCGAGATGCTCGTCAGCCACCTGCATGCACCGCCAGGCCAGCTCGAGGCCGTCGCTCCCCCCGTCGATGGCCGTGACCGGATCGTCGAACCCCGCCACTTCGGCGGTGGGCACATAGGGAGGGTCGGCCAGGATCACGGCAAACCGCTCGCCGGTCCCCACCGCCTGCTCCAGGTCACCCTGGCGGACCTCCACCCGATCGGCCAGCTCGGTCTGCTCGGCGTTCACCCGGGCCCATTGGCAGGCCCGTGGGTTCCGGTCCACCTGGACCAGCCGGCGCCCGGTCATCATGGCCGCGACGAGACCGATCTGGCCCACGCCGGCACACAGTTCCAAGATCGGCCCGCCCGGCACGTCGGCGACCGTTGCCGCCCACTTGCTCTGTTCGATCGTCCACGGCCTCGGCGTCAGACAGGAGTCGTCGAAGCGCAGGGTCACCGGTCCGAACCGGGCGCGGTGGGCGTCGCCTGACATCACCGGAGGCGGCGTACCGCCGTTTGACCGGCGGTTCCCGGACGGCCGGCTGCGGGGCGAGCGAGAGCCTCCGGTCATCTCCGAACGCTACCAATCCCGGACGGTGCCGTCGCGACCCGTCCTCTCCGATGGCACGGCCGGCGGCGATCCGGTAGACCGTCTGGGTGATGCCAACCAGCACTCCGTTCGCGCCGGGATCCGTCTCCCTGCGCGTCTACCCGCACAACGAGCTCGGCGCGGCAGAGGTCATCCGAGAAATCTCGGCGCAGGCCGGTCTGGCCCTGGCCAACGGGTTCGACGGGATCATGACCAGCGAGCACCACGGCGGCTTCGCCGGCTACCTGTGCAACCCGCTCCAGATGACCTCGTTCATCCTGGAGGACCACGGACAGGGTTGGGCGGCTCCCTGTCCGATGGTCCTCCCCCTGAGACCGACAGCCCAGGTGGCCGAGGAAGTGGCCTGGCTCAACGCCCGGCATCCCGGCCGGGTGGGCCTGGGTGTGTGTGCCGGCGCTCTCCCGCTCGACTTCGAGGCCATGGACATCCCCCTGGCCGAAGCCGTACCCCGGTTCAAGGCGGCACTGCCCGAGGTCGTCGACATGCTGCGCGGCCGCAACCTCCGGGGGCTGGAGGGGGACCAAGCCCTCCAGCTCGTCGCGACCACCGCGATCCCGGTGCTGAGCGCAGCCGCTTCGACCACGGCGGCCCGGCGGGCGGCCCGCTGCGGGGCCGGCATCCTCATGGAAGGGATGTCCACGGTGGAGCGCTTGGCTTCGCTGTGCGCCGCCTACGACGAGGCCGGCGGCACCCAGTCGAAGGTGTTGATCCGCCGGGTGTGGTTGGGTGAGCCCCTGACCGAGCTGGTCGAGAGGCAGCGCCAGGTTTACCAGAGCTACTCGAGCGGTTCGTTCCCGGCCGACCAGACACTGACGACGACGGACCCGGCGGCCATGGCCGAGGCCCTGCACCAGACGATGCTGGCGATGGGCGCCGACGCCATCAACCTGAGGATCCATCTCCCCGGCCTCGCCCCAGCCGAAGCCCGACGTCAGATCGTGTCGCTGGCCGAGGAGGTGGTGCCCCTCCTGCGCGATCGGCTGGTGGCGTCGGGCGACTCGATGGTGTGTGGTCAGGCCGGCCTAGATGGTTCGGGTGGTGAGGAGGATACCCACCACCACGATGATGATGCCGGCCACGGCTAGCAGCCCTGCCGATGAACTGCCGCCTCCTATGTGCTGGCTGCGCATGCGACGAGTCATGACCGGGGTGGCCACGAGGGCCAGTGCACCGATCACGATGAGCACGATCCCCAGCACCAGATGCTTGTCGACAGCGGCGATCATCGGGCCTCCTTGGTTCGACGTACCCTGGCAACATAGCGGGCCACCGCTCGGCCGGCCCGGACCCCGACGGCCGCTGTCCGCGTGTCACCCGGGCCACGGTTGGAAGAGGCCACGGGCTGTCGACAGCACACAGTGCCAGCCGCCGTAGTAGAGAGAGTGGGAGGAATCCGAGGTCGGATATCCGCGGAGCCCGACGGACGGCTGGGCCTTCATCGACACCCAACGAGGAGACGGCATGGATATCTACGAGGCGCTCTACACGACACGGGCCATGCGGCGGGTGCGACCTGACCCGATCCCGGTCGAGTCGCAGGCCAGGATTCTCGACGCTGCCATCCGCGCCCCGAGCGGAGGCAACACCCAGAACTGGCGGTTCCTGCTGGTCGACGACCCCGGGGTCAAGGCCAGGATCGGCCCCCTCTACAAGGACAGTATCGCCCAGCTGTGGAAGACCATCTATGCCGACAGGTTGGCCGCTGCAGCTGCTGACCCCGAAGCCGAGTCGAGCATCCAGATGTTCAAGGTGCAGCGCTCGGCCCAATGGCTGGCCGACCATTTCGAAGACGTCCCCCTCTTTCTCTTCGCTTTCGTCCAAGGCGACTCGAGCGGTGGTTCGATCTTCCCGGCTGTCTGGAGCGCGCAGTTGGCCGCTCGGGCCGAGGGGATCGGGAGCTCGCTGACGTCGGTTCTTGGTGCCTTCTACCCGAAGGAGACACTCGAGATCCTCGGCGTGCCCGCGGACAAGGGATGGATCATGTCCTGTTGCGTCAGCTTCGGATACCCGACCGGGCGCTGGGGAGTGGCGGACCGCCGGCCGGTGCAAGAGGTCGCGTACCGAAACCGGTGGGGTGCCCCGATCGGAGTAGAAGTGGATGAACCCCTCTGGACAGGGGACTGAGGGGATTCGACCGGCAGCTTGGCCGTGCTGCCCCTCCCGAGCGGCATGCCGTAGAGTGTGCTTCCTCGTCGGTGACCATCGGCCTCGAGCCGATGCAGCCCTCGCGGGCGTAGCTCAATGGTAGAGCCCCAGCCTTCCAAGCTGGTGGTGCGGGTTCGATCCCCGTCGCCCGCTCCAGGTCAGAGGCTATTTTCAGCCACTTCCCCGTCTTCCGATTCGGTTTGTCGCGCGTATGTCGCGCACTCCAAACCGTGTCCGAGCCGCCCGAAAGAGCTGACTCCGGAGGGTCTCCTTACCCGCCATCTGCAGATCAGCTCACGTGAGCCGCCCCGTCTTCCTGGTCCCGGGCGAAACGCCCGTCCGCCCACCGCTGGTGGCGTAGACCACGAGGACTCACCCTGCTAGCCGATCTGAGCGTCTGGAGCCACGTTGGGTGGCAACCGAAGAAGCGGTGCCACCTCCCTCGCGATCCTTTTTCCCATGAGGTCTTCGATGAAGGCCACCGGGTCTTTTTTCCACAACGATGCTGCCACCGTCCAGGACTCAATGGGCCTTAAGGTCATCCAGCGGCCATCAGCCGTGTAGCTGGTCGGCCACTGGTGGTCGATTCGGACCTCGTGGCCTTCGGGTGAGTGACCAAGAGACCAAAAGCCGTAGGCCCTACCCGTGCGGTATATGTCGATCTGTACTTCGCAAACGCCGCCGGTGTCGGTGACTCGGAGATCATGACCGCCTGTTCTTACAAGCCGGAGGGCGAATGGGTCGATGTCTCGGGAGATCAACTCGGAGGCGTTCTGAAAGTCGTCCTCCATCTCTCTCCTGGTCCACGCGTCGGCCATCGCGTACATGTCGCCGAGCGTCCACTCGAGCTTCGGCTCTCGCATTCTTGGGAGATGGTTGTCCTCGCCCACTCGTACATCATGCCTCGCGGGCGTGACGGCATGGGGCTTGACAGCCAATTCGGCGTAGCGCATGGCGCGATGTACCTTCTGGCCTAGGGCCTGCAATTGCCTCGTACGTGTCCTTCGGGGCCCTGTTGTCTTACTGATCGTCGTTGTCTTGCTGATCGTCGTGATATGCACAATCCGGGGCGACGCTATGATCGGGCGATGCCGGAATGGTCACTCCTGAGTCTGAGTGGACAGGTCCTGGCCTGCATTTCTGACGATCCAAACGTGCGACTTCGCGACATCGCAGTACGTCTCGATATCACCGAACGAACGGCTTACGGCATCGTAAAAGAGCTGACCGATCGCGGCTACTTAGTCAAATACAAAGAGGGTCGCCGTACTCGCTACGAGGTCCTACGGGACAGTCCAGAAATTCGGGGCGTCCTGGAGATTCAGCCTTCAGACGAGGCGGGTGCTTAGCTCGTCTCTGCCGGGTAGAGATCAATCGGTAGCGCAGTGAGAGTGTGGCTGTCACGCCTGAGGCCTGGTCTGAGTTGTTGCGGCCAACCCGATCTCATCCTGGCCGGCGGGTGCTCTTCGGCACCTACTGACGACGCGTTGCTGGCCAAGGCGATCCTCGACCAGAACGCTCGTGCCGGACGCCAGGTCGTCTGAGCGGGTTGATCATCGCCACCGGTTGGGTGGACCCGTTCGTCCAGCAGTCCATGGAGACCACCTAGGCCCTCACCCACGGCCTGATCACCGCGGCAGACAGGGCGCGCCTCAGAGGTTCGTTCAGTGCCAGGCCGCCGTCTCGGCGCAGACACCCGCGGCCGAGGCCAACAACGAGTGCGGCACGATCAAAGACGGCCATCGGCGACATCAGCGGGCTGTACCTCCTCAATACGGCCAAGACCGGCGCCCCACCGACCGGCCCGATGATCTCCTATTTGAAGCAGACCAACGTGCGCGCCGCCATCCATGCCAAGGCGTCCGGGACCTACAGCCTCATCTCCGAGAGCATCGGATCTCGGTACGGCGTCGGCGAACCGGACTCCTGCCTCTCCACCGTCCAGGACGTGCTCGATCAGGGTGTCTCGGTGATGGTCGGCGCCGGCCTCAACCACGCCACCGACGTGAGCGTCCTCGGCACCGGGGCGTGGCTCGACCAGCCCCTCCTCATAAGACTCATCGACCAGAAGTTGCCGGCTCCGACCTGAGCGTCACCTCGTCGGAGGAGGCCTCGGCCGGTGCTCGACCCGGCACTCAGAGCTTCACCTGCTCTGGCCGGGGGCCGGCCGGCCCGCGAGCCTGCTCGCCCGGCGCCTCTCCCGGTTGGGCCGCCACCTCCCGGGCCCGCTGGGCCGCTCCGCCGGAGGTCCAATGGAGGAACGCCGGCAGCAGGATGGTGGGGAAGACGATGGGCAACAGCAGCAGCTCCAACCACTCCCACAAGGTGTTGCCGGGGTAGCCGGTCCAGGTCCAGCTTCCGGCGTAGCCACCGATGAGGGTGACGACCCAGGCGATGCCCAGCGTCGTGAACACGGCCACGTGCGCGGTATTGATCTCCCGGCCGGTCGTAGGCCAGGCCCGCACGGTCACCAGGGTCACCGGCAACACGATTAGCGTCAACCAGTCCCACAGGGAGTTGCCGCTGAATCCGGTCCAGTGCAACGGCACGAGGTAGCCGACGGCGACAAAGACCCAGAAGGCGGCGACGCTGGCGGCCAGTGTCAGCTTCCGGGTCCGGCTCATGTGCTCGGAGTAGCGCAACCATACGGGCAACAGCCCAAAGGCGACGGGTAGCAACAAGAGGTGCAGCCAGTCCCACAACTGGTTGTTGGTCTGGAACCCGGTCCAGGCCCAGCCGAAGCCGTAGCCACCGATGAGCAAAACCGCCAAGGACACCACCGCGGCGACGGCGATGCCAACCTTGAGCCGCGAGTCGGACCAAGGCGGGCGGACCCCCGGCGGCGGCGCTGCGGGCGTGGCCGGGCCCGGCGCGGCCCCGTCCTTCTGGCCACGCGCCCGAAGGCGCTGCTCGACCTGCTCGGCCGACGGAGCCCAGGGAAGGTCGACCTTGCTCAATCGCCCGGCCAGCCCGTCCCTCATAGCCAGTCGGGCCAAGGTCTGGAGCTGCTCGATGTCGAAGGCATCGTCTGTCCCGGGGACGACGGCGCTGGGTCCCGGCGACCCCTCCAACGTGGCCAGAGCGCGGAGGCCGAGCAGCTCATCGGCTCCGATGGTGATGCGGAGGTCGTCCATGCCCATCCCCTTCGCGCTCGAGGCAGCCCGTCGTCCCGCCATTCTGGCGTATACGGCGGCCCCGGTCCGGCGCGAGGGCCCCGGCGCGGGTATGGGCGGTGTCGGGCCCGGTCCGGCGCTAGGCGGCCCGGCTGGCCCGTATCCGTCGCCGCTCTCGCTCGGACATTCCGCCCCACCATCCTACGAGCAAGGGGTCGCCAACGGCGTATTCGGCGCACTCTGGCCTGACCGGGCACCCGGCGCAGAGGCGCCTGGCCCGATCGTAGGCCTCGCCTCCACGACCGGTGAAGAAGGTTTCGATCGGCTCGCCGCGACAAGCCCCCTGGAGCATCCATCTCGGTCGCTCGTGCCCGACGCACGGGAGGTCGACTGGGCACCGCTCCATCAGCATGGGGCCGGCACCGTCGCCCCGCGCTCGGTAACCGGGATGGGAACGAGGGGCCTTGTGTCCACGGGCCGTATGTTGACGGGCCGTATGTTCACGGGCCGTATGTTCACGGGCCTTGTGTTCAGGGACGGATCGACAGGGCATACGGCCATAGCGGTAGAACGGGCGAACGACCCAGACCTTGCGTTCCTTCCCGCGGGCAGCGCCGGCCCACGCCGGCAACCTTTGGCGTCCGGGGGATTCAGCGCTCCAGATTCGCCTCGATGGCCCGCCGTATGGCCGGATCGGTCTCGCACGCGCGGATCATCGCCCGGAGGAGGGCCGAGGCGCTGGTCCTCGACTCCCACGCTGCTTCTCGCAGCCATTCCCGCTGGTGGTCGTCGAGGTACAGGGGCAAGTTGTGGGGCCGGCGTTCACGCCCACTGGTGCCCCGGAACGGCTCGCCCGATCGATAGGCAGTCCCGGCGATCTTCTCGGCAATCCCCCGCTTCATCGCGAGCGGCGCCTGGTCGCCTTTTTCAGCACAGCCCCGTATTGGTCGAGGCCCTCCCGGTAGAGCCGTGCGGCCGGACCGGCGGCGATCCCCACCCGCTCGGGGATGACGCCCCACACGGGCACCTTCTCCCGCGTCCAACCCTCGACCGTCTCGGTCAGGTCATTGGTGCCCAGGCGCGCCGCACACACCACGATCCCGTAGGGGATGCCGTCGGGGACCAACTCCAAGGTGGCGGCGACCCGGGTGGGCTCCACTCCCCCGGCTCGGGTGGGGATGACCACGGCGTCCGCTCTGGCCAGAGCCGCCTTGACGATCCGCTCGTCACCGGGGGGCGTGTCGACCACCACCACGGAGTCGGAATCGGCCATGGCCCGGGTGACCGTTCTCTCCGAGGGCGCCTCCACCAGGTCGACGCCATCGACGGGGTTGTCCTCGAACCACTCGGCCGACGACGCCTGTCGGTCGGCATCGATCAGCACGACCGACGCGTAGCCCTGTTCGACGGCCGACGCCGTCAGGTACACGGAGGTGGTGGTCTTGCCCACACCACCTTTGACGTTGCTCACGACGATGTTCATCCTGTCACTGTACGTCATGTACGTACATCGCCGTCGGCCGGTTGCTGCCTACCATGAGCGGGGTCATGGTCCGTATCGAACTGCACACCGGTGCCATCGCCGCTGGCGGCGGCTGTGTGGCGCGAGCCGACGACGGACGGGTCGTGTTCGTTCGTCACGCCCTCCCCGGTGAGCGCGTCGTCGTCGCCATCACCGCCGAGGCGACCTCGTTCCTCCGAGCCGACGCGGTCGAGGTCCTCGAGGCCTCGCCCGACCGGGTGGAACCACCCTGTCGCTACGCCGGACCCGGACGCTGCGGAGGCTGCGACTGGCAGCACGTCGAACTGGCCGCCCAACGCAGCTTGAAGGCCGAGCTCGTGGGCGAGCAGCTTCGGCGCATCGCCTCCGTCGATCCCACGGTGGTCGTCGAGGAGGTACCGGGCGCACCGATCGGGCTGGCGTGGCGGACCCGTGTCCGCTTCGCGGTGGACCGTGATGGGCGCATCGGGCTGCGGCGGCACCGCTCGCACGATATCGAGCCCATCGACCGCTGCCTGATCGCCACGCCCGAGGTGGAGGCGCTCGAGGTCGAGCGGGTGCGGTGGCCCGGAGCGAACGAGGTCGACGTGCGCGCCGCACCCGACGGCGGACAGGTAGTCTCGCTGCACTCAGGTCGAAGACGGCTCGGACCCATTCCTCGAGTCGACGCCGGCCTGATCGTCGACGGGCGCACCCGACGCCGGCCCGACTGCGTCTACTTCAGCGTCCTCCACCGGTCCTACCGGGTGACGGCGGGGTCCTTCTGGCAGGTGCACCCGGGAGCGGCCCCGTTGCTGGCCCGGGCCGTCCTCGACGCCATCGACCCGAGGAACGGCGACCACGTGCTCGACCTCTTTGCCGGTGTCGGGCTGTTCACTGCCCCGATCGGCGACATCGTCGGACCGTCCGGATCGGTCCTGGCCGTCGAACGCGCCGGGCGGGCCTGTGCCGACGCTCGGCACAACGTCGCCGGCCTGGAGCATGTCGAGATCCGGAAGGCAAGCGTCACCCCGGCGCTGGTCGCCGAGCACGCCGGGCGCCCCGACCTGGTCGTGCTGGACCCCGGCCGCGAGGGAGCCGGCCGCCCGGTCATGGCTGCCCTGGCCGCCCTCGAGCCCGAGCCGAGACGGATCGCCTACGTGTCGTGTGACCCGGCCTCGTTCGCCCGGGATCTCCGGGTCATGCTCGACGCGGGATGGACGTTGGCCGCCTTGCGGGCGTTCGACCTGTTCCCCATGACCGAGCACGTCGAGTTGGTCGGGGTACTCGAGCCCCCGGCCGGCTGACCCGGCGCCCGGCTACATCCCCGTCCCCGGAACCGGGAGACCGTCCTCCAGGTAGCAACAGCCGCCTGCTTCGGACCAGGCGCTCACCCGTCGCCGGAGGGGACCGCTCAACAAGCCGAGGGCCGCGGCTCGCCCGGCCAGCCGGTACTCCGAGAGCTCCTCGGCCTGTAGGGCCACGTGGTCGAAGAACGCGCCGTCGAACCGGCCGCAGTCGAACAGGAACCGCATGCCGCCCGCCTTGCGGCCTCGAGGCCGGAGGAAGTCCACGACCACGAGCCGCCCGGTCTCCACCACGAGACCGGTCTCCTCGGCCACCTCGCGGCGGCATGCCTCCCACGGCGTCTCACCGTCGGCTTCCATCATGCCGCCGGGGATGGTCCATCCCGACTTGTAGTTGGGTTTGACGATGAGCAGGTGGTCGTCGCCGTCGCGCAACAGCGCCCCGGCTGACGCCGGAATTCGGGGGATCTCGAACCGCGGCTCCTCGGCTGGCGGCGCGCCCTCCGTCGCCGTCATCCGATCGGGACCGGCGCACGGCAGTCGAGGACGGCTGCTCCGGACACCCGGTCCGCAGCCAGGTCGGCAAGCGCTTGGGGGGCCTCGTCCAGTCGGTAGCCGGTGGTGGCGACCCGTATCGGGATCCGGGTGGCCAGTGCTAGAAGAGCTTCTCCGTCCCGCCGGGTGTTGGCGGTCACGCTGACCAGAGCCCGCTCCTCGAAGAGGTGCGCCTGGTAGTTGAGCACCGGGATGTCGGAGAGGTAGATGCCGGACACCGACAGAGTCCCGCCCCGATCGAGCCCGGCCAGAGCCGGGGGCACGAGGGTCCCGACCGGAGCGAACAGGATGGCGCCGTCGAGGGGCTCGGGCGGGGGCACATCGGCTCCTTGTGCGCTGTCCACCCCAAGATCCAGGGCCAGCCGCTGCGCGTCGGCACTGCGGGTCATGACGTGCACCGTCGCCCCCTCGAACATCGCCACCTGGGCGGCAAGGTGGGCGGAGGCGCCGAACCCGTAGATGCCCAGGACTCCGCCGGAGCGAAGGTTGGTCCGACGGAGGGCCCGATAGCCGATGATGCCGGCGCAGAGCAGAGGGGCACCCTGCTCGTCGGGAATCTCGGCCGGAAGGACGTAGGCGTAGTCCTCGTGCACGGTCGCGTACTCGGCGTACCCCCCGTCGTCGTCCCAGCCGGTGAAGCGGGGCGCGACGCACAGGTTCTCGTCGCCCCGCCGGCAGAAGCGGCAGGTACCACACGTCCAGCGCAGCCAGGCGATCCCGATCCGCTGGCCTGTTTCGAACCGGCTGGCGCCGGGGCCGAGGGCGTCGACCACTCCCACGATCTCGTGCCCGGGAATGACGCCCATCCGGTGGGGAGGCAGGTCTCCCTCGGCAACGTGGAGATCGGTCCGGCACACCCCGCACACCGACACCCGGACGCGCACCTCGTGGTCTCCGGGCTCTGGGGGGTCACGCTCCACCAGACGCAACGGGCCCTGGTCGATGGGCGAGGGTCTGTCGACGGTCCAGGCGCGCATGGACCCCTACGAAGCCTTTCGCCGGCTCCTGGTCGCGGCCACTGGTTGCTTCTTGGCTCCGGTTGCCCGCTTGACCGGTGTCACCTTCTTCGGCGCTGCCTTCCTGGCCGCCGTCTTCTTGGTCCCGGTCGCCCGTTTCCCGCCTCCCCCGGACGACTGTGACCGTGTGGCGCCGCTTCGCCCGCTGGCCGCCTTGACGCTGGCGTTGAGCGCGTCCATCAGGTCGATAACCTTGGTCGGCTCGCGGGGGGCCGTCTCGGTGACGACCTCCTCGCCCTCGCGTTTGCGGTCGATCATCTCCTGCACCTTTTGGCGGTGCGTGTCCGCGTAGTTGCTCGGGTCCCAGTCGGCCACCATGGAGTCGATGAGCAGGTTCGCCATCTCGAGCTCGCGCGCAGAGAAGCCCTCTTCACCGGAGATCCGAGGCAGCTCGTCGGCCGGAGAGAGCACTTCGTCGGCAAAGTACATCGTCTCCAAGGCCAGGACCTCACGGTCGGGCCTGATGGCGACCAGGTACTCCTTGTTGCGCATGACGAAGGTGGCCACGCCGATCTTGTTCGCTTCCCGCATGGCTTGGCGCAACAATGCGTAGGCCTTGGCCGCGGCCTCGCCCTCCGGCGCCAGGTAGTAAGTGGTCCGATAGTAGGTGGGGTCGATCTCCTCGAGCTCCACGAAGTCGGTGATCTCGATGGTCCGGGAGCGCTCGGGCTCGGCCGAGGCCAGCTCCTCGGGTGTGAGGATCACAAAGTCCCCTCCGCCCACGTCGGCCCCCTTCACGATCCGCGACGAGTCCACCTCCTCGCCCGTCCGCTCGTTGACCTTCTTGTAGCGGATCCGGTCCGAGGTCCCCTCCTCGAACTGGTTGAAGTGGATCGTCTTGTCCTTGGTCGCCGGATAGAGGCCGACCGGTACGTTGACCAGGCCGAAACTCAGCGATCCCTTCCAGATTGTGCGTGCCACGGCCCCTAGTTTTACCCAGGTCGGGGGTAATCCACCACCCTGTTACACCCATTCGTCAAACTGGCCCCATGCCTTTCGGAGAAGCCCTGACCGATGTTGATCGTGCCGTCGGGCTGACGCGCGGCATCGCCACGTTGATCCCCGACGACCTCTGCACCGGAAATCTGGGCCTTGAGCTGGGGCTAAGCCTGTGGATGCGCCGGGCCGACCTGGCCGTGGCCGACGCCTGCACCGTCCTTTTGACCGTGCGGGATGCGCTCGTGGCGACGTCGGACCTCGATCCGGACCGTGAGCCGATCCCCCTGCTGGCCGGGGACGATCGGACGGCGACACTCGGGTTGGCCATCTATCTCCATGACCTGGTTGACCGGGCTGCCTGCCATACCGGGCGCTCACGGAACGCGGTGGCCGACGAGGCGGTTGCCGCGTTGCGGGGCTGACGAGAGGGACCGCTCGGCGCACCGCTGCGCCGTCTCAGGCACAGGATGCGCGGTCAATCTCGAACCACACCGCCTTTCCCGGATGAGCGCCCAAGACACCCCATCGCGTGGCGACCGCCTCGACGATGGAGAGGCCTCGGCCTCCCTCGGCGTGGGGCGCCGCCCGCAGGGGCAGGAGGGTCGTTTCGGAGCGGTCCCGAACCATGACCTTGACGCGAACCTCGTCGGCGTCGATGGCGATGTCTATCGGCCCCTGGCCGTGTACGACGGCGTTGGTCACCACCTCGTCAGCCAGCAGCACTACCAGCGCGACCAGGCTTTCGTCGGACGGTTCCAGCGACCGGCGGACGACTGAGCGCGCGTCGCCCACCGCCGCCGGCTCCGCCTGGAGGGAACGAGTCACGCCAACCATCCCCTGGGGCCATACCCCGACCCGGAGTGCCCGAACCCCCGATCCCCGATCCTCGACCGGTGGGCGGGCCGAGGCGAGACCCCCTCAGCCCGGATTTCGAAGGACCAGGTAGACGTTGTCGTCCACGGCGAACGAGTTGATCACCTCGTAGCCCTCCGAGCCCTGGGAGTCGAGCTCCTCTTCGAGGGCGCGCCGCGGCTCGACGTTCACCAGCCGACCGCCGTGTATCCGCAGGACTCGGTGCGAGGGGCTCACGCACGAAGATTAGCGCTGGTTCCGGTCCTGCCTCCCTGGACCGCGGTCCCCGGGGTGCCCGATCCGAGGCCCCGGATACCGAGCCGGTCTCAAGCCAGTAGGGAGGGCTCCCGGACCGACCCGGCACCGTATAGCCCGTCCGGTAGTCCTGTGTCCGGTCGCACCCGCACGTACCACTCGTTGCCCCAGACGGCGGTGAAGACGTCGTCGGGCATGGCCAGGAAGAACCCCGTGTCGCCGATCTGGGAGCCGTGGGCCCGCATGGCCGAGCGCTTGGCCCCGAGGTAGCCGCGCACGTCGATCTCAGTGGTGACTCGTGCGCCGGGAACGCCGATGGTCTCGAACATCTCTCTCATCTCCGGTGTGACCTCGAGGCCGCTCCCCTGGACCGAGGGCATGACCTCTTGGAGGTAGGTTCGATCGACGGTGGCCATGAACACCCGCTCGGTGCCGGCCAGCTCGGCGGCATGCAGTCCGACCCGGTGCACCATGACGTGGTCGGGATGCCCGTAGCCGCCGTGCTCGTCGTAGGCCACGAGGACATCGGCGTGCTCATCCTTCAGGATGGCGGCCAAGGTTCGTGCCGCTTCATCGACGTCGGCCACGGCGAAGGCCCCGGGCCGTCCGTTCGAATCCTCCCCGGCCATGCCCGAGTCGTGGTAGCCCAGGAACTCCTGCCGGGCGACGCCCAGTACCCGGCAAGACTCAGCCAGCTCCTTGACCCGGCGGTCGGTCAGGGTCTCACCGTCGGCCAACAGGCCATCGGGCACCTCCCCCAGCTCGCCGCGGGTGGCAGTGACGACGACGACCCGGTGCCCCTCGCCCGCCAGCCGGGCGATGGTCCCACCGGTGGTGGTCACTTCATCGTCTGGGTGCGCATGAAGAAATACGACTGTGGCCATTGGGTGAGGCTACCGGGCGGTCCCTCGAACCATGGCCGACGCCGGGCCACCCGAGTCGGCTGACCCGACGGCGGGACGCTCAGCCGAACGGCAGCTGGGGCTCATCGGCCAGCGAGAGCTGCGCCCCGGCTGCGGGCGATCGGCCGCGGGCCCGGCCCGTGACGGCAAAGACGCGATCGGGTGCGAACGAGCGCACCTTCCGGTCCCCGGGCCGCCCACCCACGACCTCGATCGACTCGGTGCCGTTACGCTCGTTGACCACCCGCGCTCGGAAGGCCCACGTCATGCCCCGGCCGCGCACGCCTTCGATCCGCACCGGATCCCCTACGTGCAGCCCGTTCCAGGTCAGGTGACGGTGCAGGTGCGAGGCGGCCTCCGCCGCAGCTCGCTGGGCCGAAGGTCGCGCCACCCCGCTCAGACGGTCGCCGAGGTATCGGCCCGCGTCTCGGTCGGGAAAGCGAGCCGATCGTCGGCGTGCACCTGACGGGCACATCGCCCGAGCGTTTCGATCTCGGAAGGGAAGTCGGGCATACCCTGAAGCTACCGGAGCCAGGTCAACGACGGGAGTGGGCGCCCTTCCCGCGGGCAGGTATGCCGCTCCGCTCGGCCCGCACCGCCCGGATCCGGTGCAAGATCACGAAGATAATGGCCAGGACGGCCAGTGCGGCGGCGATGTACCCGGCATAGCTGAAGCCCTTGAGGACGTGCTCGTAGCTGGCCCCCAGGCTGTAACCGATGCTGGCCAGGGCGGCGCACCAGGCCGCACACCCGATGACAGTGAACACGGCGAACTTTCCCAAGGCCATCTCGCCCAGGCCGGCGGCCAGCGAGATGAACGAGCGGAGCAGCGGGATGAAGCGGACGTACAGGACGGCCCATTCGCCTCGATGGTTGAACCAGTCCTCGGCCCGATCGAGGTCCTTGTGGGTGAGCAACACGTACCGGCCCACGCGGTCCACCAACGGCCGACCGCCGAAGAACCCGATGCCATAACCGAGGAACGAACCGACCAGCTCACCGAGCGTCGCCACCACGATCACCAGGGCCAGGCTGAGGTGATCGTTGCCGTTGGTGGCCACCTGGCCACTGGCCAGGACACCTCCGTAGGCGATCGCTACCTCGGAGCCGACCGGAATGCACATCGACGAGATAAGCGTGGCGCCAAAGATGGCCAGGTAGCCCCACGTCTGCAAGAAGTGCTCCATAGCCCCCCATTTCTAGTTGGTAGCCGACCATGGGTGGTGCCATGTTCCCGGCGTGGGTTCTCGGGTAACTCTCAGGGTGGCGTTCTCGACCATCGAGGCGGCTACCGTCGCCCGGGTGGACCACGGCACCTCGAGCGACACCCAGGATCGTCTGCACTGCGTCACCACCGACGGCCTGACCATCGCCGTCACCGACTTCGGGGGCGCTGGCCCCGACCTCCTCCTCGTTCATGCCACCGGGTTCTGTGCGGCCGTCCTCGAACCGCTGGCCAAGGGACTCACCGAGGACTTTCGCTGCTGGGGCCTCGACCTGCGCGGCCACGGGCACTCGGACCGGCCCCCGGACGGCGACTTCGCCTGGTCCGGCTTCGCCAAGGACGTGTTGGCCGCCGTCGACCGGTTGGGCCTGCGCCAGCCGTTCGCTTTCGGGCACTCGTGTGGCGGCGCGTCCGTCCTCTTGGCCGAGGAAGCCAGGCCGGGCACGTTTGCCGGCCTGTACTGCTTCGAGCCGGTGGTGTTCCCCTCCGACGAACCCCCGGGGGACGTGCATGCGGACAATCCCCTGGCCTTGGGGGCCCTGAAACGCCGGGAGACCTTTCCCTCGCGGAGGGACGCCCTGGCCAACTTCCGCGCCAAACCTCCCTTCAGCGTGCTCGACCCGGCTGCCTTGACCGCCTACGTCGAGGGTGGGTTCGAGCTCGTGCCCGCGGAGGACGGTGGTGACGGCCAGCTCGTGCGCCTGTGCTGCCGGCGAGAGGACGAATCGGCCGTCTATGCCCACAGCTCCTCGCACGATGCCTTCACCCACCTGGGCTCGGTCGAGTGCCCGGTGACGCTGGCCTGCGGCGACCAGACGGACTTCCTCGGCCTACCCTTCTTGGAGCGGGACGCCGCCCGGCTGGCCCGACCGGCCATCGAGGTCCTTGGCGACATGGGTCATTTCGGGCCGATGGAACATCCGGGCACGGTCGCCAGTTCGGTGCGGCGGACCCTGGTCCCCGACGCCGGCACACCCTCGCCGTAACCTGTCAGCCATGTCCTTCGCATTGCCTCGCTCACTCTCGCCCTCCAAGGTGGCGAGCTTTCGCGACTGCGCCCTGGCCTTCCGGTTCTCGGCCATCGAGCGACTCCCCGAGCCGTCGTCGCCGGCGATGGTGAAGGGCACGCTGGTCCACGCGGCATTGGAACGGTTGTTCTGGTTCCACGAGCGAGGCGACCGTTCAGAATCGGTCGGGCTGGCCGAGCTGGCCGCGGCCTGGGACGAGTTGCAGTCGGATCCCGAATTCGTCTCTCTCGAGCTCACGGCCGACCAGGCCCAGGCGTTCCGGGAGGACGGCGCCACCCTGGTCCGGAACTACTTCCGCCTCGAGGATCCCGACCAGGTTCGCGCCGTCGGGACGGAGCTCACCCTCGATGCCGACCTCGGCGGTGTCCGCGTCCGGGGGATCATCGACCGGCTCGACCTCACCGAGGACGGCGACTTGGTCGTGATCGACTATAAGACGGGCAGGGCCCCCTCGCAGGCCTACGAGCAGTCGAAGCTGGTCGGCGTCCACATCTACGCCCTGTTGTGCGAGCAGGTGCTCGGCCAGCGGCCGGCCCGGGTGGAGCTCCTTCACCTACGGGAACCGACGGTGATCACCGCTCAGCCATCCGACCAGGCCATTCGCGGGCACCGGCAACGAACCGCCGCCGTTTGGAAGGCCATCGAGCGCGCCTGCCGAGACGAGGACTTCCGGCCCAAGACCTCGGCACTGTGTTCACACTGTTACTTTCAGCCCTTCTGCCCCGCGTTCGGCGGCGACCCGGCCCAGGCCGCGCCGACCCTCCTGGGTCCTCCCTTCGCCCGCCGGGGTGCGGCGTGAGCGGCGAAGCCGCCCGGGAGCAGCCGATTGTGGGCCGGCGAGGCCTGTTGGTCAAGATCGGTGACCTGAGCTCGTTGACCGGGAGGGATGCCATCCGCCTGTTCGACGAGCAGGTCGACACCTGGTTCGCGCCCTTCCGCGGCGTCCCCTCGATCGACGCGATCGCACGAGTGATCTCCGGGCTCGGGGACCACGGCCTGGTGTGGGCAGTGTCCACCGCGTGGCGCGCCCGGCGGTCCGGGGCGCGGCGAAACCGTGCGGTGTGGGCGTTGGCCGTGGCCGGTGTGGAGTCGAGCGTGGTGAACGCGGCGCTGAAGGCCTTCGTCGGGCGCCCTCGTCCCGACCCAAGCGACTTGCGACTCGGTGACAACGTCATTCCCTTGCGCGAGCCCCGGACCAGCAGCTTTCCCAGTGGCCACACCCTGGCCGCCTTCTGCGCGGCCACCGTCCTCTCCGAGCGAGGCGACCTCGGCGGAAACGCCCTGCTGTTCACCTGTGCCGGCATGGTGGGGGTGAGTCGAGTCCACCTCCAGGCCCACCATGCGTCCGATGTCCTAGGCGGCGTGGTGATCGGAACGGCCCTGGGCGTCCTGGGCCGTCGATTCGTCTGACGCCGCTCCGATTGTCGGGGTCGTCGGCGTCGCCCGTCAGGTCCAGAGAGTCGTGCTCGCTGGAATGACTCGGGCCCCTCCGCTGTTGCAAGCACCATGACCACCACGACCCCATTTGCAGTGACCTGGGACTACCGGTGTCCCTTCGCCAGGAACGCCCATGAGCACATCCTGGACGCCCTGGACGCCGGGGGGGACTGGGACATCGCCTTCGTCCCGTTCTTCTTGAACCAGAGCCATGTGCCCGAGGGTGGCACACCCGCTTGGGTCGACCCCAAACACACGCCCGACCTGCTATCACTCGAAGCCGGGATCGTTGTCCGAGACCGCTTTCCCGAACACTTCGCCGCGGTGCACCGCTCGTTGTTCGCGGCCCGGCATGACGAGGGCGGCGACCTCCGCGAGAGGGGCGTGGTCCGCAAGGCGCTCGAGCGGGTCGGTGCCCCGGTGGACGCCATCCTGGCCGAAGTGGATGACGGCTGGCCGAGGTCCGTGGCCCGGACCGAGCACGAAGACGTGGTGGCTAGCCACCACGTCTTCGGGGTCCCGACGTTCATCGTCGGCGACGACGCAGTCTTTGTCCGGCTGATGACCCGTCCCGACGGCGATGGCACCCTGGCCCGGGACACCATCGACCGGGTGCTGGCTCTCCTCGTCGATCATCCCGAGCTCAACGAGTTCAAGCACACCCGCATCGCCCGCTGAGCCCCCGCTGGTCGCTCGGAGCCAGCCGGCTCTGCGCGCAGCCCGCTCTGGTCGCCCGGAACAGGGTTACGCGGTGACCAGGCCGGCTAACGCTTCGATCGTGGCGTTGATCTCACCGGTGGTCCCGAACGGCGCTCCGATGAAGTCGGTGGCCCCTACGGCGGCCAGTCGGCCAACCTGGGCCGACACCTCACGCTCGGAGCCCACGATGGCGACGTCGGCCGGCCCGGCGGCCCCCTCACGATCGAGCATGGCCCGGTAGGACGGGAGTCCGCCGTAGATGGCAAAGAGCTCAGCCGCCTTCTCTCTGGCCGCAGCGACGTCGGTCGTCACGCAGACCGGGAGGCCGACGGCCACCCGGGGCTCGCCGCGGCCGGCTTCGGCCGCGGCTCTCCGGATGACCGGCACTATATGGGACTGGATGGTCGACGGCCCGGTCATCCAGGTCGCCGTCCCGGAGGCGAGACGGGCGGCCAGGCCCAACATGGTCGGACCGAGGGCGGCCACCAGAACCGGGGGAGCCGGAGCCTCGATCTCGAGGGCCCCGAACGTGGCGGCCCTGAGTGTCTCACCGGTGAACGCGACCTGCTCACCCATGAGCAAGGGCATCAGGATGGAGAGGTACTCCCGCATGTGGCGGGCGGGCCGATCGAACGACTGCCCGAACACGTTCTCGATCACCACCTGATGCGAGAGTCCGACGCCGAGCGTCAGGCGTCCGCCGGTGGCAGCCTGCACGGTGAGGGCCTGGCCGGCAAGCATGACCGGATTGCGGGGATAGGTGGGCACGACGGCCGTGCCTAGTTCGATATCGGGCACCTCGCGTCCGATCACGGCCAGCAGGGTCAGGGCGTCGTAGCCGAAGATCTGCGACGCCCAGGCCGATTCGAGGCCCGCGGCGCGAAGCCGGTCGACCTGTGCGATCACGTCGTCGATCGGCTGGCCCACCTCGAACATCACACCGATTCTCATCACTGCCTCCCCAGACCGACAGCTGGATGCGATCGGTCACCGCCACCGTATCGGGCAGCGCTCGTCCGTTCCCGGTGTGCTCGGACCCGACGCCAATGTGTCAGAACCGGACCGGTCGGACACAATAGGGGACATGTCAGTCGCCATCGTCATGGGAAGCTCGTCCGACGCATCGATCATGGATGATGCGGTTCAGACCCTCCGTTCGCTCGGTGTCCCCGTTGAGATACGGGTCATCTCTGCCCATCGGACCCCTGACGACGCCATCGAATTCGCCCGAACTGCAGCCGACCGGGGGGTCCAAGTGCTCATCGCCGCCGCCGGTGGGGCCGCCCACCTGGCCGGGGTCCTGGCCGCCGCCACCCCGCTCCCGGTGATCGGCGTGCCCGTGGCCCTCGCCAACCTGGGGGGCCTCGATTCGCTGCTGGCCATGGTCCAAATGCCCAAGGGAGTGCCCGTGGCCACCGTGGCCGTCAACGGGGCGAGGAACGCCGCCCTCCTGGCCGTGCGGATCCTCGCCTTGTCCGACGAGCGGCTGGCGGGCGAACAGGACCGGTTCCGACGCGAGCTGGCCGACCAGGTTCACACCATGGACGCGGAGGTCCAGGCCCGCTACGCCGACTGATTGACCCCGTCCGCCCCCGGTTGGCCCGGGTCGCCGGCGCGAGCGCCGGCCGGGTCGTCGGGGCCGGATCCCCCGGTCTCCCGGGCGGCAACCTGGGCCCCTCCCGAGCCTCCGATCACCGATGGCGCCGGCATCACCGTCGACAGGGGGACGGTATTGGGGCCGGCTCCCGCGGCCGCGGCGCCGCCCCCCGGTGAGCTCATGCCGATGGTTCCGTTGACGAAGCCGGCCAGGATCTCGATGGGGAGGGGGAACACCAGCGTCGAGTTGTTCTCACTGGCCACCTCGGCCAGCGTCTGCAGGGTGCGCAACTGCATGGCCCCCGGTGACTCGTAAAGCGTGGCTGCCGCTTCGGCCAGCTCCTTGCTGGCTCCGAGCTCGCCGGTGGCCGCGATGACCTTGGCCCGCCGTTCCCGCTCGGCCTCGGCTTGGCGGGCCATGGCCCGCAGCAGTTCGGGAGGAAGGACGATGTCCCGAATCTCCACTTGCCGGACCTCGACCCCCCACGTGTGGGTGGATGCCCCGATGGACGTCTTGAGCTCGTCGTTCACATCGTCCCGGTGAGCCAGGATGTTGTCGAGCTGGTGGCGGCCGACGATCGACCGCAGTGCGGTCATGGCCACCCGTTGGCTGGCGAATCGGAAGTCGTCCACCCCGATGATGGCCTGTACCGGATCGAGCACCTGGAAGTAGACCACCGCATCCACCTGGACGGTGACATTGTCGGCGGTGATGACCGCCTGCTTGGGAATGTCCACGACCTCGACCCGCAGGGTCACCTTGACCAGCTTGTCCACCAACGGCCACTTGACGATGATCCCGGGACCCTTGGCCTCCTCGCGTATGCGGCCCAACCGGAAGAAGACGGCTCGTTCGTACTCGGTGACCACCCTGAACGTGCTGTGGGCCAAGGCGATGGCCAAGGCGACGAAGACCAGCGCGCCGGCAGAGATGCCGAATGCGATCCCAGCCGCCGACGCCACTACCGGTCCATGTACCACCTTCCCATCCTCGCGCCCCCGGTCGGCCCTGTCCTGTCACCCATTCGAACCGGTGCACCCGGCCCACCAGTCGCCGTGACCCTCCAATGGGTCGACTGGCCGACCCATTCAGCTCGCCGGAGGACGGAACCACCGCGACCTGGGCCTTTATCGCGCGCCTCGGGGCCAGATCGGCGACCGCATCGGCCAGGTCGACGCCGACCGGGATGAGCCCGATGACCGGGATGGTCACTCCGTTGTCGGCGTATCGCTGTATGTGGGCCCGGCACTCGGATCCGGATCCGTGCACAAGCAGCGAGTCGACCACCTCATCGGGGATGGCGGCCAGGGCGCCCTTTCGGTCCCCGGCCTGCCAGGCCGACCACATGGGTTGCAGCTGGTCGCCGCGACCCAACCACCGGTGGAACTGGGCGTACACCTCCACGTTGAGATAGGCGGCGATCATGCGCCGGCCGACGGCCCGGGCCGTCTCCGCGTCCTCGGTGGGGCAGACAAAGATCCGGGCGGCGATGTCCTTGCCCGGTCCAACGTGGGGAACCACAGTGGCCACGTCGTCGGCCGACAACCAATTGATGATGGCGCCGTCGGCCTCCGCGCCGGCCAGCCGGAGCATGCCCGGTCGCAGAGCGGCCAAGAAGATGGGCGGAGGGCTCTCCACCGGGCGAGCCAGGCGGAATCCACGGACAGTGAACGTCTCGTAGGCCTCGTCGACCTTCTCGCCGGCGAGGGCGGCGCGCAGGAAGCGGAGGGTGTCCCGGGCTCGCTTGTAGGGCTCGGAGAACTCGATGCCGTTCCAGCGTTCCACGATCACGTTGGAGGACGTGCCCAGCCCGAAGGAGAAGCGCCCGGGGGCCGCCTCGGCCACCGACGCTGCGCTCTGGGCCATCAGGGCCGGCCCCCGGGTGTAGGCGGGGATAATGGCCACCCCCAGCCGGAGCCTGGGTGTCCACGCCGCGGCCAGCGCCAGTGGCGTGAGCCCGTCGGACCCGTCGGTCTCTGCGCTCCACACGTCGGTGTAGCCGAGCGCCACCAGCCGTTCGAACCATTCCCGGTGCTCATGGAGCGGGATCCCGTCGAAGGGGACGGTGATCCCGTACCTGGCCACCGGGCCCGATCCGGGTGTTGACGTCGGCTCTGGACTCGTCGCTGTCGTGCTCACGGCCCCAGTGATACACCCTTCCGCGAGGCTTTGGACCATGGAGCAACAACAACTGCCGCTGATCGAAACCACCGACCGGGCCTCGGGTCGCGGCCACGGCTCGGCCCGGAAGGAGGCCTCGGCCCCGAAGGAGGCGGTCAAGGCCGGAGGCACGTCTCGTCCATCGCGCCGGCGCGCCGCCGGTTCGCCGCGGCCCGCGCTGGCCAACCCGGGCACGGACTGGCGGCTCGACGAGCACACCCGGGCGGTCGGGCGCGAGGGCGTCGCCGCTGCTCGTGCCCTCCTCAATCGGGCCAATCGCGCTGCCTGACCAGCTATGGCGCTACCGTCGGAGCATGTCGACGGTCGCCGAGCGCCTGGGGTATGCCCCCGACGCCACATTGCTCATCTTGAACTGCGCCGAATTGGGCTTCTGCCACGCGGCCAATGTCGGCGTGTACGAGTCCCTGAGGGAGGGCATCGGGACCAGCGCCTCTCTCATGGTCCCCGCTCCGTGGGCCCGGGAGTCCGCCTCCCGGTACCGGGGGGAGGACGTCGGGGTCCGCTTGACCCTCAATTCCGAGCACGAGCTCTACCGGTGGGGGCCCATCACCCAGGCCCCCTCCCTCCTCGACGGCGACGGAGGCTTCCCTCGGACCGTGACCGACGTCTGGGACCACGCCGACCTCGACGAGGTCCGCCGGGAGTGCCGGGCCCAGGTGGAACGAGCCGTCCTGTGGGGCTTCGACGTCAGCCACCTCGACGCCCACCTCGATGCCCTGCTCCTCCGGCCCGAGTTCTTCGACGTCTACCTGGAGCTGGCCGTCGATTTCTCGCTCCCCCTCCGGCTCCTCGGGGCCGATGCCGAGCCCAACGTCGGCTTCCCGTTCCGGAAGCTGGCCGCCGACGAGAGCGTTCTGTTCGCCGACCACTTCGTCTCGCTGCCCACCGTGGGCGGCCGGGAGGCCTTCCGTCAGGTCCTGGCCAACCTCCAACCGGGGATCACCGAGATCACCTTGCGCCCGGCGGTGGACAGTGAGGAGCTCCGGGCCACGTCGGACAGCTGGCCCGCCCGGGTGGCCGATCACATCCTCCTCGTCGCCGACCGGGGACTGGACACGCTGATCGACCGGGCCGGAGCCGTCCGGGTGGGCTACCGCCCGCTGCGCGACCTGATGCGGAAGGGCTGAGTCCCGACGAGGCCGGTCCGGGCTCCAACCAGCCTCAGAATTCGGTGATCTCGAGGATCCGTCGCTGGAGGTCGCGGTACTCGGCCGCATTGGTGATCGGCAACAGGGCCAGCACCTTGCCCATGTTCCCAACCACCTTCACCCTTCCCTGCATGAAGGCGGCGTTGGCGTCGAGCTCGTCCTTTTGGATGGCCATGGCGTCGGCCCAGGAGCTGGTCAGGGTTACCTCGGCATCGGCCAGGACCCCGACTGCGCTCTCACGCAGGTGGCCGTCAACCAGCACCCAGTAGTACCTGACATCCCCGTCGGGCCCGCCGGTGATCTCGTACTGCATGCGGGCAGTTGCGCCGGGTCGGTCGGGCTGGTCGGCGCCCATGGCCCGGGTCTCGTCGAACCACTCCTGTGAGAGCCACTTCGGCATCGCCGACCTCCCTGTCGTTGGTCTCGCCCGGGTTCGATGTGCGGTCTCGGCCCGGTCCTAGCGGTCGCTCAATGCGCCGACCGGGGCGAAGAGGTCGTCCTCGATCTCGCCCTCGGGCAGGTGGGGTGAGACGACCTTCCCGTCCACCATGATCTTGGCCAGCTCGTAGTCGTCGTGGGGCTCGATGGTCGCCATCACCTCGGGCGGCAGGCCGAACCAGAACTTCGAGGTCGGGTCGACCTGGGTAGCGTGGGCCAACAGGGCCTCCCGGCGCACGTCGGCGAAGGCGGTCACGTCGATGGACGTGGTGACGCGGTCCTCGGGCATGTGCTCCCAGCGCTCCCGCCACTTTTCGTCGAACGGGGACTCCATGCCCAGCTCCAGGAACTTCTCATGTACGGCCTCGAACCGGCGCCGGGAGAAGGTCGTGTAGTAGAGCTTGCTCGGCTCCCAGGGTGCCCCGGCCTCCGGATAGGCGCCGGGATCCCCCGCCATTCCGAAGGCGATCACGCTGATCTCGTGGTCGCGCAGGTGGTCGGGGTGCGGATAGCCGGACTGTTCGTCGCCGTAGGTCACGATCACCTGGGGCCGGGTCCTGCGGATGGCCGCCACCAGTCGCCCGACGGCCTCGTCCAGCGGGGCTTGGGCGAACGAGGCCGGATTGGCGTTGGCCTCGGTATCGGGCATGCCCGAGTCCCGGTAGCCAAGCATGACGACCTCGTCGTAGCCGATGATCTTCGCCGCCCTGGCCAGCTCAACCTTTCGGAGCTCGATGATCCGGGTCCGGTTCTCGGGCGTGTCCATGGCCGGATTGAGGATTTCGCCCTCCTCACCCCCGGTGCAGCATACGAGCACGGTATGGACGCCCATAGCGTGGTAGCGGGCGACCGACCCCGGGCCCTTGGACGACTCGTCGTCGGGATGGGCGTGAACGGTCATCAGACAGAGCGGCTCGGTCACGCTGATCACGCTACCGGGCGCCGAGCACGTAAGCTCCACCACGAAGGACTAGGTAAGGAACGGTCACCATGGGTGTCATGAAGCGTCTGTCCGGCATCGTGCAGGCCAAGACCAACAAGCTCTTGGACAAGGCGGAGGATCCGCGGGAATCCCTCGATCTCTCCTACCAGAAGCAGTTGGAGAGCCTGCAGAAGGTGCGGAGGAGCGTCGCCGACGTCACGACGGCGAAGAAACGAATCGAGTTGCAGGCCGGCCAGCTCCAGCAGCAGGCCGACAAGCTCCAGCAGCAAGCCAAGGCCGCCCTCACGCAGGGCAACGAGGACCTGGCCCGCGAGGCCCTGGCCCGCCGCACCGCTCTGGCCGAGCAGCTCACCGACCTCTCCGGCCAGCACGAGCAGGTAGCCAGCCAGGAAGTGAAGCTGGTGGCCACGGCCCAGAAGCTCCAGTCCCAGGTCGACTCCTTCCGCACCAAGAAGGAGACGATGAAGGCCACCTACACGGCGGCCGAGGCGCAGACCAAGATCGGCGAGGCCGTCTCGGGCATCTCCGAGTCCATGAGCGACGCCGGGATGTCGATGCAGCGGGCCCAGGACAAGATCGACGGCATGCAGGCCCGGGCCGGGGCGATGGACGAGCTCCTGGCCTCGGGGGCCCTGACCGACCTGACCCAGCCGGTGGACGACATCCAGGCCCAACTGGACAAGGCGTCGACGACCTCCACGGTCGATGCCGAGCTGGCCGCGTTGAAGGCCGAGGTGGGCGCGGGTGCCCCGGCCGGCGAGCTTCCCTCGGCCAAAGCGGCTCCGCCGGGCACCCAACCCGTGGCCGATACGGCAGGCACCGCCGGCGGAACGGACGGATCGCCTTCATGATCGTCCGCATCCTGGGCGAAGGACAGTTCTCTGTCCCCGATCGACACCGTTCCGAGCTCGAGGGACTGGACAGCACCCTGCTCGAGGCGATCGAAGCCGGCGACGAGGCCGCCTTCGCCGTGGCCCTGGGCGCGGCAGTGGCCGAGGTGCGACGAGTAGGCACGGCCGTACCCGACGATGAGTTCTCCCCGTCCGACCTGGTGCTGCCCTTTGTCGACGCCAGCCTGGGCGAGACGAGGGAGCTGCTGGCCGGCGGCACGGCGGCGGACGGAGACCTATGAGCACCGCACGCAACATCAAGGGCGACCGGGGGCTGAACATTCGCATGTTCACGACCGGCCTGCTGCTCGTCCTCCTCTATGGGGCGGTGGTGGGCATCCTCATCGCTGTGGGCATCTCGTACGTGGTCGTGCTGGTCATCGCGGGCGTCCTCCTGTTCTGCCAATACTGGTTCTCGGACAAGATCGCCCTGTTCGGCATGGGGGGTCACATCGTGACACCCGAGCAGGCGCCGGAGCTCCACGGGGTGATCGACCGGCTCTGCGCCCTGGCCGACATGAAGAAGCCCCGGGTGGCTCTGGCCGACACCGACGTGCCCAACGCGTTCGCCACCGGCCGGAGCCCAAACAACGCAGTGGTGTGCGCCACCGCCGGCCTCATGCGCCGCCTCGACGAGCCCGAGCTCGAGGCGGTGTTGGCCCACGAGCTCTCCCATGTGGCCCACCGGGACGTGGCCGTGATGACCATCGCCAGCTTCCTCGGAGTGGTGGCCGGCCTGGTCACCCGGATCATGTTCTGGACGGGGATGATGGGCGGCTTCGGGGGTAACGACCGGGGTGGGAACAACAACCAGGGCGGCGACAATGCGGCCATGGTCGAGATGATCGTCCTACTGGTGTCGGTGGCCGTCTATGCCATCAGCTTCTTGCTCACCCGGGCCCTGTCCCGATACAGGGAACTGGCCGCCGACCGGTCGGGCGCCCTGCTCACCGGGCAGCCTTCGGTCCTCGCCTCGGCATTGGTGAAGGTAACCGGCGAGATGTCGCGGATCCCCACCCGCGACCTTCGTTCGGCCGAGACCTTCAACGCCTTCTATTTCACGCCGGCGCTGTCGAGCAACAACAAGAACAGCGGTAACGGACTCAGCATCTCCTCGCTGTTCTCGACGCATCCCTCGCTGCAGCAGCGCCTCGACCAGCTCGCCCGCATCGAGGCCGAGCTCGGCCGCCCGGCCTGAGCCCGATGGTTGGCCGGCGGTCCGGACGAGCGGCAGACGCCGGGCGGGCGGGACCCTAGTCGTGGGCAAGCGCCTCGATGCCCTCATGGGGCGGACCAAGCCCGTCCAAGCCAACCTCGATGCCCTTTTCGCCCTCCCCTCTGCGGCCATCACCCTGCAGAGCGCAGCAGGCCTCACCGCGTCGGGCCGGGCCGGCGTCTGCTACAAGCCGCCCACCGGGCAGTCCTTCGACGACATGCAGGCCGAGGTCATGAAGCTGTTGGCCATGGAGGGTGGAGGGACCCTCCGCTCGTCGGAGGACTCATATGGCTACCACTGGGTGGTGGTGGAGAATGCCGACACCGAGGCCCTGGTCAGCCAGGTCCACCTGGTGAATTCGTCGTTGAGCGACGCCGGCTGGGGACCACAGCTCCTGTGCTCGGTCTTCGGCATCGGGCCCGCCCCGAAGGACGCCGACCCGGCCGACGGTCCCCCGGCCATCATCGTCCCGTCGACGGAGTACCTCGTCTACCTGTTCAAGAGGGGGACCTTCTATCCGTTCGTCCCCGACGGCAAGGAGCACCGCAGCACGGACAAGGAGCTGAAGCTGAAGAGCCTGCTCGCCGACGACCTGGTCATCGAGCAGGATCTCGACCGCTGGTTCCCGCTCTGGGACCTACCCGTCGGCTGACAGGCCGTCCTGAAGGGCGGCGATCTCCTTGGCCAGCTCGACGTCCCGCCGGGTGATCCCGCCCGAGTCGTGGGTGGTGAGCGCCAAGGTGACGATCTTGAAGCGGATGTCGATGTCGGGATGGTGGTTGGCCGCCTCGGCCAGCGCACCGACGGCGTTGACGTAGGCCAGGGCGCCGGTGAAACCCTGGCACGCGGTGGTGCGTACCAGTTGGCCGCCCTGATGGGCCCAGCCCGTGCCCCGTAACTCTTCGAGCCCGGAGGCGAGCTCGGCTTCGGTCAGGACCGGGGCACCCATGTCAGGCCCCGATCGGTTGGCTGGGGGTGAACGTCACCGGCATCTGGTCATACCCCGACACGAAGTTGGCTGCCCGCCTGGGTGGTTCGTCCTCGGTGGCTAGGGCCAGGTCGGGAAGCCGGGTCAACAGGCGGTCGAACATGACCGAGAGCTCCAACCGGGCCAACCGATTGCCCAGGCAGAAATGCGCCCCGAACCCGAAGGCCACGTGGTCGTTGGGCTGGCGGCCGATGTCGAAGCTCTCGGGGTCCTCGAAGACGGCCGTATCCCGGTTGGCCGCCGGGTAGAGCAACAGCAGCTTCTGGCCCTTGCGCACGGTCTCTCCGTGCAGCTCGACGTCGCGGGTGGCCGTCCGGCACATGTTCTTGATGGGCGAGACCCACCGCAGCATTTCCTCGACGGCCAGGAGCATCTTCGACCGGTCGGCTCGGAGGGCCTCGAGCTGGTAGGGATGGTGGAGCAGTTCGTACATCCCCCCGCTGATCACGTGACGCGTGGTCTCGTCCCCCCCGATGAGGATGAGGAGCGACTCGTGGACGACCGATGACTCATCCAGATGATCGCCATCGATGTCGGCATGGACCAAGGTCCCGATCAGGTCGTCGGCCCGGCCCCGCTGGCGGCGGTCGTCGATCACCTTGGTGCAGTACTCCGTGTAGTCGACGAAGGCGCCGCCCGCCGCCTCCACGGCCTCGGGATCCGGGGACCCGAGCGCCTTGAGCATGTCGTCGGACCAGCGCAACAGGTCGTCCCGGTCCTCGGGGGCGACCCCGAGCATGTTGCCGATGACGATCATCGGCAACGGGGCGGCGATATCCCGCACGAAGTCGGCGCGGCCCCGCTCGCACACGCCATCGATGATCTGGTCGCAGATCGCCCCGATGGAGGCTTCGCCCTCCTTGATGCGCTTGGGGGTGAATCCCTCGCTGACCAGTCGACGTCGGCGGAAGTGCTCGGGCGCATCCATGTCGATCATCATGGGCAGGGGGCCCGAGTCGGGCCGGATGCCTCCGGCGTTCGAAAACGTCTCGGGATCCTTGGCGATCTCCTTGATGTCGGCGTGGCGGGTGATGCCCCAGACCCCGGCCTCCTCGTCGAAGTAGGCCGGGGCGTTGTCGCGCATCCAGGCAAAGGCGGGAAAGGGGTTGCCGCCGTAGAACTGTCCGTCGACCAGGTTGATCTCGGTACCAGCGGGTGGTCGGGTCACGATGCTCCTCGGGGTCGTGGATCGGGTACGGCCAGTGCGGGCTCTCAGCCGGCTGGCGACCGTCCCCATGGACCGGTCGATCCCACGGGACGGTCAGCCCAAAGGTACGGCAATGGTAAGAGGGTCTCCTGGCCAGATCCACCCTACGTCCCCCCCGGGGCCCGCGGGCCGGGTCCGACAGGATCAACTGACGGGCGGATCGGGGGGTGCAGGTGTCCCGCCCGCCTCCCCCGGCCTCGGGAGTCGGCCGAGGAGCTCGGCTTGGGCGGCGACGAGCTTCTCGGCGGCGACGGCGATCGGGAACCAGGCCGCCCGGTCCACCTCGGGGAACGATTGCCGTCGACCCGAGCGTGGTGGCCATTCCATCTCGAACCGGTTCGAGGCCGTGTCGGAGGCCTCGAAGTCGCCCTCGACCGCCCAGGCCCGTACCCGCTTCCCGCCGACCTGGGTGATCTCACCCAGGTCGACCCGCGGTCCACCGGGAGCCGGGCGTCCGAGTTCCTCGGCGAACTCCCGCTCGGCCACGGCCGGCGGTTCCTCGCCCTCTCCGACCTCGCCCTTGGGGATGGACCACGCTCCTGCGTCCTTCCCGGACCAGTAGGGCCCACCAGGATGGACCAGGAGTACCTCGGCGTCACCCTCGGCCCCACGGCGGAACAGTAGGAGCCCTGCACTTCGCACGACCATGGCCGCGGGCCTGTTCAGCGCGGGATCAGAGCCATCGATGGCCCATCAGGAGCGTCAGCTGACGAATCGGGCTCAGGAGCGATCGGGCTCATGGGTGGGTCATCGATTCGGGGCGGACCGCCTTGTCGAACTGCTCACCGGTGAGGAGCCCGAGCTCGACCGCGGCCTCGCGCAACGTGGTCCCCTCCTGATGGGCCTTCTTCGCCACCTTGGCCGCGTTGTCGTAGCCGATGAGGGGGTTGAGCGCGGTGACCAGCATGAGCGAGTTGTTGAGGTGCTGATGGATGCGCTCCTCATTCGGCACCAGGCCCACCACGCAGAACTTGGTGAAGGCATCCGACGCCTCGGTCAGCAGGTCCACCGAGTGCAAGAAGTTGTGGATGATGACCGGCTTGGCCACGTTCAGCTCCAGGTTCCCCCGCCCCCCGGCCATGGCGATGGCCGCATCGTTCCCGTGGACCTGGATGCAGACCATGATCATCGCTTCGCTCTGGGTCGGGTTGACCTTCCCTGGCATGATCGACGACCCGGGCTCGTTCTCGGGCAGCTTGAGCTCCCCCAGGCCGGACCGCGGGCCCGAGCCCAGCCAGCGGATGTCGTCGGCCACCTTGATCAGTGAGACGGCGAGGGTGCGCAACGCCCCGCTGGCCGCGACGAAGGCATCGTGTGCGGCCAGGGCCGCGAACTTGTTGGGGGCCGTGACGAACGGAAGGCCGGTGATCTCGGCGATGGTCTCGGCCACTCGGTCGCCGAACTCGGGATGGGTGTTCAGCCCAGTCCCCACCGCCGTCCCCCCGGCGGCCAGTTCGTAGAGGTCGCCAAGGGAGTGCTCGATGCGCCTGAGGTCGGCGTCGAGTTGGGCCACATACCCGGAGAACTCCTGGCCCAGTGTCAACGGCACGGCATCCATCAGGTGGGTACGCCCGATCTTGGTGATGTCTGCGAACTCCGCCGACTTGGCGGCCAGGGCGTCACGCAGGTGGCGGACGGCCGGCAGCAGCCGGTGCGTCAGCTCCTCGACCGCGGCGATGTGCATGGCCGTCGGAAACGTGTCGTTCGACGACTGGGACATGTTGACGTCGTCGTTGGGGTGGATTGGGTCCTTCGAACCCTGCATGCCGCCGGCCAGTTCGATGGCCCGGTTGGAGATGACCTCGTTGGCGTTCATGTTGCTCTGGGTGCCGCTGCCCGTCTGCCAGATGCTGAGGGGAAAGTGCTCATTGAGCTTGCCCTCCGACACTTCGCGAGCAGCGGTCACGATGAGCTCGGCCTTCTCGGCCGAGAGCTTGCCCAGGTCGGCGTTGACCCTGGCCGACGCCTCCTTCAGGATCCCGATGGCCCGGATCAGCGGCTCGGGCATCTGATCGTCGCCGATGGGGAAATGGATGAGCGAGCGCGCCGTCTGCGCCCCGTAGTACCGGTCGGAGGGCACCTCGATGGCGCCCATGCTGTCGGTTTCCGTGCGCATGGCCATGGCCAGCTCCTCTCGTCGGTGGAACCCCCCAACGGTGCCGGGCGCTGACCCTACACTGATCGGCCACCCCGTGGGATCTCGGCCCGCGGCCGAGAGCCCGGCGGACGGATGACGCCCGTCCGGGCGGCCGTTTGCGCACGACCGACCGCTACGCTGGAGGGAACGCCGCATCGACCGATGGGTCGAACGGGTTGACCGTCAGGCCGACTTCCGATGTCCGGCGTCCGACCCCCAGCGTGGAACCCTCAGCGTGCGACCCTCAGCGGCTGGCCGACGAGACCCAACCTGGACAAACCCGACAGACCTCGACAAGGAGCCCCCATGACAGAAGCCCTGACCGCCGCAGCTCGCGCCCTCATCGACCGGCCCATCCTCGCCAACGTGGCCACGGTCAGCCACGACGACCGGCCCCAGCTCACCCCGGTCTGGATCGACCGCGACGGTGACGACCTCGTCTTCAACACGGCCAAGGGCCGGGCCAAGCAGGCCAACCTGGACCGCAACCCCCAGGTTGCCGTCTCGGTCGTCGATCCCGACAATCCCTACAACGTCGTCGTGGTCCGCGGAGTGGCCGAGTCCACCGAAGCCGGAGCCGACGAGCACATCGACGCGTTGGCCCGGAAGTACCTGGGTGTGGACAAGTACCCCATGCGCCAACCCGGCGAGCAGCGCCTGAAGTACCGGGTGCGGGCCGACCACGTCGTCATGCAGCCCTCCGACGAGAGTTAGGCCGGGCGGCTCGAGGCCGGCACCAGTCACGCAATCCGGCTCAGTCGAAGAGGCTCATGTCGAATGGCCTCGACGGGGCAGTGTCAGCCGAACAAGGGTCGCAGCGTCGTGCCGGCCAGCCCGACCAGATCGAGGTCATGGGCGTCGGCCATGGTCAGCACGACCCCGTCGACTCCGACGTCGACCAGCGCGGCGATCTGACCGGAGACGGCGGCGGGTGACCCGGCTACGGCGGCGGCTCGATCGGCTGGCCGCCAACTCCCGCTCTCGGTCAGCCGGTCAAGGCGGTCGGTCGCTTCGCCCCCGGTCGGGGCGATGACCACGTTGGCCACCCCGATCCGGGAGATCGCGGCGCGGTCTCGCCCGACGTCGTCGCAATGGCGGTCGAGGGTGGCGAGGGCGTCCCGCACCTTCTCGATGGTGCCACTGACGGTGACGGCGTCGCCATAGCGTGCGACCAGCCCGAGCACGTGTTCATCCCCCTCGCCATCGACCAGGATCGGGACACCGCCGGCATGAACGGGGCGAGGACGGTTGTCGGCCTTTTCGATCCGGTAGTACTGCCCCTCGAAGGTCGGTGCCTCGTCGGAGAACATGGCCCTGCAGATGAGCACGCCCTCGGCCAGGCGGTCTCGTCGCTCGTCGCCGGTCAGAGGCGGAGCCGGCGAGTGCGCCACCGGGCCCCCGATGCCGTCCCCCGACCGGTCGGGAGAGACGACGGCACTGGTGAGACTCCGGTCACCGGCTGCTCCCATCCCGATGCCGAGCACGGCCCGCCCCCCCGACAGCACGTCGAGGGTGGTCACGATCTTGGCCAGCACCGCCGGGTTGCGGGTGGTGACCGGGGTCACCAACGCACCCAGGCTGACCGTCCGGGTACGGGTGGCCAGTGCCCCGAGCACGGTGTAGGCCTCGAAGACGGGCGCTTGGCCCATCGATGGCGCGATCTCTCCCCCAAGCCTGTCGCTCACCCAGATCGAGTCGAACCCCGACGCCTCGGCGGTGCCGGCAATATCGGCCATCCGCTCGAAGCCCTCGTCACGGTGCCCCCCGCCGGCATCGGGCACGGCGGGGGCGGGGATGTGCAGTCCCACCTTTGTGATCCGGCGAACCGGACCGGTCATACCTTGGCCGCGGCCGGGATCACATGCGGGGGAGCCGGACGGGGCGGTGCCTTCCGGCTCAGCGCGGCAGCGACCGCGGGGGCCAGCCGCTCCGCCTTGGCCGCCTCACGCCTCGCCTCGGCCTCTCGGAACTCGGGCATGACCTCCCGGGCGAAGAGCTCGAGTGATTCGCAGATGTGCTCGTGCCGGTTGCGCCCGGCCTGGCTCACCAGGATCAACTGGTCGACGCCCGCCTCTGCGTAACTATGGCACAGCTGGCGTACCTGCGACGGCGTGCCGATGGCCCCCCGGAGGGCTCCGAGTCCGCCCTCGAGCAACTGGGCGCCGAGCGGTTGGCCGGTTCGGGCGGCCACCTGGCGGTCGAAGCCCCATTCCGACCGGTGCTGGCCGAATTCGTCCCATACGTTGGTCACCGCCGGCGTGTGCTGGCCGAACACGTAGTAGTGGGCCAGCGAGTACCCGAAGAACTGCCCGCCGTCGAGGCCCCGCTCGATGGCCGTCTCCTCGTCCTGGTGGCACATGAAGGGCACGACGCACGCCACTTGCGGATTGAGCGCGAAGCCACCGGGAACGCAGGCCTCCGAGGCGATGGTGGCGTAGTAGTCGTCCACCCAGGTGCGGGCCTCGTCGGGCTCGATGAAGGAGAACGAGAGCGCACCGATGCCCTTGGTCGCAGCCAGGTGGATCGTCTCCCGTCGGCTGCACGCCACCCAGAGGGGCGGGTGAGGCTTCTGCAACGGCTTGGGTACGACGTTGCGCGGCGGCATCGAGAGATGCCCGCTCTGCCATCCGGCAAAAGGAGTCTCCACCATCATGCGGGTGACCACGTCGAGCGCCTCGGACCATTGCTCCCGCTTGGTGGCCCGCTCGACGTTGAACCCTTCGAGCTCGGCGGTGGACGATGACTCGCCCGTCCCGAACTCCACTCGCCCGTCAGAGACGAGGTCGAGCGTGGCCACCCGTTCTGCCACCCGGGCCGAGTGGTTGAAGCCTTGGGGCAGCTGGACGATCCCGTGACCCAGGCGGATGCGGCTCGTCCGCTGGCTCACCGCCCCCAAGAAGACCTCGGGTGCGCTCGAGTGGGAGTACTCCTCGAGGAAGTGGTGCTCGACCTCCCACATGCAATCGATCCCCAGCCGGTCGGCTAGCTCAATCTGTTCGAGAGCGTCGGTCAGCAGCCGGTGCTCGGCCTCCTCGTCCCAGGGGCGTGGCAACTGGTGCTCGTAGAAGATCCCGAATTTCACCGTCCCTCCAGAAGGACCGGTGCGTGTTCCGGGAGGACCGAGGCCACGTCCGGGTCGACCGGAGCCACGAGGATCACGTCACCGCCCTTCGAAGTTGGGACTGCGCTTCTCCAGGAAGGCCCGCGGCCCCTCTCGGGCGTCGTGACTGCTCATCACCGGCATCCCGACCGCCATCTCGGCTCCGAAGGCCTCGCCCTCGGGGAGCCCGTCGGCGGCCAGGACGGCCGCCTTGATGGCCTGGACGGCGAGCGGGCCGTTGGCCGCGATCTTCTCGGCGATCGTGTGGGCGTGTTCGAGAGCCTGCCCGTCGGGCACCACGTGGCCGATCAGGCCGATCTCCTTGGCCTTGCCCGCACTGATGGGCTCGCCCACCAGGAGGATCTCCATCGCCTCGGTCCAGGGAATCTGGCGAGGCAACCGGATAGTGGACGCAGACATGGGGAAGAGGCCGCGCTGGACCTCGGAGATGGCGATACGAGCGCTCTCACCGGCCACCCGGATGTCGGTGGCCTGGAGGATCTCGGTCCCGCCGGCGTAGCAGTAGCCCTCGACCGCAGCCAGGAGCGGCTTCTTCGTGCGGTATTGCTTCAGGAACCCCTTGAAGATGATGGACCCGTCGGTCCTGATTCGTTCCTCGAACTCGTCGGCGGGAGGTTCTCCCCGGGCCATGGCCCCGACCAGCCGGTCCAGGTCGGCCCCGGCCGAGAAGCTGCCGCCGGCCCCGGTCAAGATGGCCACCCGGACGTCCTCGTCACCGTCGATGCGATCCCAGGCGTCGCTCAGCCGGCACAGGACCTCGGCGTTGAATGCGTTCCGCTTGGCCGGTCGGTTCAGCGTGACGGTGACGATGTGCCCGTTCTGCTCGACCAGCACCGCGGGTTCGGCCGTCACCGGTACCGGGGCTCCAGATCGGAGCTGACGATCCACATGGCGAAGTACTGGGCCGCGCCGCCGTAGGCATGGCCGAGCGCGACGCGGGCCCCGTCGACCTGGTGGTCACCAGCCCGCTCGCGCACCTGGTCGGCCGCTTCGAGACACCGGATCAGCCCCGACGCCCCGATCGGGTTGGAGGACAAGACGCCGCCCGACGCGTTCACCGGGAACGAGCCGTCGATCTCCGTGTCACCGTCGGCGGTCATGTGCCAACCCTCATTCACCGGGGTCAGCAAGAGGCCCTCGAGCCACATGGGCTCGTACCAGGAGAACGGAACGTATATCTCGGCACAGTCGATCTGACGGCGGGGGTCGGTGATACCGGCCTCCTGGTAGAGCGCGGTGGCACAGTCGAGGCTCGCCTGAGGACGGACGGCGTCGCGCCCCGGGAACTGACCGAACTCGGTGCGCTTGGCATGGGCAATGACCCAGGCCGGCTTTCCCGGGGACTTGGCGGCCACCTCCTCGCTGGCCAGCACGACGGCGGCGGCCCCGTCGGAGGAGGGGCACGACTCGAGGAAATGGAGCGGGTCCCACAGCATCGGGGAGTCCCGCACCTTCTCGATGGAGATGTCCTCGATCCGCAGGTGGGCGTGGGGGTTGCGCAGGGCGTTGCGCCGGTCCTTGACCGCCACCTTCCAGCCGATGTCCTCGGGTGCCCCGGAGCGCTCGATGTAGCTGCGGATCCACGGTGCGAAGGTACCGCCCGCTCCCTGGCCACCGGACTTCCCGCCCGAGAGCGCCCAGGTGGCATTGCCCTCCGACTGCTTCTCGTAGCAGACCACCAGGACCCGGTCGTACCGACCCGACTCGACCATGGTCGTCCCGGTGATGGCCGTGGCCGCCCCGACCGAGCCGGCCGTGTGGACCCGGTGAATGGGCTTGCCCACCGCCCCGAGGGCGTCGGCTAGGGACAGCTCGGGCATGACCACGCCTTCCAGCGCGTCAGGGGCCTTGCCGATGACGATGGCGTCGACGTCGGCAAACGTCATGCCGGCATCCTCGAGCGCCTCGATGGCGGCCCACCGCACCAGGCCGTCCAGGGTGAGGTCGAGCTTCTTGCGGTAGTCGGTCTGACCCGTACCGATCACTGCACACGGGCGCGCCATCAGTCATCTCCCTCGAGGACACAGATCAAGTTCTGCTGGAGGCATGCGCCACTCGACGCATGGGCCAGGCCCCGCTGGGCCGACCCTTCGGCGATCCGGCTGGCCACCTCGATGACCCGGACCAGTCCGGTGGCCATCACCGGATGACCGCCGAGCGGCCCGCCGGACGGGTTCACGACCGTGCCGTCGTTCAATCCGAGCGCTCGGCGCACGATGATCTCCTCATGGCTGTGGGTGACCATGAGCTCGGCCACGTCGAGTGCCCCGCCGGCGCCGGCCTTCTCGGCCGCCGACCGGGTCGACGGCGAGTCGGTCAGGTCCCGGAGTCCGGGGTGGTGCGACTCGATGCGGTGCTCGATCCCCCGGATCCACGCCGGGCGCTGACTCAGCTCCCGGGCGCGGTCGCCCGCCACCAGGAGGAGGGCCGCGGCCCCGTCGGCCACCGGGGCGACGTCGTGGGCCCGCAGGGGGGCGGCGTAGTACGGCTGGCCGAGTAGCTCGTCGACGGTGCCCGATCTCCGGACCAGGGCGTTCGGGTTGTCGGACGCCGCCTTCCAGCTGCGCTCCACCACGGCGGCAAAATCGGCCTCGCCGGCGATGTTGGCGTCGAGCAGGGCCCGGGCCTGTATGCCGGCCAGCGAGGCGGGGTCGAGACCGAGCGGGGCGGTCAGGTACGGGTCGCCCTGGAGGGCGAAGATCTCCCGGTTGTTCCCGGGCGACGACCGGCCCGAGCCGATCACCAGGGCGACGTCGATGTCGCCGAGCTGGAGCCGGAGCCACGCCTCGAACAGGGCCCAGGCGCCGTCCATCTCAACATGGCTCTCGTACACGGGTGGCCACGCCCCGACGCCATCGATGTTCATGACGAAGGCGAACGGGGCTCCGGACAGGTAGTCGCAGCTTCCGGCCAGCGTGAAGTCGATGTCGTGCCGCTCGATCCCGGTCCGGGACAAGAGGTCGTTGACGCAGCGCATGATGAGCACGGGCTCGGGCCCGGCGAATGCCTCATAGGCCGGCGTCTGCGAGACGGCCACGATGGCCACGTCGCGTGCATGACTGGTCACTGAGTGAACTCCCGGAGCTTGTCGGCGTCGGCATCGGGCTCACCGGTCGGGTCCCATCGCTCGATGACGCCTTCGAGGGCCACCGATCGGTTGTCGATGCCGGTCAGGTCCCGCTCCCCCGGCGGTCGCCACACTGCCTGGAGGCGAAGCCCGACCCGGATGTCCTCCTCCTCCAGGTTGCGGATGTCCACGCTGATGAGGGGCGAGTCGCTCCCGTCCAGGAGGATCGACGCGCGGATGTACGGCTTGGTCTCCTTTTGGCCGTAGTAGTCGATCGGGGTGATGACGGTGAACGAGGTCACCGTTCCCCGGTCGGCCACGACGAGCTCGTCATCCTCACCCATCTCGACCCGCTCGAGCGGGTCGTACCCGCGGCCGGGCACGTAGACCTTGCCCGACGCCGGCGAGCGCTGGCCGATGAACCGGCCATCGAGGAGGCCCTGGGCAAAGCGGGCCCGGTGGGCATACAGCGGCTCCCGGTAGTTCAGCGAGATGAGCTGAACGATGTCGGTCACCGGTTCGGACCCCACGACAGCGTCGACGTCGTGGGCACGACCAACGGGAACGAAATGGAAGTCGGTCACCGAACCCGACCGCTCCTCGTGGAACTGGACGGCCACCCGCATGCCCGTGGACATGTCGTCGATCGAACCCGTGTCCACGGCGTGGGCCATGGCATGTTCGGTGCCGTCCAAGAGCACGAGGGCGAAGGCAAAGGGATGATCGAACGGGTGGGTCGACGTGGGCGCGGCCACCCACGTCCACGCCGTGACCGTGCCCTCGGTGGCCACGTCGACCAGAACCGGATCGAGGTCCTTGCCCGTCCCGGGTTCGTATTCGAGCGGCGGGCAGAGAACCTGATCGCCGTGCCCGAGGCCCAACAGGTGCCCATCGCGCAGGCCGGTCAGGAACGGGCCGAGCACGGGTCCAGTCGTGCGCGTGTATGGATACTCGAGCAGGAGCTCTACGTCCGGCAGCATGCGTCGGTACGCTAGCAACACCACGAGCAACCTCGCCGAGCGGGCACGGCCGCCGCCTCGGACGGCAGGCTGGTCGAGTTCGGAAAGCGGGGCGCAGGACATACGCTGGCAACGGCCGCCATGGGGCGTGGAAGCGGCCGTGACAGGGCCGAGGTGACGGCCGTGACAGGGCCGGGTGACGGCCGTGACAGGGCCGGGTGACGGCCGTGGCCGGGCCCCCGTGGGCCGGACCAGCAGGAAGGAGACCACCGGTGAACACCGAACAGCGAGGTACCGTGCGGGTCGAGCCTGGGGCAAAGCGGGTGCGGGCCTTCGTGCAGGGGCGGGAGGTGGCCGACACCCTCCGGCCCCTCTTGGTCTGGGAGATCCCGTACTACCCCACCTACTACGTTCCCCTCGAGGACGTGCGTGCCGAGCTCGCCCCGAACGGTGAGGTCAACCACTCGCCCAGCCGCGGGGACGGCATCGCCTACGACGTCAGCCTGGGCGGTGCCACGGTCAAGGGGGCGGCCCAGCGGTTTCCCGATTCTCCGATCATCGAACTCCGCGGCGCCGTCCGGCTCGACTTTGGTGCCATGGACGAGTGGTTCGAGGAGGACGAGCCGATCTACGTCCACCCGCGCGACCCCTACAAGCGCGTCGACATACTGGCCAGCTCGCGCCACGTCGTCATCGAGGTCGACGGCCACGTCGTCGCCGACTCCGGCCAACCGCGCATCTTGTTCGAGACCGGGCTGCCCCCCCGGTATTACCTACCCCTCACCGATGTGCGGCTGGACCTCCTGCGCCCGTCGCCTACCCAGACCCAGTGCCCGTACAAGGGCACGGCCACCTACTGGTCGCTGCTGGTGGACGGCAAAGAACACGAGGACCTGGTGTGGATCTACCGTTCCCCGTTGGCCGAGAGCCAGAAGGTAGCTGGGTTGGCCTGCTTCTACAACGAGAAGGTCGACATCACGCTGGACGGAGTCCGACAGGACCGTCCCCGTACCCATTTCAGCTGACCTCGGGGGGCTCAGCGGGCCCCCGGGGCTGGCCTCCGGTCAGTCAGCCCGGGGCCGGATCAGGACGCCGGACCTCGGTGGAGGGCGCGGGACCGATTAGGTGAGGGGCGCCGCCTTGGTGGACAACCCGGCTCCGAGGTGGGCCGTGTCGTTGAACCGCCGGACGGCCCATCGCTCCGGCGTGACCACCAGGTGCGAGATCGAGGCATTGTCGGCGCCGGTGAAGGCAAAGGGATCGGAGTGCGTTGCCTGGGCCAGGACCTCACCGATAGTCCCGCCGTGGGCAAAGGCCGCCACCCGCTGGTCGGGATGGGCGGCGGTGATCCGCTCGATGGCGCCCCGGACTCGACGGGCGAGCGTCGTCGCTTTCTCGGCGCCGGGGATCAACTCCCACCGCTGCTCCTCCACCATCCGGACGGCAATCGGGTCTCGCTCGATGATCTTCTGCCGGAACAATCCACCTTCCCATTCGCCGAGGAACACCTCGCGCAGGTCGGCCTCGACCCGGGGCACGAGGGACAACCGCCGAGCCAGCGGAGCGGCAGTCTCGGCGGTCCGCCGGAGCGACGTGACGTAGATGCCGTCGATGCGCTCTCCGGCCAGCCGGGCACAGACCTGCTCGGCCTGCTCCCGGCCCTCGGGCGACAACCCAGGGTCGCCGTGGCCGTCGACCAGCTCGAAGTCCCGACCTTCGATGGCAGCTTGTGACTCTCCGTGGCGTATGAGGAGTATTTCGGTCGCACCTGGCGGCGGCTCGAACCGGATCTGTCGATACTCACGGGCGGCATTCATCAAGGCCGAGCGTAGGGCCATCAGCCGCCTGGCTGATCGAGCACAGCCACACCGGAGCACCGGGCACACCGGAGGGCCGGCCGCGTCCGGCCCCGGGTGGCTGACCGGTAGCCTGAGAGATTCCGATTGCCGACCCGGGAGCCCATGAGCCAGCCACCCCCTGACCCCCGACGCCCGCCTGCAAACCCGTCACCGGGCGAGAACCGGTTGACGGTGAGCCCGATCCAGGTCATAGCCAGTGCCCTCGCCTCGGTGTCCGCCGCCATCATCGCCTCGCTGTTCAACGTGGCCGGGACTATCGTGGGCACGGTCGTCGTCAGTGTCGTGGCCACGCTCGGAGCTGCCATCTACAGTTCGTCGATTCGACGGGCCCATGCTCGCATTCAGCGAGTCACGGCCCAGCGTCCACTGCTTCGCCCCGACCGGGAACGCAGGTACCCACCGGCGCCGGGAAAGCGGGCCGGCTCATCCGCTCTCGAAGGCCTGGCCGGTCTCGGCGCACCGGACACGGTGGCCGGGTCGGTGCGCCAGCGTCCCCGTAAGCGAAGTTGGCGGGACGTCCGAGTCCCCGTCCTCGGCGCCGTCATTGGCGCACTGGTGATCGCCATCGCCACGCTGACGATCATCGAGCTCGTAGCGCAAAAGCCGCTCTCGGCCGTGGTGCGGGGACAGTCCGGCTCCGGCCAGACATTCTTCGGCGGTACCGATCGAAGCGGCAAGACACCGAGCTCGACGACGACGACGACAACCACGTCTCCGGCCGCACCGACCACGACGACCTCCCCGAGCGCCTCCCGGACGCCGGACACGAGCTCGACGTCGACGACGACGAGTACGACGGTGCCGGCCACCACGACGACGACCACCTCCCGCGCTGGCGCCACGGTCAGCCCGACCTCCACCAGCACGACCACCACCACCACGCCGAAGTAGTTCGAACTGGCGCCGGTCCATGCGCTCAATGGATCGCCCACCATCCCGGACCGGCATCGACGCGTCCCGCCCGTGTGAGCGAGTCGCAGGCTGCGGCGGCCCGAGCAAGGCTGAGGCCCGTTCGCCGGAGGATGGTGTCCATGGTGGTGGGTGAGCTCTCGAGCGCGGCCAGGACGGCCCGGGAATCCTCACCCAGTCCGGCTGGCCCGAGGGACCGATGCACGATATCGGGGCCGGATGGCCGACGGGGCCGCGGCCCTCGAGCTGCCCCGGCCGGCCTGGACGCCGGAGTGGGCCGGGCCGGTCCGGTTGCATCGTTCTGCGGGCGCTCCCTTCCCTTGGCCGCCACCAGAGTTGCCGATTGTGTCGCCGGATTGGGGGCCTCCCGCCCGCACCGCGCCAGTGCCACCGCGGTCAGGATGTCATCGACGTCCCGGACCGGTGCGCACCCGTCGACCAGCAACCCGTTCGTGCCGGCCGAAGCCGGGCTGCGCACCGATCCGGGAACGGCGCAGACCGGGATGGCGCGGCGGGCCGCTGCTTCGGCCGTGTACAGGGCCCCCCCTTTGAGCTGACACTCCACGACGACCACCACATCGGACAGGGCGGCGATGATCCGGTTGCGGGCCGGGAAGACCCGGGGCCGGGGGATGGTGCCCAGGGCCGACTCCGTGAAGACCACACCGTGCTCTTCGACCTCGCGCCACAACGACGCGTTGCTTTCCGGGTAGACGACATCCAGGCCGGTGCCCACCACGGCCACAACCGGGGGATCGGCCCGGCCGGCCCGTAGGGCCCCGGCGTGGGCGGCTGCGTCTATACCCAGAGCCAGCCCCGACACCACGGCAACTCCGGCCTCGGCCAGGTCGCGCCCCAGCTCGGATGCGACCTGGAGGCCGTAGGCGGTTGCCGACCGGGTCCCGACGATGGCCACCCGTGGTCGACCGTGGAGCGCACCGGGCGCGCCACGCGAGAAGAGGACGGCGGGCGCTCCGGGATCGTCACGCAAGATGGCGGGGTAGCCGGGAGATGTGGGCAGATGGACGGCCACCCCGGCCCTCTCGTACTGCTCGGCCACGACCCGGGGATCGGTGTGCCGGACCGCGTCCTGGAAGCGACATTGGTCATCAGCGGGGTGACGGCCACGTCCCAACGCCTGCCACGCTTGGATCGGGTCCCACCCGCTCAGGATCTTGGCCAACCGCACCGGGGTCATCCCGGGCAGCCCCGCGCAGGATGCGGCACAGGCCACGGCGAGCCCGGGGGGACCAGCCGGGTCCTCGGTCGACGGGCGACCGGTCACCCGTCGTACCCCAGCAGCGCGCCGCGACGTGACCGTAGGACGAGCGCCTCGTGCACGTGCGGGGCCTGAACCGTGTCGCCGGCGCCGTCGAGGTCGGCCACCGTCCGAGCAATGCGTCGGACCCGATGAAGGCCGCGAGCGGTGAGGGTGCCGTCCCGGAGGCAAAGCTCGAGCACGGCCGCAGCCCCGTCGGCCATGGGCGCAGACTCGTCCAGGCCGGCACCGGAAAGCTCGGCGTTGGCCCGGACGCCGCGACGAACCGCCTGCAACCGGGCGTCGGCCACCCGCGCCGCCACGGCCTCGGTTCCCTCACCCCGGCGGCCGCTGATCAGGTCGTCCACCGACGGCCGGTCGACGCGGATGGCCAGGTCGAACCGGTCGAGAAGCGGGCCCGACAGCCGGCGGGCGTAACGGTCCTTCGACCCAGCTGAGCACCGGCATGTCCCGGGAAGGCCGCCCTCGCCGCACGGGCACGGGTTCATGGCCCCGATCAGGAGTAGCCGGGCGGGAAAGGTTGCGCTCCCCCGCGCCCGGCTGACCCGTACCTGTCCCTCCTCCAGGGGTTGACGCAACGCATCGAGCACGGCGTTGGGGAACTCGCCCATCTCGTCGAGAAACAGGACCCCACCGTGGGCCAGGCTGATCTCGCCGGGCCGCATCCATGGGCTGCCACCCCCGATCATCGACACGGGCGAGGCTCCATGATGGGGAGCTCGAAACGGCGGCCGCACAACGAGCCCGGTGTCGGGAAGCGGAAGCCCGGCAACCGATCGGATGCGGCTGACCTCGAGAGCGGTCGTCCGGTCCAGGTCGGGCAGGAGCCCGGGCAGCCGCGTGGCCAGCATGGTCTTTCCCGACCCGGGCGGCCCGACCAAGAGGAGGTGGTGGCCCCCTGCCGCGGCGACCTCGAGGGCGCGGCGAGCGAAGGGCTGGCCGGTCACCTGGGCCAAGTCGCCGCGGTCATCGGGACGGGGACGCCCTGCCTGAGGGCCAGGCGCCGTCGCCGGGTGCGGTCGGCGGGTGGGCCACGTCCGTCGGCCGGCCAGGTATTCGACGAGCGGCCGCAGATGGTCGACGGCGCGGACGCCGCTGTGGTCGGGGAGGCGGGCCTCCTCCGCGTTGGCCTCGGGCACCACCAACGTGTGGCGACGGAGCGATTCGGCCAACACGACCATGCCTGGGAGCCCCCGGAGCGACCCGTCCAGGCCCAGCTCGCCCACGAAGGCCATGCCGTCGACGGCTTGCCTGTCGAGCTCGCCTGTGGCCACGAGCAGACCGATGGCGATGGGGAGATCGAGCCCGGCGCCGCCCTTGCGAACACCCGAAGGAGCCAGGTTGACAGTTACCCTTCGGAGGGGCCAGGTCAACCCACTGGAGAGCAGGGCCGCCCGGACCCTGTCCCGTGACTCGCGTACCGCTGCGTCGGGCAAGCCGACGACGGTGAAGCCGGGCAAGCCGTTGCTCACATGCACCTCGACCGAGATACAAGTGCCGTCCACCCCGACAAGGACGGCAGAGGGAATGGTGGCGATCATGACGCCTCCCGTCAGTACGGTGGGGTTCCCTGCGACAGCCCGACGGCACAGGCAGGAAACCGTATCCCTATGGCGGAGGGCCGAAGCGGGCGATAGTCCCCACCGGTGCCGGCCACTCGAGGCACAGAACGCACCGTAGCGTGCGGGTGCGACGCGGAACCCTGGCGCCGCTCACCACTGGTTCCAAGACCCGCCGCGCCCCGCCGGCTGACGATCGACCACGGAAAGTGACGGGTTACCAAGCCCGCGGCAGGGCGGAGGGCGGCGGCAACGAAGCTTCTGGTTCCCTCCTCCGGCCAAGAGGTGTGTCCACGTCTCGGCGAAAAGACCGCTCCGTGACGCCGCTCGGGCCCTCAATTCGCCGAGAGGCGGGCGACAGAACATGCCGGCGGAGAGCCCTCGCCCACGAGTTTCCGACTTCGGATCGCCCGGAGGCAGGCGACTGTCGCACCTGTCTCGCCGTCGACCCTCACGAACAGTGGGGAAGCCCAGATCCCAGATTCCAGATCCCAGATGACGATCCAGGTGTCCGCGACGGCGCCCCCGGGGACGCCTCGATCTCGACGTGGCTCCGGCCCCGGCGCCAACCGTGGGGGCCATCGTCGCGTGTCCGATGGACACGACCGGGCAGCTCGTACGCCGGGATCCCCGGTTTCGGGCGCAATCCGAGCTGGTGGAGGCCTACTTCCCCTGGAAGGAGGGGTCGCGCTTCTCGTTGAACGCCTTGAGCGCCTCCCAGGTGTCCTCCGAAGCGAAGTTGACCGACTGCGAGCGGGCCTCGTCCTCCAAGGCCTGGTCCATGGACACGGCGAATGAATTATCGAGCATCGTCTTGGTCATCGACAGGGCCAGGGGAGGACCGGCGGCGAGACGTCGGGCCCAGTCGTCGACGAAGGCATCGAGCTCGGCCGCCGGCACCACGCGATTGACGATGCCGAACTCGGCCGCTTGGGCGGCAGAGATGATGTCGGCGAAATAGGCCAGCTCCTTGGCCCGATGGAGGCCGATCATCCGGGGCAGGAGCCAGGACGACCCGAAATCGACCGAGAGGCCCCGCTTGGCGAAGATCTCCGAGAAACGGGCGGTATCCGACGCAACGACCAGGTCGCACCCGAGGGCCAGGCTCATCCCGGCACCGGCCGCCACCCCACCGACCTTGGCGATGGTGGGCTTGGGGAAGCGGTGGAGCCGCATGGCCACGTCCCCGAGGGCGCGCATCTGCGTCAGATAGGGGTCGCCGGGCCGGCCGGCAACATCGCTGGCCCCGCCCAGGTCGGCTCCGGAGCAAAAGGCATCACCCGCACCGGTGATCACCATGACCCGGTCCCTGCGGTCGGTGGCGACATCGTCGAAGGTGGAGAGGAGCTCCTTCCACATCACCTCGTTGGCCGCGTTCTTGCGGGCCGGTCTGTTGAGGGTCACGGTGACGACGCCCTCGGCGCGCTCCACGATAAGGGTCTCGAGCTCAGTCGACATGGAGGTACACCCTATCCGTGCCGGGGCGACCCCCTCCTGGGCCGCAAGACCGCCAGGGGCTAGAACGCTCCTTCGATGACGTCGACCTGCCCGCCGGTGATGGAAATGACGTCGAAGCGCACCTCCACCAGGGAGCGGCCCGAGGCCGGGGTCAGCTCGGACAGCCATCGCTGGGCCAGGTGCCGGATGCGCCGCTGCTTGGCCGGGAGCACGGCCTCGGCCCCGATCCCGAAGCGATCGGAGGCCCTGGTCTTCACCTCGCAGAATGCGACGGTGCGGCCGCGGCGGACGATCAGGTCGACCTCTCCTTCGCGGCGTCGCCAGTTGCGTTCGAGCACCTCATAGCCCTCGGCCTCGTACCACCGGGCCGCCAGTGCCTCACCCTCGGAGCCGAGGGTCGTGCGCGGGTCCGGGCGCCGGTCGGCGCCGGAGCTCACAGCTCCTTCTCGGGGAGCCGCTCGATGTTGACGTCACGGAAGGTCAGGATCCGGACCGAGGGGACGAACCGAGCCGGGCGGTACATGTCCCACACCCAGGCATCGCTGAGGGCGACCTCGACACAGGCCGGGCTGGTCCCCTCCCGTACGGTCACGTCGACCTCATTGGCCAGGTAGAAGCGGCGCTCGGTCTCGACCACGTAGGAGAAGAGGGGCAGGACCGCACGGTACTCCTGTACCAGTGCGAGCTCGATCTCCGACTCGTACCGTTCCAGGTCCTCTTCGCTCATCTGAGCGCGCTCACAGCGTGTTCAACCGGCCACTGCCATTGCCAGCAGAGTACCTCGCACAGGAGGAAGGGGTCCCGATCAGGGACGAACAGTACGACGTTCCTTGATCTTGGCCGACTTGCCATGGCGTTCACGCAGGTAATAGAGCTTGGCCCGGCGAACGTCGCCCAGCGACACCACCTCGGTCTTGGCGATGATCGGCGAGTGGACCGGAAAGGTACGCTCCACGCCCACGCCGAAGCTCACCTTGCGCACGGTGAACGTCTCCCGGACCCCGGTGCCCTGCCGACGGATGACAGCTCCCTGGAATACCTGGACACGCTCTCGAGTGCCCTCCACCACCCGCACGTGGACCTTCACCGAGTCGCCGGGGCGAAAATCGGGAATGTCGTCGCGCAGACTGTCGCGGTCGATGATGTCGGTCGGGTTCATGGGGCGCGTTTCTCCACGGATCGCTGTGCGTCACTGCCTGCCGGGACCCCGGCGGGCCCGCACCTGCGGGACCGACCTGGGCGTTCTGGCGAAACCGGCTCACACCGGCCCCGATCAGGCTCACCAATGGTAGCCGTGTTCGACAAGGAGGCGCGCCTCATCATGTTCGACCAGCAGGTCGACCTCCTCGGAGGTCAGCCCGCCCCGTGCCGCGATCAGGTCCGGGCGCCGTGCCAGCGTCCTGGCCAGGGCATTCGCCCGTCGCCAGCGGCGAACCCGTCCGTGATCGCCGGAGCGGAGGACGGCGGGGACCTCCCAGCCCCGGAACTCGGCCGGCCGCGTGTAGTGCGGGTACTCGAGGAGGCCGTCGATGAAGCTCTCCTCCCCGGCCGACTGGTCGTTCCCCAGCACGCCGGGTACCAGTCGGGCCACGGCCTCCACCACGACCAACGCAGCCAGCTCGCCGCCGGCTAGCACGAAATCCCCCACCGAGATCTCCTCGTCGACCAGATGATCGGCGACCCGTTGGTCCACCCCCTCATACCGGCCGCACAACAACGAGAAGCCCTCGGTGGACCGCGCCAGCTCGGCGGCCCTGCTCTGATCGAACCGACGGCCTGACGGCGTGAGCAGGATGAGGGGACGGGGAAGGCCGCTCGGGCTCGATGCCACCGAGTCCACGCAGGCGAACACGGGGCCGGGGGCGAGCACCATCCCCGCCCCGCCCCCGAAGGGCGAGTCGTCCACCGAGCGGCGCGGGTCCTGGGCCGCCGACCGTAGGTCGTGGACCCGGAGATCGATGCCACCCTGGACCCGGGCCCGGCCGAGGATGGACGCACCGGCATAGTCCTCGATGACCTCGGGAAAGATGGTGAACACGTCGATGCGCACGGATCGGACCTGAGGTCAGCCGAGGTCGAAGAGACCGTCGGGGGCTTCGATGGTCACCCGCACACCGGGATCATTGGCCACGACGAACCGCAGGGGGACCAGGGCCCCCCCCGACAGCACCAAGAGGTCGCTGGCCGGATTGGCCTGGACGCTCTCGACCGTGCCCAGCACGGTGCCCTCGGTGTCAACCGCCTCCGACCCCACGAGATCGTGGACCCAGAGCTCGTCCGGATCGTCGAGCGGCGGGGCGAACAGGTTCGTCCCCCGTAGTGCCCCGGCCGCGTCGATGCCGTTGTAGCCCTCGAAGGTCACGATCCATCGGCCCTTGTGCGGGGAGGCGCGGACCACGCGGTACTCGGTACCGTCCTCACCGGACAGGATAGAGCCGGCCGCCACCCGCTCCTCGCGGTTGGTGGAGAGGGCGACGATGACATCGCCGCGAAGCCCGTGGGGCTTGACGATGGTGCCCACCTGCAGCAGTGGTGGAGCTGGTCGGCCCGGGTCCTCGCCTCCGGGCGTACCGGACGTGCCCGTCTCGGACACGATGGTGGTCGCCTCAGTCGTCGACGATGTCGACGCTCGTCTGGATGCCGTCCCGGGCGCCGGCTGCGGCCACCAGGGTCCGGATGGCCTGGGCCACACGGCCGCGACGACCGATGACCCGTCCCATGTCGTCAGGGGCGACGTGGATGCGGAATCGGACGGCGCCGTCGCGCTCCTCGGTGTTGATGACCACCGAGTCGGGCTCAGAGGCAATGGAGTTGACCAGGTAGGTCACCACGGCCAAGGGCGTGCCACCCGAGACACGGTTGCCGGCATCGTCGTTGAAGTTGTCGTCGGCATGGTTGCCGTCGTCGGCATGGTTTCCCTCGTCGGCCTGGTTGACGTCGTCGGCCGAATCGACCGCGAGGTCGTCGGTCACCTTGCCGCCTTGAGGGCGTCGAACTCTTCGAGGGCGCCTGACTTCTTGAGGAGCTTCCCGACCCGTTCAGTCGGCTGCGCGCCCTCCGACAGCCACTTGACCGCCTTGGCGTTGTCGATCTCGAAGATGGCGTCCGGCTCGGCCAGCGAGCGCCCACGAGGGGCATAGGTGCCCACGATCTCGATGAAGCGCCCGTTTCGGGGCGACCGACTGTCCGCCGCCACCAACCGGTATGTCGGCTGCTTCTTTTTCCCGATCCGCACAAGGCGGAGCTTTACTGCCACGGTGAACTCCTCTGCGTTCTAACGAGTGCGCCTGACATTCTCGCACCAACCAGCGGGCCCTGTGCACAGGCCACCCCGGGGCTCTGGCGCGGGCATGCGATCCGACCTCGGTTTCCGGTCAGCGGGACTTGGGGGTGACCCGGCCTCCGCCCTTGCCCTTCTTGCCCTTGCCGCCCTTTCCCTTGCCCGAGTGGCGGGATGCGCTGCCCGAAGGACTGGCAGCCCGGCTTGGTGCGCCCAATGCGGGCAGCGCGCCCGATTCGCCCAGGCCAGGGGCCCCACCAAGCGATCCGGCCCTGTCCTCGAGCCCGGCCATGCCCCCCGGAGGCATCTTTCCGCCCCGACCGAACAGCCCGCCGAGGCCGCCCAGGGCACCGCCCATGCCCCCCTTGCCCATATTCTTCATCATCTTCTGCATCTCCTTGAACTGCTTCAGGAGCGCATTGACGTCGGCCGTGGCCGTGCCGCTGCCGTTGGCGATGCGTACGCGCCGTGAGCCGTCGATCGTCGACGGATCGCTGCGCTCGGACGGTGTCATCGAGCGAATGATGGCCTCAACCTGGGCGATCTGGCCGTCGTCGATGCTCGACGACGCCTGCTTGAGGTCCTTTGGGACCCCGGGGAGCATTGACATCATGCCCGAGAGGGACCCCATCTTCTTGACCTGCTGGAGCTGCTCGAGGAAGTCCTCGAGGGTGAACCGCCCCTCGATCATGGCCGAGGCGGCCTTTTCGGCCACCCCCTGGTCGAAGGTCCGCTCCGCCTGCTCGATCAGAGAGAGGACATCGCCCATCCCCAGGATCCGGTCGGCCATGCGATCGGGGTGGAACTGGTCGAAGTCGTCGAGCTTCTCACCGGTGGAGGCAAAGGCGATCGGCCGGCCGACGACCTCCTTCACGGAGAGGGCGGCGCCGCCGCGGGCGTCACCGTCGAGCTTGGTCAGGATGACCCCGTCGAGCGACAGGGCATCGTGGAAGGCCACCGCGGTGGACACGGCGTCTTGGCCGGTCATGGCGTCGATGACCAGGAAGGTGTAGTGCGGGGTGGTGGCCCCGGCGATGTGGCGCACCTCCTCCATCAACGCCTCGTCGATGGACAGGCGGCCCGCCGTGTCCACGATGAGGACGTCCCGGCCGAGGCGTTGGGCCTCCTCGAGGCCGGCCCGGGCGACCGCGACCGGGTCGGTCGCCTCGCTGAAGACCGAGACTCCTATCTGGGAGGCGAGCACCCGGAGCTGCTCGACGGCCGCCGGTCGCTGGAGGTCGGCCCCGACCAGCATCGGGTTCCGGCCCTGTTGCTTGAACCAACGGGCCAGCTTGGCCGCCGTGGTCGTCTTTCCCGAGCCCTGGAGGCCAGCCAGCAACACCACGGTCGGCGGCCGGCTGGCATAGGTGAGCCTGAGCGTCTCGCCGCCAAGGATCTTGGTCAGCTCCTCGTTGACGATCTTGATGACCTGCTGGCCAGGGCTCAGGCTCTGGGAGAGCTCCAAGCCCACACAGCGCTCGCGAACCGCCCGGGTGAAACCCCGGACCACCCCGAGCTCTACGTCGGCTTCGAGCAACGCCGTCCGGATCTCTCGGAGGATCTCGTCGACGTCGTCCTCGGTCAGGCGTCCGCGGCTGCGGATGCGCGAGAGGATGCCTTCGAATCGGTCGGTCAGGCTTTCGAACATGCGACTGCCCACGCTACAGGAGCGCGCTCAGGATCGAGTGCAGGCCGAGGTCAGAAGAGGGCGTCCACGAAGGCCCCGGGATCGAAGTCGACGAGGTCGGCGACGCCTTCACCGAGGCCGACCAGTTTGACCGGGAGCCCAAGCTCCCGCTGGATGGCGACCACGATTCCGCCCTTGGCCGTCCCGTCGAGCTTGGTCAGCACCACGCCGGTCACCTCCACGGCGTCGGTGAACACCTTGGCCTGGGCCAGGCCGTTCTGCCCGGTGGTGGCGTCGAGCACCAAGAGCACCTCGGTCACCCGCCCTGGCGGCCGGCCGGCCACCCTCCGGATCTTCTTCAGCTCCTCGACCAGGTTGACCTTGTTATGCAGCCGGCCGGCAGTGTCGGCCAGCACCAACGTGTGGCCCTTGGCCTCGGCTCGCTGCACGGCATCGAAGACAACGGAGCTGGGGTCGCTCCCCTCGGCCGCCTGCACGATGTCTGCGTCGGCACGAGCCGCCCACATGGCCAGCTGTTCGCCGGCCGCGGCCCGGAAGGTGTCCCCGGCGGCGAGGAGCACCCGCTCACCCGACCCGGCGAACCGGCTGGCCACCTTGCCCACCGTGGTCGTCTTGCCCACGCCGTTGACCCCGACGAACAGCCAGACATCGACCGATCCCTGCTCGGCATCGCCGTCGGCGCCATCGGCAGCGGCGCCGTCTGCGCCGGCACCATTGCCGACCGGGGCCGAACCGTCGGCGGCGCCGCCGGCCCTTGGCGTTGCCCGCCACGCCCCCGGTACGGCCAGGCGGGCGTCGGCCGTTGTCAGGGCCTCGACCAGATCGGCCCTCAATGCCTCGACCAGGCCGTCGGTCCCGGTGACGGAGCCGGCCTTGACCCTGGCCCGGAGATCGTCGAGCAACGCGTCGGTCGCGCCCACGCCCACGTCGGCCCGGATCAGCGCTTCCTCGAGATCATCCCAGGTGGTGGCGTCGATCTTGCCCCGCGATCGCACCGATCCCAGATAGCCGGCCAGGAGCCCTCGGGCCTTGCCCAAACGACCCCGGTAGGTCGCAGGCTCCACGACCTCGACGACCTCGACGACCTCGGGCTCGGGCTCGGCGGGAGCGGGCAGGGAGACCTCGGCCTCGAGCGGCGCAACCGGCGCGTCCGGGAGGGTCGCGACCGCTCCCGAAGGAGCGTCCTGCTCGGCCGCTCGTCGAGCCGCCTCGGCCCCCTTGGCCAGCTCGACGTCGGTGGGGGCGTCGGAGACGACCTCACCGGTGGGCACGGCCGACTTGCCGCCACGACCACGGAGCCGGAGGGCGACCAGGGTCCCCCCGCCGACCACGACAACGGGAATGCCGACGGCCAGGCCGATGATCAGGTCCGAGCTATTGGCGATCATGACGGCGCTCACGGCCAGTACGGCGCTGATCATTGATCAGCCGCCCGGATGGCTCCCTGGTGGCCGGTGTCCTGATCGCCGGTGTCCTGGTGGCCGGTGATCCCGGGTTCGGGCGACGCCGACTCCTCGGGGAGCGGCAGTGGGGAATCCTCGTCGAGCAGCGAGGGCGAGCCGGGGTCGCCCTCGCGCCGTGGGACCTTCTGGCTCACTACCCTGGACGATCCTCCTGGTGCCATCGTCACACCGTAGAGCGCGTCGCCGGCCTCCATGGTCCGCTTCTGGTGGCTCACGATGATCAGCTGGGCCTCCTCGCGGAACTCGTGGACGAGGCCCAGGAAGCGGTGGAGATTCACGTCATCGAGCGCGGCCTCCACTTCGTCCATCAGGTAAAACGGCGACGGCCGGCTCTTGAACACGGCGAACAGGAAGGCGAGGGCCACGAGCGACCGCTCGCCGCCCGACAGGAGGGAGAGCTTGCGGACGTTGCGGCCGGCCGGACGGACCTCGACCTCGACACCGGTCTCGAGCAGGTTCTCGGGATCGGTCAGGGACAAGCGCCCGGTCCCACCGGGGAACAGCGTGTCGACCAGGTCGGAGAAGTGCTCCCGGACGTCGGAGAAGGCCGAGTCGAACACGACCATGATCTCCTCATCGAGGGTCCGGATGATCTGCTGGAGCTCGCGCCGGGCCTTCCGGACGTCTTCGACCTGAGCCTCGAGGAATTGGTGACGCTCCCCCAGTGCGGAGAGCTCCTCGAGGGCCAGCGGGTTGACCGGGCCCAGCTTGGCCAGCTCCGACTCGAGCTGGGCGACCCGGGTGGCTGGGTCCACTCCTTCGGGGAGCTCGGGCTCGTGCGAGGCCAGCGCCTCCTCCGGGTCGCAGTTCAGCTCACGGTGCAGTGCCTCGACCACGGCATCCCGGCGAATCGAAGCCTCGGCCAGCTCCAGCTCGATCTTCTGCAGGCGGCTGCGATGGGCGGCGAGCTCGTGCTCGGCCGCCGATCGCTCCCGGCGCAGGCTCTCGAGGCGGGCTCCCCCCGCCCGGACCGCCTCGAGCTGGAGGCGGTGGCGGTCCCGGAGCTGACCGAGTGCAGCATCCAGATCGAGCTGGGCCTGGCCGACCACGCCCAGCAACCGCTCGACGGCCACTGCGTCGGCCTCGAGCCGGCGACGGCGCTCGGCCGCCTGCTGCCGCTCGTCGGCATGACCGGTGAGACGACGCTCCACCTCCATCAGCCGCTCGGACAGGACCCGCCGGCGCTCGACCAGCCCGGCGGCGCGCACCTCCCAGGCCTTGCGAACGGAGGCGGCCGCGGCGATCCGCTCGTCGAGACGGACCCGCTCGCCCCGCGCCGCCTCGGCCTGGTCGGCGGCGGACGCCCGGGCGGCCTCGAGGACGGGGATCTCGGCTTGGAGGTCGGCCAGTCGGGCCGCGTCGCGCTCGATGCGCTCGTCGAGCTCGGCGTACTGCCGGCTGGTCTCCTCGATCTCCGCCGTCATCCCGGACCGCTCGTTGGTCACCCGGCCCAGGGCGTTGCGCGCACTGAGGTGCGCCCCCTCGTTGCGGTCGTCGCTCCGCACCGCGGCGGCGGCGGCCGACCGCGTCTCCTCCACGGCGACTCGGGCCAGACGCCGCTCCTCGGCCGCCCGCTCCGCCTCGCCGCGGGCCCGCTCGGCACGCCCGCGGGCCTCGTCGACGACGGCGGCGGTGACGACGCCGCCCCCGGCCCGGACCCTCCAGCCCGACGCGGAGAACCGGTCGCCCTCACGGGTCACGACCACCAGGTCGGGACGGTCGAGGGCCAGATCGATGGCGCCCGACCACCCGCCGAGGGGGCACACGGCATTGGCCAGGAGCGTGTCGAGCAGGCGGTCAAGGCCGGCCACGTCCCGGCCCCGCCGGCCCCGCACGTGCGCCCGGACGGGCTCACCGGGCACCGGGACGCTGCCTGCGCTCGTGCTCCCGCTGACCGCGGTGTGCAGGGCCAGCACGGCACCGGTGGCCTCGCCCTGGCGGAGCCGTGACAGCGCAGCCCGAGCCGAATTGCTACCGGACACCACCACGGCGGCCAGCGACGCCCCGGCTGCGGCCTCGAAGGCCTCCTCCCAGCCCGGATCCACCTCCACCAGGTCCAACAAGGTGCCGACCACCCCGGTCACGCCGGCCAACAACTCGGCGCCGGCCGCCCCACGCGCCTCGGCGAGCGCCTTGGCCAGGGCATCGGCCCGGGCCGCGGAGCGGTGGTGCTCCTGTTCGGCCTGGCGCAGCGACTCCTCGGCCGTCTCGAGCCGCTGGGCCGCGGCCGCCTGGGCCGCCTCGGTCTCGGCCACCACCACCTGCAGGCGCTGGCGCAGTGCTTCGGTCTCAGCCAGGCGCTCGGTCAGCTCCTGTTCTTCCCCGCCGAGGGTGGCCGCCCGCCGCTCGAAACCGGCCAGGCGCGACGTCACCTGCTCGAGGGCGCGTCGGTCCCGCTCCAAGCCCCGCTCGGTCGAACCGAGCTGGCCCCGGGCCACGGTGATCGACTCCTCCGCCTCGCGGAGGGCCGAGCCGTCACCCCGCTGTTCGAGATGGGCCTCGAGCTCCGCGGCCAGTGCCGCCTCTGTGGTGGCCAACTCGCGGTCTTCGGGGGCCAGCGTGTCGGACTCGGTCTCGGCCGCCTCGAGCTCCTGGCCGAGTCGCGCCCCTTCCGCCTCCAAGGTGGAGACCACGTCGGCATCGGCTGCGGCATCGAGCGCCCGGGCCAGGGAGCGCTGGCGCTCCCGCAGCACGCCGGTCAGCCCCCTGGCCCGCCCCACCAGGCCCTCCACCCGGCCGAGCGACGATGCCAGGTCGGCCTCCCGCTGAGCGGAGAGCTCGTCGGTGGTCCGGCTGGTGGCCGCGTCGAGATCGGCGAGCGAGAGCCGTACGCGTGCCTCGGCTTCCCGGAGCTCTTCCTGGCTCCGGCCGCCCTCGGTGCGGCGCCGCTCGAGCGCGGCGATCTCCAACCCTGCCTCGTGCATGCGGACGGCCCGCAGCTCGTCGGCCATCTGGGCATGGGACCGGGCCGCAGCCGCCTGCCGTTCCAGAGGACGGATCTGGCGCTTCACCTCTCTCACCAGATCGAACAAACGCTCCAGGTTCTCGTCGGTCGAGGCCAAGCGACGCTCGGACCGCTCGCGCCGGCGCCGGAACTTGAGCACGCCGGCCGCCTCCTCGATGACCCCGCGACGGTCCTCGGGCCGTGCGTTCAAGATGGCGTCCAGCTGACCCTGGCTGATGATGACATGCTGCTGGCGCCCCACGCCGGTATCGGAAAGCAGCTCTTGGACGTCGAGCAGGCGGCACGGCGCTCCGTTGATGGCGTACTCGCTGTCGCCCGAACGGAAGAGGGTGCGGGTGATGGTGATCTCGGCCAGGTCGGTGGCCAGCTTGCCCGCGCTGTTGTCGATGGTCAGCGTGACCTCGGCCCGGCCCAGGGCCGGCCGGGAAGCAGTGCCCACGAAGATGACGTCCTCCATCTTGGAGGAGCGGACCGTCCTCGGGCCCTGGGCGCCGAGCACCCAGGCCACCGCGTCGACCACGTTGGACTTCCCGCTCCCGTTGGGCCCGACGACCACGGTGATCCCGGGCTCGAACTCGAGCACCGCGGCATCGGCGAAAGACTTGAAACCTTTGAGGGAGAGGGACTTCAGGAACACCGGGCGCTCACCCTATCGGCACTGGCGTTGGCCGCGGGAGAGGTCGGGCTCACCGGAAGCGGGTCTGGGGCGGGAAGCCCACGGGAGCAGTCAAACCTGGCAGTGCTCGCACAGATACGTCGACCGCCCGCCCGACTTCACCCGGACAATGGTGGCGCGGCATCGCCGGCAGGCCTCGCCCTCCCGGTCGTAGACCTGGTGCTGGCCCTGATAGTCGCCGACCTCGCCGAAGAGGTCACGATACTGCTCGTCGGCCAGCGACGAGCCCCGGTGTTTCACCGCCTCGCTCAGCGTCTCGACCATCGCCCGGTAGAGGCGCCGCACCTCCTGGGAGGAGAGCGAGTTGGACAGGCGGTCATAGCGGAGACCGGCAGCGAAAAGGATCTCGTCGGCGTAGATGTTGCCGATGCCGGCCACGAACTCCTGGTCCATGAGGAGGGCCTTGAGCCCCGCCTTCTTGGAGGCCAGCATGACCCAGAACTTCTCCCAGCTCATCACGTCCTCGAGCGGGTCGAAACCCAGATGGGCCAGTTCGACGATGCCCTGGCCGTCCTCGGGGACGGCGGCGACGAAGAGCTCGCCGAAGGTGCGCGGGTCCACGAACCGGAGCTGGCCGCCCTGGGTGAAGGTGATGACCACGTGGGTGTGGGGGGCCTTGGGCTCCTTGACCGCCTTGGCCCGTTGCAGCTGGCCGCTCATGCCCAGGTGCACGACCAGGGTCTCGCCATCTTCCAGCCCGAGCAGCAGGTACTTCCCGGCTCGGTCAATCGACTTGATGGTGTGTCCCTCGAGGCGGGCGCGGAAGTGCTTTGCGCTCGGATGGCGCCGCACGGTGCGCCCGTTTCGTACCTCGACCCCCTTGATCTTGCGCCCCACGACCTCACCCTGCAGGTCGCGCCGGATGGTTTCCACCTCGGGAAGCTCAGGCATCCCCTCCGCCTCTCTCGTCCCCCATCGCACCGACAGCGGCCTGAGCGGCCGCCTGCTCGGCGTCCTTTTTGGATCGCCCCTCCCCCACGCCGAGGTGCTGGTCAGCAACGTACACCGTGGCCACGTACCGCCGGGCGTGATCAGGGCCCTTGGCCACGATCTCGTAGCGGGGGACGCCTCGTCCGTTGCGCACGGCCTCTTCTTGCAGCCGGCTCTTGAAGTCGAACGCTCCTGGGCCGGCGATGGCCAGCTCGATCCTGGTGGCCAACAGGGTGTAGACGAGCTGCCTGGCCTCCTCGAACCCCCCGTCCAGATAGACGGCACCGATGACCGCCTCGATGGCGTCAGCCAGGATGGACTCCTTGGCCCGGCCGCCCGAGCTGTCCTCGCCCCGCCCCAGCCGCAGATGGGGGCCGAGGCCGATCTCGACGGCCACCTCGGCCAGCACGCGGGTGTTCACCACCGACGCCCGCACCTTGGCCATGCCCCCCTCGGCCAGATCGGGGTAGGTGCCGTAGGTGTGGTCGGCCACGACCAGGCCGAGCACGGCATCGCCCAGGAACTCGAGCCGCTCGTTGGACGGGACGCCGCCCTGCTCGGCGCACCACGACCGGTGCGAGAGAGCCTGGACCAAGAGACCGGCATCGGTGAATCGGTACGCGATGCGCTCGACGAGGTGCTCGACCAGCGGCTGTGCCGGTTCGGCGACGTTCGTCACCGTCGGGGCTCAGGCCCCTTCGAGCTTGGCGTGGACGTAGTCGACGGCATCCCGGACGGAGCGGAGCTCCTCGAGGTCCTCGTCGTCGATGCGGAACCCGACAGAGCGCTCGCCCAGCTCTTCCTCGAGCGCCTCGACCAGCTCAATCAGGGCCAGCGAGTCGGCATTCAGGTCCTCGGCGAACGAGGAGGACTCGCTGATGCCGGCGGGATCGATCTCCAAGATGTCAGCAAGCAGGTCCCGGATCATTTCGAACACCTGCTGGCGGTCGAGCGGACCCTTCTCCACGTGGGTCTCTGCTGGCACGGCATCTCCTGGGTCTGGTCGGGCACACGTGCCCGTTCGGCAGGGCAATGATACCGGAATCCGTGGATACGGCTGGCCATACGGGCCATATCACCAGGTCAGAGGGGTGGGCCCCCGATGGGTCCCAATGCTCGCTCGTTATCTTTTACATGTTTTCTTGTCTCATGGATGTATTTGTTCATGAGCAGCCATTCAGCGGGACCTGGCTGCAGCCCCCAACGGTGGTCCTGCTCTGCTGTCGGCTCTGCTGTCGGGCTTCGCGTCGGGAGGGTCGGACAGCGCCGTGCGGATCAGGTCGACCAGGGCCGGACCGGCCTTCGCCACCGAGCCACAATCGAACGGCGGCTGGGGGTCGTACTCGATGGCCAGCTGGATGGCCTTGGCCACGCCCTCGCCGGCGATCAACTCGGCCAGGCTGAGAGCCATGTCGATACCCGCCGACACGCCGGCTCCGGTGACCACCTTTCCCTGTACGACGACCCGCTCGGTGACGTAGCGGGCGCCGAATGACTCGAGCAACTCGGTGGCACTCCAGTGGGTCGTGGCCTCCAGGCCTTGGAGCAGGCCGGCGCCGCCCAGGAGGAGCGAGCCGGTGCACACGGACGTCGTCCACTGCGTCGACTCGTGCACCCGCCGGATCCAGCCGGTCAGCTCCGGGTCATGCATGAGGCGCCGGGTCCCCGGTCCGCCCGGGACGACCAGGACGTCGCAGCTGTCCACGTCGACCAAGCGGGCGTCGGCCGTGATGGCCAGCACACCGGTGTCGGCCCGCACCGGCCGGGACTCTGTTGCCGCGAAGAGGAGCTGGGCATCGGGCAGGCGTGACAGGACCTCGTAGGGCCCGACGGCATCGAGGGCAGTGAAGCCTTCGAAGAGGGGAACGACGATGCGCACGGGGGTCTCCTTCAGGGGGTCGGTCAGGGGCTGGATTGGTCAGGGGCTGGTTTGGTCAGGGGCTGGACTGGTCAGGGGCCGGGCTCGGGTGCCCGGCGTCGGCAGGGCTGAAGTGGCGGCGGTACTCGCCCGGGGTGACCCGAACGGTCCGCCTGAACACTCGGTGCATCGTCTCGACCGTCCCGAAGCCGCAGCTGCTGGCGACCTCGGGCATCCCGCAGGCCGTGGTCTCGAGCAGCCTCCGGGCCGCCTCGACCCGGACCGACTCGACGTAGGCCGCCGGCGGCACCCCCAGCTCCCGGCGGAAGACACGGGCGAAGGTCCTCGTGCTCATCCCCACCTGCTCGGCCATCCTGGTCACCGAGAGGTCATCGGCGATGTGATCGGCGATCCAGCCCTCGAGATCCTGGAGCGACGACCGCTGGGGGCGTTGGGCCGCGAGCTGGGCGCTGAACTGGGCCTGGCCCCCCGGGCGCTGCACGAACAGCACCAGCCAGCGGGCGACCTGGCGGGCGACCTCGGACCCGAGATCGTCCTCGACCAGGGAGAGGGCCAGGTCCATGCCCGTGGTGACCCCGGCGGACGTCCACACGTTGCCGTCCCGGACGAAGATCGAGTCCGGGTCAACGGTGACGGTGGGGAACGACCGGTCGAGCAGGGCACTCGAGGCCCAGTGCGTGGTGGCCCGCCGCCCGTCGAGCAGGCCCGCCCGGGCCAGGAGGAATGCACCGCTGCACACCGACGTCACCCGGCGCGAGCGTCGGGCCGCCGAGCCGATCCAAGCAACCAGCCCTTCGTCCCGGACTGCCTCGGCGGTGCCGATCCCCCCCACCACGACCAGCGTGTCGATCGCCCCCGCCGAGCGGGCGACAGAGCCCTGAGGAGTGACCTCGAGACCCCCTGACGACCGGACGGGCCGACCATCGACAGACACCACCTCGAGCTGATACGGCCGATCCCCTTCTGCGTCCGACGGGCGGGTCGCGCCGTGATCGAGTCCCGCCGACAGGCGGTTGGCCATGGCGAACACCTCGAGGGGACCGGTCAGGTCCAGGATCTGGAGGTCGGGGTAGACGACGAAGACGACGCGTCGGGGCACGGGACGATCCTCCGCCCAACCTGGCTTGGCTGCAATGACAGATACATGACGATTTCTGCCACTCGGCCTCCGAGCGTCGCACCCTCATACGGTTCGCACCCTCATATGGTTCGCACCCTCATACGGTTCACGACGCAGTAACACTCCGGCAATCTGTCCGACCCAACCACGTCGTAGAACAAGGATCGTGCAGGGTGCGACGCCAGTGACCGCGTGTGGGCACGGTCCCGGTACCCCGTCCGGGCCGGCTGGAGTCGACCACGACCTCGCGTGGCCCACGTATCGCCCCGGGCCATTTCACGACGAGCTGGTCAACCGGGGCGGTTTGCCCCGACCGGTGGCCGAGGCCCTGTGGCGCAGGATCGCCGCGCTCGGTCCAGAGTCCCTGGTTGAGAGGCAGGCCGCCGCCGATCGGGAGATGCGAGCCATCGGGGTGACCTTCACCGTCTACGACGACGGGAAAGGGGTGGACCGGGCCTGGCCCTTCGACGTGATCCCCCGGGTCATCCCGGCCAACGAATGGCATCACATCGAGACGGGCCTGGTGCAACGGCTCTACGCCTTGAACCTGTTCATCGATGACGTGTACCACGACCAGCGGTCGGTGAAGAGCGGCCTGGTCCCACCCGACCTGGTCGCCGGGTCGCCGACATTCCGAAGGGAATGCATGGGCATCGACCCACCGGGGGGGATCTGGGCCCACATCTGCGGCAGCGACCTGGTCCGGGACGCAGACGGGACCTTCTACGTCCTGGAGGACAACCTCCGGGTCCCGTCGGGGATGTCATATCTGCTCGAGAACCGCATGGTGGCCAAGCACGTCTTCCCCGAGCTGTTCCGGGACTACAGCATCGAGCCGGTCGACCCCTTTGTCGGCCAGATGGTGAACCTGTTGTCCTCGGTCTCGCCGTCTCCCCGGGAGCCCACCATCGTCGTGCTGACCCCGGGCGTCCACAACGCCGCCTACTTCGAGCACGCCTTCTTGGCCCAGCAACTAGGGGTCGAGCTGGTCGAAGGAAGTGACCTGGTCGTGCTCGACGACGATTGCGTCTACGTGCAGACGATCGAGGGTCTGGAGCGGGTGGACGTCATCTACCGGCGGGTCGACGACCTGTTCCTCGATCCCGAGGTATTCCGCTCCGACTCGCTGATCGGCGTGGCCGGCATGGTCCGCGCCTGGCGGGCCGGACGGGTGGCCCTGGTCAATGCCCCCGGGGCCGGGGTGGCCGACGACAAGGCCCTCTACGCGTTCGTCCCTGACATCATCCGGTACTTCTTGGACGAAGAGCCCATCTTGGACAACGTGCCGACGCTTCGCTGCGCCGACGAGGCCTCCCGCGAGTACGTGGCGGCCAACCTCGGCTCCCTCGTGATGAAGCCGACGAACGGGTCGGGCGGTGCCGGCATCGTGATCGGGCCCCAGGCGACCGCGAGTGAGCTGGTCGACACCGGACGGCTCATCGAGGAGAACCCTCGGGGCTGGGTGGCCCAACCCGTGCTCTCCCTGTCCACCGCCCCCACGTTGTGCGACGGCCAGGTCGTGCCCCGCCACGTCGACCTCAGGCCGTTCACCTTGATCGGCCCGGACGGCGCCTACGTGACCCGGGGCGGCCTCACCCGGGTGGCCACGGTCGAGGGTTCGCTGGTCGTCAACTCGTCCCAAGGAGGGGGGAGCAAGGACACCTGGATCGTGGATCCAGACCTGTCAGGGAAGCGCATGGTCGACGGCGGACGGGAACCCGACCTCCCTAGGGCCGCAGGACCAGCCCAGTCCCATGGGCCCGGTCCAGCCGATCGCCCGTTCCACCGCCTCGGCCCAGCCCAGTGAGACACAGCCCAGTGAGACACAGCCCAGTGAGACACAGCCCAATGAGACACAGCCCAATGAGACACAGCCCGAGGGACTCGCCCCAGATACCCGCCCCAGGGAGGAGATGAGGATGCTGCTCGCACGGATGGCCGAGGCCGTCTACTGGGCCGGTCGTTACCTCGAACGGGCCGAGTGCACGGCCCGGATCATCCAGGTCCACGTGGATACGCATATCGACCTTCCCGTCGGGGAGGACGTGGGGTGGGAGCCGCTGTTGGCCATCGCCGGTGTGGATGCCACAGCACTCCTCGAAGAAGCCGGGACCAAGTCGGCGCCGGTGGCCCCGACCGAGGCGGATGTCATCGAGTACCTGCTCGTCGACCAGGCCGGCCATGCGTCCATCCATGCCGCCCTGACCGCGGCCCGGGAGAACCTCCGCTCGGCCCGGGCCGTGGTCCCGCGAGAGGCATGGGAGGCGTGCAATGACCTGTGGCTCTCCTGCGGTGACGAACGCGAGCAGGTCCGGTTCCGGGACGGACGGGTCCAATGGCTCCGCCGGGTGGTGGCCGGGTGCCAACGCATCAGTGGCGTCCTGACGGGAACCATGAGCCGGGACGAGGCTCTATCGTTCTTGCTCATCGGACAGAACCTCGAACGAGCCGACCTGACCTCACGCGTCCTGGACGTCCGCGCCGACAACCTGCAGCCCCGCCGAGGAGACGATCCCTACGAGGCGGTCCGCTGGATGGCCGTCTTGCGGTCGCTCGCTGCCTACCAACCGTTCCGCCGCGCCATGCCGGCGCGGCCCCAGGCCGGGTCGACGCTGCGGTTCCTGCTCCAAGACGACCGGTTCCCGCGGGCCGTGGCCGCCTGCCTGAGTGAGGCTCGATCCCACCTCAAGGGCCTGGCCCGGACAGAAGGGGCACTGGAGGCCTGCACCAATGCCTCCATGGTGGTGGCCGCGGCACCGGTGCCCCGGCTGACGCTCGGTGGCCTGAGCGTGTTCGTCGACGAGCTGCAGGCCGCCTTGACCGAGGTCCACGACCAGATCGACCGGACTTACTTCCACCCGAAGCTCACCCGTTGGCAACCCGAGCACGCCGTCTCGTGATCTACGAGGTGACCCACCGGACCGCCTACCGCTACAGCGAGCCCGTCGACCGTTGCCGTACCGAAGCGCACCTGCGGCCCCGGGAGACGGAACGGCAACACTGCCTGGCCCACACCGTTGACGTCGTGCCCGCCCCGGTTACGTTCTCCGAGCGGCTCGACTACTTCGACAACCCGGTGTGTGCCTTCTCGGTGGAAGGCCCGTTCGACGAGCTGGTGGTCACCTCGACCAGCCAGGTGTCGATCGCCGTCCGCTCCCCCCTGCCCGAGTCCGGCCCCACCTGGGAGCAGGCGCGAGACGTGCTCGGGTCCGACCTGGGCGACGACATCCTCGACGCCCGGCAGTACTGCTACGACTCGCCCCTGGTGACGACCACCGGAAGGCTGGCCGAGTACGCGGCGTCGTCGTTCCGGGTCGGGCGGGGACTGGTCGACGCAGTGACCGACCTGACCGAGCGGATCTTCCTCGACTTCATCTATGCCCCGGGCTTCACCACGCTCGCCACTCCCCTAGACGACGTGCTCACCTTCCGGCGAGGCGTCTGCCAGGACTTCGCCCACCTTGCCATCGGATGTCTCCGTTCGGTGGGGCTGGCGGCTCGCTACGTGAGCGGGTACATCGAGACGCTGCCGCCGCCCGGGGAGGAGCGGATGGTGGGTGCCGATGCCTCCCACGCCTGGCCGTCGGCGTTCGTGCCTGGCTGGGGCTGGTTCGACATCGACCCCACCAACGACCAACTGGTCGGCTCTCGCTACATCACCACGGCTTGGGGACGCGACTACTCGGATGTCTCACCGGTCAAGGGCATCGTCTTCGGCGGGAGCGGCACCCAGACGCTCGACGTGTCCGTGGACGTCGCCCGCTCCGTCACCGTGCCGAGCTGACAGCCGCCTCCACCAGGCCAGGCCCCTCCACGGCTGCAGGCGGTCCGGAGGTCGGCCCGCTCCACGGTCCGGCCAGGACACGCCGATGCGTGGGCGCGGTCCGGGCGCACGCTCCTAGGCGTTGACCAGGCTCCCGGCCGCCATGGCCAGGTACTCGAGGAGCTGCTCTTCGTCCTCGGGCTCCATGCCCCCGGCCCGCACGGCCACGGACATGTGCGCCAACCAGGCCTTGGCCTCGGCCGGCCCGATGGCGAAGGGCATATGGCGTATCCGCAACCTGGGCGCGCCCCGCTGTTCGTTGTAGCTGGCGGGGCCGCCCCAGTACTGCATCAGGAACAAGGCGAGGTGTTCCTTCGACTCGGTCACGTCCTCGGGGTACATGTGGGTGAGCAGGGGGTCGGTGACCACACCGGCGTAGAACCGGTCGACCAGGTCGACGAAGAACCGCTCGCCTCCCCACCGCTCGAACGGCGTCGGCTCGCCCTCACCTCTTCGTCGGCGGATCTGCACCCGATGACTGTACGTCGCCGGCGATTAGCCTTGGCCGCGGTCGGGGGTCATGTCGCACCCACCGACGAACCTGGGAGGCCCACCGTGTTCGAATGGTCCGAGGAACAGTTGATGGTCCGGGACGCCATCCGTAGGTTCATCGAGTCCGAGGTGGTGCCCAACATCGACGCCCTCGAGCACGGTGACCTTCCCCCCTACGACATCATGCGCAAGCTCTACGCCACCTTTGGCATGGACCAGATGGCCCGGGACCGGTTCAAGAGCCAGCTCGAGAAGAAGGCGCCGGGCTCCGGATCCGGGCCCACATCGGCCGCCGAGGGCCCGGCCCCCTCGTCCGGGGGCGACGGGGGGGCCGCGGCGCTCGCCCTGATCCCCATCATCGAGCTGTGCCACTACTGCCCCGGCATCGTCACCGCGATGGGCGTGAGCGTGGGGCTCGCCGCGGGCACGGTCATGAAGCGGGGCACCCAGGCCCAGATGGAACGATGGGGGCTCGACCTTCTGACCCTGGACAAGATCGGGGCCTGGGCCATCACCGAGCCCGACTCCGGGTCCGATGCCCTGGGCGGCATGAAGTCCTCGGCTCGACGCGACGGCGACGAGTACATCCTCAACGGGAACAAGACATTCATCACCAACGGCCCCTTCGCCGACACCATCGTCTTCTACGCCAAGCTCGACGACGGGAGCGACACGCCGGTCCGCGACCGCCAGGTCCTCACCTTCGTCCTGGACAAGGGGATGGACGGCCTGGAGCAGTCCAAGCCCTTCCGCAAGATGGGCCTGCACTCCTCCCCGACCGGCGAGCTCTTCTTGTCCGACGTCCGGGTCGGCCGCGACCACCTCTTGGGCGGAACCGAGGACGATGGCGGCGGGGGTGGCCGCCAATCGGCCAAGGACAACTTCGTCCAAGAGCGCGCCGGGTTGGCCGCCATGTCCCTCGGCCTGATCGAGGAATGCCTGAAGCTCTCGGTGGCGTACGCCAAGGACCGCCAGCTCTGGGGCACTCCGATCGGCGACCGGCAGCTCATCCAGCTGAAGCTGGCCAAGATGGAAGTGGCCCGGCTCAACGTGCAGAACCTGGTCTTCCGCCACATCGAGCTGTCGGCGGCCGGGAAGAGCCTGTCCCTGGCCGAGGCGTCGGCCATGAAGCTGTACTCGGCCCAGTCGGCCTCCGAGGTGGCCATGGAGGCCGTGCAGCTCTTCGGCGGCAACGGGTACATGTCCGAGTTCCGGGTGGAGCAGCTGGCGCGCGACGCCAAGGTGTTCCAGATATACGCCGGGACCGACGAGATCCAGGTCACCCACATCGCCCGGGACCTGCTCAGCCGGTAAGGGTCACGGCCCGCTGGCGACTTCCCGGCCCGGTGCGGCCTGCAACCGGGAGGGTCTCGGTAAGGGCTCGGCCCTCGGGGGTACGGAGATCAGCCCTCGGGGACGGGCACTCGGGGGTGACCGAGCCGGCCACGTGCTCCACCAGCCCGGCCACGGCCAGGTCGTGGGCGACGGTGATGGCGTTGACCATGGACAGCGCCGAGGACGACCCGTGGCTGATCACACAGACACCGTTGACCCCGAGCAAGCATGGCCCCCCCGGTCCCCTCGGGGTCGAGCTCGGCGGCCAGGGGCAGGAGGTGGGGGTAGAGCACGTCCGCCGCTTCCTTCACGTCGTCGCGGGCCAGGATCTCGGTCAGGGCACCGATGAGGAACTTCATCGAGCCCTCCATCGTCTTGAGGGCCACGTTGCCGGTGAACCCGTCGGTGACGATGACGTCAGCCACGCCGTGGAAGAAGTCCCGGCCCTCGACGTTGCCGATGAACTCGAGGCCGGAGCCGCCGGCTCCGGCGGAAAGCAGCGCATGGGTGTCCTTCTCCAGGGGCGTCCCCTTCGACTTCTCCTCGCCGATCGACAACAGGGCGACCGTCGGGACCCGCACCCCGTAGCGCTCGGTGGCGAAGGCCGCCCCCATCTGGGCGAACTGCACCAGCATCTGCGGGTTGCACTCGGCGTTGGCCCCCGAGTCGAGCAGGACGCTGGGCGGGCGATCGGTTCCCGGATTTGGGATCGGGGTGGCGATGGCCGGCCGGATGACCCCGGGCAGCCTCCCCATGCGCAGCAGGGCCGACGCCATCGTGGCCCCGGTATTGCCGGCGGACACCATGGCCAGCGCCTCGCCGTCCCGCACCGCCTCGGCCGCGCGGACCAGCGAGGAGTCCTTCTTGCGGCGGACCCCCTGACCCGGGTCGTCGTCCATCCCGATGACCTCGGAGGCGTGCCGCTCGGGAAGGCCCCCGGTGTCCACCAACGCCTCGGGTCGGCCCACCAAGAGCACCGAGATGCCCGACTGCTCGGACACCCGGCGGGCACCGGCGATGATCTCGCCCGGGGCCCGGTCGCCGCCCATGGCGTCGACCGCTACCGGGAGCGCCGCCAACGCCTCACCGGTTGGCCGCTCGCCGCCGCGAGCCACTAGTCGACTTCGATCGCCTGGCGACCCTTGTACCACCCGCAGTTCGGGCAGACGACGTGGGGAAGCTTGGCGTGCGTGCACTGCGGGCACACCGAGCGGGCCGGGGGCCGCAACACCCAGTTGGATGCCCGGCGGCTGCGGCTCTTCGACTTGGAGGTCTTCTTCTTGGGGACGGCCATAGGAGCGGTATTCTACGCCTCTCCGGCCGGCCCCTGGTCACGCAGGGCATCGAGCGCCGACCACCGCGGGTCGACAGGCTGCTCGCACGAACAGGCCTCCTCGTTGCGGTTGATCCCGCACTGGGGGCACAGACCCAGGCAGTCGTCGGCGCACAGCGGGGCGAGCGGGAGCTCCAAGAGCACCGCGTCCCTGGCCAGGGGCTCCAAATCGAGGACGTCGCCCTCGAGCGGGTAGGCCTCGTCGTCCAGCTCGGCCCTGCCCCCCCCGCCCTTTCGGCCCCGCTCCCTTCGACATAGCGCTCCCGAACGGCGGCTCGGACCCGGCCGTCGACCGGGCCGCCGCAGCGGCGGCACTCAGCGGTCCACGGTGCCTCGACCGTGCCCGAGGCCATCACCCCGCCCGGGATACGAGGACAGCGTGACCTCGACGGTGACCGGCAGCGCCCTCGGGAACCGTCGACCCCATCGTGGCCAGGTCGTCGATGGGAGCCTGTCGGAGCTCGTGCCTGACCGTTCCCGCCACCCGGCGGAGCTTGGCCGCCGGGACGATGAAGGGCCCGGGTGCGCCGATCGATGCGCTCTCCGGACCGGGCGGCATCGATCGGGGGCCGGTGCCGGAGGGACAGGGTGCCGATGGGGCGCAGACCGCACCGGTTCCATCCGGCTCAGTCGAGGTCCTGGTCGAAGAAGCCGTCGGGGTCCTCGACCGCGCCCCGACCGGGCCCGGCCCGGTCGGCCGTGCCCAGCGCACCGGGCTCCCCCGGTTGAAGCGAAGGAGGGTGCCAGCGAGGTGTCCCCTTGCTCGCCGATCTCCACCGGAGGAATCGGGGAAACCTGGAGCTTCTCCCGCCCGGCCCGGACGGTCTTCATGGTCCGGTCCAGGACGATCTCGAAGCTGGCCAGCTTCTGGTCGGCATAGTCCTCGACCTCGTGGCGGAGGCGCCGGGCCTCCTCGTTGGCATCGTCCAAGATGCGTTGGGCGACGTGGTTGGCCTGGCGGACGATCTCGGTGCGCTGGACCATGCGCTCGGCCTGGACCCGGACCTCCTCCAAGAGCACGTCGGCCTCACGGGACTTCTCGGCGATGAAGTCCTCCCGCTCCTTCAGCAGCCAGCGGGCCTGGCGGAGCTCGTCGGGCATCCGCTGCAGGGCCGCGTGCAGGAGCTCGGCCACCTCCTCCTTGGAGATGAGCACCGAGGCAGACAGCGGCATCTGCTTGGCGTTCTCGATGAGCTCGAGCGCCTGGCGGACCAGAGCTTCGGCGTCACGCTCGTCGCCCGCCGCCCGCTGCTGGTCGAGGTCCTCGAACAACTCACTCACCGGCGAACTTCTCCTGGAGCCGGAGGGCTACCACCTTCGGGCACGAAGGCGTTCACGTCGCCGCCGAAGCGGGCGACCTCCCGCAACAGCCGGGAGGCGATGAACGAGTGAGCCGAGCTGGTGGGGATGAACAAGGTCTCCACCCCCGACAGCTGCTTGTTCATCTGGGCCATCTGCAGCTCGTTCTCGAAGTCCGAGACGGCTCGTAGGCCCTTGACGATGGCGCTGGCCCCGACGTCGGGGGCCACGTTGACCACCAGGCGCGGACACCGAGACGATCCGCACGTTGGCCAGATGGGTGACGGATTCCTCAAGCATCTCCTTGCGCTCGTCGAGGTCGAAGAGCACCTGGCTCTTCTGTGGGTTGCGGAGGGCGGCCACGACCACCTCGTCGAAGAGGCGGGCGGCCCGCTCGATCACCTCGAGATGACCGTTATGCACGGGGTCGAACGATCCTGGAATGAGCGCGATCCTCACAAAACACCTTTCTCTGCCACCCGATCCGGCCGGGCCACTGTTACGAGCGTACTGCCATACCGTCTGCTCTTGATGACTCGCCACCCCTCCGGGGGGACAATTTCCGTCCCCGATTCCAAGATGGCGAGATCGGCGGGAAGCTGCCCGACGAGCTGGGGCCATCCAGCGTAGGCGTAGGGGGGGTCGCAGAGGATCAGGTCATAGCGGGACACGGTGCTCGATACCCAGCCGTCGACGTCGGCACGCACCAGCGTGGCGTCGCCATCCCGCTCGGCGTCACCCAGCCCCAACCCGGCCAAGTTCTCCCTGATGCAGGATGATGGCCGACATGTCGTTGTCCACGAAGGTCACCGACGCCGCCCCGCGCGACAGGGCCTCGATCCCAAGGGCGCCGGACCCGGCGAAGAGGTCGGCCACCTGGAGGCCCTCGACGCCGCCCAGGCTGAAGAGGATGTCGAAGATGGCCTCGCGCACCCGGTCGGAGGTGGGCCGCACGGTCTTCGACGGCGGGGCATGGAGCCGCCGTACCTCGCAGCTCACCACCGATAACACGCACGCCCCCAAGCCTACCGGCGGCCCCGCGGCGCCGCCCTGCTCAGCTCTTGAACAGGAACTCGGCCTCGTCGTCGTCGATGAAGAGCCGCAGTTCCTCCTCGAGCAGCTGGTGGGCCCCGAGCAGCGGGTCGTCGGCCACGATCGAGACGGCCACCTCCCGGGCCTCGTCGACCAGGTCGCGGTCGCTCAGCAGGGAGGCCAGCTTCAGGTCGCTTCGTCCCTTCTGCCTGGCCCCCAGGATCGTGCCCTCGCCCCGGAGCTCCAGGTCCACGTCGGCCAGCTCGAACCCGTCGGTGCGTGCGCTCCATGGCCGCCAGCCGCGACTCGGCCTCGGGCGCCTCGCTCTCGGACAGCAGGTAGCACCAGGACGGGTCGCTCCCCCGGCCCACCCGGCCGCGAAGCTGGTGGAGCTGGGCGATCCCGAACCGGTCGGCGTCCTCGATGACCATCACCGTGGCCTCGGGCACGTCCACGCCGACCTCGATGACCGTGGTGGCGACCAGCACGTCGAGGCCACCGGATCGGAAGTCGGCCATGACCGACTCCTTGTCGGTCGGACGCATCTGCCCGTGCAGCAGCCCGATGCGCAGGCCCTTCAGCTCCTCGGCCTGCAGCCGGACGGCCTCCTCGGTGGCCGATGCGGCCTGGACCCGTTCCGATCCCTCGACCAGGGGGCACACCACGAAGGCGCGGTGCCCGGCGGCCACCTCGGTCCGCACCCTGTCCCAGGCCGCCTCTTCGTCCATCGCCGTCCGAGCCCACAGGGTGGTGATCGGCGTGCGACCGGGGGGAAGCTCGTCGATGGTCGTCATGTCCAGGTCGCCGAACACGACCATGGCCGCGGTGCGGGGGATGGGCGTGGCCGTCATCACCAGCAGATCGGGATCGGCCCCGGACCCGTCGTCACCCCTGCCCTTGGCCCGGAGAGCGGCCCGCTGTTCCACGCCGAAGCGGTGCTGCTCGTCGATGACCACTGCGCCCGAGCGAATGGAACCGGACCTCATCGGTCAACAGGGCATGGGTCCCGATCACGAGGTCGACTCCGCCGTCGACAAGGCCCTGGTGCAGGCGGGCCCGCTCGGCCGCCGGCGTCTTGGACGTCAGGAGGGCGACCCGGAGCGGACGGCTTCCCTCCAGCGTGGCCGGGTCGGGAACGGAAAGCCCGTCGAGCAAGGATCGGACCCCGAAGAAATGCTGCTCGGCCAGGACCTCGGTCGGGGCCATCAGGGCGCCCTGGTGGCCACCTTGCACGGCGATCAGCAGCGTGGCCACCGCCACCACCGTCTTGCCCGCACCCACGTCTCCTTGGAGCAGCCGGTGCATCGGGAAGCGGGCCGGCCAGGTCGGCGGAGATGGCGGCGATGGCGGCGCGCTGCGCCGCGGTCAGCTCAAACGGCAAGCTGGGCGAGGAATTGGTCGAGCAGCGACGGCTGCCCTCGGCCGGGCCGTTCACCACATGGCGGATGCCACGGGCGTCGGACTCGAGCCGCCGCTGGCGCAGCACCAGCGCCAGCTGGAGGCGAAACAGCTCGTCGAAGGCCAGGCGCCGCCGCGCCGGTTCACGCTGCGGCCATCGTGGCCGGTTGATGGATGTCGTGAAAGGCCCGGGTTCGGTCGACGAGCTTGAACCGGCTTCGCCAGCGGGCATGGAGCGGCTCGGCGAAGGTCCCGGCCCGATCGAGGGCCTCGGCCACGAACTTCGTGATGCGGGTCGAGGTGAGGTCGGCCTTCTCGGACAATGGGTAGACGGGGTAGATCCGCCCGCTCGCACTGCCAGTCGTCGATACCGCCCCCGTCGTAGGCTTCGCCCCCTTCGTCATCGACGCCGGCGGCGGCGCGGACCACCTCAACGGTCGGATTCACCATCTGGCGGCTGTCCCGGTAGGTGCCAAGCTTTCCGAAGAACAGCGCCAGCGTGCCGATAGGAAGCTGCTTGGCCCGCCATGCTTGGTTGAAGAACACGACCTTGGAGCCGCCGGTGCCATCGTTGATGTCGAGCTCCACCCGAGTTGGGCCCCGTCGATAGCGGCCGAGGGCGGTCGGTTCACCCGGCGCACTGTGGCCAGGACCGATGCCGAGTCGCCCACCGACAGATCCCGCAATGGAGCAAGCCGTGTGCCGTCGATGTAGCGGCGGGGATAGTGAGTGAGCAGGTCGAGAACCGACTCGAGCCCCAGCTCAGCCAGCTCCCGTGCCGATGCGGTCCCGATCTTTTCAGGACGGTGACGGGGAGCTCGGCTAGCTGCCGAAGCTTCCGGCCGGGAATGTCTGCGGTTGCGGGTCCGGCTGTGCCCGCTCCGGCAGTGCCCGCTCCGGCAGTGCCCGCTCCGGCTGTGCCCGCTCCGGCTGTGCCCGCTCCGGACCGACTAGGAGCTGAGCCATCGGTTGCCGCGCCACCGGTTCTCTTGCCCGACGATTCCGCCACGGGCTCGGTCACTCGATGGAAAAGAGATACGGGTACAGAGGCTGGCCTCCATGGTGTACCTCGGCTTCGACCTCCGGACGATTGTCCCCGAGCCATTCGGTGATCCGTCGGGTATCGGCGGGGGTGGCTCCTTCACCCTCGATGATGGTGACCAGTTCGTGATCATCGGTCACCAGCACGTCCAAGAGCGCGCACGCCGCCGCGGTCATGCTGTCGGCCACCACCTCGATCCCCTGTCGCGAGAGCCCGAGCCAGTCGTTGGCCTTGATCGGACCCACGTCGCTTTCCGCGTCCCGCACCGCCTGGGTCACCTCGCCGGCCACCACCCGTTCGGCTGACTCCTCCATGGCCCGGGCATTGGCACCGATGTGGGCTCCGGGGTCATAGGCCAAGAGGGCGGCGAAGCCTTCGGCGATGGAGTTGGTGGGGATCACCCGGACCGTCTTCGACGTGAGAGCGTCAACACTTTCGGCCACCGGGCGGATGTTCTTGTTGTTCGGCAAGATAACCACTTCGTCGGAGCCGAGGGCCTCCACCGCTTCGAGGATCTGCGCGGTGGACGGGTTCATCGACTGGCCGCCGGCTATCAGGCGGTGGACACCCAATGAGCGGAAGATCCTTCCGATCCCCACTCCGGTGGCCACGGCGACGGCCCCGGTGGTCGGCGGAGGGCCCGGCGGTACATCCGAGGGCCCCCACGCGGCGTTGTCCGCCCCCTCACGAACCCACCGTTCCTCCTCCACCTGCTCCAAGAGGTCGGTCACCCGTATCCTCCGCGGACGGCCGGCGTCCAGCGCAGCCTCAACCGCGGCGCCGATGTCATCGGTATGGATGTGGCAATTCCAGATGCCGTCGCCACCCACCACGACAATGGAATCGCCGATGCCGGCCCACACCTCTTTGAACGAAGGGACGGTCGCATCGGGCGCTTCGAGCAGGTACATCACCTCGTAGCGCAAGCCGGCCAGCGCTGCGGCCTGAAGTTCCTCGGCAGACTCACCGCCCCCACCGTGGGTTGCCGCAATGGCTGCATCGAAGTGGTCGGGAAGCTCGGGGGGTCCGGGGATGGCACGGCCGTCCACCACATACAGGAGTGCGTCGAAGAGCAGGAGGTATCCCGTTCCGCCCGCGTCGACTACCCCAGCTTGAGCCAGGACGGGCAGGAGCTCCGGTGTCCGAGCCAGCGCCTCCGCCGCGCCCGACCGAGCGGCGTCGAGCACGTCGACCAGGGACTTTCCTTGTTCCGCCGCGCCTGTCGCCCCTTCGGAGGCCCCTGCGGCCACGGTCAGAATCGTTCCCTCGACCGGTCGCATCACCGCCTGTCGGGCCAGGTCACTCGCCCTGGTGAGCGCTCGGGCCACCTCGGTCGGGCCGGCGACGCCGGGCAGGCAGCCAAGCTCGTCGGTCATGCCCCTGAGGAGCTGAGACAGGATGACTCCCGAATTTCCACGGGCCCCCATCAACGAGCCGTGGGCAATGGCCCTGCACGTGCTGGGGAGATCGGGCCGGTCGCCGTCGGTACCCGGGCCGCCCTTTGAGTCGGGCGCCATGCCACCCCACAGCTCGTCGAGGTCGGAAACCACCGCTTCCAGGGTCAATGCCATGTTGGTGCCGGTATCGCCGTCTGGCACCGGATAGACGTTGAGACGGTTGATCACGTCCTGATGGCCACGGAGGGCGTCACGAAAGGCGCTGATGGACCGCCGCAGGTCCGATGCGCTGAGCGTCTCCATGGCCCCCATGAGCAGGATGCTAACCTTATCGCCGTCCCCCTCGGAGTTGGAAGGAAGTCGACGCGTCATGGCAGCGGTGTGTGAGGTCTGCGGCAAGAAGCCGTCGTTCGGTATGAGTATCAGCCACTCCCATCGTCGTACCAAGCGCCGGTGGAACCCGAATATCCAGCGGGTCCGGGCCCTCGTCGACGGGTCACCCCGGCGACTACAGGTGTGCACCTCGTGTATCCGGTCGGGCAAGGTCACCAAGCCCCCGGTCCGCGACATCCCCGCCTGAGCTTCGCGCCGCCCCAGGGGCGAACTGCCGGGCCACCCAACGGCTACCCGCCCGGCCACCCCACGGCTATGTGCCCGGTTCCGCCAAGGGCTATCCGGCTCAATCGGAGAGGACCGAGGCCATCTCCTCTCGCAGCTGAACGGCCGAGGCCCGGAGCCGGGACACGCCCGGGCCGGTGGCCAGGACCGAACGCGACGAACTGGGCAGGACGGACCCCGGGGGGCAGCCCTTGAACAGCGTGCCCACGGCGGCCGCCGTCCCTCCCTGGGTGCCCACGCCCGGGGCCAGGACCGGACCGCCCAGGTCCGGTAGCGAGAAGGCGGAGGGGTCGAGTGTCGCCCCGATGACCGCGCCGATCACGCCGGGTACGGCGGCATTCCGATGGGCGATGTCGGCGAGGAGGCCGTCGGCGATGGTCCGTCCCCGCGCGTCGGTCACCTCCTGCAAGGCTCTCCCCTCCGGGTTGGAGCTTCGGGTCACGACGATGACGCCGTTCCCATGGGCCTGGGCCATGTCGATCATCGGCTGGAGGGCACCGAGGCCTATGTAGGCCACCGCTGTCATCGCGTCCGAGGCGAGGGGGCTGTCCGGGTCGAGCCAGGCCGAGGCGTAGGCCGACGACGTCGAGCCGATGTCGCCCCGTTTGGCATCGGCGATGACCAGGAGGCCCGCATCCCGGGCGCGGCGGATTACCGTCTCCAGGGCGGCCATGCCCGCAGCCCCCATGCGCTCGAAGAAGGCCACCTGGGGCTTGACCACCGGAACCACGCCGGCGAAGGCATCGACGCACCGGCTGCCGAACTCGAGCAGGCCATCGGCCCGGTCAGGCAGTCCCCACTCCTTGAGCAGCGAGGAGGATGGGTCGATCCCGGCGCACAGCGGGCCGGTGACCGACACGGCTGCCGCCACCCGGGCCCCGAAAGCCTGGGACCCACCCGGGCCACCCGACACGCCACGGTCATGCATGAGCCGCTCCTCGCAGTTCCGCCATCGATCGTATGCCGTGTTTGCCGCACCAGGCGGTCAACTCGTCGAGCACCCGGCGGGGGGCACGCGGGTCCCGGAAGGTCGCCGTCCCCACCTGGACGGCGTCGGCCCCGGCCATGAGCAGCTCCACCGCGTCCACGCCGGTCATGATCCCGCCCACGCCGACGATGGCCGCGTCGGGGAACGCGCTCCGGCAGTCATAGACGGCCCGGACGGCCACCGGGTGCATGGCCGCACCGGACAAGCCGCCACCCCCGGCCCCGAGGACGGGGCGGCGGTGCTCGACGTCGATGGCCATGCCCAACACGGTGTTGACGAGGGTGATGGCCTCGGCCCCCGACGCCAGTGCCGAGCCGGCGATCTCGGCCAGATCGGCCACGTTCGGGCTGAGTTTCGCCCACAGGGGCACGGTGGTCGCGCCCCTGACCGCACTGAGCACCTCGGCGGTGGCGATCGGCGAGTGGGCGAACATCCTGCGGCGATCCTCGACATTGGGGCAGCTCACGTTGACCTCGATGGCGACGATGGGCGGAGGCTCTCCGCCGTCGCCGGCCGACGCCATCGCCTCAGCCAGGTGTTTGGCGGCACGGGCGTAGTCGTCCACCCGTTGCCCCCAGATGCTCACGACCACGCGGGCACCGGCGGCAAGCAACGGCCGCAGGTCTCTGGTCAGCCACGCCTCGAGGCCCGGTCCCTCTAGGCCCACGCTGTTCAACATGCCCGACGGCGTCTGGTGGACCCGGGGTGGGGGATTGCCCGGCCACGGATCAACCGACAGCGACTTCACCACGACCGCGCCCAGGTCGCCCAGCGGGAAGTAGGTGCCGAGCTCGTCGGCGTGACCGGACGTCCCCGATGCGGTCATCACCGGATTGGGGAGCGTGATCGATGCGATCCGGGTGGTCAGGTCCACGTCCGTACCCGAGGCGGCCCTCCAAGCCCGCCGGACCCGGTCCAGTCGACCGGCACCAGGGGCGCGGCTGGCGCCACCTCGGCCCGGGCTCACCCGTGGTACTCCTGGAGCGAGCGCACCGACAGCGGGTGCTTGATCCAGTCGGCGATGCCGGCGGCGGCCGCCCGGGCCGCGGCCACGGTGGTCAGGCAGGGCACCTGGTGCAGCAACGATGTGGCCCGGATGTGGATGCCATCGGCCCGCGGCCCCCGGCCGCGCGGCGTGTTGACCACCAGCTGGACCTTCCCGCCCGCGATCAGCGCCACCGCGTCCTCCCCCTCGGGGTCCCCCACCTTGGCCACCACGGTGGAGACCGGGATCCCCGCCGCCTCCAGCGTGGCCGCCGTCCCCGACGTGGCTGCCAGGTCGAAGCCGAGGATGGAGAATTGGCGGGCGGCGTCCAGCCCGGCCGCCTTGTCCCGATCGGCCAGGGACAAAAAGACGGTGCCCTCGGTGGGCAACCGGTTCCCGGCGGCGATCTGGCTCTTGGCGAAGGCCAGCCCGAACGTCCGGTCGATGCCCATGACCTCCCCGGTGGAGCGCATCTCGGGGCCCAACAGCGTGTCGACGCCGGGGAAGCGGTTGAAGGGCAGCACGGCCTCCTTCACGCTCACGTGGCCGGTGATCGGAGCCGGGAGGAGGCCCTCCTCGGCCAGCTCGGCCAGGGTGGCCCCGACCATCACCCGGGCCGCCACCATGGCCACGGGCACCCCGGTGGCCTTGGCCACGAAGGGCACCGTGCGGCTGGCCCGCGGGTTGGCCTCGATCACGTAGGCCTGGTCGTCTTTGACCGCGAACTGCACGTTGCACAGCCCCCGGACGTCGAGGGCCTCGGCGATGGCCCGGACGTGGCCTTCGATCACGTCGACCACGCCGGAGCTCAGCGTCTGGGGCGGCAGGGCGCAGGCCGAGTCACCCGAGTGGACGCCGGCCTCCTCGACGTGCTCCATCACCCCGCAGATGACCACTGCGCCGGTGGCGTCGCGCACGGCGTCCACGTCCACCTCGACCGCGTCCTCCAGGAACCGGTCGACCAGGACGGGACGTTCGGCCGTCACGCCGCCCTCCCGGTTGAGCGAGGCGGCCATGTCGCCGACCGCCTCGGTCAGGCGCTCGTCGTCGTAGACGATCTCCATGGCCCGACCGCCGAGCACGTAGCTGGGCCGGACCAGCACCGGGTAGCCGATCCCCGAGGCGACGGCGAGCGCTTCGGCTGCCGTCACCGCCGTCCCCCCCGGTGGTTGGGGTATCCCCAGTCGGGCGCACAGCTCGTTCCAGCGCTCGCGGTCCTCGGCCAGGTCGATGGACGCAGGTGACGTCCCGAGCACCAGCTCGGGAGGGAGGGAGCCGGCCAGCTTCAGGGGTGTCTGGCCGCCCAGGCTGACGATCACCCCGACCAGGCGGCCCTCGCCGACGGAGGCGTCGCGCTCGGCCGCCAGCACGTTCTCCAGGTCCTCGGGGGTCAGCGGCTCGAAGTACAACCGGTCCGAGGTGTCGTAGTCGGTCGACACCGTCTCGGGGTTGCAGTTGACCATGATCGTCTCGAACCCGGCTGCCTGCAGGGCGAAGGAGGCGTGGACGCAGCAGTAGTCGAACTCGATCCCCTGGCCGATCCGGTTGGGACCCGACCCGAGGATGACCACCCGCGGGCGGTCCGAGGGGACCACCTCGTCCTCGTCCTCGTAGGTGCCGTAGTGGTAGGGCGTGTGCGCCTCGAACTCGGCGCCGCACGTGTCGACCGTCTTGAAGGTGGTCCGGACCCCGAGGCCCAGGCGGGCCTTCCGGATGTCCCCCTCGGTCATCGCCTCTTGGCCCCGTTGGGTGCCTCCAGCCGCCCCACCGGCACCGCCGCCGTTGCACAGGTAGGCCAGCTGGGCGTCGGAGAACCCGAGCCGCTTCCACCGCCGCCAGGCCCGCCGGTCGGCATCGGCGGGACGGAACCCGTCGGCCACCCGCCGGGCCAGGGCCAGGCGGGCATCGGCCACCTTGGCCATCTCGGCCAGGAACCACACGTCGATGCCAGTGGCCGCGGCCAGCTCGTCGGCGGTGACGCCCCGCCGCAGCAACGAATCGAGCTCAAAGACCCGCTCCGGGGTCGCCCGGCGCACCCGGGTCAGCAGGTCCTCGACCGGCACGGCGTCGACGTCTTGTTCCCCGGGGTCGGCGTTGAGGCCCGAGCGGCCCTGTTCGAGCGACCGCACCGCCTTTTGCAGGGACTCGGGAAAGGTGCGGCCGATGGCCATGACCTCGCCCACCGACTGCATGCGGGTGCCCAGCTCGTCGGTGGCCCCGGGCAGCTTCTCGAACGCCCATCTCGGGATCTTGGTCACCACGTAGTCGATGGTCGGCTCGAACGAGGCCGGCGTCACCCCGGTGATGTCGTTGGTGATCTCGTCGAGGCGGTAGCCGACGGCCAGGCGGGCGGCGATCTTGGCGATGGGGAACCCGGTGGCCTTGGAGGCGAGGGCCGATGACCGTGACACCCGGGGGTTCATCTCGATCACGACCTGGCGCCCGTCGGCCGGGTCCACCGCGAACTGGACGTTGGAGCCGCCGGTCTCTACCCCCACCCGGCGGATGCAGGCAAAGGCGGCGTCCCGCATGGCCTGGTACTCGACGTCGCTGAGGGTCTGGGCCGGCGCCACCGTGATGGAGTCGCCGGTATGGACGCCCATGGGATCGAAATTCTCGATGGAGCAGATGACCACGCAGTTGTCGGCGTGGTCCCGCATCACCTCGAGCTCGTACTCCTTCCAGCCGGCGATGGACCGCTCGACCAGGACCTCGGAGACCGGGCTGGCGTCCAGCCCTTCGGCGGCCAGCCGGGTGAGATGGCCCCGGTCGGCGGCGATCCCGGTGCCCGCCCCGCCCAGGATGTAGCTGGGGCGCACCATGATCGGGTAGCCGATCGACTCCCCGATGGCCAGCGCCTCCTCCAGGCTGTGGGCGAAGCCGGACTGGGGGACGTCGAGCCCGATCTCCTCCATGGCCGACTTGAACCGGTCGCGGTCCTCGGCCGTGCTGATGGCCTCGGCGTTGGCCCCGATGACCTCGACCGAGAACCGGTCGAGGACTCCCCGCTCGGACAGCGACATGGTAAGGTTCAGCGCCGTTTGGCCCCCCAGGGTGGGGAGCACTGCCTCGGGCCGCTCCCGCTCGATGATGGCGGCCAGCACGTCGGGCTCGAGGGGCTCCACGTAGGTGCGGTAGGCCATCGACGGGTCGGTCATGATGGTGGCCGGGTTGGAGTTGGCCAGGATGACCCGGAACCCCTCTTCGGCCAGCACCCGGCAGGCCTGGGTCCCCGAATAGTCGAACTCGCAGGCCTGGCCGATCACGATCGGGCCCGACCCGATGACCAGGATCGTCTCGATGTCGGTGCGCCGGGGCATCAGGGCGCCCCCCGCTCGTCCATCACCGACGTGAACTCCTCGAACAGGTAGCGGGCGTCGTGCGGCCCCGGGCCGGCCTCGGGGTGGTACTGCACGCTGAAGGCCGCTGCACCCCGGCTGGCGATGCCCTCGATCACGCCGTCGTTGAGATTGACGTGGGTGACCTCGGCGTCAGGCACCGATCCCTCGGCCACCGCGTAGTTGTGGTTCTGGGAGGTGATCTCCACCTGGCCGGTGGACAGGCGCTGCACGGGGTGGTTGCCGCCGTGATGGCCGAAGGGGAGCTTGAACGTCGACCCGCCCAGGGCGGTGGCCAGGAGCTGGTGCCCCAGGCAGATGCCGAAGATGGGCACCTCGCCCACCAATCGGGCGATCTCGGCGGTGATGCCGGCCAGCGCGGCCGGGTCGCCGGGGCCGTTGGACAGGAACACCCCATTGGGCGAGAGGCCGAGGACCTCGTCGGCCGGCGTCGACGCCGGGACCACGGTCACCGTGGCCAACTCGGCCAGATGGCGGAGCATGGTCTCTTTGATGCCGAAGTCGTAGGCCACTACCCGGTAGGGGCCGTCTCCCCGCGGGTACGGCTCCTTGGTCGTGACCCGAGAGACGAAGTCCTGACCGTCCGTCGGCCGGGCGGCCCGCGCCGCGGCGAGCAGTTCCTGGACGGGCGCGGTCCCGAAGGCGCAGGGCATGGCGCCCGAGTCCCGGAGGTGGCGGGTCAGCCGACGGGTGTCGATCCCGGTCACCCCGGGGACGGCGTGGCGGACGAGGAAGTCCTCGAGCGCCTCGGCCGAGCGCCAGCTGCTCGGCCGCTCAGCCAGGTTCCTGACGATGATGCCGTTGCAGTGCGGGACGGCCGCCTCCTCGTCGGCCGGGTTCACCCCGTAGTTGCCGATGTGGGGATAGGTGAAGGCGATGACCTGGCCGGCGTACGACGGGTCGGTGAGGACCTCTTGGTACCCCGACAGGACCGTGTTGAAGACGGCCTCGCCGGTGGCCAGGCCGCCGGGAGGCACCGACCCGATGGCCTCTCCCTCGAAGACCTGGCCGTCGGCCAGGACCAGCAGTGCGTCGGAGGTCATGGCCTCGGGCCCGACCACGCCGGTGGCCTCGGGCCTGACGAGGCCCAGTCCGTCGCCGCGCTCAACGCCGGGCCTCGTACTCGATCACCGTCGGCGTGCCCCGCAGCACGGTATGGCGGACCCGTCCGGTCAGGGCCCGGCCGGCGTAGGGAGTATTCCGGCTGCGGCTGGCCAGGGCGATGGGGTCGACCGTCCAGGTCTCGGTGGGGTCGATCACGCACAGGTTGGCCGCGGCCCCAGGGACGACCGGCCCACCGTGGTCCTCGGTCAAGCCGGCGATGGCAGCCGGCTGCCAGCTGAGGAGGGCGAGCACCCGGGACAGCGGCAGCTCGAGCTCGGTCACGGCCAGGGCCAACGCCGTCTCGAGGCCGAGCATGCCCGGAGGCGCCTGGTCGAAGGGCTGGTCCTTGGTCTCGGGTGTGTGGGGGGCGTGATCGGTGGCGATGGCGTCGATGGCGCCGTCGGCCAGTCCGGCCCGGACCGCGTCGACGTCGGAGCGGGGCCGCAACGGAGGGTTCACCTTGAAGACCGGGTCGTACCCGGCGGTTTCGGCATCGGTGAGCGTGAAATGGTGCGGTGCGGCCTCGGCCGTTACGGCCAGCCCATCGGCCTTGGCCCGCCGCACCAGGTCGATGGATGCGGCCGTCGACAGGTGGAGGAAGTGGACCGGGGCACCGGTTAGTCGGGACAGGGCGATGTCCCGGGCCACCATGACCTCTTCGGCCGCGGCCGGCATCCCGGGGATGCCCAACCGGCTCGACCATGCCCCCTCGTGCATGGCCCCGTCACCGGCCAGCGATCCGTCCTCGCAGTGCTGGGCCAGGGTCACCCCGATGCCCCGGGCGTACTCCAGGGCCTTGCGCATCAGGCCGGCCGACTGGACCCCGGCACCGTCGTCGGTGAACAGTCGGACGCCGAGCTCGGCCAGCTCGGCCATGGGGGCCAGGCGCTCACCGGCCCGGCCGACGGTGATGGCGCCGGCCACCGCCACCTGAGCCGATGCCGATCGTCCGAGCTCGAGCACCTGGCGCACCGCGGCGGCTGTGTCCAGGGGCGGGTCGGTGTTGGGCATGGCCACCACCGCCGTGTAGCCACCCAACGCGGCGGCCCGCGTCCCGGTCTCCACCGTCTCGGCCTCCTCTCGCCCGGGCTCGCGGAGGTGCGTGTGCAGGTCGATCAGTCCGGGAGCGACCACGCAGCCGCCGGCGTCGAGCACGGTGGCCCCGAGCGGGACGTCGAGCCCGCTGGCCACCTCGCGGACCAGGCCCTCGGAGACGAGGACGTCGGCTCGCCGCTCGCCGGTGGCGTCGATGACCGTGCCGCCGGTGATGATGAACACGGGCTCAGCCATCGGTCTCCTCGTGGGCCAGGTCGGCGAGCGCCAGGGGCTCGTGAGCGTCCTGCCCGCCGTGGATGCCGCCGATCGATCCCTGGCCGAGCAACAGGAAGAGGACGGCCATGCGGATGGCCACCCCGTTGCTCACCTGGCGGGTCATATGAGCGGAGGCCAGGTCGGCCACCTCCGAGGCGATCTCCACCCCGCGGACCATCGGCCCGGGATGGAGCACCATGGCCTCGGGGCGGAGCAGGCCCGCCCGTCGCGCCGTCAGCCCGTACCCGGCGGTGTACTCCCGCAAGCTGGGGACGAACCCGGCACTCCCCCGTTCGGCCTGGATGCGGAGCAGGGAGACCACGGCCGCCTTGGCCAGTACGTCGTCCAGATCGTGGCTCGTTCCCGAGATGGGCCAGCCCTCCAGCGAGGGCGGCAACAAGGTGGCCGGAGCGACCAGGGTGACCTCGGCCCCCATGGCGCTGTAGGCCGCCACCTGGGAGCGGGCCACCCGGCTGTGTCGGATGTCCCCGACGATGGCTACCGGCAGGCCCTCGAAGCAGTCCATGCTCTCGTCTCCCACGACCTGGCGGACGGTATAGAGGTCCAAGAGGGCCTGGGTGGGGTGCTCGTGCCAGCCGTCGCCGGCGTTGATCACGCACGAGTTGGTCACCCAGTTGGCCACCTGGAAGGGGGCGCCGGACGACGAGTGCCGGACGATGACCGCGTCGATCCCCATGGCCTCGATCGTCTCGACCGTGTCCCGCAGCGACTCGCCCTTCTTGAGGGACGAGGAGCCGGCGGCGAAAGACAGGACGTCGGCCGAGAGACGCTTGGCCGCCGTCTCGAACGACACGCGGGTGCGGGTCGAGTCCTCGAAGAACAGCGTGGCCACGGTCCGACCCCGGAGGGCGGGCACCTTGGGATTGGCCCGCTGGGCCACCTCGACGAACGAGTCGGCCAACTGCAGGACTTCGACGATGCCGTCCCGGCCGAGGTCGTCTACCCCCAGCAGGTGCTTCACCGGGAGACCAGGTCGCCCAGGGCCACGCCGTCCTCGGTGACGTCGACCATCTCATCTCGTCGAGTGGGCAGGTTCTTGCCTACGTAGTCGGGACGGATTGGCAGCTCACGGTGCCCCCGGTCGACCATGACGGCCAGCTGCACGGCTTGGGCCCGCCCGTACTCCCCCAGCGCGTTGAGGGCGGCCCGGATGGTCCGTCCGGTGAAGAGCACGTCATCCACCAGGACCACGGTCGTGCCGGTCAGGTCGAAGGAGATGTCGGTCACCGCTTCGGGGAGGACGGGCCGGAGGCCGATGTCGTCCCGGTAGAAGGCCACGTCCAACGTGCCGACGGGAATGGTCGCCCCCTCGGCGCCTTCGAGCGCGGCGGCGAGCCGCCGGGCGATGGCGATACCGCCGGTCTGCAGGCCGACCAGCACCAGGTCGTGGAGGCCGCGGTTCCGTTCCGCAATCTCGTGGGCCATGCGGGTGACCGCTCGGTGGACGTCGGCTGCCGACATCACCTGAGCACGGGGAACGAAAACAGCACCCCGTGGTCGGGTATGGCTGCGTTCGCGTTCGGCCACTGCTCCTCCTGTCCGTACGGGCCTCACGGGACCCGTTTCACGGTCAGGAAACGACTATACCTGCTCGCCCCTCGGGCGCGCTCGTATGGGTCGACCGCGACCGGCGCACCAACCGCGTCGTTCTGCGACAACCCCGTCGGTCCGCGACAACCGCGCCCGTCTGCACTAACCGCGTCGGTCTCCGACGACCGCGTCCGGTGACCAGGTTTCTAAGCGGGCACACAGGTTGATCCGAGGTCGCTCTGAGAGTCGGCGGCTCAACTTCTGGCGCAGGTTGCTGCAGAGGCACACCGTCGTCACCCGGGCCCGAACCGACGGGTCCGGGCATGGGCAAGACGAGGAGAATCAGTGGGGACCAACGCCAGTGGCACCGAGTGGGCCGACGCACCCGTGCGTTCCGACCCGGCCACCCAGGAAGTACCGATCACCGGGGGCGAGGTCGGCCCGGTACCGAAACAGCGGTTCAGGCGGAGGAACGTCGTGGTTGTGGCCGTCGTGGCCGTGGTGGCCGCCGGTACCGGCATCGGCATCTGGCTCGGCACCGCCAGTTCCGCTACACCGGCGTTGGAGGTGACCACCCAGACGGTCAGTGTCACGACCGGCACCATGCAGCAGACGGTGTCGGCATCCGGGTCCATCGAACCGGCCCAACAGGCCAACTTGAACTTCGGCGTCTCGGGCACGGTCACCGGCGTCAATGTGAGTGCCGGCCAGACGGTCAAGCCCGGCCAGACGCTGGCCACCGTCGACCCGTCGGCCCTCCAGGCCACGGTCAATGCGGCCCAGTCCTCGCTCACCGCGGCACAGGCCAAGTTGTCGAGCGACCAGTCGGCCAGCGCCTCCTCGAGCCAGATCGCCGCCGACCAGGCATCGGTGACCTCGACGCAGTCGCAGCTGACCGCAGCCCAGACCAACCTGGCCAACGCCTCGCTGACCTCGACCATTTCCGGCACGGTCGCGTCGGTCATCCTCACCGTCGGCCAGCAGGTATCGGGCTCGAGTTCGGGTGCGGGGTCCGGCTCGGGCTCGGGCTCTGGCTCTGGCTCTGGCACCAGCACCAGCACCGGCACCGGCACCGGCACAGGCTCGGGGTCGCTCGGCTCGAGCGGTGGCGCCGGTGGCGGGCTGTCGGGGGCATCGGCGAATTCGGCCGCCGCCAACTCGAGTTCCTCGTCCTCGAGCAGTTCGTCGAGCTCCTCGTCCGCCCAGATCGTGGTCATCTCGACCAACAGCTTCGTGGTCAGCACGACCGTGGACGACACACAGGTTGGCCAGGTCGCTCAGGGCGATCAGGCCGTCATCACGCCGAGCGGCTCGACCACTCCTGTCTATGGCACCGTCTCGTCGGTCGGGTTGATCGCCACCCAGAGCTCGACCGTGGCGACGTTCCCGGTGTCCATCGCCGTCACCGGCACCCCAAGCGGGCTCTACGCCGGGTCCACGGCCAGCGTGTCCATCATCGTCAAGCAGCTCAACAACGTGGTCCAGGTCCCCACCGCGGCCATCTCCTACGCGAGCGGCCAGTCGACGGTCACCGTGGTCCAGAGCGGCGGGAACGCGACCCGCCCGGTCACCACCGGGGTGAGCTCGGCAGGTGAGACCCAGGTCACCTCCGGGCTCACTGCAGGAGAGAAGGTGCTCGAGCGAGTGGTCAAGTTCAACGGTGCTGCCGGCGCCGGGGGAGCCAGCCTCTTTGGTGGCGCCGGAGGCGGCGGAGCGGGCGGCTTCGGAGGCGGAGGAGGTCGCTTCCGGGGCGGTGCGGGCGGCGCAGGGTTCGCGGGCGGAGCCGGCGGCGGGGGCATCGGTGGTTGACCACCGGCCGGTCATCGAGCTCCAGCACGTCACTAAGGTCTACCGGACCGGGGCATTTGCCGTTGCCGCCCTCCGCGGTGTCTCCCTGTCCATCGGTGAGGGCGAGTACGTCGCCGTGATGGGTCCCTCGGGGTCGGGGAAGTCGACACTCATGCACATCTTCGGCTGCCTCGACGTACCCAGCAACGGGACGTACTGGCTGGCCGGCGAGGACGTGAGCCAGATGGACGAGGTCGCCCTGGCCTCGGTCCGGAACCGCCGCATCGGCTTCGTCTTCCAGCAGTTCAACCTCCTCCCCTCCCTGGCGGCCTGGCGCAACGTGGAGATGCCCCTCGCCTATGCCGGAGTCGGCCGCGCCGAACGGCGGGATCGGGCCATGGCTGCGCTCGACCGGGTGGGTCTCGGAGACCGGGTGCAGCACCGGCCCGGCGAACTGTCGGGCGGACAGCAGCAGCGGGTGGCCATTGCCCGGGCACTGGTCAGCGACCCTGACCTCATCCTGGCCGACGAGCCCACCGGCGCCCTCGACTCCCAGTCGGCCCACGACATCATGACCCTGCTCGATGAGCTGCACGCGGCCGGGAGGACGATCGTGCTCATCACCCACGACGCCGAAGTCGCGAGCGTCGCCGAGCGCTCGATCCGCCTCCGCGACGGCTTGGTCGTCCCCGCGGTGGAGCTGGCTTCGTGAGCTGGCTCGACACTCTGTGGACTGGGCTCGATGCGGTGCGGACCCACCGGCTCCGGTCCGGGCTGACCGTGCTGGGCATCATGATCGGCATCGCCGCGGTGATCCTGACCGTCGGCCTGGGCCAGGGCGCTCAGGACCAAGTGAGCTCCGAGATCAACGCGCTGGGCACCAATCTCCTGACCATCTCGCCGGGGAGCTCCACGTCGACTAGCGGGCTGCGGGGAGGCTTCGGCTCGGCGTCCACCCTCACCGAAGCGGACGCGAGAGCCCTGTCGTCCAAGACCGTGGCTCCGGATATCCACGCCGTCGCCCCCGTTATCTCGTCGTCGGAGTCACTCACGGCAGGGTCGAGCAACTGGACGACAACTGTCGTCGGCACCACACCGGTGTGGCAGACGGTCCGGAGCCGCAGCGTCACCCAAGGGCGCTTCATCGACAATCAGGACGTCACCGACCACGCCGCGGTCGCCGTCCTCGGATCGGATACCGCGGCCGAGCTGTTCAACGGCATCGACCCGGTCGGCCAGACGGTCAACGTGAACGGCACGCCGGTGACCGTCGTCGGCGTGCTCAACTCGGTCGGCTCATCCTCCTCCTCGACCGGTTCGAACCAGGACGACCAGATGATCGTGCCGATCAGCACTGCCTCCCAACGGATCTTCGGTTCGACGTCGCTCAGCTCGATCCTGGTCCAGGCCACCTCGAGCGGCACGCTCTCGGCCGCCTACCAGGAGGCGGACACCGAGCTGCTGGCCCTCCACGGGATCACGACCGCATCGAACGCCGACTTCACTATCGCCTCCCAGCAGTCGCTGGTGACAACGGCGACGTCGGTCGATCGCACCCTGACCATCCTGCTCGGGGGCATAGCCGGCATCTCGTTGCTGGTCGGGGGGATCGGGGTCATGAACATCATGCTGGTCTCGGTGACCGAGCGGATCCGGGAGATCGGTCTCCGGAAGGCACTCGGCGCCACCCCACTGCTCATTCGCCGCCAGTTCCTCCTCGAGGCATCACTCCTCGGGCTGACCGGCGGTGCCCTGGGCGTACTGCTCGCCGTCGGGGGCTCGGCCCTCCTCCCCCATCTCATCGGCTACCCCATCACCGTCTCGTCCACGGCCAGCCTCGGAGCGCTGGCCGTGGCCATCGCCATCGGGTTGGTGTTCGGCGTCTACCCAGCGACCCGCGCCGCCCGGATGGCCCCCATCGACGCACTGCGCAGTGAATGACTGCAGTGCATGACGGCAGTGCATGACATTGGGCCGCCCGGCCCGGATCGACCCATATCCGACACGTTGCCATTGAAGGAGAGCACAACACCGTGAAATATCCCACTTCGCACACGCGGCGGTCGGTCCTGGCGACCACCGTCGGCCTCTCGCTGGCCGCAAGCCTGGCGGTGGCCGGCGTCGCCGGCGCGGCCACCACCCCGAGCGGCGGTGCGTTCCCGTTCACCTCGGGAGCGGTTGCCGCCCTGACCGGTTCGACGATGGAGGTCCAGAGTCCGCAGAGCGGCCAGGTGACAGTGAGCTGGACGCCGTCGACCACCTTCACACAGACGGCCACGGTCGCGGCCTCCTCGGTGGCCGCCGGCGACTGCGTCACCGTGAACGGATCGTCGTCCAAAGGCACGATCACGGCCAAGACGGTGTCGATCAGCCAGCCCACCTCGGGGACGTGCACCACCGGGGGCGGCGGGGGCGGGTTCAGAGGTGGATTCGGGGGCGGCACGCCTCCCGGCGGCGCCTCCGGAGCGAGGCCGGGCGGCCGGGCGGGAGGGTTTCCCGGCAACGGACGTGGCTTCGGCCGGTCCGGCAACACCGGCTTCGCCAGCGGCAAGGTGACGTCGGTCACGTCGGGCAACCTGGTGATCTCTGGTGTCTCTTCGGCCAGCATCCCCAAGAACTCCAAGCCGTCGAACAACTCGTCGAAGAAACGACCGGCCATAAAGACCACGACGTTCAAGGTCGCCATCACCGGCTCGACCACATACACCGAGGATCAGGCGGCGGCCGCCTCCAACCTGGCCGTCGGCGACTGCGTCACCGCGGGCGGGAGCGCCAGCTCCACCGGCGCAGTGAGCGCCACCACCGTCCGGATCGCCTCGACCGGAGGGCAGACCTGCACGACCGGCTTCGGCCGGGGGGCCATCGGTGGCTGACGCCACCCGCCCGGATTGGCGCCGCAAAGGGCGGCGCCACAAGTGGACGCTCGGGGTCACCGCCGTTGTCGTGGCCGGGGCCGTCGCCGGCATTTCCCTGTGGGCCACCGGGGCGTCGGGTGCGACCGGCTACCGGACCGCTCTGGCCACGACCACCTCGGTACGGCAGACGCTCACCGTTTCCGGTAGCGCCGACCCGGTGAGCCAGGCCACTGCGGACTTCCAGGTGGCCGGCACCGTCTCTGCCGTGAACGTCGCTGTGGGCCAACAGGTCACGGCCGGGCAGCCCCTGGCCACAGTGGACCCCACGTCGCTCACCCAGACGGTGTCGTCGGCCCAGTCGACCCTCACCTCGGCACAGGCCAAGCTCTCCGAAGACGAGTCGTCCCAGTCGTCGGGCTCGAGTTCGAGCTCGTCGGGCTCGTCGGGCTCGAGTTCGAGCTCGTCCGCCGCCGGTGGCACCCCATCGACGACGGGTGCCGCAGCAACGACCGCCTCATTCGTCACTGCTGCGAACGGCCTACCCACCTTGGCCGAAGCCCAACAAGCAGTGGTGACCGCCCAACAGACCGCCGACGCCGACTCGGCCACGGCCGCGACCGCGTTGGCCCAGGCCCAGACGGCTTGCTCCGCCACCGGGACGACGACCCCGGCCACACCTTCGTCGAGCCCCCAGGCACGCCTTCTTCGAGCACGCCTTCTTCGAGCACGCCTTCTTCGAGCACGCCTTCTTCGAGCCCATCGACCGCGCCGTCTTCCTCGACCTCACCGACCACCGACTCGGCGGCGTGCACGACGGCACTCAGCCAGTCATTGGCCGCCCAACAACAAGTGACGGCCGACCAGAACGCGGTGGCCGCGGCCGAGAGCACGTTGGCCCAGGTCCTGGCCTCGAACACCACATCGGGGTCGGGGGGCGGTTCGGGAGCACCCGGAGGCGCCTCGGGATCTGGGGGCGGCGGATCGGGGGCATCGGGTGGGTCGGGGGCATCAGCGGGCGGGTCGGGATCGACCAGCGGGGGCGGGTCCTCGAGTAGTACCGGAGGCACAAGCCGCACCAGCACCAGCACCGGCGGGAGTGCCGGGTCCGCTGGCACCGGAACGGGCGGTTCGGGGGCCGCTGGCAACGGAACGGGCGGTTCGGGGGCAACCGGCTCGGGGGCCGGAGCTACCAACAGCGCCCAACAATTGGCCACCGACCAGGCCGCGATCGACACGGCAACGGCCACGCTGATCGAAGCGCAGCAGGCACTGGCCAATGCCCAGCTCACCAGCCCGATCAGCGGTACCGTCGCCTCGGTCACCCTCACCACCGGCCAGACGGTGACGGCAGGCTCGAGCACCAGTGCGATCACCATCATCAACGCCGGCACCTACCAAGCCACGGCTTCGCTCACCAGTTCCCAGGTCGCCCAGGTGAAGGTGGGCGACCAGGCGTTGGTGACCGTCAACGGCACGACCGGGACGCTGACCGGGACCGTCTCCCGCGTCGGCCCGGTAGACGTCAGTGGGTCGAGCTACACCTACCCCTTGATCGTCGGCCTCTCCGCCGGGTCCCATGGCATCGCCGCGGGGTCCACCGCTCAGGTCCAGGTCGTCCTACGTGAAGCGGCCGACGCGTTGGCCGTACCCACCTCGGCCATCCACACCACGGGCACCCGCTCGTTCGTCTACGTGGCCGAGTCAGGCCAGGAGTCCCGCAAGTTGGTATCGGTCGGCGTGGTGGGCAGCACCTACACCCAGGTCACCTCGGGGGTCACGAAGGGCACGCCGGTGATCCTGGCCAATCTTTCCCAGCCCGTCCCGGCCTCGAGCACGAGTTCGTCCACGCGCGGCTTCGGTGGTGGCCTCGCCGGCGGCGGTGGCTTCGGTGGCGGCGGCGGCTTCGCTGGCGGAGGCGGCTTTGCTGGCGGCGGTGGCCTGGCCGGCGGAGGCGGCGGCGGTGCCTTCAGCCGGACCGGAGGGGGAGGCTGAGCGATGTTGAGCCCGGCGGCGCCTGCTGGCGGCCGCCCCGGGTTCAGCTGTTTTTCCGATCTGCTCCATCAATTTTTTCGGAGCCGCTCCATCACTTCGGCCCGGTGCTCGTCGACACGAGGGGCGCGACAGGAAATCCGCCACGGGGATCGTCCGAATTTCACCGGCGCGCCCGGGTAGGTGAACGTTCGCCCGATGTCGTCATGGTTGACGGCGACGGGAAACCCTCGGGCGATCGAATGCTCATCGGTCAGTAGGTCTTCGGGCGTGTTGACGATCCCACAGACAATGCCCCGTCTCTGGAACCCATCGAAGCATTCCTGGGCGGGAAGATGAGTGGCGATCTCGGCCATGGCTCCTCTGCCCGCGTTCCAGATTTCCATGGCCACAGGATCCTGGCCCAGCTCGGTGATCTTCACCCCGCCGCGTTCGACGGCCATCTCCAACAAGACCCGATCGGCGAAGCTGTCTCCCAGTTCGAGATCGTCCAACCAGGCGAGGATGGATCGATAGTCGTCCGCGGAGCGGGGTGGGAAGCCGAGCACGACATAGTTTCCATCGGAAGCCAGTACCTGAGTCGGCGCCGTGGGGACCGTCGACGCGTGGCGTCCCGTCTGGCGGCGTACGGTCTCCCTGGCCACCAACCACGAGTACGAACCAACTTCCGTGGTGACGTTCAAAGCCGCATGCATGTTGATGTCGACGTGCTGTCCCTCCCCGGTCGCATCGCGGTGGACGAGGGCCACCATGGCCCCCAGTACCGCGTGGATGGCGGCGACGTTCATGGACTGGTTGCCGCCGCCCCGCACGGGAGGAAGTGAGTGGTCGTCATAACCGCAGTTCCATACGGGTCCGGCCCCGGCCATCAGGGTGAGATCGGTGGTGGGCCGGTCCTTGTCCTTGCCGGACCGGCCGAAAGGGGAGATCGAGACCCAGACCAAGCCGGGCACGCCGTGCCCCAACTCAGCTCGGTCGATGCCCAAAGCCTCCAGCGATCCCGGCCGTTCGGCTTCGAGGAAGATGTCCGACTCGGTCAACAAGTCTCGGAGCGTGTTCCGGTCCTCGCTTGTCTCGAGGTCGAGGACGACACCCTTTTTCGAGGTGTTGTAGTTCCACCACCACAGGCTCGTCTCACGACTCGGAGTGTCGTCGAGAAATGGCCCGACCGACCGCCCCGCGTGGCCCCCGGGCGGCTCAATGACCACGACCTCGGCACCCAGGTCGCCAAGGAGCTTGCCGGCGGAGGCACCGTGGAAGCTGGCCAACTCGACGACCCGGATACCGCGGAGCGGTCCCTCCCCCGCAAGCACGTGATTCGTGTCGTCGTTCCCGCCGTCCTGTGTCATATCACCCGTTCGGAGCGTAGCTCGCTGAGGCCATCCTGCGATATGCCTAAGAGGTCGCCGAATACGTACTCGTTGTCCTGACCCAAGCAGGGGCCTGCTCGATCGAACTCCCAGTCTGTCCGGGTGAGATGGACGGGGAGCCCGTCCACTCTGACCGCGCCCATCTCGGGGTGGTGAACCGTGGGCCACAGTCCCCACTCCGCCGTCACCCGGTCATGGTCGATTCGTTCCTCGGGCGACGCCACGATCGAGGCCGGCACCCCCGTGCCCACGAGGACCTCGGCCAGGGGATGCCGATCATGGCGACGGGTCCAGCTCGCGATCAGTGCGTCCAGCTCGTCTTCGTTGGCGAAGCGTCCCGTGACGTCCTTGAAGTCCTCCCTGGCCTCCCATCCTTCTTCTGCGACCTCACAGAGTGCTTGCCAATCGTCATTGTGGCGACAGGCGATTGCGATCCATTCGTCCTCGCCACGAGCGGGATAGACCCCATGAGGGGCCATGTCCGGGTTCCGATTCCGATTCGAGTCAACCGAGCCGGCCTGACGGCGAGCACGACCGTTGGCTGAAGCGTCGAGCACGTCCGAGCCGGTCAGTGTGCCTGCGACCTCGGTGCAGGATATGTCCACCCATTGGCCTTCACCTGTCCGGTTCCGATGCAACACCGCGGCGAGGATGGCCATGGCCATGTAGTTCGCACCCATGTGGTCCATATAGGAATAGCCCCAGCCAGCGGGCTCGTGACCGCTCAGGGCACTGGTGAAGGTAAGTCCGGAGCAGGCCTGGACGATCGGCCCCCATGTTCGATAGGCGTGGTAGGGCCCGGTCTGGCCGAATCCGCAGTTCGACACGTAGATGACGTCGGGACGGATAGTGCGCAGGTCCTCGTAGGAGAAACCCATGCGGGCAAACACACCGGCGGCAAAGTTCTCGGTCACGATGTCGGACATGCGAATGACATCGCGAAGGAGCTCTTTGCCCTTCTCGGTGCGAAGGTTGATGGTCACGCCACGCTTTCCCACGTTGTGGTTGTTGAATCCTCCGCCGAATTCGACACCCCGACGATCGTCGACATGGGGGGCCGCGCCTCGGACGATGTCCCACCCCCCCTGGGTGATCGGATCCTCGACGCGGATGACCTCTGCCCCGAACCCGGCCAGATAGCGGGTGGCGCCTGCTCCGGCGAGTTGGCCGCCGAGATCACACACCCGCATTCCTTCCAAGGCCTTGCGAGACACCTACCCCGCCCCCTCACTATCATCGCCTTGCCATCGTCCAGCCCCCTTCTTACCCCATCCACGCGCACAATTTTTATTCCAGAACTCGAGGACAGGTCCTGATGCTCACGCGGTTCGACGACTACCCGATCCACCAGACGCCCGGTCCCATCGCCCAGCCTCTGTCGGCCGACCCGAACCATTACGACCGCTATTGGTTCAATGGCTACGAACGGGACGGAGCCTTCTTCATCGGGGCGGCCATGGGTCACTACCCGAACCGGGGCGTGATCGACGGGGCGTTCTCCGTCATCTACGAGGGCGTCCAGCATTCCGTCTTTGCGTCCGGGCGCATGCCCGTGGATCGCAGCACCCGAATAGGCCCCCTTCGTATCGAGATCGTCGAACCGCTCCGGGTCGTCCGCTATGTGGTGGAGCCGAACGAACACGGACTAGCTGCCGACGTAACCTTCCGGGCGCGGACCGAGGCGGTGGAGGAACCGAGGCAACAGATGGTCCGCCACAACGTTCCCATCATGGACTACACCCGCCTCACCCAGTGGGGGAGCTGGGAGGGAACGGTCGAGCTTCCCGACGGCCATACGTTGACCGTCGATCCCTCCCGCACCTACGCGACCCGCGACCGCTCGTGGGGCGTCCGTGGTGTCGGCCAGCAGGCGCCCACCAACTTCGCGCCGTCCCCGGTACAAGTCTTTTGGTTGTGGGCTCCGCTGCACTTCGATGACTGCTGCACCCATGTCGCGCTCTTCGAACGGTCCGACGGTGAGCGGTGGCTCGAGCAGTCGCTCATCGTTCCCCTTCTCTCGGATCACTCGGAACCCGAGCACCTCGGACGAAGCGAATTCGAGATCGAGTGGATGGCCGGTCGGCGCGAGATGGCCTCGGCATCGATCGTCCTCAACCGCAAGGACGGCGCCCCGCTCCCTCGCATCATCTTCGAGAAGCTCTTCACATTCAGGATGCGCGGTATCGGCTATACCCATCCGAGGTTCGGGCACGGGGGGAATCACGGTGAACTCGAGGTCGGGGGGGAGTCGATCGAACTGAGCGATTTCGTTCCGCTCGACCCGGCCTCGATACACATCCAAACCTTGTGCAGGGTCCGCATGGGCGACAAGCAGGGCATGGGCGTCCTGGAACAACTGGCCTTTGGTCCTCATGAGCCGACCGGGCTCACTGGCTTCACCGACGGATACTCGGTCGCCTGACAATTCGGTACGCTGCGGTCTGACCGGTTCGTCTCCGATCTCGATCCGAAGGTTCCTGCCTTAGCCGCGGATCCGCACGGCCAACGTGGCCAGGATGCCGTTCACGAAGCTTCCCGACTCATCGGTCGAGTAGCCCGTGGCCAAGTCGACCGCCTCGTTCAGGACGACAGCGGTGGGCACATCGGGGAACGAGAGAAGCTCGGCTACGGCCAGACGCAGCACATTGCGATCGATGACAGCCATGCGGTCGAGGTCCCAACCGATGGCCACCTCGCCCACCATGGCGTCGATCTCGGACTTGTGCTCCTCCACGGCAGCCAGAAGGGCCACCGTGAACTCATCGGGGGGTACGGCCAATGCGGCCACGACCGCCGACGGTGGATCGTTCTTCAGCTCCGCCTCGTAGAGGAGGGACACTGCCCGTTCTCGGGCTTGGTGACGGGGGGCGGATTCCATGATCGAGGTGAGGTCTGGCTGGCTCCGGCGACCCGGTCGCGATCGTTCCGACGACGGGCGATCGTCGTCCTCGTCCCGAGGTTCAGGCCCGGGTCAGGTACTCGCCCGAGCGGGTGTCGACTTTGATCTTCTCGCCCGGGTTGACGAACAGGGGAACCTGCAAGGTCAGCCCTGTCTCCAAGGTGGCCGGCTTGCGAGCACCGGAGACCCGGTCGCCCTGGAGGCCCGGCTCGGTCTCGGCCACGGTCAGCTCCACGGCCGCAGGGAGGTCGACGCCCACGATCTCATCGACGTAGAACTGTAAGACGGCGTCGTCGCCCTCCTTGAGATAGTTGGCCGCGTCCCCCAGCAGGTCCGACGCAACTTGGAGTTGCTCGTAGGAGGTGGTGTCCATGAACACGTAGTCGGACCCGTCCCGGTAGAGGAACTGCATCGCCCGCTTGTCGATGATGGCCTGGTCGAGCTTCTCGTCGGCTCGATAGGTCCGCTCGATCACCGCGCCGGAGCGCACGTTCTTCAGCTTGGTGCGGACGAAGGCGCCGCCCTTCCCCGGCTTCACGTGCTGGAACTCCACCACAGAGAACAGGCCCTCGGGCAGATTGACGGTCATGCCGTTGCGTAGATCGTTGGTGGAAACAGCCATCAGAGCGAGACGTCCTTCGGAAACATGGTCAGCGGACGGCAGCCGTCCTCGACCACGACGAGAGTGTCCTCGATCCTGACCCCACCCACACCCGCCAGGTAGACCCCGGGCTCCACGGTGGCAACGACGCCAGGTGTGAGGATAGCAGTTGCCCCTGGCCCGACCGACGGCGCCTCATGAATGTCGAGGCCCACGCCGTGGCCCGTCCCGTGCTCGAAGCGCTCCGCCCAGCCGGCCTCGGCAATCACGTCCCGACAGGCGCGATCGACGGCGCCGGCCACCACCCCGGGGCCGACGGCCGCCACCCCGACCCGCTGGCTGGCGGCCACCACCGAGAAGACGCGACCGAGCTCGCCGGTGGGCTCACCCCCGACAGAGAACGTCCGGGTCATGTCCGAGCGATAACCCTCGTAGATCGCTCCGAAGTCGATCACCACCGGGTCGCCGGCCCGGATCCGACGGTCACTCGGTCGGGCATGCGGCTTGGCCGAGTTCGGACCGGATGCCACGATCGTCTCGAACGCGCTGTCTTCTGCACCGCGTGCGCGCATGGCGTGGTCGAGGGCGGCCGCCAGGTAGGCCTCGGTGACCGACTCGGTCTCGGCCCGGGCCAGCAGCGGCGTCACTGACGCGAGGGCGTCGTCGGCGATGGCCGCGGCCCGCTCCATCCGGGCCACCTCTCCGGCGTCCTTGACCAAGCGGAGGGCTTCGACACAGCCGCGAGTGGGAACCAGTGACACCCCGGAGCCGAATGCCGCGTCCCAACTTCGCTGGCCCGACCAGCTCACGTCGTCGGCCTCGAGCCCAAGGTTCGTGACGTCGCCCCACGCCGCCACCGCGGCGTCGCGTTGGGCCTGGGCCCCCCCGATGACGATGTCGACGGCTTCGGCTGCTCCCGCCTCTGTGACCTGCTCCTCGGACTGGGTCCGATAGCGCCCGTCAGAGGTCAGGACAGCCCGGTGCGGGGTCACGAGCAACAGGCCGGCCGACCCGGTGAATCCGGTCAACCAGCGGACGTTGGCCGCCGCGGTGACCAAGAGTCCCTCGACGCCGGCCGCGGGCAGGGTATCCCGCAGGCGGTCCAAGCGGCCCGAGACGTCGAGCGGCGGGAGCTCGTCGGCGAACAACGGTCGGGACGGAGTCATGGTCGACCCTCGGCCCGAGCCTCGAGCAGACGGTGCACGGCTTCGACGGCCAGGGGATAGCCCAGGGCACCGAATCCGGCGATGGAGCCGTCAGCCACCGGGGCCACGACCGACGTATGCCGGAACGGCTCGCGGGCAGCCGGGTTGGAGATGTGCAACTCCACCACCACGCCGTCGAAGGCAGCCAGGGCGTCGTGCAGGGCCCAGGAGGTGTGGGTCAGGGCCCCGGCGTTGACCACGATGGCGGCCGCCCGGCCCCGGGCCTGCTGGACGGCCTCGATCAGGTCGCCCTCGTGGTTGGACTGGACGTGCTCCACTGTGTGCCCGACGGAGGCTGCCGCCCTGCTGGCCGCGTCAACGTGATCGGCCAGGGTGGCGTGGCCGTAGATGGCCGGCTCCCGATCGCCGAGCAGGTTCAAGTTGGGCCCCGACAGCAGCAGGATCACTGCGTTGTCAGTCATGGCGGCCCTTCACGATGGCGGCACGGCTCATGATCGCTGCGCCATATCGGCCAGGGTAGCCAGTACCTCCGCCTTGTCGATCCCCCGCACCGGCTCCACCCCGTGCGGCCCATCGAGCACGAAGGTCAGGTCGTGGTGGGCCTTCTTGTCACGAGCCATGTACGAGACCAGCGACTCGGGGTCGATGTCGTGGGGCAAGTTGGCCCGGAGGTCGAGCGCCCCCACCACGCGACGGTGGAGGGCCACCCGGTCATCATCGATGCGCCCCAGCCGTCGGGCCAGCATGGCCGCGAACACCAATCCGACAGCGACCGCCTCGCCGTGTCGCAGGTCGGACTGCCCCGAGGCCCCGAAGGAGGCGGCCTCGAGGGCATGAGCCAGGGTGTGGCCGTAGTTCAGCACCATCCGCCGATCGCCCTCCCGCTCGTCCGCCGACACCACGTCCGCCTTGATCTGAGCACACCTGGCCACCTGTTCGACCAGCGGGAGGCCGATCAACGTTGCGTCAGGCGCTGAGCCATCGGGCATGGACAAGAAGGCGTACTTGGCCATCTCTCCCCTGCCGCTCGCCCACTCCCGTTGGGGCAGGGTGGACAGCGTTGCCGTGTCGCACAGGACGGCCGACGGCTGCCAGAACGCGCCGACCAGGTTCTTCCCCTCGGGGATGTTCACCGCCGTCTTGCCCCCGATGGCCGCGTCGACTTGAGCCAGCAACGACGTGGCCACGTTCACGTAGGCCGTGCCACGGTGATAGGTGGCCGCGGCGAATCCAGCCAGGTCGGTGACCACGCCGCCGCCCACCGCGACCACGGCGTCACCCCGGGTCAGGCCGAAGCGGGCGAATCCGCGGCACAGCTCCTCGAGGGTAGACAGCGACTTGGCCCCCTCGCCGTCGGGCACGTTGAATGTCTGGTGAGGAAGGCCGGGGTCCACCTCCACACCGATGCCGGCCTGGCTCACCACTGCCACCCGGGCGGCGCCGGGAACAGCCGATGACAAGATGTCGGCCAGCAGGTCCCGCGCCCCGTCACCCACCACGACGTCGTAGCTGCGCGCTCCCAACTTCACCGGGACGGCGATCACCGTCCCCGACCCTCGTCTCCCCCGGTTCCTGCTGCCCGAGCGCCCAGCCCGGTACCGGCCAACACCCGATCGACCACCGTCTCGGGGGCCAGCTCGTCCACATCCACGGTCACCGACGCCACCCTCTTGTACAAGGGCTCCCGCACTGCATAGAGGGCGGCCAAGGCCGCCCCGGGATCGCTCCCGAGCAACGGGCGACCGGCGCCGTCACCGACCCGCTTGGCCAGGGTCTCGGGCCGGGCCCGCAGCCAGACGACGGTTCCCGACCGGGCCAGCAACGCCCGGTTGTTCTCGGACAACACGGCACCGCCGGCCACCGATACCACCGTTGGGTCGGGGCCCGATACGGCCACGGTGAGGGCCCGGGCTTCCTCGGCCCGGAAAGCTGCCTCGCCGTCCTCGCTGAAGATCTCGGGAACGGTCCGCCCGGTGGTCTGGGCCACCTGGGCGTCCGAGTCGAGGTATCGCCACCCCAATCGCTCGGCCAACAGCTGACCGACGGTGGTCTTTCCCACCCCCATCATGCCCACCAGCAAGATCCGGTCAGTCATCGGACCCGTGGGCTGGCGAGGCGGCCGAGGGGGTCTCGCCCAGCGAGTGGAGGTAGCCGTCCCGGTTGCGGGTGAACTCGGCCACCGAGTCGCCCCCGAACTTCCGGAGGGCTTCTGACGCCAGCACGAGCGCGGTCATCGTCTCGGCCACCACGCCCATGGCCGGCACCGCGGTCACGTCGGTGCGCTCTTTGAACGACACGGTCGATTCCTTGGTGACCACGTCCACCGTGCCCAGCGAGGGCCGATTGAGGGTGGCCAGCGGCTTCATCGAGGCGCGGGCCACGATGGGGGCACCGGTGGACATGCCACCCTCGATCCCACCGGCCCGATGGGTGTCGCGGGTGTAGCCGCCTCCGAGCTCGGCGCCGGTTTCGGCCGGCCCGGCCATGCGGATGGCGTCATGGGCCTCCGATCCCCGAAGCCCGGGGAGGGCGAGGCCCTCGCCGATCTCGACCGCCTTGATGGCCTGGATGCTCATGAGGGCCTGGGCCAACAGGGCGTCGAGGCGACGGTCCCAGTGCACGTGGCTCCCGAGGCCGACGGGGACCCCGTAGGCCACGACCTCGGCCACGCCGCCGAGCGAGTCGCCCTCCTTGGCCGCCGCCTTGACCTCGGCCACCATGCGGGCCTCGGTGCCGGGATCGAGACAACGAACCGCCGATTCGTCGATCCGGGGCAGGTCGCCGGGGACAGGGAGCACGGAACCCTCGTTCCTGGCCGCCCCCAATTGCACGATGTGGCTGAGAATGTCCACCCCGATCTGACCCAAGAGCAGCTTGGCCACGGTTCCCGCCGCAACCCTGGCCGCCGTCTCCCGGGCCGAGGCCCGCTCGAGCACGTCCCGGGCGTCGGCCAGACCGTACTTCAGCATCCCTGACAGGTCGGCATGGCCGGGTCGTGGCTGGGTCAGGACCTTGGTGGGCAGGCCCGGAGCCGGAGACATCTCGGTTTCCCACTTCGGCCATTCGGTGTTGGCGATCTCGATGGCCACGGGCGAGCCGATGGTGCGACCGTGGCGGATCCCGCCGACCAGGGTCACCTCATCGGCCTCGAAGCGCATCCTCGGACCCCGCCCGTACCCGAGTCGCCGACGAGCCAGTCCCCGCTGAATGTCCTCGGCCGTGACCAACAGCCCGGCCGGGACGCCCTCCACGATGACCACCAGGGCGCGGCCGTGGGACTCTCCGGCGGTCAGGAAACGCAGCATCCAGGCAAATCTACTCGTGGCCGCCACCGACTCGGCCAGCTTCCCGGGGGCGCCGCTCTCCCCCGCAGGAGATGCGGGCAGCCCCAGACCGGCGCCGGGGCGCGGCCCTCTGCTCAGATGGTTCGATGGAACACCGCCTGGACGATCGGGGCGCCCCAGAAGACGGCGACGATCGCCCCGACGGCCAGCGCCGGGGCAAACGGGATCCGGACCGTGCGCCCCATTCCCGACAGACCCATGACGGCGATGCCGAAGAGGAGGCCGAAGACAAAGGCGGAGGCCAGGGCGACGTAGGTGGCGAGCAGGCCGATCCAGCCGGTGGCCAGTCCGATGAGGGCCGACAAGCGCACGTCGCCGAACCCCATCCCTCTGGGTGCCAACCACCAGATGACGAACAACACGGCAAAGGCAGCGGAGGTACCGACCACGGCATTGCCCAGTCGGTGCCACTGGTTGTCCGCTGCGGCCACCATCGCGAAGAGGACCCCGAGAGTCCCCAAGGCCGGATAGACCAGCCGGCGAGGGATCACTCCGTGTGACAGGTCGGTGGTGGACACCACCACCAGCACAGAGAAAAAGCCGCAGTAGGGCAGGAGGACCAGATGGGCGCCGAACCGGTGGGCCGAGCCGGCGAAGAGACCGCCGGTGACCAGTGCGGCGCCGAGGTTCCGAGCGGCGCTGGGCCCAGCCGGGAGGAGCCGGGGCGGCGATGCCCGCCCCCCACCGTTGACGACCGGCTGTCCACCGCTGTCCCCGGCCGGGCGATGCTGGCGGTGGTCGCTCCTCTCGGCCTCGCGCTGCCCGAGCGGTTCGAACAGCGCGCCCACGACCAGGCCGGCCACCGCTGTCCCGGCGACGAGCAGTGCCGTCACTGCTCAGGTTCGCACCCGAGTGTCAGCCCAGGGCGGACTGGTAGAAGGGATTGGACCCGGCGCCATGGTTGGTGACATCCACGATGTCGGTGATCTCTGGCACGGCCTCTCGCAGGATGGCCTCGATCCCCAGGGTCAAGGTGGCCTGGGCCATTCCGCAGCCCTGACAGCCGCCGCTCAACCGGAGGTGGACGACCGAGCCCTCCACTGTGACCAGATCGGCTCGACCGCCGTGTTCGGCAATGCTGGGATTCACCTCGGATTCGAGGACCGAGGCCACCCGGCGGGCCAGGGGGCTGGTCAGATCGGCCGGCGAAGCCTCGGCCGGGGCCAGCCCCTGCTCGGCCCGAGTGGGCGGTCTGTTCGGATTCACCACGACCAGCCCGGGCTCGCCGTCGGCATCGGTGAGGACGTCGAGCCTGGCCCCAGGCAACCGGCCGGCGCTCTCCCGCGGGATGACCACCGTGACGTCGTCGTCGTGCTGGATGACATCCCCGGGGGTGGCGTCGTGCAGGGCCCGGAAATACATGTCGTAGGTATAGGACCCGTCGTTGGCCCCGGTGACCTCCAACCACAGCGCCAGCCGGCCCTGGCCCGTCTCTTTGGCCAGCGCCTCGGTGACCGTGAGCCGGGCGTCGGTTGTCACCGTCAACACCGGGCGCGAGTCGTCACGGTCGGCGGGCACGCCTGTCATCATAAAGGCGTGGCCAACCCGAACTCGAAGATCCCGTCCGACGCCCACGAGTGGGTCAGCTTCGACGACCCCGACGAGGAGCGAACCTGGCAATTCGACATCACCTTCATGACCAGCGCCTGGACATGCATCTTCGGCCACGGGTGCCAGGGCGTGCTCACCGGGCCGGCACCGGAGCTGGTGCAGGGTTGTTGCTCGTACGGGGCCCACTTCACTGGGAAGAAGGACGCCCGGACGGTCGAGCGGGCCGCGGCCGAGCTCACGCCGGAGCTCTGGCAGTTCTACAAGCAGGGCCAAAAGGGCGTGGTCAAGAGGCTCCCCGACGGAGACCTGGGCACGAGGTTGGTGAAGGACGCATGCATCTTCCTCAATCGGCCCGGATTCCCGGCGGGGGCCGGGTGCGCGTTACACCTGGCCGCACTGGCCCAGGGTCGGAGCCACGTGGAACTGAAGCCCGAAGTCTGCTGGCAACTCCCACTGCGGCGGGAGGACGAGACCTCAGCCGACGGCCATGTCACTTCGGTCATCCGGCAATGGGACCGGCGGCACTGGGGCGGGGGGGGCGAGGAGTTCCACTGGTGGTGCACCGAGGCACCCGAGGCTTTCGTGGGCCATGAGCCCGTGTACGTCAGCATGCGGGTCGAGCTCGAGGCCATGGCCGGAAAGAAGGTCTACAAGATGATGGCCGCCTACCTGGATTCCCGCCTGTCACCGGCCTCGACAGCGGTGCCGTTACCCCATCCCACGGTCAGGCGGACGGCTGCCCGCTGAAACGCAGCGAGCACTGCCGACGAAAGTCGAAGGGCACCCACCACCGTTCGACCGAGCCGAGGTAGCGCAACCGGCGTCATTGGCCGGCCCTACTCGGCCAGCGGGTCGTCCTCGGTATGCGTGGGCCCGCGCTGGACCGTGCCGAGGATCTCGTCGAATTCGTCCTCGGTGGCCAGGCACCACGACGCGTGCTCGTCTTCTGGTTCAGCGCCACATTCGGGGCACCGCCTGTTTGCGGTCGCGACGGACCGTTTCAGGCTGCGTGCTTCCTCGAAGCGGCGATGGCGTCCCTTCTTCACCGAAAAACTCCTTGCCCCCGCCAGAGGCGACATCAGGCCTGAGCCCAGGCCAACCGGGTATCCCGTCGTTCACCGTTCGGTGCCAAGTGTAGTGCGCAGGATACGGCTACGGTGCGCGCCAGAGCCCCGCTACGATCGACCTGTGCCCGAGCAATTCGACCCCCAGGACATGCTGGCTCGGTTCCGCTCTCGTGCCGAGGCCGTGCGGAATCGTGGCCTGCCCCCGATCGAGGGGGCCGATCGCCAGCGGTTCAAGGAGCAGGCCCAAGCCGACTTCATGGACTTCGCCATGCTGGGCGACGCCGAGGCGACGCTCGACGACGGGGTGCTCGTGCTCCGCATCGACCTCCGTCCAAAACCCGCCTGAGCCAGGCGCCCGACCGGACCAGTCCCGTACCCGGCCACCGAGAGTCCCAAACCCGTGGCCCGTGCTGGGCCCGGACCGTGACAAACCCGCCCCGTAACCCGACCCGCCGATCGGCCGGAGCCCCCTCGATACGTGCCCCGGGGCTCGGTCAACCCCCGTAGTTCATCCTGGTGTCCTCCATCCTGAGGACCTGGGGATGGTCATCGGGGCCGCTGGCCCTTCCCCCCACGTCAGTCACCTCGCCCACGAACAGGGTGTGGCTTCCCAGCTCGAGCGTGTGCCGGAGCGCACAGGCGAGCCACCCGACGCTCGCGGCCACCACGGGCACGCCGTCGGCCAGCTCCAGCACCTCGATCCCCTGCATGGCCGTAGCCGCGCCGTCGTCCCCCATCGCGACCTGTTCGACCGGTTTCACGAACCGGCGCGCCACCGCCTTGTCCTCTCGGGCCAGGATGCTGACCGAGAACGAGCCACCCTCAACGATCAAACCGGCCGTGACCGCCTCGTGGTCCACGGCGGTGGCCACCAACTTCGGGCTGGACGCCACCTGGGAGATCCAGTTGCAGGTCATCAGGTTCCGGCGGTCACCCGAGCGGCTGCCCAGGACGTAGAGCCCGGACGGCATCGCCCAGAGCACCCGGCGTCGCTGGCGGTCGTAGTCCTCGGGTTGGCGGCCGTGGGGCACCGGGCCGACGATTCCGTGCTGGACGGGCATGGACCGCGACCCTAGTGTTCGGCCCGGCACCCGACGGGGGCCGGTCATCCCACCGGCTGTCACCCATCAGGTCGGAGCGAACGGGTCGCCGCTGTTTCCGCCCGGCACCGTGGTGGTCGTGGTCGAAGGGACGTGCCCGGTGACCGCCGTGATGCGTGCGACCGCCTTGACCAGGTCTGCCGCACCCTGTTGGCGTTCCTTGGCCGAGCGGCGCAACAGGGAGGCGTCGCCGCCCGCACCGCTGTAGCAGTCGTTGCCGGCCGAGTACTCCACCTGGTAGGCGCTCTCCAGATCCGTCGTGAGTTGCGTGTCGGGCGTGGGCAGGTTGCTGTTGCCGGCAGTGGCGTCGTTGGACAACAGGGCGCACACCGTGCGGATGACTCCCGACGAGCTGTGGGTGGCCAACGCCTTGTCGACAGAAGCGTTGTCGGCCTGGACCGCCCCGATGGCCGGTCCGGCCCCGGCCCCCGAGACCCACGTCGACACCCGGTGGGCCGGGGTTCCGCTCTGTTCGGCCCCTGCACACGCGGTCAGCAATACCGGGAGGGCGACAGCCGCGGCGCCCAGTGCCATCGCCTTCCCCGCTCGTCCCGGTGGCCCTGGTCGCCGGCTCAACCGTGAATCCCGGTCCGCCCCGGTCGCCACGACGGATCGAGCTGGCGGAGGAAGATGTCGCAGCGCTCCTCTTCCTCTTGTTCCCCGATGGCACCGGCCGTGGCCCGAAGCCCGTCGACGCACCGGAGGAATCCCCGGTTGGAGAGTTCCGCCCACCTGACGGTTCCCGATCCGCGCCATCCGGCGGCTCGCAGGGCGTCGAGTCCTCGGTGGTACCCGACCCGGTAGTAGGCGTAGGCCTCGATGTCGTCGCCAGCCAGTGACCCGAGCGCCGCCCATCCGGCCAGCGACCGGGGGAACGAACGCACGACGTCGGCCACTGAGTCCCGCCGACGTTCGGGTGGCTCGCCGACGGCCCGCTCGAGGCGCTGGGTGGCGTCGTCGGGCTCGGGCGGAAGCACGGTGTCGGGGAGGCCGGAGGTAAGGCTGACCGGCGACGCGTTGGACGACGGATCGGATGTCGCAGGCACAGAGACAGTGTACGTGGTAGCCGATGTCGGCCTGCTGTCGGCCGTCGGTCGGTCGACCCGGCCTGCTGTCGGCCGTCGGTGGCTCTCAGGTGAAGCGCAGCAGGTGATAGTCCTTCCGGCCCCGGCGCAGGACGACATACCCGCCGGCCAGCAGGTCAGCGCGGTTCAACATCCGGTCGATCTGATTCTCGCGGCGATTGTTCACGTACGCCCCGCCTTGTTCCACCGTCGTCCGGGCCCGGCCCTTGGACGGCACCATGCCCGTCTCGACCAGCAGGTCGACCAGGGACAGGCCATCGCCCTCGAGCCGGGCACGATCCAAGGGGGTGGAGGGTGCCTCGGCGAACACGTCGAGCAGGGTGGGCTCGTCCAGCTCGACGATGGCCTCACTGAAGAGGGCACCGGCGGCCCGCTCGGCCCGCTCCATCTCGGCGCGACCGTGGACCAGCGAGCAGACCTCCCGGGCCAGAACCCGTTGCGCCTCGCGGCGCTCGGGCTTCTCGGCGGTCATGGCATCGAGGGCGGTCAGTTGCTCATGGTCCAAGAATGTGAAGTAGCGGAGGTAGGACCCGACCACACCGTCCTCGCATCGGATGAAGAATTGGTACAGCCGATATGGGCTGGTACGGGCGGGGTCGAGCCAGACGGTCCCGGTTTCCGACTTGCCGAACTTGGTCCCGTCCGCCTTCAGGACGAGCGGGGAGGTGAACCCCCACACCTCGGCGTGCCGCACCTTGCGGACCAGGTCGATGCCCATGGTGATGTTCCCCCATTGATCGCTGCCGCCGAACTGGAGGCGGCACCCGTGGTCGTCGAACAGCCGGAGGAAGTCGTAGGCCTGGAGCAACATATAGCTGAACTCGGTGAAGGAGATGCCCTGCCCTTCACGCTCCAGCCGCGCCTTGACCGAGTCCTTGGCCACCATCTGGTTGACTGTGAAGTGCTTACCCACGTCGCGCAGGAACTCGAACAGGCCCATGCCGGCCAGCCACTCGCTGTTGTCCACCAGGGTGGCCCGCGCAGCACCGGCATCGGCGCCGAAGTCGAGGAACCTCTCGAGCTGAGACCGGATCCCGTGGACGTTGTGGGCGAGCTCCTCCGGGGTGAGCAGCGCCCGTTCGGTCGACTTGCCTCCCGGATCGCCGATGAACCCCGTCCCCCCACCGGCCAGCGCGATGGGGTGATGGCCGGCCAGTTGCAGGCGGCGCAGCAAGCAGATCTGCAACAGGTGACCGACATGGAGGCTGTCGGCTGTGGGGTCGAAGCCGGAATAGGCGGTGATGTGCTCGGTATCGAGCCGGCCTTCGAGCGCGGGATCGGTCATCTGATGGACGAGACCCCTGAAGCGGAGGTCCTCAGCAAGTCTGGCCATCGCCTCAGCCTGCCACGCCGGATATGGCCCCCAGGACGATCCCGGTACGGCCTCCGGCTCGGGAAGCCCACCGGCGAAGGGCTCCCGGTACGATCGCGGGAGAGCGCCGGCGGTTACGGGGCGACGAGACCGGCGACGAGACCGAGGAGCGAGCTGCGGCATGGACAATCCCTACCTGAGCGGCAATTTTGCTCCCGTCACTGCGGAGCGAACCGAGGAGCACGAGCTCGAGATCGAAGGCGTCGTGCCGCCCGACCTCGAGGGGCAATTGCTCCGCAACGGGCCGAACCCGGCCGTCATCCCGGCCGATCAGAGCGAGTACCACTGGTTCAGCGGTGACGGGATGATCCATGCCATCGGTCTCGAGGGCGGAAAGGCCGTGTCGTACCGCAACCGATGGGTCCGGACCCGGAAGCTGGCGGCGGAGTGCAACACCGCACCCCCGAAGGGCCCGAGCGAACCCATCGACGGCCCAGCCAATACCCACGTGATCCGTCACGCCGGTCGAACCCTGGCCCTCGTCGAGTCGGGGTTCCCCCACGCCCTGTCGCCCGATCTTGAACGGGCACGGATCCACGATTTCGACGGCTCGTTGGCGTCTCCGATGACCGCCCACCCCAAAGTCGACCCCACGACCGGCGAGCTCATCTTCTTCGGTTACGACGTCTTCGGCCCACCGTTCCTGCGCTCCCATGTCGTCGACTCGGGCGGCGTGCTGATCCGCACGGAGGAGATCGACGTCCCCCGGGCCGTCATGATGCACGATTTCGGTGTCACCGCCACCCGCATGGTCTTTCTCGACCTGCCGGTGGTGTTCGACCTCGACCTGGCCGTCTCCGGTCAAAGCCTGCCCTTCCGGTGGATGCCCGAGGCCGGGGCTAGGGTCGGCCTCCTGGCCCGAGGCGGACGGGGATCGGACATCCAGTGGATCGGAATGGACCCGTGCTACGTCTTCCACGTCCTGAACGCCTTCGACATCGGGGCGTCGGTCGTGTTGGACGTGGTGCGCTACGACTCCGCCTTCGACACGCCTCCCGGTGAGTCCCTCGCGGCCAGCCAACCCGTGCTCGCACGTTGGACCGTCGACCCGTCGACCGGCCGGATTGCCGAGACTCCCCTCGACGACATCCCGGTCGAGTTCCCGAGGATCGACGATGCAATGGCTGGACGGCCCCACCGCTTCGGCTACTGCCTGCAGTTGACGGGAGCTGACATGCCTGGCGGACTGGTCAAGTACGACCTGGCTCGGGACGAGTCTGAGCGCTTCGATCCCGGGGAGCACCGGCAAGCCGGCGAACCGGTCTTCGTGCGGGCCGCGGACGGCCACGAGGAGGGAGAGGGCTGGATCCTGAGCGTGGTCTTCGACGCCACCAGGGGCGCCAGCGATCTCGTCATCCTGGACGCCACCTCGTTCAGCGGGCCTCCGGTGGCCACCGTGCACCTGCCGGCCAGGGTCCCCTTCGGGTTCCACGGCTCTTGGATACCCACCACCGCGTAGCGCGTCAGCGCGGGACGGAAGGACGAGACGGCGGGGCGGCAAACGGGACCGAAGTACGGGAGGGCCGCCCTGTGCACGGAGGGCGCGTAGGGGCACCGGGCCAGAGGGTGATGGTAATTGGCGCATTCATCATGGGAAACTCTGGGGGAAATGCTCCTAGTGGCCGGCGGTGACGTGATCGGCCCTCACCGATAAAGGCCCAGTTCAACCGTGTCCCCTTCCAACTACAGACCGCCCGGAGATGGTCGTGGTCCCGGACGATCCGGCGGTGGCGAGTTCTCCGGTCCGATCCTCAGTGGTCAGGTGTACATCCCCAGCCACAGGGACCGGAGCAAACGGGGCAAGCGGCGCCGTTCCCGTGGATCGCGGGTCCTGCGCTGGCTGCTCATCGTCCTGGTGTTGATCCTCGCACTCGGCGGGGCCGCGTTCGGGTACAACCAGTACCAGTGGAGCCAGGTCAGTTCGGCGCCGTGCCCGAGCTGCGTCGCCGCGGCCAACGGCGCCCCCTACAACGTCCTACTCATCGGATCGGACTCGCGGGCGGGTGAGAGCGCGGCCCAGGCCCAGCAATTCGGCAGCACTGCACAGGCGCCGGGCCAGCGAAGCGACACCATCAAGATCGTCCACGTCGACCCACAGGCCGGAACGGCAAAGCTGCTCTCGATCCCGCGGGACACCTACGTGCAGCTCTCAGGACTCCCGGCCGGGACCGGGCTGTCCACCGACAACAAGATCAACTCAGCATTCAACAACGGTCCGAACGGGTTGATCACGACCATCGAGAACACCTTCGGCATCCCCATCACCCATTACATCAACATCAACTTCTTCGGCGTTCAAGACGCGGTGAACGCCCTCGGCGGGATCTCGCTCAACTTCCCGTACCCGGCGCGCGACGACGACAACGGCAACAACAACTCGGGGCTCAGCATCACCACGGCCGGCTGCCAGGTGCTCAACGGCACCCAGGCGCTGGCCCTCTCCCGCTCTCGCTATTACCAGTACTACGCCAACGGCTCCTGGCACGCGGACGGGACCGCCGACCTGGGTCGTATCACCCGCCAGAACGTCGTCATCTCGGCGGTGCTGAACAAGGCCAAGTCCACCTACAACCCCCTCAAGTTGAACACGCTGCTCAGCTCCATGGTCCACGACTTCTCCAAGGACGACGGCCTGACCGAGGGCGACCTGTACTCCCTGGTCGAGCGCTACCATGCCTTCGGCGGCACGAGCCTTCAGACCTTCACCCTTCCCACCAGTCCAGCCACGACCAGCGGCGGGAGCTCCGTCGAGGTGGTCGATCAGCCCGCGGCCCAACAGATGCTGACCGAGTTCTTGGGATCCAGCCCCAACACGGTGAGCACACCGCCGATCGACGCCTACGGGCAGGCCATCGCCGTTCCTGCCGTGGCGACTTCCCCGGCCGCACCGGCTCCCTCGTCGTCGGGGTCGACGGGGTCGACGGCCACGACCGCTCCGCCGGCTCAACAGAACCCGTCGTTCGACCCGACGCCGTGTTGACCTCAGGCGCCGATCGTCGCGGCGACGGCGGCCCCGACCATCTCGTTCAAGCGGTGGTGGCCTTCGACATTCTCCGCCCGTCCCGGTAGGCGCACCCGCACGATCGAGAGCCCACCGGACTCGACACCGCGGTCGACGGCGTCCATTGCCGCCCCGACGTCGTCGACATCGGTGACGGGCAAGCCGAAGCCGCCGGCAACGGCAGCGATGTCACTGGCCTGCGGCGTACCGAAGAGTTCCTCGAACGTCGTACCGTCGAGGGCGCCGGCTGGAGGCAGGAACGAGAAGATCCCCCCTCCCCCGTTGTCGGCCACCACGATGGTGCACGGGGCGTCGGCTCCCGGGCTCCGGACCAGGGCCGAGGAATCGTGCAGGAAGGCCAGATCGCCGACCAGGGCCACGGTCGGTTGGCCGCTTCCCAGACGCGACGCCGATGGCGGTGGACACCACCCCGTCGATGCCGTTGGCCCCGCGGTTGGCCACCACCCGGGGGGGCGCCGCACAAGGCGCGGCGAATGCCTCGACATCGCGGATGGGCATCGAGGACGAGACGACCAGGGTCGCCTCCGTCGGCAGCCGGCCGAAGAGCCGGCGGGACAGCGCCGCCTCTGTCAGTGCCCCGAGACCCGGGCCGGGGTCCGGCTCCAACGCGGCGGTCAGCGCCCGCTGGGCGGCCGCCTCGGCCGCTTGCCAGCCCGCGGCCCAGGAACGCTGACCGACCACGGCAGGCTCGCCGCCGACTTCATCGGCCACACGGTGGGCCACATCATCGGCCACACGGTCGGCCACGGCGAGGCACAGGCTGGTCGGATCGGCCCGCACGACGGTGGTAGACCCCCGTTCCGGATCGGGCCAGCGCCAGAAGGGGTCCACCAGGAAGTGCAGGCAGCCGGCCCTGGACAGGTCGGCCACCCATACGTTCACCACCTTGGACACCCACGGCGCACCGAGGCGCAGGACCACCTCGGGTACGAAACGTTCGGTGAAGGGCCGGCACCGCACGATGGCGTCGGCCGCCCCCACCAGGCCGGGGGCGGCGATGCGGGCCCGCGAACGCGGGTCGGCCAGGACCGGCCATCCCGTGGACCGGCTCAGCCGGCAGATCGCCTCGGGGTCACCACACCCGGCCCCGGCCAGGATGATGCCCCGGGGCCCGGCGCCGGCCAATTCGGCGATCACGGCGGCCGGCGCCGGTGGTCGGCTCGCTTCGACGCGGTGCCACGGGGCGACCCCAGGTCGGCCCGGCCGGGCCGCCGGCATGGTGGACGAGGACGGGAGCAGTGGGTCGCGAAAGGCCAGGTTCAGCTGTACCGGGCCGGGACCGGCTGGGCCCGACATCGCCTCGGCCACTGCCCGCGAGGCGACCGACCGCCAGGTGTGCGAGGTCGCCTCGTCGGCCACACCGGGCTCGAAGAACCACCGCACCGACGAACCGTACAAGCGGTGCTGGTCGATGGTCTGGGGCGCCCCGACCTGGTGCAGCTCGGGAGGGCGGTCCGCCGTGCAGGCCAGCAGGGGCGTGCCGTCCAGGTCGGCTTCGACCACGGCCGGATGAAGCTCGACCGCGGCCGTGCCGCTGGTGGTGAGGGCCACGGCGGGCTTGCCGGTGCTGAGCCCCAGGCCGAGCGCCACGAACCCGGCCGATCGTTCGTCGAGGCGCACGTGGACGGTGATGCCAGCATGGCGGGCCAGCGCCAAGGCCAGGGGCGTCGAGCGAGACCCCGGGCACACCACCGCGTGCTCGACCCCGGCCCGGGACCACTCGTCGACCAGCGTGGCCGCATAGTCGGCCTGCACGTCACCGAAGGCCCTCGGTACGCTCATCGCCAGATACCGACATGCACCGGCCCGACACCCACGACACCCAGCCTGCGCCGGAACCTGCGGCCCTCCTGCACGCCGCCACCACTGGGAGCGGCCCCCGCCTCGTCCTCGCCCACGGTTTCACCCAGACCGGGGAGATCTGGGGGCCGATGGCCGATGACCTGGCTGCCGACCACGAGGTGGTTGCCGTCGACCTGCCCGGCCACGGGGGCTCGGCCGGAGTACGCGCCGATCTCACCAGCGGGGCATGGCTGCTCACCGATGTCGGTGGGCGTGGCGCCTATCTCGGCTACTCGATGGGTGCCCGCTTCTGCCTCCAGGCGGCGCTGTCCGTCCCCGACCGGGTCCGGTCCCTCGTGCTCGTGTCGGGCACAGCTGGGATCGAGGATGGCCATCTCCGGGCCGAACGGATGGCCACCGACGAGGCCCTGGCCGCCGAGCTCGATCCGCCCTCGGTCACCGGCCCGGGCGGAGACGAGCAGGAGCGCGTGGATGCCTTCTTGCGCCGGTGGCTGGGCCGCCCGCTCTTTGCCGGAATCCCCGACGGCTCCACCGGCCTGGCCCAGCGGCGGGCCAACTCGGCGGCCGGGCTGGCATCGAGCCTGCGCCTGGCCGGGACGGGCAGGCAACCACCCCTGTGGGACCAGCTGCACTCCCTGACCATGCCGGTCCTGGTGATCACCGGCGAGCGAGACGCCAAGTTCACCGCGCTGGGCCGGCGCATGGCCCGGGCCATCGGGTCGAACGCCACCCACGCCGTGGTACCCGGGGTCGGACACACCGCCCACCTGGAAGCCCCGGGCCCGGTGACGGCGCTCGTTCGCGACCACCTCGACGAACGTCCCGGCTGAGCGAAACGTCCCGGCTGAGGGGAGGGTCCTCGCTGAGCGGGACGTACAGGGTGAGCGGGACGTACGGGGTGAGTCGGCGATCCCGGCCGGCCGGTCGACCACGGTACTACCGGTGGGTGTCGTCCGACGGGCGCCCGCCCCGATGGTCACAGCCACAGCCCGACGGCCAGGAGGACTCCGAACACCAGCTGCAGGCGGCCGGTAGCGGCCAGGACCGGCAAGAGCGCCCGCCCTTCGGCTCCCTCGGTCACCAGCCGCGCCGGACGGACGGCCAGCGGCAGGGCGGCCAGGGCCAGCAGCGACCACGGGCGCCATGCCGCGGCGACCAGCGCACCCACGAACCCCAGTACCAGGCACCCCACATACAGCCGCCCGCCCCACCGGCGCCCGATCCGCACCACGAGGGTCCGCTTCCCCGACGCTCGGTCGGAACCGATGTCCCGGAGGTTGTTGGCCAACAGCAAGGCGGTGGCCAGCACGCCGACGGGTACCGAGACGACCAGCGGGAGGAGGGCCAAGCGCCCGCTCTGCACGAAGGCCGACCCGGCCGTGGCCACCACACCGAAGAACACGAAGACGAAGGCCTCGCCGTACCCGGCATAGCCGTAGGGTCGGGGCCCACCGGTGTACAGCCATCCAGCGGCGAGGCAGGCGGCGCCCACAGCGAGGATCCACCAGGACGTCACTGCGGCCAGACCCAAGCCGACCACACCGGCGACGGCGAACGCCCCGAGCGCCGCCCGCTTCACGGCGGTCGGGGACGCCAGCCCGGTGGCCACCAGCCGCACCGGCCCGACCCGGACGTCGTCGGTCCCGCGGATCCCGTCGGAGTAATCGTTGGCGTAGTTCGTGCCGATCTGGATGGCGAGGGCAACGACCAGCGCCCCGGCCGCCCGCCACCAGAGGATCCCCGGGTGAAGCGGGCCGTAGGTGTCGGCCCGGTGGATGAAGCCGGCCTGGCCGGCATAGCCGCAGGCAGCCACGGCCGTGCCCACCAGAACTGGCACCACCGCGGCGGGCAGCGTGCGCGGTCGGGCGCCGAGCACCCATCTCCTGACCGGACCAAGAGGGGCGGCGGCGGCGCCCGGAGTGGGGGCTGCGGCGCCCGGCGTGGGGGCGGCGACGCTCGGAGTCGGGGCGGCCGGACCTGGGTCCGGCGTAGCCGGGCCAGGCGGCGCGGCGGGTCCCCGAGGAGCCGGCCGGGGCTGAGACCCGTCCCCTTGGCCCCTCGAAGCGGGGTCAGCCACGAAGGACCCCGCCCTTCCCGCTGCGTCCCCTCACGGCCGGCGGGGGAAGGGCGAGAAGTCCGGCTGGCGTCGCTGTTGATAGGCGTTGCGGCCCTCCTGCCCCTCCTCGCTCATGTAGAAGAGCATGGTGGCGTCGCCGGCGAGCTGCTGGAGCCCGGCCAGGCCGTCGTCCGCGGCATGGAGGCCGCCCTTGATCATGCGGAGGGCGATGGGCGAGAGCGAGAGCATCCGCCGACACCAGGCGACGGTCTCCTGCTCGAGGGCGGCGAGTGGGACCACCTCGTTGACCAGACCCCAGTCGAGTGCGGTGGCCGCGTCGTACTGCCGGCAGAGGAACCACACCTCCTTGGCCCGCTTCAAGCCGATGGTGCGGGCCAGCAGGCTCGAGCCGTATCCTCCGTCGAAACTGCCCACCTTGGGCCCGGTCTGCCCAAACCTGGCGTTGTCGGCCGCGATGGTGATGTCGCAGACCAGGTGCAAGATGTGGCCGCCCCCGATGGCGTAGCCGGCCACCATGGCGATCACCGGCTTGGGCAAGCGACGGATCTGCACCTGGAGGTCGAGGACGTTCAAGCGACCGATGCCCTGGCGGGCCACCTCGTCGTCACCGATGTACCCGTCGTCACCCCGGATCGACTGGTCACCGCCCGAGCAGAAGGCATCCGGTCCCTCACCGGTCAAAATGATGGCTCCGACCGTCGGGTCGTCCCGGGCCGTGTTGAACGCCTCGGCCAGCTCGAAGAGGGTCTGGGGCCGGAAGGCGTTGCGGACCTCGGGCCGGGCGATGGTGACCTTGGCGATGCCTTCGGCCACGTCGTAGTGGATGTCCCGGTGGTCACCCCTGCGCTCCCAGGCCGGGAGGGACAAGTGGCGGTACTGCTCGACCGGGTCCTCCGGCGCCCCGCTGATCACGGTGGTGGCCGCTTTGACCTGCTCCTCGCTTCCGTCTCCGTCGGGATCAACCATGCGACCATTCACTCCTAGAGTCATCACTCGTACGATCCCTTAGGCTAACCACATGCCCGAGCTGTTGGCACTCGACCTCCCTCCCGGGCCGCCGTTCGTCGCGGCCATGTGCTCGGCCTGGGAGTCGGGAGACGCCGTGCTCCCGGTCGACACCCGACTGCCCCGGCCGGCCGTCCTCCGGCTGTTCGAAGCGCTGCAGCCGGCCCGCGTGATCTCGCCCGAAGGCACTCGGGCGCTCCCTGGCGGCGGCATGCCCACAGAGGACGGCGATGCCCTGGTCGTGGCGACCAGCGGCACCACAGGCGAGCCGAAAGGCGTGGTCCTGACCAGGGAGGCGGTGCATGCGTCGGCTGTCGCCACCTCCGAGCGGCTCTCGGTGGACCCCACGGCCGACGTGTGGCTGGCCTGTCTCCCCTTCGCCCACATCGGCGGCCTCTCGGTGATCACCCGGGCCCTCGAGACGGGAACGACCTACCGGATCCACGAGCGCTTCGAGGCAGCCGCGGTGGAGCGAGAGGCCCGTGCCGGCGCCACCATGGTCTCGCTCGTCGCCACCGCCCTCGGGCGCACCGACACCTCGAGCTACCGGGTCGTCCTGTTGGGCGGGGCCGCGCCACCGAGCGGGCTCCCCGACAATGTCGTGACCACCTACGGCATGACCGAGACCGGTTCGGGGCTCCTCTACGACGGCGTACCGGTCGAGGGCGCCGAGGTCAGGGTCAGCGATGGTACGACCGGGTCCGACGGCTCGGCGGGCTCGAACGGATCGGCCGGATCGGCCGGATCGACCGGGTTTTACGGCTTGACCGGGTCCGACGGCTCGGCGGGCGAGATCCTGGTCCGCGGGCCAATGCTCCTCCGCGCCTACCGCGACGGCCACGACCCAAAGCTCGATGGCGGGTGGCTGGCGACCGGTGACGCCGGATCCCTCGGTCCCGACGGGCGCCTCATCGTGCATGGCCGCATGGCCGAGGTGATCGTGACCGGAGGCGAGAACGTGTGGCCGGTGGCCGTCGAACGCGTGCTCGGCGCCCTCCCGGGCGTGGCCGAAGTCGCAGTCTGGAAGCGGCCGGACGCCGAATGGGGCGAGCGGGTGGTGGCCTGGGTCGTCACCGCCGACCCGTCGGCTCCGCCGACCACGGGCGAGCTGCGGGACGCGGTGGCCGCCGAGCTGGCGCCGTGGGCGGCGCCCAAGGAAGTCGTCCTCGTTGCGGAGCTGCCGCGAACGTCCAGCGGCAAGGTCCGCCGCACCGATCTGACCTGACCTGACCCGCCGGGTCAGCCCACGCCCCCGCTGGGCATACTGAGGGCACCCCCGTCGATGACCAGCGTGTCCCCCGTGATCCACGACGCGGCATCGGAGCAGAGGAACAGGGCCGCCTTGGCGATGTCATCGGGCATGCCCAACCTCCGAAGGGGAAGACGCCGGGCGATAGCCTCTTCGCCCGGCTCCCAGAGCGCCCGGGCAAAGTCGGTCTTCACCAGGCCGGGGGCCAACGCGTTGACCCTCACCGCCGGGCCCAGCTCACTGGCCAGTTGGCTGGTCAGGTGGACCACGGCCGCCTTGGTCACGTTGTACCAGCCGATCCCGCCCTCGACCGACAGACCACCGACGGATGCCAGGTTCAGCACCGCCCCGCCGTGCTCGGCCATCGCCGCCCGCCACGCCGCCCTGGTCCAGGCCAGCACGCCCAGTTGATTGACCTGGACCGTCTTGGTGGCCCGACTTTCGTCGATGTCGAGGGTCGGCCCGAAATGGGGGTTGGTGGCTGCGTTGTTGACCAAGATGTCGAGGGAGCCGAACCGGTCGATGGTGGCCGCCACGCACGCCTCCGCCTGGGCCTCGTCTCCGGCGTTGGCCACGAACCAGGCCGTCTCCCCGTAGGGGGGGTCGGAAGTCGTGTCGCCTGCCGCTTGTTGCCCGGCAATGAGCTTGACCGCGGCCTCGAGCGCATCGGCCTTGCGGGACGAGAGCATGACCGAGGCACCTGCCTCGGCGAAGCGGGTGGCGATGGCCAGGCCGATACCTCGGGACGTGCCGGTGACCAGCGCTACTTTTCCGTCGAGTCGGAGTTCCATGCGGCTCAACCATAGACAGCGGCGCCAACGCCCCGGCTGGGCAGCCGGGTGGGAGGCGTGGGCTGACGGGTCGGAGGCGTGAGCGGAGGGGCCGGGCCACCGAGTGTCGCTGGCCATGTCGTCGCTGGCCATGTCGTCGTCGGCCATGTCGTCGTCGGCCATGTCGTCGTCGGCCATGTCGTCGTCGGCCATGTCGTCGTCGGCCATGTCGTCGTCGGCCACGTCGTCCGTCGTTCGGCCCTGTCGTCGTCGGCCCTGTCGTCGTTGGCCTATGTCGTCGCGTGGGCCAGGCGTGCCGGGGGCGGCAATCTGGGGTCATTAGGCTCGGGTCATTAGGCTGAGGCCGTGAACCGACTGGCCAACGAGACGAGCCCGTACCTCCGCCAGCACGCCGACAATCCGGTCGATTGGTACCCGTGGGGCGACGAGGCCTTCGCCCGGGCCACGGCCACCGACCGGCCGATCTTCCTCTCGATCGGGTACTCGGCCTGCCACTGGTGCCACGTCATGGCCCACGAGTCCTTCGAGGACGCAGAGACGGCGGCCATGCTCAATGACTCATTCGTCTCGATCAAGGTCGACCGGGAGGAGCGGCCCGACGTGGACGCCGTCTACATGGAGGCGGTCCAGGCCCTCATCGGGTCGGGGGGCTGGCCAATGAGCATGTTCCTGACACCCGACGGCCGGCCCTTTTTCGGCGGTACCTACTTCCCCACCCAGGACCGCCAGGGCACGCCCTCGTTCCGCACCGTGCTGAACGCCCTCACCGATGTCTGGGCCGATCGCCGCTCCGATGTGGAGAAGCAGGCCGACGAGTTGTCCAGGGCCGTCGCCGAGCGGTCAGTGATCGCCCGACCCAAAGGATCCGATCCGATCAGGTCCGCGGCCATCGAGTCCGGGCCGGATGTAGCCGGCGCGGCCACGGAGGCGGCCGGGCGGCCCGAGCTGCTGGACGCGGCGGTAAGCGAGCTGGCCGACCGGTTCGACCCGACATGGGGCGGCTTCGGGCCGGCACCGAAGTTCCCCCATCCGACCCTGATCGACGTCGCCCTGCGCCATGCCCAGCGGACCGGTGCGGCGCTCTCGCTGCAGATGGCGACCACCACCCTCGATGCCATGGACGCCGGGGGCATCCACGATCACCTGGGCGGCGGGTTCGCCCGCTACTCGACCGACGCACACTGGCTGGTCCCGCACTTCGAGAAGATGCTCTACGACCAGGCCGGGCTGCTCCGGTCCTACCTCCACGGCTGGCAGGTCACAGGGAACGCCGACTTCCTGCATGTGGCCGAGCGCATCATCGACTACGTGACCTCGGATCTGGATTCGCCGGACGGTGGCCTCTACTCGGCCGAGGATGCCGACTCCGATGGCGTGGAGGGCAAGTTCTACGTCTGGACACCGGCTGAAGTGACAGATGCGGTGGGCTCGGCGACGGCAGCCGAGGTCTCCGACTGGTTCGGGGTGACCGAAGAGGGCAACTTCGAGGGCTCGACCATCCTCCGGCGGCCCCTCGGCGCGCCACTGACCGGGTCACCCGCAGTGGAGGAGGGGCGGCGCCAGCTGTTCGAGCACCGGAGCCACCGGGTGCGCCCGAGTCTGGACGACAAGGTCCTGACCGAGTGGAACGCCATGTTCTGCTCGGCCCTGGCCGAGGCGGCATCGGCCACGGGTCGATCCGAATGGGCCGAGCGGGCTGTTGCCGTCGCCGAGTTCCTCTGGCGCGAGCTCCGTCGACCGGAGGACGGGCGGTGGTTGCGCTCCTGGCAGTCAGCCGGTGGCGCCCGGCACCTGGCCTACGCGGCCGACTACGCCTGGCTCATCGACTGCTTCACCCGCTTGGGCGAGCTCACCGGCAAAGCCGTCTGGACAGAGCGGGCCGCCGACGCCGCCGATGGACTCTTCGAGCTGTTCCATGACGATGACGGCGGCGGCTTCTTCACCACCGGCCGGGACGCCGAGGCGCTCATCGTCCGGACCAAGGACATCTTCGACGGAGCCATTCCAGCGGCCAACTCCGTCGCCGCACTCTCGCTGGCCCGCTTGGGCGCCCTGACCGACTCGGACCGGTACCGGTCCGGGGCCGCAGAGATCGTCGACTTGCTGGGCGACCTCCTGCTCGACCACCCCACCGCCTTCGCCACCACGCTGCTCGCCGCTCAGCTCCTGGCCGGAGGGACCACCGAGATCGTGGTGGTCGGGGACCGACCCGACCTGGTCGAGTTGGTACACCGCCGGTGGCTGCCCGAGGCTGTTCTGTCCTGGGGAGAGCCCACCCCCACGCCCCTATGGGAGGGCCGGGTCCCCGGGCACGCCTATGTCTGCCGCAACTACGCCTGTGAGCTCCCCGCCGGTGACCCGGGGACCCTGGCGACCCAGCTCGACGGGAGACTCCGATGAGCGGCGGCAGTTGGGACAAAGATCCAAGGGAAGTCCCCCCTCCGACGCCGCCCGGGGGCACTCCTGGGGTGGACGAGCGGTTCGGGGACGACCGTGTGGGGGACGACCGTGTGGGGGACGACCGGCTTGGGGACGACCGGCTTGGGGACGACCGGCTGGGGGAAGACCGGTTCGGGGACGACCGTGTGGGGGACGACCGTGTGGTGGACGACCGTGTCGGGGACGACCGTGTGGGGGACGACCGGTTCGGGGACGACCGTGTGGGCGGCGATCGGTTCGGGGACGATCGTGTGGTGGACGACCGGTTCGAGGACGAGCATGGCCTCGGTGTCGGCGCCCGACCGGGCCCGGGCGGGGATGCATTGTCGGCCGCCGGCCTCCTATCCCCTCGAGTCGAACCCGCTCCCGAGAGCCGCGGGCGAGCCCGCCGCAACGCACGGAGCGGCACCGCCAGCAACCTGGTCCGGTCGATCAGTCGACGCGACCGCGCCGACACCTCCGGCGGCTCCACGCTCACCCTGCTGGTCCTGGCCTGCAATGAGGAGGACACCGCCGGCATCGACCTGGCATCGGGCGCATTGATCCGCGCCCGGGTGCCGTGGCCACCGGGACATCGGCCCGACCTGGCCCCCTTCGACGTCGTCGAAGCCGTCCTGGCCGACCGGCCCGAACGTGATGACCTGGCCCAGCCCGAGGCGGTCAGCGCCCGCGGGCTCCCGCGCCATCTCGGGACGCTCCACGGCCGTCAGGTTCGCCGCCTCCTGCACCCGCTGGCCGCACCCATCGAGGAGCACGTCCTCGGCTTTCCGGGAACGTCCGCCCCCTACTGGGAGTTCCGGGGCTTCCGTCCCTCGTTGGCCCTCCTCGTACCGACCAAGGGCCCGGTGCTCTTCCGTCGGGCCGGCGACCGGTCGGTGTGGATCCGGTTCGGCTGGGGCCGCAGCGACAACTGGCTGCCCGTCGAGGACCTCGGCGCCATCAGGGCCCTGGACGCGGCCCGACGCGACCGGCTGCAGGGGAAGGACCTGGCCTCGGCTTTGGGCTTCAAGCCTCACTACCTAGTGGCGTCGCTGAGCCGTCCCCGGGACGGGCACTGCTACAAGACGATCCGGGCCGTCGTCGCCCGAGGCTGATGAGCGACGACCCCGTCGTCTGGCCGCGGACAGACACTCACCGACCGTCGCCTACAGTCCAAGCGTGCACCCTCCGGCCATGACTGACACCGGCCACCTGACGACGAACCCCCTAGCGGCCCCGGTGCTTCCCGACTACGCCGGAGGATGCCTGACCAACCTGGTGCCGGCCCTCCTCGCCGGCCGGGAGGATGCGCCCGAGTGGCTACCTGCCCTCACCCGAGGGGCCAACCAGATCGTCCTCCTCGTCCTCGACGGCCTGGGTTGGGAACAGCTCCTGGACCGGGGTTCCATCGCCCCGACACTGGCCGCCGTCGCCTCCTCCGACGCCGGACGGGCGATCACCTCGGTGGCCCCGACGACGACGGCCACTGCGCTGACGTCGATCGCCACCGGCAGAGCCCCCTCCGAGCACGGCGTCCTCGGCTACCGGGTCGCAGTGGCCGACGACCAGGTGCTCAACGTCCTCCGCTGGCAGGTCGGCTCGGGACGGCCCCGGGATGCCCGCCGGACCATCCCGGCCGCCACCTTCCAGCCCTTCGCGCCCTTCCCGGGCTCGCCGACACCTGTGCCGGTCGTATCCCGCGTCGAGTTCGGAGGGACCGGCTTTACCGCAGTTCACCTGGGCGACTCTCCCCTGCACGGCTACCGGGTCCTGTCGACCATGGTCGTGGAGACCCGGCAGCTCCTCGCCCAGGGCTCGCCGTTCATCTACGGGTACTACGACGGGATCGACAAGGTGGCGCACGCCCACGGTCTGGGCGAGCACTACGACGCCGAGCTACGTGCCGTCGATGAGCTGGTGGCCGAGATCGCCGCCTCCCTACCCGATGGCGCCGTCCTGATCGTCACGGCCGACCACGGCCAGGTCGACGTGGGCCCCCAGGTGGTGCTCCCGGGCAAGGACCTGATGTCCGCCGTCCGCTTCATCTCCGGTGAGGGCCGGTTCCGTTGGCTGCATGCCCAACCGGGCGCGGCCAAGGACCTGCTGGCTGATGCGGACGAGCTCTACGGGGAGACCACCTGGGTGCGCACCCGGGACCAGTTGCTCGATGACGGCTGGTTCGGCGGCCCGCCGCGAGTGGGCGTGGTGTCGCGCCTCGGAGACGTGGCCCTCATCCCCCACGCCCCGATTGCCTTCCTGGACCCTGCCGACACGGGCGAGACCCGCTTGGCGGCCCGGCACGGGTCGCTCACGTCCGCCGAGATGCTGGTCCCGCTCCTTTGTCTCGTCGGGGGTGGCAACATTTGTTCATGACCACAGCCAATGACGCCACAGGCAATGACGAAGGCACCCGCCCACTCCGACCCGAGGTCGTCGGGGTCGACCCACACCCCGAACGCGACGGGGACGGCGCCGAACAAGACGGCGCCAACGCCGGAAAGAAAGAAGTACAGGAGGCGGAGCGCACCGAGTCCATCGAGCAGCCGGCCAAGCTCTTGCGTATCGGCTCCATGGTCAAACAACTGCTCGAAGAAGTCCGCCAGGCGCCCCTCGACGAAGCCGGCCGCGGTCGCCTGCGAGAGATCCACGAGCAGTCGATCCGAGAACTGGCCGAGGGCCTCTCCCCGGACCTGGTGGCCGAGCTCGATCGGGTCACCATTCCCTTCGATTCCCAGGTCCCCTCGGAGGCGGAGCTGCGTATCGCCCAGGCCCAGCTAGTCGGCTGGCTCGAGGGCCTCTTCCACGGCATCCAGGCCACACTGGTGGCCCAGCAGATGGCCGCCCGGGCCCAGCTCGACGAGATGCGCCAGCAGGCACTCCCGCCTGGAGCGGACCTATCGACCGGACGGCCGGGCACCTACCTGTAAGCCTCCGGAGACAGCGGTTGGGCAGCGGTTGGGCAGCGGTTGGGCAGCGGTTTGGCAGCGGTTTGGCTGGGATCGGGCTCGGGGGGTGCCCGAGCGCAACGCGGCGCGCCCCGCCGCGCTATCGTCTGAAATCACACCGCTGTAACTCGTCCACAGGGTGTGGAGAACCCTGCTGGACGACCGGCCGGCCAGCGAGGGGCCGGACGCTAGGGCTGACAGAAGAGCAGTAGGGCTGACAGAAGAGCAGTAGGGCTGACAGAAGAGCAGTAGGGCTGACAGAAGAGCAGTAGGGCTGACAGAAGAGCGGACGGCAAGGAAGGTCGGCATCGTTGGGATCACGGTCGTTCACACATCTCCACACCCACACCGAGTTCTCCATGCTCGACGGAGCAGCTCGGGTGAAAGACCTGGTCCACGCGGCTGCCGAGGACGGCCAGCCGGCGCTCGGCATCACCGATCACGGCAATATGTACGGCGTCCTCGACTTCTACGCCGCCTGCCGGGATGCTGGGATCAACCCGGTGATCGGAACCGAGGCCTACATGGCCGCCGACTCGCGCCACGATCGACCGGTACGCCGGGGCAAGGTCGATGACACCGGCGGCGACGTCGACGGTGGGGAGAAGCTCTACTACCACCTGACCCTGCTGGCCGAGACCACTTCCGGCTACCGCAACCTCTTGAAGCTCTCGTCCGCCGCCTACCTGGAGGGGTACTACTACAAGCCCCGTCTCGACTGGGAGCTACTCGAGCGTCACCATGACGGGCTCATCGCCACCACCGGTTGCCTGGGCGGGGTCGTGCTGCAAGCGCTGCTGGCCGACGACCAGGTCAGAGCGGAACACCTGGCCGCGAGGCTTCAGGACATCTTCGGCAAGGACAACCTGTTCGTCGAGCTCCAGGACCACGGGATCGCCGCCCAGCACAAGACCAATCCGGCCCTGGTCGAGATCGCCCACCGCATCGGGGCGCCCTTGCTCGCCACCAACGACAGTCACTACACCCACCGCGAGGACCACGTCGCCCATGACGCGCTCCTCTGCGTCCAGACGGGTGCGACCATCGACGACCCCAAGCGGTTCAAATTCGAGGGCCAGGAGCACTACCTGAAGTCGGCGGCCGAGATGCGACAGCTGTTCGCCGAGCTGCCCGAGGCCTGCGACAACACGCTCCTGGTGGCCGAGCGGGCCGACGTGGAGATCGACTTCGGCCGGGTCAGCCTGCCCAAGTTCCCCGTACCCGACGAGTTCGTGGGCGATACCTACGAGGACCGGGCCGCCCAGTACCTGCGCTCTCTGAGCATCGGGGGGGCGAAGGAGCGCTACGGCCAGCCCATCCCGGCCGCCGTCTTGGAACGGCTCGACTACGAGCTCGGCGTGATCGGCTCCATGGGATTCTCCGCCTACTTCCTGGTGGTCTGGGACCTCATCCGCTTCGCCCGTTCGCACGGCATCCGGGTGGGTCCGGGCCGGGGGTCGGCTGCGGGGTGTTGTGTGGCCTACTGCCTCCAGATCGTCGACCTCGACCCGATCCGCTACGACCTCCTCTTCGAGCGCTTCCTCAACCCGGGCCGCACCCAGATGCCCGACATCGACATGGACTTCGACGAGCGGTACCGCGGCGACATGATCCGGTACGCCTCCGAGCGCTACGGCGCCGACCACGTCGCCCAGATCGTCACCTTCTCCACCATCAAGGCCCGGGCCGCCGTGCGGGACGGCGCCCGGGTGCTGGGTTACCCCTACATGGTCGGCGACAAGATCGCCAAGGCCATGCCCCCGCTGCTCATGGGCCGGGACACCCCCCTGGCCGCCTGCCTGGCCAAAACCGAGGGGTACGAGGACGGCTACGCCGCGGCCGGCGAGCTCCGGGCCATGTACGAGTCCGATGCCGAGGCCAAACGGGTGATCGACGTGGCCAAGGGCCTCGAGGGGCTGCGTCGCCAGGACGGGATCCATGCCGCGGCCGTGGTCATCACCGACGAGCCGCTCACGGAGTACGTGCCCATCCAGCGGAAGCCGGACGGGAGCTCCGATCCGGCCGATGCGCCCGTCGTCACCCAGTACGAGATGCACGGGGTGGAGGACCTCGGCCTGTTGAAGATGGACTTCCTCGGGCTGCGCAACCTCTCGGTCATCGAGCGGGCCCTCGACCTGATCCAGGCCTCGACAGGCGAACGGCCCGACATCGACGGGGTCCCCCTCGACGACGAGGCCACCTTCGCCATGCTGCGCAAGGGCGACTCCATGGGGGTCTTCCAGCTCGAGGGCGGCCCCATGCGCTCGCTCATGCGCTCGCTCGCACCCACCAGCTTCGACGACGTGGCCGCTCTGGTGGCCCTGTACCGGCCGGGGCCGATGGCCGCCAACATGCACAAGGACTACGCCGACCGGAAGAACGGCCGCAAGCCGGTGACCTACGCCCACCCCGACCTGGAGGAGCTGCTGGCCGACACCCAGGGGCTGATGATCTACCAGGAGTCGGTCATGCGCGTGGCTCAGAAGTTCGCCGGCTACTCGCTGGCCGAGGCCGACAACCTCCGCAAGGCGTGCGGAAAGAAGATCCGCTCGGTCATGGCCATCGAGCGCAAGAAGTTCGTCGAGGGGTGCGTGAGCCAAGGCTACGGCGAAGCCATCGGTACCACCCTGTTCGACATCATCGAGCCCTTTGCCGACTATGCCTTCAACAAGTCGCACTCCTACGGCTATGGCCTGATCGCGTACCAGACAGCCTGGTTGAAGGCCCACCACCCGGTGGAGTACCTGGCCGCCCTGCTCACCTCGGTGAAGGACAACAAGGACAAGACGGCCGTCTACCTGGCCGAGTGCCGGGCCATGGGTATCCAGGTCCTCGTGCCCAGTGTGAACCTCTCGCTCTCCGATTTCGCCGCCGACTTCAGCGGTGGCGAGACGGATCCATCCTCTGGTGCCTCCCGGCCCGAGCCGGACGGGCCGGCCGGGACCGGGGACCCGAAGCGGAGCCCCGGCGCGATCACCTTCGGGCTGGCCGCGGTCCGCAACGTGGGCGAGGGACTGGTCGGGCACATCGTGGCCGAGCGCGAGAACGGCGGGCCCTTCGTCGACTTCTACGACTTCTGCCAGCGGGTCGATCCCCAGGTCCTGAACAAGCGGACCATCGAGTCGCTGATCAAGGCGGGCGGCTTCGACTGCCTCGGCCACCCTCGCCGCGGCCTGTGTCTGGCCTTCGAGGAGGTCGTCGACCGCACGCTCGAGCGTCGGCGCGAGCACGACGCCGGCGTCGTCTCCCTCTTCGCCTCGCTGGAGCCCGAGCAGGAAGGCCAGGCCATCGGGTTCGGCGATACCCGGATCCCCATCCCCGACACCGAGTTCGACAAGGGCCAGCGCCTGGCCTTCGAGAAGGAGATGCTCGGCCTCTATATCAGCGACCACCCGTTGATGGGGCTGGAGGGGTCACTGGGGCGCCTCACCGACTGCACCCTGGCCGAGCTCCGGGACATCGATGCCGACGCGCTGGGGGTCGGCGGCGGGATCGGCGGCGGGATCGGCGGTGGGGCCGGGGGCTTCAACAACGAGGGGCAGATCCGACTGGCAGGGGGCGTTGTGACCGACCTGTCCCGTCGCTACACGAAAAAAGGCGATCTGATGGCCACCTTCGTCCTGGAAGACCTGCAGGCGTCCATCGACGTCTTCGTCTTCCCGAAGACGATGGCCGAGTACGGCGCCCTGCTCGACGACGACGCCATTGTCGTGCTGAAGGGCCGGGTCGACATGCGCGACGACCGGGTGAAGCTGGTGTGCATGGAGATCCAGCGACCGGATCTCGCCCTGGACGGTAGCTCTGAGCTGCGAATTGCCCTTGCGCCCAATGCGCTGACGGACACGAAGGTCAACCAGCTCAAGCGGCTCCTCACCGAGCATCCCGGCGGCTCCCCGGTCATGCTCCACGTGGGCGAGAAGGTCCTGAAGCTCCCGGCCGAGTTCAACGTCGACAGCCACCGGGGGCTGGTGGGCGAGCTCCGGGTTCTGCTCGGGCCCAAGGCCATTTTGAGCTGATCGGGAGCTCGAACATCGTACGGAATAGGCCCGGATAGGACAGGTGGCATCAAATCCCGGTAAAATTGCCTCACGGCTCGCATCGAGGGGGGCCCGGGACCGATCGATTCCGATCGAAATGGTCCAGGCGACCCACGGGAACGAGCCACTGCAGGCGACCGAGGAGCATGGAACCAGCGATGTCGATCCAGGTGGAAACCAAGGACTGCACGGCAATCAACGACACCGAATTGGCCGAGATGGCCGATCTCTGCGCCGAGCGAGAACCACGCTTCGACATCGGATTCCTCTCGAAACAGCGCGAAGAGTGGGTGCTGGTGACGCGCGCCCGGGAGGGGAGCAAGCTGCGTGGCTACTCATTCTCCACCCTCGAGCGGATCGGGGGGACGCCGTCGCTGCTCATCGGCCTGGCCACCGTGGACCGTACCGCCCGGGCCGACACCGTCCTACGGGCGATGATGGGTGACAAGTACCGTCGGGCCCTGTTGGCCTTTCCCGACGAGGATGTCCTGGTCGGGACCCGACTGGTGTCGGCCGAGGGCTTCCGGGTGTTCGCCGGCCTGACCGACGTCGTACCCGGACCGGATCACAAGGCGACGGGCGAGGAGCGGGCCTGGGGCCGTCGCCTGGCCAAGCGGTTCGGCGCCGAGGGCCGCATCGACGACCGGACCTTCGTCCTGAACGGTGACGGTTGCGAGTGCGGTGGGTTCGACTTCGGCGGTCCCAAGGTGAAGACGCCCGACGAGGTCGTCCCGCTCTTCGAGACGGTGGACTCCTCCGCCGGTGGCCGGCTGGTGGCCTTCGGATGGGCCATGGCCGAGGACCTGGCCGGATCCAAGCTGGGTGGGCACTGAACGGACCGGCCAAGGTCGGCCCGGTGCGGTCCGTCCCGTCAGGTTTGCGCTCCAGCCCGGACGGCTGGCCCGGCTGGTTCGGCTTGGTGCGAGGCCCGTCCGACTCGCCCGGGCCCCTGATCGGGCATCTCGGCGACCGGGAAAGCAGCGGCTCCTCGGGTTCAGGCTCTAGCATGGGCTTGTGAAGGTTTCCACCCGAGGTGACTACGCGAGCAGGGCGCTACTGTCCCTTGCCCTGCACGCCACCACAGACGGGCCGACCGCGGTGAGGGACATCGCCGAGCGCACCGGGCTTCCCCAGCCCTACCTGGAGCAGATCCTGCTTGCCCTGAAAGGTGCGGGCCTCGTCCGCTCCAAGCGCGGAGTAGGTGGCGGCTACGTCCTGGCCCGGCCACCCGAAGAGATCACCCTGAGTCAGATCGTGAGTGCAGTCGACGGTCCCATCGTGGCCGGCGACTTCGGCGAGCCCCACGAAAACGGGGCCTGCGACCATGAGGGCCAGTGCATCCTGCTCAGCGTCTGGGCCGACGTCGGCGAGCACATGCGCACCCACCTGGACTCCTTCAACCTGGCCGACATGGTGGCCCGGGCCCAAGGGCGGGCTCCCGCCCTTCGTCAAACCGCCGGATGACCGCGTCTCGACCGTCCACACCGCGACCACATCTCGACCCGGCGCACGTGGATTGAGCGCACGTGGATTGGGCGCACGTGGACCGGGCACACTTGCTCTGACAGCCCCTCGCTGGACTGCCGGCTGACCCTGGCCCGTTGGACCGCGGGGTGACCCTGGCTCCCGGTCATGTCCGATTCCAGACGCTGACGACCGGTCGTTCCCGCTCCCAGGCCATGATGCTCAGCGACCCTGGGTCGAGGGTGAACAAGCGGCCGCCCTCTACCGGAAGCCCCAGCCACCGGGCGCCGAGGGCCCGGAGGACGTGGGAGTGGGCCACACAGGCCACGTCACCGGGGGCCGACTGAACCTTGGCGATGACTCGGTCGACCCTGGCCTCGACGTCGGACGGGGACTCGCCGAGCGGGCCCCCGTCCCGCCAGAGGTCCCAGGTCGGGTTCTCTTCCAGGATCTCCGGGGTGGTCAGTCCCTCGTAGGTCCCATAGTCCCACTCGGCCAGGTCCGGGTCGGCCACTGCCCCGGGCCCGAGTCCGGCCAGACTGCAGGTCTCAACGGCGCGGGCGAGGGGGCTGTGAAGCACCAGCCGGAACGACCATCGGGACAAGGGTGTGCGGAGGGCCTCCGCCTGCTTCCGGCCGACGGGCAGAAGCGGGAGGTCGGTGCGGCCCGTGTGGCGACGCGACAGGCTCCATTCCGTCTCGCCGTGGCGGATGAGGAAGCACCGGCTGGCCGTGGGATCCATCGGGACAGCCGACCATCCTGGCCGCGGCCGTGCAAGCCAACCGGGGGGCAGGCGCTGCCGTCGGGAACCGCCTTGACCGCCTGGGAGCCGACCGGCCACGGGAGCCGACCTGGCCGAGCGCACGGGTCGGTGCCCACCCTCGGTTCCTCGGTGCACAGCCTCGGTGCCCACCCTCGGGCAAGGCAAAGCGAAGGGTCCGGAATGCCGACCCCGTTTGATGTGTTGATACCTGCGATAGGTAATTTGGCTGGTAATTCACCAGGGTGAGGATGGAAATGGCTACTCGCACCGCAACGAACACTGCAGAGCGTATTCGGAGGGCCACGACGGGCGGGCACGCCCGGGGGTCGGACGCGGACAGCCTCGGTCTCTTCCTCCGTGACCTGGACCACCATCCGCTACCGGACCACGAAGCCCAGACGGCGCTGGCCCAGCGGGTGGCCGCCGGTGACCAGGAGGCGAGACGCGAGATGATCGCGGCCAACCTCCGATTGGTGGTCCACTGGGCCCGTCGGTATCAGGATCGAGGGGTCGACCTCCCCGACCTCATCCAAGAGGGCACCTTCGGCCTGATGCGGGCCGTGGACAAGTTCGACTACGAGCGCGGATTCCGGTTCTCGACGTACGCCACTTGGTGGATCCGCCAGGCCCTGCAGCGGGCCGTCCAGCAGCATGGCCGCACCATCCGGCTTCCCATGGAGGTGGCGGAGCGGAACCAGCAGGTGGACGCGGCCAACTGGGAACTGACCCACCTCTTGCAGCGCGCCCCGACGGCCGAGGAGCTCGATGAGGCGACCGGCTTGACCGCGGAGGCCAGGAGCAACCTCTCGGGCCTGGCCCGCGTGGTGGCCAGCCTGGATCAGCCGGCGACATCCGAGTCGTCTGCCACCTTGGGCGACCTCGTGTCCGCCGACTCGAACGACTTCGAGAACGAGGTGGCCACCGACATGACACTCGATCTGGTCCGCCAGGCGGTGGAGCGGCTGACGGAACTGCAGCGTGCGGTCATCGTCAACCGGTTCGGCTTCGGCGGGTCCGATCCAGCCTCGCTCCAGACCACCGCCGAGCGCCTCGGCGTCGGCGTACGCAAGGTGCGCCAGGCCGAAGCCGAGGCACTCGAGGCGCTCGGGGGCAGCGAGGCCCTCGAGGCGGTCTACGAGGCGGCCTGACCGGTCCCGGCCCGGGGGGTGCTGACGCCTGCGCTGGTAGGTGGCCAGTCGTCGGGGTGACGTGTCCGGTCCAAGGTTGTCCCTGGACGAGGCGGCCCGTCAGTGGTCCAGTGTGGCCAGCTCGGACTCCAGCTCGACGGGGAGCTCTGACTCCCACGACATGCGGTCCCCGGTGGCGGGATGCGTGAAGGCGAGTGACCGCGCGTGCAGGAACGGCCGGTCGAGTGTGAACCCGGGTACCGGCCGCCGCGGGCCGTACACCTCATCGCCCACCACCGGGTGTCCGATGGCGGCCAGATGGACCCGGATCTGATGGGTGCGGCCGGTCTCGAGGGTGGCTTCCACCGCGGTCACGGGAACCGGGTGGCCGTAGCGCATTTCGACCCGGTAGCGGGTCCTGGCCGGCCTGCCCCGTTGGGTGACGGCCATCCGGGTGGGCGAGGTCTCCGATCGGCCGACCGGGGCGTCGACGACCCCGGTGGCAGACTCAACCGCTCCGTGCACCAGCGCCCAATACCGCCGCTCGACGGTTCGCTCGGTGAGCTGCGCCACCAACGACGCCGTGGCCTCTCGGGTCCGGGCCACGACCAGTAGCCCGGACGTGCCGCGATCGAGTCGGTGGACGATCCCGGGCCGGTCGGGATCGTTGGGCCGGAGCCCGACGTCGTCGCCGGGAAGGAAGGGGTCGGACGATTCGGCCAGCGAGGCCAGGTCCGGGAACCGAGCGAGCAGTCCGTTGACGAGCGTGCCGCTTCGGTTCCCCGCGCCCGGGTGGACCACAAGACCGGCCGGCTTGTCCACCACGATGATTTGGTCGTCGACATGGACCACGGCGAACGCTACCGAAGGATCCGCTCGGGGTAACTCAACGCCGGCGTCCTCCTCCAGCTCGATGACGAGCCGCTGACCAACGCGGAGCGGCCGGCTCCTCACCAGCACAGGCTGGTCATCGAGCCGAACCCGTCCGTCGGCGACGAGCTGCTCCACGGCGGACCGGGACAAGTCGGCAAGCAACGCCACCGCTCGGTCCACCCGGACGCCGTCGAGCGACGAGGGGACCTCGATGGAGAGGTCGGTCACGAAGGCTGCCTGACTCGCAGCAACGACACCACGAGCAGGATGCAGCCCATCACGATGCAGGAGTCGGCCACATTGAAGGTCGGCCAGACGTGGAGGGCGATGAAATCGATCACGGCACCGTGGTTGCCGCGGAACAGCCGATCGGCGAGGTTCCCCAGCGCTCCTCCGAGGATCAGCCCGAGCACAACCGCTCGGCCCCAGGTAGGGGCGCGGCCGGCCAGGACCAAGAGGGCGGCCACCAGGATGACGGCAATGACCACCAGCACCGCCGCCTCCCCCTGGAAGAGGCTGAAGGCCGAACCGGTGTTGTGCTGCAATTCCAGGTCGAGGGGGCCAAAAACATGGATCGGGCCCTGCGACAGACGTGATACGGCCCACGACTTGGTCAGCTGGTCAACCAGGACGACGACCGCGGCGACGGCCGAGGCCACGGCCAGACGGGGCCCACTCCCCCATCGGGACACCGGGCGGCGGGTCCCGGACCCGACCTCACTGGTCAGCGTCGCGACAGTCCCCCGCTCTTGCACGCCACACACAGGCGGGCAAAGGGCAGCGCGCGGAGACGGGCCTTGGGGATCGGCTCATGGCAGCGTTCACAGGCGCCATAGGTCTTGCGGTCGATCTTGCGCTGAGCGTCGTCGATCTCCTCGACGGCCAAGAGAGCCTGGGCCGAGAGGGCAAGGTCCCGCTCCCGGTCGACGGTGACCGTCCCACCCTCGCCCGACTCCTCGTCGAACTGGACGTCCCCGGGCTCACGCTCCTGGGCCAACGAGTCGGCCTCGGCTTGGAGGTCCTCCGCTTGACCCTGATAGATCCCCCGCTCTTCGAGGAGGAGGGCCTGTTGCTCCTCGAGGAACTTCGGCTCCTTGGCGTAGGGGCCGACCGTGGCTGTCTTCTTGGCCGGCGGGGCGCTGGTGCTCGAGTTCGACTTGGTCGTGGAGTTCACAGATGGAGCAGCTTTCTTGGCCGGAGCGACCTTTTTCGTCGACGATGCCTGCGGCTTGCCTTGATCGACCGCCCTCGCCGCCCGCTTGGCCGGACCACCGGCCGATGAGGCCGCTGACTTGGGGGCGGGCTTGGCCGCCCGCTTAATGGTCGAGTTGTTGGCTGACTTGGCGGCCGATGTGACCGTCGAGTTGTTGGTGTGAGCGGACTTCGCCACCTTGGTGGCAGCGGCGGCCCCCGTCGGCTTGGCGGTGGCACCGTGTGAGCCGGCCTTGGCGGCACCGGTTGCCTTGGCCGACCGGCTTGTCCTGGCTGCGGACTTGGCTGGTGCCGCCTTCTTTACTGCCGTCACATCAACCTCCTTCCAAGGAGCCGCCGTTCGGGCGCCGATGCGGTGCAAGCGCTCAATACGGGTCTTCCTTGACTTGTGGTGAGCGGGCGACGATACCCTGCCGACCACGCTGCGGCAATCCGGGCGGCAGGGCGCCACCCGAGGGGGTCACGATACAGGGGGAACGGCTCCGATCGGGTTGATCGGGATGTGGCTCAGAACTGAGGCGGCTGGGCGCTCCCGACATCGAGGGTCTGAACGGTCGAATCGCTGGTCCGGACCGAGTTCACCTGGCCCGATATCGGCCCTCCGCTCGACCGTCCCGACGGGTCGCCCGGCTGCGCCGGGCGTGCACCCGGGGATACGGCCGGACCCCGGTCTGTTCCGACCGAGCTGCCTGGCGGCCGGGCGTTCAGCGCCGAGGCTGGCTGGACGTTGTCGTCCACCCACTTCATGATCTCGGACAACGCCGAGCGGAGCCGGCTCCGCTCGCTGTCGAGGTGACGGGCCATCTTCTCGACATCTCCGGACAGTTGCGTCCGGGCTGCTTCCAGACGGGCCACCTCGTCCCGGAGCTTGCGCTCGGCCTCCGAAGCGATGTGGGAGGCCCTCGACTCGGCCTGGGATATGAGCACACGTGAGCGCTCTTCGGCATCGGCCATCGTCTTGGACGCACGGGCCTCCGAATCGGCCTTGGTCTGTTCGACGAACTGCTGGGCCAGGACGAGGGTCCGCTGCAGGGTGTCGTCGGCTACGACCGGTGCCTCCGGTGCTCGTTCAGGCTCGGGCTTCCGCTCCAGGGCCGCCTCGAGCTGGGTGATGCGCTCGCTGGCCTGACGCAAGCGGTCGTTGGCCTGCCGGAACTGCTCCTGCAGCCCTTCGGCCTCGACCGCGGCCTTCTCGAGGTATTCATCGACGTCGTCCCGGTGATACCCCTTGAGGGTTTCCCGGAATTCGACGGTCCGGAGCGAATCGAGTGCAGACTGGGCGGAATCCATGCCGTGCATGGTATCCAACCGCCGGGACCCGTTTGCGGATCCCGGTTCTGGACTGGATCGATGGGTGTCCCGCCTGGGCCGGGACCTGGGTTTCTGACCGGCTTCGACCGAAGCTGGACCCCGCTCGGCCGTCGGTCAGCTCAGGCCCGGCTGTCGGTCAGCTCAGGAGTAGGGGGATGACGACCAGCTGTATGACCAGGACCACGATCATGATGGAGAAGTCGAAACCGACCCCTCCGACCCGGGCAGTAGGCAGAATCCGGCGGACCGGCGCCAGGACGGGTTCGGTGATGGCCGCCAGGACCTGCTGGAGCTTGCGGATCGGGGAGTCGTAGGTCGGGCGTACCCAGCTCAACAAGGCCGTGGCGATCAACACGATGACGTAGGCCTGCAGGACGTAGCCGACGATGCGCAGCACGCTCAGCTCACCGGGCCGGGTGGTAGATCTGGAACGGGCCGGGCGTCGCCACGAATCAGGGGTTGACCAGACCGCGCTCTTGGAGACGCTGGCGCTCCTCGTCCGAGACCTTCACGTTCGATGGCGTCAGCAAGAACACCTCGTCGGCCACCCGCTCCATGCCGCCTGACAGTGCGTACGTCACGCCACTGCAGAAATCGATCATCCTGCGCTGTAGGTCCCGATCGGCATTCTGGAGGTTGACGATGACCGGCTGGTTGCCCATCAGCCGGTTGGCGATCTCCTGGGCGTCACTGAACCGCACCGGGGCCACGATGTGCACCCGGGCGCCGGATGCCTCAGGCGTGAGGGGCCGAACCGACGACGGACGAGGATTGACCGACTGGGCCACCGGCACGGGGCCCGGGCCCGACGACGGTGGGTTCTCGTCCCGGTTCAGCGTCCGGATACGACTCGGCGGGCCCGGAGGAGCCAGGTTGTCCGGCTCCTCAGTCGTGACAACCCGCTGGCTGACGCGCGACACCGCACCGGGGCCGCGGGCGTCGTAGTCGTCGTAGTCGTCGTAGTCGTCGTCGACCAATCCGAGGTACGCCATTGTTCTTTTCATGAACGAAGCTGCCATCGTGCCTCCCGCCGACAGCGTAGTGCGTCCCACCAGGGCTCGGGGACGGTACACCGCCGATTCCTAGCTTATCGGGACCGGTCCCCGACAAGGCCGCCAGCAGCCTGTTTGGCCCCGTCACGGGTGGGCGGCGCCGGGCCCCGATCGAGACGCGAACGGGGACGCGACCGGTCATCCCCGATCCCACCCCGGGCGTTCGCCGAAGAGAGCGCGACCCAGCCGGACCATGGTGGAGCCTTCGGACAGCGCCACGTCCAAGTCGTCGGTCATCCCCATGGAGCACTCGGCCAGCCCGAGGCGGGTCGCGAGCTCACGCACCAGGGCGAAGACCGGGCGTGCTGCCTCCGGGGGCCCCGGAGGGCCGATGGTCATGAGGCCCACCACATGCAGCTCCTCGTCTCCCAGGGCGGCGACCAGGTCGGATACCTCCTCGGGGGCGCAGCCGTTGCGGCCCTGCCCCCCGACCACATCCACCTGGACGAGGACCGACGCGCCCGGCCGCCGTCGAGCGATGGCCCGCCCCTCCTCGATGCGGGTGAGGCCCTGCCAGCAGTCGACCAGCGGAGCGAGGCGAGCCACCTTGTTCCGCTGGATGGCCCCGAGGTAGTGCCAGCGGACGTCGGGCCCTGTCCCAGCCGGCCCTGTTCCCGCCGGTCCTGGACGTGCCGGTCGTGCCCCAGCCGGTCCTGGACGTGCCTCTTCTGGTCCACGGGCACCAGCGCGTGCCTGAAGCGATTCGGCCTTTTTCACCAACTCGTCGGCGTAGTTCTCGCCGATGTCGGCCACTCCGGCGGCCAGGGCCGCAGCCACCGCGTCGACGCCGAAGCCCTTCGTCACCGCCACCAGACGCACCCTCGAGGGATCCGGGGCCGCGGCGTCGATCCTGGCCCGGGCCTCGGCCACGCGGGCGGCCACCGCGCCGTGGTCGGAGCGAGAGCCAGACCGGCTGTCGGCCCCGGTCATGGGCCGTCGCGCCAGACGACGAGGGCCTGGCGTCCTGTGTCCCTGCGGGCCCGGTGGGAGAAGTAGCGCCCGACGCAGGCCGTGCACCCGTCGACGCCAAGCCCCGCGGTGATGTCCGCTCTGGCCAACGCGGCCGCCACTGATGCCGGTAGGTCCAGCGCCGGGTGGCCGTGACTCGTGAGCCCCCGGACCTGGTCGCCGTAGCGATCGGCCACCGAGCGCAACTCGGGCTCGGAGAACGCGTAGCACTCCGCATGGATGCAGGGCCCGAGGGCGCTGACGACGGCCGTGGCCCCGAGCGCCCGCATGGCGCTCGCCGCGGCCTCAATGACGCCGGCGGCGAGCCCCCGCCAGCCGGCGTGGACGGCTGCGTAGACACCCTCAGGGCTGCCCAGGGCGATCGAAGCACAGTCGGCGGTGAGGATGGCCAGACAGGCCGAGGGCTCGGCGCTCACCAGCGCGTCCCCGGCCTGCCCTGATGGGGACCGTTCGCCCCCGACCACCCGGACGACCGATCCGTGCTCCTGCCTGAGCCAGTGCCAGGTCCTCGCACCTGTGGGCCCACCGGGCACCACCGGCGGGATGCCGGTCGAGCGGGCGACCCGCAGGTCACCATGGGACCGATCGGTCCAGAGGGCCCGGACCCCGCCGATCAGGGTGACGGCAGTGGTCTCAGAGGTCAGCGCAAGAAGGAGGGGACGTCGAACTCGTCGTCCCCCAGGTCAAGGTCCTCTTCGGCCGGGGTGGCGAAGATGTCCTCGTGGGCCGCCTCCAGCCCGAGGACCCGGCTGCGACCCGCCTCGTCCCCTTGGGTGGTCTCGGCGTGGGTCGCGCCACTCCTGCCCCCTGCCTCCCACCGCTCGAACCCGGCGGCGATGACGGTCACGCGAACCTCATCGGCCATGGCCTCGTCGATGACGCTCCCGAAGATGATGTTGGCGTCGGGATGGGCAACGCCGTGGATGATCTCGGCCGCCTCGTTGACCTCGAAGAGCCCCAGATCAGGACCGCCGGCAATGTTCAACAAGATTCCCCGGGCGCCTTCGATGGACGCCTCCAGCAGGGGGCTGGTGATGGCGGCGCGGGCCGCGTTGACCGACCGGCCCTCCCCAGTGGAGGATCCGATGCCCATGATTGCAGTGCCGGCGTTGCTCATGATCATCTTCACGTCGGCAAAGTCGGTGTTGATGAGCCCGGGCACGGTGATCAGGTCGGTGATGCCCTGGACGCCCTGCATGAGGACCTCGTCGGCCATCTTGAACGCGTTCACCATCGACGTCTTCTCGCTGGACACGGTCAACAGGCGATCGTTCGGGATGATGATGAGGGTGTCGACCTTCTCCTTCAGGTTCTGGATGCCCATCTCGGCCTGCACCGAGCGTCGCCGGCCCTCGAAGGTGAACGGCCGGGTGACCACACCGATGGTGAGAGCACCCAGTGACTTCGCCACCTCGGCCACCACGGGGGCCGCCCCGGTGCCGGTGCCCCCGCCCTTGCCTGCAGTGATGAAGACCATGTCGGCGCCCTTCAGCGCCTCTTCGATCTCAGCCCGGTGCTCCTCGGCGGCCAGTCGGCCGACCTCGGGGTCACTGCCGGCGCCGAGACCCCGGGTCAGCTGACGGCCGATATCGAGCTTCAGGTCGGCGTCGCTCATCAGCAGCGCCTGGGCATCGGTATTGGTGGCAATGAACTCGACGCCACGGAGGCCAGCATCGATCATCCGGTTGACGGCGTTCACCCCGCCACCGCCCACGCCGACCACCTTGATGACGGCGAAGTAGTTGTTCTGTGCAGGAACGGTCAATGGATTCCCTTACCCTCGACAAAAGGTTGAAACCGTTCCAACCAGCGAGTTGACGTCAACGATACGGTCACCTGGGTACGCGGTCAAGCAACGTCCCTGCATCGGGGCCAAAAATCGGCTGTCGTCCGTCACGATGCACTCACCGTCGGTGACTGCGGAACGGTCACGTCGATGGTCTTGGCCCCGTGCAGCGGGGCTCCAGCGATGATGGCGGCAACGTCCTCGTACTTGGCGTGGAGGTCCTTGGCCGTACCCAGCAGGACGGTCAGGCCCGAATTCAGGGCCAGGTCGACGGTGTCGTCCGGGTTCCCGACGACCTGGGTCACCTGGGCCGAGAAGGCGGCAGGGAGCGTCCGGGCCACCCGGAGAGCGGGAAGGGCAGCCGGCGCAGTCGACGAACCGAGTGGGGCCGGGGCCACCGGGGCCCCTCTGCCATCGCGAACGGCCAGGTCCACCAGCCCAGCCGGCCGTGGCCCGTCCACCTGCAGCGTCCGGCCGGTGTGGTCCACCTCGGACCAGGAAGTCCCCGGACCGGCCATGGTGGCCACGGCCACCCGTTCGGTGACGGCAATGGTGACGTGATCGGGCCAGTTGCGGCTGACCCGTACGCTGGCCACCCAGGGCAGGCTCTCGACCTTGTGGGCGGTGGCCCCGGGGTTCACGCTGATGAGTGGGGGGTGACCCGTCAGCCCGGCGGCTGCGAGGATCGTCGCCGAGGAGACGTGGGGATGGGTGCCGATCACCACCACCCTCTTCGCCGAGAAGAACCCGGTGTGCAGCAGACCGAATCCTCCAGCCATTAAGGCGACGACGATGGCTGCGGCCACGACGACCCGCAGGCGCCGCCGGCCCTGCCGTCGAGCGATGGCCAGGCGGCGCTGGCGGATCCGCGGATCGATCCGGCCGCCTCCGCCCCCCGCACCGCGGGGACCACTCGTGCCGGCAGGAGGGGTCACGACGAGGGCCGATCAGAGGCGAACCCGACCATCCGCACCTCGGTGCGCAGCTCCACCCCGGTCCGCCGACGCACGCACAGGCGGACGTCGTCGATCAGGGCGCGCACGTCGTCGGCCGAGCCTCCCACGTCGGCCTGGATGAAATTGGCGTGCTTCTGTGAGACCTCGGCCGATCCGATGCGTCGCCCCTTCAGGCCCGCCTGGTCGATCAGTCGTCCGGCCGAGTCGCCCGGCGGGTTGGTGAACACCGAGCCAGCGTTGCTCCCGCCTGGCTGGTACTCCCGGCGCCAGCGCACGATGTCGGCGATCTCGGCCAACGAGCGCTCCGGATCACCGGGCCGGAGCCCGAAGGTCCCCGAAACGACGACGTCGGCCGGGGCGAGGCGCGAATGCCGATAGGAGTAGCCCAGGTAGGCCAGGGACACATCGGCCCTGGCCCCGGAGCGCAGGTTGACCAGGCGGCAGCCGACCAGCACATGGGCGGTGTCCGATCCGTGGCCTCCCACGTTCATCCGGATGGCTCCGCCCACCGAACCGGGTACGCCGACCGCCCACTCCAGCCCGGTGAGCCCGGCCGACGCACTCCGACGGGCCAGGACCGGGAGGCTCGCGGCACCGCCGGCACGCACCGACGCGCCGGCAATCGAGATCTGGTCGAAGCCACGGGCCAGCGAGACGGCCAATCCGGCAAAGCCGCGGTCGGCCACCAGCATGTTGGAGCCCTTCCCCACGACGAGCACAGGTACGTCGCGCCCGTCCAGGGCGGCAGCCACCGCCACGAGCTCGGCCTCGTCGGCCGGCTCCACATAGAGCCGTGCCGTCCCACCGACCCGGTAGGTGGTGAGGGAACCGAGCGGGTGATCTCGGCGAGCCAGCGAGCCGAGGGCCGAGCCGACCCGTTGGAGATCGTCGCGCCCGGTCACCGACCCATCACCGTGACGGCGATTGCTACGACACCCGTCGCCATCGCACCGATCACCACGACACCCGTCGCCGTCACACCGATCACCACGACGGGTCAGCGAGGAGCTCGTCGGGCAGGGAGGTCAGGTCGCCCGCGCCGAGAGTGCAGCACAGGTCCCCGTCTCTCAAAAGGGCGGCCACCCGGGCTCGGAGCTCTGTTCGGCTGGGCACGTAGACGACGGGTTTGTCCGGTTCGTCCCGGCGGACGGCATCGGCGACCAGCTTTCCCGACACACCCGGGATCGGTGCCTCGCCCGCCCCGTAGACATCGGTGACCACCACCACGTCGGCGTCGGCGAACGCCCGACCGAATTCGGACGACAGGGCCGCGGTCCGGCCGTAGCGGTGAGGCTGGAAGACGGCGACGATCCGACGCCACCCCCCGTCCCGGGCCGCAGCCAGGGCGGCCGCCACCTCGGTGGGCAGGTGGGCGTAGTCGTCGACGAAGGTCACCCCGGCGGCATCGCCCCGGAACTCGAACCGGCGGGCCACGCCGGCGAACCGGGCCAGAGCCCGGGCAGCATCGTCAAAGCCCACCCCGGCGGCCAGGGCGGCCACGGCGGCCACGGCGGCGTTCCGGGCGTTGTGGAGCCCGGGAACGGGAAGGGCGAGTCGTCCGAGGTCCACGCCGTTCGCCGAGAGGTCGAAGGCCACCGAGCTCCGGGACAGGACCACCTCGGACAGGCGATGGCTGCAGGTGTCTCCCACTCCGACGGTATCGGCCCCATGAACGCCGGCCCAGGACAACGCCTCGGGGTCGTCACCCCCGACCACCCGGTGACGGCCCGACTGGAGAAACGCACCGAAGGCCGACCGCACCGCCTCGAAGGACCCGTAGTGGTCGAGATGGTCGGGCTCGATGTTGGTGACCACGGCGACGTCGGGCCGCAATGAGAGGAAGGTCCCGTCGCTCTCGTCGGCCTCGACCACCAACCAGTCGCCCTCGTCCCACACTGCGTTGGTCCCGATCTCGTTGACGTCGCCCCCGATGAGGAATGACGGGCGGAGGCCCGCCTCCACCAGGATGAGGGCGAGCATGGAGGCGGTGGTCGTCTTGCCGTGGGTACCGGAGACGGCGATGCAGCGACGGAGCTCGGCGATGGCCGCCAGCACGGCGGACCGCCGGTACACGGGGATCCCCCTCCTACCCGCCTCGACGACCTCGGGATTGTCCTCTCTGATAGCCGTCGACACCGTGACGACGGCGGCGTCGCCGACGTTGGTGGCGGCATGCCCGACGACCACGTCGATCCCCGAGAGCCCGAGCCGGTCGATGACCGGGGATGCCTTGAGGTCGCTCCCGGTCACGGTATGGCCCATGGCCGAGAGGACGGTGGCGATCGCGCTCATCCCCGCCCCACCGGCCCCGACCACGTGGATGTGGACCGGCTCGGAGAGGTCGAGCGGCCCGGGTTCGCTGGTCATGCCGACATCCTGGCCGCCCCTGGGCGCCCTCCGCCGGTCGCCGCCTTGGCGCTTTCTTCCACCACGGCGGCCCCGGCGTCGGCTGCGTCCCGACGGCCGATACTCCGCGCCGCCTTGCCCATGGACTCGAGTCCCCCGGGTCGGCGAGGAGCGAGGCGAGGACGAGGGACAGCCGGTCGCCATCGCAGCTCGGATCGGGCAGCAGCACGGCTGCTCCCACCCGCTCGAGCACCCGGGCGTTCGCGCTCTGGTGGTCTCCCGGAGCCCCCGGCAGCGGCACCAGGACCGACGGCACCCCGATCACCGCCAGCTCGGCCACGGTCATGGCCCCGGCCCGGCAGACCACGACGTCGGCGGCTCCGTAGACCAACGGCATCCGATCCTCGTAGGGGACACGTCGATAGCACAAGCCCGCCGGGGCGCCCGGTGGTCCGTCAGCTCGTCCGTCAGCTGGTCCGTCAGCTCGTCCGTCAGCTCGTCCGTCAGCTCGTCCGTCAGCTCGTCCGTCAGCTCGTCCGACCCCCGGTTCGGCCGCCGGTCCGCCCGTGGTTCGGGGCCCCGGTCGCGCTCGATCGACTCCCTGTTCGGCCACCGACCCGTCCCAGTCCCGCCGACCCACGATGTGGTAGATCGAGGTGTCCTCGCGCTCGGACCAACGGGCGGCCAGATCGGCGACGGCCCGGTTGATCTGACGGGCACCGAGCGAACCGCCGAAGGCGGCAACGGTGAGGCGGTCGGGTGGGAGGCCGAGCGCCATCCGGGCCGAGCGCCGTTGCTCGGGTGACCGCACGACCGCGGCGATCTCAGGTCGCACCGGGGTACCGGTGACCACCGATCGCGGGAGGGGTGTGCCCTCCCATCCCACTGCGCTGGCCCGGGCGAACCGGCCGAGCATCCGGTTGGCTGCACCGGGGACGGCGTCCACGTTGACCAGCACCAGTGGGACGCCGAGGATCACGGCCGACAACGAGGCGGGCAGGCTGGCATAGCCCCCGACCGAGACGACCACGGCCGGTCGGGCCCGGGCCACCAGCCACAGGGCCCGGAGGCACCCCGCACCCAACCCGATCAGGGCACCGAGGTTGCGAACCAGGTCGTCGGGGCTCAGGCTGCGCACGATCCCTCGGCCAGGCAGCAACGTGACGGGGAAGCCCCGGCCGGCCAGGACGTCCCGGTCCTGCCCCCGGCTCGATCCGACGAACTCGAGGCTGGCTCTGGCGTGGCCCCGGGCCACCAGGGCCTCGGCGACGGCCAGGGCGGGCTGCAGGTGGCCCGCGGTCCCGCCCCCGGCGACCAGCGCGTACCGGTGACCGTTCACGCCGAGATCAGTCGACGGGTGCGCCCCCCGGCCGAAGGCGAGCGCTCCTGGGCGGCGATGTTCATCAGGATGCCGACCGCGGCCATGTTGATCACGAGCGAGGATCCACCAAACGAGATGAACGGCAAGGGGATGCCGGTCACCGGGAGCACGCCGACCACCGCTCCGACGTTGATCACGGCCTGGCTGGTGATCCACACGGTGATGGCCACCGCCATCAGGCTGCCGAAACGGTCCGGCGCCAGGGACGCGGCCCGCAGGCCGTACCAGGCCAGGGCGAAGAAGAGGGCGAGCACGACGACGGCGCCCACCAGGCCGAGCTCCTCGCCGAGGACCGAGAAGATGAAGTCGGTGTGGGCGTTGGGCAAGAGCCCCCACTTCTGGCGGCCGCCGCCCAGGCCCAGCCCGGTGAGGTGGCCCGAACCCAGGCCGATGAGCGACTGCCAGACCTGGTAGCCGGTCCCGGACTGGTGGGCGCCGGGGTTGATGAACGAGAGGATGCGGTCCCGCCGGTAGGGGTCGGCCAGGCCGACAATGGTGGCCAGTACGGCGAAGGTGCCGAGCACCTTCAGGATTGGCCGCATCGGGACCCCACCCATGAACATCACCCCGAAGGCGATGCAGGCCAGCACCAACGCCGTCCCCATGTCGGGCTGCTTCAAGATGAGGAGGGACGAGACGCCGAGGACGCCGAGAATGGGCACCACCACCCGCTTGGCCTGCCGAACCTGACCGACTCGCCTGGTCAGCAGGTCGGCGGCGAACACGGCGAGGGCCAGCTTCATGATCTCAGAGGGCTGGAGCCGGAACTGGCCGAACCCGACCCAACGGCTCGATCCGCCTGCGGTGACGCCGATTCCCGGCATCAGGACGACGACCAACAGCCCCAGGGTCACGATCAGCAGTGGAACGCGCACCTTGCGCCATTTCCGGTAGTCCACCCGCGAGAGGACGTAGAAGGCGATGACACCGAGACCCATCCACATCACCTGGCGGATGAGGATGCCCCACGACGAGCCGTACAGGCTCATCGAGATGATGGGCGAGGCCGACCCCACCATGACCAGACCGATGAGGCAGAGCGTGGCCAAGAGCGCGCCCAGGCAGGTCGACGTGGGGAACCGGCTCGGCCGCGGTGCGGAGAGGGTGCGGAGGCCGACAGGCCCTTCGGGCGACGGCCGGGCACCGGCGGTGGCGGCGCCCCGGGCCAACGAGCCGGGCTCGGGCCGACGAGACAGGGGCCGACGAGACAGGGGGCGACGAGACAGGGGGCGACGAGACAGGGGGCGACGGGGTCCGGTGGAGCTCCGGGGATCAGCCACGGGCCATCAGCCTGCCCATCCTGTACCCGGTGGTTGATCCATCATCCAGCCCGAGGTCCACGACACCAGCCTCTCCCATCAGCCGTTCCCGGTGGTGGAGCCTCCCGGCCCGGGCCGTTGGGGGCGGGCCGCCGCCGGCGGCTCCCGCGCTGGCACCGCGGGCGGCTCGCACCCCTGCTTGGGCCCTCCCCCTCGGGCTCATCACGTCACCTTGGCCACGGAGAGGAAGTCGCCATAGAAGATGCCGAGGCCCAAGGCGGCGAACAGGCCGGCGAGAATCCAGAAGCGGACGATGACCGTTGTCTCGGGCCATCCGAGCAGCTCGAAGTGATGGTGGAGCGGAGCCATCCGGAACACCCGGCGGTGGAAGAAGCGGAAGCTCACCACCTGGATGACCACCGACAGGGTGACGATCACGAACAACCCGCCGATGACGGCCAGGAGCAGCTGGAGGTTCATCAGCAGGCAGAGGGCGGCCAGCCCGGACCCGATGGCCAACGACCCGGTGTCGCCCATGAAGATCTTGGCCGGCGCCGCGTTCCACCACAGGAAGCCGAGGCATGCCCCGGCCAGGGCGACAGCCGACAGGGCCAGGTCGAGGGCGTCGGCCACGTGGTAGATGGCGAAGTGACGGTACTGCCAGTACCCGATCACGGCCAGGACGGCGAAGCTGAAGGTTGCCGCCCCGGCGGCCAGGCCGTCCAGTCCGTCGGTGAGGTTCACGGCGTTGGCTGCCGCGGCGATGATGAACGTGGCCCAGATCACCCAGACCACGGTGCCCAGCTGGATCCCGAACGAGTCGTACCGGGTGAACGACAGAGTGGTCGAGGCGTGGGCCCAGTACACCGAGAGCAGGGAGAACAGGAGCCCGAGGCCGATCTGGGCCCCGAACTTGGCCCGCTTGTTCAGGCCCAGGCTCCGGCGGTGCCGCACCTTGATCCAGTCGTCGGCCAGTCCGATAAGGCTCGCCCCGACCACCGTCATCATGATGAGGAACCCGGACCGGCTGAACCGAACTTCGGGAATGACGTGGGCCGTCAGGTAGCCGGCGATCACCCCGACGACGATGGTGATCCCGCCCATCGTCGGCGTGCCCGACTTGGCGATGTGGACCTGGGGCCCGTCCTCCCGGATGTGCTGGCCGATGTTGTTCTTGACCAGCCAGCTGATCAGGAACGGCGTGGTGAGGACGGCGACCCACAACGCGACCCCGCCCGAGGTCATGAGCGAGATCATCCCCGTCCTCCCGACCGGGAGCGGCGGGTCAGGGCCTGCCGGGCCTCATCACGGTCGTCAAAGGGCAGGGCGCGGGGACCCACCGTCTGGGTCGTCTCGTGGCCCTTGCCCGCGATCACGACCAGGTCGCCCGGGCGGGCCCGTCCCACGGCGATGCCGATGGCGGCGCGACGGTCGGGCTCGACCACCAGCTCGGGGTGCCCGGGCATGCCTGCCCGCACCTCGTCGATGATGGCGACGGGGTCCTCGCTCCGCGGATTGTCCGAGGTGAGTACGGAAAGGTCGGCCAGACGCCCGGCCACCTCGCCCATGAGCGGGCGCTTGGCCCGGTCCCGGTCCCCCCCGCAGCCGAACACGCAGATGACCCTGCCCGTGGTCATCTGCCGGGCCGAGGACAACACGACCTCGAGTGCGGCCGGAGTGTGGGCGAAGTCAACCACCACCGAGAACGGCGCGGCCTCGGCGATCACCTCCATCCGGCCAGGAACCGGCCCCGTGTGGGCCAATCCAGCCACGATGGCGTCGTCGTCCACGTCGAGCGCCGACGCGATCGAGGCAGCCATGAGGGCATTGTCCACGTTGAACAGGCCACCCAGAGCCACGGTCACCGGGCGGCCCCTCCAGCGGAAGGCGATACTGCCCACCCTGGCGGTGACATCGGTCGCGTCAGACCGGCGGACGGGGAGCACGGGGATACGGGCGGTGCGCACCAGGCGCTCGCCCCAGGGGTCGTCGACGTTGACCACGCCCTGACGGGCCCGAGCCGGCTCGAACAGACTGGCTTTGGCGGCAAAGTAGTCATCCATGGTCGCGTGGTGATCGAGGTGGTCATGACTGAGGTTGGTGAAGGCGGCGACGTCGAACACGATGCCGTCGACCCGCTGTTGGGCCAATGCGTGCGACGACACCTCCATGGCCACGGCGTGCCGGCCCTGATCGCGGAGATCGGCCAGCAGTCGCTGGAGCACCGGGGACTCAGGGGTGGTCCGCTCCCCGTCCAGGGTGCCGATCACGCCCGTCGGTCGCCCGGCGATGTCGAAGATGGACCGTACCAGCTGCGTGACCGTCGTCTTGCCGTTGGTGCCCGTGATACCGACCATCTGCAGGTCACGGGCCGGATAGCCGTGCAGGGCGGCAGCCGCCTCGGCCATGGCCGACCGTATCCGGCCCGGCGCCAGGCGGGCCTGGACGACGTCGAGATCCAGGAATCGCTCACAGAGTAGGGCCGACGCCCCGGCGGCCACCGCTTCGGGGGCATGATCGTGTCCGTCGGTCCTGGCCCCGGGCACACAACAAAAGAGCGAACCGGGGGCGACTGCCCGGCTGTCGAAGTCGACGGCGCTGATCTCGACCTGGCTCGCATCGCCACGGATCTCGGCCACGTCGACCAGGCCAAGCAGTTGGGTCATGTGCACAGGTCGGAGGTCAGGCCCGGCTTCACTACGGACCTTCCGTGGTCACACCGGCCTGGACTTTGATGCTACCGGTGCCGCCGACGGCACCGACAGACGTTCCCGGCGTCGCCGCCGCGGTCGTCGGGACCCCGTAGTGCTGCAGTGCGTACTGAACGATGGTGGAGAAGACCGGCGCGGCCACCGAGCCGCCGTAGATCGGCGTCGGGTGGTTGAGGACGACGACAGCCGACAGCACCGGGTTCTCGGCCGGGGCAAAACCGGCGAACGAGCCCACGAAGGCGCCGGGCACATACCCGAGCTGATTGGCATCGGGTATCTGGGCCGTGCCCGTCTTTCCCGCCACCGTGTAACCGTCGATGGCTGCGTTGACACCGGTGCCTGAGTTGACCACGGCCTCGAGCATCGACACCAGCTCTGCGTTGGTGGTGGGGTCGATGACCCGATGGGAGCTCGAGGCGGGTGCGGCCTTGACCGAGCCGTTGGGGGCAACCGTGCCTCTGACCAGGCGGGGGGCGACGAACACGCCCCCGTTGGCCACGGCGTTGTAGGCGTCGAGCACCTGTTGGACGGTCACGGCGTCGGCCTGGCCGATGGGCGTCGAGCCGATGGAGCTCCCCGTCCAGGAGGCGGCGCTGGGGACGAGCCCCTCGGACTCGCCCGGAAAGTGCAACCCGGTGGGCTGGCCAAATCCGAGATTGCCGATCTGGTCGAGCAGCCGGGTCTTGCCGAGCTGCTGTGCGATCTCGATGGTCCCGATATTGGACGACTGGCTGAGGATGTCGGTGGCCGACAAGCTCTCGGTCCCGTGGGCTTCGGCATCGTGGAACGTGTAGGTGCCAAGGGGCAGGGCGTCGGGCACGCTGAAAGTCCTGGCTGGGGTTGATCACACCGCTGGCCAGGGCGGCGGAGAAGGTGACCAGCTTGAACACCGAGCCCGGCTCGTACACCTGGGTGAGCGCCGAATTGGACGGGGCCTCGGTGACCCCGGCGGGTAGCGTGCTCGCCGCGCCCTGGGCCGAGGCGCCATTGGAGCCAGCGGTCGTGGCCGCCACCGTCTGGCCGGCAGCCGCGCCCGCGGGAGGCGACGGCGTGGTCGCCTGCAGATTGGCCATGGCCAGGATGTCGCCGGTCTTCACGTCCATGACGACCGCACTCCCCCCCTCCGCGTGCGATGCCACGATCTCCGCTCCAAGGGCTTGCTCGGCGACGTACTGGATCGACTGGTCCAGGGTCAGCTCCAACCCCGTCCCCGGTTGGGCGGCCGTTCCCGTGGAGGTGGCGCCGGGCAAGGTGACCCCGTCGGGGGCGGTGAGGAGGTCCTTGGTTCCCGCCTTACCGGCCAACAGGCTCTGGTACTGGTACTCGAGGCCCGAGCCGCCCTTTCCGTCGGACTGGACGGTGCCCACCACCGGCACGGCCGTCTGCCCGTCCGGCTCGATCCGCTGCGACTCGTCGATGAGGTCGATGCCGGTCAGGTTCAGGGCCGTCACCTTGGCCGCGGTGGCCGTGTCGACACGGTGGGCCAGGTACACGAAGCCGGAATGCTCGGACAGCTCGGGCACGAGCTGGGCGACCGGGATGTCGAGCGCGGGGGAGAGGGCGGCCGCGGTCCGGGCCGGCTTCTTGATCAAGAAGGGGTCGGCGACCACCGTCTTCTTGGCCACCGAGAGGGCCAGCACCTCCCCATTACGGTCATAGATGCCCCCGCGGATGGCCGGCAGCGTCACGATCTGGCTCAGTTCGGATTTGGACAGCGTGGCGTAGTGCTGGTGCGAGAACTCCTGGACAGCAACCAGACGAGCGACGAGGGCCAGAAAGACGACGAGCAGGACCACCCGCAGGGCTCGGGTGCGCCGCCCAAGAAGGAGGGCCGGGCTCACTAATTCGGCGAGGCGCTGGGGGTGCTCGACGTGGGAGTGGGAGGAGGTGCCGGAGCAGGAATAGGCGCCGTCTGCGGTACGGGCAACGGGGTGGTGAGGGACACCTGGGGAAGATCGGTGATCTGGCCCGGAGAGACCATGCCGAGCTGGTTCTCGGCCAGGTTCACCACCATTTGTGGCGCCCGCTGCATGGACACTCCCGTTTGCAGCTCACGATGGATGTTGGTCAGGGAATTGACCTGTTGCTGCACGGCCGAGAGCTGGACCTGGCCCTGGGCCACGAGGTCGTCGCCGACGACCACAGCCATGAGGCTCCCGACGACCAAGAGGGCGGAGACGAGCAGCAGCACCCGGTTGCCCTGGCGGGGCTTCGATCGAGGCGCCGGGCTGAGGACCCGGAGGGGGGGCTTGCGGGGCGCCGATCGGGGATCCGGTGCCGCGCTCCCCCTGCGCCAATCAGGGGCCGCGCTCCCCCGGCGTGCCGCGGCCGAGCCGGAGGCGGATGCCATCACCTGACCTCATCATCTCGGCGTGGCCGAGCCGGCTTGGAAAGCGGGGTGGCCGGTGTGGGCGAGGAGGTCCACGTGCTCGAGGGGTCGGTCGACGCCCCGGTACAGGGGTCAGTCGAGGGGTCAGAGTCAGTCGAGGAGTCAGTGCCCGGGCGCTCGGTCCTGGTGCGCTCGATCCTCTCGATGACCCGGAGGCGGGCAGCCTCGGACCGGCGGTTCTGCTCTACCTCCGTAGGGGACGGGCGGCGGGAGCCCCGGTGGACCAACCGGTAGTCGACGACCGCGCCGCACACGCAGGGCAGGCCGGGAGGGCAGGTGCACCCTCCAGTGGACGCCCGATGGAATGCTGCCTTGACCAGCCGATCTTCTCCGGAGTGGTAGGAGATCACGACGCAGCGCCCCCCCGGCTTCAACAGGTGCAGCGCATCGACCAGCGCCCGTTCGAGCTGGTCGAGCTCCTCGTTCACGGCAATCCGGATGGCCTGGAACACGCGGCGGGCCGGATGGCCGCCAGTACGACGGGTCGCGGCCGGAATGGCCGCCCTGACCACGTCGGCCAGTTGCCCGGTCGTCACGATGGGCCGGGCGGCGATGATGGCCCGTGCAATCCGGCGGGCAAACCGGCCCTCCCCGTTGGCGGTGAACAGGTCGACCAGGGCGTCCTCGCTGCTCTCGTTGACGACGTCGGCGGCCGTACGTCCTCCGGACGGGTCCATCCGCATGTCGAGGGGGGCGTCACGGCGGTAGGAGAAGCCGCGATCAGTCGTGTCGAGCTGGGGCGAGCTCACACCGAGATCGAAAAGGACGCCCGACACCCGGGCTCGGGGATCCCCGGCGATCGCCCCCAGATGATCCATCACGACAGCGCCGAGGCCGTCGAAGCGGGACCGAAGGACGCTCGCCCGTCCCCCGTAGGAAGCCAGTTCAGCTGAGGCCGCTTCGACGGCACGAGGGTCCCGATCGATGCCGAGCAGCTCGATCTCCGGATAAGCATCAAGGAGTGCGGTTGCGTGGCCGGCACCTCCGAGTGTGGCGTCGACAACGAGCCCCGGCGGCACCGGGGCGAAGAGGTCGACGACCTCACCGGTCATGACCGGCTCGTGTGCGAACGCCTGGGTCATCCGCAGCCCCCCGACCGGCGTGATGCCTGCGGGTGGGATTCCCGTGTGACCAGTCTGGAAGTTGGCGGAGGAGGAGTCTTCCAGCGGTGCGGTCGAGGGGCTGCGCATGGGCCAGACGCGGGCGATGTGCACGTCGTTTCGTGCGACGATCTGCAACGCGGCCTCATAGGGGGTCAAGTGGTCTTCGGTGTCGATGAGGACGGTGTGGGTGGCGTGGAGGGTACTGGTCTCCTTCTGGTAGAGGTCGTAGGCATCGTGGTCTTCATAAGCATCGTGGTTTTCGTTTGCATCGCTATCCTCTGCCTTGGTCCACTGCTCGAGTTCGGAATCCTTGGGGAGGATGACGACGCTGTTCAATCGTCGTCCCCCTCGGTCAGGCGCTGCTCCTCGGGTTGAACCTTTAGTTCCCACTGCGCGGGGTTCCACAGCTCCACCCGGTCGATGGCGCCGTGGACCAGTACGTCTCCCTCGAGCCCGGCGAACTGGCGCAGGTGCAGCGGGATCGGCATCCGGCCCTGGCGGTCTACTTCCACCTCGAACGACGTCGACGCCCACAACCGAGCCAGGTTCCGATCGCTGCGACTGGTTCCCGACCGCTCCAGCATGGCGGCCATCTGTTGTTCGAACTCGTCGGGTGCCCACAGCGAGAGACAGCCGTCCTGGAACTGAGTCAAGTACCCGCCGCGCTCGAATGGGCCGCGGAACTTCGCGGGAAGGATGACCCTTCCCTTCTCGTCGAGCGAGTGCTCGTACCTGCCGAAGAACCGTGCCACTGGCGATTGCTCCCACAACGCTCCTCGCAGTGCCCGAGGCCTCGGTTCCGAGGCCCTCCCCTTCACACCACTTTGCGCCACTCTATGCCCATGACCCTCCCCCGTCAACCACTCGGGCACAAACACCGCCCGAATCGGACCCCAACCCGCGACCAGTTCTGACCAAGCACCAACCAACGGTTGCGACTGGCCTGCCGCCTGGACCGAGCGGCCAGTGGATCGACACCAGGGGAATGTGGTTGCCCCATTCGGTGGAGGTGTGCGCCAATGCCCACCCCACCCGGGACTGCAGCAGCGAGAAGGGGGTGGGCGCCCCTGGCGAAGGTGGGCAGGAGAAGGTGGGCAGGAAAGGAAACATCTGCGCCAATGGGCGGCCATCTACTGGTGAGGGCACGTACTGAAGCCTCTTTGGTGACCGTGTGTACGAAGCCTTTGAGCCGGGGCTGGGTACGAAGCCCTTGAGCCGATGGCGCAATCGACGAATCCATGAGCCCCCGCGGAATCGGACTCAGAGAGCCCGGGTGGAATCGACGGCTCAGCAGACGCTGGAATCAACGGCTCAGCGAGCCTTGAGTGGAATCGACGGCTTCGCGAGCCGGCATTCGGCGTCGACCCGAGCGAGCCGGGCGGCCCTTGCCCCGACCCGATCGGAAAGTCGGTCTGCTACTCCAGCTCGAGGTGCGGGGGCGGCACACCAGAGGCACGTTCACTGGTGCCGTCACTGGTGCCGTCACCCACGATGTCGCCGCCCGCTCCCCTTGGAGTCCGAGTGGGTTCGTCGCCGCCGTGTCGGCGGCGTTCGGCGTAGGCCTCTTCCTCGCCGAAGGGGGCAGGTGGTTCCAAGTGCCAACCGGTCCGATCGTCTCGCCACAAGATGTATCCCTCGTTGGTCTTGAGACGGTGATGAAACGAGCACAACCTCGCGGTATTGGCCAGGCAGGTCGGGCCACCTTGGCCGTACTCCTCCGTGTGGTCGATTTCCAAGAATCTGGTGGCGCCACATGCAGGCACAACACAACAGGGATCGCGTTCCTCGAGCGCCGTGCGAAGAGGGGCATTGATAGTCCGGGTGAAGTGGTAGATCCTTGAGATGTCCTCCGCACGATGAAAGATCACCTTGATCCCGGCATCGGTCATCAGGTCTGAGACGACCGGGATGGGCAGTGGGGCCCCGGTCTCGGCCACCTCAGCGATCTCCCCCGGCACAGTCTCGCCCCGCAGTAGCGCAGAGTGGTCAACCCGAACGTGGACGACCACATGTGGGGATTCGGCCGCTGTCCCGCTTGTGAGCAGCCCAAAGAGCGCATCGGCCGCGTATGCGGCCAACGGCTCGCGGCTACCGGCCTTTCGGGCTTGGTCGAACACAACGCCTGCTTCGTGATCGAGTACCGCCGCGAGCTTCGCCCCTCGATCGGCGGTGAGCCGGGCCTTCAGGCAAAAGGCGCCCTCCTCATCAGTCCAATGTCGGAGGTAGCGCCCCTTGTGAATCCGCCGGAAGGTCGCCATCGGGTCCGCAGCCGCACTGCTCGTCTTGGCCCTTCGGCACTCGTGGCGCAGGACTTTGACCGGTTCCCGGCGGGCCGTGTCGATCAGCTCCGCCTCCTTGGTCGGATCGAGGGTGGCCGCTCCCGCGATCTCCTTGGCCTGGAGGGGGGACAGAGAACCCTCGGCCAGCGCATCCGCTGTGGCCGGGCAAGACTCGAGCTGTTGGGCCAGTTCCAAGGTGCCGCGAGCACTCCCCACGTCTGTACCACTGCGTTCGGCGATGAGCTCGGCTGCGCTGCGATGGCCCGTGCCGCCGAAGGCGCCCGAAGACTCGATCCGCTTCGCCAGTACCAACCGGGCAGCACCACCTAAGCGCTCGATGCGAACGGCGTCATCGAACAGGGCTGTCGCGTCGGGACCCTCGAGTCGGTCGGGATCGAGATCGGCGACCAGACGTTCGATAAAGGCGATGGCTGAAGAAAAACGAGAACGGAGGCCACTGTCGGCATGGGGTGGCCCCTCGTTCTCCTGCTCGATGTCGACCATCGTGGCGTTGGAAGCCATGACCCCATAGTGACAGGGGGGTGTATTACCGGTCCGCGTAGCGGTGGGTGGAGGTTGGACGGGCGATCGGGCCGGACAGATCGGGTCGGGCCGGGCTGGTCAGCCTGGAACCGGGAGGGCCTTGATGAATGCAGCGATGATCGACTCTGCGTCGACGCCAGTCGGATGCGGGCCACCGGCTCGCAACTGGTCGATGCCTGTCGCCGCCTCGGCAAGCTCGGACTGCGCGGCCACACGCTGGTCGGGCTCGAGGGCAAGCACATCCAGCAACGGGCCCGGATCCCAGTGTCGAAGACAGGCGCCATGAAACCAGGCCCCGTCCCTGGTGCGCCGCTGGGAGATTCCCACCACCTTGCGGCCTCCAGCCGCGAGGACCTCTCCGGTTCCCACGCCACCAAAGCAGATCAATGACGACCACGAGGTGCACGCGGCCAGACCGCCCCGGTGGACGGAGACCCCGGCGATACCGAGGGCCTCGAGCGCCCGGCCCCACGTGTCCCCGACCCAATCAAAGGCACGGGCTACGTCGTCCGACCACAATGGGTCGCCGCGTGGCACCCAGGCGTCCACCCAGACCGGATCGTCGGGGGTCACCAGCACCGCTCCCCCACCGGATCGCCGCCGGGCCACGGCGACACCCGCCAACCTGGCTCGTTCGGGGTCGACGACGGACAGCTGCTGGGTCGACCCCAGCACGACTGCGGGCGCAGCTACCCGGCAGGTGGCGACGGCTCGCCCACCCGGATCTGCGGCTATCGCCGGCCATCCTTCGTGGAGCGTGGCCGCCGTCCCGATGCGCACCTCCATTCGCCAGCCGCGTGCCATGCCGCCACTCTGCCATGCCGCACCCAGGCGGTCCCCGACATCTCGGCACCCGACATATCGGCACCCCGACACTCAGCCGTCCTCGGTCAGCTCGGCGCCCGATCTTCTGGCTCCCGGCAGTTGGCGACCGATGATCGGGCCGATGACCGGGAGGGCACGAGTCAGGCGGTCAGCGGCTCCGTGTCGGGCGTCCCGGTCTCCAGGTACGTTCGCCAGTCTTCGCTGGCGCCGCCGCACAGAGCCAGCAGCTGGACTCGATGATGTGGAGCGATCGGTGTGCGCCGGAGGGCCATGCCGGCCTCGTGGGGGAGCCGGTCCTCTTTTCGCGTGTTACAGCGTCGGCATGCGGCAACCACGTTCTCCCACGTATGGGGACCGCCCTTGCTCCGCGGGATGACGTGGTCGAGGTTCTCTGCTGCGGCCCCGCAGTACTGACACCGCGAGCTGTCCCGGGCGAACACGGTGCGGCGGTTGACCGCTATTCGGTACTGGCGAGGGATGTAGACGTAGCGGATGAGCCGGACCACCGACGGCTCGGGAACCGATATCCGCTCGGCCCGGAAGAAGCGATCGGTGGTGTGGACGAGTTCCGCCTTGGTGTCCAAGACGAGGAGGACCGCTCGCCGGGAGGAGACGATCCCCAACGGTTCGAACGTGGCGTTCAGAACCAATGCTCGCCGCGGGGCCACTCTTGGGGAGCAAACCGGGCCCCCGGTCGGAGCCGAGGCCGCGCTGGCCGCCTTCGCCTTCCTCGGGAGGTGGGACCGTCGATCCATCGGTACGGGAATTTAGCCCTGTCTGGCGCCGGGGAGACGATTCATCTTCGGCGTGCCCCCTCACGCTGACGTTTGCCGGCTCGGCACCACTCCAGGTAGGCCACGATGTCCTCCTCATTCGGCCGGGCGTCGGGCCTGCCGTAGGCCGTAACCATGCGGAACGACCACAGGTGTTCGTCGGGGAGTGGGAGGTGCGGTGCGCGTCGCCACCAGCCCGGTTGGGCCAACCGCCAGACCGTCCCGAGCGTGGTGATCCAGAGCCGCGGACGGAGCCCGACCGCCCTGACGACGACGGGCACCAGCGACGCGGCCGACGCCGGGGTGCTGACAGGCATAGCAGAGCCGGCTGACGCGGCCGACTCAGAGGTGCCGACCGGCCCCGCCGGCTGGGCCGAGGGCGACGCCGCAGCCGAGTCGCCCACGCTATGTCGCCGATCGACTGTCACCGGCCAACAGTCTCCGCCCAATGGCAGCCGCGCCGATCAGCGGGCCGCGTCGTCCTAGTCCGGCAGGGACGATACGGGCGCCGCGAGCGAAATCGAGCCGGCAGCGCGCGTCCATCTCCGCCTGGGCGGCGGCGAAGAAGGGGGCACCGAAGCCGAGGGCGACCGAACCGGCCACCACCACAAGCGGAAGGTCAAGCAGGTTCACCACCGAGGCGACCGCTCGCCCCACCAGGGTCCCGGTTCTCCCCTTGATGACATCGGGCGCATCGGCTGGGGACCTCCCGATGGCGGCGGCGATCGACGGTCCGGATGCCTCGGCTTCCAGACAGCCTCGACCCCCGCAGGCGCAGCGGCGCCCGTCAGGCTCGACGATGACGTGGCCGACGTGGCCGGCGTTCCCACCCTGACCGTCGAGCAGCTCGCCACCGAGGACGATGCCTCCGCCGACCCCGGTGGACACCACCATGGCCAGAAAGTTCTCCTGGCCACGGGCTGCTCCGGCCCAGCCCTCACCCAGAGCGAGGGCCTTTGCGTCATTGTCCACCGCCACCGGGATCCCCGTGGCCTCGGCCAGCCGCCGCCTCAGTTCGAACCCTCGCCAGCCCGGGATGTTCAATGGGGATACAGTCTCCCCTCCCCTCGTCATGGGACCGCCACAGCCCACGCCGCAAACATCGGGGGGGACCGGCGCCTGGGCCATCACATCGTGGATCACCCCGGTCAGGGCGGCGAACAGGACCTCAGGGCCACCACGTTGAGGCGTGGGCACCTGCTGCTCGACGAGGATCGAAGCCGTCCCGTCGACCACGGCGGCGGCCATCTTGGTGCCGCCGATGTCGACGGCGAGGACGGTGCCGGACGAGGGATCCACACAGGCACGTCCAAGTGGCGATCGGTGCTGGGCCACCCCGCCGTCTGTCGGCGCCATGACCCGAAGGTGGCCGGGCTCAGCTGTCGCGATGGAACCGACCGCGGATCCAGTCACGTGGATCGTGGGCCGTAGACCCCGTGTTGCGGTTCTGCAGCGATCTGGAGATGTCGTCGATGCCCGCCTTCCCCATGCGCCGGGCATTCTTGACGAATACGGCAGCCGACAGGAACATCATCACGACGCCGAGAAACCCGACGACCACCGACCGCGAGAAGGTGAAGACCATGAAGAGCAGGGAGGCGACGAAGACCACTGCCGACCAGATGCAGTACCGACCGGCGTGCCGGTACACGGTTTCGGAACGCACCCGCTCGGCGAATTCCGGATCCTGTTGGTACAGGGATTGCTCGAGCTCATGGAGAACGCGCTGTTCGTGCTCAGAGAGCGGCAATTGCCCCCACCCCCGATCCATGTCTCGACCCCGTTGCCATATCTGACCTCATGATCGCGCACCCTCCAGGCAAAAGTTTCGCGCACCGGGTAGGAACTTGACAACGGAAGTATTCAACTTTGCGACCGGACCGTCCCCGGTGGGCCTTGTCGAGGGTGCGAGCCTCTCGTTGGACCAACTCTTATCCCAGGTCAGAGGGCCATAACCCGAAAAGGACCCGTCACGGCTCACGACCGGGACTCGTCGTCGGCGTTCGGTGCCGATCCGGCAACGGGTTCGCCTGGGCCCTGAACGGATTCGCTTGGCCCTCGAGGAGGAGCACCGGCGGCGCGCACCGAGCCGCGGCCGACGGGTTGGCCCCGGCCCGGGGGCGCCTCGGGGCCCCACTGGGCATCGCCTCGCTGGCGAACCCGGAGGCCGTCGGCGCCCATCAGCGACGCTGGTCCCACCGAGGCGCGGCCGAATCGGGACCGGATTCCGTCGACGGCACCCGTCACCCCGGACCAGGTGCGTTGTAGCCGCTCCACGTCGTCGTCCGTTGCCCCCCCGTCAGCAAGGGAGGGACCAGCCCCTGCCGGGTCGGGCCCATCCTCTCCGAGCAGGCTCAACTGCACGCCGGCCCCCGTATCGGCGAAACCGGACAAACTCACGCCCACCAGACGGACGCCGGCGGACACGTCCACTGACTCGAACAGGGCCCGGGCCACGGCGCCGACGGCCGGGGCGGCGTCGATGGGCGCGGCCACCGAATGGGAGCGGGAGACCATGGTGAAGTCTCTGAACCGGACCTTGACCGTGACCGTCCGCGCCGACAGGTGGGCGTCGCGCACATGGGTGCATACGGCATCGACCATCCTGGCCAGGTGCTGGGCCAACTCACCCCGGTCGTAGAGGTCGGACGGGAACGTCTCCTCGTGCCCGATGGACTTCGCCTCGCGATCGGGGACGACCGGTCGGGGATCGAGGCCTCGAGCCAGGGCGGCCAGATGGGAGCCCTGGGCCGCCCCGAGGAGGCGCTCCAGCGTTCCGACCGGCAGGGCCGCCAGGTCCCCGATGGTGCGAACGCCGATGCCATCGAGCCTCCGGCCGGTGGCCGGGCCGACGCCCCACAGGGCACGGATTGGGAGTGGATGCAAGAATTCCAGCTCGGTGCCGGGTTCGACCACGAACACTCCGGATCCGGCCCGGACCCCGTTCACGTCGGCGGTCGGCTTGGCTTGTTCGGAGGCCAGCTTGGCCACAAACTTGGTGCGGGCCACGCCCACCGAACAGGTCAAGCCCAGCTCCTCTGCCACCCGCGCCCGGATGAGCCGGGCGATGGCACGGCCGTCCCCGAGAAGGCGAAGGGCTCCCGACACGTCGAGGAACGCCTCGTCGATCGAGATTCCCTCGACCAGTGGGGTGACCGTGTCGAAGATGCCGTGCAGCTTGGCGCTCTCCTCGACGTAGCGCTGGTAGCGACCGTCGAGGAAGACAGCCTGGGGACAGAGTCTCCGGGCGATGGTGCTCGGCATTGCCGAGTGCACCCCGAACCGCCGCGCCTCGTAGGTGCAGGCAGCGACGACGCCGCGCTGACCACTGCCGCCCACGATGACCGGCTTCCCGGCCAAGGTCGGATCGTCGAGAACCTCGACCGAGGCAAAGAACGCATCCATGTCCACATGAAGGATGACCCGGTTATCTCCTGAGCCGACGATGACCCGGTTATCCGCTGATCCGACGATGACCCGGTCGTCCCCTGAGCCCACTTCGAGCCGGCTATCCACCGAGCCGCAGCCTTCGAAACCCTTCGGCGAAGCGGACGCCCACCCGTCTTCCGGCATCCTCGGCACCCAGTCGCACAGCGGTCCGCGCCCACTCCTCGCCGTCGGGGAACTGGCTGCGGTGGCACGCGACCGCTGCGCTCTTCAGCTCGACGGTGTCGGAGATGTCGATCCACACATCCGGATCCAGCGTGCCCGACAGCAGCATCGTGCCGACCTGATGGGGAGGACCGGCGGCCGGAAAATAGTGTGGGAGCGCCGCAGCCGGCGAGACGGCATCGAGGGTGGCCCAGCCGGCGACTCGGTGATCCCGATGGTTGAGGTATTCCTGTCCGAAAAAGACGGCCGTCGGATCGGGGCACAGGACGACGTCAGGCCGAAGCCGACGGACGACGGCGACCAACTGCTCCCGGAAGCGGGCGTCGTCCTCGAGCTCGCCGTCGGGATAGTGGAGGAACTCCTGCCCAGCCAGTCCCAATACCGCCGCGGCCGCGGCGGACTCGGATGCTCGCTGCCGGGCGAGCGTCGCCGGATCAACCCCAGGGTCGGACGATCCTTTGTCCCCGTCGGTACACACCAGGACGTGGACGCGGCATCCGGCCTTCGCCCACCGGGCCAGCGTCCCACCACAAGACACGTCCGGGTCGTCGGGATGGGCGTAGATCCCGAGCGCCCGCTGTGGAACCTCGGTCATGTGCTCTGCCATGGTCACTGCTCCCGACGTCGGGATCCGCTCAGTCCGCCGCGCCCGGGCCATCGGCGGGTGGGCGCTCGTGGGCGTCGTCGCTGGCGGCCAACGCTCCCGGTTGCTTGGGAGCCGTGGTCTTGGTCAGCAGCCCGACCTCCCGTTGAAAATCGTCGGCGTCCTCGAATCCCTTGTAGACGCTGGCGAAGCGCAGGTAGGCCACATCGTCCAGAGCAGAGAGGCGTTCGAGGACGGCCAACCCCACCTGCTGGGTCGTCGGCTCGGTGCCCGACTCCCGTACTGAGTCCTCAACCTCTTGGGACAGCGCGTCGAGCTGTGCTTCGGTCACCGGTCGGTTCTTTGTCGCCGAGCGCAACCCCAGGATCACCTTCGACCGGTCGAATGGTTCTCGGAGACCGGAGCGCTTCACCACCATCAGGGGCACCTCCTCGCCCCGCTCGAAGGTCGTGTAGCGCCGCCCGCACACGAGGCACTCCCGCCGGCGTCGGATGGCCGCTCCCTCCTCGGCCAGGCGCGAGTCGACCACCCGGTCGTCGTCAGCCAGACACCACGGGCATCGCACACCGCGAGGCTACTGCCGGATGCCGCGTTCGCCTTCCAAAAAATCGGCCTGGCGTCAGAGGGGCTGTGCCGGCTTTGCTGGACGATCTTTCTGCTTTGCCGGCGGCGGACCCACTTGGTCCTCGCTATGACCGGTAGTGGACATCCCGTGCTCAACCGCTCGGAGTCAACCGTAGGGCTACGGCAGCTCGATGTGCTGACCCGGCCTCACCGTGTCCGATCCGGTCTGCCCTTCGATCTGAGCCACGAGAACCCGCGGGTCGGCGGTCGGGCTCGCACGCTGGGCGATGGACCACAAGGTATCCCCTGGCTGCACCGTGTAGACCACGGCGTGGCCGGTCTCCGCCAGGGCGGGTCCGGTCGGGTGGGAGCGTCCCCCGGACCCGCCCAGCGGGAGAGCGAGGCCCACGACCAGCAAGGCAGTGATGGCCAAGAGGCCGCGACGGCGCCGAACGGCCGGTGAGACGCGCCGGCGCGGGCGGCGACGCATCGCCGGCACCGAGGACGGCAGGGTCCGGTGATCGGGCACCACGACCAGGCGGGGCGCCTCGAAATCGACGAACCCCTGGCCGTCGTCGGCCAGGGGTTCCCACCGCCCGCCGCGAACGACGCCGAGCGAGGGTACGCCGTGGCTGGTCCTGAGGGCCCGGTGCGAGCGGATCGACGGGAAGGCGACGGCGGCCACTAACTGGCCTCCAGCCGATCCGGGCTCGCAGCCCCGCCAGCCGCCAGGTGCCGGCTCGATATGAGGTCCCGGACTCCCAGCGTCGTACGAGTGTTCGTCATGGGCACATCGAACCACGAACGTCTGTTCGGTGTCAAGGGATTTCCCGAACGGGTGTTTGCTTTTTGTGTCCATGGGGGTTACCGTCTAGCAAACAGGTGTTCGATCATCTCGGAGCACCGGCTGCAGGTCGCCGCGGAGCGGGCGGCGACCGTCGGTCGGGCCCACGGGTGAGCGAACTTCGACACGACCAGGGGGACCGATGGCCCAGGTGCTCAGCAACAAGCGGAAGGCGATCTTGGACTGCATCTCCGAGGCGGTCCGAGATCGTGGCTACCCGCCGTCAGTGCGTGAGATAGGCGAGGCGGTCGGTCTGACCTCGTCCTCGACCGTGCATGCCCACCTGGCCGTCCTTCAGCGAGAGGGCTATCTCCGGCGCGACCCGACCAAGCCGCGGGCAATCGAGGTCCGCTACGACCCATCGTCCCACGTGGTCATGGACGCCCGCCCGATCCGGCACGTCCCGCTGGTCGGCGACGTGGCCGCAGGGACCGGCGTGCTGGCTCAGGAGAACATCGAGGAGCTGTACCCGCTGCCCGAGGACTTCACCGGGACCGGGTCGCTGTTCATGCTGTCGGTCCGGGGAGACTCGATGATCGACGACGGGATCGTGGACGGGGACTACGTGGTCGTACGCCAGCAGCCCGACGCGGAGAACGGCGACACGGTCGTCGCCGGCATCCCCGACGAGGAGGCCACGGTGAAACGCTTCTCCACCAGGGCCGGCAAGATCGTCTTGACGCCGGCCAACGAGCGCCTCTCCCCCATGGAGTTCGACCCGGATGAGATCACCATCTTCGGGAAGGTGGTCACCGTACTGCGCCGCCTCTAACTGCCGCCCGTGCAACGACCGCCGCCGTCGCACGCTCGATCGGGACACGCTCGATCAGGCACCACAACAGGCGCTCGACCCCGGAGCAGACGGGATCCGTCGGCTCAGCGAGCAGGTGTGGCGATCTCCAACGGTCGCATGTCGGCGTAGCGGTCGCCGGCGGCGGAGCCGACCGGGAATGCGGCGTCGAGGGCAGCAATGTCGTCAGCGGTCAGGGCGACGTCGAGCGCCCCGACGTTCTCCCGGAGGTAGGTCTGACGCTTGGTGCCCGGGATCGGGACCACGTCGTCACCCTGGGCAAGGACCCAGGCCAGGGCGATTTGGCCGGCCGAGCAGCCCTTCTTTGCGGCCATAGCCCGCACGGTGGCCACCAGCTCTTGGTTGCGGTTGAAATTCTCGCCCTGGAAGCGGGGCGAGTGCCGACGGAAGTCATCTGCCTCGAAGTCATCGGGTGATGTGATCTGGCCGGTGAGGAATCCACGTCCCAGTGGGCTGTAGGGCACGATGCCCACCCCGAGCTCTCGGGCTGTACCCACCACCTCGCTCTCGACGTCCCGGCTCCACAGGGACCATTCGCTCTGCAGGGCGGTGATGGGATGCTCGGCTACCGCGCGCCGGAGGGTGTCGGGCGACGCTTCGGACAGTCCCAGGTGGAGGATCTTGCCCTCCGCGGCCAGTTGGGCCATGGCTCCGACCGTCTCCTCGATGGGAACGGTCGGGTCCTGTCGGTGCTGGTAGTAGAGGTCGATGTGGTCGACCCCCAGCCGCTGGAGGGACGCCTCGCACGCGCTACGGACATAGTCCGCATCACCGCGGATGGAGCGCTTGGTCGGGTCGTCGGGATTGCGCACGTTGCCGAACTTGGTGGCCAGGACCACGTCGTCACGGCGGGAGCCGATGGCCCGACCGACCAGCTCCTCGTTCACGAACGGCCCGTACATGTCGGCTGTGTCGATGAAGTTGACGCCGAGGTCTATGGCCAGGTTGATGGTGGCCACTGATTCAGTCTCGTCACCGGTTCCGTAGAACTCGCTCATGCCCATGCACCCGAGGCCCTCGGCCGAAACGACCAGGCCTCCCGATCCGAGCGTGCGTGAGGGAATTAACATGTCTCGACGATACCCATAACCGCCTGGTTCGAACCCCGTCCCGGGCGTCGGCATCGGAACTGCGCAGGAATGTGCTCAGGGAGCGGTGAGGGAGGAGCGCTCAGGAGCCGGTGAGCAGGGTCCAATCAGGAGCCGGTGAGCAGGGTCCGATCAGGAGCCGGTGAGCAGGGTCCGATCAGGAGCCGGTGAGCAGGGTCCGATCAGGAGCCGGTGAGCAGGGACTCGAGCACGGCCGAGGCGTGGTCGAGCTCGTCGCGCCCGACGAACTCGCCGGGGGTGTGGGCCAGCAGCGGGTCGCCGGGACCGAAGTTGGCCGCGGGAACGCCGTGGGCCCAGAACGAGGCCACGTCGGTCCAACCGACCTTGGCCCTGGGCCGGGTGCCGCTCGCATCGACCAGTGCGGCCAGGAGCGGGTGCTCGAGTCCCGGGGGCGCTCCCGGCTGGACGTCGGTCACCACCCAGCTGTCATCCTCCTCGAGCCACGGCCTGAGCAGCTGGCCGATGGCTTCGACGGCCTCGTCACTCGTCCGGTCGGGCGCGAACCGGTGGTTGATGGTCACCGACGCCCGGTCGGGGACCACGTTGCCGGCCACGCCCCCTTCGACGTGGACCACCTGCAGCTGCTCGGCGTACTCGCAGCCGTCGAGCACGGGCCGCCGCCCCTGGTACTCGCGCACGACCTGCAGGATCGGGGCCAGCCGGTGGATGGCGTTGCGCCCCATGAACGGGCGCGCCGTATGGGCCCGGGACCCGCCCACGGTGATGGTGATCCGCAGGGTCCCCTGGCAACCGGCCTCGACCCGCCCACCGGTGGGCTCGCCCAAGATGGCGGCATCAGCCCCGAGCAGGTCCGAGCGCTCTGCCCACAACCGGCCGAGCCCGCTGAACTGCTGGGCGATCTCCTCGCAGGCGTAGAAGCACCAGGTGACGTCCACCGCCGGTTCGGGAATGGATCCGGCCAGATGGAGGAAGACGGCCAGCCCCCCTTTCATGTCGGCGGCGCCCAGCCCGCGCAGCACACCGTCCTCGACCACCGGCTCCTCATTCCCGGCACCGGGCACGGTGTCCAGGTGCCCGGCCAGCATGAGGCGCTTGGGCCGGCCCAGCGATGTGCGGGCGACGACGTTGTCGCCGATCCGGTCGACGGCGAGCCAGGGGCAGAGCCGCAGGGCCGCTTCGACGGCATCGGCCATGGCCGCCTCCGAGCGGCTCTCCGACGGGATGGCGACCAGGGCGGTGGCCAGGTCGAGGAGATCGGGCTTCGGAACGGCCTTGCTCACGGGGAGACGCTCGATCGCTGGCTCACGTGGGCATCCTCGCTCAAGTGGAAACGCCGTGCTCACGAAGGACCTGGTTCAACTGGGCTTTGTCGTGGCGTTGCCCCTCGGTGAGGTGCTTGATGACCAGCACGCAGGGAAGGAAGAACTCCCCCCCGGGGTACGCCCGGCGCCGGGAGGCCTGGACGGCCACCGACCAGGGCGGCACGTGGCCCCGGCTCAGCTCCATCCCGGTCTCGGCGTCAATGACCGGGATGGACGGGTTGAGGATGACGCCCTCGCCCACGACCGAGCCCCGGCCGACCCGCGCCCCCTGGGTGATCATGCATCGGCTCCCGATCATCACCTCGTCCTCGATCACCACTGGTGCGGCCTGAGCCGGCTCGAGCACGCCCCCGATGCCCACCCCGCCGGAAAGATGGACCTGCTCCCCGATCTGGGCGCAGGACCCGACCGTGACCCAGGTGTCGACCATCGTCCCGCTCCCCACCCGGGCACCGATGTTCACATAGCTGGGCATGCAGATCACCCCGCGGTCCAGGAACGACCCCCATCGGGCCGACGCCCCGGGTACCACCCGGACCCCGGCCGTGGCGTAGGAGCGCTTGAGGGGCAGCTTGTCGGCGTACTCGAACGGCCCCACCTCGATCGTCTCCATCGCCCGCAGCCGGAACAGCAACAAGATGGCCTGCTTCAACCATTGGTGGACCACCACCTCGTCGGTGACCGGATCGATCTCCGCCACACGGGCGGCGCCGGAGTCGAGCAAGTCGATCGCCTCGGTGACCGTGGCCAACGCCTCGGCGTCCTCGGGCCCCAGCTCCGAACCTCGGGCCCACAGGTCTTCTATCCGTGCTTGCAGGTCTGCCATCCGCTCGACGTTAACGCGCAGCCCCTCGCGCCGTTCCCGACAGGCGGTCGGCCACGGCCTCGAGCCGTTCCATCGGTTGCACGACGGCGATGCGCACGAAACCGGCGCCGTCGTCGCCATAGAGGTCGCCCGGGCTGACCAGAAGACCACCGTCGGCCGCCAGGGTCTCGGCCAGGCCCCAACCGCCGCCGGCGATGCCCGCGGGCACCGGCGCCCACAGGTAGAAGCCACCGGCCGGCATCGTCACCGGCAACCCCCACCGGCTGAGCACCCTGGCCAGGAAGGCCAGCCGTTGGCGGTAGCGGTCACGCTGCTCGTCGACATGGGCGTCGTCGTCGAAGGCCAGGGCGGCGGCGGCCTGGACCGGTCCGGGCACCATGAGGCCGGCGTGGCGGCGTACGACCAACAGGTACTCCACCAGGTCACGATCGCCGGCGAAGAACCCGGCCCGCACGCCGGCCAAGTTCGACCGCTTGGACAAGGAGTGCACGGCCACCACGCCCCCGAGGCCGTGGCTGAGGACCGAGCGCGGTGGTCCGTCCCAGGTGAACTCGGCATAGCACTCGTCGGAGAACACGGGAATTCCCCGGGCCCGCCCCCAGGCCGCCGTCGCATCCAGGTCAGTCAATAGTCCGGTCGGGTTGGAGGGGGAGTTCGCCCAGAGCAAGAGCGAGCGGGCCGCCTCGGCCGGGTCGACCGAGTCGAGGTCGAGGCCGCCGTCGGGCAGCTCTCGCACGGGCACCGCCCGGCACCCCCCCAGCACCGCGCCCATGGCGTAGGTCGGATAGGAGATCGCCGGGTACAAGACGGTGTCGCGGTCGGGAGTGCGGAGGCGGAGGTACTGGGCGGTCGAAGCCACGAACTCCTTGGTGCCCACGCAGGCGGCCAGTTCCCTGTCGGGGTCGACCTCGGCCCCGAACCGCCGAGCGAGCCAGCGGGCCGCCGCCCGGCGGTAGGCCTCGCTCCCGATCGACGCCGGATAGCCGCGCTCGGACCCCGACGATCCGAGCGCTTCGGCCACGAAGGCAGGTGGCGGGTCGTAGGGAGTTCCGATCGAACAGTCGACGATGCCACCGGCGCCGGCCGAGCCCGACGACTCGGTTGTGGCCCCGAAGCGGCCCACGGCGACGGCCCGCACCGCGTCCAACCGGTCATAGGGGTACGGCGGAGGGGTGAACCCCGGCTGCGAACCAGTCACCGTCCGAGCAGGGGTCGATCTCAAGAGGCCACGAACTCCGAGAACCGGGCCTTTCCCACCTCGTCCAGCACCACCTGTATGCGGGTCGACTCCACGCCGGCCTCCTCTCCCACGATCTCACCTTCGCGGTGGACGGCGGCCAGCACGTCGCCCCGGGCCCAGGGGATCACCAGCTCCACCACACGGTCGGCCGACCGGAGCCGGTCCCCCATGGCCGTCAGCATCTCGGGGAGGCCCTCGCCGGTCCGGGCCGAGACCGCACCGGAGCCCTCGTGGGCGGCCAGCAGCCGGCCGACGTCCTCGGTCGCCTCGGCGCCGGCCGACTCCAGCGCGTCGACCTTGTTCACCACCAGCATCTCGGGGAGCCCGTCGGCCCCGATCTCGGCCAGCACCGTTCGCACCGCGGCGATCTGCCCCTCGGGATCCGGTGCCGACCCGTCGACCACGTGGACGATGAGGTCCGACTCGCACACCACCTCCAGGGTGGAACGGAAGGCTTCGACGACCTGATGGGGCAGCTTGCGGACGAAGCCGACCGTGTCGGTGAGCAGCACCGTCTCCCCTCCGGGCAGGGCCAGCTGCCGGGTCCGAGGGTCGAGGGTCGAGAACAGGCGGTTCTCGACCAGTACGTCGGCGTCGCAGAGGCGGTTCAACAGAGTGGACTTTCCTGCGTTGGTGTAGCCGACCAGCGAGACCGTGCGGTGCCGCGACCGCCCGCGGGTCCTTCGCTGCGTGCGGCGGGTGGCATCGAGCCGCCGGAGGTCGGCCTCGAGCCGGGTCATGCGGCGGACCAACCGTCGGCGGTCCACCTCGAGCTGGGTCTCGCCGGGGCCCCTCGTGCCGATTCCACCGGCCTGCTGGCTGAGCGAGGTGCCCCGGCCCCGCAGCCGGGGCAACCGGTAGCGCAACAGGGCCAGCTCGACTTGGGCCTTGCCTTCTGGCGTCCGGGCGTTCTGGGCGAAGATGTCCAGGATCACCGCGGTGCGATCGATGGCCGTCCGGCCCAGGATCTTCTCCAGGTTCCGCTGCTGGGCCGGGCTCAGCTCGTCGTCGAAGACCACGGTGTCGGCGTCAACGGCCAGGCACACGCTGAGCAGCTCCTCGGCTTTGCCCTTGCCCACATACGTGGCCGGATCGGGTCGATCCCGCCGCTGGACGATCCGCTCGACGACATCGGCACCGGCCGTATCGACCAGGAGGGCGAGCTCGTCCAACCCCGCTCCGGTAACCGCGGGCGAGCCGTGGGGAAAGGTCACGCCGACGAGGACGATTCGCTCCCGGACCGTCCGGGAAATCAGGGTATCGGTGAATGCCGACTGCGTGGGGGTCACCGCGTCGACAACAGCGACGCACGGAGCGCATCGAGGTCGACGGTCACGTCGGCCACCTTCTGGGTCGGCCCGGCCAACGAGATGCCGTCCGCTCCGAGGGTCACCGACAAAGAGCCGCCCGGACTGTGCACGGTGACCACCTCGCCCACCAATTCCCAGCTGTGGACGGCGGCGGCGGCGGCGCAGGCGCCGGTCCCGCAGGCCAGCGTCTGGCCCACGCCCCGCTCCCATACCCGCATGGTCACCTCGTCTACCCCGGGGCCGAGGTCGACGAACTCCACGTTGATCCCGCCGGGACGGACGGCCTGGAGCCGGGGGCCCAGCTCGGCCAGGTCCACATCCGACGGATCGGGACCGAGCAGGACGAGGTGGGGATTGCCCATGTCCACCGCGCGGGCCCGGCGCCCGGCAACCGCTTCGGCCTGGTCCGGCCCGAGCTCGGCTTTGCCCATGTCCACCGAGGCGAAGTCGAGACCGGGCCGGTCACCGGGGTGGTATTCGACGGTCCGGATCCCGGCCGCGGTGGCCACCGAGAAGGCCGGGCCCGAGACCAGTCCGGCCTCCACCGCCGCCTGGGCCAGGCACCGGATGCCGTTCCCGCTCATCTCGGCCTCGAGTCCGTCGGCGTTGCGCAACTCCATTCCGAGGTCTGCACCCTGATGTCCTTCGAGCAACCGCATGACGCCGTCGGCCCCCACCCCGAGGTGGCGGTCGCACAGGGCCCGCACCGTGGCCGGATCGAGCGGGTGCTGGCCGTCCAGGTCGGCGGTGACCAAGAAGTCGTTCCCGGCCCCGTGGTGCTTGGTGAAGTGCGTCGTCGTCGTCGCTATGGTCTCGCCTCGCTCGGTCGCTCTCAGTGTCCCACTCGCTCGGGGCCCATGCCGGTAAAGGCGGCGGTGACCCGGGACACCGGTTGGTCGTGGTCCCCGACCCACACGATACGGGGATCCCGCCGGAACCAGGCCCATTGCCGCCGGGCGAACACCCGGGTGCGCCGGATGATCTCGGCCCGCGCCGCCTCCAGGGTCACGTCCCCTTCGAGATGGGAGAGCAGCTCGCGGTAGCCGAGACCCTGGCGGGCCGTGCGCGACAGCCCGCCGGGGCGGCCGGCCAGCGACCGCACCTCGTCCAGGAACCCGGCCTCCATCTGGGCACCGAGCCGTACCTCGACCCGCCGCTCGATGTCCGCGGCCAGCGGGAGCCCCACGAGGGAGAACCGGGTGGGGGGATAGGCCTCGAGCCCGGGCCCGAACCCCGAGAACGGCCGGCCCGAGCCCAGGGTCACCTCCAGGGCCCGGAGCACCCGGCGGCGATTGGTGGGCTCCATGCGGGCCGCGGACACCGGGTCGAGGACGGCCAACCGGTCGTGCAGCCGGGCAAGGGCCAGCACGGCTCCTGGGCTCCCCACCGGTCCTGCCCGGTCGAGCTCGGCGACCAGGGCGGCGGCCACGTCGGGGAACCGGCCGGGGAAGGTGAGGTCATCGATGACCGAGCGGAGGTACAGCCCGGTGCCCCCGACCAGCAGGGCTCGATGGCCCCGCTCGGCGATGCCGTCCAGTACCGATCGGGCCGCGGCCTGGAACTGTTGCACGGTGAACTCGTCGGAGGGATCGACAAGATCGAGCAGGTGGTAGGGCACCTCGGACCGCACCGCCGCTGTCGGCTTGGCCGTCCCGATGTCCATGCCCTTGTACACCGCCATCGAGTCCACCGACACCAACTCCACCGCAGGACCCGACCCCCGGGCGACACGGGCCACCTCCAGGGCCAGGGAGGACTTCCCTGAGGTCGTTGGGCCGACCAGGGCGACGGGGCGAGAGGGGGCGATCGAGCCCGGGCCCGGGGCCAACGAGTCGACGGTCGGTTGGGTCAACCTGCGGCGACGGGGATGCGGGTCCGGTGACGCGGCCGGCCGGTCACGTCGACGAGCTCCCCCACCAGGTGATGGGGGGCGGCCCCGGTCACCCGGACCGTGGCAAACGAGCCCGCAGCCACCCGCCGGCCGGCCGCCGGGGCAAAGTGCACCAGCTTGTTCTGGCTGGTGCGACCGGTGGTCACCGATGCATCCCGCTTCGAGGGGCCCTCGACCAGCACCTCCTCCGTGCGCCCGATACGGGCTCGGTGCTTGGCCAGGGCCGAGCGCTCCACCACCACCCGCAGGCGTTCGAAGCGCTCGGCCACCACGTCGTCGGGGACGAACCGATCGCCCATGGCCGCGGCACGCGTGCCCGGTCGGGGCGAGAAGATGAAGGTGTAGGCACTGTCGTACGCCGCCTCGGCCGCTACCTCGAGCGTGGACTCGAAGTCGTCATCCCGCTCGCCGGGAAACCCCACGATCAAGTCGGTCGTCACGGCCAGGTCGGGGATGGCCGCCCGAGCAGCGGCCAATCGCTCGAGGTAGCGCTCAGCCGTGTAGCCCCGCCGCATGGCCGTCAGCGTGTGGTTGCTGCCGGCCTGCAAGGGGAGGTGGAGGTGGTTGCACACCGTCGGGGTCTCGGCCATGGCCGCGATCGTCTCGGGACGCAGGTCCTTCGGGTGTGGGCTGGTGAACCGGATCCGGCTGAGGCCGTCCACCGCGCCGACCGACCGGAGCAGGTCGGCGAAGAGCGGGCCTCGCCGGGTCAGGTCCCGCCCGTAGGAGTTGACGTTCTGACCCAACAAGGTGACCTCGGACACGCCCCGGTCGGCCAGGGCCTCGACCTCGGCGACGAGCTCGGCGAAGGGTCGCGACGCCTCGCCGCCACGGACCGAGGGCACGATGCAAAAGGCGCACGAGTTGTCGCAGCCGGTCTGGATGGTGACCCAGGCCGCGTAGGGAAGGTCACGGACGGCGGAGAGCGCAGCGGCACGCGACCCGGCCGCGGCCGGATCGGCCTCGGGCAGGGGCTCGTCGAGGATCTCCATCAGCGGGCCCGATTGGGCCGCTCGGCGCAACAGCGCGGGGGCCCGTCCCAGATTGTGGGTGCCGAACACGACGTCCACGTGTCCGGCCCGTTGCTGGATGTGCTCCCGGTCCATCTGGGCCAGGCACCCACCCACGGCAATCTGCATGTCCGGCCGGCTCTCGCGCAAGGACTTCAGGTTGCCCAGATGGCCGTAGAACTTGTTGTCTGCGTTCTCACGGATGCAACAGGTGTTGAGGACGACCACGTCGGCCGACTCGAGGTCGTCGGTGGCCACCAGGCCGTCGGCGGTGAGCAGCCCGGCCAGGCGCTCGGAGTCGTGGTCGTTCATCTGGCAGCCGTAGGTGCGGATATGGAAGGTGCGGGCGGCCACACTGGCCGACCCCGGTTCGGGTGGCGGGGTGGCGGGGGGTTCGCCGTCGGTGTGGGGCATCCCCAAAGGATACGACCCGGCAGGAGTGCGCCCGACCGCCAACGCCGCTACGGGTATGCGGCCTCCACCACGGTATGGATCCCCCCCCCCCCGGACCAACCAATCGGTGGTCACGGTGCACCGGCGAGGGGCCACCGCGCTGACCAGGTCGTCGAGGATCCGGTTGGTCACGTCCTCGTGGAACGCCCCCTCGTCCCGATAGCTCCACAGATAGAGCTTGAGCGACTTCAGCTCCACGATCGATTGGTCCGGGACATAGGCGATCCTGACCGTGGCGAAGTCGGGCTGTCCGGTCATGGGGCACACACAGGTGAACTCGGGGGACTCGCAGCGCACGTCGTAGTCGCGGCCCGGGTGGGGGTTGGACACGGCCAACAGCGACTTTGAGGGTTCGCTGTCCACGATGCCCCGGTGCCGATCAGTGGTCGGAGTCGAAGTCGTAGAGCTGGTTGCCGTCCCCCGACGTCCCGCCGGTGCCCGCAGTGCCGCCCTGACCGCCCGGACCGCCCTGACCGCCAGGGCCCAACCTGTCGTCCGGGCCGGCCGGGTCAGCGTTTGCTCCGGGCTGGTCCTTCACCCAGGTGGGCTTCCGGTCCGGCCAGAAGTCTCCCGAGCCGGTCTTGTCCACCACCAGGCCCTCCAGATCGGCACGCAACAACAGCACCTCGCCGGGCACGCGCGTCTCGGCCATCACCTCCTCCGTCGCCGCCCGCACGGCGGCACCCTCGGACCCCTTGCAGATCCCGAGCAGGGCCGGTCCGGACCCGGACCAACACACCGCCAGTGCGCCGGCCCGGGAGAGCCCGGAGAGGAGCTGGGGTGCAGCGGGGAACAGAGGGCTGCGGTAGTCCTGGTGCAGCCGGTCCTCGGTGGCCTCGGCGATCAGCACCCGGCTGTCGGCCAGGCCGGCGATCAGGAACGCCAGCCGGCCAAGGTTGAAGGTGGCGCTCTCCCGGACCACTTCGGCCGGAAGGACCTGGCGTCCCTTGCTGGTGGCCAAGCTCAGGTCGGGCACGATGACCACGAACACCAGGCTGACGTCGAGCGCCAAACGAACGGCCCTGACGCCCCCTCGCACCATGGTGGCCGCGACCAACCCACCGACGACCGAGGCGGCGGCATTGTCGGGATGGCCCTCCACTTGGGCAGCGATGGACAGCGGATCCTTGGCCCCGGCGGCGGCCGCGGCGGCGGCGGCGAGCGCAGCAGAGGAGCCCAGCCCTCGGGCGATGGGGATCTCCGAGCGGACGGTGATGGCCAGGTGGTCGTGCCCGGCCACATCGATGGCCACCCGCGCCGCCAGGTGCGACGGATCGTCCGAGAGCCCGGCCCCCTCCCCTTCGGACCGGACGATCAGTCGGGAGGCCGGCTCCACTTCAACCTCCACGTACCGGTCCAGAGCGACAGCCAGGGTGTCGAATCCGGGCCCGAGATTGGCCGAGGAGGCGGGGGCACGTGCACGCACGCTGGTCAGGGTAGTCGTCACCGATCGTTCACGCCGGGACGGCGGTGGCCCATCCTCCCTGATCCGAGCGGTCGGCCCCGGGCGGGTACCGGCAGGGTCGGCGTCTCAGGTCCGGGTCAAGCGCCACCACAGGGACGGGGTCGGCACCGACCCGGTCGACCGCAGCGGCACGACCCGGCGTTGGGGTCCAGAGGTATAGGCCATAGAGCCCACCGGGGTGCCGGGTGGGGCGCTGGAGGCGAAGGGTCGGGCGATCACCGTCATGGCAACGGCCTGACCGGGCACGGCGAGCACACTGGCGGCGGCCGTCGTCACGACGGGGACGCCGTGTCGGGCGCCGCCCCACGCCGCCCCGACCGTTCCTACCGCGTGGCCGGGAATCGCCACCGGGACATTGACCACCGAGCCGAGCGCCGTCTGCATCAACTCCTCGTCGACCAGGGCAGCGTTGAGGAACACGCTCGGTCCCGACGGCTGCTGGTCGGTCGCCGCCGCGATCGCCTGGATCGTCCGCCCTCCCACGGTCCGGTTCGTCGCCAGCACCAGGCAGGGCCCCGAGGCGTTGGTGATGCCGGACTTCACCCCGACGATCCCGTTGGACCCGACCTGGGTCACGATGTTGGGGACGGTGCCCACGACCGGGAGCGTCACCTGGGGCATGGCCACGATGGCGGCGAACGCCGGGTCGGCCAGACCCCGAGCTGCCACCTTCAGGCTGTCGGCCGGCGTCGAGACGGATCCTGGGTCGAAGCCGCTGACATCGGCGTAGTGGGTCTGGGCCATGCCCAACTGGCTGGCGCCCGCGTCCATCTTGGCCACGAAGGCGGGAACGCTCCCGGCGTCCCAGTTGGCCAGGGTGAAAGCCATGTTGTTGGCCGACCGGATCAGCAGCCCCTCGAGCAGCTGGCGCTCCGTCAGCACCTCACCGACGGCCACGGGCACTGTCGACTGGTCCGTGCTGACGTCGGTGCTGTCCTCGGCCACGTCCTTGGCCGTGATGGTGACCGACGGCCCGTCGGTTCCTGGGGCCAGGGGATGGTCCTGCAGGATCACCACCGCCACCATCATCTTGGTCAGGCTGGCCACCGGGACCGGTACCTCGGGACCCGACTGCGCCGAGTAACCGAGTGCCGGAATGGCGACGGCTGCGTACCCCGAGGACGGCCAGCCCAGATCGGGCGCCGTGCCGGGAACGACCGTGGAGCTGGCCAGCGTGCCGCGCACGGTCGGCTCGGGCAGCGCTCGCCGCAGCTGCACCACGGCCAACGCGGCCACCACCACGATCACGGCGACGACGATGACGATGATGCGGCGTTGACGGCGGCGGCGTCGCCGGCGATCGGCACCGCGCTCGGGCAACGGGTCGTCTCGGACGGTGACGGGCGCAGGCAGGGCCGGAGGGGGAGGCACGTGCAGATCCGGGGTCGCCGCGGAGTCGGTGGAGGCGGAGGGCGCGGCAAGCGGTGTATTCGGGAGCGCCGCAGAGGCTGCCGGCGGTGCGGGGAGCTGCCCAGGGGGCGGCGCGGGCAGCGGCAGGACGAGGGGCGCCAGGCCGACCCGGGGGCCGACCGTCGGTCGGGTGGGAAGGCCGACTACCGCCGACGGGTCCCCCTCCCCTGTAGCGGACTCAGAGACCGGAGCGCCGGGGGTCGGCAACGTGGACGACGGGCCGTCGAGCCCGGCGACCAGTGGCGAATCCTCCTCGTGTGCCTCCCCCGCCATGGACGTCAGTGCCCGTCGAGTTCCTCGGGGGTCATCAGGACGTTGCGCGCCTTCGACCCCTCGGAGGGACCGACCACTCCTCGTCGCTCCATGAGGTCCATCAGCCGGCCGGCGCGGGCAAACCCGACACGGAGCTTGCGTTGCAGCATCGAGGTCGACCCGAGCTGCGAACGGACGACCAGGTCCATGGCCTGAGCCAACAGCTCGTCGTCGTCATCGTCCTCTTGGCGACCGGCACCGCCGTCCACCGCGCTGTCGACCTCCTCGATGCCGGCGACGACCTCCATCTCCCGCTGACGCTGCCAGTGGGAGACGACGGACCGAACCTCGTCCTCGCTCACCCACGGTGCCTGCAGCCGCTGGGGGTTCGAGGACGACGCCGTGAGCAGCAGCATGTCGCCCTTGCCGATCAACCGTTCCGCCCCGGGCTGGTCGAGGATGACCCGGCTGTCCGAGAGCGAAGAGACGGAGAAGGCCATCCGCGACGGGACGTTGGCCTTGATCACGCCGGTGATCACGTCGACCGAAGGGCGCTGGGTGGCGAGGACCAGGTGGATCCCGACGGCCCTCGCCATCTGGGCGATGCGGCAGACCGAGTCTTCGACGTCCCGGGCGGCCACCATCATGAGGTCGTTCAGCTCGTCCACCACGATGAGGACGAAGGGGAGTCGTTGGTAGCGAGGCTCCTCGGCGTCGTCACCGTCTCCCTCGCCCGCCTCGACCCCCCGGCTCCGGCTCGAGAATGCCTCCTCGGGCCGGTCGAGCTCCCCCCGGTCGAACGCGGTGTTGAACCCGGTGATGTCCCGCATGCCCACCTCGGCCAGCAGGTCGTAGCGGCGCTCCATCTCCTTGACGGCCCAGGCCAGTGCGTTGGCCGCCTTCTTCGGGTCCACCACCACCTGGGTGAGCAGGTGGGGAAGGCCGTTGTATTGGCCCAATTCGACGCGCTTGGGATCGATCAGGATCAACCGGACCTGCTCGGGTGTGGCCCGCATGAGGATGGATGTGAGGACCGAGTTGATGCACGACGACTTTCCCGACCCGGTCGCTCCGGAGACGAGCACGTGGGGCATCTCGGCCAGGTTGACTATGACGGCCCGACCGGAGATATCGCGGCCCAGTGCCACCTCGAGCGGCTGGTGCGCCTGTGCAGCTTCGGACGAGGCCAGGATGTCGCCCAGGGCCACCAGCTGGCGGCGCCGGTTGGGCACCTCCACGCCGATGGCCGACTTGCCGGGGATCGGGGCCAGGATCCGGACGTCGGGGGAGGCCATGGCGTAGGCGATGTCCTTCGACAGCGACGTGACCCTGGCCACCTTCACCCCGGCTCCGAGCTCCAGCTCGTACCGGGTGACCGACGGTCCGACGGTGCGGCCCACCAGCCGGGTATCGACCCCGTGGGCGGCCAGGGCGGCCACGAGGGCCGCCCCGGACGCATCGATCTCGCGCTCGTCGATGGCATGGGGCTTCGCTCGCTTCAGCGCCGAGCTCGGAGGCAGGCGCCAGTCGCCCACTGACGGCCCGAGCTTCATCTCGAGCTGCGAGGCGTTGCCGTTCTTGGTCGCCGCCGCGGGCAACAACGAGGGGTCGGGTGGCCCCGGTCCCTCGGACGGGAGCTCGGGCTCGACCGACCGATCCTCCGGCGTGGGCGCCGGGTCGGCCACCACCGGCGAGGTGATGGGATCACCGGCGAACGGGTCCCCGTTCCCCACCATCAACGGCGAGACACCGGTTGCGGTGGTGGCGGTCGGCGATCCGGATCCTCGCGCCGCCGAGGCCAGCCGGCGAGACCCGCGAGCCAGCGCACCCGCCGCCGTCCGCACCGATACCCCGGTGAAGATGATGGCGGCCACGATGAACACGGCCACCAGCACGACGCCGGCGCCGAAGGCGCCGAGCCCGTTGTGGAGCGGATTCCCGACCAGCGCGCCCAACCACCCACCCGCCCCCGAGAGCTTCGCGGTCGACGTACCCAGCCGTGGCGACCCTCCTGCCAGTGCCGCGAGGCCCGAAACAGCGAGCAAGGCCAGCCCGGCACCGAGCACGGCCCTGATCGGTTCGCGCCCGATCTCGCCGTCGGCCGTCTCCCTGCGCCCGGCGAGCAGCCTGATGCCAACCGCCACACAGGCCACCGGGACGAGGAAGCGGGCCCAGCCCATCAACGAGCCCAGGCCCTCCCGAACGGCGTGGCCCACCGGTCCGAGCGCGTCCACGTAGAGGGCGAGGGCCGACAGGACCCCGATGGTGACCAGTACGACGCCCCATACGTCGGCGGCGTGCTCGGCCACGACCTCCCAGGCGGCGCACAGCGCGCCCGGTGGCCGCCGGGCCGCCTGCGCTTTGGACCGCGAGCCAGCTGCAGGCTTCCGAGCAGGACGCTTCTTGGCTGGGGACGGCTTGCCGGAACGGGCTGACGCTGTGCGACCTCCGGCCTTAGCCTTGGACCGCGCCGCGCCATGGCGACCTGCCGGGCGCCGTGTAGTGGTCGTCACAGTGAGGCCAGGTTACTACCCGTCCCCGGCTGCCCCGTGGATAGCACCCGATCCCGTCCGAACGTCGGCGGACCCGCTTCATCCCCTGGTCAAAGGGGCGAAATCAGACGGTGACGATGACCGGGACGATCATGGGGCGCTGGCGGGTGCGCTCCCCGACCAGCTTCCCGACGGCCTTGCGCGCCACCCGGTTGAGCGACTCGTGGTCGTGGTTCTCCTCAGCCAGCATCTTCTCGAGGGCTTCGGTGACGAGCAATCGCGCGTCCTCGAGGAACGTGCCCGTCTCCGGCGCATGGGCCCAGCCCCGGGTGTGGATCTGGGGCGGCCCCACCACTTCGGCCCGCTGGAGGTCGACGGTGGCCACCACCATGACCACGCCCTCTTCGGCCAGCACCCGTCGATCTCGCAATACGCCGCGCCCGATGTCCCCGACCGTGCTCCCGTCGACGAACAGGTAACCGCCCGGGACCTCGCCGTCGCGTCGGAGTCCATTCCCATCGAGGCGCACTGCGTCCCCGTCCTCGCACAGCAGGACCTGGTCGCCGGTGATGCCCATGGTGGCGGCCAGCTCGATGTGGTTGGCCATGTGCCGGTACTCACCATGGACGGGGATGAAGAAGTCGGGCCGGGTCACCGTCATCAAGGTGGCCAGCTCCCCCTGTTTGGCGTGCCCGCTGACGTGGACATTGTCGACACCGGAGTGGATCACCTCGACGCCCCGGCGGTACAGCCCGTCGATCACCCGGCCCACCGACCACTCATTGCCCGGGATGGGGTGGGCGCTGATGACGACCACATCGTCCTCATGGAGCTTGAAGAACCGGTTCTCGCCCACGGCCAGCCGGGACAGCGCCGACATCGGCTCGCCCTGCGAACCCGTGGAGATGACGCAGACCTGGCCGGGCTCGAGGTCGTCGACGTCCTCGACATCGATGAAGGCCTCGTCGGGGATGTGCAGGAGGCCGAGCTGGCGGGCCAGGGCCACGTTCTTCTGCATCGATCGCCCGAGCGTGGCCACCTTGCGGCCGCCGGCAATGGCTGCGTCGGCCACCTGCTGTACCCGGTGGATGTGGCTGGCGAAGCACGTGACCACGAAGCGACGACCGGGACGGGCCAGGAAGACCCGGCGCATTGTGGCTCCGACCGTCGACTCCGAAGCGGTGAATCCGGGCTCTTCGGCGTTGGTCGAATCGGCCAGCAACAGCCGCACGCCAGGGCCGGCACCGAGCGCACCCATGCGGGCCAGATCGGTGCGGCGTCCGTCCACCGGATGGAGGTCGAGCTTGAAGTCCCCCGAGTGGAGCACCACGCCCTGCGGCGTGTGGAAGGCGGTAGCGAAGGCACTCGGGACCGAGTGGGTCACGGGGATGAACTCGACGTCGCAGGGGCCGATCCGTCGCCGTTCGCCGTCGACCACCGGGATGAAGGTGGCCGCACTGAGCAGACCCGCCTCTTCCACCCGGTTCCGGGCCAGTCCCAGGGTCAGCTCGGAGCCGTAGACGGTGACGGGGAAGTCGCGCAGGAGGAAGGCCAGCCCACCGGTATGGTCCTCGTGGCCGTGGGTCAGGATGACCCCGTCCACCCGGTCGGCGTTCTCCCGCAGGTAGGTGAAGTCGGGCAGGACCAGGTCGACGCCAAGCATGTCGGGGTCGGGGAACATGATCCCGCAGTCGAGGACCAGGATGCGCCCGTCGACCTCGATGCAGGCGCAGTTCCGGCCGATCTCACCGAGGCCGCCCAGGAACACCACCCGAACCGGCTGGGGACCGTTTCCCCCGCCGACGGCCGGGCCAGAGGACGCAACTGGTGCCCTCTTCTCCCGCCCCTTCTCGTTCGCCGTTCCCTTCGTGCCCACCGATGCCTTCTTGCTCGCCGATCCCCCCGTCGCCCCTTTGACCGCCTGCTTCTTCGACTTCCCCCTGCCGCTGGGCGGCGGGTTGTCGCCGCCCGACCCGCGTCGACGGCTGCCTCCGGGGCCCCGGGACCCTTTCCCAGGCTCGGACCGCTTGGAACCGCGATCGGGATCAGCCAATCGAACCACGTACCGGGGCACCGCTCGAGGCGCGCCCGACTCGCTCGACCACGTGGCGAGCCTGCTCGTCGAGCGAACCCGGGGCCACGGCGTTAGGGAGCCGGCACTGCCCGGCGGGCAGGCCCAGGGCCCGGCAAGCCGCCTTGGCCGGCATCGGGTTGGGGAAGGCATCGGACGACTCGAATTGGTAGGACTCGAACAGCCGGGCGTTGGCCGCTCGCGCCCGGACCAGGTCTCCAGACCCGAAGGCGCCGACCATCTCGGCGAACAGGGAGCCGGCCCAGTGGGCGGCCACGCTGACCACCCCCACGCCCCCCACGGCCAGCAGGGGCAGGGTCATGGCGTCGTCGCCGGAATAGAGCTCGAACGAATCGGGCGTCTCGGCCACCACCCGGGCGGCAGAGGCGGGGTCGGCGGTGGAGTCCTTGACCCCGACGATGTTTCCCACCGAATTCCCCAGCTCGATGAGCAACTCGGTGCCGATCCTCCGACCGGTGCGGATGGGAATGTCATAGAGGAGAACAGGCAGATCGGTGGCGCCCGCCACCGCCCGGAAGTGGGCCGACAGGCCGGCGGAGGAGGGACGGTTGTAGTAGGGCGTCACCACCAAGACGCCCTGCACCCCCGTGCCTCCCGCGGCCTGGGTGAGGGCGATGGAATGGGCGGTGTCGTTCATCCCCGTCCCGGCCACGACGGGGATGGTCACAGCATCGACCACCGTCCGCCACAGGTCGACCGCCTCCTGGTCGGACAGGACCGGGCCCTCGCCGGTCGTCCCGGCCACCACCAGACCGTCACTCCCGTTGTCGGCCAGGTGGCGGGCCAGTGTCGCCGCGCCGTCGAGATCCAGGGCTCCGTCGTCCCCGAAGGGCGTGACCATGGCGGTCACCACGGATCCGAATCGTCCCATCGAAGGTCAGCGCTCCCGCGGCGATACGGTCGGTTCTACGAAGATCATGATGCCGCAGGCTACCAGCAGGTCCTGGGTACTCCCCGCTGGCTGGCCCTCGGTGGCTACGAGGCAGCCGGCACCGCGGCGAAGTCCTCGTACTCCTCGCCCGTGTCGGCCCAATCCTCGAACTGGATGACACCGAGCTCGGTGAACTTGGTGCGCAGCCAGCCATCGGCGCCGTCGAGCAACCCCAGCTTCTTGCAGTTGGGCACGATCTTCGAGAACAAGAGCCCCTGGAACACGGCGCGGTCGGGGGCCTGTTGGAGGACGGGCACCACTGCCTTGGGGTCGACGCCCATGCGATCCCAGACCTCTTGTTGCAGGAACCGGTCGCGCATCCTGACGGCCGCCTCGAAGGCGAACTCCTGACGTTCGCGCAGCTCGTGGGCCGAGAGGCCGGCGTAGTGCTCCTGGAGGCTGAGCACGCCGAAAGCCACGTGACGGGCCTCGTCGGCCATGACGTAGCGAAGCAGTTTCTGGAGCAGCGGGTCCGTGGTCATCTGGCGCATGAAGCCGAAGGCGGCGAGGGCTAGGCCCTCCACCATGATCTGCATGCCCAGGTAGGTCATGTCCCACCGACTGTCACTGATGATGTCGTCGAGGAGTGCCCCGAGGTGGGCATTGATCGGGTAGTGGCCCGAGAGCTTTTCGTTGAGGTACTTGGCGAACACCTCGACGTGCCGTGCCTCGTCCATGACCTGGGTGGCCGCGTAGTACTTGGCGTCGATCCACGGTACCGACTCGACGATCTTGGACGTGCATACGAGCGCCCCCTGCTCTCCGTGGAGGAACTGGGACAGCGTCCAGTTCTGGCTCTCCACTCCGAACTGGAGCCACTCCTTGTCCCCCCACGACACGAGCGGTGTCCCGGACAGGTCGATGTCGCCCCCGAAGCCGCCGGTGGCGGCGGCGTTGGCGATGACCAACGCCTCCTGGTCGACATCGGTCTCCCAGGGCAGGTCAGTCTCGCCATTCCACTGCGACCGCTTGGCCTTCTCGTAGAGCTTGTTGAGCTGGGGCCGTGCCCCTTTTTCGTAGTCCCACGTGAACGTAGTGTCGTACTCGTTGTGCACGTCATGAAGGCCGCTCGGATCCTCGTGGCCGACGACGGACAGGATCGCTTCGAAGTCGTCGATCTCGTCGCGCCCGATGATGTCCCGGTTGGCAGACGGGTCGGTGTTGGCGGAACCTGATGTCATGGAGTTTCCCCCTGGTCGTTGGCGATTGAGCACAGTGATGCAGAGCTGCGGGACTCGGGCGAGCGGAGCGAGCGGATCCCGGGGATCATGAACGTCTCCACCAGGTGCCGGGTACACACCGGGTCGCTCAAGTCGATGCCCACCGCCGGCGAGAACACGTAGGAGAACACGATGCGGGCGGCCCACTCCCCCACCCGGTGGGCCTCGGCCATGTCCATCCAGCGGGCCAGGAACGGGGCGGTGAATCCGCCGGCCACGAGGAGGGCCCGGTCGCCTTCGTCAAAGGCCAGGCGACGGAGGACGATCTCCGTCTCGTGCTCGAACAGGTAGCGGAGGGCCAGGTGGTTGCTGATCCGGGTCGTCACCTCGACGATGCCGCCGACCAACACGTCAGAGAGATCGCTCGACTCGCCCATCCTGGCGCCGAGCGCGGAGAAGAGCCGGGCCAACTCGGTGTCGACCACGGCGGACAACAGGGAGTCCTTCCCCTCGGGAAAGGCCCGGTAAACGGTGGCCCGGGACAGACCGGCCTCGCGGGCCACGTCTTCGACCGTCGTCTTGGCCACGCCCTGCCTGGCCACGCAGGCCAGGGCGGCGTCGACGATCCGGATGCGCTGCGGCGACGACGGCCGGGAAGGCAGGGCCGGACTCGAGCCGACCGGTCCGATCGGGCCGACTGCCTGGAGGTGACTACCCACGATGAAACAGTAAGTCGATATTTGTCTCGTTGTCAATGACCTCTTTGGTGCACCGACCGGCCCGGCTCCGGTCCGGCCACGATGCCGGCCAACAGCTCGGTGCGAACCAGCTCGGCCACCTGGACCTGGTCGTCGAGATCCCACCGTCCCGGTGCATTGATGTAGGAGAGGATCATGCGGGCCAAGAAGTCGGACGCCTCGCGGACATCGACCCCTTTGGCCAGCCCGTGCTGCTCGAGATAGGGAACCAGGAACTCGGCGATGACACCGAGGATCCTGGTGCTCTCCACGGTCAGCTTGGGCAACAGCACGTCCGGCTCGGTCTCGAGGACCTTCTGGAGTACCTCGTGCTCGGCCAGGGCGCGGTGGGCGAATCGCAGGCCGCGCTCCATGACCTGCTCGAGGCTCGGGGCGTCGTGCACCTGGTCGTAGAGCCTGGCGAAGAAGTGGAGGAACTCCCAGGAGACGACGGCGGTGATCAGCTCGTCCCGGCCACCGGGGAAGTAGCGGTACACGGTGGCCCGCGACACCCCGGCCTCCCGACCGGCGTCTTCGACCGTCGTCTTGGACAGCCCCCACCGGGCGACGCAGGCGTAGGTCGCCTCCAGGATCCGCTGGCGGGTGTCCATGGGCCGACGAGGGGTCAGAAACCGAGCAGCGGCTCGAGCCCGATGGTGAGCCCGGGATGGGAGGGGGCGGCCCGGATGGCCAGGCCCACGCCGTCCATGAACGAGGTCCGGTCGTAGGCATCGTGGCGAATGGTGAGGCTCTGGCCGACGCCGCCGAGGAGGACCTCCTGGTGGGCGACCAGGCCGGGGAGCCGCACCGAGTGCATCCGGACGCCGCCGGGTCCGATCCCTCCTCTCACTCCGGGCACGACGACCGTGGTGGTGGCGTCGTCGGGATAGTCGGGCTTGTCGTTGCGCCGGAGGCTTGCCGCCATCCGGTCCGCCGTCCTCATGGCCGTCCCCGATGGCGCGTCCACCTTCCCGTCATGATGGAGTTCGACGATCTCCACCCCGTCGAACCAGGGTGCGGCCACCTCGGCAAAATGCATCATCAAGACCGCCCCGATGGCGAAGTTGGCCGCCAGCACGCAGTTGGGTGCACCCTGGTCGGGGCCGGCGAACTGTCGGGCCAGGGCGGCCAGGTCCTCGTCGCTGAACCCAGTCGTCCCGACAACGGCGTGGATCCCGGCGCTGGCGCACCAGGCCAGGGAGACGCGGGCCGCATCAACATGGGTGAAATCGACCGCCACCTCGGCCTCGGCCCTGGTCAGCGCCTCGAGGTGCCCCTCGACCTGGAGGCCGTCGGCGTCGGTCCCGGTGACCTGGCGGAGGTCGATGCCGGCCAGTTCGGGATCGACGGCGGCCACCAGCTCCAGGCCGGGGTCCGAGGAGACCATTCGGCAAACCTCGCGCCCCATCCGCCCCCCGGCACCGATCACCCCCACGCGCATACCGGTCACCCTATCGGCGTCGCTCAGCGGTCCCGAGACCGTCAGCCCAGCCCGAGCGCGTCGACGTCGAAGGACGACTCGTCGAACGGCCCGACGACCGACAGCGAACGGGGCCCAGTCGCCACGTCGGCGGCCACCGCCCGGACGTCGTCGATGGTGACCGACTCGAGGCGGGACAGGATCTCGTCGACCTCCAAGATCTCCCCGTGCAGCAACAGGCTGGCACCGATCCGGCTCATTCTGGCCCCGGAGTCCTCCGAGGCCAGCAGGGTTTCCGCCCGCAGGTTGCCGCGGGCGATGGCCAACTCGCGATCGGTGATCCCGGCGTCGCCCAGCGCGGCCAGTTCACCGACGACGATGCCGAGGACCTCGTCGACGTGCTCGGGGGCGGTGCCCACGCCGATGCTGACCGAGCCTGCATCCCGATAGGCGACGCGATCCGACCAGATCGAATAGGCCAGCCCCCGGCGCTCACGGATCTCCTGGAACAGCCGGCTGGACAGGCCTCCCCCCAGCACATGGTTCAAGATGGCCAGGGCATAGCGACGCTTGTCGAAGCGGTCGACCGAGCGAATGCCGAGGACCACATGGGTCTGTTCGGTGGCCCGCCTGGTCACACGCAAGGGCTCGACGGCGGCGCCGGGCGCGGTCCGCTCGGGCGGCTCACCCCCCAACGAGCCGGTGAAGCGGGCCTGCATGCCCTCGGCCACCACCTCGTGGCGCAGGTCGCCGGCCACCGAAGCCACCATGTTCCCGGGTCGGTAGTGGCGGCCAAAGAACTCTCGGATCTGGTCGGCCGTCATGGCCCGGACCGACGACTCCGTACCCAGCACCTCGCGCCCGAGGGGATGACCGGGGAATAGCGCGGCCGAGCACTCCTCGGCGGCCACGTCGGCCGGCTCATCAGCGTGCATCAGGATCTCGTCCAGGATCACCTGCCGCTCGGCATCCAGGTCCGTGGGCCGCAGGGCCGGGTGCCACATGATGTCCGACAGGATGTCGAGGCCGAGGTCGAGGTGTTCGGCCAGGAGCCGGATGTAGAACGAGGTGTACTCCTTGGTGGTGAAGGCATTGAAGTCCCCGCCCACCTCGTCCACGGCCTCGGCGATGGCCGACGCCGAACGGTCGGGGGTGCCCTTGAACAACAGGTGCTCCAGGAAGTGGGAGGCACCGGACCGCTCGACGCTCTCGTCTCGCGAGCCGGTGCCCACCCAGAACCCGATGCACACCGACCGGGCATCGGCCATGGCCTCGGTGGCCAGCACGATGCCCGACGGCAGCGTCTCCGTCCGGATCATCGGTTCGGTATTCCTGCTGTCGGCGACCCGACAGCGTCGGTCACCGACGGCGGCGTCCGCCCCGACGGCGATCGCCCCCACCCGACTGCTCACTCGGAGCGGCGGCGGCCTCGGGACCGAGGTCGCCGAACTCCTCCACCAGCTCGGCCTGGAAGGCGTCCTCGAACGACGCAGCCGATGAAGGGGCGGGGGTGGCGTTGCCACTGGCCCGGTTGGCGCGGTCGCCACGGTCGCCACGGTCGTCGCGTCGGCCGCGGTCACCCCGGTCGTCACGGGCCGCGCGGTCGCCTCCCGAGGAGCGCTCCCGGCTGCCGTTCCCGCCCGCGCCATCGGCGATCGGGGGATCGGCCGCCAGGGACAGCGAGACCTTGCCCTGGGGGTCGATGTCGTCCACCTTCACCTCGACCGTCTGGCCGAGGTCGAGCACGTCCTCAACCCGCTCGACCCGCCTGCCCTGGCCGATCTTGGAGATGTGCAGCAGTCCGTCCCGGCCGGGAAGGATGTTGACGAAGGCCCCGAACTTGGTGATGTTGACCACCTTGCCGGGATAGACGGCGCCGACCTCGGCCAGCGGCGGGTCGAGGATGGTGGCGATCCGCCGCCGCGCCTCTTCGACCGCCGTGCCGTCCTTGGCGCCGATGGTGACCGTACCGACCATGCCGTCGTCGTCGACGGCGATGTCGGCCCCGGTCTCTTGTTGCAGCGCGTTGATGACTTTGCCCTTGGGCCCGATGACCTCGCCGATCTTGTCCATGGGGATCTCAAAGGACACGATCTTCGGCGCGGCATCGGCCACGTGGTCACGGGGACCGGGGATGGCCTCGGCCATCACCCCGAGAATGGCCAGTCGGGCCTCCTTGGCCTGGTGGAGGGCCTTGGACAGCACCTCGGCCGGGAGGCCGTCGATCTTGGTGTCGAGCTGGAGGGCGGTGACCGAGTCCTCGGTGCCGGCCACCTTGAAATCCATGTCCCCGAAGGCGTCCTCGGTCCCCAGGATGTCGGTGAGGGTCACGTAGGTACCCTCGTCGTACACGAGGCCCATGGCGATTCCGGCCACGGGAGCCTTGATGGGCACACCGGCAGCCATCATCGACAGGGACGACCCGCACACCGAGGCCATCGACGTCGAGCCGTTGGAGGACAGGACGTCGGACACGAGCCGAAGGGTGTACGGGAAGTCCTCCTCATAGGGAACGACGGGCAGGAGCGCCCGCTCGGCCAGCAACCCGTGGCCGATCTCCCGGCGCTTCGGGCCCCGCATGAAGCCCGTCTCGCCCGTGGAGAAGGGCGGGAAATTGTAGTGGTGCATGTAACGCTTGGTTTCCACCGGCGTGATCGTGTCCAACAGCTGGTTCATCCGGGGCATACCCAGCGTGGTCACGTTCAGCACCTGGGTCTCACCCCGCTGGAAGAGCGCGGAGCCGTGGGCGGTGGGGAGCAGATCCACCTCCGCCGACAGCGGGCGGATCTGGGAGGTGTTCCGCCCGTCGATCCGAAGCCCCTCCTCGACGATCCGCTTGCGGACCAGCTTCTTGGTCAGGCCTCGGACCGCAGCTTTGATCTCGCGCTCCCGATCGGGGAACTCAGTGGCCAAGGTGGCGATGATCGAGGCCGTCGCCTCGTCCAGCGCGGCGTTCCGCTCGGCCTTGGCCGTGAAGCCGTTGGCCTTTTGGACGAGGTCGGTCCCCACCGCGGCCACCCGCTCCCAGACGTCGTCGCCGTAGTCGGCGAAGGTCGAGAACTCTAAGGCCTCGATGGGGCCGCGGGCATCGACGAAAGCCGCCACCAACCGGCGCTGGAGGACGATCGACTCGCGGATCCAGGTCTTGGCCGCCTCGAGGCCCTCGGTCAGCACGTCCTCGGTGACCCGGGGCGCACCCTCCTCGTAGTACTGCCAGGAGCGCTCGGTGCCGCCGGCCTCGACCATCATGATGGCGATGTCGGCGTCATCGGCGCTGCTCAGCGCTCTACCCGCGACGACCAGCTCGAAGGTCGAGTCTTCACCCTCTTGGAAGCTGGGGTGCGGGATCCAGTCTCCCTCGGTCGAATAGGCGATGCGGACAGCGCCGATCGGCCCGTCGAAGGGGATCCCGGACAACATGAGCGCAGCCGACGCGCTGTTGATGGCCAGCACGTCGTGCGGGTTCACCTGGTCGGCCCCGAAGATCGTGCCCACGATGTGGACCTCGTTGCGGAAGCCCTTGGGGAACGATGGCCGCAGCGGGCGGTCGATCAGGCGGTCGGTCAGGATGGCCTGGTCGGACGACTTGCCCTCGCGCCGGAAGAACGAGCCAGGGATCTTCCCGGCCGCGTAGGTCCGCTCCTCGATGTCGACGGTCAAGGGGAAGAAGTCCGTCCCCTCCCGAACCGACCGCGACGCCGTGGCCGTGGCCAAGAGGACGGTGTCGCCGATGCGCCCGACAACGGCGCCGTCGGCCAACTGGGCGAGCTTGCCCGCTTCAAAGGTGAGTGTGCGATCGGTGCCGCTGATGGGTGCCGATACGGTGATGGCGTCGGTCATGACGCTCCTTGTTTCTCGGGGGCGCCCCGAGCCAGTTGCCAGTGGTCGAGCACCCCATCTCCGCTGGGCGGAAGCCGGGTGTTCGGCAACTGGTGACTGACCTCTGAGGGAGCCCTGTTTGGTTTGTGAGTGCCGGTCGACCGCGTGACGGCTGGCCGGCCTATTGCTCCGCCGGCAACCGCCGGCGGAATTGTCATCGCCCGGCCGAAGCCGGGCGATGACGAGAACTGGCTGTTAGCGACGCAGGCCGAGGCGGCTGATGATGGTCCGGTAGCGCTCGACGTCGTTGTCCCTCACGTAGTCCAAGAGACGCCTGCGTCGGCCGATGAGCTTCAAGAGCCCCCGTCGGGTGTGGTGGTCGCCCTTGTGCACTTTGAGGTGCTCGGTGAGGTGGGAGATGCGCTCGGTGAGGATGGCGATCTGTACCTCGGGTGAACCGGTGTCCGTCTCGTGGAGACGGTATTCGGAAATTGTGGCCTGCTTGTCGGGCATATGCGGGTAATGACCTCTGGGATGTCGTTGCCGGTGGCCGAATCTCCAGAAAGGGTGCCACCGACAGGGGCCCTCCGATGGGGCGCACCTCGTAGTGCATGGTAGCAGAAGTGCAGGCCGGACGAGCCCTCCTCCCCGGCCATGCCTGAGCCCCAACGACACGGATCCGGCCCACAAGGGCCGGATCCGGTCAGCCTCGCCGGCTCACCTGCCGGCGCCGGTCGCGTTGGGTGAGGCCCTACTTGTTGGGCTGGGGGGTCAACCGCAGGTACGGCTTCAGCGCCTTGAACCCCTTGGGGAACCTCTCTTTGGCCTCCTCATCGGAGACGGCCGGAACGATCACCACATCGTCCCCGTCCTTCCAGTCCACCGGGGTGGCCACCTTGTAGTCGGCGGTCAGCTGCAGCGAGTCGAGCACACGAAGGATCTCGTCCACGTTGCGGCCGGTCGAGGCCGGATAGGTGAGGGTCAGCTTCACCTTCTTGTCCGGTCCGATGATGAACACCGAGCGAACGGTGAGGGTGTCGTTGGCATTGGGATGGATCATGTCGTAGAGGTCGGCGACCTTGCGGTCCTCGTCACCGATCAGGGGGAAGTTCAGAGCCGAGCCCTGGGTCTCCTCGATGTCCGAGGCCCACTTGCCGTGCGAGGTGACGTCGTCGACCGACAGGCCGATGAGCTTGGTGTTCCGCTTGTCGAACTCGGGCTTGGCCTTGGAGAAGGCGCCCAACTCGGTGGTGCAGATGGGCGTGAAGTCCTTCGGGTGGGAGAAGAGGACCCCCCAGCTGTCACCGAGGTACTCGTGGAAGTTGATGGTCCCCTCGGTCGTCTCGGCCGTGAAATCAGGGGCGGTGTCACCCAGACGAATTGCCATGTGCTGCTCCTTTTGTGTTGTGAGCGTGTTGTGGGATCTGTGGTTCTCGGACTCCCTCCCAGCGTAGACGATTGCCTTCCTATTGTCGACCGAGTGGGTCGAGTTTAGGGGGACACGGGGCCGGCCCGTTCGTCAACCAGTGGATTCGACACCGCCGACCTCGGAGGTCTGCGAGAATCGCCTCCGTGCACGCCGATACCTCCCGAGCCATCGTTCTCTCCCGAGCCACCGCGTGACCGAGGATCCCGGTGATCAACCCCGTGACTCGGTCCTAGTCACCCACCAGGGCCCGGTCACCGTGGTGGCCATCAACCGGCCCCACCGACGGAACGCGGTCGACGGGCCGACGGCCCGGCTCCTGCTCGAAGCCTTCGAGGCGTTCGACGGTGACGGGGCGGCCCGGGTCGCTGTTCTCACCGGCACCGGAGGCACGTTCTGTGCCGGCGCCGACCTGAAGGCCTTCTCGGAAGGCGAGCCCCGACCGGTCAGGGAGGAGGGCTGGGGGCCCATGGGGCCGACCCGGTTGGTGACGTCCAAGCCGGTCCTGGCCGCGGTGGAAGGCTTCGCCGTGGCCGGTGGCCTCGAGCTGGCCCTCTGGTGCGACCTGCGGGTGATGGCATCGGACGCCGTCTTCGGCGTGTTCTGCCGGCGCTTCGGCATCCCGCTGGTCGACGGTGGCACGGTGCGGCTCCCCCGCCTGATCGGCCAGAGCCACGCCCTCGACATGGTGCTCACCGGCCGAGAGGTGGGCGCAGCCGAAGCGTTGCGCATGGGCCTGGCCAACCGCGTGGTGGCGCCTGGACAGTCGCTCGGGGCCGCGGTCAGGTTGGCCGAGGAGCTTGCCGCCCTCCCCCAGGTCTGCCTGCGCAATGATCGGCTGTCACTCCTCGGCCAGTGGGGTCTGTCCGAGCACAACGCGCTCGAGGGCCGAGACCCGGTTCGGCCTGGACAGCTTGTCGTCGGCCCAGGCCATCGAGGGTGCGGGCCGGTTCGCATCCGGAGCGGGAAGGGGTGGCGCGACCGTCGACCCCCCACCGGGCGACCCGACCGTGGCCACGGGCCCGTGACCGAGGTCGCTGCGTTCGACTTCGACGGGACGTTGACAAACGGGGGCAGTGTGCTCGGCTTTCTCGTTGCCGTCCGTGATCGCCGTGCGGTGGTCAATGCCGTCCTGGGGCTCAGCCCGCGACTCCTGCACGGGGCGGTGGTCGGGGGGTCCGTGGCCGACAGGAGCAAAGAGGAGCTCTTCGAACGGGTGTTGGCCGGGGTGGACGTCGAGCTCCTGCGCTCGGTGTCCGCTGATTTTGCTCGCCAGCACCTGGACCGGCACCAGCGGGACGACGTCCGGCGCCGGTTCGACTGGCACCGCACGCGGGGTGACCGGGTCGTCATCGTCTCGGCCTCGCCGGAGTGTTATGTGGGCCCGGCCGGAGCGCGCCTGGGAGCCGATGCGGTGCTTGCCACCGGGCTGGAAGTTGGACCGGACGGGGCCCTGACGGGCCGATACGACGGGAAGAACTGCCGCGGTGAGGAGAAGCTGCGCCGCTTGCGGGCCTGGATCGGCGAGGAAGAGCCGGCCGGCCGCCTGTGGGCCTACGGGAACAGCCGGGGCGATCTCAGGATGCTCTCGGCCGCCGACGTCGGCGTGAACGTCGGGCGTCTCGGACGTCTTGGGCAGCTTCGCCAATTCGGCGGATTGGCCGCAGGGCCCGCGCTCAGCCCTCCGGCCTGAGGGCATCGGGGCCCCCGGGCGGAAATACCAGAGCCCAGTCGAGACGGTGTGCTGAGATGTGCCGGTGACCACAGAGCTCGCAATCGATTCGCCCGGTGGCGTGGCTCATCCCGGCTCTCAACGGTCGAGGCGGCGATGGCGGGCCATCGTCTTCGCCCCCGCCGGGGACGGCGCCACCCGGAGGCGGGCATCCGACGCGGTCAGGCTCGGGCTCGCCCTCGTCATCGTGGTGGTCGGCAGCATCATCGTCCGAGCCGACTCGTCCCCGGAGCTGCGCCTGGAGCACTTCTTGCACCCTGCTCCCGACGGCATCAAGTGGTTAGTCACCGCTGTCTGGTACGCCGGGACCCTTGGGGTGATCGTGGGCCTGGTGCTCATGGCCCTCCTGGCCCGCCGGACCACCTTGGCCCGCAATGCCGCCCTGGCCGGCGCGGCGGCCTGGCTGGGATGCAGTATTGCCGGTTGGGTGTTGGGTGCGAACGGTGGACGGGCCCCCATCGAAAGCCTGGGCGACGTGAACCAGGGCTACCCCGTGGCCCGGGTGGCCGCCACGGTGGCCGTGGCCACGATCGCAATGCCCTATCTCAACCGGGCCTGGCGCCACCTGGTGGTCGTCCTGGTCGCGTTGGCGTCGATCAGCACGGTGGTCAACGGGGCCGGCCTGCCCTTCAACGTCATCGTCAGCCTCGCCCTGGGGTGGGGCATGGCCGCAGGCGTCAACCTGATCTTCGGATCGCCGTTGGGTCTTCCCTCCCCGTTCGAGGTCGGCGATTCCCTGGCCGATCTCGGGGTGGACATGGCCGACATCGCTGCTGTCCACGACCAGGTGTGGGGGGTGGCCAGGTACTCGGGACGAGGTGAGAGTGGGTCCGATCTCGACGTCTCGGTGTACGGGCGCGACGCGGCCAGCGCCCAGTGGTTGGCCAAGGTATGGAGGTTCTTCGTCTATCGCGACTCGGGGCCCACCCTGCAGTTGACCCGGCTCCAACAGGTCGAGCACGAGGCGTACCTCACGTTGCTGACCGGGCATCTGGGCGTCGGCGCTCCGAGAATCGTCGCCTCGGGAATCGGCGGTCCCGCCCACGACGCACTGCTGGTGACCGAGCCGCCGCCAGGCCGGCCGTTTGGGGAGCTCGCGGCGAGCGACGTGTCCGACGCCGCGCTCGACGCCGTGCTCTCGACCATGCTCGAGCTCCGCCGGGCCGATGTCTCCCACGGGGGGATCAGTCCCCGGACCCTGCACCTGGGCAGCGACGGCTCGATCGGCCTGACCGACTTCCAGAAGGCCTCATCCGGAGCCCCCTCGAGGCGCCTCGACCTCGACCTGGCCGGGGCCATGGCCACCTGCGCGCTGGTGGTCGGGGCCGAACGGACGGCGGAGGCGGCCCACCGTGTCCTGGACGGTCCCACCATGGAGGCCGTCTTGCTGTGCCTGCAGCCGGCCGGCCTCGACCCGCTGGTGATCAAGGCTGTCCATCACGACAAGGAGCTGCTGACGGCCCTCCGGGAGCACTGTGCCGCGAAGGCCGGCGTCGAGCTTCCCGAGCTGACCGAGCTGAAGCGGGTCAGCGTCACCAACCTGGTGCTCATCGTGGGCTCCATCATCGGGATCTGGGCCCTGGTCGGCGTGCTGGCCGATGTCTCGAACTCGTTCAGCACCCTGGAGGGTGCGGCCTGGGGCTGGGTGGCGGTGGTGTTCGTCTTCAGCCAGCTGCCCAACTTCGCCAAGGCTTGGGCCCTCAGCGGTGCGGTGCCGGGCGAGATGCCGCTCGGAGCGGTGACCCAGCTGCAGTTCGCCAACAACTTCACCGCCCTGGTGGGCGGGTCCATGGGCACCCTGGCCATGACCATCCGGTTCTTCCAAAAACGGGGCTACGACGCCACGGTGGCCATCAGCGCCGGCGTGCTCGACAGCACGGTGAGCTGGGTGGTCAAGGGCCTGATCTTCTTGATCTCGCTCCCGTTCGCCATCGGCTCGCTGGACTTCGGCAACAAGCAGACCGAGACCGGGAACGGCAATGAGGTGTGGATCATCCTCGCCATCGTGGTCGGTGTCGGGGTCCTGGCCGGGGCGGTGTGGTTCATCCCCAAGGTCCGCCATCTAGCGATCGACAAGCTCAAGCCCCATGTCGTGTCGGCCTGGTCCAACCTGAGGACCCTGGCCCACCAGCCCCGCAAGTTGGTGGCCGTGTTCCTGGGCAACGTGGGCGCACAGCTCTTCATCGCCCTGGCTCTCGGCGCGGCGCTGCATGCCTTCGGCCAACACCTTTCGCTGTCCGTGTTGTTCGTGGTGATCACCCTGGCGTCGATGGTGGGGGCCGTGTCACCCGTCCCCGGCGGCATGGGCCTGGTCGAGGCCGGCCTCATCGCCGGACTGTCGGCCGCCGGGATCCCTCAGAACGTCGCCGTCGCTGCCGTGTTCACCCAGCGGCTCTTCACCGCCTACCTGCCCCCCATCTGGGGCTGGTTCATCCTGATTCGGATGCGCCGCAAGGACCTCATCTGATGGGATCTGATGGGTCCCGAGGCGACGGACCTCATCTGATGGGTACCCGGCTCCGCTCCACCACCCCTTCGACGAACCGGGCGTAGCGGTCGACGATGATCGGCCACCGGAAGCGCCCGTCCACATAGGAACGGCCCAGGGCCCCGAGCTCGGCTCGGAGGGCGCGGTCGGCGGCCAACCGGTCCACCGCCACCTCGAATTCGCCGTACCCGCTGAACACCAACCCGCCGCCCGATCGCCGGCAGTGCTCGCTGGTCGCCGCGCAGGCGGCGTTGGCCAGCACCGGCGCACGGGCACTCCACGCTTCGGCCAGCACCAGCGAGAACGCCTCCCACGGGGAGGGTGAGACGAGGGCGACGGCACGGCGGAGCAGCGCCCACTTGGTGGCCTCGTCAACCGGCCCGAGGACATCGATGTCGGGGTGGGGTTCGGGCGCTTCGACCACCGGGCCTGCGAACACCAGCCGCAGCGGTCCCGGGCGGCGGTCCTTGTAGGCGGCGAACAGAGAGGCGAGCAGCCGACTGCCCTTGTGGCCCTCCACCCGCCCCAGGCACAACAGGTAGGGCTCTGATCGGGCCGGGCCGGCGTCGCCGGACGCCGGCCCGTCGCAGCCCGCCGCGGTGTCGTGGTCCGGGTCGTCGACACCGAGTCCGAGCAGCAGCTGTGATCGCTCGGCGACGGGAAAGGTGCGTTGGACCAGGTCTCGTTCGGCCGTCGTCTGGAACACCAGCCCGTCGGCCGCGCCGAAGACCCGAGGGAAGACGGGCAGCAACAGGGCGGGCTCGTCGTGGGCGGCCGGATGCAAGATGGTGGGGAGCGTGACCCGGTCGATGACCCTGGCTGTGGGGTAGTACAGATACGGGTAGAAGGCAAGGGCGTCGGCCACCGACCCGAGTGCCGCCTCGGTGAGGTCGGGGCAGACCGGGCCCTGGAGGTCGAGCCACCGCTCGGCGTCGGCCCTGCTGGCGTGAGTGGGGTCGGCCAGCAGGGCGGCTGAAAGGGGATGGAACGAGGGCTCCCGGCCCTGGACCGAGGCGAAGCGCCGGACCAGCACCCCATTCACCAGCTCGTCGCCGGGCGGGTACTCGTTGCCCCAGGTGACGAAGTCCCGGGCGCAGGTGGTCAAGATCTCGACCGACCAATCCCGTCGGGCCGCCAGATGCTCGGCCAGGAGCCGGGCCGCCGTCTCGGCACCGCCGATGATCTCGGGTCCGTAGCGGGGTACGACGAAGGCCAGGTTCACGGCATGGCTGGGCCACGGCCCATCGCCGTCACGCCGCGTAAGCGGACTCGAGCGCGGTGGCGAAGCTGGCTCGCACCCGCTCGAGCGAGAACGACGCCACTCGCTCGCTCGCCCGTTGGGCCAGCGCGGCGCGCAGGCAGTCGTCGGTGGCCACCCGGTTGATGGCCGCGGCCACCAGGGCCGGGCTCTTCTCCGGGAGGACCAACCCGGCGCCGTCGACCGTCTCGGGCACCGCGGTCGAGGTGTGGGCCACGATCGGTACCCGGTGGTACATGGCCTCGAGCAGGGGTACGCAGAAGCCCTCGTGGTTGGAGAGGCAGACGAACACATCGGTGGCCGCGTAGTAGGCGATCAGCTCCTCGTGGGTCACCGAGCCGGCGATCTCGACCGCGTCGAGCAGGCCCAGCTCGTCGGCGAAGCGCTCCACCGCCACCCGGTAGTCCTCGCTGATGGCCCCACCTACCAAGCGAAGGCGGGCCTTCCGGTCGTAGAGCTGGCGGTAGGCGGCCAACGCCTTGACCAGATCGTGCTGAGCCTTGTGGGGGGACACCTTCCCCACGAACAACAAGGACGTGCCACCGTCGGCCTGTTCGGCCCCCAGCCGGGCGGCGAGGACGGGGTCGGACTCACCGGCGAAGCCTTCGAGGTCGATGAGCAGGGGCACCGTGGTCGTGGACGGGTACCCGGCGTCGATGAGCTCTTGTTCGTTGAAGCGCGAGTCGGCCACGGCGAACTCGGTCACCGGGGCCAGGGCATCGAGCTGGGCGCGCCCCAGCGGACCTCTTCCCCCACCGCCGGTATCCACGGTTCCAGGAGGTCGGCCGGGGTGATGTTGTGGTAGTTCACGAACTTTCGCTCGCTGCGGTCCCGGAAGATGTCGCCGACCCCGCTGCCGATGGACAGTTGGTAGAGGAGCACCCGGTCCGACGAAGAGCGGTCACCCAACCGGTCGACCGGGTAGCCGAAATCGAGGCGGTCGGCAGTGGCGTTTCCGTAGTAGATGTCCGACTGGAAACCGCGGGTGCGCAACAGGTCTCGGAGCTGGACGACGTGCCCGCCGATGGCGTCCCTGCTGGCCAGGGAGGGAATCACCTGGTCGATCCGCCGTGGTGCCATCAGACGATCGGGCTCTCGGCCGGTGTCTCGAGGGAGGGCACGACGGGGACCTCCCCGGTGTTGCCCGCCGAGCGGGGCCGGAAGCTGACCTCGAGGGGCAGGCGCACCCGGCCGGTCGACCGTCCGGGATTGGCCACCTCGAACTGGGTGACCTGGTCCTTCCAGTCGAAGACGGCCACATCGGTCAGGCTCCGGATGCCCACGCTCACCGCATAGGTGCCATCGAGCAGGGGGACTTCGGCAAAGTCGAAGCGCATGGACCCTCCCCCCATGGGCACGTCCATCTGGTAGCCCAGGTCGTCGGGATCCGAGGAGAAGACCAACTCGTTCTTGTCGTCGTAAATGGCGATGGAAGCCACGGCGTTGGGCACCGGGGCGAGGCTGTCGAGCTCGGCCGTGACGGTCAGGGACTCGCCCGGGTAGAGGTGGGGCCGCGAACCGCTCCCCCCGTGCTCGACCTGGACGGTGCCGATGACCAACACGTTGGTCCCCTGCGGGACCTCGGTCTCGAACCCCTCGTTCATCCCCACCCCGAGCAGGTCGGCCAGGAACACGCGGATGCCCTCGCCCGGCTCGTCGACGGAGATGACCCTGCCATGGTTGATGACCATCACCCGCTCACAGTTCTGGCGGATCACGTCGGTGGAATGGGAGACGACCACGATGGTCCGGCCCTCCTGTTGGAACCTCTTCACGTAGTCGAGGCACTTGCGCTGGAAGGCGGCGTCGCCCACAGCCAGAACCTCGTCCACCAGGAGCACGTCGGGCTCCACATTGACGGCCACGGCGAACCCCAGGCGCACATACATGCCCGATGAGTAGTACTTCACCTGGTTGTCGATGAATTGCTCGAGCTCGGCGAAGGCCACGATGGAATCGAACCGTCGCTCGATCTCGGCGTGGGACAGGCCGAGGAGCGACCCGTTCATGTAGATGTTGTCCCGGCCCGAGAGCTCTTGTTGCATGCCCGCCCCCAGCTCGAGCATGGCGGCCAGGTTGCCCCGCACCCGTACCTCGCCCGAGGTCGGCTTCAGGATCCCGGCGATGCACTTGAGCAACGTCGACTTCCCCGAGCCGTTCCGGCCGAGGATCCCGAAGGTCGTCCCCGCGTTGATCTCCACGCTGACGTCCCGGAGGGCCCAGAAGGGCTCATAGGGCATCCGGCCGCCGTGGACCACCCGCTCTTTGAGCGAGGTGTACTTCTCGTTGTAGAGCCGGAACTGCTTTGACAGGTCGGTGACCTCGATCGCCACGGCCACCGGCTACAGCTCCTCGGCGAAGTTGCCCTCGAGCTTGCCGAAGACGACGAGGGCGAGAATGAAGAGCACGGAGACGACCACCAGCTCGACGCCCAACCCGAGGGCATAGGTGCCGAAGCCGACATGAGGCAGCAGGAATTGGGTGGTCCCACTCGAGTCGACGTAGGAGGTCCGGCCGTAGATGGCCCGCTGGAACGTCATGGCGATCGGGGTGATGGGGTTGAGCAGGTACAGCGCCGTGAGGTGGTGCGCCTTCAGCTGCTTGGAGACCTGTCCGTAGGAGTAGACGATGGGGGTCAGCCAGAACCAGGCCATGAGCAGCACCTCGGTGAGGTGCTGGGTGTCCCGGAGGTACACGTTCACAGCCGAGAGGAAGATCGACAGGGCACCGGTGAAGATCAAGAGCACCACCAGCGCCAGCGGGACGAGGGGCAGGTACTGGTAGGCCGGCGTGATGCCGAAGGCCACCAGCGAGATCACCATCACCACCAGCTGGATGAGGAAGAGGAAGGAGGCCACGCCCACCTGGGAGAGGGCCAGCAGCTCTCTCGGGAAGGCCACCTTCTTCACGATGCCGGCCCGGCCGACCACCACGCCGGTGGCGCTCATGGCGGCCACGTTGAACAGGTTCCAGACCAACAGCCCGGCGAACAGCCAGATGGCGAACATGGGGATGGGGCTCCGGCTGATCACCTTGAAGATCAAGTAGTAGATGGCCAGCACCAGCGCCGGGTTGAGCATCGACCACAGGTACCCGAGGACCGAGCTCTTGTACTTGACCTTCAAGTCGGTGCGGATGAAGAGAATGAGCAGTTCCCACGACCGCCAGATGGCCTTGACCCGGGCCAGCAGCTGGAGGTCGGCGCTGACCACCGACACGGTGTCGCTCCGGCGCCGGGCCGGGACCGTGAGCCGCTCCTGGCCCGGCCCTGCCGGGTCCGTCGCCTCGCCGCCCAGCGCATTGTCGGAGGCTGCGTCGTCAGAAGCCGGGGGAGCCGGCTCCGCCGAGCGGATGCTCACGGGGCGATGGCCTCCGCAGTGGCCTTGCCGTCTTCGAGGATGTCCTTTTGGATGACTTCATCGATAAAGCCGTACTCCTTGGCCTCGTCAGCCGTGAACCAGCGGTCCCGGTCCGAGTCCGCTTCGATCCGCTCCACCGGCTGGCCGGTGTGGAACGAGATCCGCTCGGCCATCATCCGCTTCAGGTAGATGATCTGCTCGGCCTGGATGGCGATGTCGGACGCCTGCCCCTGCATCTGGCCCGAGGGCTGGTGCATCAAGATCCGGCTGTGGGGCAGGGCGAAGCGCTTGCCCGGCGCACCGGCGCACAGGAGGAACTGGCCCATCGAGGCGGCCAGGCCGACGCAGGTGGTCCGGACGTCGGGCCGCACGTACTGCATGGTGTCGTAGATGGCCAGGCCGTCGGTGACCGAGCCGCCCGGTGAGTTGATGTAGACCGAGATGTCCTGGTCGGGGTCCTCGGCCTCGAGCAGGATCAGCTGGGAGCACACCAGGTTGGCGGTGTTCTGGTCGATGGCCGAGCCGATGAAGACGATGCGCTCTTTCAACAGCCGCCTGAAGATGTCGGCTCCAGCCCCGAAGTCGGCATCGGGACCTGCTCCGCGTACGTCGGGGGTCATGGCGGTAGGCACACCGGGCAGGGTGGCACCGAGGGGTCGGCGAGTATCGCCACTGAAGTGATCCATAGGCGCAGAGCCTACTTGGTCGCCGCTTCCGGTCGTGGCAGCCCCACCGGGCCGAGCCCCGATCTCATGGCTTCCCCTCGCGGGCGCCGGCCACCGCCGTCAGCGTCTCGACCAGCGTTTTCCCGGCCGCATCGATGGCCAGTCGGCGGAGTTGGCCGTCCACCCCGGCCAGTGCCCGCTCCCGGGCCTCCGGGTCGTCATGCACACTGCGGACGGCCGCGGCCACCTGCAACGGCTCAGTCCCCGGGAGGAGCACGCCCACGTCGCCCAGGACCTCGGCCACGGCGCCGGCGGCGCGGGCCACCACCGGCACACGTTGGCGCATCGCCTCGATCAGGGGAACACCGAACCCCTCGTGGGCCGAAAGCATGACCAGCACGTCAGCCACCTCGTAGCACGCGGCCAACTCGGCGTCGGAGATGCCGCTGAGGAAGGAGACGGCGCCGTCCAGTCCGAGCTGGGCGGCGTAGTGGCGAAGCGCTATTGCATAGTGCGGCTCGGCCGGGGAGCCGACGACCACCAGGGTGGCCGACGGGTCGGCGGTCATCCGGTAGGCGAAGAGGGCGGCGATGGCCAGATGATGGGCCTTGTTCGGAACCAGGCGCCCCACCGACAACCAGGTGGTCGAACCGGCGGTGGCCTGCAGCCGGTCGCGGAAGGCGGGTTCGGCCGGCGGGAGCAGACGGCCTGCGGTCAAGACGGGGATGACCGTGGTCGACCGGCACCCGGCCGCGATCAGTTCGGCCCGATCGAACTCGGACACGGCGATGCCCAGCGTGGCTCCCGGAGCGAGCAGGGCGAGTTGGCCGAGGCAGGCCGTCTGGATCTGGGTGATACCGAGGTTCCACGGCGCGAAGAACTCAGGAGGAGTGACGCTGTGGTAGTTGACGACGAGGGGCTCACCTCGTTGCAGCAGCCACGCGGCCATGGCCGACTGGGTGGCGAACTGGTAGACGAGCACGTCTCCCGGCTCCGCCTCGTCCTCGTAGGCGAGGTAGGGGGCTGTCTGGTCCGATGTCTGCGGGTCGGGAAGCTCGGAGTAGATCGTGGACGGCACGCCCTCGTGCCGGAGGAGGTCCCGGAGGGCCAGGGTGTGCTCCCCCACGGCGTCGTGACGGTGCAACATGGGCACGAACTGGTGGATGGCCGCCACTAGCGCCGCCTCCCCACCACCGCGTGGGTGGTCTCGCCGCCCTCGGGTCGGTGCCAGACCACATCGACGAGGCCGGTCCGCTCGAGCACCGCCGTCCACGTCTCGGGATGGAACGGCCGGCCCGGCACGAGGTCGGCGACGGTCACTGGACGGGCGATGGACCAGGCCTCCTCGTCCATGGGGAGCACGGCGACCGTGGCCCCCGGTGCCGTCTTGGCCACCGCCAGTTGGGCCAGGAGGAGCGTCCCGGGAACGTCGAGCCGGTCGATGCCGCCGCTCAGGACCAGGCCGGACAGCCCCCCGTCTCCCACCTCGCCCAGCCGCTCAGCCACTTCGCCCAGAGCCACATCCGTGCTCCCGGCACCGGCCCAGACCCGTTCGGGTCTGGGGTCGATCCCTCGGGCACGGTAACCGGCGGCAGCCAGGGCCCGAAGGAGCGAGCCATCCCCCGATTCGCCGTGGACCACAGGGCCCTCCGCCTCTGGGACCGGAAACCACTGTTCGAGGCGGTCGGCCCAGGGGCCGATGTCGGGTTCGGGGGCGCGCCGGGCCATGTCCGGGAACAGCGCGCTGACGACGTCAGCGGGTTGCTCGAGCCGATCGACCCGAGCCGCCAGGTAGCGCAGGGCGTCCCACGCCGCGGTGAACTGCTGGCGCGAGGCCTCGACCCGGCCTCCGAGAGCGGCCGCCGTGGCCGCCCTCGAGTCGGCGGCCAGCACATCGGCCAGGGCGGCCACCACGTCCCCCATCATGCGCCGGCCCACCTGGGCCGAACGCCCCCGGGCCCACAGGTTGTCGGGCAACCCGCCCCACGGCGGGAGCACGGCGCTCGGGTCGGGGGGCGGTTGCGGGTTGAGCCGGCTCATCGACTCCTCGAAGTTCCAGCGGTGGGAGCCGGCCGGGGCCAGTCGGGAGAAGGCGGCAAGCAGCTCCGCCTCCGCTCCCTCCTCCGTGTCGACTACCTCCGGCGCTGCTTCTTTGGCCGGCGCTGCTTCCTCGGCGGCCGTTTCCCCGTCGGGGCGAGCGCCCCCGGACCGGCGATCGCCTCCATCCCCCGACTCGTCAGGTTGGTTGTCGGGCATGCCGTCTCCCCGGTTCGCGCAACGCGTCGACGACCCTAGTGAGCGCGCCGTCGTTGAGCGAGGGTTGGCGCCCCCGCTCGACCACCTGGTCCAGGAAGTTCGAGTACCGGTCGATGATCGAGGGCCACCGGTAGTAGTGGTCGGTGTAGGAGCGGCCGGCGGCGCCGAGCGAGGTGCGGAGGCCAGGGTCCCCGGCCAGGCGGTCCACGGCCACCTCGAAGGAGCGGTAGGAGTCGAACCACAGCCCCCCGCCCGATCGGCGACAGTGCTCCATAGTGGCCGCGCAGGTGGCGTTGACCAGGACCGGGACCCCGAGCGTCCAGGCCTCCAGCAGCACCAGGGAGAACGACTCGTAGGCCGACGACGACACCATGGTGGTGGCACCGGACAGGATGTCCCATTTGTCCGTCTCGGACACCGTTCCGGTCATCACGATGTCGGGATGGTCCGGCGCCTTGGCCGAGATCGGCCCCACGAAGGCCAGCGCCAGGTCACCGGGCCGGCGTTCCTTATACCGGGCGAAGAACTCGGCCAACATCGAGCACCCCTTGTGCTCGTCCACCCGGCCGAGGTAGCAGAGGTAGGGCCGGTCGCCCAGGCCCAGGACCTCCCCGCCCGGCCGGCCGGCACCGGTCGGGTCGTTGACGCCCAGGCCCAGCACGAGCTGAGGCTTGGCCCCGACCGAGAAGACCTGTTCCACCAGATCGCGCTCGGCCTGGGTGTGGTACACGATGCCGCTGACGTCCCGATAGGTGTGGCGGAAGGCCCGGAGGTACAGGGCTGCCTCGTCGTGGGCCGCTGGGTGGAGGACGGTCGGGACCCGGGCGGTGGCGACACCGTCCACGCTGGTGGCGAACAGGTACGGGTAGAAGCCCATGACGTCGCTGTCGCTGTCCGACACCGCCTCGATGAGCTCCGGGCACAGGGGCCCGTTCAGCGCCACCCACTGACGGGCCTCGCGCAACGTGGCCGTGGACGGGGATATCCGCAGCATCCCGTCGAGGGCGAAGTAGTCGGGCAGCCGCCGGCTGGCCGTCGGGAACCGGCGGACGGTGACGCCGTTCAGATCGGAGGAACCAGCCGGCTCGGTGTTCTCCCAAGTCAGGTGGTCGAGCGAGCAGCTGGTCAGGATCTCCACCGACCAGTCCGGCCGCAGGCACAAACGTTCGGCCAGCATCCGGGCCCCAGTCTCCGCTCCTCCGATCACCTCGAGCCCGTAGCGGGGCGTGACCAACGTCAGTTTCATCGAGCGCACAGCTCCTGTCCCTCGAGCGCCAGGAGGATCTCCACGAACTGGTTCCGGGTTCGGTCGGCCTCGAAGTGGCGCAGTCGGCTACGGCCCAGCTCCACCAGCGAACCGGCCAGCCCGGCGTCGGATCGGACCCGGTCGATGGCCGCGGCGACCACGCTGGGCCGCTTGGCCTCGAGGATGATCCCGGCCGGCCCCACCGTCTCGGGCACGGCGCCGGCGGCGAAGGCCACGATGGGCAGGTCGAACTGCATCGCCTCGAGTAGGGGGATACAGAAGCCCTCGTGGTCCGAGAGGCACACGAAAACATCGGCGGCTCCGTACCAGGCCGCGAGCTCGGCCGACGTGAGGTGTTCGCCGTGGACGACGGCCTCGGCCAGTCCGAGCTCAGCGGCCAGATCGACGACGGCGTCGGCGTACCCACCGGTGATGGCCGGACCGACCAACAACAGACGGGCCCTCGGGTCGTACCACCGACGGTAGAGCCAGAGGGCCTGGACCAGCTCGTGCTGGGCCTTGTTGGGCGAGAGGCGGCCCACGAACAACAAGACGGTGCCCCCGTCTGCCCGGGCGGCGAGGGCCGACTCCGCTTCGGGGTCCGGGCTCTGCGACCACTGGCCCACGCTGACCAGGATGGGAACGACCACGGTCGACGGGCAGCCGAAAGAGGCGAGTTCGGTCGCGCTGAACTGCGAATGGGCCATCCCCACTGCTGCCCGAGGGGCCAGGGCGGCGACCTGGCGCCGTGCCTCGGCCACCTTCTCGGCCGTGTGTGGCTCCCAGGGAGCGTAGAACGACGCGGGCGTGATGTTGTGATAGTCGAGGACGAGGGTCTCGGGCCGGCCCAGCAGGTACTCGGCCACCGGTGACCCGGTCGACGCCTGGTAGACGAGGATGTCACCCGGCCTCGACTGCCGCGTGTACTCCTCGAAGTAGCGGGCTTCGCCCTGGAGCTCGTCGTGGGCCGCCTCCACGTAGATGTCCGACTGCCAGCCCTGGGCCCGGAGGGCCTCCCGCAGGGCCAGCGTGTGGTCGCCGGTGGCGTCCCTGGGCAGGAGGGCCGGGACGAACTGATGGACGGCTGTCACCGCTCCCGCGCCGCGACCAGCACGTACTCGGCCGAACCGAGCACCAGCTCGTTGACCGCATCGATGGCCGCGTTGATGGCGGCGGCGTCACCGTCGGTTCCCGACACCTTGGCCAGCCGGCCGTCCTCACCGCCGGTGTGGACGGCCACGGTGCGCACGCCGGAGCCGGCCAGCAGGTACGACCAGGTCGTCGCGTGGAGCGGACGCCCCGGCGCGAGGTCGGTGACGAGGGACGGGGCCGACCGCTGCCATGCCTCGGGCGTCGCCGAGGCCAGTACCAGGACGCCGCCGACGGCCAGTCGGCCGGCGGCCAGTCGCACCAGCCGGTCTCGCTCGTTGGCGTGCAGCCACTGCACCGACCCGCTCAAGATAACGGCCCCGAGGGCCTCCTCCGACACCACCGTGAGGTGGTCGAGTACCGACTCGGCCCGCACGTCCAGGCCCCGCTCGATTCCGGGCTCGACCGCCGGCTCGCTCGGCTCCACCCCGTAGGCGTCGTTGCCCGCCCCGACCAACGCCTCCACCAGTGACCCGTTGCCGCACTCTCCGTGGAGCACCCGGCCGCGGACCCCTTGGACGGACTCGATGGCGATCGGCGCCCACCACGAGCTGCCCGCGTCGACGGTGGGGACGGCCGACTCGGGCAGCTCCGGGGCCCGCATGGCGTCGACCGTCGCCTCCAGGTCGTCGATGTGGTCCACGACCAGGTGCAACATACGCGACACCGACCAGGCAAACCGGACGATCTGGTGGACGACGAAGTTCATGTACCAGCTGGTCGATTTGCGGATCAGCCGCTTGACGTAGACGCCCACCGCCTTGTTGGACAGCACCGGGACGGCCGTGTCCACGAAAGCGGCCCCGTCTACCAGGGCCAGCGTCTCGCGCAGGCGGGCCTTCCCTTGCATGCCGACCGGGGAGAACTCGAGGAACAGCTCATCGAGCTCGCGCTCGAGACCGGCGGGCAGGTCGCCCGAGGCGCGCCGCCGCTTGACCTCAGCATCGATGTCGGCCATCACCTCGGCCAGATAGGTGGCCCGGCCGGCGGCGTCGAGGGTCTCCGGAGGCGGCCCAGGCGGGTCGGCCGAGGTGGTCGAGGGGTCGACCTGGTCCCGCACGTCCCCGGTCTCACCGTCGGTAGGGATCGACACCACGCTTGTCCATTCCTTTCCACGGCACCCTGGGGCGCCAAATTTCCACGGCACCCTGGGGCGCCAAATTCCCACGGCGCCCTGGGGCGCCAAGGATTGCACGGCGTCTTCGGGCGCCAATGTTTCCGCGCCCATAGCCACGGGCTCCGCCGACTATAGCCAGCGCCGGTAGGCTGACCTGGCCGCGGGCGTGGCGGAATTGGCAGACGCGCCGGGTTTAGGTCCCGGTCCCCTCGGGGATGGGAGTTCGAGTCTCCCCGCCCGCACCCTCGCCCGCCTTGACCTTCAGCCCGCGGGCTTTCGGCACAGAAGGGCGAGCAGGTAGCAAGAGACGGCGTCGAAATAGATGCCGTTGTGGGCGGCCACCTCGGACCGGTCGAAGTGGCCGCGAGCCACGCCCGTACCTCCCCAGTTGAGGCCACGGGCGGTGACCACCTCGAAGCCGGCCGCCGCCACCTTCGCCTCGAGCACATCGAGGGAGTACTCCGTCTTGTGGTCGGGGTCGATGAAGGAGTCCTGCTCGAGCCGGCACACCGCCGCGTTCGGGGTATCGAGGGCCAGGTGGCCGCCCGGCTCGAGGACCCGGAACGCCTCGGCCAGGGCCACGTCGCCCTCGATCTCGGTCACGTGCTCGATCGACTGGCCGCTGTAGACGAGGTCCACCGATCGGTCATCGGCGAAGGACAGGTCGGACATGGACCGGTACTCGTAGCGGATGCTGCCCGCGGCCGTGCGCTGGTCGCCGTAGGCCTCGGACCGGTACAGGTCGTGGCGGCGGTCCTGGGGCAGGTCGACGATGACCAATTCGTCGAACGGGTACGGGTACCCGAGGACGACGAGCGCCCCGCGCCCGTCGCTCGTGTGGCCTCCGCCGATGTCGATGATCCGCCGAGCCGGTGGGAGCCCGACGACGAACTCGCACCGGCTGGCGTGGAGCGAGGTGAAAAAGGAGGACTCGCCGAAGGGGACCTGGGTGCGGTACTCGCTCGAGCCCCGGATCCGATCGGCGACATCGGCCCGGGTCCACACCCCTGATCGGATGGCCCCGCTGTAGTGGTCCCAAGCCTCCGGGTCCGGGTCCCGGCGCAACAGGACGTTGTAGGCCACCCGGACGGCCTCCCTGGGCGCCAGCCGCTCGAAGGGCAGCGCACGGACCCGGGACAGCTCCCGGCCGGCCCGCTGGATCAAGCGGGTCGCCAAGGGCACGGCTGCCCCGGTGGCGCCCGTCGTATCGTCACTGGTCAAGAGAGCAACCTGCTGGTCGGTGAAGGGGAAGGTGGTGCCATCGAATCAATGCTCCGGTCTTGCTGAGGCAACGGAATTGGGCAATGCTTCCCGGGTTCCGGAGCGGCGTCAACACAAGACCGGGGCAACGGCACTGGAGGCCATGATGGGTGTGCTCGACGGCAAGGTAGCGATCGTCACCGGGGCGGGACGGGGCATCGGGCGCGAGGAGGCACTCCTGCTGGCCTCCGAGGGGGCCAAGGTCATCGTCAACGACGTGGGAGCCTCGCTCCAAGGAGAGGGTGGCGACGAGTCCCCGGCCCACGAGGTCGCCGATCTGATCGCCGAGAAGGGGGGCACGGCCGCGGTCAACGGCGACGACGTCAGTTCGTGGGAGGGGGCCAAGGCGCTCGTCCAGCAGGCGGTCGACACATTCGGGCAGCTGAACATCCTGGTCAACAACGCCGGCATCATCCGGGACAAGATGACCTTCAACCTGGAGGAGTCCGATTGGGACGACGTCATCCGCGTCCATCTCAAGGGCCACTTCGCCACCGCTCACCACGCCGCCGTCTACTGGCGGAACCTGGCCAAGGCGGGCAACGGGATCACCGGCCGGATCATCAACACGTCGTCGGAAGCCGGCTTGTTCGGCAGCCCGGGCCAGGGCAACTACGGAGCGGCCAAGGGGGCCATTCTGACCCTGACCTGGGTGCTGGCCCGCGAGCTCGAGCGTTACGGGGTCACGGTCAACGCCATCGCCCCCCGGGCCCGGACGAGGATGACCGAGAACGTCTTTAGCGAGTCGGCCCCGGTCGCCGGCCAGTTCGACCACTGGGACCCCGGCAACGTGGCCCGGCTGGTCGGGTTCCTCGCCTCCGACGAGGCGTCCGACGTGAACGGTCAGGTCTTCGTGGTCTTCGGGGGCAACATCTGGGCCATGGGCAGCTTCCAGCCTGTCGGCGAGGTGCATCGGGACGCGGCGTGGACCATCGAGGAGCTGGCCGAGGCCAAGGGCGAGCTGTTCAAGAACGCGCCCTCGCAGATCCCGCCGTTCGCCGTCCTCTGATTCCCATCGCCCAGAGTCCATGACCCCGGAGACCCGATCGAACAGGCCCGCTCTGTCATGCGCCCTGCCGTGGAGTCGCGAGCTCACCTCCTACGGGCGGACGGACGAGGGATTCGCAGTGGCTCGTGAGATGGCCGACGGCGTCGTTCTGGCCCAACTTCCCACCGTGGCTTTGGAGCCGCGCGCCACCGCCGCCGCAGGCTAACGAAGGCGTCGAGGTGAGCAGGCGCGGCGCCTGTCGAGCACTACGAGCCACCTTGCCGCCCTCACCTTGCTCCTTCGCCTTGCACCCTTTCACCTTGCCTCCTTTCACCTTGCCTCCTTTCACCTTGCCTCCTTTCACCTTGCCTCCTTGGACATCAGCCATATTGGTGCCGAGTTCGGGATGTAACTCCTGGTCAATCCCCTAAGGCGCTTGGCCTCCACTTACCAGCGCAACACGGTGCCCGGCCCGCGCGACCTCTCGGGCACGGGGCGGCTGTCGAACCGACTGGCTGGCCCGATACCCGGACCAAGAGGCGTCCTAGTATGCATTCGTGAGACCGCTCGCCTCGCGCTCGCGCGGGGGCCGGCTCAGCGCAGGTCGCCGGTGGCCCTACGAGCCCTATGGAGAAGAGACGGGAGAACAGCGATGACCACGACCAGCGCGTCTGGCCGCGACGGCCATGAAGCAGGCGGTGACCAAGGACTGCCGGAGGGCCCCTACTGGGACCCGTTGGACGAGTCACTCAAGGACGATCCCCATCCGGCATGGCACCGGCTGCGCGAAGAAGCACCCGCCTACCACAACGAGAAGTACGGCTTCTGGGCCCTCAGTCGATTCGAGGACGTGGAGCGGGCCCATCGTGACCCACTCCTGTACAGCTCGGCCCACAGCACGGTCCTGGAGATGATGACCGACGAGGCCCAGCTCGAGGGCATGATGATCAACCTCGACCCTCCCCAGCACACGGTGCTCCGGCGACTGGTGTCAAAGGCGTTCACGCCCCGGCGGGTAGCCGAGCTCGAAGACGAGATCCGGGCGCTATGTGGCCGCCTTCTCGACGCCCAGCGGGAGAGGGACCGCTTCGACTACGTGCAGGACTTTGGGGCCCCTCTCCCGGCCAACGTCATCGCGGCCCTACTCGGGGTGCCGGCCGATGATCGGGAGGAGGTCCGCCGGCACATCGACCAGATCTTCCATATCGAGCCTGGAGTGGGCATGGTCAATGACGTGTCGGCCACGGCCGGTCTGTGGCTCATCGAGTACATCGATGGGCAGCTGGCCGAGCGCCGGAGTCATCCTCGCGACGACATGCTCACGGACCTGGTGGAAGCCGAACTGGCCGATCAGGATGGCGTCACCCGGCGCCTCACGGCACAAGAGAGTGCTGGGTTCGGCCTCCTCATCATCAGCGCCGGCACGGAGACCGTCGCCCGACTGCTCGGATGGGCCGGACTGCTACTGGCCGCGCACCCTGATCAGCAAGCCGATCTGGCCGGTGACCCTTCGTTGATTCCCAATGCCGTCGAAGAGCTGCTGCGTTACGAATCCCCGTCACCGGTCCAAGGCCGGTGGTTGACCGAATCAGTCACGCTGCACGGGCAGACGATCCCTGTCGACTCGAAGGTGTTGTTGCTGACCGGCTCAGCCGGCCGTGACGACCGGGTGTACCCGAATCCCGACCAGTTCGATGTCCGGCGCACCTTCAAGCTGCATGTGGCATTTGGCTACGGCATTCATTTCTGCCTCGGAGCAGCCCTGGCCCGCATGGAGGGCCGGATCGCGCTCGAGGAGACCTTCAAGCGCTTCAAGAACTGGACGGTCGACGATGAGAACGCCGTGCCCCTTCACACCAGCACGGTCCGCGGCTACAAGGAACTGCCGATCTTCGTCTGACGCGACCGCTGCTCGATTTCAGGACGCCACCTCTGCTCGATTTCAGGTTACGTCGCCGGCCCCACCACGGGTGGCCAGCTGGCGGAAGGGAACGCCCTTGTCCGTCCGCGGCTCGCCGGGCAGTCCCAGGACCCGCTCGGCGATGATGTTGCGCTGGATCTGCTCTGTCCCTCCACCGATCCTGCTCATCCACTGCCCCAGGAACTGGAGTGTCCACCGGTTGCTAGAGCTGTCGTTGTAGTCGAACAACGTCGCCCCGGGGCCCTGGAGCGACATGACCAGGTCCCCGGTCAGCCCGAGATGACGAGATAGGCCCAACTTCAGCACCGAGCTCTCCGGACCGGGCTGCTCGTTCCGGGAGACGGCCGTCTGGATGCGCCAACCGAGGTACTTGAGGAGTTGGAGGCGGATGTAGGTCTCGGCCAGGGCCTGGCGATCGACCGGGTCAACGGACCGGCCGACCTCCCGGGCCAACCGCACGATGTCGCCGAAGGCATCACCGACGCCCACTCCCGTGCCGATCATCGTCCTCTCGTTGGTCAGGGTCGTCATGATGACGCCCCAACCGCCGTTGACCGCACCCACGACGTTGTCGGCCGGTATCCGCACGTCGGTGAGGAAGACCTCATTGAAGTGGGACGCCCCGGTGGCCTGGCGCAGCGGTCGCACGTCGACGCCGGGTGTGGTCATGTCCACCAGGAAGTAGGTGATGCCCCGGTGCTTGGGGGCGTCGAAGTCGGTGCGGGCCAAGAGGATGCCCCAGTCGCTGAAGTGGGCGGACGAGGTCCACACCTTCTGCCCGTTCACGATGAACTCGTCCCCGTCGCGAACGGCGCTGGTGGCCAGGGCGGCCAGGTCGGAGCCGGCCCCCGGCTCGCTGAACAACTGGCACCAGACCTCGTCACCCCGGAGCATCGGCTCCAAGAAGCGCTGCTTTTGCCCCTCGGTCCCGTGGGCCATGATGGTGGGACCGGCCATGCCGATGCCCTGGGCGAACACGCTGCCCGGGACGGCGAAGCGTGACTGCTCCTGGGCGAAGATGATGGCCTCGATGGGTGCCCCACCCCTCCCTCCGTATTCCTTGGGCCAGGTAATGCCGGCCCACCCGCCGTCGAAGAGCACCCGCTGCCAGGCCTTGGACTGGCGCACGTGCTCCACCTCGGCCACCCGGTCCAATCCCCCACCTGCGACCGGAGCAGCGGCGTCCGGATCCTTGAGCTCGGCATGCTCGCTTAGCCAGGAGTATGCCTCGGCGCGGAACGCCGACTCTTCGGCACTCTCGTCAAAGTCCATGGTGGATCACTCCTGTACGAAGTCGTTGGAAGCTTGGTCGGAGCCCAGCAGGTGCTTGAGCACCTTGCCGGACGCGTTGTGGGGAAGGTCGGGGACGAACACCACCTGGGAGGGGACCTTGAAGCTGGCCAAGGTGGCCGAGCACCAGTCCCGGATGTCGACCTCGGTCAGGGTGTCGGGGACCTTCTCGACCACATAGGCCGCCACCTCCTGGCCCAGGGTGGCATGGGTGACGCCGACCACGGCTACCTCGGCCACGGCCGGGTGCTCGATGAGGCGGTTCTCGATCTCGACCGGGTAGATGTTCTCCCCGCCGCGGATGATGAGGTCCTGACGCCGGCCCTCGAGGTACACGAACCCGTCGCGGGCATGGCCGAAGTCGCCGGTGTGGTACCACCGGTCGGCGTCCAGGGCCTTGGCCGTGGCTTCCGGGTTTCGCCAGTACCCCAGAAAGGTGGCCCCGCTCCGCATGGTTATCTCGCCCACCTGGCCCTCGGGGAGAGCGGCGTGCGTGTGGGGGTCCCGGATCTCGACCTGCACCGTTGCCGAGGGCCGCCCGATCGAGTCGGGATGGGTGTAGGTACCGTCGAGCCGCAGGGAAGTGCCCAGTCCGTTGGTCTCGGTCATCCCGTACCCGAGGGCCAGGCCCGGTCGCACCCAGGGCAGCCTCTCCTCCAGCCGGCGCAGGAGCTCCGGGGCCCACACGGCACTGCCCCCTCCCACTGTCTTGAGGGACGAAAGGTCGTAGTCACCCAGTGCCGGCCAGTCGAGCAGGCGCCAGAGCTGGGTGGGGACGACGGACCACGTCGTGGCCCCGTACTTCTGGGTGAGCTCTAGCTGGGAGGCCTCACTCCACTTCCCCGCCGGAGGGTAGACGATGGTCAGACCGTTCATCGGGGCCAGGACCAACGAGCAGTTGAGCCCGGCCACGTGGAACATCGGGCTGGCCGAGATGGAGCAGGGCAGAGAGGGGGGCGGGGGCGGCTGGGCGGCCTGCGCCGTGGCCATACCCTCGGCTCCACCCAGCCGTGTGGCCAGACCGAAATGGATGTTGCTCCGGTGCGAGATCATCGCCCCCTTGGGCCGACCGGTAGTGCCGCTGGTGAACAGGATCAGGAACGGATCGTCCTCCTCGATGTCCACATCAGGCAGGTCCGCCCCGTCACCTGCGGTCTCGAGAGCGGCGAAGTCCTCTTCGAAGAGAACACGGGGCAGACCAGGCAGGTCGATTCCGGATAGCCGATCGAGGCAGCGCCGGTCGCCCAGGAGCAGCTTCGGTTCCGTCAGCCCCAGGGCATAGGCCATCTCCGGGCCCGTCCACCAACCGTTGAGCGCCACCGTGACGCCACCCAGTACGGTTACGGCCCAGAAGGTCAGAACCCACTCGATGCAGTTGGCCGAGCAGATGGCCACACGGTCGCCTCGTCGGACCCCGTACGTGTCCCTGAGGCTCCGGGCCACCGCGGCCACGGGCCCGATGACCGCATCGAACGTGAGCTGGCGCTCGGGGAACACCACGTAGGGTCGTCCGGCAAAGCGATCGGCGCCCCCCCGCAGGATCTCCACGATCGTCCGCGGTCGATCAGCGAACACGGCCATCCGAGTTCCCAGTACGTCCTCCTCGACCAACTCGAAGGGGGCACCCGGGCCCACCAGGGCGAGCCGGAGCTCCTCAGAGAGACTTGGGTTGGGCCAGGTCAATGTCACGTCAGTCGTCGTTCCTTCGATCGAGCCTGAAAGGGCACCGGGGTCTGGCCGCGTTCGGCCGGACCGGCCAGCAGGGCCTTCGTGGCCAGAACTGAGATCCTGTCCCTCGCCGTCCCCCGGCGGAGCTCAATGACCCATGCCGGAAGTCACGCCGGCCGGCGGGTGGACAGCCCCAACCCGTTCTCCCGCATGACCAGTTCACAGTCCTCATCGGAAAAGTCGAAGTTCCGGAGGTCCTTGATGTAACTGGTGGGGTCGGCCAGCCCCTCGGCATGGGGGTAGTCAGAGCCCATGAGCAGGCGATCGGCCCCCAGTAGCGCCCGCAGGCCCCCGAGCTCGTCCTCGTAGTAGGGGGACACCCATACGTGGCGCTTGAAGGTCTCGCGAGGGTCCTCGGCATAGGCCTTGGGGGTCTGGCCGTAGGACTTCTCGAGCTTCTCGAACAGGTGGAAGACCCAGTCGGCACCGTTCTCGATAGAAGCCAGCCGCAGGTTGGGGAACCGGTGGAACAATCCGTGGGCCAACAGGTTGGCGAAGGTGTCATGGACGGGCTTGGGCGAGGCCAGAGCCCGGAAGGGATTCTGGCGGAAGGCCTCCGTCTCGGCCCGCTCTCCCCAGTCGGCCAGGTAGCCCGCATAGCGGCTGTCGCCGCCGTGGTAGCACACGGTCACCCCCGACTCGTTGGCCCGGGACCAGAATGGGTCATAGACGGGGTCGGCGGGGGAAACCCCGATCCCGTTGACCACGATGGGGCCACCCACCATGACCAGGAACCGGGCGTCATGGTCGAGCGCCCACTCCAGCTCGGCCAGGGCGTTGTCCGGGTCGACCATGGTGATGTAGGGGGCGGCGAAAATCCGCTCCCGGTAGGCGAAGCCCCAGTCCTCTTCCATCCAGCGGTTGAAGGCCCGGAAGGCAGCGGTGAGGGCCGGGACGTCGTGGAGCAGGGCCTGTTCCATGCCCACCCCCAACGTCGGCAAGAAGATGGCCCCGTGGAGGCCCTGGGCGTCCATGAGGTGCAGGCGGGCGTCCCGGTCCTGGTACTCGGGATGGTCGGCCAGCCGGTCGAGATCGCCGAAGAGAGCCGCCGTGTCCTCGCCCTTGGGGTTGCGGCCCCGGAAGTACTCGTCGAGGGCGCCCGGCTTGGACACCGGGTCCCACGTGGGGTTGGGGATGAACCGGTTGATCCGACCCGACACCAAGAGTCGTCGGCGGCCGTTTATGTCCGCCCATTGCATCGCCCGCTTTGCGAACTCTGGTTCTATGTACCGAGTGAACGCATCGGAGGCCTCGTAGTAGTGGTTGTCAGCATCGAACGCGGCAAAGTCCAGGTCTGTCATGGCGCCTCCCAAGCGGGTCCCCTTCGAGGAGACTAAAATCGGAGTCTAGTTTCGTCAAACCGGGGAACGGCCGCGATCGGCAACCCTCGAGCGGTCGGCCGAGTCAGCCCAGACGTCGGTACACGCCCGAACCGGTGCTTGTGACCCGGTCCTTGTTCCCTTCGTCGTGGAGCGACAACCGCACACCGACTCGGCCCCGGCCCCCCTCGTAGGCCTCGCCCGTCACCCGGAACGGCCCCACCTTGCCCCGGGCCACGAACATGACCTGCCAGCTCTCGACCTGGAGCTGGTCGGTGCCGGCTTGGCCGGCGGCCAGTTCGTTGGCCGCCGTCTCGAGGACGATGTGGATCGGACCGAGATGCAGGGCCGCATCGGGGGAGGCGAACTCGAGCTGGAGCTCGGGCAGCACCCAGAAGCCGTCGTCGCGCTTCTTGGCCCCGAAGACCTGGTGGAGGGGCGGCATGGTGGGCGAGTCGACGACGTCGATGGGCGGGTTGTCCACCTTCTCAAAGCCGGGCGGCGTCGAGCCGAGGCTGATGCCCATCCCGGTCGAGAGGGCAATGACCCGGTCGTGGTTCTCGTTGTCGACCACCAAGGAGCGGCTGAACCCCATGGTCCGGCCGAGGTGGACGGTCTCGGGGAGCACGGCCACCCTGGCCACGTCCCGAGCATCGTCGAGGATCTGCATCGAGGCAATCACCGGGTTGGGCACGAAGAGGTCGTCGGCCATGCCCCCCGACTCGGGCGACGCGATGCACAGCGGTGCAGCCATGATGCCGCCGGCGGCATTGCGCATGTCGTGGCGCAGGGGCATCGTCGTGCCCTCGGGGGCGTTGTCGAGCCGGCTGCTCTCCTTGCCCAGATACCGGTAGCTGAGCAGTGCCGTCCACCGGTTTTCGAAGTCCGACCAGTACTCGTCGGCCGGCGTCTCGCGGATGTCTCGTTGCGTGGCCATGCTCTCTCCTTGATGTCAGCTCGTCATGGACGCAGTGTTATCGGCTCGTCGTGGACGCAGTCACCGACTGGCCGCCGATGGGGTGGATCCCCCGTGCCACGGGCATCGGCCCTCAGGCGCACTGACCTCAGACGGTGGCGGTGGCGGTGAGACCCATCAGGTCCATCATGTTGCCACCCATGACCTTACGGAGATCCTCGTCGGGTAGGCCATGGAGCTCGTCGGCCCAGGACAGGGGGTCGGCCAGACCCTCGATGTGGGGAAAGTCCGATCCGAAGATGACGTGGTCAGCCCCGAGGAGCTTCACCAGCTCACGAGGATCCTCTTCGTGGAAGGGGTGCATCCAGAAGTGGCGCTTGAACGTATCGGACGGACGCTCGACGTAGAGGTGGGGCATCTTCTCGTAGGCGTGATCGAGCTGTTCGAGGAAGTGCGGAACCCAGCCGGCGCCGTTCTCGACCAGGGCGACCCGCAGCTTCGGGAAGCGGTGCAGGGTGCCGTGACAAATCAGGGAAGCCGACGCATCGCGAATGGCGCGGTAGTCGCCCTCGACGACCGCGCTCAGCAGCTTGGGCTCTCCGAAGGCCAACTCCTCGCCCTGTACGCCTTCCCACTCGTTGGTATAGCGGTTGTAGCCGCTGTCGGAAGCGTGCAGCACCACAAGGACACCCGAGTCCTGAACCCTCTCCCAGAACGGGTCGAACTCGGGCAGGGCGAAGGAGCGAGGGCCTCGGTACCCCCACGCCGGTGCGGGACGCATCAGGATCGCTTTGGCACCGTGCTCGATCACGAACGCCAGCTCCTCGATGGCCTTCTCTACTACGCCCAGCGTCATGACCGGAGTGGCGAAGATGCGATTTTCGTAGGCGTACGGCCACGCCTCGAGCATCCACTGGTTGAGGGCGTGGATGGCCACGGCACAGAGGTCGGGATCGTCCTTCATGCGTTCCTCGATCAAACTGGCCAGCGTCGGGTACATCATGGCGTAGTCGACGCCCTGCTCGTTCATGAGCGCCAGGCGAGCACTGGCCTCACGGAACGCCGGCGGACAGTCGATGCCTCGGCCGATGATCTCCCGGTACGACTTTCCGTCCGGGTTGCCCGACTTGAAGTACTCCTCCTGGGCCCCGGGTCGGCCAACGCGATCGAACGTCGGATTGGGGATGTAGTTGCTGATCTGGCCCCGCACCATGATCTTGGTCCGCCCGTGCACTTCGACAAAATCAATCGCATGCTTGTGGGAGTCGGGGAGGTACTTGGTGAGCGCATCGCGCGTCTCATAGAGATGGTTGTCGGCGTCGAACACTGGAAATCCGAGGCTTCGGGTCACCATGGCAAATTCCCCTTTTTCATGACGGTCACAGCTGGTCGGAGCGCACAAACGGTCCCGTAAATTCCATGCGGGCCCAGGCGACCTCGTGTCCTTCCAGCGTAGCCGCTCCGCCATTTGGGGGCCGCAGGCACGATCACGGCCCGAAGAGGGCAGCTGCCACCTCCTGGCGATGGGACCGGATGGTCCCGAGTACAGGGACCAGACTGGCCACCCGGCGGTGCCACAGGTGGAGCGGCTGGTCGGCATGGATGCCTTCACCACCGCACACTTGGTGGGCGGTGGCCGTGACCCGGCGGCAGGCATCGGAGCAGTGGGCCCGCCCCGGCTACCGCCATCGTGACCTCACCCCGGTCGATGGATCCCGCCGCGTCGAGGACGGCGTCCCGGGCAGTGACCACATCCACGAGGGCATCGGCCAGCCGGTGTTGGACAGCCTGGAAGGCCCCGATCGGCGTTCCGAATTGGATGCGCTCGGCGGCCCAGGCTGTGGCATGGTCCAAGGCCGCCGCGGCCGCTCCGACCATATGCGCAGCCGTGACGACACGGGCAACATGCACGACGTCGGCCAGCCAGGGAGGGTCCGATCGGGGAGGGCCGATCATCCGGTCACCATCGACGAGCACCGAATCGAACACGTTGTGACACTGACGATCTCCGCCGAGGGTGGGCACCGCGTGGAGCGAGGCCCCCAGGTGCCGATGTCGACGGCGATCAGTGTCGTCCCGAGCCGATGCTCGCCCGACTCAGTGGCGGCCACCACCAAGAGCTCGGCGGCGTCGGCGGCGCCCAGGGCCGACGAAATACCGAGGCCGATGCCTCCGTTACCACCGGGCGCCGAGGTCGAAGGTGGTCACTTATGCTCGTCAACCGGGGGACGTAGGCCCGAGGTCCCTGGAAGGTTGGTCGCATCCGTCTTCTCTCGTTTCCCCCAAGACCGCCCATACCAACCTCCCATCCCGGTCAGGCGAAGACGTAATCGTTGCGGTCAATGTGACGGGTCCACTCCCAGTAGAGATCGAGGGGCCATGGGGAGAGCGTGAAGACCTTGCCCGCGGGGTTCTTGTAGTGGCTGTGTTTGATCGAGGGATGGGACCACACCAATTGGCCGATCTCGGCCTGGTAGCGATCGGCGTACCGAGCGTGGGCGTCGGAGGTGACCTCGCACGTCCGTGCACCCGAGGTCAGGGTTGCACGAATCGCCTCCATGGCGTAATGGACCTGGAACTCGGAGTGATAGAAGAGGCTGGCCCCGGCAGCCAGGTTGGTACCCGGGCCGTAGACGCAAAACAGGTTTGGGAAATTGGCGACGGTGATGCCGAGGTACGCGGTCGGCTCGTCACCCCACTGCTGGCGGAGGGATACCCCGCGGCGACCGGTCACGTCCAACGAGGAGAGGAAGTCGTTGTGCCGAAAGCCGGTGGCGAAGCAAATGATGTCGGCAGCAGTGTGGGTGCCATCGACAGTCACGACCCCGTCGGGCACGATGCGTGCGACCGCGGTCCGGACGAGCTCGACATTCTGACGCTGCAAGCACCGGAACCAGGAGCCGTTGTCCTGGAGGACACGCTTCCCGAGGGCCGGGTAGTCAGGCACGACTTTCGGGACCAGATCGGGCCGGTCGGCAATCATAGAGTTCATCCAGGCGAGAAGGGCATGGGCCCGGGTGGCGTTCACCTTGTTGACCGATCGGTCCGTCTCATCCTCATAGTCGGGGTCCACCCGGTATTGGTCGACGCCGGCCGCGATGCCGCCGAAGGTCATGATGAACCGGTACCACCGCCCATAGAAGGGAAGGTGGCGCAATGCCCATCGGTCGCCGGGCGGTACCGGCGAGTGGTACAGCGGATTGGGGATGATCCACTGAGCAGTGCGCTGGAAGATCGTGAGCAGGTCGACGTCGGCGGCAATGGCCGGACCGATCTGGAAGCCGCTGGCACCGGCCCCGATCAACGCGACCCGTTTGCCGGTCACGTCGAGTCCGTCCGGCCAGCGAGCCGAGTGAAACGACGGTCCGGAGAACGTATCGACCCCCGGTATGTCCGGCAGCTTCGGAGTGTTCAGTGCCCCGACGGCGCTTATGACGAACTGAGCGTCGAGGGCATCCTCTGTCCCGTCGGCCAGGGTGAGTCTGATCCTCCAGCGAGTTCTTTCCTCATCCCAACGCAACTCGGCAACCGAGGTCTCGAATCGGCAGTGCGGCCGCAGACCGTACTTGTCGACGATGGCGGTGAAATACTCGAGCAGCTCGGGCTGCTGGCAGTAGAACTCGCTCCAGTGATCGCCGGGCTCGAAGGAATAGCAGTACTGGTGGCTGCCGATATCGACTCGCGCACCCGGGTAGCGGTTCTCCCACCACGTACCGCCGGGACCAGCGTTCTTGTCGACGATGACGAACGGCAGGCCCGCCTGCTTGAGGCGGATACCAGCCAGGATCCCAGCCATACCGCAGCCGATGACGACCACGGGCGACGCCGCCTTGACCTCCTCGGGGATCTCCCGTCCCCAGGCGACCGCGCCGGTATCGGCGCCCTCGAACTGCATGTCGTCGAAGAAGAGGCCGGCCAGGCGCCCATCGACGGCTCTGCAGCCGAGAAACGACATCATCTCCTGCAGGAGCTCGCGGGGCAGCTCGCGGGGCAGGCAACCACCGTCGCGGTATGCCCGAATCGCTGGCAGGGCGGCGCGGCGAACCTGCTCGAGCTCATCGGGTGGGATCCCGCTCTGTATGTCCAGCGAGACGGCCACCCGTGGGCGAATTTCGCCACGGATCCAGGCCGGGTCGCCGGTCATGTGCACGAGGGAGCACAGCAGGGCGGGGACGCTCACGTCCTGGAGCGCCGCCGCGATCTCCTGGTCGCCATCGGCGAACGGTTCAGCGGCGTGGGGATTTCGACGGTCGGTCGGGAGCACAGCTTCGAGGATAATGTATAAGATCGTTCGGCTTCAGAGGGTCCCCGATCGCCCTTCAGTCAGCAGGCAGCACGGACCGGAGGAGCGCCTCGTTGGCGTGCTCGGGTAGTTCGACGAGCGGAACATCCAGCTCCTGGATCGTCGGGCCGACCACGGAGGCAAGTGGCGCGAGCGAGGCCAGATCGAAGTCGTAGAGCTTGGCGCAATTCTCGGCCAGGATCCGCTGCTTCTCATCGGGTCCAATCCCCGGCAACACCTGGCGCAAGTGCTCACGGGTGAAGGGGTACGTCCCCTCGTCGTGCGGGTAGTCACTGCCCCACATGAACCGGTCGACACCGATCTGGGCCCGCGTGGCCACATCGGCGGGGCGGGGTTGGCTCACACCCATCCATACGTTCTGGGCGAAGTACTCGCTCGCCAGTTGATTGAGCTTGTCCTCCTCCCCGTAACGGATCTCCCCGGTCTGCCCCGTCTTACGGATCTTGTCGATCGTTGCATCGAGGTTGGCCAGCAGTGGGGGCACCCACGAGCACCCGGTTTCGGTGATCACAAATTTGAGCCGAGGGAAGCGCTCGAACACCCCACCCAAGATGAACTGGACCAGCGGGCGCTGCGAGTAGAACCCGACTTCGTTGATGTAAAAGAGCATGGCGAAGGGATAGTCGCCGTAGTCGGGTGCCCCGGTGCCCCCATGGACGTTGACGGGCACCTCGAGGTCTTGGATGACCTCCCACAGCCGGTCGTAGGCCGGGTCATAGAGGGGTCTCACCCATTTGACATCGGGTGGGATGTTCGGGATGAGCACGCCGCCCCGCAGTCCGTGCTCTTTGATCCAACGTACGTCGGCAATGGCGTCGTCGATGTCATTGAGGAAGATCTGGCCGATTCCGGCACGCCGGTTGGGGAACTCGTCACAGAAGTCGGTCAGCCAGCGATTGTGGGCCCGAATGCCGGCCAGGCGGTGCTGATAGTCGTCGGGTTCGGGAGGGGCGGCAAAGAGGACGAAGCTGGGGAAGAAAGGGGGGACCGTGTTGGGAAAGATGACCTCTCCGACGATGCCGTCTTCTTCTTGCTGACCCTGACGCATCTCGTTGTCCCAGTTCCGCAGGCGGCGGTTGTCGCCCAGATCCTTGAACGGGTTCTTGTATTTGGACCGCCACGCGTCGAAATCCTCGAGGAATGCGGGTTCGAGGTACTCCCGGTAGGCCGCGTGGCTGGCACCGGCATGGCTGTCGGCCGTGATGATGGTGTAGTGGCCGTTGGCCCTGTCTATCGTGTCATTTCCAGTGTGCATGGCCCACTCCCCCATCTCCGGTGCTGCCAATTGTACTGATCCGGATTCCCCTCGAGGAACGACCACGAGCGGCACAGGGTCGACGGCTGGCTAGGGTGAGCTTTCATGCACCTCGCCCTTCGCCTGAACCTCTACCGGTCGGCGAGGCTGACAGTCCCCGTCGACCTCGTCCGGGCCGCCGACGACCTTGGCTACCACTCGGTGTGGAGCGCCGAGGCCTACGGGACCGACGCCCTCTCCCCTCTCGCCTATCTGGCCGGCCTGACACGCCGCATCAAGTTGGGGACGGCCATTGCCCAACTGGCCGCCCGACCCCCGGCCACCCTGGCCATGCAGGCCATGACCATCGATGCCCTGGCCGGCGGTGGGAGGGTCATCATCGGGATCGGGGTGTCCGGCCCCCAGATCGTCGAAGGATGGTACGGGCAGCCGTGGGGACATCCCACCGATCGGCTGCGGGACTACTCGGCCATCTTTCGGAAGGTCGTCGACCGCCAGTCCCCGGTCACCCATGACGGCCAGGAGATCTCCCTCCCCTATCGAGGGCCTGGATCGATCGGGCAGGGCAAGGCCCTGCGCTCGATCCTGCATGCCGAAGCGCCCATCCCCCTGTGGATGGCATCGGGCGGCCCCCTCAACACCGAATTGTGTGCCGAGGTCGGGGACGGGTGGCTCCCGATGGGGCTCGGCTCGGACAACGCCCACCTGGCCCAGCTCGAGACCGGGTGGGAGAAGAGAGGCGGACGACCTGGCGACTTCGAGATCTTCACCGGTATCTCTGCTCAGCTCACCGACGACGTGGCCGGGGCTCTGGACCGGATGCGACCGTTGACGGCCATGTACGTTGGCGGCATGGGCAGCACGACCCACAACTTCCACCGCGAGGCGATGGGTCGGAGGGGCTTCCCGGACGAGGCTCAGCGCATCCAAGAACTGTGGTTGGCCGGCCGCAAGGACGAGGCGGTGGCGGCCGTGCCCGACGAGTACCTCGAGCAGAGCGCCTTCATCGGGGACGAGCAGCGCATACGGCGACGCTGGGCCACCTGGGCCCCATCTCCGCTGACCACCGGCGTGATCGTCGACGTACCCGGCATCGAGGAGCTCCGTCTGGTCGCCGAGCTCCGAGACGGATCATGACCGGCGAAACGATCCTCGTCGACACACTGGCCGAGCACGTCGGCCGCATCACCCTGAACCGACCGGAAAAGAGAAACGCCATCTCGACGGCGATGCGCGTCGAGTTGCTTGACGCCCTGCGCGCGCACGATCACGATCCCGGGGTACGGGTGACCATCATCCGCGGATCGGGGGCATGCTTTTCCGCCGGATACGACCTGACCGGCGGACCCATGATGGACGGCGCGCCGTTCTATTCCGCGCCGGGCGACGGGCAGTGGGCCCGCCAGTGCAACGAGACCTGGTTCAGCATCTGGGACCTGGCCAAGCCGGTCATCGCCCAGATTCACGGCTACGCCATCGCCGGAGCGACCGAGCTGGCGTCGGCCTGTGACCTCGTCTATGTGGCCGATGACGCCGAGATCAGCTATCCGGTGGTTCGGGTGATGAGCCCGCCCGACTGGCAGTACCACACCGTGTTGTTGGGCATGCGCCGAGCCATGGAGCTGATGTTGACGGGCGACCCGATCTCCGGAGTGGAGGCGGCGGCGATCGGCTTTGCCAACCGTTCCTTTCCGGCCGACGATCTGGAAGCCTCGGTGCTGGCCGTGGCCGGCAGGGTGGCCGGCGTGCCCAGCGATCTGACCCAGATCAACAAGCGCAGCGTCCACCGGGCCTTCGACGTGTGGGGTGCACGCGCCGCCATCCGGGCCGGCACCGAGCTCCAGGCCCTGGCCGCTCACACCCAGACGGCGGAAGCCAACCGCCAGGGGCTCCTGGAGCGGGTGAAGAACCAGGTCAAACCAGCGAGATAGACGGCGGTTCCGTCGTCACCTCATCATGACGGGGGCGCCTCAGGGGAGGACCGTGTCGGGCAATGGATGGCGGAACAGTCGGGCCGCGTTCCCCGAGCACATGGCCCGGAGCTCGTCAGGAGGAATGTGGCCCCAGACGCTGCCCGATCAAGTCCTGGGTGTCGGGCCAGGTACCGTCGCCGTGGGGATAGTCGGTTTCGACCATGATGTGATCGACACCGATCCGGTGCCGGGTCTCGATGGTCGAAGGATCATCGATCGTGCAGAACCAGAAGGTGTCCTTCAGTACGTCGGCCGGCCGAACCTCCCAACCCTGGCCGTAGCCGGACCTGTCGACAAGGTTGTCAAGCCGGTCGAGCAACATGGCTACCCATCCGATGCCGCCCTCGGACATGGCGATCTTCAACTCCGGATGACGCAGGCTCCACCCCGACCAGAGCCACTCGGCGCAGGCGGTGAGCGACAGCTGGCCGAAGAGCGTGGCCCCGAGGACCATGGCCGGCGAGCCGGCAGGCAGTTCGGCGATACCGGACGAACCCACGTGCAGGCTGATCACAGTCTGGGTTTCGGCGCATGCCTCGATGATCGGCTCCCAGTACTGGTCGAATATGGACGGTAGGCCGATCCGGTGCGGTCGCTCGGGCAGGGCCACCGACTTGAAACCTCGTTCAGCGTTTCGCCGGATCTCGGTTGCTCCGGCTCCCGGATCGGCAAGGTAGGTGATCCCAAGGGGGACGACGCGGTCAGGGTAGGGGGAGTACCACTCCTCGAACAGCCAATCGTTCCAGGCTCGAGTGGTCGCCAGGCCCAGCTCGGGGTCGCCCGCGGTGGAGAAGACCCGTCCACAGAACCCGGTGATCTGTGACGGGAAACTGAGCGAGGCCCACACCCCATTGATGTCCATGTCCCGAATCCGTGCGTGGACGTCCCAGCATCCGGGACGCATCTGGTCGAAACGAAACGGCTCGACGGCGACCGACTCCGGGCGCCGACCGGCGACCGCGTTCATGCCCACCTGGGTGTACCGATTCCCGTCGAACTCCCACACCTGGTGGCCCTCAGGCGTCTCGACCACCCTCGGAGCACGGTTCTGCAACCGGGCCGGGAGGCGGCCCTCGAACATCCCCGGTGGCTCCACCAGGTGGTCGTCCACGCTGATCACGGTGTAGCGGATCTCCCGTGGAGCGGGCTCCGGTGCGAAGAGCACTGGATCGAGCTCTGCCTCGACCGTCATCCAACCGCCTCCCTTCAACTGATCCGTTGATCCTGAACGAGCCGTCCCTGCCCGACCAGCCATCGGTTCAGGCCCGAGGCAGCGAGAGGGTCGCTCGCTCGCCCGAATGCTAGCTTGAGCTCGCTCCCGCCTCCGCCCCTGCGCTGGGTGGACCGACACCCAGGTCGGGCTGGGATCAACGCGATGCGGATGTTGGCCGGTGAGCTCCATTGGCACCGAACATCGCCGCCAGTTCTGCGGGTCGAAGGTCTGAGCCAGTGCAAATGAGGGAGAATCGTGGTCATGAACACCGAGGGCGAACACCGCCCGGAGCACAACGGCCCAACACTCGTGGTTGAGCGACAGGGGGCAGTTGGTTGGCTGATCTTCAACCGACCCGATTCGGGCAACGCCATGAATGCAGCCATGATCGACGAGCTCGCGGTGGCATGGCGGGAGCTGGATGACGATCCCGCCGTGCGGGTGATCGTCAATACGGGAAACGGCCGAACCTTCCAGACCGGGCTGGATGTCGTGGAGCTGGCCCAGAACCCCGAGGCCTTACGCGAGCAGTCCCGCCGGACCAAACGATCCGAGCTCCGGCTGACCGCCTGGCACAACGAGGTCTGGAAGCCCGTCATCGCCGCTGTCAATGGGGTGTGTGCCGGCGGAGGACTGCACTTCGTTGCCGACGCCGACATCGTGATGGCAGGGGCCGATGCCACCTTCTTCGATCCTCATGTCTCGATCGGCCAGGTCACCGCGATCGAGACCATCGGGCTGGCTCGCAAGATGCCCTTCGAGGCAGTGATGCGGATGGCCCTGGTCGGCCGGTACGAGCGCATTGATGCCCAGCGGGCATACGCGCTGGGCATGATCAGCCAGATCGTCGATCCGCCCGAGCAACTCCGAGAGGCCGCCCAAGAGCTGGCCGAGAACATCGCCAAGAACTCACCGGCGGCCATGGCCGCCACCAAGCGGGCCCTGTGGGGAGCGCTGGAGCTGGGGCTGACCGATGCCTGCAAGGCCGGGGCCAAGGAACTCGTCGGCCTCTGGGGTCATCCCGACCAGGAAGAGGGTCCAGCCGCCTTCAGCGAGAAGCGCCAAGCTCGTTGGGCCGCTCTCGACAGGCCTCCCCCGCCCGCCGGGCAGACAGTTGGGTGAGCCGATACGAGCGTCCTTCCTCAAGGGTCGCCGGCAATATGGTCATGGCCAGCTCGCCGATCAGCTCGTCCCGGTAGGTTCGCGCTGCCTGGGATACTGAAGGCCTGGCCGCCCAGAGCCAGGCACTCAAGGACCTGCATAGTGCGGACGGCAGCCGGGGCTGGCTTGACTGGTATGACGAATCCTTTGGGCCTCGATGGTCACGAGAGGCGGGAGTCCTGCTCCCGCCTCAGGCTGCAGTCTTGCCGATGGCGCGCACCCGAATGAGTTGGACACTGGATAGATAGGAGCCAACATGGCACTTATGACGGTGAACAACGAAGAGGCTGGGGACTTCCGATCCAAGCCCCGGTGGTCAGCGGGCCGGAAGATGGACGTAGTCCTGCGTCTGCTCCGAGGCGAGAAGCTCGAAGAGCTCAGCCGGGAGCTGGGAGTCGAGGCCCATCGCATTGCCGCCTGGCGAGACGAGTTCCTCGACGGTGGCCGAGAGGGCCTGAAGGGGCGCTCCGGTGCTGGTGGACAGCCCGAGGACCGAAGACTCAGAGACGCCGAACGCAAGATCGGCGAGCTGACGCTCGAGAACGAGGTGTGGAAGAAGGTGGCCGAAAAAAGGGGGCTCCAGATGCCGCCGCAGAAGCGGCCGAAGTGAGCGCGGAGATGGGAATCCCCCTGTTCAAGGTGTGCCAGATCACTGGGGCACCTCGGTCGACCATCTATGAACGCCGGGCCCGTGGTGAGGCTCCCAAATGCCGGCCTGGTCCGAAGACCCAGATCGCAGACGCGGACCTCACCGAGCTGATCCGCCAGGTCATCGTCGAGTGCCCCTTTGCCGGCGAGGGTCATCGCAAGGTCCGAGCCCGACTTCGCCGGGAGCACGACCTCTCTGTGGGCAAGAACCGGGTGCTGCGCCTCATGCGAGCAGCCGGCCTGTTGGCACCACAGCGGGTGAAGAAGCGCAGGCGTCCCCGCCTTCATGACGGCACCATCATCACCGACGCACCCAATGTCCGCTGGGGCACCGACGCCACGATGGCCTGGACCAGAAACGACGGCTGGGTCTGGGTATTCGCACTACTCGACCATCACACCGATGAGGCCTGGACCCACGTGGCCAAGGTGGGCAATCGCTTCGCTGCTCTCCAGCCCGTCTACGACGCCGTCATCGACCGCTTCGGCACACTCGGTCCCGACATCGCCCGGGGGATCAAGCTCCGACACGATTGGGGCAGCCAATACCGATCCGGCCACTTCCAGGGGTCTCTGAGCTGGCTGGGCATCGAAGACGACGCTGCCTTCGTCGGTGAGCCGCAAGGCAACGGAGTAGCCGAACGATTCATGCGGACCATCAAGGAGCAGTGCCTGTGGTCTCGGCTCTTCGACGATGTCGACGACCTCCGACTAGGCGTCGCCACCTTCATCGAGACCTACAACAACGAGTGGCTCATCGAACGCCTGGGCCACCGCACACCACGAGAGGCGTTCCGGGATGCAGCAGCGGCTGAGGCCGCGTAATAGTCATGGAAACTGTCCAACGAACCGGGGCCGCAACACCGAATCCATGCGAGATGTCAGTCAGGACTGTCGATCAGAGACAACCCGAAGGTCACCCAGGGCGCGATCCAGTGCTCCTTCGGGACGTAGGCGGCAGTACTCCTCTGCCACTAACATATAGTTTATGTGACTGTAGGAGTGCGACGGTGCGTTCATGGCACGGTACGTCCGAGTCCGCTCCGGCCGGGGCCGGGTTGACAGACTGAACAAGGCGTCTACCGACGCCAAGGAGGACCAGATGCCGTACTCGAACTACGAGTGCCTGATCGTTGAACGCCATGGACCAGTAGGTTGGCTGATCAATAACCGACCTCAGCAGCTCAACGCCATGAATGCACTCATGCGAGACGAGTTCGCCACCGCGTGGACGGAACTGAACGACGACCCAGAGGTTCGGGTCATTGTCCACACCGGCGAGGGCCGGGCCTTCCAGACCGGCGTCGACGTGTCCGAGATAGCCTCCGACGGAGTCGGGATGCAGCGGTACCGGGAGGGACTCGAAGATCTCGACCTGCACTTCACCGCCTGGCACCAGAACGTATGGAAGCCGGTGATCACCGCGGTCAACGGCATCTGTGCCGGAGGCGGTTTCCACTGGGTGACCGACGCCGACATCGTCATCGCCGCGTCGGACGCCACCTTCTTCGACCCCCACGTCTCGATCGGCCAGGTGGTGGCGATCGAGGCCATCGGCCTCATTCGCAAGATGCCGGCCGAAGCTGTCATGCGCATGGCCCTTGTCGGCCGGTACGAGCGGATCGATGCCCAGCGGGCCCGCGAGCTCGGCATGATCAGCCAGATCGTCGACCCGCCGGATGGGCTGCGCGACGCGGCCCAAGAGCTGGCCGAGAAGATCGCCAAGAACTCACCGGCGGCGATGGCCGCCACCAAGCGGGCCCTGTGGGGGGCGCTGGAGCTGGGGCTGACCGATGCCTGCAAGGCCGGGGCCAAGGAGTTGGTCTCCATGTGGGGCCATCCCGATCAAGAAGAAGGACCGCTGGCCTTCGCCGAGAAGCGAGATCCTCGGTGGGCTGACCCAGCCAGGGATGCAGGGTGAACCCGGTTCCGGCGCACGTGGCGACGTGAACAAGTAAAGAGCCCGTGACCCCTGAATCCCCGAAGGGTGGATCGACGATGAGTCCTGCAACCATCCCGTCCGTGGTCCGCATGGCCGCCGAACGCTACGGCGACATCGAAGCGGTGATCGACGGACCGTCGCGTCCCACCTTTGCCGACATCGTCTCATCGGTCGAAGAGGTCGCTCGGGCACTCATGGCCAGCGGGGTGGCCTCCGGTGACCGGGTGTCCATCTGGGCCCCCAACGGACTCGACTGGATTCTGACCTCGTTCGCCGTCTACGCCGTGGGCGGGGTTCTCGTGCCGATCAACACCCGGTACAAGGGAGAGGAGGCCGCCGACCTCTTGCGGGTCACCGAGGTGGAGCTCCTCTTCACCGTGACCGACTTCCTCGGGACCAACTACGTCGACCTCCTGGCCCAGCAAGAGGGGCTTGACCATCTCCGGGAAATTGTCCTGCTGAGTGGCCCTGACGCCCAGGCAACAACCTCGTGGGCGACGTTCCTCAGCCGCGCCGACCGGGTCGGTGCGGAGGAAGCCCGCGCCCGCGAGGAGGCGGTCAAGCCGGAGGATCCAAGCGACATCGTCTTCACATCGGGGACGACCGGACACCCCAAGGGCGCCGTGTTGCGCCACGATGCGAGCGTTGAGACCTATATCCAGTGGTCGCGAGGTGCGGGACTCCGCCAGGGCGACCGCATGCTGGTCATCTATCCCTTCTTCCACACCTCTGGGCTGAAGTCAGGGATCCTGGCCGGGTTCATCGGGGGTGCGACCCTCGTGCCCCATGCCGTGTTCGACGTCCGATCGGTAGTCGCCCGGATCGAAGACGAGCGCATCACCGTCCTGCCTGGCCCGCCGTCGATCTTCCAATCGATCCTCAACCACGCTGACTTTGCCTCCTTCCCCCTCGAAACTCTCCGCCTTTCGGTGACTGGCGCTGCGGTCGTACCCGTCGAACTGATTGCCCGGATGCGCTCGGAGCTCGCACTGGACTCTGTGATCACGGCGTACGGGTTGACCGAGACCCATGGCACGGCGACCATCTGCGAGCAGTCCGATTCCATCGAGACCATTGCCACCACGGTGGGCCATCCCCTCGACGGACTGGAGCTGCGGATCGTGGACGACGACGGCGTCGCCCAGGCTACCGGCGATCCCGGGGAGGTCCTGATCCGGGGGTTCAACGTGATGAGCGGGTACTTGGGAGCACCGGAGGCGACCGCCGAGGTCGTCGATGCTGACGGGTGGCTCAAGACGGGCGATGTCGGTTACCTCGGTGAGGATGGCTACCTGCGGATCGTGGACCGCAAGAAGGACATCCTCATCGTGGGAGGCTTCAATGTCTCTGCGGCCGAGGTGGAGTCCATCATGCTGCGGCGGGACGACATCGCCCAGGTCGCCGTGGTGGCTGCACCCGACGACCGCCTCGGCGAAGTGGGAGCGGCGTTCGTCGTCGCCCGACCCGGCGCCGCTCCTGACCCGGCAGAGGTCATCGCCTGGTGTCGAGAGCACATGGCCAATTTCAAGGCACCTCGTTACGTCCACCTCATTGACAGCCTCCCCACAACCTCGACCGGTAAGATCCTCAAGCCTGACCTTCGCGACCGGGCCAAGTCCTTCGTGAGTGCACAGTGGGTCCGCCCGTGAGCGCCACCGACAGCATCGTCGGTGGCACCGTGCTCCACCGCTTCGAACGAGGCATCTCCTGGATCACGCTGAACCGGCCCGAGGCTGGTAATGCCCTGACGGCCGACCAGAGCGATGCGCTCAGCGACCTGATGCACGCGGCCGACATCGACGTCAGGATCCGCGCCGTCGTCTTGGGCTCTACCGGCAAAGCACTTCTGCACCGGGGCAGACCTCCGGGCCCCCGAGGCTACTTCCGACGAGGCAGAGGACGGCACGGTGCCCCTCACCGGGTCGATCATGCGGACGATCGCCGATGGAACCCAACGCCTCATTGCCTCGGTACTCGACTGCCAGAAGCCGGTGGTTGCCTCGGTCAACGGCACCGCCGCCGGCATTAGCGCCCACCTGCGCTGGCCTGCAACCTGGTCGTCGCCGCCGAGGAAGCGAGCTTCATCGAGGTCTTCGTGCGCAGGGGCATCCTCCCTGACGGGGCCGGCGCATACCTGCTGCCCCGAATGATCGGGATGCCGCGGGCCAAGGAATTGGTCTTCTTGGGTGAACGACTTTCCGCCGCCGACGCGTCGGCCCTCGGTACTGTCAACCGCACCGTGCCCCTCGACGAGCTCGACACTGCGGTCGGGGACCTGGCCGCTCGGTTGGCCGAGGGCCCGACAATCGCCCTCGGACTGGCCAAGCGCCTGTTGAACCGTTCGCTCGATGTTGACCAAGCGTCGGCCTTCTTCGAAGAGTCGATGGCTCAGGAGCTGGTGACCAGGACGGCGGACGCCACCGAGGGCATCGACTCGTTCGTTCAACGCCGGCCCTCATCCTTTCGAGGACAGTAGCTGCTGGGCCCGAGCTCGCTACAGCGGGATGTAGACGTTCTTCGAACAGAGGAATTCGTCCAGCCCGGCCCGGCCGCCTTCGTTGCCCATGCCACTCAATCTGTGGCCACCGAAGCCGGCCGGGCGGCAACCCGTTCCCTTGGCCACCCGGTCCTTCCCGCCCACGGGGGACTCCGTGTGCTCGGTACGCCCGAAGCTGCTGTTGGTCAGCACGCCGCCATCACCTCGACGAAGGAGGCGATGCCATAGCCTTTGTGGCCGCCGAACCACTGCACGCCGAACCACTGCACATTGTCGATCGACGCCCCGATGTGTCCGTGGTCGAAGACCCTCACTGTCGCCAGCCCATCCAAGCGGGATGGAGGGATCGCCCGCCTTCTTGGCCAGGATGATCTTGTTCCCGGCCACCGCCGTGGTCGCGATATCGAAGACCACGGGGAGCCTCATCATGGCCCGGAAACCCGTACGAGAACGGATTGGTTGAGATTAAGCCGGTGACACCCCCGTAGGGAGGCACGAAAGCCGGGCCCATTCTCTACTGCCAGGCAGATTCAGCCCTGGAGTGCAGCGCGGTGCGTGTAGTACCCGAGTGCACCGAGATGGGTCAGTTCTCGGACCGAGATGGCCGCTCGGCAGGCGCCCCCGGGCGCGAATCGGCGCCGTTGGCATCCACTTCCGGGGTGAGCACGCCGTTCTCCTGGAGCACGGCCAGGACCAGGGCGCCCTGTTTCCGCATATAGGTCACGGCTGCCTGCCGCGCCGCATCCGGGTCGCCGGCCTGCACTGCTTTCAAGATCCGCTTGTAACGGGCCCGGGCCTCGTCCATGGACCCGGGTATCCGTGCGTAGAAATTCCCCGGGACCTGCCGGCCGAACTGGCGGAGCAGCTTCCGCAGCTTGGCCGTCGCTCCGTTGTAGTTGAGGAGCCGGGACACCCGAAGTGATATGTCCAAGAACGCATCGGGTTCGTCGATCGTCTGCATCTCCGCCACCAGGGCCTTGAACTCGGCCAGCACCTCCGGATCGCGTCGGCGGGCCACTTTGGCCGCGACGAGCCCGTTGATCAGACCCACCAACTCCCAATGCTCTGTGACCGTCTCCTTGCTGGTTGGGGCGACAAACGCGCCTCGATGGGGCTCGATCACGATGGCGCCCTCGGCCTCAAGCCGGAGGAGGGCCTCCCGAACCGGAATCTGCGATGTCCCCACCTCGCGGGCAATCTGTTCCCGGTCGATCCGCGAGCCTGGGGGAAGTTCGCCCTCAAAGATCAACGTCTGGATGTACTCGGAGATGGCCTGGCCGGTCGGCGTGCGCAGGAGTGAGGGCATCGTTCAGCTGTCGAGCTCGGGTCGTTTTCGAATGTGGAATCGGAGAACACACGGATCTTGGGGACTCATGGATCAATTGTATAAGATTCGGTTTGCAACCAGATGGCGTACCGATCGACTGGCTTTGCCCGGTTGGCCCAGGCCTCGCCCTTCAGGGTTTCGATACCCTCGAGCGAGCGCCGATCGCCTCCTGGATGGTCCGGATGCGATCGTCGAAACCGGGCTGCTCGATCGACCACTGCTGGGCTCCCAACTCCAGGGCCGCAGCCTCGGCCGGGTCGAATATCGCCTCGCTGGCCCGCAGGGTCTGCTTGGTCCGCGCCACCAGGGCCGCGGGACGTTGGGCGGCGCGCCTGGCCAAGGCCATCACGGTCGGCTCGAGGGCATCCTCTTCCACACAGCGCCAGGCCAGTCCGGCCGTCACCGACTCCTCCCCGGTCAGTACATCACCGAACAGGACCAACGCCGCTGCTCCCTGGCTCCCGATCCGACGCTGCAGGCGCCACAGATGGCCTCCGCCCGGATGAATGCCGACGTCGAGAAAACGCGGGTCGAACCGAGCCCCGGCCGAGGTGATGACCACATCGCAGGCCAGAGGAAGGTTGACTCCGGCCCCGACCGCTGGTCCTGCGACGGCGGCGATGGTGGGTACCGGGGCGTTGGCCAGCGCCAGGAACCCCCGGTAGAGCTGGCTCAGTGGCACATCGCGGGACAAGAGGCTGTCGAGGGACCCTCCGGCACAGAACACGGGCGGGTCGGCGCTCAGGACAATGGCCCCGACGTTTTCGGCCAGTACCTCTCCCACCGCGTCGGCCAGATCGTCGCTCATCGTCGCAGACAGGACATTCCGGTGTGGGGCGTCGGCGAGGCGGACGGTACCCACTCCGTCGACGACCGCCGCTGCCACCAGTCGCTTCGAGCTCATGGCCGCTCCATCAGTTCCGTGGGACCTCCCGCCACGGTGACCCCTGCCACGGATCGGGCTCGCGAGGAAGGCCAAGTACCCGCTCGGCGATGATGTTCTTGTTGACTTCGGTGGTCCCGCCCTCGATGGTGTTGGCCCGGCTCCGCAACATTCCCTTCACCTCATAGGGCAGACGCTCTGCGTAACGCTCGGCCGCGTCGACACCGGCCACACCGGGGTCCGCCGGCCAGGCGATGGCACCCGCCCCCAACAGGTCGGCGGCCAACCCCTGCATCCGTTGGTTGAGGTCGCCCTGGTGGACCTTGCCCACCGAGCTCTCCGGGCCGGGCGAACGGCCTGCCTTCACCCCGGCCCGCACTCGCTGGTTGGTCCAGTTGCGGATGCGCTCCTCGCTGAACACCCGCATGAGCTGCTGTCGCACCACCGGGTCGTCCCAGCCGCCCGGATGCCCCTGGCTACTGGTTCGACGGGCCAGCTGGACGAGGCGCTCCGGCCCGCCGCCGCCGATGCGGTCGACGCCACCCGAGCCCGAACCTGAGACCATCTGGCGCTCACCGGACAGGGTGGCATTGGCCACCTTCCAGCCGGTGCCCACCTCGCCCACCCGCTGGCTGTCCGGGACCTCGACCTCCTCGAGGAACACCTCGTTGAAGTCGACCTCGCCGGTGATGTGCCGGAGGGGCCGGACTTCGACACCGGGCGCGTGCATGTCGATGAGGAAGTAGGTGATCCCCTGACGCTTGGGCACCTCGGCGTCGGTCCGGGCCAGGAGCACGCCGAAGTCGGATAGGTGGGCCCAGGTGTTCCACACCTTCTGACCGGAGATCACCCAGCTGTCACCGTCGCGACTGGCCCGGGTGGCGAGCGATGCCAGGTCCGAACCGGCTGCGGGCTCGCTGAAGAGCTGACACCACACCTCCTCGTTCCGAACGATGGGAGGCAGGTAGCGCAGCCGCTGCTCCTCGGTTCCGTAGGCGAATAGGGCCGGGGCGGCCAGGCTGAGCCCCAGGGGGTTGAGCCGACCGAGGTTGAAAGGAGCCAGCTCGGCCTCGACCACACGGGCTTCGCCTGGGGTCAAGCCCACGCCGGCATAGACAATGGGCCACGTGGGCGCGACCAGGCCCGATGTGGCAAAGACCGGATACCACGCCTCGTAGTCGGCCCGCGAACGTACCTGGCGGATGGCGGCCGAGCCGCCCCGGCCCGCCGCTTCCCGCCAGGGCTCGGGCACGTTCACCTCAACCCAACGCCGCGCCCGAGCCACTAGTTCCTCGGCCGGAAGTCCGGTTTCGAACACCTGGGTATCGAGCGAGGCCATCACCGCCCCTTGAAGTCGGGGGACCGCCGTTCCTTGAACGCTCCCAGTCCCTCTCGGAAGTCCTCGCTCCGGGAGGAGAGCTCCATGGCGAACGCCTCGTTGTGGAGTTGGTTCTCGAGCGGGAGGGAGGCCCCGGCGTGCAGCAGCCATTTGGTCAGGCCCAGCGACACGGTCGGGCCGCTGGCCAGTGATCTCACCAACTCTCGCGAGTGACGGTCCACCTCCGGGGAGGCGACTGCCCGGTGCACCAGCCCCCACGACGCTGCCTCTGTGCCGCTGAGCTCGCGGCCCAAGAGCAGCAGCTCCCGGGCACGGGCCATACCCACGGCCCGGGGCAACAACCAGGTGGCACCGCTGTCGGGCGTGAATCCGCGCGCCGAGAACGGCTCCCAGAAACGGGCATCCTCGGCAGCCACGGTGAAGTCGGCCGCCACCGCGATCTGCAGGCCGATACCGGCGGCCCAGCCCCGCACCGCGCAGACCACGGGGACCTGGACCGAGCACAGTAAGGGGACGAGGCGGTGAGCCTGGGCCGGCAGCCGCCTTTGGATGGCGCCGACCCGGGGGCGGCGCTGCCCCCCGGCGTTGCGGGCCACGATGTCAGCACCGCCACAGAAATGTTCACCGCTGCCGGTGATGTGGATGGCCCGGACCTCCTCGTCACGGCCACTGGCGTCGACGGCGTCGATCAGCCCGGCCATCATGATGTCGTCGATGGCATTGCGGAAGGCCGGACGGTCGAGACGGAGCCACAGCACGGCGTCGTGGACCTCGATGGCCAGACCGTCGACTGATCGGTACGCGGTCTCGGTCACAGCAGGGGGGCAGCCGTGCCGTTGGCGAAATCGGCGGCGACGGCGTTCAACGCACCGGTGAGGTCGGTCGCACCCCCCGGCACGGTGGGCAGGACCACCGGCCCGTGCTCCCGGCTGGGCAACAGCACGGTGGCGTGCCCCGGCGTCGTCATCTCACCGCGCTGGTTCTCGGCCCAGATATCGAGGTCGACGGCGGGCCGTCCCTCGGCGGCCAGGTACTTGCGCCGCACGGTGCCCCGAAGCCATTGGGTGTCCCCCACGAAGTTGAACTTCCTGAAATTCGCAGTCGAGCTTCCACAGCCAGGCGTCGTCGCCCATCCAGTCGGTGCACAGATGGATGAGCCAGGTCTCCCGCATGCGCCCGTAGTCGAAGGTGGTCGGGTTGCCGGCGCGGCGGGCGAACTCAGGGTCCCAATGCACCCGCTGCATGACATCGGGCACGTTCTGGTCATCCCGATGGAAGAAACGGGGTATGCGCTTACGATTCTGGTACCCGAGCCGGAGGGGCTTCACCCCGTAGAGCCCCATCCCCATGCCCACGTGCCAACAGATCATGTCGGTGACGGTCAAGGGTCCCTTCACCATCGGCCCTACTGCGTCTCCTTTGTCGACGTCCTCCCACCATCGCGGATCGGCGCCCCTCGGACCTTCGACCCCGTATTGCGCCTCGATGGCATCGATCTCGTCGTCGGTATACGGGCGCAGCGCCACCGAGTCGTACTTCTTCTTCTCGCGGGCCTTTGTTCGCTCGGTCCGGATCATAAGCCGATACTGGCCCGAGAGCATGGTGCCCACGTCGTCCTGGAAGACCTGACCGGTCCACTCGTGTACGGCGCGCTCGGCGAACTCGCTCGGCTTGTCGAGCACCCCCACCAGTGCGTTGCGCCGGGACACCTGGCGGTCAGGCCTGAGCGGGGCCCACCACTCGCGGGCACTGGCTGAGTAGAAGGCGTGCACGCCGCGCAAAGGGTCGCCCCGCATCAGGTCGCGGAGACCAGGTTCCACTTCGGCCACATCGTCGTCGCCGATCAGCGAGTCTCCCCCGACCAACGGCGGAGGGGCGATGACCCCGCCCCACACCGACTTATCGGCGTACGCCTCCCTCCACCACAGGGGATTGTCGTCACCATAGGCCTGGGCCACGTGGCGGAAGGCGTCCAGGCCCGGACGGGTGTAGTGGGGGGCTACGGGATGCGGTTCGGGAATCCCGATGCGCTGCCGCAGACGCTCGACGGCCGCATCGGTGATCGCCCCTCCCTCAGCCACTACGGAACCTCCCACCCTTTTCGATACATTATTCATGGGACTCCGAGTATGGTACACGGGCTCGGAATCCACCCTGCCGGCGATGGCGAATCAGTTCCTCGGGGACGCACGATGGCAACTCCCCGAGGTGGATCAGAAAGGCCCGAGTACCGGTTACCTGGAGGAAGCCGGTTGCTTGGAGCCGAGGCTCCTGAAATAGTCCCGGTCGCTCTGGTCGGGCACCCGGCCGACGTGGGTGACGGTGTCGACATCGGCCGCCTCCTCTCGCAGGGCGCCGGCCGTGCAGCGCTCCTTGGTCCGGCTGGAGAACGGGTCGAAGGAGAAATGGCGCATGGCGTTCTCGTGGGTGATCTTGTTCACCTGTTCGTCGGTCAGCGAAGCGAACTGGGCCTCGTTCACCTCGGGCCCATTGGGCCACGAGGTATCCGAGTGGGGGAAGTCCGACTCCCAGCAGACGTTGTCGATGTTGAAGTGGTCGATGAGGCTGACCCCAACCGGGTCATTGATGAAGCAGCACAAGATTCGCTGGCGGAACACCTCCGCCGGCCCCAGACCATCGGGGAAGTGCTGTCCGGTCCAACCAGCATGGCGGTCTTGAATGTGCTCGGCCCGCTGCAGGAAATAGGGGATCCACCCGATGTCGCCCTCGGTGAGCGAGAACATGAGGTCGGGGAATCGCCACCAGAAGTCGGCCCACATCAGGTCGCCGAGCGAATAGACGGACATGGCCGATGACAGCCCCATCGCCACGGACACGGGGGCGTCCGGCGACGTCGAGGCCGCCTTCGACGAGGAGCCCACGTGGAGGCACAACACCGTGCCCACGTCCGAACACGCAGCAAACAGCGGGTCCCAGTGACCCGAATGGATCGAGGGCATGCGGAGGGCGGCCGGGTTCTCGGAGAAGGTCACCGCGTGGCAGCCCTTGGCCGACAACCGCCACACCTCGGCCGCCGCCTTCTCCACGTCGAAGAGGGGGAGGATGCCGCAGGGGATGAACCGGTCGGGATAGGCGGAACACCATTCATCGACATGCCAGTCGTTGTAGGCCTTGATCATGATCTCGTTGGCATCCCGATCCGGTCCTTCGTTCAGAACCTGACCGGAAAAGCCGGTCCAGTTGGGAAAGTTGAGACCGGCAAGGGTGCCCCCCGCCGACATGTCCCGGACCCGTTCGTGGACGTCGAAGCACCCCGGGCGCATCTCTGAGTACTTCGACGGGTTGACGTTGAACATCTCACGCGGCTTGCCCGCCACCGCATTGAGCCCAAGATTGCGGCCCTTCTTATCGCCGTACCACCACTGCTGAAAGCCGAATTCGTCCGTCTCCACCCGAGGGACCCGGTCCCGGTACTTGGCCGGCACGTGGCCGTCGAACATGTCGGCCGGCTCAGCAATGTGGTCGTCGACGCTGATCAGGATCATGTCGCCTGCTCGCATGGAACCCTCCTGGTGTGAGTTCTCCGTGACCCCGATGCCCGGTCACCGAGCACAGCCCACACCTTGAGGCCAAGCTAACATCGCCCATTCCACCCTGTGGTCCATGGCGGCACGCGGGCCAGCCGGGGCGCCTCATCGCCGGGCCAGGCGCACCTCTTGCGCCCTCAGCTCGGCCTTGGACACCTTGCCCGACTCGTTGACTGGAAGCCGGTCGACCAGCCACAGGCTCCTCGGCACCTTAAAGGTGGCCGGGCGCTGGCGGCAAAGGTCGACAAGGGCGGACTCGGGCACCGAGCGGCGGGCGACCACGAAGGCCGCCGGCACCTCGCCCATGCGCTCGTCGGATAGGCCCACCACTGCGACCTGTGACACTGCTTCGTGCTCGAGCAGCAGCCGCTCCACCTCGGTATATCATATCTGCGACATGAAGACGGTGGGATCGAAGCGAGGTGGAGCACGGTGAGCGCGCCTCCCGAGATCACGAGCAAACCCGTCGACAACCTGGCCTCGTTGCTCCTGGAGCACCCGTTCGGCCCGGATCAACCGCTGCTCCACACCATCGACCAGACCGTCACCGCCGGGGAGGCGCGGTCCCGGGCCCGAGCTGTCGCCGACGAGCTCCGGGCCATGGGCGTTCGGCCCGGCCAGGCCGTAGCCGTGCAGCTGGCCAACGGTCCCGACGTCATCGCGGCCATGATGGGCACGTGGCTCGCGGGCGCTGTCTTCGTGCCCGTGAACCCACGCCTGCCCGACGCCGAATTGGACAGCGTGCTCGGTCCAACGGCACCGGCGGCGGTCATCGGGCCCGATGGAATCCTGGCGCGGCCTGCTGCCCGCACCTATGAGGCGGGCACCGGCTTCATCCTGTGGACCTCGGGGACCACGGGCCGCCCCAGGCCCATCCTCCACACCCATCGCGGCTACGGCGAGCTGATCGACCGGGTCCTTGGGCCGCTGCGATCGGGCGCGGCCCCGACAGGCCGTCTTCCCTCGCCCAACCTGATCCCGGTGTCCCTGGCACTGAACGCCGGCATCTACAATGTGTTGTTCGGCCTGCGGGCCGGAGCGCCGCTGGTCATCATGGGCCGTTTCGAGACGACCGTCTTCGCCGAGCTGGTGCGGCGGTTCGAGATCCGCTCCACCGTCCTCCCACCGACAGCCATCGCCATGCTGAATGACGATCCCTCGGTGACCGACCTGACCCCACTCAAGTATGTGCGGAGCATCACTGCCCCCCTCTCCCCGCTCCAGGCCCGCCGCTTCACCGATGCCTTCGGCGTATTCGTCCTCAACAGCTACGGCCAGGCCGAGGTGGGCGAGGTGATCGGTTGGACGGCCGCCGACGCTAAGTCGCACCCCGACAAGATTGGTGCGGTGGGGCGGCCCCACGCCGGCGTGGCCCTCAAGGTCGTGGCCGAGGACGGGACGGTCCTGGGCGTCGACCGTGTCGGGGAGCTGCTGGTCCGCCCGCCCGCCATGGCCAGCGGCTATGCCTCCGGCACCGAGCTGTCTGACCGCCTCGACGACGAAGGCTACCTGGCCACCGGCGATCTGGGCCGGGTCGATCAGGACGGCTTCGTGTGGATCGAAGGGAGGTCGAGCGACCTCATCAACCGTGGGGGCAACAAGGTCTTCCCCGACGAGGTCGAGGAGGTGATCCAGCTTGCCCCCACCGTCAGCGAGGCAGCCGTCGTCGGGGCCCCGGACGAACGGCTGGGTGAGGTGCCGGTGGCCTATATCGTCGCGACCGACGAGCTCGACCCAGAAGAGCTCACTCGCCTCTGCCGGGTCCACCTCACCCCCTACAAGGTCCCCGTCGACTTCGTGAGGATCGGCGCGCTCCCCCGCAACGAGGTCGGGAAGGTGCTCCGGCGCCAGCTTTTGGGCCTGTACCCAAGATGAGCCCCCGTATCCGCCGGCGGCCGGGCGGGCAGGCCCGGTCGCTCAACGGGTCGTGTCCAACAAGGTGGGGTCGGCCTCGAGCTCGGCCCGGACCATCGCCTCCCAGAACCCGATGAACTTGGTCCCGTCGCTCCGGCGGAACATGTCAGCGACAGGGCCGGTCATCGGCGTTCCGCCCCCGACCGCCTCCACGTGCCAGGCATTGCGGCACCGCTGCTCGAGGGCCACGGCTCGCTGGTGCACCGCTCGGATGGACGAGCCGAGCACGAAGACCCCGTGGTTTGCCAGCAGGGCCAAGTCGGCGTCGCCCATCGCCCGCACGGCTGACCGGGCCGCAGTCGAGTTGTCCACCCCACCCTGGTACTCGTCGACCAGAACCAGTTCGCCACCACCCATGGCCGAGCTCTGGTCATAGACGGGAGGGACCCGACCGGCATCGGCCCAGATGGTTCCGTACCGGGAATGGTTGTGCACCGCCACGGTCACATCGTCACGGAATAGGTGCAGCTCGAGGTGGAGGGGGATCCCCAGAGGCACGGGCCAGTCTCCTTCGAGGACGTTCCCGTTGATGTCGATGCGGATGACGTGCTCGACGCGCAGCTCGCTCCACAGGAGATACCACGGATTGCACAGGAAGGTGCCGTCCGGCTGGCGGTAGGTGATGTGGCCGGCAATATGGTCGTCGTATCCCTCGCGCCAGAGCGTTCGGGCCAAGAGGACCAACTCCTCGCGGGGGCTCAAGTCCGGGATCAGCTTCTCTGCGGTCGGTGTGAAATGCATCGTGCCTCCTCTGCAGTTGTTCGGTCGGGCAACGGGTGCAAAAAAACAAGGATTGCTCCCCTTCCCGTTTTGCCTCCCCTTCCACGATTGACCGCTCCACCAGTCCACGGCCGTCCCCCCGCCGACAGAAGATGAGCTTATAGAATATCTTGTCGGGCAAGGCTACGGGAAATCTGCCTCGGTATGCTGGCTTCCTTGAAATGGCCTGGCGTGTAGTCGGCTGCGTCGGCCGGCCGTTCGGGAGATGTCAACAGAGAGACAGGGGCACATGCTCGAAGGCGTGCGAGTCGTTGAACTGACAGCGGACATCGCCGGCCCATACTGCACCAAGGTGTTGGCCGACGCCGGTGCCGATGTCGTGAAGGTCGAGCCGCCGGACGGTGACCCCCTGCGCCATTGGGGATCGGGTGCACTTTTCGAGTTCCTGAACACGTCCAAACGCTCCATCCAAGGCCCAGCCGACAACCTGATCGCCGCGGCTGACATCCTGGTCGTCGGGAGCCGCGTCGAGCTGGACACCTTGTGGGCCGATAACCCGTCGTTGGTTGTCGTGACCATCACCCCATTCGGCTGCGACGGACCATGGGCCGGCCGCCCTAGTACCGAGTTCACCTTGCAGGCGGCCTGTGGCTCGACCGGGCAACGAGGACTCCCGGAACAGCCTCCGCTCGCGGCCGGCGGCCGGATTGGCGAATGGGTGACCGGGACCTACGCGGCGCTCGGTGCCATCGCCGCCTATCGCGAGGCCGCCCGGTGCGGACGGGGTGAGCACGTCGACGTGGCCATGCTCGACTCCATGGCTGTGACCATGGTGACATACCCGTCGGTCTTTGCCTCTTTCACCGGGTGGCCACCACAAAAAGGCACCGGCCGGGTCATCGAGGTGCCGTCGGTCGAACCGACGAAGGACGGGTTCTTCGTCGCCACCACCAATAGCGCACAACAGTTTCAGGACTTCTTGACCATGATCGGTCGGCCGGATCTCCTCGCCGACCCGGAGTTAGCCAACGCGGCAAAGCGGTTTGCCCGCAGGGACGACTTCCTGGCCGCCGTGGGTGCGTACACGTCGCAGCACACCACAGCCGACCTGCTCGAGCAGGCCTCGCTCTACCGGATACCGGCCGGCCCGGTACTCGACGGATCGACGATGCCCGAGTTCGAACAGTTTGTCGCCCGCGACGTGTTCCAGCCGAACCCTTCGGGACGGTTCCTCCAGCCACGAGTGCCGTTCTCCATCTCCGGGACAGCACCCCGCCCGTTCGGACCGGCTCCAGCTCGCGGGGAGCACACCGGTTCCGTGGCCTGGGCGGCAATCGACCGTTCGAGCCAGCAATCTGAAGGGACAGACGGCGCTACCCCCGCCATCACATGGCGCCTTCCCCTCGACGGAATCCGAGTTGTCGACTGCACGGCATGGTGGGCCGGACCGGCCGCCACCAACGTGCTCGGCTGCTTGGGGGCCGACGTCATCAAGGTCGAGTCGGCGACCAGGCCCGACTACATGCGCTTTGCCAGCGCCCGCCCATCCACCGAGGATCGCTGGTGGGAGTGGGGCCCGCTCTTCCACGGTGTCAACGTGGGAAAGCGGGCCGTAACCCTCGATCTGACTTGCCCCGAGGGCGTCGAAGCCTTCGAGCGGCTCATCACGACCGCCGATGTACTGGTCGAGAACTACACCCCCCGGGTCATGGAGCAATTCGGCCTGGGCTGGGACCGTATCCATGAAGTCAACCCTGACCTGGTCATGGTGCGGATGCCCGCCTTCGGCCTCGACGGACCTTGGCGGGACCGCACCGGTTTCGCACAGACAATGGAGTGCCTGGCCGGTATGGCCTGGCTCACCGGCTTCTCGGACGGACCGCCGGTGCTGGTGCGGGGCGCCTGCGACCCTTTGGCCGGCATGCACTCGGTGATCGCCACCATGTTGGCTCTCATCGAGCGGGACCAGTCGGGTGGTGGCCGGTTGGTGGAGACAGTCATGGTCGAGGCCGCCCTCAATGCCGCGGCCGAGCAGGTGGTCGAGTACGGGGCGTCGGGAACCGTGCTGCGCCGCGATGGCAATCGGGGACCGGTGGCCGCACCCCAAGGCGTCTACCCGTGTGCCGGCGACGACCGATGGCTGGCCCTGGCCATTGCCACTGACGAACAATGGCGATCCCTTTGCTCGGCACTGGACAAGTCCCAGTGGGCAGACGACGCCGCCCTGGCTGGCGCGGCTGGGCGCCGCCGCCGCCACGACCAGATCGACGGTGAGCTGGCCGAGTGGACCTCAGTCTCCGACGCCGACGAAGCGGCAGCATTACTGGTGGCAGCCGGCGTGCCCGCCTGCGCGGTCGTACCGGCCCGCGACATCGTCTCCAATCCGCAGATTCGGTCCCGCTCCCTCTTCGAAGTCGAGCGCCATGGCCTGACCGGTGACCACGAGATCCCCATGCTCCCCTTCCGCTTCACCCAGGTCGATCATTGGCTCCGATCGCCGGCTCCGACCCTCGGCCAGCACAGCGACGAGGTGCTGGCCGAGATCGGCATCGAGCCGGCCGACATCGCAAAGCTGCGTCAGGCCGGCATTGTGGGCGACACGCTGGCCACGTTCTGAAGCAGGGGCCGCGCCAAGGAATATGTCACATTGACTTGGCCCCGAGATCACTTTGCTTGCGACCGGCATTCATCGGACCTCGATGCAGTGAACATCGCGACCCAAACGAAGATCAATCGGCAAACCCGCCCAACCGGCTAACCGGCTCATGGGCTCCCGGTCACATCACGGGTGACGGTCAGGTCTGGCAGACCCAGCAGACCGTCCGTCCCATGACCACACCCGGACGGTGGGCCCGGGCCGAGCCGGGCAGATGCCAGCCACGGCAACGTGGTGCTGTCGTGACCGGAGACGGCCCCACCCGCGCAGACCCGGCTCCCTCGTGTGGCGGCGGGTGGCAACATCGCCTCTTCGCTCCCCTCGCGGACAAAGTGATGTTCTGTCCGATTGTCTGTACAGTCCAATTGTCCGTAGAGTCCGATTGTCTGTACAGTCCGACCTACGGCATGTCAGTCATCGTCGAGCCCGAGGCCAACCAGGAGGATTTCCAGGCGCTCGTTGCCTGCGACGGGAACGGCCAGGTCACTCCGGCCATTGGGCGCTGTTTCCCATTGGCCGGCGCGGCAGGGGGCATGCCAGTCGTGCAGGGTCGACGAGCGCTCGGCAAAGTCGTGATCGACGTGCCGTCATGACCCGAGTGGCCGTCGTCACCGGAGGAAGCAGTGGCATCGGCCGCGCCACCGTGGAGCATCTCGAACGGGGGGGCGTGAAGGTGGCAGTGCTCGACGCCCAAGGCGACCCGCCGGTAGACGTCAGCGACGCGACCGCGGTCGCCGCCGCGATCGAAGAGCCGCACAGGCTGCTCGGAGGGGTGGGCATCCTCGTGAACGGAGCCGGCATCCCGGCGGGCGGCCCGATCGAGGGCGACGGCTACCTCGAGCCGTGGGAGCGGGGCACTGGCGGTGAACCTGACTGGTGCCATGCTCACCGTCCGGGCGTGCCTTGATGACCTCAGCCGCTCGAGGGCGGGACGAATCGTCAATGTCGGATCCACCGAAGCTCTGGGCGCCGGCCGCCTCAGCGGCCCGATGAACCTCCTGGACACCGGGCGACTGGCTGTGTGGCTCGATGCTGAGGGCCTCGAACCCGGTCGTCCCGTCACCGCCGAACCGCTGGCCGGTGGCCGGTCGAACGCAATGTTCACGGTGACCCGAGGGACACGCGGTGGGTCTTGCGACGACCGGCCCGGGTCGCCGTGGATCGGGCCAACGAGGGTATGCGCCGTGAGTACCGGTTCCTGGCCGCCCTGGGCGGGACGGGCGTCCCTCACCCTTCCGTCGTGGCGATGTGCGACGACCACGACGTGCTCGGCTGTACCTTCTTCCTGATGGACCAGGTCGAGGGGGTCCACCCGTTGCCGGCTCCTCCGGCCCTTGATGACGAGCCCGGGCGGACCGAGATCGCATTCGCGCTCGTCGATGCCCTCGCCCAACTCCATCGCGTCGACTGGCGGGCCGCCGGCCTGGCCGACCTAGGTCGGCCCGACGGGTTCCACGACCGTCAGGTCGAGCGCTGGCGCTCACAGCTGAGCTCATACGGCGGCCGCGACCTTCCCGGCATGGAACGAGTGATGTCGTGGCTTCAGGACCACCGGCCGGCGAGTTTTGAACCGACCATCATGCACGGCGACTACCACATGATGAACATCCTGGTGGCGCCGGACCGACCCGGACGGGTCCTGGCCGTGCTCGACTGGGAGACGGCTACCATCGGCGACCCACTGCTCGACCTCGCCGGATTTTGTGAGATCTGGTGCCCGGCCACAGAGGTGGGTTGGCCATCGCGCTCGGCCCTCATCGAGCGGTACGGGGTCGAGCGTGGAGTCGGGCCAATCGGGGGCCTGGCCTACTACGAGGTGCTCTACAACTTCCGGCTCGCCGTCCTGCTCGAGGGCATCTACCAACGATCGCTCAGGGACCCGAGCCGGGACGATCAGGAGGACATGGGCATCCGGGCCTTGGCCAACGTCAATCGGGCACTCGCACTGCTCCAGAGCGAACATCGATGACGGTCGCCTGACCGGCGAGGCGCCGGTATCCAGTACACCCGGCAGCCCGCTTCGAGATCACGGTCGAACTGTGAACGCCGGTACCGGTTGCCGAGCCTGACTGGAGATCATCCCTGTTCAGAGGTTGTACAGCCGGGAGGCGTTGCCGGCGCAGATCAGCTCCCGCTCCGGTTCGGGCACCTGGGCGAACTGGCGTTCCACCACCGCCTGCGAGTTGGGCCACGTGGTCGCCGGGTGTGGGAAGTCGGTCGACCACAGGATGTTCTCGACGCCGAGCTCGTGGCGCTGGCGCAACCCGAACTCGTCGTCCATGAACGTGACCGCCATGTTCCGGCCGAAGTACTCGCTCGGCTTCAGTTTCATGCCTGGGAAGTCGTACGGCCCAGCCGCCTTGCGGTCGAGCGACGCGATGAAGCCGGCCACCCAGTACAGGCTGGGCTCGACGAACACGATCTTCAGCTTGGGGAAGCGTTCGAGCGTTCCCGTCAGGATCCACCAGGCGATGACTTGGGCGAGGGTCAGGGCGGGCAGCGACGTGAAGATGCCACATTGCGGCGTGGGGTCCCGCTGGAACACGTCGTAGAGATACGGCGCCGTGCCGAGGTGGTGTGAGATGGCCAGACCGGTCTCGGAGAGGGCTGCCCACAACCGGTCGTACGACACGTCGTGGTAGTCGGGCAGGCCCAGCTCGGAGGGAAAGTTCGGGAGGTGCACCGAACGGGCGCCCAGTCCGGCCAGGCGATGCACCTCAGTCACAGCGTAATCGATGTCGATGATCGGGACCTGGTAGGAGACAGCCAGGCGCTTCGGGTCGACGGATGCGAATTCGCTCAGGTGGTCGGTGAAGGCGCGACTGATCGGCTTCCAGTCCCCTTTGACCAGGCCGAAGTGCCGGAAGGCGGAGACCTCCGAGTACAGGACCTCTGCTTGGACCCCGTCCCGGTCCATGGCCGCCAGCCGTGCGACGGGATCGGAGTAGCCAGGATCGCGGAACGCATCCATGTCCCAGTCGGACATGTCCAGTTCCTTGCCACCCCGGAGCCGCCTCTCCTGCGCCGCTTGCAGGCTGATGGCGTCATCGAAGGCCTTGTGCAGCGACGCCGGGACCCGCTCCCGTATGACGTCGAGCGGAACACGCACATGAGAATCAGCAGAGATCAATAGGCGAGTCATAGCGAGCGAATCCCCCTCTTCGTAAGTGATTGGCGCTAGTTCATAGTAGTTGATATGTCCGATGGCCGACGGCGGCCCGGAGAGGGGGCACGGGCACCGGCGGAGGTGGCGCCGCCGCCTCGGCGACCGGGTCAGAGCCCGGAGGCCCAATGGGCGAGCCGGTCCCAGAGGACGGTTCGCAAAGAGGCCAGATTGTGGCAGTGGGCCGAGCCGGGGAGCACGAAGAGCGTGATGTCCCGGCTCGACGTGTACCGGGCAGCACTGACGAAAAAATCGCGCGTGAGGTCGTACTGGCCGAAGCCCACGAACACCGGCACGGTGATGTCGGATTTCTCCTTGTCGGTCACGTGCGGCAGCATGGAGGTCAGACCGCAGGAGTAGAGGAGCTCGACTTGCTGGGCCCCGAAATTCGGCGCGCACGGCGCGGGGCACGTCGCGAGCCATGAATGATCCCGGCTCCGGCCGGGACGTGCCGACCAACGGCACCCCGGTGAGGCGGATCCGGGCCAGCTCCACGACGTCGGCGTCGAGGATCGGGGGGTGCTCGGCCACCCGGCGCTCGGCTTCGGTCAGGAACTGGGGAAGGCCGTTCCCCCCGTGTCCCAGGGGGGCCACGGCATCGAAGGTGGCGTGCCGGGCCTGTTGCACGGAGAGGAGCATCCCCCCCATCGAGTGCCCGACCCCGACCGCAGTCAGGCTCAGGAGCGGGCCGAGCTCGGGCACCAACGTGCCGGCGGCCAAGCCGTCGAGGGCCGTGCGGTGGGCACGGTCGTTGACCGCACTGGCCAACGCCGGGGTGACCTCGACGATGTCATCGACCCTGCTCGAGGCGCCCAGTCCGATATGGTCGAAGGCGACGACCACGCAGCCCTTCCCGGCGAGGTGCTCCGCCATGCTGTAGCCCGGGTGGCCGGGCACCTGGAAATCGAAGTATGTCGTCGAGGCGTGGCCGCCGGCCAGGCAGCACCACACCACCGTCGCCCTCGACTGGTCGGACCGGAGGGGGGCATGGACCCAGCCCCGGACCATGACCGGACCGGGAAAGGGAACGAGATCGGACACGTCGACCTCGATCTCTCGCCGGAGCGTCACCGGAGCGGGTGGCTCGATGCTCGGCACCGCGGTCACCGGCCGTCCCGCCCCTCTCCTCGTCGTCCGGTCACTCGACCCACAGTTCCTCGAAGACGGCTTCACCGGCCAGCAGCTTGTCGATCTCGTCCTCGCCGAAGCCGTGCTCGCCCATGATCTCGCGGGTGTGCTGACCGACCACCGGAGGCGGCCCGAAGATACGCCCGGGCGTGTCCGAGAAGGAGATGGTGGAGCCGAAGTGCTCGAACCGCCCAAGTTTCGGGTGCTGCTGCTCCACCAGCAGCCCCTGCTTGCGCATCTCTGGGTCGTCGAAGACGTGCAGCGAGAAGTCGGAATCGGCGATCTCGCACGGCACCGCCCGTCGGTCGAGGGCGGCGAAGACCTCGGCCGAGGGTTGGCGTCGGAACAAAGGCTCGAGGGCCTCGTCAAGCTCGAGCCGGTGGACCGCCCGGGCGGCTGCATCGACGAAGCGGGGGTCCCCACCGAGGGCCGGCTCGCCGAGGGCGTCGAGGAGCCCCTGCCAGTGCTCGCCACCGGTGGCGGCGATACAGACCCAGCCATCGGCCGTCTGGTACAGCCGGTACAGGGGGTGCAGGCCCAGCTGCAGGTGGTCGAGCCTCGGGCGGGCCACCGAGGTGCCATCGGCCTTCACCGACGCCATAGAGGCGGCCAGGAGGCCGGCGTTCAGGATGGAGGTGTCGATGCGCTGGGCCTCACCGGTCCGAGCCCGGTGGTAAAGGGCCTGGATGACCCCGATGGCCGATAGGAACCCGTTGCCCGTGTCGCCCATCGAGGTCAGCGACCAAAAGGGCTTCCCGCCCTCGTGGGTGCCGCCGTCCTCGTAGGTCACGCCGGCCAGCGAGCATCCCGTCTGGTCGTTCCCGGGCGAGTCCGACCGGGGCCCGCGGTCGAAGCCTCGGGTGTGGCAGTAGATGATGTCCGGATTGACGGCGCGCAACGAGTCCTCGTCGCAGTGCAGGCGCCGGAGCGCGTCCCTGCGCATGTTGGAGTGGACGACGTCGGCCTCCTCGACCAGGCGGTGGAGGACGGTCAGGCCCTCGGTCGTCTTCAGGTCGATGCAGATGCTGCGCTTGCCCCGGTTGGCCCCGTAGGCGATGTGGTTGGCATGCCACCACGGGTCCCTGGTCGCGTTGACCTTGATGACGTCGGCGCCGAGGTCGGCCAGTACCTGGGTGCCGAAGGGCCCGGCCACGGCAAACCCGAGGTCGAGAACGGTGATGCCGTCCAGGGGGGGCGCGTGCGTGCCCTGGTCTGGTGGTCCGGCCACCGGCCCGGTCCGGGCCGCGGCCCTGGCCTCGGCCCGGATCTCCGAGGTGTGCTCGCCGACCCGCGGCACCGGGCCCTGGACGTGGCCCGGGGTACGGCTCAAGCCGTAGAGGATGCCGACCTGGCGGAGCAGGCCGAAGTCCGGGTGGTCGACGTCCACCACCGCCGATTCGGCTACTAACGCCGGGTCGGCCAGGGCCTCCTCCGGAGTGCGCACCGGCTGGAGGGGAACACCGGCCTCCTCGGCCACCCGCACCCAGTCGTCGCTGTCGAAGCGGGCGAAGGCGTCGACCATCTCGGGAAAGTAGTGGGCCAGCACGACGATGTTCTCGGGCGGAGTTCCGATTCGATCGGGATCGTCGCGCAGGCTGCCGACGTCGCGCCGGTGGGCCAGTTCGTCACCGTCGGCGCTCGACAGGACGAACCGGGGATTCGGCACCCACTGCTCCACCCACCGGCCATCGGCGCACGGGAAGAACCCCTTTGGCGCCCGCTGGTCGTAGATCCACGTGCGGTAGAAGGGCTCGTCGTTGTGCTCGACCCGTATCCACTTGGAGGCAGTGAGCGACAGCGCCGCTTGGAGCAGCGAGGTCTCCACATGCTGACCGCGTCCGGTACGCAAGCGGGCCAACAGTGCGGCATTGATCCCCGTGGTGGCCAGGTAGGCGGCGCAGATGCTCGGCCACGGCGTGTAGGTGAAGATGGGCCCCGAACGGGGCGAGCCGGGCTCCATCCCCTCGGGGACCGGAAGGTCGGGCAGGTACGGGTCCTCGCCGTGGATATGGGGGACCGCACCTCCGAGGTGACCGCGCTGTTCGTGGAGGAGGCCCAGCCGGGCCGCAACCAGGGCGTCATAACCGGGACGGAAACGGTGGCCACGGTGCGGACCGTACCCGGTGATCGAGCAATAGACGAGGGAAGGGTTCTCGGCCAGGAGGGTGTCGGCGTCGATGCCCAACCGCTCGGTCGTGCCCGGGGCGAAGCTCTCGAGCACGACGTCGGCACGGCGGGCCAGTCCGAGGAACGTCTCCCGGTCGATGTCGTCGGCCAGATCGAGCTCGGCGCTGCGCCGGCCCCGCAGCCACGCCGCGTATCCGGGAGAGGAACGGAACGGATCCCCTCCGGGCGGCTCGACCTTGACCACGTCGGCGCCGTGGTCCGACAACAGCATGCCGGTGATGGGACCGGCCACGCCCCACGACAGGTCGAGCACACGAAGCCCGGCGAGCACACTGGTCATGGGTACGTCCTCCGGAAGTCTGGGGCCGGCAACCGCCATAGTGCCTAGTATGTAAACCCTAGCAGGCCACTTCCCGTCAGCGTGTTTCGAGGTGGGGGGCCAGGATGGCGGCCAGGATTCGCCGCTGTCGCGCCGCACGGTCGGCCTTGGGTGCCGAGACGTCGTAGGACATCGTGCCCTGGAGCTGTTGGCTGATCGCGAATCCACGGAGCACGAGGAACACCGTGGTGGCCAGGTCGGGCGTGCTGGCCGCCGGGCCCAGGCCCTCGCGCAACAGCCTCCGCACGTGATCCCCTGAACGCCCGGAGACCTCACGCATCGTCTTTCGGACCTCGACGCTGGTGCGGGGATCGTGGTCCATGTTCAGCAGCACCTGCAGGTAGGCCAGGAACTCGGGTTGGCCGTAGTGAGACGTCAGGATGTCGAGCAAGTGCTCGACCCGCTGCTCAGCGGTATCACCTTCGACATGGGCGTCCTCCACCACCTCGGCGAAATGGCGGGCACCGTCTTGGAGGACGGCAAGCATGAGGGCTTCCCGGGTTCCGAAGTAGTGCTGGATCACGCCCCAGGTGACCCCGGCCCGCCGGGCGATCTCATTGGTGCTGGCCCGGTAGAAGCCGGACTCGAGGATGCAGGCCACGGCAGCATCGATGACCCGTCTCCTCGTGGCCCCATCGCCGTCGCTGCCTGACCCCGGCTGCGATCTGCTGGTTCCCGTATCTGGCTTCTTGGCCGTGATGCTCACGCCCCACACTCTACGGGTCGCTGGTCGGCTCCCCGGCCATCGACAGCGAGGTGGCCCACCGTTCGAGCCTGTCCCACAGCTGGAGCCGGGCGTCGGTCACGTTGTGGTTGTGCCCGATCCCGGCCAGCGTCAGCAACGTGAGGTCACGGCAGGCCGGGAGTTGACCGGGCAGAGCCGAGGCCGGCCCGGCGATGTCGTGCTCGCCGACGGCGACGAACGTGGGGACATCGATCTGGTTCAGCTCGGGTTGGACCGATCCGGGTACGAGTGTGGTCAACCCGACCATCCCCAAGAGCCGGGAGCCGGCCCGGGCCGCGGCCGCCTTGGCTGCCTCCGAGTGCGTCCCGACCAACAGCATGTCCGAATCGGCGCTCGAGCCTTGGGGTAATGGTCCGCCGAAGCGGGCCCGCACCAGGTCGGGCAGGGCGGTGGCCAGTTCCCCGGGCCGGCCGACAAAGGCGGCCTCTTCTTCGGTGAGGACGGCGGGGAGGCCGCTGTTGGAAAACCCGAGCAGTGCAAGGGCACGAAAGCTGCGATGGCGCGCCTGCTGACACGCCACCAGCATCGCCCCGGCCGAGTGGCCGACACCGAGCGCTTCCCGGCGGCTGCCAGGTTCCACGCCCTCCACTGTGCCGAGGGCCAACTGGTCGAGCACGTCCGACATCACGAGATCGAGGACGTCGGCGACAGCCCGCGGGGTCAGCTGGTAGCCGTCCGTCGGCAGGTCACTCCCGCCAACCCCGGGGGGATCGATGGTAAGGACCAAGTGTCCACGCTCGGCCGCGAACCTGGCCATGCTGTAAGGATCGGTGGCCCCTGGCACCTCGAGGTCGAAGTAGGCCCGGCTGATGCCGCCTCCGGGAACGCAACACCACACCGGCGACGAGCGCTGCACCTGATCGGGCACGAAGAGGTCGGCGGCGATGTGCCGGCTTCCGGCCAGAGCTCGTTCGCCCAGGTCGACGCGCATTGGAACCTTGTCTGATCCAGCCATCTCCGGGCCTCCCCCGCCTGCCCACCGACCACCCACGGCTTGATCATAGTAATCCCTATGGTGCATAGTAATCCCTATGGTGCCCGGCAGGTTCGATTGCGCACCTGACCGCTGACCGATAACGGACCGCGGCGAGCAAGCTCGCGCGGCAGGGGGGAGACGCAATGGGGTCGAAGATTGCTAGTTGGCGGGCTGTTTTGCTCTGCCTGGTGGTGGGGGCAGCGTCGCTGGCCGTTTCGAGCGGGGTCTCTGCCGGGTCGGCGTCGGCCGCCAGCACCGTCACGACGACCGGCACGTGGCCCGGGGTGGGCAAGATCTGCGGTTCTGGGAGCGGCGGCAGCTCCACCGTTCGGGGTGTCTCGTCGAAGAGCATCAACATCGCCACCTTCTCCGATCCGGGCAACACGGTACAGCCGGGCCTCAACATCGAGTTCTTCCAGGCGGCCGGGGCCTTCGCCAAATGGTGCAACGCAGCGGGCGGCATCAACGGACGCACGGTCGTGGTCCACAACCGGGACGCCGCGCTCTTCAATGCGGCCCAGGTCACCAACCAAGCCTGCCAGCAGGACTTCATGTCGGTCGGGGGCGGCATGGCCCTCGACCAGCCCTCGGTATCGGTCCGTGTCGGTTGCGGGCTGGGACAGATCACCGGCTTCACCGTCTCGGACGCGTCGGTGAACTCGGCCCTCCAGGTCAACCCGGAGGGGACGAACAATTCGATCGTCTCGGCCGGCTGGTACGGCGCCCTGGCCAAGAAGTACCCCAAGGCCATCAAGTACTACGGAACCGGCGGCCAGAACAACGCGAGCATCCTCGAACCGGAGAAGAAGTGGCAGACGGCGGCCGAGGCCCAGGGATACCGGACGGTCGACTTCCAGGAGCCCCCCCTGTCGGTGACCGACTGGAAGCCCTACGTCGAGCAGGCCCAGTCCAAGGGGGTCCAGGCCCTGCAGCCCTCTGACGACGCAGACATCACCCCATATGTCCAGGCCATGAACACCGTGGGCTACAACCCGGCCTTCATGCTGCTCACGACCCAGTTCTACGAGTCGTCGACGGCGAAGGCGGCGGCCCAGTCCCAGTTCCCGACGACCTACACCGCCATCCAGAACTGGCCCTTCGAGCTGGCCTCGAAGAGCCCCGGCCTCCAGCAGCTCCAGGGGATCATGCACAAGTACGCGGCGGGCGACACGGTCGACTGGAGCGACGAGATCGCCTTCAACTCGTGGATCCTCTTCGCCAAGTCGGCGACGGCCTGCGGTGCGAACGTGACCGTCTCGTGCGTGCTCAAGAACGCAGCGGCCCAGAAGAACTGGACGGGCGGGGGGCTCGCCGCCCCGGTGGCCCAGCTGGCCATGTCCGACAACAACCCCATCCCGAGCGCCTGTTTCGTCCTCATGACGGTCAAGCCCAACAAGTTCGTTTACAACACGGTCATCACCCAGCCGAACAGCGGGATCTGGAACTGCGACCCGAAGGGATTGATCCACCTGACGAGCACCGGTGGCTAGCGGCGGTCAGCCCCGGAGGCACCGGCTGTGCCCGACCTCATGATGTTCCATGCATGAATTCATTGTCTTCACCATCAGCGGGCTGGCCGCCGCTGGGATCTACGCCATCACGGCCAGCGGGCTGACCCTCACCTACACGACGACTGGTATCTTCAACTGGTCCCACGGGGCCATCGGCATGCTCGCCGCCTTCGCCTACTGGCAGATGCGGGTGGGCTGGGGCTGGCCCACCGTGGTCTCCATCCTCGTGTGCCTGTTCGTCTTCGCCCCGGCATTGGGTGTCCTCATCGAGGCCGGGGTGATGCGCAGGCTGGAGGGCACCTCGGAGGCGTCCAAGCTGGTCGTCACCCTGGCCCTCGCCCTCTCGTTCCTCGGCATCGCCCAGTGGATCTGGAACCCGACCACCTACCGGTCGATCCCCCCGCTGTTCTCCGGGCACACGCTCGTCCTCGGCCCGGTCCGCATCTCCTACAACGACCTCACCGTCTTGATCATCGCCTTGTTGGTGGCGATCGGGCTCCGGCTCCTGCTCTACCGGACCCGGCTGGGGGTGACCATGCGGGCCACGGTCGACGACCGCACCCTCACCACGTTGAACGGGTCGAGCAGCGTGGCCAACGCCCGGGCCGCCTGGATCATCGGCTGCGTCCTGGCCGCCCTGGCCGGCATCCTGGTCGCTCCCACCTTGACCCTCTCGGCCACCGCCCTCACCTTGTTGATCGTGAGCGCCTACGCCGCCTCGGTCATCGGCCGGCTGCGCAGCATCCCCATGACCTTCGTCGGGGCCCTGATCCTCGGGCTGGCCGTCAGCTACTCGGTCGCCTACCTGCCCCAGAACCCCTACGTCCAGGGCTTCGGCGGGGCCGTACCCGCCGTCGTGTTGTTCATCGCCCTTTTGGCCATGCCCCAGTCCCGACTGCGCGGCCACCGGCTCCTGCGCAGCCGGGAGCTGGCCTTGCGCCCCTCGTGGCCGGGCACGGCCGCCTTCGGCGTGTGCGTGATCGCGGGGACGGTGATGCTGGCCACGGTTGTGTCCACGTCTGATCTCTTCAGCCTCAACCGGGTCTGGGGGCTGGCCATCATCGGCCTCTCGCTCATCCCCCTGGTCGGCTTCGCCGGTCGGCTCTCCCTCTGCCAGATGACCTTCGCCGGCATCGGGGCGGCGGTGGTCGGGCACATCGGGGCCCACGGGAACCCGCTGGCCCTGCTGGCCGCGGCCGGGGTGTGCGCGGTGGTCGGCCTCATCGTCGCCCTGCCCGCCCTGCGCCTGTCGGGGATCTACTTCGCCCTGTCCACCGCGGCCTTCGCCGTGGCCATGGACGCCTGGGTCTTCCCCCTCCCCGCCCTCGACCTCTTCGGGCACCACATCGCCCCCTTCGGCTCGGGCTCGCTCGTCTTTGCCCCCTTCCGGGTGGGCGGCACGGCCCTCACCGGCAAAGAGCCCCAGTTCATCGCCTACTCGGTCGTGTTCGTCCTGTTGTGCCTGATCGTGGTGGCCGTCCGCCGTTCGGAGTTCGGGCAGCGCCTCATGGCCCTGAAGGACAGCCCGGCGGCCTGTGCCACCTTGGGCATGAACGCCCGGGCGTCCACCCTCGCCGTGTTCGCGCTCTCGGCCGCCCTGGCCGGCATCGGCGGTGGCCTCTACGGGGAGGCCCTCGGCAGTGCCGCCCCCGACGTCTTCCAGTTCTTCACCGGGTTGTCGATCCTGTTGATCATGGTGGTGGTCGGGATCAGCTCGCTCGGGGCCGGCGTGGCCTGCGGGCTGTTCCTCGGGGGCCCGACCCTCGCCAACTTCTTCCCCTCGTTGAGCCAGCTCAGCCCGGTGCTGGTCGGGGCGGCCGGCACCGGGGTGGGGACGACCCCGAACGGCACCATCCCCTCGGGCCTGCGCCCGGTGTGGTCGTCGGTGGTGAAGCGGCGGTGGCTACTCGGGGCCTTCGTCGTGGTCGTGGTCGGGGTCTGGGCGCTGCGCCTCGGCGGGGTGATCGACAACTGGACCATGACCTGGATCGACCTGGCCGCGGTCATCGGCATGCCCGGCATCGCCTACGGGTTCGACTACCGGAACGGGGTCGCACCGCCGGCCTTCGGACTGCCTGACCGCCGGGCGCTGGCCAACGCCGGGCCGGGCACCGATGGGGCCGGGGCGACGTCGGACGGAGGGGCCACACCGGACAGAACAGGCACAGCCGAGGGGGCGATCGGCGCACCGGCGGTGACGATGGGGAGTCGGGCCCATGGGGCTTGAGGTCACCGATGTCTCGGTCCGCTTCGGGGGGCTCGCCGCCCTCTCCGACGTCTGCCTCGAGGCCCCCAACGGGTCGATCACCGGGCTGATCGGCCCGAACGGCGCCGGCAAGACGACGCTGTTCAACGTCATCATGGGCATGCAGCGCCCGACGGGGGGCACGGTTGTCCTCGATGGCCGCGACCTGAGTGGCCTCTCCCCCCACCGGCGGGCCCGACTGGGCCTCGGTCGCACCTTCCAGCGCCTCGAGCTCTTCGGCACCCTCACCGTCGGCGAGAACCTGGCCGTGGCCGCCTCGATGGGCCGGCGCCGGTTCTCCCGGGCCACGCCGGTGCATCCGCAGGCCGTCGCCGAGGGGTTGCTCGACCAGCTGGGCCTGTCCTCGGTGGCCGAGGTTCGAGCCGACGCCCTCCCGACCGGGACCGGGCGCCTGGTCGAGCTGGGCCGGGCCATGGCCGTCCGACCGACGGTCCTGCTCCTCGACGAACCGGCTTCGGGACAGGACGCAGAGGAGACGGCCCGGTTCGCAACCGTGCTCCGTAGCCTGGCCGACGACGGGCTGGCCGTGCTGCTCGTCGAGCACGACATGGACCTGGTCATGGGGGTCTGCACCCGGGTGGTGGTGCTTGACTACGGCCGGGTGATCGCGGCCGGCGAGCCGGCCGCCGTCCAAGGCGACCCCGCCGTCCAGCAGGCCTATCTCGGGTCGATGAGCGCAGCCGATGGCTGACCCGGCCCTCCTCGAAGTGTGCGACGTCCACGCCGCCTATGAGGGCGTCGAAGCCCTCCACGGCGTCGGCCTGACCGTGGACAAGGGGACGGTCACCGCCGTGCTCGGGGCGAACGGGGCGGGCAAGTCCACGCTCCTCGCCGTCATCGCCGGCCTGCTCGCCCCGACCAAGGGCGAGGTCCACTTCGACGGCGACCGGGTCACAGGGACGAACCCGGCCTCACTGGCCCGAAAGGGGTTGTGCATGGTCCCCGAGGGCCGGGGGGTGTTCCCCAACCTCACCGTCGCGGAGAACCTGTGGGTCATGACCCACAGCGGCATGAGCCGGGCCGAGGTCGAGTCCCGGGCCTACGAGCGCTTCCCCCGCCTGTCCCAGCGGCGGGACCAGCCGGCCGGGACGCTGTCGGGGGGCGAGCAACAGATGCTGGCCATGGCCCGGGCCGTGGCCACCCGCCCTCGGCTCCTGCTCCTCGACGAGCTCTCGATGGGGCTCGCCCCCATCGTGGTGGACGAGCTGTATGCCCATGTGGCCGAGCTGGCCGGCGACGGTGTCACCGTCGTGGTCGTGGAGCAGTTTGCCCGGACGGCTCTCACCGTGGCCACAGCCGGAGTGGTCATGGCCGGCGGCCGCATCGTGCATGCCGGCCCGGCGAGCGAGGTGGCTGGGGTCCTCCACTCTGCCTACCTGGGCACTGCCGGACCGACCGGGGATGAGTCTTCCGTCCCCAGCGCGTAGCGAAGGCTGGCCGTCCCGACCCGGCGATCTCTTTCCCCGCCGGCCGACACGCTCACAGGCCCCCGCCGAGGACGACGGCACTGCGGCCGGCGCTGCACAGGACATGGTGTGCGCCGGCCACCTGATTGGCCGCAGTGCCGCGCAGTTGGCGGACTCCTTCGAGGATGTTGTTCACGCCGTGGATGTATCCCTCGCCCAATAGCCCGCCGTTCGTGTTCACCGGAACCTTTCCTCCGAGTTCGATGTGGCCATCGGCGATGAAGTCCTTGGCTTCGCCCGGCCCGCAGAACCCGTAGGCTTCGAGCTGATAGAAGACGACCGGGCTGAAGTTCTCGTAGATCATGGCCACGTCGATGTCGTCGGGACGGAGACCGGTCGTCTCCCAGAGTTGCCTTGCCGTGTACTCAGCCTCGGCAAAGCGCGCCGTGTCGGCGCCGTAGTAGTTGAACATCACATCGCCGTCCAAGAGGTTGCCCTGCGTCGCCGCTTCGATCCTCACCGCCGGTTGGCGAAGGTCCTTGGCTCTGTCGGCACGGGTGACGACCAGGGCGACCCCCCCATCGCTCTCCTGACAGCAATCCAGGAGGCGCAGGATGGGCTCCACGATCCAACGCGAGCTCTGATGGTCCTCGAGCGTGATGGGTCGCCCGTAATACCAGGCGTTCGGGTTGGTGGCCGCGTGCTTGCGAGCCACCACCGAGTAGCGGCCGAAGTCCTCGTTGCTCACGCCGTAGCGGTACATGTAGCGCTGGAACCACAGGGAATAGATCTTGGCCGGCGTATCGAGCCCGTAGGGCCGGTACCAGTTCTGGGACGGAGGGAGCGGGCCCCCCGCCGGCTGGCCGAACCGTCGCCCGGAGCGCTCGTTGAAGGCTCGGTAGACGACGACAGCGTCGGCCGCGCCGGCGATGACGGCCGCGGCCGCATGTTCGATCGTCGCCGACGCACCGCCGCCCCCGAACGGGGTCCGCGACGTCCAGCGCATCTCCTGGATGCCGACGTTCCGCATGAGGGCCAGCTCGTCGTTGGTGTCCAGCGTGAAGGTCACACAGCCGTCGATGTCGGACGGTTCGAGGCCGGCGTCCCCGATCGCCGCTCGGACGGCTTCGGCACAGAGCTGGAGCTCACTGCGTCCGGAGTCCTTGGAGAACTCCGTCTGGCCGATTCCGACGATAGCCGCCCCGTTCCTGATCGAAGCCATCAGCCACCCCTCGCCGCCGCGGGCCGGAACTGAGGGAGCAAGACCCCGTCCACCTCGGCGAACACGACCTCGACGGCACTGTCGTTCTCCACGTCGGCGGGGTCGATGCCCTGGAGGTTCGAGACCAACCGTATGCCCTCGTCCAACTCGATCAGTGCCACGACCTTAGCCGCGTCATCCGGTTCACTCGGGTGGTGGGAAACGATCCAGCTGTGGACCGTTCCCCGACCGGAGAGGGGCACCACGGTCCACTCCAGCGAGCCGCATTGCGGGCACATGGGTGACGGGGGATGCTGGAGTCGGTGGCAGTGGGCGCACCGGCGGGCCAGCAGTTGTCCCGCGGTGAGCCCGTTCCAGAAGAACTCGTCGTCTCGGTCCGGCGTGGGCGCAATCGCGTGGGGCAAGCCGCATCCTCCCGGAAGGCAATAGTGCTTACTATGCTCGGCCCGTCAAAACGTACTCAGCATCGTTGCCGAACGCAATTCGGCTCCGTGATGCGGTTCGGCTGACGGCCCTCGCATCGTTCACGCTACCGGGAGGCATCATGGACCAGACCATCTTCGCCGATCGACTCGGTGATGTTGTGATGATCACGATCGACCGCCAGCATGCACGGAACGCTTTGGATCCCCCCTCCCTGCACCAGATGGCCGAGATCGTGGCCAAGTCGTCAGCCGAGGGGATCCGCGCCGTTGTGATCACGGGAGCCGGCCGGGTGAGCTTCTCGTCCGGGATGGACCTCCGAGCGCTGCACGATACCCCCCAACGCGAAGTTTCCGAGGCTGTCAGTGCTTTCGATGGGGCAATGAACGACCGGGCCAGGGTCCCGCTGATCGCAGCCGTGAACGGGTCGGCTGCCGGTGGGGGTTTCGAGATGGTGCTTCGATGCGACCTGGCCGTTGCCGCCGACCATGCAAGCTTTCGGCTTCCCGAGGTGCAGCGTGGCATCGTGCCCGGTGGGGGCGGGACCCTGTTGCCCAATCGCATACCGCTGGCGGTCGCCCTCGAGATCGGCCTCCTCGGCGACCCCATCACGGCGCAGCGGGCGTTGGACGTCGGTTTGGTGAACAGGGTCGAACCGGCCGAAACGGTCGTCGATGTGGCCATCGCCCTCGGCCGGCGGATCGCGGCCAACGGTCCTCGGGCGGTGGCCCGCACCAGGCAACTGATGTGGCAGACGGCGACGGAGGGGGCCGCATCGGCGTGGGCCGAGACGAAGAGAACCTATGACGATCCCAAGCTCAGAGAAGAAATGAGGGAGGGCGTTGCCGCCTTCGTGCAAAAGGGCAAGCCGACCTGGTAGGCCTGACCCAAACCACGGGAGACCCGGAGGGTCGAGCTCGCTCGCCCGACAGGAGCGGCCGAGGGTTATAGTAGTTGCTATTGCCATTCTAAGGAGGACCCGATGGTGTCAGCGATCACGGAGCGGTTGATCTCCTCGGATGACCACGTCGACCTGAGCCATGAGAGCGTGAAGAAGAACCTCGCTCCCAAGTTCCACGGCGACTATGACGATGCCGTCAATGCCTTTCGGAAGTCGGTCATGGCCATGGCCTCCTCGAACGCCAATCAGCGCTGGCGGGAACAGCAGGGACTGGCCCCCGATCCCACCGTGAGCATGGCCAGCAACCGCAAGCATGCGGCCAGCGAGCGCGCCGGTCACACCGATGCCAACGAGCGCCTGAAGGACATGGACCTCGACGGCGTCTCGGCCTCGGCCACCTACTGCGAGGTCAGCGCCTTTCGGTACCTGTACATGGTGAAGAACGGATGGAAGGAGTCGACGCGGGCGTTCAACGACACCCTGGCCGTGTTCGCCTCCGCCGACCCGAAGCGCCTGGTCGTGTCCTACCAGATCCCGATCCACGACATCGATGCGGCCGTCGCCGAGGTGAGGCGGGCGGCGGCCCAGGGATGCAAGTCGCTCCAGCTCCCGGTCTTCCCGGCCGAGCTCGGGCTCCCCGACTACTGGGACCAACGCTACGACCCGCTGTGGTCGGTGATCCAGGACACCGACCTGCCGATCTGCTGCCACATCGGCATGAACACCGCACTCGAGGACCTCGCCCTCCGTGACCCGACGCCGCAGAAGGGCATCTTCGTGCCCTGCGTGCCCCTGTCGGCGGCAGAAGCACTCGGGATGTGGATCATGGGTGGCGTCTTCGAGCGGTTCTCTCGTCTCAAGGTGGTGTTCGTCGAGCCCGGTCTCGGTTGGGTCTCGTGGTGGCTCTACATCGTCGACGACCTCATGGCCCGCCAGGGTTACGAGTTCCCGGCTCTGACCAAACCTCCGAGCGACTACTTCCGCCAGAATGTGTTCCTCACCTTTATCGACGAGCCCGATGCCGTGCGCCATGCCCATGAGCGACTCGGGATCGAGAACATCATGTGGTCATCCGATTACCCGCACCCGGTGTCGAGCTGGCCCAACTCCCGTGCCACCGTCGAGCACATGTTCGCCGGTGTCGACGAGCACGAGCGGGAGCTCGTCGTCAGCGGCAACGCCGCCCGCGTCTGGAACCTGTAGCCCGACCCGGGGACCGGGGCGGCCGGCAACCCGGCCCGGGCACCTGGGCAGCAATCCCTCGGACCACCCGCTCATCTCCCAGAGGAGAATCGGGACCGCCTCGTACCCCCGGACGGTGTAACGAGGAGATCATTGTCGCCTTGCTGCAGCGACTGGGTCCGCAGCCCTGGCTCACGACTCCTTCGGCCCCCTCGGTGTGTAACCGACAGGCGGCCCTTTGGCCCCGTGGGCGCCGGAGTCAGGTCCGTTGCAAGATGACGCCGGTCCGGCTGGCGAAGACCAGTGCCGTGCGGGGGTCATCCAGCTGGTTCGCCGACGTCCCCCGCAGTTGCCGAACCGCTTCGAGGGTCAGGTTGAGCCCGTGGATGTACCCCTCGCCGATGAGCCCACCGTTGGTGTTGCAGGGGAGCTTGCCCTTGGGCCCGAGATGCCCATCGGCCACGAAGTCCTTGGCTTCGCCGAAAGGGCAGAACCCCAGAGCCTCGAACTGCATCAAGAAGATCGGGGAAAAGGCGTCGTAGATCAGGGCCACGTCGATGTCGTCGCGCCCGATTCCGAAGTCTCCGAACAGATGATTGGCGGTCGTCATCGAACCGTCCATCTTGGCCAGCTCCGGTCGGTAGTGATTGCTGGCGATCTCTTCTTCGAACAACCCGGCCCCTGCGGCGGCGGCGATGACAATGGGCTCTTGACGCCCGTCGGTCCGGCCGCGGCTGGTGATCACCAGGGCCACCGAGCCATCGGTCTCCTGGCAGCAGTCGAAGAGACGGATGGAGGGTTCGGCGATCCAACGGGAGGCCTGATGGTCCTCCAAGGTGATCGGCTTCCCGAAGAAGTGTGCGTTGGGGTTGTTGGCGGCATACTCCCGGAACTGCACGACCGCTCGGCCAAAGTCCTCATTGGTGGCACCGGAGAGGTGCATGTAGCGGGTGGCGTTCAGCGACATCCATGACGCCGGGGTCAGCACCCCGAACGGCGTGCACCACTGCATGGCCGTCGAACCCGAGTGGGCCGAAGTCGGGCGGGCCCCCACCTCGGCCCGCCCGAATCGGGCGCCGGAACGGGCCCGTATCGAGCGGTAGGCCACGACCACGTTGGCCGCCCCCGAAGCCACGGCCGCGGCGGCGTGCAGGAGGACCCCCTGCGAACCGCCACCCCCGTAGGGGACCCGGCTGGAGAAGTTGATCTCGGGGATGCCGAGGGCGCGCACCAGCTCGGTCTCCTCGACCGGGTCGATGGTGAAGCTCACCAAGCCGTCGACGTCGTCGGTCGACAAGCCGGCGTCGTCGAGGGCGGCAATGATGGCTTCGGCGGCCAACTGGGTCTCGCTGCGCCCGGCCGCCTTCGAGAACTCGGTCTGGCCCACACCGGCAATGGCCGCGGCCCCTCCCAACGTTGCGCTCACGCTGCGACCTCCCGTCGGACGAACACCGGTACGGCCATGCCGTTTCGGGTGGGCTCGAAGCGGACCTCGACCGGCAACCCGATGGAGATGTCGCCCGGGTCGGTGCCGACCAGGTTGGAGAGGACGCGAACGCCCTCGTCCAGCTCGACCAGCACGGCTACGACCGGGTATGTGAAGGCGGGGTTCTGGGGGTGGTGGAGGACCGAATAGCTGTAGACCACGCCCGTACCGGCCAGGTCAACCGTGCTGTGCTCGACCGAATGGCATGACGGGCACATGGGCCTCGGCGGGTGGCGGAGCCGGCCGCAGCCCGTACATGTCTGGGCAACGAGACGACCCTCGCCAGCCGCGTCCCAAAAGGCCGCGCTGTCTTCCGTCACGATCGGGGCCGGCCGCACGACTTCGGCTTCACCGCTCATGGCTGCTCCACGGGCGCGTCGAGCACCGCACCGGCCGCCGACAGGGCATCGACTTCCTCATCCGAGTACCCGTGCTCGCGCAGGAGCTGGCGGGTGTGCTCACCGCACATGCTCGGCCCGCGCTGGATCACCGGTCTGGCCGGCGCCAGGTTGACCAGCAGCCCCGGGTCCTCGAACCGCCCGACATTGCCGGCCCAAGTCGTAGCGACCAGTTGGGCGGCTCGGGCATCAACGTCGTCGAAGAGCGTCCGGCAAAATTCCTCGTCCACGATCTCAACGGGAACGCCTCCCTTGTCCAGCTCGGCAAACAATTGTGAGGCAGGACGCTCGAGGAAGTGGGCGGCAAGGAGGGTGGACACGGTGTCGACATCGGCTCTGCCCTCACCCAGCCCGGGCACGTCCTCGCCGAGCACGGCGGCAAGCCGCTCCCGCTCCTGGTCGGAGACGGCGGCTAGGAACAGCCAGCGCCCGTCGGCACATTCGTACAAGCGATAGAAGGGCGACAGCCCGTATTGCTGGCCGTCGACGTGCTCCCAGTCTCCCGGTCTCCCGTCGGCGTGTATCCAGGCGTAGGAGGTGTGCAGCAGCCCGGCATTGACGATCGACGTGCTCACTTCCTGGCCCTCACCGGTCCTGTCCCGGTGGTACAACGCGGCGGCGATGGCGATGGCCGCCAGCAGGGCGTTGCCGGTGTCCCCCATGTTCGATCGGCTCCACATCGGTGGATTGCCGGCGTCGCACGCCCCGTCCTCCCATTCGCTGCCGGTGAGGGCAGCCGCGTTCTGGTCGGTGCCCGGCAGGTCGGAGCGGGGACCCTTCTCGTAGCCCCGCGTGTTGCAGTACACGAGACTCGGGTAGCGCTTCTGCAAGGTCTCGTAGTCGATGCCCAAGCGCGCCGCCGCCCCCGGTCGCCAATTCACGGTGAGGACGTCGGCCCGAGCGATCAGCTTGTCAAGGGCCGCACGGCCCCCTTCGTGCTTCAGGTTCAAGGCGATGCTCCGCTTGCCGCGGTTGGTGCCGAGGCCCATGTGGGTGCCGGCCCAGTAGGTGTCGTGCAGGGCATGGACCTTGATGACGTCGGCACCCAGGTCGGCCAAGGCCCGGCCGGTGAACGGCCCGGCCACGCCGAGGCCGAGGTCGAGCACGCGGACACCCTCCAACGGATGGTCCACGTGCCGGCCTGTGCGTCCTGGTGCCGTGACCGGGCCTGCCGCCGACCCCGTCACCTCGCGCAGGACCTCGTCGGTGTGCTGCCCCGAGCGCGGCGCCGGCCCTGTTATCGCCCCCGGCGTGGCCGAGAAGTCGAGCAGCGACCCGGCATGCCGGATGGGCCCGACTTCGGGGTCGTCGACCTCGACCACGCAGCCGTCGGCGAGGAACAGCTCGTCGGCCAGGGCCTCGGCCGGCGGGCGCACGACGGTCACGCCCAGCCCCGCAGCCTCGGCCGCCTTCTCCCAGGCCGCGGCAGGAAACTTCTTGAACGCCTCGGTGAGCAGGGGGTGCAAGAAGATGCCGGTCAGCAGTCCGTCCGGCTCCATCGACACCCGGTCGGGATCGTCCCGGTACGAGGTATCCAGGCTCACGGTGCTCAGCTCATCCTGCTCGGCCGAAGCGAAGACCCACCGGGGCCGGACCGTCCAATGGTGCACCCACTTCCCGTCGGCGCACTGGTACAGGCCCTCGATGGCCCGCGAGTCGACGGGCCACATCCAATAGAGCGGCGCATCGGGGTTCTCGACCCGCTGCCAGATGAGCGACACGGAGGCGAGCGCTCCTTGGAGCAGCGACGTCGTCACCTGCTGCCCAACGCCGGTGACCTCGCGTGCCCGGAGGGCGGCGGCGATGCCCAACGCGGCCATGTACGTTGCTCCGATGCTGGGCCACATCGTGCGGGGAAAGATCGGCCCGCCCCGGTCGGCCCCCCGGACGAGCCCTTCAGGAGCGTCGAACTCGGGGTGCGGCCCGGGACGACCGTCGATGTACTCCATGGCCGTCCCCCGGCGGCCCTTCTGGTCGAAGAGCAACCCGGTGCGGGCGGCCACCAATCCGTCGTAGGCGGGCCGGTCCCGGTGTTCGGGATGATCGCCGTACCCGGTGATCGAACAGGTGATCAGGCGGGGATTGACCGCGTGCAGGCTGTCGTGATCAAGGCCCAGGCCGGCCATGGTGCCGGGCGAGAAGCTGTCGACCAGCACGTCGGCCCGGCCCACGAGCCGGCGGATGGCGGCACGACCCTCATCCGACCGCAGGTCGATCCGGGCACTGCGCTTGCCCCTGTGCCATACCCGGTATCCGGATTGATGGCGGAACGGATCGCCGTCGGGGGGCTCGACCCGCGTGACCTCTGCCCCATTGTCGGCCAACAACATGGTCGTCATCGGGCCGGCGCTGCCCCAGGAAAGATCGATCACGCGCAGACCGCCAAACACGCCTGTCATCGCAGCGCCCCCTTCGACACATCCTTCAACCGCCCTCACCCTAGCACTTACTATGGCTCGTCCGACCAAGCCGGAGGGCGATCGGCCCCGACGGTGACGCCCGGTTCAGCGCACACCAGAGAAGGACCGGGCCTGCCCACGGGGTCAGCTGAAGTCGGACCCACCATCGACGTTGACGTCGGCGCCGGTCATGTAGGTGTTCACCCGTGATCCCAAAAATGCGATGACCGGACCGATCTCGGCAGGGTCCCCGGCTCGATCGAGGTAGGCCGGATGACCGAAGTCCTCTCGGATGACGCGCATGGCGTCGGTCAGGCTCTCGGTGTCAACACCGCGCTCAGGCGGCAGGGCCCGCAGGTACCCCTTCATGCCCTCCGAAAGGAACGAGCCCGGCGACACCGCGTTGACCAGGATGTTCTCGGAAGCCAGCGACTGGGCCAGGTTCTTGGTCAGGCTGGTCAGTGCCGCCTTGGCCGCCGTGTAGGCGATGAGCTCCGGGCTCTGGCGCTTGGTCGAGTGGGCCGACACGTTGACGATGCGGCCGAACGCCCCCTGGCGGAGTAGGGGCAGGGCACAGCGGACACAGCGCACCGCGCCCAGGGCCCCGATGTCGAAGGTCGCCTTCCACTCGTCGTCGTCGATGTCGTCGAAGGAGCCGACGCCCACCTCGACCGGGCCGGCTGCGTTGACCAGAACCTCCAGGCCCGTCCACCGCGAGCGGAGCACCTCGAAGGCGCCGGCTAGCTCTGCACCATCGGTGATGTCGGCGACCAGGCCGATGGCCTCGGGGCTGCCGAGGTCGAGGAGGACGGCCAGTGTCTCCTCCACAGCCGCCGGACTGCGGGCCAGCACGGCGACCCGCGCCTGCTCGCCGGCGAAGGCCTCGGCTGCGGCTCGGCCCATGCCCCGAGTCCCGCCTGTGATCAGTACTCGAGCATGGTCCAGACCCAGGTCCATTGGGGAACAGTATCCAAATCGGCGCGGCACATTGCCGAGGCGCATTGCTAGCCTGTCCCGCGTGTGGCCTATCCGGTGAAAGGGGGGTCCGTCGTGTCCGAGCCATTGAACACCCCGTCGGTCAAGCCGTCCTACGGCGGCCAACCGCCGGGCGGCCAGTTGTACTGGGACCCCTTCGATCCGTCGCTGCGCGTCGACCCCTACCCTTTGTGGACGCGGCTCCACGACGAAGCACCGCTCTATTACAACGAGCGCTTCGACTTCTACGCGCTCAGTCGGTACGCCGACGTCGAGGCTGCCCACCTCGACCCCCGGACCTTCAGCTCGGCCCACGGCACCACCCTCGAGATGTTGATGCCGGATCCCTATCCCAGCGGCCAGATCATCTTCATGGACCCGCCCGAGCACACCCGCCTGCGCACGCTCGTATCGAGAGCGTTCACCCCGAGGCGCATGGCCGTGATGGAGGACCAGATACGGGCTACGGCTGCGGGGCTCTTGGACCGCCAGGCTGGGCAGGCCTCGTTCGATTACGTGGCCGAGTTCGGAGCCATCCTGCCGCCCACCGTGATCTCCACGCTCCTCGGGGTGCCGGCTGAACGGCAGGAGGAGATGCGCAAGGCGATCGACGCCATCTTCCATATCGAAGAAGGAGTGGGCATGACCAACCAGGTGTCGGCCGACGCACTCCGACACGTGACCGAGTACCTGCACGAGCTGATCATGGAGCGGCGATCGCACCACCAGGACGACCTGCTGGGCGCCCTGGCCGAGGCGGAGATCACCGAGGACGACGGAACGGTGCGCCACCTCGAACCCCAGGAGGCGGCCGAATTCGGCCTGGTTCTGTTCGTGGCCGGTACCGAGACGGTGGCCCGGCTGATCGGATGGGCCGCTTCGGTCTTGGCCGCCCATCCCGACCAGCGAGCTGAACTACAGGCAGACCGGTCGTTGATCCCGGCCGCCATCGAGGAGCTCTTACGCTACGAGGCCCCCTCTCCGGTGCAGGCCCGTTGGGTCACGTCCGAGGTCGAGCTCCATGGCCAGATGATCGTGCCCAATTCGAAAATGGTCCTGCTCACCGGGTCCGCTGGACGAGACGAACGAACGTACGACCATCCAGATCATTTCGACATACATCGCAGGATCGATCACCACGTGTCCTTCGGCTACGGCATTCACTTCTGTCTGGGCGCGGCCCTGGCCCGCTCCGAGGGCCGGATTGCCATCGAGGAAACGCTCGACCGGTGGCCGACATGGGACATCGACACGGACCGGGCTCGTCTACTCCACACCAGTACGGTACGTGGGTTCGAGAACCTCCCGATCGTCATCCCCGCCACGTAGCCGGATTCCCCCCGATAGAAAGGACATCCCCGATGGACGCAGCCGACATGATCCTGGTCAGCGTGGACGACCATCTGGTCGAGCCGCCCGACGTGTTTGCCAACCACCTCCCAGCATCCTTCAAGAGCCGGGCACCCAAGGTGGTCACGACCGAGGACGGTTCGGACGTCTGGACGTTCAACGGCTCCACCATCCCCAACATCGGGCTCAATGCGGTGGCCGGGCGCCCGAAGGAGGAGTACGGCATCGAGCCCACCGCCTTCGACGAGATGCGGCCCGGGTGCTACGACGTCCACGAACGGATCAAGGACATGAACGCGGGGGGCGTGCTCGGCTCGATGTGCTTCCCGTCGTTCCCTGGATTCAGTGCCCGACTGTTCGCCGGCGCCGAGGACAAGGAATTGGCTGCCGCGGTGGTCCGTGCCTACAACGACTGGCACGTTGACGAGTGGTGTGGGGCCTACCCGGGTCGGTTCATCCCCATGGCCGTACCGATGCTCTGGGATCCTCAGCTCTGTGCTGACGAAGTTCGCCGACTGGCCAAGAAGGGCGTCCATTCGCTGACCTTCACCGAGAACCCGGCCACGCTCGGCTACCCCAGCTTCCACGATGAGTCGTGGGACCCGCTGTGGACCGCCGTGTGCGACGAAGGCGTGGTGCTCTCCATCCACCTGGGATCGTCCGGTCAGCTCACCGTGACCGCCCCGGATGCTCCGCTCGACGTGATGATCACCCTCCAACCGATGAACATCTGCCAGGCCGCGGCCGACCTCTTGTGGTCGCGGGTCATCAAGAACTTCCCATCGATCCGGATTGCCCTGTCCGAGGGTGGGACGGGATGGATCCCTTATTTTCTCGACCGTCTCGATCGCACCTACGAGATGCACCATCTCTGGACCGGGCAGGACTTTGGCCGATCCTTGCCCAGCGAGGTGTTTCGACAGCACTTCCTCACCTGCTTCATCTCCGACCCGGTGGGCATCCAGCTCCGAGAGTCCATCGGCCTGGACAACATTGCCTGGGAATGCGACTACCCGCACTCGGACTCGTCATGGCCGCTGGCCCCAGAGGAGCTGGCCCGGGCGACAGCCGACGTGGGGGACTCCGACCTCGACAAGATCACGTACCAGAACGCCTGCCGGTGGTTCTCCTTCGACCCCTTCGCCCAACGGACCAAGGAGCGTTCGACAGTGGCCGCCCTCCGAGCCGAGGCGGTCGGGCACTCGGTCGCAGTGCGCTCGTTCGACAAGGGCCGCCTGGAGGGCAAGGCACCCATGTCATTGGGGGAGCTGGCCGAACAGGCAACGGCCTGAGCGGTTCAGGGCTCGAAGAGGCCTTCGAACTCCAGGGCCCCTTCGCGTACCCGTCCGTACAGCAACCAGTCGCCGCGGAACATGCCGTGCTCGTAGGGCGCGCAGGCGATGTGAGTGCGCGGGCCGCCGGTGGTGCTCGACATGAAGCGGATTCTCTCCAGCCCCTGCTTCAGGCCGGTGCCGGTGAGGGTCGGCGCCCGGAACAGCCCCTCGGCCAGCACCCGGGCCGTGTCGTAGGCCAGGACCGGGATGGCGTTGGGCCACAGCGGCGGGCTCTCGTCATAGCGGGCGACAAACCGGTCGTGGAATCCTCCGACCCGCGGGTTGCTCGGGTCGAACTGATCGATGCCCACCCAGCCCTCGAACTTCTCGAAGCCCATCAGGTAGAACATGAATGCCGTGCTCATGATGCGGGGTGGGTCCCAGGCGAGCTCGTCGAGGGCCTGGCGCAACAACCCCTGCAGGGCCAGCATGCCGTAGCCCATGTAGCACAGCGCGTCGGGTCCCGACTGCCGGAGGTTGTCGAGGTTGTCGGCCAGACGGGCAGGGTGTTGGCTCACCGTCTCCAGGGCCACGATGCTCAACCCGTGTCGACGGCACTCCTGACGGAAGAACCGGAAGTACTCGTCCCCGTTGGGTGAGATCTCGCTCAGGACGGCGATCCGTTTGTACCCCTTGCGGGCGAGCCACGATGCACACAGCGCGGCGTCGGCTCCGCAGTCGCCGTTCCCGAGCCGGAAGCAGTACTCGCCGCCGAGCTGCTCGGTGCCGGCCCAGCTGATGAGCGGGACCTGTAGCTCGTTGGCCAGCGGAGCGACGACCATGGCGTTGTCTGAGCTGTAGGCACCGGCGACGCCGATGCACCCCTGGTCGACGAGGTACCTGAACCCATCCATGGCATTGCGGGCCGAACCGGTGGGTAGCCCTCGTTCGGCATGGATGACGAACTCGACCGGTCGGTCGAGATATCCCCCTTCGATGGCCTCGTCGAACGCCATCCGGTGGATCTTGTCGTAGCCGCCACCGGGTCCGTCGAGGGCGGAGCCGAGCCAGCCGATCTTGATTGGTTCCGCGTCTCGGGTCCATTCGTTCCTGGGGGTGTCCATGGTGGAACTCCTTGTGAGTGACGATGTAGCAGGGTCGGGGGACCGCATCGAGGGTCGTGACGCCGGGACGGGTCGGGCCCATGGTAGCGACGAGGGCCCTGTCTCCTGCGGCCGTCCCCGGTCCTCTTCTACCATGAGGGCACCAGAGCGACCGGGGAGGGCCATGATCGTCGAGCTGCCAGAATCGTGGGACGAGGTCGTCGACGTCGTCGTGGTCGGGTCGGGCGGTGCGGCCTTGACCGCGGCGACCTTGGCCGCCGACGGCGGCGCCCGGACGATCGTGGTCGAGAAGTCCGACATGATCGGGGGGACGACGGCCGTCTCGGGCGGGGTGCTGTGGATTCCCCAGAACGCCCACATGGCCGAGGGCGGCCTGGAGGACAGCCGGGAGGAGGCCCTGGCCTACGTTCGCCACCTGGCCATGGGGGTGGAGCCCGATCCCGCCCTCCTCGAGGTCTTCGTGGACAGCGCACCGGTGGCCCTCGAGTACCTGGAGACGAACACGCCGGTGACCATGGCGTCGCTCTCCGTGTTTCCGGACTACTACTTCCCCTACGACGTGCCGGGCAAGAAGCCCGGCGGCCGGTCGGTCGAGCCCGTCCCCTACGCCTTCGGCGCCGAGCTGCCCGACTGGCGTGACCGCCTGGTGTCCCGCGGCACGCTCATGTCGCTGGGCTCCTACACCACCTTGGCCGAAGACCTGTTCGGGGCCAAGGATCCCGACTTCGACGTTGAGCTGGCCCGGCGGGAAGCCGAGGACGTACGACCGAAGGGTGCGGCGCTCATCGGCATGCTGTGGAAGGGGCTCCTGGCTCGCGACGTCGGCATCCGGCTGTCCACGCCGGCACGGGAGCTGATTTCCTCCGACGGCGCCATCGTAGGGGTGCGGGCCGAGCACGAGGGCCGCGACGTGTTCCTGGGGGCCCGGAAGGGAGTGGTGCTGGCCTGCGGCGGGTTCGAGTGGAACCGGGACATGGTCCGAGACCTCATCGGGTACGACGTGCAACCGCTCTCGCCCCCCAACAACGTCGGGGACGGACTGGTCATGGCCACCGAGGCCGGCGCCGCAGTGGCCAACTTGAACTCGTACTGGGGGACGCCGGCCATGTTCGACCCGGCCATCGTCGACCATGGCGAGCCCGTCCCCCAGTTCGAGGGGGGCCGGGGCATGCCCGGCTCGATCGTCGTCAACGGGCACGGCCACCGCTTCGCCAACGAGGCGGTCCCCTACAACGACTTCCCCAAGGCATTCGGCACCTTCGACGCATCGAAGGCCGAGTTCCCCAACCGGGCGCCGGGATGGATGATCTTCGACCACGAGGCCAAAGAGACCACCCAGATCCTGTCCATCACCCCGGGCCAGCCCGTACCCGAGTGGGTGGTGCGGGCCGACACCATCGCCGAGCTGGCCGGCCGGATCGGGGTCGACCCGGGAACCCTCGACGCCACCGTGTCCCGCTACAACGCCCATGCCGAACAGGGCATCGACCCGGACTTCGGCCGGCACCGATTCGGCTTGATGGGCGTACCACCATTGCGGCCCCTCGGCGCTGCCCCCTACTACGCGTTGGCCCTCTACCCGGGCACCCTCGGCACGAACGGCGGCCCGAGGGTGACGGCCGACAGCCAGGTCCTGGCGCGGACGGGCTCGCCCATCCCGGGGCTCTACGCGGCGGGCAACACGGCGGCCAACGTCTTCGGCTGGGCCTATCCGTCGGGAGGGGCCACCATCGCCCACGGCGTCACCTTCGGGTACCTCGCTGGTCGCCACGTCGCCGAGCAGGCCGTGAATCCGGCCTTCACCCCTGCCGCGGCCCGATGAGCACCCGCGCATTGGTCCTCGGCGGTGGCGGCGTGGCCGGCATCGCCTGGGAAACGGGGGTGCTGACCGGCCTGGCCGACAGCGGCGTCGACGTCACCGGGGCCGATCTGGTCGTCGGCACGTCCGCCGGATCGACAGTGGCTGCCCAGGTCACCGGCGACCAGTCGCTCGAGGACCTCTTCGCTCGCCAGGTGGACCCGGACCGAAGTCCGGTCGAGCTGGCTGCGCCTTCGGGCCTGGCCGATCTGGAGCAATTCTTTGCCGAGGCGGTGGCCGCCACCTCGAGCGCCGTCGAGCTCCGGGTGGCGGTGGGGGCCATGGCCCTCGAGACGGACACCGTTCCCGAGGAGGTGAGGTTGCAGATCATCGCCGGTCGGCTGCCTCGCCACAGGTGGCCCGACCGGCCCGTTCGCATCGTGGCCGTCGACGCCCTCACCGGCGACGAGCGGATCTTCGACGAGGGCGGCACTGTTCCACTGGTCAACGCCGTCGCAGCCAGCTGCGCGGTCCCCGGCGTCTGGCCGCCGGTCACCATCGATGGACGCCGGTACATCGACGGCGGCTTCCGCTCGGTCCTCAACGCCGACCTGGCCGAGGGGTTCGATGCGGTGCTCATCCTCGCTCCCATTGACGAGCTGTTGCCGGTAAGCCCCAACGTCTCGGCCGGTATGGAGAGGCTCAGTGCCGGGTCCCGGGTCCACTTCATCCGAGCAGACGAGGCCGCGGTCGCCGCCTTCGGGCCCGACCTCCTCGACCCGGCGGTCCGCGGGCCGGCCGCCCGGGCCGGGCGCGACCAGGGACGGGCGGTGGCCGGTTCCGTGCACGCGCTCTGGGGGTAGCCGCCCCGACCAGAGGATCCCGCCGTGGTCAGTCGGCGACGTCCGAGATGGCCAGCACGGTGCGGGCGACGGTGCTCGTGGCCATGTCGTCGAAGGCGCGCCCGATGTCCTCGATCGGGTACACGTTGGTGACCATCTCGTCCAGCTTCATCAGCCCCGCCCGGTAGAGCTTGAGGTAGGTGGGGACGTCGTGATGGGGCTGGGCCGAGCCGTAGCGACATCCCATGACGTTCTTGTCCAGCCACAGGTCACGGGACAGGAACGAGACCTCGGCATCCATCGGAGTGGTCCCGACCAGGACGCAGCTCCCTCCGCCGGCCAGGGACTCGATGGCCACCCGGCTCAGGTCGGAGCGTCCGACGCACTCGAACGAGGAATCCACTCCGTCCGGGCAGATCTGGCTGATGGCCTCCCCGCTGTCCTTGCCGTCCATCCCGAGGAAGTGGGTGGCCCCGAACTGTCGGGCCATGGACTCCTTGCCCGGGTTCACGTCGACCGCGACGATGGTGGTGGCGCCGGCGATCCGACTTCCCTGGATGGCGTTGAGCCCGATGCCGCCGACGCCGAGAACCAGGGCGCTCGAGCCCCGTTCGACCTTGGCCCGGTTCAGGGCGGCACCGGCGCCGGTCAGGACGGCACAACCGAGCAGCGAGGCCACCCGCACGGGCACGTCGTCGTCGATGCGGACGGCCTGGTTCTCGTGCACGACGGTGCGCTCGCTGAACACGCCGGCCTGGGCGAACGTGTACGCCGGTGCTCCCCGGTAGGTGAAGGGCTGGCTGAGGCCGCCGAGCGACGAACGGCAGTGGGTCGGCCGCCCACGATCGCACTGGTCGCAGGCCCCGCAGTAGCTGAGGGTATGCAGCACCACGTGGTCGCCCACGGCCACCTTGGTCACCGCCGAGCCGACCGCCTCCACCACCCCTGCCCCCTCGTGCCCGAGGACGACGGGAGTGGGGTAGGCGATCGTACCGTTCACCACGCTGTAGTCGCTGTGGCATACCCCGGCATAGGCGATGTGCACCTCCACTTCGCTCGGCTCGGGTCGACGGACCTCCAGCTCCTCGGTGACGTCGATGGACCCGTTCCAGACGATGCCCTTCATGACTCGCTCCTTGCCATCGGTGCTGACGCCGTCTCGGGCCCGCTCAACCGACGGGCTCGGCTGCCAGCTCGTGGAGGGCGGGCAGCACTTCCTTGGCAATCAGCCGCATCGTCTGCTCGCCGGCGTCAGCGGGCATGCCGCCGTAGCGGGGGTGCAGGATGATCTCGTCACAGTTGGTGCGACCCATGAGCTTTCTGATGCGCTCGATGCACTGGTCGGGGGTGCCCCACATGTGATCACCGATCAGGTAGTTCGACTCCTCGATGGATTGGGACTCGCGGACTCGGGCGGCCCGCTCGGCGTAGTGTGAGTAGCTGGCCAGGCCGTCGAAATGGGTGCCGAAGAACTCATAGTGCCGGTAAGCCGACTCTACGTAGCTGGTCAGGTAACGCTCGGCGTACTCTTTGGCCTCCGCCTCGGTCTCGGCGCAGTAGGCCCAGACCACGATGGTCGGGGACGCCGGCCCGTAGCCGTGCTCGGACCGGATGGTGGAGTACTCCTCGAGCTCGGCGCCGTACTCCTCCATCGGCTTTTGGGGGATGACGAAGGCCTTCAGGCCGTTGGCCGCGGCGATGGCCACCGACGCCGGGCTGCCCCAGGCACAGGCCATGTTGTCGATGATCTTTTGGCCATTGCGGCACCGGGGTCGCATCTCGGTCTCGGGGATGGTGAAGATCTCGCCGTCATACGAGAACCGGTCGGAGGTGAGGGCCAGCTTCATGATGTCGAGCACCTCTTGGAAGCGCGGTCGCGACTCCTCCATGTTCATGCCCAAAGAGCCGTATTCCCGCCGTCCGATACCGCGTCCGACGCCCAGCTTCAGCGCGCGGTCCTCCCCCATCACCTCCTGGAGGAACGCCACCTGCTCGGCCAGGCGCAGGGGCTGGTGCCAGGGCAGGACGGTGACCATGGTCCCGAGGTCGATCCTCGAGGTCCGACCGGCCATGTAGGTGAGGAACTGCAGCGGGTTCGGCGCCATCTGGTATGGGGTGACGTGGTGCTCCACCGACCACAGGCTGTCGAACCCCAGCTCCTCGGTGAGGTCGGCCATGGCCAGTTCCTCTTGCAAGATGTCCCAGTCGGGCGTGGCCGGGGCCGGAGGAACGTCCTCATGGCGCTCGGACGCCTCGAAGCGATCCCAGTCGTCGGTATTCGAAAAGTGCATACCGATTCCAACACGCATGGCAACTCCCAGTGGTACTCGAGGTTGGGCAGGGCCCAAGAGTCGATTGTCAGGTTATCTGTACTCGCGGGCCGGCGCTGGGGGCAATTCGGGCCTGAATGCCCATGTTCTGGCGTCCGTCACAAGCTGACTGCTGTGCCTCGGATCGAGGTCGTCGGCGACGCAACCCGAGGTCAGAGGTGGGCGAGGAACCAGTCCCGGGCCGCACCACTGGTCGCCTCGAAGGCCTCGCCGTAAACGGCGTAGTGGTCGCCGGCCACCGTGACCAGCCGCTTGGGCTCGAGGGCCCGGTTGTAGGCGCCCAGCGCGTCGGCCGCCGGGGTCATGGTGTCCCCGGTGGGGACGATCATCAACAGTGGCGTCGGGCTGATGCGCTCGATGAAGGCCGCCGGTTCGTACTCGGCATAGAGCTCCCACGACCGCAGGGTGATCTCGTTCTTCCAGTTCTCGACGCACTCGGGCGGCAGCGAGCGGATGAACCGGACCGAGTCGCTGTCCTCGGCAAAGGCCTGGACCACGGCGGGGGGCTCGCCGCGCTCGGCGGGCCAGCCGGTCCTCGGCGAACCACTGGTACAGTTCGGCCAGGCCAGCCGGGGAGTTGCGGGCGATGGAGTTGTCGCGGCCGCTGATGGTCATGGCCTGGGACACGACGCACTTCACCCTCCGGTCGGCGGCGCCGACAGCGAGCACGTGGCCACCCGAGTAGCTGGTCCCCCAGATGCCGATGCGCCCGGCATCCACGTCGGGGTGCCCAGCCAAAAAGGTGACGGCATCCTTGTAGCCGCGCTGCTGCTTGACCGGGTCGAGCTCCCGGCGGGGCAGGCCGTCGCTGGTCCCGCAGTTGATGTGGTCGTAGTTCAGCACCATGAAACCGGCATCGGCGAAGACCCGCGGGTAGTCGTGGTGGCCGAACACCTCCTTCACCCCGCCGAATCCCCCCGTGACCACGACCGCCGGATGGGGCCCGTCGCCGTCGGGGGCGTACAGCCAACCCCGGAGGGTCGCACCTTCGGACGTGAACTCGACGTCTTGTTTCACTGGACTACCTCGTCTCTCAAGGTTTCAATCCCTGCGGTGGATCTTCTGCGGTGGTCGATCGCTGCGGGCGGACTGGTCAGGTGCACGGCATCGTCCCCCGGTCTACGCGATCATGACCGGACGACCAGAGGAGGACCGATGACCATGGAGGCATGGGAGACGGCAGCCCGCGAGGAGATCCGTGAGCTCGTCGCCCGGTACACGCACTTGGGGGATGGTGGTCGGATCGACGAGCTGGTGATGCTGTTCGAGCCCGACGCCGTCTTCGAAACAGACGCCGAACCGGAGCCGCTCCAGGGCCGCGACGCGGTTGGCGCGTTGCTGGGTGGCCTGGCCGACGACCACGGCGGCCAAACGGGCCAGACCTACATGCGCCACAACGTGTCCAACCTCACCATCGAGTTCGAGAGCCCCACGGTGGCCACGGGCGCGGCATACTGGTTCGTGATCAGCGACAACGGGCTCTGGCGCTGGGGCCGGTACCGCGACACCTACCGGCGCGACGGGGATGGCCCGTGGCGCTTCGCCCGCCGCAAGGTGCGGGCCGACCCCCAGATCGGCTGACGCCGACCAAAGAGGGTCGCTCCGACCGAGCGGCGTCAATCGCCCCTACCGTCCCCAGGGCGGCTGCCCGTCTCACCGGGCGCAGCCCGGTTTCGACCCAGGTAGAGGTCCCTGACCATCTCGGTGTCGTCGAAGTCTGCGACCGGGCCCGAGGCGGCCACACGCCCGGCCTCGATGACGATCACGTCGTCGGCAATGGCCAAGGCGTTGTCGACCACCTGCTCCACCAGCAACACGGCCAGCCCGTCGCGCTTCAGGCCGTCCACCATGGCGAACACCTCGCTGGCGATAGCCGGGGCCAGCCCGGCGGACGGCTCGTCGAGCATGAGCACGGTGGGCTCGGGGATGAGCGCTTGGGCGATGGCCAGCATCTGTTGTTGGCCCCCCGAAAGGCGCCCGGCCATCATCTTCCTTCGTTCGGCCAGCATCGGGAAGCGCTCGTAGGCCCGGTCGACCGAGGCCTGCAGGCGTTGACCCTTACGAAGGAACGGGCGCTTCACCGTGTACCCCCCGAGAAGCAGGTTCTCCTCCACCGTTCGCCGATGGAAGACCCGCTTTCCCTCCTGTACGTAGGCCAACCCGGAGCGTACCCGCTCGAACGGTGTGAGGCGCCCGAGCGTGAGCTCACCCAGTCGGACCTGTCCGGACCGGACCGTGGGCAGGAACCCGGCCACCGCGTTCAGCAGCGACGTCTTGCCCGCTCCGTTCCTCCCGAGGACGACGGTGACATGCCCGGCCTCGACCGACGCCGACACGCCCCAGAGCACCTGCAGGTCGCCGTAGCCACCGGCGATGGAGTCCACGGTCAAGAGCAACGTTGCTCCATCAACGCGGCTCTACCGTCGGTGCCGCGGAACCGGCGTCAGCCGACTCCAGCTCATCGATGGTATCGGTGGCGTCCCGCGAGCCGGTGTACTCCTCGAGCACCCGCCGATTGGACTGGATCTCTGCCGCCGTGCCCGAGGCGATCAGCGAACCCTGGCTCAGGACATGGATCCGGTCGGCGATCTTCAGCACCAGGGGGAAGTTGTGCTCCACGAGGACCACCGTCCCGCCGGCCCGTCGTATCATCTCGATGGCCTCTTCCAGTCGACGGATGTCCTCCTCGTCCAGACCCGAGCCGACCTCGTCGAACAGGAACACCTTCGGCTCGGCGGCCAGCGACCTCGCCACCTCCACCAGCCGGCGCGTGCCCAGGGGAAGCGACGTCACCTCCGAGTCGGCAACGTGCTCGATACCCAACAGGGCCAAGAGCCGGAGCGCCTCGGCGTCAGTCTCCCGCGAGCCGCGCCAGTAGGAAGGCAGCCGGAGGATGGACGCGGCCATGGACACCCGATGGGTGACGTAGCGCCCCGTCGACACGAAGGCTCGGGCCCGCATGCCCTGGGGGATGAGCGGTGTCTGGAACGTTCGCGCCACCCCGGCCCGGGCCGACCGGAAGGGCGCCAGCCCACCGAGCTCCACCTCTCCGAGACGGATGGATCCGGCTGTGGGCCGATAGAAACCACACACCAGGTTGAGCAACGTCGTCTTGCCCGATCCGTTCGGGCCGATGAGTGCAGTCACCTCTCCGGGTGCGGCATCGAGGGTGACGTCGTCGACGGCGGTCACGCCACCGAAGTCCTTGCGCAGGCCGGTCACGGTCAGCACCCTCCCGGAGAGGTGACCGATGACCGGGGTGACCTCGTCGCCCGACGACCGGACCGCCGAGTCGGCCAGGACCGGGGGACCGGCCGACCCAGTGGGCGCCGAGCCGGGCAGCCAGCCCCGACGGCGGCCCTGGCTCAGCCCGGACCGGATGAGCCCGGCGACGCCGTCGGAGAAGACCAGGCCGGCCACGACCAGGAACGCCCCGTAGACGATGAGGGAGTAATTCTGGAACGAGGCGATCCGCTCCGGACCGAGCTGGAGGACGGCCGCCCCGAAGATGGCGCCGTAGACGGACTGGGAGCCGCCCACCACCGAGGCCGTGAGGATGGTGAAGACCAGGGCGAAGGCGAACGAAGACGGCGAGATGTAGGAGGACAGGAAGGCGAACAGCACGCCGGCGATCCCGGCCGGGATGGCTCCCACTACGTAGGCCAACAACTTCAGCCGGTACACGGAGATGCCGAGGGTGGCGGCCAGGATGGGGCTCTGCTTCAACACCAAAAAGGCGTCACCATGAGACGAGGTGACGAGGTTCCGGAATACGGCGAACCAGATGATGGTGACGGCGATGACGAATGCGTAGAAGCCGTCGCCGACGAGCTGGGCGCCGAAGATGGTGGGGACCGGGATCCCCGACAGGCCGAGCGACCCGCCCGTCTGCGAGGACAGGAGATCGAGGACGTTGGGGATGATGATGACGAGGAAGAAGGTGACCATGGCCAATGACCAGCCGCCCAGGCGCAGCCCGGGGATTCCCGACACGAACCCGACCACGACCGCACCCCCCATGGCGGCGAGTAAGCAGAGCAGGATGTCAGTGACGCCGTGGCTCACGGCCAGGTACCCGGCGACGTACGCACCCACTGCGTACAGCGCGACCTGGCCCAGGGCAAGCTCGCCGGCGTAGCCGAGGCTGATGTTGAGCCCGCTCACCACCAGGGCGAGGATGGCAATCAGGATGAACTGGCGGGACCAGTAGGCCCCGAGGCCGAGCCACGGGGCCACCAGCACCAGTATCCCGAGGGCCATCATCGACAGCGGGCGGGCGGCGGCCCGGAGCCAGGGCACGGTGGACGGCGGTCTGGGCGCCACTAGACCTGTCTCTCCACGGCTCCGCCAAAGAGGCCACGGGGCCGGGTCAGAAGGATGAGTAGGAAGAGGGCGAACACGACGATCTGGGGCCAGTCGGCGTTGGTGTACCGGGACACTTCGGCGTAGATGATCCCGGTGGCGAAGCCCCCGATCAGCGACCCGATCTGGCTACCCGAGCCGCCGATGGCAATGGCCACGAAACCGAAGATGGCCAGGTTGTCACCGAGCCCAGGGTTGGCGTATGTCCCCGACCCGACCACGACGCCGAAGGCGCCGGCGATGAGCCCGGCCAGGGCGAACGCCCCGATGGCCAGCATCCGTACGTTGACACCGCGGGCCATGGCCGCCTCGCGGTCCTCGGCCGAGGCCAACGAGGCCAGCCCGACGACGGTCTTCTTGGACATGAGGTGCAGGCCCAACCCGAGCACGATCACGAGCACGATGAGCAGGAGCGACGTCGGCTCGATCGTGCCACCGAGCAGGCTCAGCGGCTTGGACGACAGTGGAGCCGGGACAGTGAGGGGCTGCGAGCCCCAGATCCGCAGCACGATCCCGTCGATGGCGACGGCGACGCCGACGCTGGTGATGAGCGTGGCGCGCGAGTCCCGCCGCCCCATCAACGGCCGAATGGCCACGCGCTCCTCGACCACGGCGATCAGGGCCACGGCCAGCGCCCCGATGAGGATGGTGGGCACCAACGGGAGCTTCAGCGTCACCGCGGCGAAGTAGGCCAGGTAGGTCCCGAGCATGATCAGCTGGGCGTTGGCGAAGTTGAAGACACCCGACGCCAGGAGCACGACGTTGTACCCCACGCCCACCAGCGCGTAGAGGGCGCCGTCGGACAGCCCCGACCACAGGGTGGTCATCGACGCCGGCGGTGCACTGCCACCCGGACAGCTAGCGGGTCGTCACCCCGAACGGGGGTCTCCGGGAGCCCAGGGCCGGCAGCCGCCTCCATCCCGGTCCCCCGTTTCCTCAGGACCCTGTGCCGGGCACGTAGAGCCCATCGGTGTTGTAGGTGCCGGGGGAGACGAAGAGGAACCCGCTCGGGAACACGTTGGGGTAGTGGTTCTTGCTCGTATAGTAGAAGTTCCCGAACTGGCTCTGTGCCCCGTATGACACCCACGGCACCGGCGGATTGGCCTTGTTCAGGCTCTCGAGCGTCTTGGCGAGGGTCTGGCCGTTGGTCGACTTGGCTTGCTTGGCGGCGTAGTTGATGAGGACGAGGGCGTTATAGCCCACGCCGGTCACGCCGGCCCCGATGTTGGACAGCACCTGCTGGCCGCCGAGCGACTTGGCGTCGGCCACGAACGTGTTGAGCACCGGGTTGCCGGTGGATGCCGGGTTCCCGGCTAGGAAGGCCTTGGTGGTCTCCACGAAGACGTTGTGCAGCGAGCTGGCCGGCATGTTCTGAGCGATCGGGAACGCACCCGACAACAAGTCGGCATAGAAGGGCACGTCCCAACTGATCTGGGCCCGGCTCTTCAGGATGTACAAGGTAGGCACCCCGTAACCGGAGAAAATCACCATGTCCGGGTTCTGGGCCTTCAGGTTCTCGAGCTGGGGGGTGACGTCCACGGCCGAATCGGGGAAGCTGGCCGACACGAACGTCATGCCCGCCTTCTGGAAGGCCGACTTGAACCCCTCCATCGAGGCCTGGCCGGAGACGTCGTTGCCGTAGATCATCCCGATCTTCTTGTAGCCCTTCTGCTTCGCCACGTTCACGTACGGCGGCACGGTCTGGGCCGAGAGCTCCGAGTCACCGAAGTAGTACGGGTATTTGCTGGGGTTGTTCAAGGTGGCCGAGCTGGTGGCGTCAATGGACAGGATCTTGCTGCGGGTGAGGATGGGCAACAGCGCTTGGGTGACCTCGCTGGAGCCGCCCGGGTACACGGCATCGGGCTGCTGTCCCGAGGTGAGCTTCTGCTCCAGCAGGCTCACCGCTGTGGTCGGGTTGTTCTGGTCGTTCTGGGTCTCCAGGACGACCGTGCGCCCTTGGATGCCACCCTTGGCGTTGATCTGCTGGATGGCCACCTTCAGCCCGAGGACCTCGGCCTGCGTGTAGGCCATGGTGGCCCCGGTGAAGTCGCCCGAGTACAAGAACGTGTACGTGCCCTTCGATGCGGCCCCGGCCGTCCCTCCTCCCGACACTGCAACCACACTGAGCAGTAGCGCGACCACTGCTACTGGCGCGAACAACGAGCGACGCAACCGTGCCCATGACGAATTACCCATGATGTCCCCCTCGTCGGAACTTCCCACTCCGGCACTTCCCCGTGCACGGCGACCACCGCCGTCCAAACGAACGGTTGGTGGTCTGTCACCGTTGTAACATGATCGTCAAACCAACGTCAACACGTTTCGTGCCGGCCGGCGCGCACCACGCTGGTGCGGTCGGTATGGCCCGTCCGCCCGAATCAGGGGGTTCCCATGAGCGATCTGGAAGAAACCGTCCGCCGTCTCGAGGAGCGGGTTGCACTGCTCGAGGACCAATTGGAGCTGTACCAGCTCATCAGCAGCTACGGCCCGGCCGTCGACAGCGGCAGCGGTGACGTCACCGCCGGGATCTGGACAGAGGACGGGACCTACGACACAATCCCCCAACCCCTCAACGGGCAAGAGGAACTACGGGCCATGGTGGCCGGCGACGGGCACCAATCGCTGATCCAAAACGGCTGTGCCCACGTGATGGCCCTCCCCCACCTCGCGGTGGATGGCGACACGGCGGTGGCCACCGGCTACTCCCGGGTCTACCTCAGTGACGGCGACGGGTTCCGGGTGTGGCGGGCGTCCTCCAACCGGTGGGAGTTCACCCGGCGACCCGAAGGGTGGCGGGCCGTCAGCCGGGTCAACCGGGCCCTGGACGGCTCACCCGAAGCGCGCCAGATCCTGCGCTCGGGGATCGCCCACCGGCCTACCTGAGCCGGCCGAAGGAGGACAAGCACCGGAACGAGTAACCGGAGGGGCCGGAAGAGACGGACCGGAAGAGACGGACCGGAAGAAAGGAACGGACGATGGCTGCCGTTCAGGACAAGGTAACGATCATCACCGGTGCCGGCGAGGGCCTGGGTCGGGTCATGGCCGATCGCTTCTCGGCCGAGGGCGCGCCGGTGGTCCTGGCCGGGCGGCGGGCCGAGCTACTGGTCGAGACGGCCTCGGGGCTGTCCGGGCCGGTCCTGGTGGTGCCGACCGATGTGACCGACGAGGGCCAAGTGGGGAACCTGGTGGCCGAGACGCTCGACCGGTTCGGCCGGGTCGACGTCCTCTTGAACAACGCCGCCCAACCGGGAACCGACCTCTTCATCTGGGAACAGACACTCGACAACTGGAACAAGACCATTGCCATCGATGTGACCGCGGCCATGCTGTGTACCAAAGAGGTGCTGGCCCAGTGCATGCTCGAGCAGGGTTCGGGATCGATCGTCAACTTCTCCTCGACCGCCGGTTACAACGGCATGCCCCGCAAGAGCCACTACACCGTGGCCAAGGCGGCGCTCCGGACCCTCACAAAGGTCTCGGCGCTGGAGGCCGGCCCCCATGGCATCCGGGTCAACTGCCTGGTGCCGGGCAGCATCGACACCGAGCTTCTCCAGCGCTACCTGGAGCGCATCGCCGGCGAGCAGGGGACCTCGGCCGACCACCTGCGCGAGCAGTGGACGGCCAACGTGCCCCTCCGCAAGATCAGCTCCCCCGAGGAGGTCACCGAGCTCGCCTTGTTCCTGGCCAGCGATGCGTCCAGCGCCATCACCGGCCAGTCGATCAATGCCGATGCCGGCGGCGTCATGGTCGGCTGAGCGACGGCCCGGGAATCCCACACCGCTCGCACCCTCGGCACCCACGGGTCGACACGCATCAGCGATCACCACCATGGACAACGCTCGCCAGAGAAGGCATCACCGGTCACCAGAGAAGCGCAGTACCGGTCACCAGAGAAGCGCAGTACCGATCACCAGGAGGGAACCCACATGACCGAACAATCCGTCCTCGACCGCCTCGAACGCGTGGACGCGCAACTGGCCATCGCCCAGCTCCCCGCCCGCTACGCCCTCTCCCTCGACTCCCGCGACCTCGACACCATGGTGGGGCCGTTCGTTCCCGACGTGCGCGTGGGGGGAGCCGGCGACGGAGTGGACCGGGAGGCGTTGAAGGAGTTCTTCGTGGCCAACCTGTCGCACTTCTACCGGAGCATGCACCTGATCAGCGGGCACGTGGTGCACTTCGACGACGCCGACCACGCCCGTGGCAGCGTGCACTGCCGGGCCGAGCACGAGGACGGGGCAAGTGGGGCATCACGGTCATGAACTACAAGGACACCTACGCCCGGATCGACGGCGAGTGGTTCTTCGTGCGCCGTCGGCTCCAACCCCTCTACACCTGCGGCGTCACCGAGCGGCCTTCCGGCCCCGACTTCAACCGCGGCTGGCGCGACCGCCCCGCGGCCGACGATGCCACCGAATGGCCGGCACGCCTGCCCGCCGAATACCCGACGTTCGGACCGTTCTGGGAGCAGTTCGACCCGTCCCACGTGGCCGCCCTCACGGTGGCGCCGGTGGGCCCGCTCCCGTCATGAACCATCTCAGCCTGCTCTACGACATGCGGGCGCCCGACACCGGTGCGCCGGCCGATGCCCTCTACCAGGCGGCGGTGGAGCAGTGTGCCTGGGCCGACACCAGGGGGTTCGCCAGCGTGACGCTGACCGAGCACCATGCCACCAGCGACGGCTACCTTCCCTCGCCCATGGTCCTGGGCGCGGCGCTGGCCGCCAGCACACAAAGCCTGCTCATCCGCTTGTCCCTGGTCCTGCTGCCTCTCTACCACCCGCTGCGGGCCGCGGAGGACCTGGCCGTGCTCGACCTGATCAGTGCGGGCCGGCTCCGGCTGACGGTGGGCCTGGGCTACCGACCGGAGGAGTACGAACAGCTGGGCGTGGTCATGAAGCACCGTCCGTCGCTGATGGAAGAGGCGGTGGCAACGCTCAAGTCGGCGTGGACGGGCGAGCCCTTCGAGTACCGGGGCCGGACAGTCCGCGTCCTGCCCCGTCCGGCTCAGCGCCCTCGGCCCATGATCGCCATGGGGGGTGCCTCGCCGGCCAGTGCGCGTCGGGCGGCGAGGATCGCCGACGACTACCAGCCCCTCTCAGCCAAGCTGTACGACCTGTACCTGGAGGAGCTGGAAGCGCTGGGCAAGGCCGCCCCTGCCCGGGACGAGGCCGGGGCGGGAGCCGGGAGCTACGTCTTCGTGTCCAACGATCCTGACCGGGACTGGGCCCGGATCGCCCCGCACGCCATGCACGACAACAACGAGTACGCCCGGTGGATCGGCGCCCGGAAGGGGGCGTTCAGCGCCAGCACCGGGCCCGACGAGCTACGAGCCTCGGGGCCGTACCGCGTCGTGACGCCGGATGAGTGCCTGGCCCTTGCGGCCATTCAGGGCACCTTGGCCTTCAAGCCGTTGGTCGGCGGCCTGGATCCCGAGATCGGCTGGGAGGGGCTGCAGCTCTTCGCCGACAAGGTGCTCCCCCACCTCTAAGCCGCACGGCGCAGTCAGCCTGCGCTTGATTCAGCGCCCCCGGAACCGCGGTCGGCGCTTCTCGGCAAAGGCGGCCAGACCCTCGCGGGCATCAAAGGACGTCAGGCAGTAGTACGCGTTCCTGGCCAGCTCGTAGCCGAGGCCGGCATCAACACTGCCGTTGTCCGACCACACCTGGTTCATCACCTGCTTGGCGTTGGCCACGGCCAACGGGCTCTTGTCCGCCACCTCACGTGCGAAGTCCAGGCCAGCGTCGAGGAGGCTCTCGTCGGCCACCACCCGGCTGGCCAGTCCCCACTCCACCGCCTCGTCGGCGTCCAGGAAGCGACCGCTGAGCATCAGCTCTGTGGCCCGGGCTCGCCCGATGGCCCGGGGTAGTAGCGTGAGCACGCCTCCGCCGCCCATCTGACCGAAGTTGAGATGCCCGTCGCCGATCCGGGCAGCCGCGCCGGCGATGGCGAAGTCACAGTTGAGTAGGAGCTCGAGGCCTCCTGCCGCGGTGACCCCGTTCACCAGGGCCACCACCGGGACCGGCAGGGTGCGCAGCCGGCCGAAGACCCGATGGAGGTCGCGCACGAACCGGGGGAACAGGACCGGATCGCGCTGCAGGGCAACGTAGCGCTTGAGGTCTCCGCCGGCACTGAAGGCTCGGCCCGCTCCTGTGATGAGCACGGCCCGGACCTTGCCGTCGTCGACCAGATCCGTCACCGCCGCGTCGAGCTCCTCGAGGACCCGACCGTCGATGGGGTTGAGCTGATCGGGCCGGTTGAGGCGCACAACCCCGGCCACGGCTGAGCGCCGGGCCAGGGCGATCCGTTCGATCAACACGAGAGGTGCCGCGGCCACCGGACTCCCTATTCGCTGTCTGCCTGCATGATGGATCGGATGATCTCATGCTTGGGGATCTTCCCCGATGCCGTGGTGGGAAGGCTTTCGACTACCTCCAGGCGCTCGGGAAGCTTGTAGGTGGCAAGACCTTCTTCTTTGAGGCGGGCAACCGTGGTGGCCAAGTCGAGGCACGCACCGCGGCGGAGGACCACGCACGCGCACATCCGCTCACCCAGCCGCTCGTCGGGCAGGCCGACGACGGCCGCCCGTTCGACCTCGGGGAAGAGGACGAGCAGCTCCTCGATCTCACGGGGGGTGATATTGAGCCCCCCGCGAATGATGATTTCCTTCTTGCGCCCGACGACGGTCACGTAGCCCTCCGCATCTTCGGCGACCAGATCTCCGCTCAACACCCATCCGTCCACAAAGGTGGAGGCCGTGCGCTCGGGATCGTCAAAGTAGCCCACGCAGGTGTTCGGGCCTCGAACGGCGAGCTCGCCCGTCTGGCCGGGAGCGACGGGATCACCGCCCTCGTCTCGGACCTCGATGCCCACGTGGCTCATGGGCGCCCCATCGGTGTGTCGGCGATGCTCGAGGCTCGAGGTCGGTCGGTTCCAAGTCCCCACCAGCACTTCGGTGGATCCGTAGAGGCGCAGGACCTGGACACCGCGCTCCCCGGCCGCATCGACCAAGGCCGGTGGCACCGCCGCGCCCCCGCACCCGAAGAACCGGAGGGACCCGAGGGGCACACCACCGAGGTCGGCCGCCTCCACGAGGTCTTGGAGAAACGTGGCTGCAGCCAGGGTGTACGTGCACTCCTCCTCCCGGACCAGAGCGGCCGCCGCCTCGCCATCCCACCGGTCTTGCAAGACGAGTCGAAGACCATGGTAGAGGGCAAAGCGCAGCCCATAGTTGAAGCCCGTCGAGTGTCCGAGTGGCGACGGCATCCACACCACGTCATCCTCAGAGAGGCCGAGGTCGTCATGAGCGATCCGGACACTGAAGTTGGCCGTCTGCTCGGTGTGCATGATCGCTTTGGGTCGCGCCTCGGTTCCCGACGTGAAGATGAGCTCGGACACGGCCTCGGGCCGGCCGCCCTTCAGTGGGGCATTGGTGGGCTTCGCCAGCTGGGCGTACGCCGTCGCATCGGGGCCAGCTTCGCCGCCGACCACCACATGGTGCGGCCGTAGGCCCGTAGCCTCGGCCACCTCGGCCACCAGGGCTCGGTGGTCGAATCCGCGGTACTCCGCAGGCGTGACGATGACCCGTGGGCCAGCGGTCGTGAACACGGCCCCGAGCTCCCGGGCCCGGTAGTTGGGTAACAGGGGATTGATCACCGCACCGATGGACTGTACGGCCACGGCCACGACGGCGAACTCGTAGCGATTGGGAAGTTGGGCCGACACGACTGTCCCATGCTCGATGCCGAGCTCGGACAAGCTCGCAGCCAATGCAGAAGCATCCGAGCACAGGCGGCCGAAGCTGTAGCAACCGGCGTCGTCGATGACGGCGATGGCATCGGGCATGGTCGAGCCGTGGTGTCGGACGCGCCCGGCCAGGGTGGTGTCGTCCCACAACCCCTCGGCGAGATACCGCTGACGGGTGGAGGGAGCGGTCACGGTGTCCACGGGAACGGATCGTCGCCCGCTCACCATCGTCCCCTACCGATCAACGACCCTCCTTGAGTTCAATGTGAACACTACAAGGACACCACGGATACGAACTCATGAATCAACGAGCACCCAGCCTCAGAACGGCTCGGTTGCATCCCGTCGCCCGATCGGCGGATGGGGGTGACCGACACCATCGATCTCGACGAGTTGCGCACCGCCGACAGCACTGGCGGTGGCCCGGATGAGCCATGGCCGCGGTTGATTGCTCCTGGGTGCGAAAGACGAAGTGGCTCGGGAGGGCGGACCTCCGGTCATCGACTTCGTCCCCTCTCCACCGCGGACGAATACCGTCCAGGGTCCATCGCCAGCGACCTCGTACAGCTCGGTGCCCTCGACTGGAGCCCAACCCTGGTTTACGCCCCGGGGGCGAGCTGCTTAACTATAAAGGATTACTAACACTTCGGTCAATAGACGCTTCGGGCCAATGGTCAATGGCCAAGAGGCACAGGCGCCGGGTGTCGCAGCGGAGAGGGACAGGGACAGCGAGTTATGTCACAGGACACGATTGTCGTCACCGGGGCCGGTCACGGCATCGGCAAGGCGACAGCCGAGCTCGTCGCCGAACAGGACGTCAATCTGGTCCTCGCCGACACCAACGAGGAATGGCTGGCTACGACGGCCAGCCGTTGCGAACAAAAGCGGGCGACGGTCCTGGCCATGCCGTTCGATCAGCGTTCCCGCGAGAGCATCGATCAGCTCTTCGAGCGGGTGGACAGCCGGTTCGGGAAGATCAACGCCTTGGCCAACGTCGTGGGCGTGTACCCGGCCGAGCGGGTGATAGAGATGTCCGACGAGCTCTGGGACAAGGTCATCCTGACCAATCTCACGGGCGTCTTCTGCTGTTGCCGGGCGGCGCTGTCGCGCATGCTCAAAACCGGTGGCGGGAGCATTGTCAATGTTTCATCCATCTTGGCTGCTTCACCGCGAGAGGGATTCGCCGCCTATTCCGCCAGCAAAGGGGGGATCGAGTCGTTCAGCCGGGTCCTGGCCCTGGAAGCCGCTCCGACGGTCAGGGTCAACGTGGTGGCGCCTGGCCCGGTCCTCCCATCGGCAGACACCGTGCCGGTCCCGGCGGAGGGCTCCGATGCACCCCAGCGGGCGCCAACAACGGCCCACCGCATCCCCATGGCCCGAGCGGGGCAACCGGGTGAGATCGCCGCGGGCATCGCCTTTCTGATCTCGGCCGGGGCATCGTTCATGACTGGACAGGTCCTGCGGATCAACGGCGGGATACACATGGCCTGATGGGTGCACGCCTCATGGAGTCACGGTGAAGTCGAATTGGGCAGCGGTGGCGTACACTGTTCGACGTTCCCGGCCAGGAGGGTGTAGAGCATCGTCCCACGGGTGCGTTCCGTCGAGAGGCCGCCCCCCAGCGGTGAACCGTTCCCTACGTTGTCAACCCAGGGCATACGACCGAAGGTGACCATGAAGGCCCGGCGACATCTCCAACTGAGGCAGCCTCGACTGGCCGAGTTGATTGCCGTCAATCTCCGCGACAGGATTCTGGCCTCCGAGTTTGCCGACGGGGCGAACCTTCCCAAGCAAGAGGATCTCCTGGACGAGTTCGGAGTCAGTCCACCGTCGATCCGCGAGGCACTCCGGATTCTCGAGACCGAGGGTCTCGTGAGCGTGAAGCGGGGCAACGTGGGAGGGGCGGTGGTCCTCCAGCCCAAGGTGGAGAAGGTGGCCTACATGCTGGCGCTGGTGATGCAGGCATCATCCGTGTCGCTGGGCGATCTCTCCCACGCGCTGGTCCAACTGGAGATTCCTTGTGCGGCCGAGTGTGCCCGACGCCCCGACAGGGATCGCACGATCGTTCCTCGACTTCGGGCCGTCTTGGACGAGAGCCGGGCTGTCATCGACGAACCTGCCCTCTATATGGCCTCGGCGCGCCGGTTCCACGAGGAAATGGTCAACAGCTGCGGCAACGAGACCATGATCCTGGTCGTGGGCACGCTCGAATCGTTGTGGTCGGCCCAGGTGCGTGGCCTCTTGGCCGGGGAGAGCGAGCCGTCACCATTATTCAAAGACTTGGCCTTCCGCGAGCAAAGCCTGGCCGACCACGAGGCTCTGTTGGAACGGATCGCGGCTGGTGACGATCAAGGGGCAGAAGCGGTCGCCCACCGGCACCTGCTCGAACGACCGGCTGCCGCGTACCCGTTCTCCTACAGCCGCACCGTCATCGCCGGGCTGGTCCGGGATGACTATGGCAACGTAAGCAGCCAACTGCCCTGAATGGAAACCGCGGCGCACAACTCTCGGGCCCGGGAACGGTAGCGAGCGGTGGCCATCCGGCCGGATGCCGACCGGCACAGTACCGCCTTTTGGGAAGGCCTGCGACGCCGAGAGGTCGTCGTCGCCCGCTGCTTGGACTGTGAACGCGACTTCTTCCCCCATCTCCCACACTGCCCACGGTGCGGCCGACGCCAGCTGGTCAACCGGACCGTCTCCGGCTCGGGCACCGTGTACTCGTGGGTACGGGTCCATCGCTCGCTCAGCGATGCTCCCGTAGTCGAGCCGCCCTATGTGGTGGCCACAGTCGAGCTCGACGACGGCTGCCGGATGTTCGGTCGGATCGAGCCGCACCAGTCCGCAACCATTGGACTGGCGGTCGCTGGGAGCTTCGTGGACCATGAGGGGTGGACCGAACTGGTTTTCATACCGGTCTCGTCGCGATGAGGAGAAGATGACCGCAGCGATCGCCGGCGTTGGCTACACCGCGTTCACCAAGGAGTCCGATCGGTCCGTCCTGGACCTGGCGGCCGATGCGTGCTCGAGCGCCCTTGACGACGCCGGCTTGGAGGCGGACGAAGTCGACGGCCTGGCCAGCTTCATGGTGATGCATGACTCCGTGCCTTGTCAGGCCGTGGCCACTTGCCTCGCCATTCCGGAATTGAAGGTGGCCCTCGACCTCGATCTCGGCGGTCAGGCGCCGTGCTACCTGGTCTGGCTGGCGGCCAATCTGGTCGAGGCCGGCGTTGCCGATGCCATCGTCGTGTTCCGGGCGATGAACGGCAGGTCGGCAGCGCGGGTGGGGACCATGCAGTTCGCCGGGATGGGCGGCCAGTTCCGATACCCCATCGGGTACGACGCATACCTCATGTACGTGGCCATGTGGGGCCAGAGGTTTCTGTTCGAGACCGGCCAGGGAGAAACCGACCTGGCCGGAGTGGTGCTCAACCAGCGCCACTACGCCGTAGCCAACGAGCGTGCGGTCAGGAGGCGTCCGCTCGATCTGGACCAGTACCTGGCGTCGTCCATGGTCGTGGACCCCTTCCGAGCCGACGACTGCACCGTCGAGGTGGACGGCGCCTGCGCGGTGGTGGTCACGTCGATCGACCGGGCCCGTGACCTCCGTCAACCACCGGTCCTCGTCGCGTCGGGGGCCTACCGGGCCGGGCCGCGGCCCGGGGTGGATATCGGAGACCACCTGCTCTGGTCCGACTACAGCCGGAACTACACGTCGCACCTCGCTGCAGGGTTGTTCGGCCGCGCCGGGATCTCAGCCGGAGACGTCCAGTTGGCCGAGATCTACGACTGCTTCTCTACGACCGTGCTCATCGGGCTCGAGGGGTTGGGCCTGGTCGAGCGAGGCCAGTCCGGGGCATTCGTCCAAGGGGGCAACACCCGGCTCGACGGCTCGCTGCCCACCAATACCCACGGGGGGCTGCTGTCCGAGGGATACCTGCACGGGATGAACACGGTGACCGAAGCGGTGTTGCAGGTCCAAGGACGCGGGGGCACTCGCCAGGCTCCCGCCCATGATGTGTGTGTCGTGACGTCGGGCGCCATGATGGACGGCTCCGCGTTGGTGCTCACGGCCGACCGCTGACCCAGGGCGCCCAGCCGCGATCCCGCCGACCCAGCCGGGCCCGACCGCCACCCATCTCCTGGCCTGAGACCCGTTGACCGCTCGCTTCCGACCATGGTTAGATGGCATTCATATAAGTGATTGTGAGATAGTCGTTCGACTACCTCACGCCAGGGGCAGAGGCCCCGAGGAGGGGTGGTCATGCCTGCGGAAGTGGCGTCGTACCGGCTCATATCGGCGGATGGTCACCTCAATGAGCCCCGCGACGTGTGGACGTCACGAGTGGCCAAGAAGCACCGGGACCTCGTCCCAAGAGTAGAGAGCCTCCCCGAGGGCGACGCCTGGGTCTTCCCCGGGTACGACGTGTCCCTCCCATTCAGTTGGGGGGCAACGGCCGGGCGGGATCCCGCCGACATGGGCCCCTGGTGCCGGTACGAGGACATCAACCCGGGAAGCTACGACCCTCTTGCCCGGGTGAGTGAGATGCAACAGGACGGGGTCGACGCCGAGCTGATCTTCGGGTCGAACTATCCGAGGACCTACGTCGCCAACTGCGAGGACGTCGACCTGCATCACGACATGATCCGGGCGTACAACGACTTCATGTCCGAATTCTGCGGAACTGCACCCGACCGGTTGGGTGGAACAGCTCTGCTTCCCAATCGTGGAGCCGAAGGATGCGTCAAGGAGATCGAGCGGGTGTCCTCGATGCCCGGCTTCGTGTCGTTCCTTCTGCAGCGGTACCCGAACGGCGAGCTATCGATCAGCCCCGAGGACGATGTGGTGTGGGAGGCCATCGAGGCATCGGGTATGCCCGTCTCCATCCACGTCGGACTGGTGAGCGGCAAGATGGGGCGACAACGTGCGGAGTCACTCCCCGGCACCGGACACTTCTACGACGCCCCGCTCCGCATGCTCCAGTTCATCTTCGGTGGAGTCCTGGACCGGTTCCCCACCATCCGGGTTCCCTTCATCGAGGTCGATTGCGGATGGATCCCCTACTTCGAGAGCCAGGCCGACGACAACTTCATGCGCCATCGCAAGGCCTCGCTGCGGGACTCGAAGCTGACCCGCATGCCCAGCGAGTACATGCACGAGTTCTTCCCAGCCGCGTTCATCACCGATCCCTTTGCCGTTCAGAGCCGCCACCACATCGGCGTCGATCGGATGCTGTGGTCGAGCGACTATCCCCACATCACGACGGACTGGCCCTACTCGTGGAAGACCATCAACGCCACGTTCGAGGGCGTTCCCGCCGATGAGCGCCATGCCATCCTGGCCGGCAATGCGCAGCGGTTGTTCAAGTTCGGACACGCCGGGAACGCCTGACCCTTGACCACGGGAACGACGGGCGCGGTCGATCCCGAGCGAGTCGACACCTACGTCGTCGCCATCACGCCGTTCACCGTTGACGGGCGCTTCAACGAGGAGGCCGTCCGAGGTCATCTGCGCCGGATGGCGGCAGCAGGTATCGGTGTCTATGTGGGCGGCGGCGGCAGCGGCGAGGGATACGTCCTCTCCGACGCCGAGAGCCGGCGGCTCCTGGAGATCAGCGTCGAGGAGCTAAAGGGGCGCGTTCCCGTCCGGGCCATGGGAGTCGAGCCCCGGACCTCCACCCACATGATCGAGTTCGTCGAGATGGCGTCGGAGCTCGGGCTCGATGCCGTGCAGATCTATTCGCTCGACCCGGGACACGGCCACCGACCGACCCAAGATGAGACATACCGGTACTTCGACGACGTGCTCAGGTCGAACAGCATGCCGGCTGTCTTGTCGACTCATCAATCGGTCGGCTACCAGGTGCCGGTGGCCATGCTGTCCGAGTTCGTGGATCGATTCGAGCACCTCATCGGCATCAACTGCAGCCATCAGGACCTCGGCTACCTGTCGGCGATGATCGACGCAGTGGGAGGCCGGGTCGACATCCATGTCGGCGGACCGCACCTCGGCCTCACCGCCCTCTCACTCGGGGCCAACGGCTATCTCAGCTCGGAAGGGAACCTGGCCCCCAGGTTGTGCGTCGGGGTGATCGACGCCTATCGGCGCGACGACGCCCGACGCCTGGTCGACTGGCACGGGAAGCTCCTTCGCCTGTCGAATGCGCTCTACCGTGCCGGCGGGATCCGCGCCACCAAGGGTGTCCTCGGCGCACTCGGGCTGCCTGGTGGTTCGCCGCGCCTGCCCCAGCTGCCCATCGACCCCGGTCGGGTCCCTCAGCTCCTGGCCCTCATCGACGCCCTCGGCATCGCCGAGATCGAGGGCTGGTAGCCCGGCCGGCACTCCTGGCTGACGCTGGTCGCCCCGGGTCAGGTCGGGACCGGTTCACCGACCCGCTTCCAGACCATGAACACGTCTCGACGGACGATGGCCCAGCCATCGCCCCGCCGCACCAGCTGGTCGTCGTAGCGCACACCGGTGATGAGCGAGTCGACCTCGCCGGCCGCGTCGGCGAAGTGCCGAGCGATCAGGTAGGTCTCGGTGAAGCCCTTGTCGCCGTCGAGCTCCCGGAGCTGGTTCCCGATGAAATGCTGGGTGCTCGGGAAATGCTCCACACCCGGTCGGAGGATATCGAGGTACGTGTCGAGCGGGCCCTCGAACGAGGTGCCGTGCACGTAGGCGTCGGCCGTGAAGCACGACCGGACCAGACCCCAGTTGCGTCGGTCGACCCCGCGGGCGTAGTTGACCATGACCCGTTGCAGGGCCAGCTCGTCGGCCACCCGTTGGACAGCGGCAGCCAGGTCGGCTATTTCCGCGCTCACGAGTCCTGGCCCACGACCACCAAGGCGTCAGCCGCGCACACCGATCCGTCGGCCACCCGGATGGGGTTGACATCCACCTCGACCACCTCAGGCAGCTCGAGGGCCAGATCACCCAGCCCCACCATGATGGCGGCCACCGCCTGTTGCTCGGTGTCGCTCAGTCCCCGGTCGCCGGCCACCAGCCGGCCCCCGAGCAGGCCGGCGAGGGCCTCCTGTGCGGTCCCGAGAGCGAACGGCGGCCGGAGCATGGCCGTCTCGCTGAGGATCTCGATCAGGATCCCCCCCAGCCCGAGGACCACCGTGGGCCCGAACACGGGGTCGTCATGGACCCCGGCGGTGAGCTCGAAGCGGGCCGGCACCATCTGCTGGACGAGGACCCCGTCCTGCACGGCGTCGGGCGCCTTGGTGGCCACTTCGGCCAGCATCTCCTCGAAGCCGGCCCGCACCGCGCCGGGCCCTCGGAGTCCGAGGCGGATGGCGCCGTACTCGGTCTTGTGGGGCAGGTCGTAGGACATCACCTTCAACGCCACCGGTCCGTCGAACTTCTCGCTCGCAGCCACGGCCTCGTCAGCCGAGCGCACCAAGACCTCGGGGGTGACGGGGATCCCGTAGAGGGCGAGGAGCTCCTTGCTCGACGACTCGAGCAGGGAACGGTGCCCGGCCCGGGCCGCCAGCAGCTCCCGCGCCCTGGCCGACCGGGCCAGGTCGGGACGCCACGAGCTCCGGTCGACGATCTCGAGGGTGCGCAGGGAGAGGTCGGCCACGGCCCCCAGGGCGCGCATGGCCCGGTGCGGGTCGGTGTAGGTGGGAATGCCGACCACCTGGAGCTCGTCGAGCCACGCGGTGGAGGTGAGGGCGACCGGCTTGTCGGTGCCGCGGTAGAACTCGATGACCGCGTCGGTGTGGGGGCCGGGGATAGCCCAGATCACCGGGGCCACCATGTCGACGACGCGGGATTCCCCCACGGCGTGGAGCACCCTGGAGAAGCTCTCGGGCATGGCCACGACCTGGGCGGTGGTGTCGACGGGGTTGGTCAGGCTCCCGTAGAATGGCTCGGGCATGAGGGCCATCATGGCTGCCTGCTCGTCGGCTGGGATCTCTGGGACTTCGAGGCCCTCGGCCGAGGCGGCGTCAGCCAGCAGCACGCCCGCCCCGCCCGAGGAGGTCATGATGCCGACACCGCGGGACCCCACCCGGCGGCCGTCCTGAAAGATTGTGCCCAGATCGAGCATCTCCTCCATGGTCGACACGACGAAGACGCCATACTGCCGGCACACCGCGTCGAGTACGTCGGCCGATCCGACGATCGACGCGGTGTGGCTCAGTGCCGCCTTGGCCGCGGCGTCGGAACGGCCCGCCTTCAACAAGACGATCGGCTTGTCCTGTTCGGCCGCCCGACTGGCCGCGTCGATGAAGACGTCGGGATCACGCAGGGTCTCGGCGAACACCATCAGGACACGGGTCTCGTCCCGGTCGACCAGGTAGCGGAGTACGGCGGCGATGTTGACGTCGGACTCGTTACCAGTGCTGACGAACCATCCGAGCTTCAACCCGGCCAGCATGGCCTTGGTCGTGATGTAGGAACCGAAGCCGCCGCTCTGGGAGACGAGGGCGACAGGACCGGGCGGCGGCAACGGGACGGTCGGGGGCAGGGCGAAGTTGGCCATCACGCCGCCCCACAGATTCATGAAGCCCATGCAGTTCGGCCCTATGACCCGCAACCCGGTGCGGGCGACCACATCGGTGATCTGGTCCTGGAGGTCAGCGCCCTCCCCCCCGGCTTCGGCGAACCCGGCGGTGATGACGGCGGCGCCGCCCACGCCCCGCTCGGCGCACTCGGCCAGGGCTGTGGGCACGTGAGTGGCCGGAACGGCGACGACGGCCAGGTCGACCGGGCCGGGAAGGTCTCGCACCGACTGGTAGGCGGCCACGCCCTGCACGGTGTCGTCCCGGGCCGTGACCGGGGTCACCGGCCCGGGAAAGGCGCGGACGAGGTTGGCGAAGACATGCCCGCCGATGTTGGCCACCTTGTTGGAAGCACCGATCATGACGATCGACTGCGGGGACAAGAGACGGTCCAGGGCCGGGCGCGGGCTCCCCTCGCCCGAGGTCGCCTCGACGGTCGTATCGCTCATGGTGTTCCCCTCGTCTCGGTCAGCTATCCGTCTGCGTCGCGATGGTCGCCAGCCGCGGCACCAACGTCTCCCCCATACGTATTACCTCACCGAGGAACTCGGCACGGCTGTCGACTGGCCGGAGAACCCCGCCGTACAGGTAGGTCACCCCTACCCCGGCCAGCTGCTCGGCCGTCTCCACCAGGAGGTCGTCGACGTTGGTGGCCCCACTGTTGGTGGACCCGCCTTTGGTGGACAGGGTGTCCATGGCCAGGCCCCCCAACGAGGACGCGATGGTCAAGGGCGTGCGCCGGCCCACCGCTTGCGCATGGCCCGCCGCGTAGTCGATCCGGGCTTTCAGGTCGTCCAGCGTCTCGAGGGCAGCCGAGTGGCGCCGAGCCGCCGTCTGGGCCGGGTTGGGCATGGGCGCCCATCCGTCAGCCAGCTCCACCGCCCTGCGGATGGCCCGCTTGGAATTTCCCCCGATCCAGATGGGGGGATGGGGATCCTGGAGGGGTCGAGGGAGGGCGACGTTGTCGTTGGCCTCGAAGTGGCGGCTGGAGAGCGATAGCGGCTCACCCGACCACGCCGCCTTCATGGCCACGATGGCCTCGTCGGTCAGGTCATTCCGGTCGGCGAAGTCCACGCCCAACGCGGCGAACTCAGCCTCCAGGTAACCGGTGCCGGCGCCCAGGATGACCCGGCCGCCGGACAACCTATCGAGCGAGGCAACCGACTTGGCCGTGAGGAAGGGATTGCGATAGGGCAGCACGCACAGGTGGGTCTCCAGTCGTATCCGGCTTGTCGCCGCTGCCGCGAACGAGAGGGCAACGAACGGGTCGAGGGCGTGGTGCCCACCGGTGTCCATCCACGACTTCTCGGGGAACGGGTGCTCGGTCACGAACACTGCGTCGAACCCGGCCGACTCCGCCGTCCGGGACATCTGGGCGACGGCCTCGCCGGTGACGAACTCTTCGAGCTGGTCGACCCGTTGCGTCGGCAGCCCCAACGAGATCTTCACGCCAGGACCCCCGGGGCGGCCGGGAGGGGCCGGGAGTCGTACATGACACCTCTGTCTACTACCAGCTGGTCGGTCACGACAAGGTGACGATAACATGCTGCTCAGAATGGGCCGGGGCTGACCGGAATGCACGCGTCAGCTTGCTAGAACCCGCTTCGTCGGGCCCGTCACGGACCTGTGAATCGACACCGCGCCTCGAGCGCGGAGAGGGGGCTGCGGTGCTTGCCTTGCTGACCGAGGAGCAAGAGATGCTCCGCGATACTGCCGCTCAGCTGGCCCAATCCGTCGGACTGGCCAATCCGAGCGATCTGGACAAGGTCGACCGGACCAAGGGTTGGGCCACCCTGGCCGATGCCGGGCTGCTCGGGCTCCGGGCCCGGGACGACCAGGGGAAGCCGACTGCATCGGGTGTCGAGGTGGCCCTGGTGGTCGAGGCGCTGGGCGCCGCCCTCGCCCCCCTCCCCTACGCCGGCTCCGGCGTCCTGGCCATCGAGCTGCTCTCTCTCGCCGGTGCGCCGCAGACCTGGTTGGCCGGCCTGACCGACGGAAGCAGCCGCTGCGCCCTCCTGATGAGCCAGGATCTTTCCAGACTGGCCCACGTCGACGAGCTGGCCGGTGCGTACGCCTGGGATGCCGACGGCGCCGACCACGCTCTCGCCGTCGCCGGCGACGGCGAGACTCCCCAGGTCGTCCGGGTGGCCCTGGGCGAGGACTGGGCCCCGGTCGAGGCGGCCGATCTCACCCGGGTGCTCAAGCGAGCCGGCTCCGCTCCCGCTCCCGGTCAGATCGAAGAGGCCGGTGGCCCGCTGTCCCGGGGGCAGTTCGACACCTGGCTGGCCCTGGCCCTCACCGTGGTCAGCGCTGACATCGTCGGCGCCTTGCAACACGGGCTCGAAGATGTCGTGGCCTACACGAAGGAGCGCGTGCAGTACGGCGTGCCGGTGGGATCCTTTCAGGCCGTCCAGCATCTCTGCGCGGAGAGCCTGGTGGCGGTGGAGGCATCGTCCAGCACGGTCAACTACGCGGCCTGGGCCGTGGACGAGCTTGATCCGGCCGAGGCCCTGGTGGCTGCCCGTACGGCCAAGGCCTATTGCGGGGCCACGGCCCGGACGGTGGCTGAGACCATCATGCAGGTCTACGGCGGGATCGGCCAGACCTGGGAGCACATCGCCCATGTCATCGCCCGCCGCACCTACCTCGACCGATCGCTGTTCGGCGACGATGCCGTGCAGCTCTCGGCCATTGCCGACGCACGCTTGGAGGCCATCGATATGGATGCACACGTGGGAGGACGTTGACGTGGACTACCGGGACACAGCAGAAGAGGCGGCCTTTCGGGCCGAGCTCCGGGCCTGGCTCGAGGCAACTGCGCCCAAGAACTACACACAGATCAAGGACTACACCGAGCGGAACAAGATGTACCGCCAGTTCCACCGCAACTTGTACGAGGCCGGTTATATGGGCATGGCCTGGCCCGTCGAGTACGGCGGCCAGGGGCTCAGCCCGATCTACGACGCCATCTTGAACGAGGAGGCGGGCCGGTCGTCGAGCCCCCCGATTCCGGGCATGGTCAACTACCTGGGCCGGGCCATCTACACCTACGGCAACGAGGCACAAAAGACCCAGTTCCTCCCCACCCTGCTCAATGGGGACGTGGCCTGGTGCCAGGGGTTCAGTGAGCCCGACGCCGGGAGCGACCTCGCATCCTTGAAGACGCGGGCCGATCTCGATGGCGATGTCTACGTCGTCAACGGCCAGAAGATGTGGACCAGCGGCGGGCAATATGCCGACTGGTGCCTGCTGCTGGCCCGGACCGATCGCGAGGTGCCCAAGCACAAGGGCATCTCGTGCTTGCTGGTGGACATGCACTCGCCCGGGATCACCGTGGCGCCCATCGTGTTGAGCGACGGCGACCCCGAGACGTGCGAGGTCTTCTGGGACAACGTGCAGGTGCCGGCGTCCCAGCTGCTGGGCACGCCCGGCCTTGGATGGAAGGTGGCCATGACCACCGTCACCTACGAGCGGGGCCCGGCCGACATCGGCTTCATCGCCATGTACCAAAAGGCACTACGCACTGTGGAGGCTCTGGCCGTCGAGAAGGGGGTGGCCGGCGATCCCGAGGTGCGTCGGGGCCTGGCCCACGCCTACGTGCGGGGGGAGGCCCTTCGGCTCAACGTCGTCGAGCAGCTCTCGATGCGGGTGTCGGGCCGAGAGCCGGGACCGGAGGGCTCGGTGGGCAAGCTGCTGTGGGCCGACGCCGAGCAGACCCTCCAGCACCTGGCCATGGACATCGCCGGCGCCGATGCGCTGACCGGTCGCCGACCGGAGCGCCTCGAGAGCTACTTCCGGTCCCGTCCGGTCAGCGTCTACGGGGGATCGGCCCAGATCCAAAAGAACATCCTGGCCCTATCGGCCCTGGGGATGCCCCGGTCCTGACTCGGCACCGGGCCCCACAGTACCCGGGCTACTCACGAGTCGAGAAATCGCAGCACGGCAAGGACGCGGCGGTGATCGGACTCGGATACCGGGAGGTCGAGCTTGGTGAAGATGTTGGCTACGTGCTTCTCCACCGCGCCCTCGGAGATCACCAGCTCTCGGGCGATGGCCGCGTTGGATCGACCTTCGGCCATGAGGGAGAGCACTTCCCGCTCGCGCCCAGTCAGCACCGAGATTGAATCGGTGCGTCGCGATGCGCCGAGGAGCTGAGTGACGACCTCTGAGTCGAGGGCGGTTCCCCCGTTGGCCACCCTGACCAGGGCTTCGACGAAATCGCTCACGTCGGCCACACGATCTTTGAGTAGGTAACCGATGCCGGCGGCATCGTCAGCCAGCAGATCGGCGGCGTAACGGGTCTCGATGTACTGCGAGAAGAGCAGTATCCCGAGCCCCTCATGGATGCGACGAAGCTCGACGGCGGCCCGCAATCCCTCGTCGGTGAAGGTAGGAGGCATCCGGATGTCGATGACGGCCACGTCCGGGCGGTCGCGTTCGATGGAGCGGCGCAGCGATTCGGGATCACCGACTGCTCCGGTGACGGCAAATCCCCGATCGACGAGCAACTGGACGAGCCCATCGCGAAGCACGGCGGAATCTTCAGCGATGGCGACGCGGAGAGGTGTCGTCATCTATACGTGTAGCGGCAGGTCTACGGTGACCACCGTAGGACCACGCGGCGGGCTGGCGATGTCGAGACGCCCGTCCACGGCGTGGACGCGATCGGTGAGGCCGGCCAATCCGCTAGACGACGACCCCAACCGTGAGAGCTGTGCCCCACCCATGCCGTCATCGCGCACCACCACACGCAACCATCGTCCGTGTTCGGTGCAGGTAACGGAGGCGCCCGATGCATAGGCATGCTGGGCCACGTTGGCCAGCAGCTCGGCGACGCAGAAGTAGGCGATGGCCTCGATGGCCGGCGCGGGCCGGCCCTCGAGAGACAGGGTGAGGTCGGTCGGGATGGTACTGCGAGCGGCCAGGGTGGCTAGGGCCCCTTCAAGCCCGATGTCGAGTGCAGGGGGATGGATCCCGCGAGCCAGATCCCGCAACTCCACGATCGCTTCTTTTGCGCTCCGGTGGGCGTCGTCCACCAGCTGACGCACCTGGTCGAGCTGACCGACCTGGTCAGGGTCAGGCTCCTCGTACTCGGCCAGCTTTTCCTTGGCCATTCCGAGCCGCATGGCCAGGGCGACCAACTGAGCCTGGGTGCCATCGTGCAGGTCCCGCTCGATCCGCCGCAACGTGGCCGCCGAAGCATCCACCGTCTGGGCCCGAGCCTGTTCGAGCGAACGCACCCGCAGCGCCACGGGATCCGGCGCCAAGAGGACTCGCAACACCCGGCGGTCGAGGTAGACGACGGCCCGCACGGCCCACGGAGCAGCAAAGAGAAAGACCACCCCGGCCAGGAAGACGCCCACCTCGTAGAGAAAGCCGGTCTGACCGCCGGTGAAGAAGTTGTTCCCGAAGATGATCCGGGGCAGCCCGTAGACGGCCGGGCTGTTGCCCGACCCGCCCCATAGTGGGAATGTCAGGCAGAAGAAGGCGTCCCACCAGAAGGCGAAACCGGCCAGGATGCCGAGCGTGGCCAGGGGCACTTTGAGTCCCAAGTACGCCATGGACCGCCAGCCGGTGCGGTCCCGCAAGGAGGACTGGAGCCAGCCCAGGAAGCCCGGGCGGGACGAGAACTCCTCGGGATCGTCTATTTCCTCGCCCAGGTACGACCGAGCGAGCTGGCGATGGAATCCTCCGAATCCGCGGGCACCGCGCACGGAGAGGGCCATGAGGCCCAGACCGAAGAAGGTGATGGCCAGGACCACACCGGCGGACAACGTGATGACGACGAAGGCGATGCCGAAGATGCCGAGCACCGCGCCAAAAGAGAAGAAGGCAAGCTCCGACCAGGCACGCTTGGTAAATGGCTCCCGGATGATGGTCCTGGCGATGGCGCGGATCTGTTCCTCATGGGTTCCCGCCACCGCACTCAGGACTTCGTTGAACCGGCTCCGTGCCTGCTTCTCGCTCTCTGCCATCTCGACCTCCATCATGGGTCAAGCCGAGCGAGCTCCGGGTTCCCGGCACGGTGGTGGGCCAATTCGGTGAGACAGACGATCATGCCTTCACGGTACGGAAAGACGGTGCCGTTGAGAATGCCGCTACCAGGCGTTCCCGACTGGGGCTAACCCCCCCTTTGCACGGGGCGACGAGCCCCCCCGTCGGCGGCGGACCGGCGCGCTCAGGGACTCCGGCGGCGAGGAATATCAGCAGAAATATCCGCTTCGTCAGTGTGTGGCCAGATGGCGAGCACGGAGCGACCGCCAGTTGAACCTCCGTCGAAGACGCGACTCGGTGAATCCGATCAGCTGGTGATGCCGAAGCGCTCCAGCCCGAAGGCCTTGATGGCATTGCCCCGGGTGAGCTTGTAGATCTCCTCCTCATTCAGCCCGGCCTCGGCGCAGATCTTGGTCAAGACCTCCTTGGACACCGGGAAGGTCGAGTCGGCATGCGGGTAGTCGGTCTCGAAGCAGATCTGGTCCATGCCGATGACGTCTCGGTTCCGCAGCCCGGTGGCGTCGTCGAAGATGCAGCCGTAGACGCGCCCGGCGATGTAGCTCGATGGCGGTTCGGGAAGCCAGGTGCCGAAGCTGTTGTCGCTCCGCTCCTCCCACAGCTTGTCGGCCCGCTCGAGGATGTAGGGCATCCAGCCCACCTGGCCCTCGGAGTAGGCGATGGTCAGCTTGGGGTACTTGGCCAGCGTGCCCGAGAACAGGTAGTCGCAGAGCGAGCCCATGGCGTTCTGGAATGTCAGCGTGGAGCTGATGATGAACGGGGCATCGGGTGAGGTGCTCGGCATCTTGGACGACGAGCCGATATGCATGCACACCACCGTGCCCGTTTCCTCGCAGGCCTCGAAGAAGGGCTTCCAGAAGTCGTTCTTGTCGTGGATGGAGGGGAGGCCGAGCGGGTGGGGATTCTCAGGGAAGGTGACGGCGAAACTGCCCTTGGCCGCACAGCGCCGGACCTCGTCGGCGGCCAGGTTGGCGTCCCACAGCGGAATCATGGTCAGCGGGATCAACTTGCCCTTGCCCTCGCCGGCCGACCACTCGTCGATCATCCAGTCGTTGTAGGCCTTCACGCACAGGAGACCGAGCTCCTTGTCCTCACGCTCATAGAAGGTCTGGCCGCAGAAACGGGGCAGGGTGTTGGGGAAGCAGATGGCCGCGTCCACATGGTTGGCGGCCATGTCGGCCAGGCGCTCGTGCTTGTCCCAGGTGCCCTTCCGAAGCTGGTCGAACGTGGTCAGGTTGAACCCGACCTCGTCGAAGCCCACGGCGGCAGACAGCATCATCAACGGTGATACCAGGTCGTCGTAGTACCAGACATCCGACCAGGCACCGTCTTTGTCCTCGACCCAGTTCATGGTGCCCCCGCCGGTGGTCGCACCACCCAGGGTGACGCGCTGGCGCTTGATGCGCGGCCCACGGTCCTGGTACTTGGCCGGCAGCCGCGAGGACCACAGGTCCGGGGGCTCGACGACGTGGTCGTCCACCGAGATGATCCGCGGTACTTCAGTCATGGTCAGTCCTCCCCTGTACCTCTGTCGAGGTCCCAGTTCCGGCGTCTCGTTTCCCTACATGATGCCTGCATCCATGCTGCCCGCATTTGTCAGTGCGTGGCGACCGTGTCGGTGTTGCGGCCCGATCGCAGGACCGTCCCACCCAGCGCCCCGGTCGATTCCCCATTCTCGATGGTCGGGGCCCCGTTCACGAACACCCGGGAGACCCCGATCGACTGCGACGTCAGTCGGAGGCTGTCCCCGGGCAGGTCGTAGACCCGCCGGGCCGGCCCGCTGTCGACGGTATCGGGGTCGAAGACGCCCACATCGGCGAATGCTCCCACCTCGAGACGGCCCCGGTCCCGCAGTCCGAACAGGCGAGCAGGCACGTCGGTCATGAGCTGGACGGCCCGCTCCAGCGGGACCAACCTGCGACCACGCAGGGTGTCGCCCAAGAACCGGGTCGGGTAGGGCGATCCGAGCATCCGGTCGAGGTGGGCACCGGCGTCGGATCCACCCAGCATCACGTCCTGGCGTCCCCACAGGTCGCGGCGCACGGCCCAGTCCTCGTCGGTGTCGGTGGTGGGCAGGGGCCACAGCACCGTCTTGAACTCGTCGGCCGCGGTGATGTCGACCAGCGCATCAGCGGGGTCGACGCCAAGGTCGTGGGCGATGTCCGTAATCAAACGCCCCTCGTACTGCTGGTTCTCGGGGGCGATGGTGTCACCGATGCGGTAGTTGGAGAAGTCGGCCAGCTGCTCGAACACCGTCCCCTTGGCCTTGGCCACCATGGCGGCGCGCACGGCGGGGTCGCGCAGCTGTCGCGTCTTCTCGGGAAGGGGCAGGGACAGCACGTCATGCCAGCCGGGGATGAGCCAGAGGGCGCAGAAGGTACCGAGGCTCATGTTGTTGTCGGCGAAGATCGGCATGGTCAGGGCGACGACCCGACCCCCGACCTCCCGGGCTCGGGCCGACGGCAGCAGCTGCTGGTCGATCCGGTCGGTATCGGAGGCCTGCACGGAAAGGACGTTCCAGTTGAGTGGGCGGTTGGCCTGGGTGCTCATGGCCGCCATCAGCTCGATCTCGTCGCCCGAGAACCCCCGGAGGCAGCCTTCGACGATTGCCTCGAGCGTGGTGCCTGGATGCTGGCCGACCACGCCGCACAAGGTGAGAAGTTCCTCCTCGGAGGCGGCCCGGCTGGGCACAGGTTGGTTGTCACCGTCATTGTGGGTCGACGAACGACTGGTGGACAGGCCCAAGCCACCGGCGTCGAGGGACTGGTTCAAGATGGACACCATGGCGGTGACCTCGTCCGCCGTCGCCTGGCGCTCGCCGGCGTCGGCGCCCAGCACGTAGCGGCGCAGGGCACAGTGACCGACCAGGAACCCGGCGTTGACACCGATGCGACCCTCGAGCCCATCGAGGTACTGGCCGAAGGTCTCCCACTTCCAGTCGACACCGTTCTCGAGCGCCTGGAGGGGCATGCCCTCCACCTTCGCCATCATCCGCCGGGTGTAGTCGGCATCGACCGGCTTCAACGGGGCCAGGGTGAACCCGCAGTTCCCGCCGATCACCGAGGTCACCCCGTGATTGCTCGACGGCGTCGCGTACCCGTCCCAGTAGAGCTGTGCGTCGTAGTGGGTGTGCGGGTCGACGAACCCGGGCGTCACCAGTTGCCCCTCGGCGTCGATCGTCTGGTTGGCCGGCTCGTCCACCTCGCCGATGGCCACGATCCGGTCCCCCCGGATGCCGACGTCGCCGGGCCGGGGAGCGGCTCCCGTGCCGTCGACGATCGTTCCGCCTTTGATCAGATAGTCGATCATCACACCTCCAAGTGGCATCGGTCCGAGGGGAGCACACGGATTCCGCTCATCGATGTCGTCCCCTTCGAGACCCTCAGGATTGACGGCGCACCACACGATACCAGTAGCTGACAATCGAGTCTACCGATCGTTTGGCGGTCCGTGATCGGTAGGGACCGGCCCCGTGATCCGGTCGGGACACCCCGTGATCCGGTAGGGACCGGCCCGATCACAGACCGCGTTCGAGGTCCGAGGGGACCCTGACGATGCCCTGGCTGGCCAGCAGCTGCTCATACCCCTCGGGGTCGGCAGGGACCGGCGTGATGTCGCCGGTGTAAAACTCGATGAGCTGGGCGCCGTCGGGTCCGGTGACCAGGGGCCCGAAGCTGGCCCCGTGCTCGAGGAGCACCATCATGCCCGGCGTGCATTCGACCTCGCCGATGCGGAGGGACCCCTTGGTCACGAAGATCACGTGGTCGCTGCTGTGGCCGTGCTCCTCGAGGACGAGGCCGGGGTCGTACTCGGTGTAGATGACCGAGCGGGTGTCGGCCATCTCCAAGAACTTGAGCCGGACGGCGACCCGGCGGTCGCCGTGCATCTGCGCCCTCACCTCCTGCCACGGGACATCGTCCAGGTGACGGAACACCAGTTCAGCCATACATCCCCTCCTATCGGGCTCGCCGCCATTCGGGCGCCAGACCCGGTCATCGACCACCCGGTCATCGACCACCCGGTCATCGACCACCCGGTCCTCGAACCTCCGACCAGTCTCGAACGGTCCATGACTCAGAGTTGATTTCTCCGACGAGACACTATTATCATGTTAAGGCAGAGGTGACAACCGGCGAGAGGCCGCGTCACCATGCCGCACCGATGTGGTGCCCCGACCAGGAGAACCCATGCCCTCACGTGACCTCGACTTCCCGGTATTCGATGCCGACAACCACATGTACGAGACCAGGGATGCGCTGACCAAGTTCCTACCTGACCAGTACAAGCACGCCATCGACTACGTCGACGTGCACGGCCGGACCAAGATCGTGGTGCGCGGCCAGATCAGCGATTACATCCCCAACCCCACCTTCGAGCGGGTGGCCGCCCCCGGCGCCCAGGAGGAGTACTTCAAGCACGGCAACCCCGAAGGTAAGTCCTATCGGGAGATCCTGGGCCGAGGAATCGACGCGCCGGCTGCCTTCCGGGAGCCGGCGGCCCGGCTCGAGCTCCTCGACGAGCAGGGCATCCAGTGCGCCACCATGTTCCCCACGCTGGCCAGCCTGGTCGAGGAGCGGCTGCGAGACGACCCAGACCTCACCCATGTGGTCATCCACGCCCTGAACGAGTGGATGCACGAGCACTGGACCTTCGGCTACGAGAACCGGATCTTCCCGGTGCCGGTGATCACCCTGCCCGTGGTGGAAAAGGCCATCGCCGAGCTCGAGTGGGTCGTCGAGCGCGGCGCCCGGGCCATCCTGATCCGTCCGGCCCCGGTCCCCGGCTTCCGGGGTCCCCGCTCGTTCGGCCTGGAGGAGTTCGACCCGTTCTGGCAGCGGGTGCTCGAGCTGGGCGTGCTGGTGACCATGCACGCCTCCGACAGCGGCTACAACCGGTACGCCAACGAGTGGGAGGGCACCAGCGGCGAGATGCTGGCCTTCGGAAAGCCGAAGCCATTCTCCATGGTGGCCACCCACGACCGGGCCATCAAGGACGCAGTCACCGCCCTCGTCTGCCACGGTGCGCTCACCCGGAACCCCGGGCTCAGGATCGCCCTCATCGAGAACGGGAGCGGCTGGGTCCGTCCCCTGCTCCACGAACTGGCCGACACGTACAACAAGATGCCCCAGGCCTTCCCCGAGGACCCGGTAGCGGCCTTCAAGCGCGACCTGTACGTCCATCCCTTCCATGAGGAGGACCCGGTCGGACTGGTGCAGCTGCTCGGCGCCGATCACGTACTGTTCGGGTCTGACTTCCCCCATGCCGAAGGCATGTCCGACCCGATCACCTACGTCGACGAGCTCGAGGGGCTCCCCGACGACCAGCTCGGCAAGGTGATGGGCGGCAACATGTTCTCGTTGATGGGGCTCACCGTCGACGCCTGAACCAAGCGTCGGGCGCACCCCCGTCGGGGTGCATCGACCACGTCGATTCCCGGGCAGATCGGTGTCTCAGAGCTGATCGGTGTAGTCGTCCGTCCCCACGTTGGTTCCAAAGAACGGCGCGGCGAAGGTGAGCTTGGCTATGCCACCGTCGTCAACAGCCCGGCCGAAGTCCCGGAACGCCTGCCAGGCCGTGCTTGGGTCGCCCTCGACGAACACCAACTGGACGAGGCGATCCTCACTGCCCCCGTCCGTGCCCAGCTTCATGGGCGACTGGGTCTCCCGGTCAGCCGGTGCCGGGTGCTTGGTCCACGCCGACCAGTTTGCGGCACTGTCGGTGGCCAGCAGCCCAGGGACGGCCTCGGACTCCAACCAGGCCAGGTGGTCTGCACGGCTCACGCCCTCGGCCGGCTCGGTGACGAGCACTCCGAGACCGGGGAAGTGGTGGTCGAGCGACAGCTCGAGGGGCACCCCGTCCTCGTCGGCATAGCGGAGCGAGACTAGGTCGTAGATGCTGGTGTGGGCGTGGGTCCGCTCGTCGAAGCCCCGCCCGTTCGAGTACAGCCACACGACCTGCTCGCCGGCCCACTGCAGGTGCTCTTCCACGTGGTCCTTGTGGATCCAGTAGGTGGAGAGGTAGGAGCCGGCGTCGACCGGTTCGGCGAACGGGCTCTTCTCCGGGAATCGCAGATCCTTCAGCGGCCGAGGGGCCACCCATCTGCCCCCGGCAAACAGCCACGGGCCGATCATGCATCCGGCGTAGAAGTGGTCGCGCTCGTACCACCGGTTGTAGGCGACCTCGAACCCCGGGTTCGGGTCCACCATCGTGAACAGCATGCTGCCGATCTGGACGGGGTACTCATCCATCGGTTGCTCCTCTCATCGTGTTTCGGGTCTCCGGTCTGCGGAAGCCAGGTCTCAGGTCTGATGAAGTGGGGCTCAGGTCTGGGGGCGTCAGATCTCAGCTGTCCGGTGTCTCAGGTCTCGTGGTCGTTTGCGTCGTCGTGGCTCTCGGCCGGGAACGAGACAGAGGCCGTTCCCGGAGCGAGCTGGTCGCCCCCGTCCGCCTCGGTCCACACCGCCAGATCGACACGGATACGATCACCGTCCACCCGGATCGCTTCGATGCGTCCCCGGGCGGACACCGTTTGGTCCTTCACGTTCGGCGATCGGAACTGGCAGGCGATCTGCTCGATCCTCCCATCGTCGCCCATCCACTGCCGCAGGACGTTGTGGAGGAAGGCCCACTGGAGGTTGCCCATGCCGATGGCGGTGGGATAGCCGGCGTCGCGCCCGGCCGCGTCGTCCATGTGGATGGGCACGAATTCATCGTTGACCGCCGCGTACCGATTCCAGTGGGCGAACCCAGTGGTGCGCACGAACGGAGGGATCTCGTCGCCCGACGACAGGCCGAGCGCCGTTGGCTTCTGCGTGGTCTCAGACATCGATGCCCCCACCTATGACCTGCCCTCGTGCTATGACCTGCCCTCGCGCGTTCGTCATCAGTAGCGGATGACCGTCCCCTCTGTTCGCCGGACCATGGTGCCCAGTTGGTTCGTCCATGTGGTGTCGGTCGTGGTGAAGAGCATCAGCCCCAGTCTCCCGGTTCGCTCGCGGTACCCGCCGAGCCGGGAGACCGAGGTGATGACATCGCCCGGGTGCATCCGTTCCCCGTAGGTGACGCTGATCCCCCCGTTGAGCTGGAATTCGACCGGCGGCGGCTCGACCCCGAGTCGCTTCTCCGTCGCCTGGGGGTCGTTGTCGCCCGGGCCGGCCACGCCTCCGCGCTCGGCCACCATCCAGGCGAAGGGGTTGAAGTCCTCCGGCGCCACCAGGCCGCCGTGCACGGTGGTGGCGGCGAAGCCTGCGTCCCAGAACAACGCGGGCGGGTGCTCGGGGTAGTAGACGGCGACCGCCCACTTGCGGATGTCGGACTCGGCGATCGGGTAGGAGACCTGCCGGCTGAGCTCGCTCCCCACGGCCGCGGCCATGGCCGGAGAGATGTACGTGGTCGCCGGGTCCTCGCTCACACCAGCACGCCTCGCGGGTCGCCCGGCACCGCCCGCGTGGTGAAGCGGAACGGTGCACCGTAGGTATCGGCCGGGTCGGCCAGGATCGTGGTGTCGTCCCGGGCGACGATGGTGATGTCCTTGGCTTCGAGGTGGCGCTCCACCGGACCGAGATCCTCGACCAGGAAGGACAGCGCATGGCAGGACTCCCCCACCGCGGCCAGGTCGCGCCCGGCCAGCGACCCCGCATCGGTGGGCACGGCCAGCTCGATCACCGTCTCGGAGCCGACGGCTACGAAGGTGCTGACCGTTCCGGTCAGCACCGAGTGGCCTTCGTCGATGATCATCCCGCCCAGCACATCGACAAAGATCGAGGTGGCCCGGTCCATGTCGTGACCGACGACCGTGGCGTAGGCCAGCCGGTCCACCCCGAGCGGATTGTCGGAGGCCGCCCACTGCTCCGGCCAGGTCGGGTCGAATCGCGGGTCGGGGGGGCCGCCGGTCGCCGCCGGTGGCTGGAAGAACTCGAGCTGGGTGAGCGTGTCCTTGGGATGGGTGTAGATGTCGCCCTCATCGGGGCGTTCGTCCGGCCCGTGGTGGATCACGCGGATGCCCTTGTCGACCAGCCGTTCCCAGACCCCTCCCACGTCATCGGTGTACCACGCCAGCGAATGGAGGTGCCGGCCGAACCGGTCGAAGAACTTCCCCACCGGCAGGACCTCGGACCCGGGCCGGCCGGAGGGGGCCATCGTCTCGATGACCGTGTCGCCGATGGCCAGTAGCGAGCCGTCCCGCATCTCGCGGGGGAGGTAGTTGTTGTCCATGATGCCTCGCTTGGGCGCGAACACGTCGTCGTACCAGGCGTCGAGGGCACCCAGCACCTCGGAGATGTGGACAATATGGAACAACTTGCCGATGCTCAGAGTCATGGCCTCCCTCCGGCGGTCGATGCCAGCTGTGCTATCTGGGCCTGAGACTACTTTGTCAGCAGAATCAGCGGCCAGTCGGCCGGCCGGGTCGGGTCGGGTCGGCTTCCACGCCTGAGGACAGGGGCTTCTTCTCCGATATCCGGGTCAGTCGGCCCTCGCACCCATAACTGACACATCTGTCTGCGCAGCACTCCGTATCCACCCGTCGGGCCCATCCAGCCTCACGCCGTGCGCGACACCGTGCCCTAGGCCATGTGGTTCCCGCCGTTGACTCGGATGACCTGCCCGGTGATGAACGAAGCCCGATCGGAGGCCAGAAAGGCGATGGCGTCGGCGATCTCCTCGGGTTGACCCCACCGGGCCAGCGGCACGTTGTCGATGAGCTTGGCCGCCGCCGTTAGATCGTTGTCGACGGTGGTGCCGTCGGGGTCCGGCGGCCAGGTCATGGTGGGCCCGGGGGCGACGGCGTTCACCCGCACGGTCGGTGCGCCCTCCTTGGCCAGCACCCGGCTGAGGGCCTCAATGCCGCCCTTGCTGGCCGAGTAGGCGCTCGAGCCCGCGTAGGGGATCTCGGCCGTTCCCGACGAGATGGTGACGATACACCCGCGGCCGGCGGCCAGCATGGCCGGCAGGGCCGCCCGGCAGCAGTAGAAGACGCCGGTCAAGTTGGTAGCCAGGACGTCGGCCCAGAGCTCGTCGGTGGTCTCGCCCGCAGTGGCGAAGGGGTAGATGCCGGCCACCGTGGCCAACACGTCGATGCGGCCGAAGCGTTCGAGGGCCGCGTCGATCAGCGACGTGGCACTGGTGCTCGAGCGCTGGTCGAAGGGTACGGCGAGCACGGTGGCCCCGGTCGAGGTCGTCTCTGCCGCCGCCTCGGCCAGGGTCTCCTCGTTGTAGTCGCCCAGCACCAGCTGGGCATCCTCGGACGCGAACCGTCGCGCCGTCGCCCGCCCGATCCCGTGGCCGGCCCCGGTGATCACGACCGTCTTGGGGGCCGGGGCCATCACAGCGCCCCCCGGTCCACGTGCTTGGACCCTGTCCACTCCGGCGCCCGCCGCTCCAGGAACGACACCATGCCCTCCTTGCCGTCGGGCTGTCCGACCAGGTGATGGAAGGCCTCCCGTTCCTCAGCCCGGGCGCCCTCCCGGTCGCCGGTGGTCAGGAACTCATAGAAGAGCTGCTTGGTCAGGGAGACCGACTCGGGCGCGGTGTTGGCCGCGATGTCGCGGGCGACCTCCAGTGTGGCCGAGAGCACGTCGCCGGCCGGAAGGGCGCGGGAGACGAGACCGAGCCCGGCCGCCTCGGCGCCCGAGAAGGTCCGACCGGTCAACAGGAGCTCGAGCGCACGCGAGGAGCCGATGGCCCGGCTCAGCAACCAGAGCGAGTTGGCTTCGGGGAGGACGCCCCGGCGGGTGAACACGAAGCCCAGCTTGGCGTCCTCGGCCGCGATCCGTATATCCCACTGCATCGCGTAGGTAAGCCCGAGCCCGACGGCGTGGCCGTTCATCGCGGCCAGAATCGGCGTCGTCATGGTCCAGACCGACAGGTCGGACACGGGCGGCCCCAACGGCTCGGGCTCGTCATCGTCACCCCCAGTGAACGTCGATTGATCGGGGTCGAGGGCGGCACCGACGCAGAAGGCTCGGCCGGCACCGGTGATGACGATGGCCCGTACCGACTCGTCGGCCTCCAAGGTGACCAACGCGTGCCCGAGCTCGAGCCCCATCCTGGGCGTGAAGGCGTTCATCTGTTCGGGTCGGTTCAAGGTGATGAGGGCGACGCCCTCCTTCACCTCGACCAGCAGTACCTCGTAGAGTCCCTCGCGCACGTCCTCGACCTCGTTCCTCGGCTGGGCCCAAGTGGGCATGGTGCCAATCCGTGCCGGGGCACGGTGCCAATTCTTCAAGCCGCACACCGGATGAGACATGGCTATCAGGTACTAGCTAGTGTAGCGACCGATCGTGTGACGTTCCGGGAAGGATTGCCTGCATGGCTGGACGTGGATGGGAGCGGGGGGCAGCCGCCATCGTCGGCGTCGCCGACTTGGTCTCCCCCACCGGCGAGCTCGACGGCACGCCCCGGGCCATCGAGACCGCGGTGATCGCCGAGGCGCTCGACGGGGCCGGGCTGACCCTCGCCGAAGTCGACGGAGTGGCCTCGTGCGTCGGCGGCCTGATCATGCCCTCGGTCGAGCTGGCCGAGTACCTGGGCGTCCAGGCCCGCTGGACCGACACCACCCAGATCGGCGGCTCGAGCTTCGAGGCCCATGTTGAGCACGCGGCGGCCGCCATCCAGCTCGGACTGGCCGAAGTGGTGGTGGTGTCGTACGTGAACCTGCCCCGGTCGACGGCCAAGCGGGGCGGCCGAGCGTTCTCGGGCTCGGCCGGTCAGGCCGACGCCGCAGCGGCCGGGGTGGTCGCCCCCCGGCTCGAGTGGGAGATGCCCTTCGGGATGCAGTCGCCGGTGGGTGCCTACGCGCTGGCCGCCAGCCGTCACCAGGCGTGCTACGGCACCACCGCCGAGCAACTGGCCCAGATAGCAGTGGACACCCGGCGCTGGGCTGCCTTGAACCCCAAAGCCAGGTACCGCGATCCCCTGTCGGTCGACGACGTGCTGTCCTCACCCATGGTGGCCTCGCCCCTCCACCGCTATGACTGCTGCCTGGTCACCGACGGCGCCGGGGCACTGGTGCTGACCAGTGCCGAGCGGGCCCGCGACCTGCCGGCGGCCCCGGCCTATGTCCTCGGCGCCGCCACCGCCCACAGCCACCAGATGATCTCGCAGATGCCCGACCTCACCGTCACCGCCGGGTCGGTCTCGGGACCCAAGGCCTTCGAGCTGGCCGGCATCGCCCCCGTCGACGTCGACGTGGCCCAGCTGTACGACTCCTTCACCATCACCGTGCTGTTGGCCCTGGAGGACCTGGGCTTCTGCCCCAAGGGTGAGGGTGGTCCCTTCGTGGCCGACGGCAGGCTCGGGCCGGGCGGCGCCTTCCCGGCCCAGACTTCCGGCGGAGGCCTGTCCTACACTCATCCCGGCATGTTCGGGATGTTCCTGCTGGTGGAGGCGGTTCGCCAGATTCAGGGGTTGGCCGGGCCCCGCCAGGTACCAGACGTCGATGTGGCCGTGGCCCACGGCGTAGGCGGAGTCCTTTCGGCCACGTCGACGGTCGTCCTCGGAACGGAGGCAACCCTGTGACCCGACCCACCCAACTCGAGTCGGCCGAGGCCGGCCCGTACTGGGAGGCCACCCGCTCCCGGCGCCTGGTCCTCCCGTGGTGCATCTCGTGCGACCGCCCCTTTTGGTATCCGCGGGCCGCATGTCCGGGCTGTCTCAGCACCGACATCGAGTGGCGGGAGGCAACCGGGCGGGGCACCGTCTACGCCGTGAGCGTCCAGTACAACGCCGCCCTTCCCGAGTTCAGAGACGAGATCCCCTACGCAGTGGCCCTGGTCGAGCTGGACGAGGGCGTCCGGCTCATGACCAACGTCGTCACCCGCGATCCGACCGGCGTGGGAGTGGGCCAACGGGTCCACCTGTCCTGGGAGCCGATCGACGACGGCCGCGCCCTCGCGGTCTTCGAACCAGAGGAGGAACAGAGCAGTGGCAAAGATCTGTGAGGGCCGGGTGGCCGTGGTCACCGGCGCCGGGCGTGGGATCGGGAGAGGCCATGCCCTCGAACTGGCCCGCCAGGGCGCACTCGTCGTCGTGAACGACCTGGGCGCCGAGGTCGACGGCAAGGGGGCGTCGGTGTCGGCCGCCCAAGACGTGGTGGACGAGATCGTGGCCGGGGGTGGCCAGGCGGTGGTCAACGGCGACGATGTGTCGAGCTCCGAGGGCGCGACCCGGTTGGTGCAGACGGCAATCGACACCTATGGCGACATCCACATCGTGGTCAACAACGCCGGCATCCTCCGGGACCGTGTCATCGTCAACCTGTCGGAGGAGGATTGGGACGCGGTGGTCGCCGTGCACCTCCGGAGCACCTTCCTGACCACCCGGACGGCGGCCCGGCACTGGAGGGAGCGGGCCAAAGCCGGTCAGGAGAACAGCGCTCGGGTCATCAACACCTCGTCGGTGTCGGGGCTGTTCGGCAACGTCGGCCAGAGCAACTACGGGGCGGCCAAGGCGGCCATCGCCGCCTTCACCATCATCGCCTCCCAGGAGTTCGACCGCTACGGCATCACCGTCAACGCCATATCCCCGGCGGCACGAACCCGGATGATCACCCCCGGCGGCCAGGAGCGTATGAGCGCGGCGGCCACGGACGAGTTCGACCCCTTCGCTCCCGAGAACGTGGCCCCGCTGGTGGCCTGGTTGGCCAGCCCTGACTCGGCCGGGGTCACCGGGCGGGTGTTCAACGTCAGCGGCGGCCGCATCAGCGTGCTCGAGGGCTGGCACGAGGGGCCCACGGTGGACAAGGGCGCCCGGTGGGAGCCCGACGAGCTCACGGCCATTGTCCCCGGCCTGGTGGCCGAGGCCGCCCCCAACGTCAACCTACGCGCGGGCTCGTAGCTTCGGGCTCTCGCCCCCGAAGAGCGACCGCTGGATGAACTCGGCCAGGCCGATGGCCAGCTCGTCGGTGCTCACCAGGAGCTGGCCCCGGAACATGGTCCGGTTCGCCCCTTCGATCAGGGCGTAGATGGCCAACGCGGCGATCTGCGGGTCGACGTCGCTCGCACCGGTGGCCCGCACCCGATCGGCGATCAACGCCGTGTTGTGGGCCAGCCGGCGGAGCGAGTCGGTGCTGACCCTGGAATGGTCACCGGCCTGGAGCGCCTCACTCACAGCCTGGAGCATGGCCCCGTGGGCCTGGAACTTCTGGCACACCACGTTGAGCCAGTCGTTGAGGACGGCCAGTCCCTCCTCGCCCGGCTCGAAGCGGGGCACGGCGCCCAACGCCGGTTCGAGGTCTCGGCTGACGTCGGTCATGGCCGCCGACAGCAGGTCGTCCTTGTCGGCAAAGTGGAGATAGACGGTTCCATGGGCGGTGCCGGCACGCTTGGCTATGCGAGCCATGCTGGCACCGTGGTAGCCGTAGGAGGCGAACTCGGACACCGCGGCATCGAGGAGCTTGGCGATGGTCCGGCGGCCATGGGCCCGGGTGGTCCGGCTGGCCACGGTGAGGCTCCAGCGCCCCACCTCCGGGGACGGCTCTGGCGGGTCGAGCGGCTGGCCGACCTCGGGTACCAGTTTCTTGTTCACGCGGCCTCCGCGGTGTGTCGTTGTTCCACCGTTGCCCGGCGTGGCCCCGTCAACCAGCGGCGCGGGTCCGAGGGAGCCCCAACCCAGCCTCGGCGATGATACTCCGGTGGATCTCGCTGGTACCGGCATAGATCCGGGTCACTTGGCTGTGGCGATAGGCGTGCTCAATCTTGGCCAGGGTCTCGTCGCCCAGTCCTCGACCCCGTCGGAGCGATGCCGGGGCGAAGATATCGAGGAGATCGCTCGCCACCCTCGAGAACGCCTCGGACGAATAGACCTTGGCCATCGACCCCTCGGTCAGGGGGCGTTGGCCGACCTGGTGCATCCACCCGGCGCGCATGCCGAGGAGGTCGGACACCTCGATGTCGACGGCCGCCTGGGCCAGGCGGGACCGGACGGCCGGGTCGTCCAGCAGCCGGGTACCGTCAGCCGCGGGGAGGGAGGCCTCGTGCACGGCCACGTCGAGCACCTGTTCGGTCTCCCCCGCGTAACTACCCGAGTGCTCGAGCTCCAAAGCGGCCGAGGCCACCGACCAACCCTGGTCGACCCCACCGACCCGCAAGCGGTCAGGGATACGGACACCCTCGTAGGTCGTGATGTTGGTGCGCTCACCGCCGAGCGTCTTGACCTCCGAGATGGAGAAGCCGGGTGCGGTGGTGGGCACCAGGAAGGTGGTCAGGCCCCGGTGCTTTCTCACCTCGGTGTTGGTCCGGGTCAACAAAAAGACGTAGTCGGCCACCTGGGCCAGCGTGGTGAACATCTTCTCGCCGTCGATCACCCACTCCTCGCCGTCGGGCACCGCCCGGGTCCGGGCGGCGGCGGCATCAGAACCGGAGTCGGGCTCCGTGTAGCCGAGCGCGATCACCACCTCGCCGCGGACGGCCGGCTTCATGATCGTCTCCTTCTGCTCGGGTGTACCGAACAGGCGGAGCGTCTCGGCGATGAGCATGGTCGTCCCGATGGCGTCGACTGGAGCCTCGGCCCGGCGGAGCTCCTGGTTCAGGGCGACTTGCTCCAGCCAGTTCCGACCGCTGCCGCCCTCCTCGACCGGCCAACCGGCGGCGATCCAGCCCCGCGCGCCGAGGGCCCGGGCGAAGTCGCCGTCGTAGTACGTACCGGTCTCGGCCATACGCTCGTGGATCTCGGCGGTCAGGTGCTCGGCCAGGAACTCCCGTACCTCCTTGCGCACCGCCTCTGCATCTGCACCCAGGTCAAAGTCCATAGTCCCCCTCAGACCCCCACCGGCGACCGCGCCGGGCCCCAGAGCAGGTCGGCCACGGACTCGAGCTCCTTGCCGCGGTCGCCCACCTGCAGGGACCACGCCTTGATGCGCCGGAAGTACAGCTGGATGTCGTACTCGAGCATGAACCCGTAGCCACCGTGGAAATGCAGGACCCCGTCCACTGCCCGCTGGGCCGCGTCGTCCGCCGCCACCAGCGCCATCTGGACCAGCGGGCGCCACCGGTCGGTGCGCCCGTCGATGGCCCACGCCGCCTTGCGGGTCAGCAGCTGGGCCCCGTCGAGCGCGGTGACGGCGTCGGCCAAGCGGTGAGCGATGCTCTGGAACGAGGCGATGGGCACGCCGAAGGCATACCGCTCGGTGGTGTACGACACGCCGATCTCCACGGCTCGCTTCCCGGCGCCGACGGCCTGGGCCGCGACCAGACCGTGCCACTCCAGCACTGCGTCGGCAAAGGCGGCAACCGCCTCGGGCCCTCGGGCCAACTCCACGGCATCGTCGGTGACGCGCCGGTCGGCCACCGGCAGTGCGCCCAGGTTGTCGGGGAAGGGCGTCGGTGTATCGCCTCGCTGGGCGATAATCCGGTCGCCGTCCCGGGCCAGCACCACCTCGGCCACCAGCCCGGCCGGGACCCAGCCCAGTGTTCCGTCCACCGCCGGTCGGGGGGCGAGGGTCACCGGGGCAGCCGATGCCAGCACCTCGGCGAGCAGGCCGCGGGCCGGGGTGGTGTCAAGGGCGGCCAGCAAGCGGGCGGCGGCCACCGCTTCGGCTAGAGGCACCGGAGCCACCGAGGCGCCGACCAGCTCGCTCACCAAGACGCCGTCGAGAAAGAGGCCGCCCGCTCCGCCGGCCGACTCGGGCAGGGCCATGTCGACGCCACCGAGCTCGCCCAGGCGAGCCCAGAGCTGCGGCGAGAAGCCTGTCTGCTCGCTGGCCCGCACCACCTCGGTGGTGCACTCGCGGTCGAACAGGCCGCGGTAGGCGCTCTGGAGTTGCTCTTGCTCATTCGAGAGCCCGAGATCGAACATCGACATCCTCCCATGGGGTCGGGCCAGCATAGCTAAAGATGACAAGTGCGTCTACAATGTCCGTTCTCCCGCCCCGCCCGGACAGGATCCGAGCCCCGACAGCTCAACGTTTGAGGTGGAGCACGTGGTGGCGATCCCCCTGGTACGACGGGTACGTGGAACGTTTCAGTCAGGTTGTGTAGCTTGCCAGGCAGTCCGCCGTCGACGACACGAGCCCCAGGGGGAACCATGTCCACCACGTCCCAGCCGACCGTTGGGTTCGGCATGCAACTCCCGATCCAGTCGCGCTCCAAGCTGTACCGGGAGCCCTGGGAGGACCGGGCAGGGCGCGACGAGCTGGCTGCGATCGCCCAGGCCGCAGACCGGTCAGGATTCTCCTACATCGCCGTCTGCGATCACGTGGCCATCCCGCGGGACCGGGCCGAGTCGATGCAGACTGCCTGGTTCGACACCGTGGCCACGCTGGGCTGGCTGGCCGCACTCACCACCGACGTGCGGCTGCTGTCGCACGTGTTCATCCCGGCCTACCGCCACCCGCTGGTCACGGCCAAGTCGTTCATGACGCTCGACCACCTCTCGGGCGGCCGGGCCATCCTCGGGGTCGGTGCCGGCCACGTGGAGGGCGAGTTCGATGCCCTGGGCATACCCTTCACCGAACGGGGCGCCATCACTGACGACGCCGTCGACGTGATCCGGGCGGCCTTCGACGACGAGTTCCCCGACGTCGACACCGATCACTTCTCGGTGCACGGCATCGGCCAGTCGCCGCGACCGACCCAGGCCCACCTGCCCATCTGGGTCGGCGGGTCGTCCCGTCCGGCGTTGCGCCGGGCGGCCGAGCGAGGTGACGGCTGGCTCCCCCAGGGCCCACCCCCAGAGGGCATGGAGTCGGCCATCGCCTTCCTTCAGGAGCGGCGGGCCGAGTTGGGCCGGACCCAGCCCTTCGACATCGGTGGCTTTGCCATGCCCCTGTATGTCGGCACCCCGGACTGGGACCTCGGACCCCACGCCGTAGCCGGATCGCCCGACCAGCTGGCCGAGCAGCTCTCGGGCTGGGCCTCGGTCGGTGCCTCCCACCTACAGGTGCGGCTGCGTAGCCGGAGCGCCGACGAGCTGGTCGACCAGATCGAAGCCTTCGGGTCCGAGGTCATCCCGCTGACCCGGTGACCCGGTCGGCCTGCCACGGTCGGCCCCCGGCCGGCCTGCCACGGTCGGCCTCCCCGGTCGGACTGCCACGGTCGGCCTCCCCGGTCGGACTGCCCGGTTGACCCCCCAGCTGGCCATGGACGGCTCGGCGACTTCGAGGTGAAGCATGGGAGCCCGTCAGTCGGCGACCGTTGGCTCGACCCGGGTCCGCCCGGCCCGGCGCACGTCCGCCTTTTCCCTGGTCATCGCGGTTCCGCCCACGGCGCTCGGATAGAGTGCCTCCGATGGGGAGAGAAGTCCGCGCCGACAAGGACCCGAGCACCCCGGTTCTGCCCCGTCAGGACCAGGACCTCCGCAACCGCCTGCTCGAGGCCGGCCAACGCGTCTTCGCCGAGACCGGTTACGCCGGGACCCGGGTCGACGACATCATCGAAGCGGCCAACACCTCCCGGGCCACCTTCTACCGCTACTTCAAGAGCAAGAACGCGCTGTTCACCGAGTTGAGCCGGATCTGCTTCGTCGACATGCGGGTGACCACTCGGGCCATTGCATCGGTGACGCCAGGGAAGCAAGCCCGCGGTCAACTGATCGAGCTCCTGAAGCATTGGCGCGACCTCCTCGATTCCCACGGCGGCGTCATCCGGGCCTGGTTCGAGCGGGACGCCGTCCCCGACTCGACCATCTCCGGGGAGGCGACGAAGGCGTTCGACGCCCTCTTCGAGGAGCTGCTGACCCCGATCATGGCGGCCAAGACCGGATCACTGGTCCACCCCGAGGTCCAGGCGGCACTGCTGTTCATCCTGATCGACCGGTCCTACAGCTACGTCACCTCGCGGCAGTCCCAGGTCAACCCGGATCGGCTGGCTCCGACACTGGCCACGATGATCGAACGGTCATACCTCGGGGCCAGCGCCCGTCCCCAGGGTCGACGGCTTCGCATCGCCCCCCAGTAAGGCCGCCCGGCGGGGGGTCTTACGCTGGCCAGACGATGCTCTGCAACTCGCTGTACGCCTCGATGCCGAACTGAGACCCGTCGCGGCCCACCCCGCTCATCTTGAACCCGCCGAACGGCGTGTGCGGGTTTCGGCCGGTGGTGTTGATGCCGACGTTGCCGGCCCGGAGGCGGCGCGCCACTTGATAGGCCCGAGCCGTATCGGTCGAGAACACGTAGTCGTAGAGCCCGTACGAGCTGTCGTTGGAAATGGCGATTCCCTCCTCCTCGTCGTCGAAGGGGACCACCACGATGACCGGACCGAAGACCTCCTCCCTGACCACGTACATGTCGTTCCGGCATTCGGCCAACAGGGTGGGGGCGACGAAGAACCCCCGTTCGAGATATTCGGGGCGACGACCGTCGACCACCACGTGGGCACCGTCGCTCTCGCCCGAGGCGATCATGGACTCGACCCGGTCGCGGTGGGCTCCCGAGATCACCGGACCGACCACCGTCGCGGGGTCGAGCGGGTCCCCCGTGGTGAGCAGACCGGCCGCAGCGGCCAGCCCGTCGACCAGCTCCTGGTAGACCGACCGGTGGGCGATCACCCGGGTGGGTGCAGTACAGATCTGGCCGGAGTGGAAGGCCCACACGCTCATGATGTTGCGCACCGCCACTGGCACATCGGCATCGGCCAGGACCAGGGCCGCGCCCTTCCCCCCCAGCTCCATGAGCAACCGCTTCATGGTCTTGCCTCCGGCCTCGAAGATCTTCGCCCCCACCGCCGAGCTCCCGGTGAAGCTGATCATGTCGACATCGGGCGAGTCCACCAGTGCGGCTCCCACCTCCGGGCTCGACCCGGTGAGCAGGTTGACCACGCCCGGCGGGAACCCCACCTCATCGAGCACCCGCACCAGCTCGATGCTGCCCAGCGGATCTTGGGGAGCCGGCTTGATCACGACCGTGTTCCCCATGGCCAAGGCCGGCCCGATCTTGCCCGCGGTATTGGTGAGGGGGAAGTTGTAGGGCGTGATGCAGCCGACCACGCCCACGGGCTGGCGGGCGGCCACCGCCCCCATCAGGGCGCCGGGGGCAAGCGGCGAGCTGGCACTCTCACTGGGGAGCAACGGGATGTCCCAGTTCCGGAGGGCCAGCTCGGCGTTCTCGAACAGGCGGTTGCCGCATCCGGGGACCTGGGCACCGGCGGCCACTGCCTGGACGGCACCGGTCTCGGCCTGGACCAGGGGGACGATCTCGGCCTCGCGCTCCCGCCACAGCTCCGCCGCCGCCCGCAACAGTGCGGCCCGCTCGGCCCGAGGCGTCTGCGACCAGGAGCCGAACGCCTCTGCGGCTGCGGCCACCGCGTCGGCGGTGTCGTCGAGTGAAGCCTCGGGTGCCTCACCGACCACCTCTTCGGTCGCCGGGTTGACAATCGAGTAGGTACCTGACTTGGGGGTGACCCAGTCCCCCCCGATCCGGAGCTTGCGCTCCTCGTTCATCCGTGTCGTCGTCATCTGCTCCTGCCTTCCTCTCCCCGTCGGCGGTCGCCCCGGCGGGGTCGCTCACCATGAACTCTCGCACTTGGGCTCCGTTGGCCGCCCGTCGGCCGTCGGAGCACCACGCTCCTCGCTCTCTGTCGTCGGCCCTCGGTCGCGGCAGCCTCAGCTGCGGTCGTCGACCATCAGGGGCCGGAGCCTGGCCTTGATGATCTTCCCGGTGGAGGTGCGGGGAAGCTCGTCGACCAGGAAGATCTCCTCGGGCACCTTGAACTTGGCCAGATGCTCCCCGACGTAGCCCCGTATGGAGGTGACGTCGGGATCGGGGTGCTCCTCGGCCGGGACGACGAAGGCGACGACCCGCTCGCCCAGGACGGCGTCGGGCTTCCCCAGGATGGCGGCGTCGGACACATGGGGATGCAGCCGCATGACCCCCTCGATCTCGAGGGACGAGATGTTCTCGCCCCCCCGCCGGACGATGTCCTTTTTCCGGTCGACGAAGAAGAAGTAGCCGTCCTCGTCGAAGTAGCCGAGGTCGCCGGTGTGGAACCATTCGGCGTCGATGACCGCCGCCGTCGCCTCGTCGTCCTTCAGGTAGCCGTCGAACGAGATGGTGCCCCGGCCGAACACCACCTCCCCTACTTGGTTGGGAGGGGCCACCGTCCTGTCCTCTTGCAGGATCGTCATGGTGGACTCGGGGAATCGGCGGCCAGCCGACCCGGGCCTGCGGGCCTCGTCGAGTCGCGTGTACGTGCCCATGCCGGCCTCGGTCATGCCGTACCAGTCGATGACCGGGGCGCCAAAACGCTCTTCGATGATGGGTGCGGTCCGCGAGGCGCCCAGGGCGATGATCACCCGGAGATTGTGGCGCTTCTCGGGAATCGTCTCGGGCCGGCCGAGCAGTATGTTCACGATGGGCGAGAGGGTGAACAGAAAGGTCGGGCGGTAGAGGTCGACGAGCTTCCAAAACCGGGTGCCCGAAAAGCGGCGGGTGAAGACCACGCTGGCCCCGTAGAGCAACGAGACCATGAGCCCGCCCATCCCATTGCCGTGGAAGAACGGGGTCATCACGATGCCCCGGTCCTTGGCCGTGATGCCGAACATCTCCTCGTAGTCGATCCCGGGCTGGTCGGTGACCTGGTTGATCACCGCCTTGGGCCTCCCCGTCGTCGTCCCCGAGGTGTACATGATGTGCTCGGTGAACTCGAACTCCTCAGTGGGCAGTCCCTTGGCGGGGTCCTCCGGGGCTCCTTCGATCAGTGCGGCGTAGGAGACCGCGCCGGCGACCACCGGCTCGTCGTCGGCGTCGCTGACGGCGATCACATGGCGGAGCCGCGACAGGCTGTCCTTCAGGGCGACGACCCGGCCGGCCAACTCGCTGTCGCAGATGACCGCGCTCGACTCAGAGTGCTCGAGAATGAACGTGACCTCCGAGTCCGTCCACTCGGGGTTGCCGGACACGCACCGGAGCCCGGCAGCGCCGACACCGAGATAGGCCTCGACCCACTGCGGCCGGTTGGCGGCCAGCAACGTGACCGTCTCCCCCGGGTCCACGCCCAGCCCACCGTGCAGTGCGGCGCCAAGGGCGGCAGCATTGTGCACCAATTCGCCGTAGGTCCGGGTGCCGTCGGCTTCGGTGATGAGGGCCAGGGCCTCGGGTTGCACCTTGGCCCACTGGGCCAGGGCTTCGAACATGGTGCTCATGAGATCTCCTCAGTGGGGCATCGACCCGGACGAGCGGTGGTCATACCGAATCCAGCAGCGGAACCCTCGATACGTGTCACTCGGCCAGGTAGGTGGCCAACAGGTCCTCGCGGGACGGAAGCTCGGCGTGCGTGCCCGACACCGCTACCCGGCCGGTAGCCAGGACGTAGGCCCTTCCGCAGAGGTCGAGGGCCAGCCCGGCGTTCTGCTCGACGAGCACCATGGCTACTCGATGGGCGATCGAGTGCAGCGCCTGGAACACCGACTCCACCACCAAGGGGGCCAGCCCGAGCGACGGCTCGTCGAGCAGCAGGACCCGGGGCGAGGCCAGCAATGCACGACCGATAGCCACCATCTGCTGCTCGCCACCCGACAGCGTCCAACCCCCTCGGCGCCGGAGACCCTTCAGTTGGGGAAAGAGGTCATAGATGTCGTCGAGGCTGAAGAGGGGATCCCGCCCACCTCGGGCCGTGCCCCCGATGAGCAGGTTCTCCTCGGCGTTGAGCGCCCCGAAGAGCCGTCGCCCCTCGGGAATGTGGATGATGCCCGACCGGGCGATGGCCTCGGGCTGCCGATGGCCCTGGTCCTCGCCGTCGAAGGTCACGGTCCCGGTCGAGGAGATGAGGCCCGAGATGGCTCGCAGCGTGGAGGTCTTGCCTGCGCCATTGGCCCCGAGAAGCGCCACCGGCTCCCGCTCGCCCACCCGCAGATCGATGTGGTCGACGGCGGGGGTCGGGGTTCCATAGGTGACAGTCAGGCCCCGCACCTCGAGGAGGGGGCGGCTGGCCTCCTCGGGTGCGGCCCCTTTGGTCTCCGGCTGGACGGTCATGCCAACATCGGTTGTCATACTGCCTCACCGAGGTATGCCCGCATCACCGCGGGGTCAAGCCAGACGTCCTTGGGCGTACCCGCCGCGATCTGGTGGCCCAGCTCCAGCACCACGATCCGGTCACAGAGCTGTTCGATGAAGGCGATCTTGTGCTCGATGACGACCAGGCTGATCCCCTCGGCCGTGACCTGGCCGAGGAGGTCGGCCAGCCGGTCGGTCTCGGTCGTGTTCAGTCCGGCGGCCGGCTCGTCCATGAGGAGCAGCCGCGGATTGGCCATGAGCGCACGGGCGATCTCGAGCCGGCGGCGCTCACCGTAGGAGAGACCGCCGGCGGGCAGATTGGCCCTGTCGACCAGGCCGACCCGGTCGAGGATCTCACAAGCCGCCTGCCAGCGATCCTTCTCCCGCCGCCACATGGCCGGTCGCAGGGGCCACGCCCCGATCAACCCTCGGAGGGCCAGGTCAGGTGAGGTGACCAGGACGTTCTCGATACAGGTCAGCTCGGCATCGACCTGGGGCGTCTGGTAGGTCCGGAAGACCCCGTTGCGGGCCATGACCCCCGGTCGACCGAACGACACCGGCTTGCCGTCGACCTCGACCCGGCCCCGCGACGGGACCAGGCCGGACAGGGCGTTCAAGAACGTCGACTTGCCCGAGCCGTTGGGGCCGACGAGACCGACGACCTCACCGCCGCTGTCGATCGACAACGACACGTCGTCGATGGCGACCACCCCACCGAACCTGACGGTCAGGCCCTTGCACTCGAGGAAGGTGCTCACGGCTGGCCTCCCTGTTCAACTCCGACTCGTTCGACTTCAACTCGCTGCTGAGCTCGCTGTTTCAGCTTGGCCCGCCTCGCCCGGAACTCGGCCGGTAGCGACGTCAGGCCCCCCGGCAGCACCAGGATGACAGCCAGTATGGCCAGGGCGTAGATCAACTGTTCGTAGTTCTGCCAGCTGCTCAGCACCTGGGGGAGGACGGTCAACACGATGGCCCCGATGATCGGGCCCCACACCATGCCGATCCCGCCGAGGAGGACCATCAGCAACACGAGCAGCGCGACGCTCACCGAGGCCGCGGAAGAAAAGGAGTTGAGGTCGACGAACCCGGTGGTGGCGCCCAACAGCGACCCGGCCGCGCCCATGTAGGCCGCTCCGGCGGCGAACGCCACCACCTGCAGGTAGTTGGCCCGTAGCCCCGAGGTCCGGGCGACCAGGCCCATGTCGCGAACGAAGGTCAGGTCCCTCTGGGCCGGAGAGCGTTCGAAGAGCAGCAACAAGGCCGTACAGATCAGCGTCACTCCGGCGATGAGGTAGTACTGCTTGGTCTGGGTGTCGAACTGATAGCCGAACAGGCTGGCCGGAGGGATGCCGTACTTGCCCTGGTCGCCCCCGGTGAACGAGGTCCAGTTCTCCAAGACGATGATGACCAGCTGGCCGAAGGCCAGGGTGGCGATGGCGAAGTGGATAAGGGGCGAGCGGGCCAGCAGCAGCTTGGTCAGCCCACCGACGGCGGCGGTGACGAGCACGCCGGCGATGAACCCGAGCAGGAACCCGTGATTGATCGACACCCAGGCTGAGGTATAGGCCCCGATGGCGTAGTACGCGGGTGTGGCGAAGCTGAACTGGCCGGCCAGGGCGAACTGGAAGTAGAAGCCCAGCGAGAGGATGGCGAACAGCCCTGAGTTGATGGCGATGTTGTAGCCGTACCCGCCGCTGACCACCAGGGGGACCAGGGCGGCCACGACGGCGACGGCCACCCAGGTCCGCCACTGGTGGCGCGAGTAGATGGCCGGGCGGGCCAGGCGCGCCGCCACTCGCTCCGACGCTCCGGGCGGACGGGTGGCCGCGGCCGGCTGGCCGCTCTCAGTAACGGACACCGACTGTCGCTTTCACGAGTCCTTCAGGACGCAGGATCAAGGCGACCAGCAAGATAATGAACGGATAGGCCTCGTTCAGGTTCGGGGCGACGTAGCCGGCCAGCAACTGTTGAGCCACGCCCACCACGACGGCCGCGCCCATGGCCCCGCCGACCCGATCGAAGCCCCCGAGGACCACGGCGGCAAATGACCCCAGCATGAGGGTGAACCCCAACGTGGGCGAGGCCGAGAGGATGGGAGCGACGAGCAGGCCGCCCAGCCCGGCTACCGCAGCCGACAACCCGAACATGATCATGGTCAGCCGCCCGGCCCGTACCCCCTGGAGGAGGGCGGCCTCCCGATCCGACGACACAGCGCGAACCTGGCGTCCCAGGGTCGTGCGCTGGAGCATCCCCTGGATCAACAGGAAGACCACGATGGTGACAACGATGATAAGAACGTCCTGGTAGGGAATAGCCGCGCCGAACACGTGCCAGACGCCGCTCCCGAAGGGGGAGGGCAGCGTCCGGGGCGTATTGGTGAAGACCAGCCCGATGATCGCTTCGATCAGGAGTGACAGAGCGAACGTGGAGATGACGATGGCCAGCAGGGGCCGTTTTCGGAGGGGGGCATAGCCGACCCGTTCGACCACGACGCCCACCCCGAAGGAGAGGATGAGGGCGAAGATGTAGGAGAGCGCGGTGGGAAGGTTGAGGTCGACCAGGAGCCAGATGCCGAAGTAGGCGCCGAGCGAGAGCAGGTCGCCCTGGGCAAAGTTGACCACGCCCGTCGTCTTGAACAGCAGGACGATGCCGAGCGCAACCAGCCCGGTGATGGCCCCGTCGGCGATGCCGCTAAAGAGGATCGAGATGAAGCGGGCCATCGTTGAGGTCAGGCGGCCTGTTCCATCTCGGGCAACGTCGTCCTCATCAGCATTTCCCCCTTACTCGCGCAGCCTCGGGGGGCCGGCTCCATCCCCAACAGTGCCCATTGTGGCCGTGGCCCGCGGCCACGTCAAGATCCTACCAACCGGATGTTTGACATCATCGGTCGGGCCGACGGATGCCGGCGGACGTGGTCGGGCCGGCGGAGGTGGTCGGGCCGCCGTCAACCTATCGGTTGGTAGTCCTTGTCGCAGAGCGGCCGGCTGTCACCCAGCGTGGCCCCGCCAGCGCCATCTCCTGCCCGGGACGGCTGCACCGACAGTCGTTGGAC